>CAXTJT010000001.1:0-888033 GCA_964244735.1 uncultured Tardiphaga sp.
ACAAGTCGTTCGGCGCACCCCGCATCACCAAGGACGGCGTCACCGTCGCCAAGGAGATCGAGCTTGACGACAAGTTCGAGAACATGGGCGCGCAGATGGTGCGCGAAGTCGCCTCGAAGTCGGCCGATCTCGCCGGCGACGGCACCACCACCGCGACCGTTCTGGCTCAGGCCATCGTCCGTGAAGGCGCCAAGTCGGTGGCCGCCGGCATGAACCCGATGGATCTGAAGCGCGGCATCGACATGGCGGTCGAAGCCGTCGTCGCCGATCTGGTCAAGAATTCCAAGAAGGTCACATCCAACGACGAGATCGCCCAGGTCGGCACCATCTCGGCGAACGGCGACGCGGAAATCGGCAAGTTCCTCGCCGACGCGATGAAGAAGGTCGGCAACGAGGGCGTCATCACGGTCGAGGAAGCCAAGTCGCTTGAAACCGAACTCGATGTCGTCGAAGGCATGCAGTTCGACCGCGGCTATATCAGCCCCTACTTTGTTACCAACGCCGACAAGATGCGCGTTGAAATGGACGACGCCTACATTCTCATCAACGAGAAGAAGCTCTCCTCGCTGAACGAGATGCTGCCGCTGCTCGAAGCCGTCGTGCAGACCGGCAAGCCGCTCGTCATCGTCGCGGAAGACGTCGAAGGCGAGGCTTTGGCCACGCTGGTCGTCAACCGGCTGCGTGGTGGCCTCAAGGTCGCCGCCGTGAAGGCGCCGGGCTTCGGCGATCGCCGCAAGGCCATGCTGCAGGACATCGCGATCCTCACCGGCGGCCAGGCGATCTCGGAAGATCTCGGCATCAAGCTGGAGAACGTCACGCTCGCCATGCTCGGTCGCGCCAAGAAGGTGATGATCGACAAGGAGAATACCACGATCGTCAACGGCGCCGGCAAGAAGGCCGACATCGAGGCGCGCGTGTCGCAGATCAAGGCGCAGATCGAGGAAACCACCTCGGACTACGACCGTGAGAAGCTGCAGGAGCGTCTGGCCAAGCTCGCGGGCGGCGTCGCGGTGATCCGCGTCGGCGGCGCGACGGAAGTCGAAGTCAAGGAGCGCAAGGACCGCGTCGACGACGCGATGCACGCGACCCGTGCGGCGGTTGAAGAAGGCATCGTGCCGGGCGGCGGCGTCGCCCTCCTGCGCGCTTCCGAGCAGCTCAAGAAGATCAAGACGCAAAACGACGACCAGAAGACCGGCGTCGAGATCGTCCGCAAGGCGCTCTCCTCCCCGGCTCGGCAGATCGCGATCAACGCCGGCGAAGACGGCTCGGTGATCGTCGGCAAGGTTCTGGAAAACCCGTCCTATGCCTTCGGCTTCGACTCGCAGACCGGCACTTACGGCGATCTCGTCAAGAAGGGCATCATCGACCCGACCAAGGTCGTGCGCGCGGCGATCCAGAACGCGGCCTCGGTCGCGGGTCTCTTGATCACCACCGAAGCGATGGTTGCGGAACTGCCCAAGAAGGGCGGCGCAGGCGGCGGCATGCCTCCGGGCGGCGGCGGCATGGGCGGCATGGATTTCTGATCCAGAACGTCATTCCGGGGCGCGGTCGGCTCTCGCCGAACGCGAACCCGGAATCCCGAGCGACAAATGCAAAACCCCGGCAGCGATGCCGGGGTTTTTGTTGTTAAACTCGAACTTCAAACACCAATTTTTCGCCTACTCCGGCAAGATGTTTTTCCATTTCTTGTTTGACCGTGGGGACGCGCCCCATGTCCATCAATGACAACAACGGGGTGTCCATCAAGCAGGGGCCGTAACCTGTGTTCGAGCCCATCAGTTATGCTGGAATTTCCTGCAGCTTTGGGTTCATACTGGTAATCATCCCACTCAGTGTTCATCAGCGCTCGGACTTCGCAAGAGCTTCATCCGGGCCACTGGCAGAACACTTATTCTGTCGTCGCATTGTCATCACATGACGCCCGACCGGCAACCTCACATCGAACTCAACAAAGCCAGTTCGCACCCGCGGAACCAAAACCCTATTCATCGCTTGAATGCCCGCAGCCTGTCGCCGCGGCAACGATGCCGTGGCCGCGATTGAGATCGACTCAAAACCTTGCGCTGACGGCGGCACTCAATCCATTGAAAGTGACAGATGATGTCTGATGTTTCCGACTCGATCTACCGCGCAGCCGCGGAGATTGCTCCTTCCACGCCGTCCGAGGCCGCGCATACCATCATGCTGAACCAGATTTCGTGGGGCGCGGTGTTTGCCGGCGTTACGGTGGCGCTGGTGCTTCAGGTCATTCTCAACATGGTCGGTCTGGGCGTCGGCCTGTCGACGGTCGATCCGGTCGCCGGTGACACGCCGAGCCTCGGCGCATTCTCGGCCGGCGCCGGAATCTGGTGGGTGGTTTCGGGAATCGTCGCCTCCGCGATTGCCGGTTACATCGCCGGCCGGTTGTCGGGCAAGCCGTCGCCGTCGACGACCGCCTATCACGGCCTCGTCGCGTGGGCGCTGTCCACGATCATCGTCATCTATCTGATTTCATCTGCTGCGACCGGCCTGTTCGGCGGTGCACTCTCCACCGTGTCCGGGGCGCTGGGCGGCGTCGGAAAGACGCTCGGCGGTACGATCCAGACCGCCGTACAAACAGCCGCGCCGTCGCTGAACATCAACGACCCGATGGCGCGCATCGAAAATCAGGTGCGCGGCTCGCTCGGTGGTCAGGATCCGGCGGCGTTGCGGGACCAGGCCATCGCCGCGATGCGCGGCGCTCTCTCCGACGACCCGGCGCAGCAGGCGGCAGCCGCCGACAAGGCGGCCGATGCGCTGGCGAAGGCGCAGGGCATCCCGGTTGATCAGGCCAAGGCAGACGTCACGAAGTATCAGCAGCAATACAAGGAGTTCGTCACCAAGGCCAAGGCGCAGGCCAAGGAGGCGGCGGATGCCACCGCGAAGACCGTGTCGCGCGGCGCGCTGTTCGGCGCACTGGCTTTGCTGCTCGGCGCACTCGCGGCGTTCTTTGCGGGACAGGCCGGCGCGGTCAATCCGAGCCTGTCGTCGGCGCGCAGACGGTAAACTGTATCGATCGCAACGATTACGAAACCCCGGCAGCGATGCCGGGGTTTTCGTTCGCTCTCGTGCTTCGCAAGAGTGGCCTGTCGCGCAGCGAGGTTGATCAGATCGAAGTGATGGAGGGAATGCAAACCAGCACAACGGCGAGTTGGATCGCGTTGAACAGCATGCCTTCCCAATGCAGCCACCGCAGTCGGCGAACCGCACTTGCGTCGCCGGCATCTCTGGCCCGAAGTTCGGCATCGATCCGCCCCAGAAACCAGCGTCGCGCAAAAATCGCAAAAGCCGTGATCAAGCCGACGCCGACGGCGAAGACCGGTCGACCGGCCGTCGCGAAGGCCAGTGTTCCGATGCCGCCGGCGATGCTCACCATCAGAAAATGGGCGTAGAAGACACCGCGCAGCAATTGCGTGACCTCCGGGATATCAAGCGTCACCAACAAGAACGCCGGCGATGACAACAGGAAGAAACCCATCGGAAAAAGCAGGATGACCGTGGCAGCGACAGCGACGGCAGTTGACGTCATGCGATCACCCATCGCCATGCCGGCGTGCGACGGTCTGGGGCTGTAGATCGTGATCATATGCCCGCGAGGTTGTTCGACACGATTGGGCTTTGGTCGAATGCCGGAGCCCTGCCCTCATCCGGCCATGAATTGTTCAGACGAAATTCATGCGCAGCAAGCGACGTTACGCCACGGCCGTTCGTTCGAGCTTGCCGCCATTTCGAGAAGGAACACCACTCATGAAAACGATTGCTTTGGGATTTGCCGCCGCCGTTGCTCTCGGTCTTGCATCGTTTGCAGCGCCGGCCTCGGCCGCGACATCGCAGCCCGTCGGCATCAGCGCGCCCATGACCGACGTGTCGTCACAGGTTGTTGTGCGCCGCACGACGGTCGTCCGTCGCCGTCCGGCCTGCACCGTCCGGGTCGTCCGCACGCGCGGGCCGATGGGCCGCGTCGTCGTGCGCAAGACCCGCATTTGCCGCTAACAGGCCAAGTCATCGCAAACGAAAAGCCCGGCATCGCTGCCGGGCTTTTCTTCAATCGTCGTAATTCGGCTGCAGCATGCGCGATCGATAGTCGCGCTGCTGGCCACCGCCCGAGCCGTCATAACGCCGATAATCGTCACGTCGATAGTCGCGCGGCTGATCGTAATCGCGCTGCGGCTGACGCTGCACCTCGCGCTGAGGCCGCACCCCCCGGTCGCGAATCTGTCCCGTCGTTTCGGCTTGCTGCTGCGGCGGATTGAAGACCGCATAGCAGGCGGCGCTCAGTCGAGAATTGTTGCTGCGCAAACAGCCTTCGACCCGCCCCGCATCCGGCATCGATGACATGCAAAGCCGAAACGCATCGGGCGTGCAGGCCTCGCGTTGCGCCTCCATGCCCTGCTGCGCAAACGCCGGGCTGCAAACGACGATCGTGAACAACGAGATCAAACCGGCTCGCTTGGTTGACGCCATGATGCTCTCCTCATCAGGTTGAGCGATTAAACGCCCCCGCTCCAGCAGGGTTGCAGTTTATTAACATATGGCCAGAGCAAAATTTGGGCAAACCCACCACATATGCGGCGCGGCCAGACCAGTGCGCAGCTAGAGTTTCGCCGAGTCTCGCGGCTTTGGTTGCCCTGACTTTGCAAGACGGTCGGACACGGACAAATTTATAGCCACGGCTGGCCGACTTCCGGCGGTCGATGGCGGACTGTTTAAAACTGTCCTTAAATCCTCTGGATTTAGCCGACGAAATGGTCATTCGAGCGCGGTACTGATCGGCCCGTTCGGAGCAAGTTTCGATTGAGCCTTTTGGGGACGTCTCGTGGCTATTGCAGGAATCAGTCTCAACCGCGTCAGCATCGGCATTCTGAACCGCACCAGCAGCGCCTATGGGGGTCTGACGATTGGCGCGACGGCATTGACGGCCGCGCGCAATCAGGTGCTCGACAACAGCGCGATCTCGACCCCGCCGGCCAAGATCGTCTCCTCGCCGGCCGATACCGCAACCTCGCGCAAGACATTGCTGAACTCGCTTAGCCAGTCGCTAACCGGGCTGCGCGCCTCGCTGGCGAATGTGAAAACCAAAGCCGATGACGCCAGCGCCACGCCGGTCGCGCAATATGACACCGAACCGCGCTTCAAGGATGAAGACGTCACCGAGACGCGGGCCGCCTATCGCCAGCAGGATGTGTTCGCGGATCGCGATCGGTTCGAGACCCGCACCAAGTATGAAGATCGCGACACGTTTGAAGCGCGCGACACCTACGGCACGCGCAATATCACCGAAACGCGAAACACCTACGGGACGCGCGACACGTTCGAGACCCGCGACATCTACGAGACGCGTGACGTCTATGAAACGCGCGATGTGTTCAAGACGGAAAACATCACCGAGACCCGCAACATCTATGAGACCCGCGCGGTCTTTGAGCAGCAGGCCGTTTACGGCACCAACGTCAATGGCGGCAAAAGCCTTGCACCCTATTCCAGCATTTCCGCAGCCGGCATCGACGCCGGCGCGGATCTCGCGATCACTGTCGGCACCGGCCAAGCCGCCACGATCAAGTTCAATTCGACCACGCAACTGTCCGTCACGGCCAACGGCACGACGACAAAATTCCACTTCAAGGCCAATGACGGAAGTTTCAAGACGGCGCTGACGACGGCTCTCAGCAGCGTTAGCGGCCTCACGGCCTCGATCGGCAGCGACGGCAGACTGCACCTGACCACGGACAATGCGCAGTCGCTAAAGATTGCCGATGTCGCCAACCAGTTCCTCGATCGGTCGGGTTCGCCGCTCGCCGATCTCGGCCTCACGGCCGGCACGACGAATTCAAGTGTCGTCGGTTACAAATCCGTGCAGACGGGCACGGAGCAGGTCGTCACCGGTACAGAACAGGTTGTCACCGGCACGCGTCAGATCAAAATTGGAACCGAACAGATCAAGACCGGTACGCAGCAGGTCAAGACGGGGACGGAGCAGGTCAAAACGGGCACCGAGCAATATGTCACCGGCACGCAGCAGGTCGTGGTCGGCACCGAACAATTCGTCACTGGCACCGAGCAGGTCAAGACCGGCACTACGCGCGTCGCCATCGGCACCGAACAGGTCAAGGTCGGAACGGACCGCGTCAAGATCGGCACCGAGCAGATCTCCGACGGTTTTCGCACCGTCAAGATCGGCAGCCGACGCGTCGCGGACGGCGCCGTCAATGTGCTGGTCGGCTTTCAGACGCCGACAGGCGCGGCGGCGCTCGCCGCGGCGCTGACGCCGCAGGTGACGGCCGACGTCTCGGCGGCGGCGCGCAAGATCGTCGATACGATCGGGACGGCGGCTTTCGACGTCATCAAGGGTTCATCGCAGCGCTCGACCGGTCCCGATGCATCGGAGCGCGCGGTCGCCTTGCTCGATGCACTGACCGAAGCGTCGCTCACGAATGCATCGTCATCCGACGAACTGAAAGCCACACTCGACACGATCGACGGCGCCTTGCGGGCGACCGATGTTCTGAAAACGGCCGTTGCGACGCCCGTTCCGTCACTCTTGCAATCCGGGCTGCTGCCGTTGTTGTCGTTCGCGAATGGCGCCGGTAACGTCGATGCAGCATCGCTCCTGATCCAGGGCATCTCGGGGTACAGCACGACATCGTCGCCATATTACGGCTCAGGCTCCGCCACCGCGATCGGTGCGGGCGTCATCCGGATCAACTCGCTGGTGTGACAACAGGTGTGGACGGAGACAGCCCGGAATACTGGGCCGTCATCACACGGGTGCACCGGATTTCACGAGCTTGTAGACCACCGAATCCATCAGCGCCTGAAACGAGGCGTCGATGATGTTCGGCGACACGCCGATCGTGGTCCAGCGCTCGCCTTTTTCGTCCTCGCTCTCGATCAGCACGCGCGTCACGGCTTCGGTGCCGCCATTGAGGATACGCACCCGGTAATCGACCAGTCGCAGCCCCTCGATATATGTCTGATATTTGCCGAGGTCCTTTCGCAGTGCCACGTCGAGCGCATTGACCGGACCGTTGCCTTCCGCCGCCGAGATCAGCGTCTCGCCGGCGACGTCGACCTTGACCACCGCCAGCGCCACCGTCACCGGCTCGCCGTTGGCGTTGTAGCGCTGCTCGGTGTTCACATCGAACTGCACCACGCGGAAATATTCCGGCACCTTGCCGAGCACGCGCCGCGCCAAAAGATCGAACGACGCATCGGCCGACTCATAAGCATAGCCGAGCGCCTCGCGCTCCTTCATGTCCTCGACCAGCCGCGTCAGCTTCGGATCGGCCTTGTCATACACGATCCCCGCACGATCAAGCTCGGCAATGACGTTGGATCGACCGGCCTGATCCGACACCAGCACCTTGCGGTGATTTCCGACCGCTTCGGGCGCGACGTGCTCGTAGGTGTGCGGGTCTTTCAGCACGGCCGAGGCATGGATGCCCGTCTTGGTGACGAAGGCGCTTTCGCCGACATAGGGCGCGTGGCGATCCGGCGCGCGATTCAGAATGTCATCGAGCGCGCGCGACACCTTCATCAGCGTGCCGAGCTTGTCCTGCGACACGCCGATCTCGAACGCGTCGGAAAACTCTTTCTTCAGCCGCAGCGTCGGGATCACCGAACACAGATTGGCATTGCCGCAGCGCTCCCCGAGACCGTTCAGAGTACCCTGAATCTGCCGTGCGCCGGCGCGCACGGCGGCGAAGGAATTCGCCACCGCCTGTTCGGTGTCGTTATGCGCGTGAATGCCGACATGATCGCCGGGGATGTGCGTGACGACCTCGCGCACGATCGCCTCGATCTCATGCGGCATCGTCCCGCCATTGGTGTCGCACAGCACGACCCAGCGCGCGCCGCACTCATAAGCCGCCTTCGCGCAGGACAGAGCGAACGCCGCGTCTTCTTTGTAGCCGTCAAAAAAATGCTCGCAGTCGAGCATTACTTCGCGCCCGGCGGTTTTCGCAGCCGAGACGCTGTCACGGATCGAGGCAAGGTTTTCCTCGTTCGTGGTCTCCAGCGCGACGCGCACCTGATAGGCCGAGGATTTGGCGACGAAGCAGATCGCATCCGCCTTGGCGTCCAGCAACAAGGCGACTCCCGGATCGTTCGAGACCGAGCGTCCGGCGCGCCGCGTCATGCCGAAGGCGGTGAACTTTGCATGGTCGAGATCGGGCTTGGTCGCAAAGAATGCCGTGTCGGTCGGATTCGCGCCGGGATAGCCGCCCTCGATATAATCGATGCCGAGATCATCGAGCATGCCGGCGATGATCTGCTTGTCGTGCAGCGTGAAATCGACGCCGTTGGTCTGCGCGCCGTCCCGCAGCGTGGTGTCGAACAGATACAGCCGTTCCTTGCTCATGATGGCATTCCCGGCATTGCTGGCGTCAGCGTCTTTTTCATCGTGGTGTTGGCGAGCCATTCCTCGCCCATTGTAACGGTGTTGCGTTGCGTAGCGGCATAGCCGCGCTTGGCAAAGAAACCTTCCGCCGTGTCGCTGGCATCGACGCTCAAGGCCGTCGCGCCGCGCGCGCCGGCGAGCCGTTCCAGCGCGTCGATCAGCAGCGCCGCGACACCGCGACCGGTCGCGCCGGGATGCACGTACAACAGATCGATATGGTCCGCGCCTTTCAACGACGCGAAGCCAACCGGCGAGTTTTGCAGCGTAGCAACCAACGTCAGTTGGCCGGCAAGGCGCTTGCCGAAAGCGATCTCGTCATCGGTGGCGGCGATCCACGCGGCCTGCTGCGCCTCGCTGTAGTCGTCGCCGGTCAATTCCTCGACGCTGGCCGCGAAAATCGCAGCGAGCACCGGAAGGTCCTCGGGCAACATCGGCCGCAGCGCAGGAATGGGCATGGCCTGCGCCATCATACGGCCCTCTGCTTCGTCATTCCGGGATTCAACACGCGTCGGCGAAGCCGATGCGTGTTGAAGGCCCGGAATCCATACGCCCGGCAGGGGTTATGGATTCCGGGCTCGCTCGCTTTGCGCAAAATCGACAATGTCGATTTTGCCGCAAGCTCGCGCCCCGGAATGACGGCGTGTTGGTAGCTGTTCATCGCGCGATCTCCCAGGTGGTGATCGGCTTGCCGTCGGCGTCCTTGCCGTCTTTCAACGTCACGCCCATTGCGAGAAGTTCGTCACGGATGCGATCGGATTCGGCGAAGTCTTTGTTCGCGCGGGCAACGGTTCGAGCGGATAACAATTTCGAGACTGCATCTTCTTCGATATTGGCTTGAGAAAATGTGGTGCGCTGCCAATGGCTTCGCGTTTCTAATAAAAGGCCCAGGTGATTTGCACACGCCTTAAGTGCTGCAGGATTTGGTTTCTGTCCTAACCGGTCTCCTATTTTGAACGATCCAAGTTGACTGGATCTCGTCAGCCGATGCATTTCTGACATGGCTAGAGATAAATTGAGATCGTCTGATAGCGCGTCAAGAAAGCTCGTAGTTGGTTGGGACGCCGACCCGTCACCGACAAATTCATACCAACTGTCGATGACGCGATTAGATTCTTCCAACCCCTTCACCGTCCAGTCGATCGGCGATCGATAGTGCGTCTTGAGCATGTTGAGCCGCACCACTTCGCCCGGCCAATCGTTCAAGACCTCCCGGATCGTCACGAAATTGCCGAGGCTTTTGGACATCTTCTCGCCTTCGACCTGCAGGAAGCCGTTATGCATCCAGACGTTCGCCATCACGTCGGTGCCGTGCGCGCAGCGCGATTGCGCGATCTCGTTCTCATGATGCGGAAAGATCAGATCGAGCCCGCCGCCGTGAATGTCGAACGTCGTGCCGAGGTAGGCCGCCGACATCGCCGAACATTCGATATGCCAGCCCGGACGGCCTCGGCCCCACGGCGAATCCCAGCCGGGCTCGTTCTCGCTCGATCCCTTCCACAGCACGAAATCGGCTGGATTTTTCTTGTGCGCATCGACCGCGACGCGCGCGCCGGCCTTCTGGTCCTCCAAGCGACGCCCCGACAGCGCGCCGTAATCCGGCATCGACTGCGTATCGAACAGCACTTCGCCCTCGGCCACATATGCGTGCCCGCGGTCGATCAGTTGCCGGATGATCGTCACCATGTCCGCCTTCCCGTCGGCCCGCGGCAGCACGAAGTCGGTCGCGCGCGGCTCGACCGTCGGCCGCAGGCAACCGAGCGCATCAACGTCGGCCTGAAACTGGGTCGCCGTGGCTTCCGTCACGCGGCGGATCGCCTCGTTCAGCGGCAAGTCCGGGAAATCCCGCAACGCGCGGTCGTTGATCTTGTCATCGACGTCGGTGATATTGCGCACGTACGTGACATGCTCGGCGCCATATTGATGGCGGAGCAGCCGGAACAGCACGTCGAACACGATCGCCGGGCGCGCATTGCCGATATGGGCGAAGTCGTAAACGGTCGGCCCGCAGACATACATCCGCACATTCGACGCATCGATCGGCGTAAACGTGCGCTTCGTCCGCGTCAGCGTATCGTAGAGTCGCAAATCCATGACAAACCCTTGCCTGCGGCCGGGCGTCTGCTGATCTCATGAGAGAATAGACGGCCTCAGCCAGCGATCAGCTAGCGAATAATCGTGTGGCAAATGCCACAGATGTTGAGGAAACCGTTCATGGCCGCACCATGCGGCAGCAATGGCGGAGGCGTCAAGTCCGTCGAGGCGTCCACCCGCCACATCAGCGCCCCGGAAACGACGTGACGATGCCCCGCGAAGGCGCTATGTCAGACGCGCGTTAACCAATTGCCGTCATGGGCGAAGCGGTGCGTCTTTGAAACGACTGATGGCGGGATGATGCCCAGACACGCGAGATTGGTTCGGTTCACGTTCGGTTGCGTGGCGCTTTCGGCAGCGGCGACCCTGAGCCTGGCCGCGCGGGCGCAAGGCGGGCCGCCGCCGTTCCAGCAGCAGCAGGGAAACCCACAAGCCAACCCGATGTGCCAGCGCCTCGAAGCGCAACTGGCGAATGTCGATCGCGGCGGCGGCGATGCCGCCAAGGCCGAACAGGTCCGGCGCTACGAAGAAGCCGCCAATCGCCAGCAAGGGGAACTCGACCGCGTTTCGCAGCAGGCCAGGCGGATGGGCTGCGATTCGTCCGGTTTCTTCTCGCTATTCTCCGGGCAGAACGCGCAATGCGGCCCGGTCAATAATCAGATTCAGCAGATGCGCTCCAACCTCGACCAGATCACCATCAGCCTCGAGCGGCTGCGCGGTGGCGGCCCCGGCAATGGCGAACGCGACAACCAGCGCCGCTCGGTCATCCTGGCGCTGGCGCAGAACAATTGCGGCCCGCAATATGCCGCGGCGGCGCGCAATGCGGGCGGCGGCGGCTTCTTCGACAACATGTTCGGCAATAATAGCCCGGCCGCCGCCGTACCGGCCGATCTTGGTCCGCCCTCCTCGACGTTCCGCACCGTCTGCGTGCGAAGCTGCGACGGCTTCTACTTCCCGATCTCCTTCGCCACGGTGCAGAGCCGGTTCGGAGATGACGAGAAGACCTGCAAGAACCTGTGCCCGGCCTCCGAGGCCAATCTGTTCAGCTATCGCAATCCCGGCGAGGACATGAATCAGGCGGTGTCGATCTCCGGCCAGCCATATTCGTCGTCGCCGAATGCCTTCAAGTATCGCACCGAGTTCAACCCGTCCTGCTCGTGCAAGGCGGCGGGGCAAAGCTGGGCCGAAGCGTTGAAGACGATCGACGACAAGGCGTCGGTCGAACAGGGCGACATCATCGTGACAGAAGAGAGAGCCAAGCGCATGTCGCTGCCGCCGGCCACCAAGGGCGCGGCCGCGCCGAAGAAAAGTGCGACCCAGCCGCAACCCACGCCGACCGCGGCGACACCTGCACCGCCGGCGATCGATCCGGCCGCGGCGGCATCGGATGCCGCGGCCGCCTCCTCCGCCAACAAGCCGATCCGCTCGGTCGGCCCGACCTTCATTCCGGCGCGGTAGCTCGCGCGTCGATTTACCGCGCCAACTCGGGCGCGGGCGTCGTGTCGAACACCTTGTCTGTCGCGCCATCGAGCAAAAGAATTTCGAGCGTCTCGATCAGCAGCGGGCCGCGCTTGCGCTCGATCCGTCCGACGCTTTGCACATTGGCAAACGCCGCGCGCAGTTGGGCCTCGACCTCCGGCTTCGCCTCATCGACATACAGCAACGGCCCGGCCGGCAGCACCGGCTCAGCCATGAAACTCCAGCGATAGCGTTCGCCGCGCTGCGCGACGCAGGTGCCCGGTGGCAAATGGAAGGCGAGCCACGACGTAGTGCCGTAGTCCGACGCCAGCACGCAGACCGCGGTGTTACGCTGGCGGATCGCCTCGATCTCGCGCGCGGCCTCGCGCCAGCCGACACCGACGCTGCGCACCGTGGCGTCGCGGCGATAGCCTGTCAGCCATCCGGTGTTGGCCTGCACGATCAACGCTGTGAACATCAATACCCCGACCGGCCCTGCCCAGCGCAACGAGACCCGCACGCTTCGCTGCTCGCGCGCGGCCCATTGCGTGCGGTTGGCCGCCACGGCGGCCGCGATCGTGAAGGCCGGGTAAAGCGGGCTTAGCCAATTGGCCTCGACGCGCGCGTGTAGCGCATGCCATGCGAAATAGGTCACTGGGGTCCATATCATCGACTGGATCAGCGCCCGCGACGTCAGCGCGCCGGTGTCACGCCTGGTCAATGCATAGAGGCCCATCGCGCCGAGCCCGAAGACAAACGGCGTCGCGAAAGCAACCTGGGTCGGGATCAGTTCAAGGAGATAGCTCGCGCGGAAGCTCTCGATGCGTGCACGACCAAGCTGCTTGATGAACGAGACCCAGTCGTGATCGGCATTCCACAGGATCACCGGCGCGAACACCGCGAACGCAACGACGCCGCCGAGATACGGCCAAGGCGAGATCAGCCAGCGGCGTAGGCGTGGCACGATCACGAGCCATATCAGGATCGCCGGCCCGAACAGCAGTGCCGTGTATTTAGACAACAGCGCGAGGCCAACCGCAACGCCGACGCCGAGCCACCAGACACCGCGCCCAGATGCCGCAACTTTGGCCAGCGCCAGCAGCACGAAACTTGATGCGACCATCAGTGGCGCGTCCGGCGTTACGATCAGCGTGCCGACTGCGACGATCATCGTGACGTTCAGAAGGATCGCGGCGGTGGCGCCAATGCGACGCCCGCCGAACAGCAATTCGGCGGCGCGATACACCGCCCAACTCATCGGCAGCGCCAGCAGGATCGATACGACGCGCACGCCGAATTCGGTATCGCCCGCGAGCATGGTGCCGGCGCGGATTACCCACGCCACCGCCGGCGCGTGATCGTAATAACCGCCGGCGAGATGCCGCGACCACATCCAGTAATAGGCTTCGTCGAACGTCAGCGGCGTGAACGCCGCCGCCGCGAGCCGCAACGCGACGAGCCCGAGAACGGTCAGCACGGTGTTGGGCACCAACCGCGCCTCGACCGACATCATGCCTGGATCAGCGCTTGCGCCAGACGAACAGGCCCGACATCGCGTAATTCCACACGACGCCCATCAACGCCCCTGCCGCTCCTGCCAGCCACCAGATCGGCTCCTGATCGTACACCGAGAACGCCACGCCGACATTGGCCATCAGCCCGACGCCGCAGACAAGATAAAACAGAAGCAACCCACGCACGATGCCGAAACCCTTGAGGCGTTGGTCACGATAGGTGAGGAAGTTGTTCAGCAGGAAATTGCTCGTCATCGCCGTCAATGCGCCGACGGCCTGCGATTCCGCGAAGGGCGCATTGAAACCTTCGAGCGAAACATAAAGCGCAATCAGGTGCACGATCAGCCCGATCGAGCCGACCATGGCGAACAACAAGAAGCGCAGCGACACGGTGTCGTTGGTCAGCTTGGCCAATACGAGCCCGAGAAAATCCAGCGCCACCATCGAGTCGAGCTTGCTTTCGCCGTGCAGCCGCGCGCCGAAGGTGTAGGGAACTTCGATCGTGCGGAGTTTGCCGCGCGCCGTGGCGACGACATCGAGCAAAATCTTGAAACCCTGGATCGAGAGTTGCGGCGCCAATTGCTCGAACGTGTCGCGTCGGATCATGAAAAAGCCGCTCATCGGATCGGCAATCTTGACGCCGAGCGCCCGTTTGGCCAACGCGGTCGCGAACTGGCTGGCGCCGGCGCGCTGGCGATTGAAACTGTCAGCGCTGCCGCCTTCGATGTAGCGGCTGCCGACCACAAGTTCGGCGTCGTCGCGCTCGATCAGACCGAGCATCTTGCCGAGCTGCGTCTCGTCGTGCTGCAAATCGGCGTCGATCACCGCGACGCAGGGCGCGCTCGACGCGAGGATGCCCTCGATGCACGCGCCGGACAGGCCGCGACGGCCGATGCGGCGAACGCAACGTGCGCGCGGATCGTCACGCGACAATTGCCGCACCACATCCCAGGTGCCGTCGGGAGAATTGTCGTCAACGAAGATGGCTTCCCAGGTCACGCCCGGCAACGCTGCGTCGATGCGCCGAAACAGCGTCACGACATTATCGCGCTCGTTGAAAGTCGGCACAATGACCGAAAGCTGCAACGGCGCTTTCACGGCTGGACGCGCTTGCGACGGCATGATGGTGGCATCGGTCATGGCGGCAGGCTATATCCGCCACAGGCGACCATGCCAAGCCAAAGCACGATATGGGATCGGGTGGAAAACGAGCGGAAGTCGTTTGAAATCAGGCCCAGACATGCCTACGGCCCCGAACAATCTGGCGCATGTACATCCGATGCAACCGTCTTATTCTGAGGCCGTTCCAGCGCCGGTGCTCTTTCGAGCAACAACGTCGCCGTTGTCGGGAAAATAATAGAACGCGCACCATTCCGCAAGGGGACATTGATAATGCCAAAAACGCCAGCGAAACAGGGCCAGATCAGGGTCGGAATCGGCGGCTGGACCTTTGCGCCGTGGCGCGGCGTGTTCTATCCTGAGAAGCTGACGCACGCCAAGGAGCTATCTTATGCTGCCAGCAAGCTGACCGCGATCGAAATCAACGGCACGTATTACGGCTCGCAGAAGCCCGAGAGTTTTCGCAAATGGGCGGCCGAGGTGCCGGACGGCTTCGTATTCTCGGTCAAGGGCCCGCGCTTCGCGACCAATCGCAAGATCCTCGCCGAGGCCGGCGAGTCGATCGAGCGCTTCTACAAATCCGGCGTGCTGGAAATGGGCGACAGGCTCGGCCCGGTGCTGTGGCAGTTCGCTCCGACCAAAACATTCGACGCCGTTGATTTCGGCGCGTTCCTCGATCTGCTGCCACGCAAGCTGGACGGCCAGACGCTGCGCCATGTCGTCGAGGTTCGACATGACAGTTTCTGCATCCCGGATTTCATCGCGCTTCTGCGCAAGCACAATGTCGCCGTGGTCTATGCCGAACACGCGACCTACCCCGCGATTGCCGATGTGACGGCGGATTTCGTCTATGCTCGGCTGCAAACCGGCCGCGATGATGTGACAACGTGCTACCCGCCTAAAGTGCTGGAGGCCTGGGCCAAACGCCTTGCGCTCTGGGCCAAAGGCGACGCGCCGGACGATCTTGCGACCTACGGCGCCAAGCCCGCCAAGGCCCAGCCGCGCGATGTGTTCTGCTATCTGATCCATGAGGGCAAGGTGAATGCCCCCGCCGGCGCAATGGCGCTGATCGGCAAGCTCTGACCCGCCGCCATCTTTATTTGCGATCGTTCTCGCCTCGTTCTCGACCCGCCTCTGGACGCCAACGACACTTGATCGCTTAATACTACCTCTCGTTGAGTTTCGGTGCGTGGGGCGGCGAGCGTGCGGGGTCGGTGGCGTCATGTCATGGGTGTGCTGTGCGCGGTCGGCGCTTGGCTGGCCGGCAACGCATGTGCGCAAGCCGAGATCGCCTGGAGCGATTTGTGGTCCGCCGTCGATCCGGACGCAGTCGACGATATCCGCAAACGCTCGGCGCCGCTGGATTGGTTCATCGGCACCTACCGTCCGCAGCAAGTCCTGTATTTCGCAGGCTTCGACGTGCAGCGTTTCAGTTCCGGCGGCTATGCCGGCGCGGTCTGGTCGCCATTGTCTGGCACCGACGGCTTGCTTTTCAGGCTATTCGCCGCCGATGGCATCGACAGTTTTCGTGCACCGAAGCGAACCTTCATCAGCGAATCGATGCGTACCGCCGCAATGACCGGCTATAGGATCAACCGCAGCGGTTTTGAATTGAGTGCCTATGCAGGCTTCGAGGCGCTTGCGCGCGTTTATCTGCCGATCACGAAAGCGACGCGCTTGCAGCCGCAAGTCGGCATGCGCCTGTCGGCCGACATCTGGTGGCAGCCGATCGACGACGCGATGATCTCAGCGAATCTGTCGATGACGACCATCGAAGCGTCGTTTTATGGCCGTCTCGCCAGCGGCATGCGAATTCTGGATGTCTGGACGGGCCCGGAAGTCTCGGCGAATACCGACATTTTCGGCGAGCAGTATCGCGTCGGCGCGCATGTCACCGGCCTGCGCTACGGGCCTTACGAATTCTCCGCCGCGGCTGGTTACGGGTTCGACAGCTTCGGCCGCAGTGGCGCATACGGTCGCCTCGGCGTCACGCTCCGCGAGATCGATCCGATCACGATCATGCCGTAGCAATTCCCGGCTCTTTGCGAGGACGCTTTATTCTGCGGCCCCTCTCTTGACGCGTTGCGACGACAGATTCTACTTGAAAAGGTCAGGCCTCACCCCTTCGCGTCGCAAGCCCAGGCACGGATCACGCATTCCTTGCCGCCGAAGTCGTAGCACTTCCGAGTCGCTTCATTGAGCGACGCAGAAATCTTCGGCGCCACCGCATAGCCATGCGGGCCGCAGGGATTTTTCATGTCCACCGACAAAGCCGCGCAGGCGCGCTTCATGATGACGGTTTGGCAGGGACCCTTGCACTGCTTCTGAGCCGCAGCACGGGCGGCGTCCTCGCCCTTGTAATCGAACGCCTGGCCGTAAGCGCCGCATTTGCCGACGGCGAAAGCGCCGGCGGCAGGCACTTGCGATGTGGCGGACAGCAACAGACCGAAACAAACAAAAGCCGCGCCCATATGCGCAGTGTTGAAAATCGACATAAGCCCCTCCCCCGAGGTCAATGCAGAGGAGTTTACCTTGAAGTGGTGAATACCGAGTTTCCGCCGCTCCGAGTTTGACCGCGACGCGCGGCGGCCAAAGCCTGCGGCGTGTCGATGTCGAGAAACGCGCCTTGCCCCTCGACCGGCACCTCAGTGACGGCCTCGGCATGTTTGGCGATCAGGTGCCGCGCGCCGATGTCGCCGTCGAGGGTCATCAACTCCTGAAAAAATCGCCGCGACCACAACACCGGATTGCCGCGCCGACCGTCATTGACCGGCACGGTGATGAGAGCGCCGCGATCCGGCGCGAACGCTGCAATCAGGCGATCCAGCAGTTTGGTATCGATCAGCGGCATGTCGCCGAGACAGACCAGCGCGCCCGATGCCGCGACCGGCAATTTTGCAATGCCCGCTTTCACTGACGTCGCGAGGCCGTCGGCGAAATCCGGATTGTGCACGAAAGTGACATTGAGCCCGCGCAACGCAGCCTCGACCTCGCGCGCCTGATGCCCGGTCACGACCGTCACAGACGACGCTTGCGAGGCCAGCGCCTGTTCGGCGACGATCCGCACCAGCGCCTTGCCGTTGAGTTCAGCGAGCAGTTTGTTCGGGCCGCCCATCCGCGTCGCGCGACCAGCCGCCAGAATGACCGCCGCGACATCGTTCGCCGTATCGGCGACGGGAATGCGCGGTTGCGGCCGGGTCACGATTTCCATCAGCAGGCCGCCGACCCCCATCGCAGTGAGATCGTCGCGGGTGACGGGAATGCCCGCAAGAAGGCGCATCAGCACCCAGTCGAAACCGTTCTCGACCGGCGAGCGCGCGCAGCCCGGTGCGCCCAACACCGGCACGCCCTCGATGTCGCCGATCAGCAGCAGGTTGCCAGGATCGACCGGCATGCCGAAATGCGTGATCGCGCCGCCGGTGTGCTCGATCGCCGCCGGGATCACGTCGCGACGATCGGCAATGGCGGAGGCGCCGAACACGATCACAAGTTCGGCGCCGAGCGTCAGCAATTCCTTGATCGCCTTGGCCAGCGCACTCTCATCGTGATCGACGCGGCGCTCGGCAATGATTGTGGCGCCCGTCGGCGCAAGTCGTTCTTCGGTCACACGCAACGTCTTGTCGATCACCTTCGGCGACAGCCCCGGCAGCAGCGTCGACACCACGCCGACCTTCGATATCGTGTAAGGCGCGATCCGCAGCGCATCCTTGCTTGCGGCGGCCACCGCCGCGTCGCGCAGCTTGGCTTTGACGCCGAACGGAATCAATTTCACGGTCGCGATCATCTCGCCTTCGACAACCGGCTTGAAGGCATTCAGCGTCGCAAAGGTCATGGCTTCATCGACGCGATTGATACGATCGACGATGGTGCGATCGACGACCAGCACGCCGGGGCCTGCGGCGAACAGATTGGCGCGACCGGTAAAGGCGCGCTCGACGCTGACCCCGTCCCCGGCGACGGCCTGCGCGATGCTGGCGGCGGCGACGTCTTCCGACACGTCACCGTCTTCAAGGCGCACGACGACGATCTCCTTGACGCCCGCGCGCGTCAGCGCCGCCACTTCGGACGCTCCAATCGTGGTGCCTTTCTTCAGCACCAGTGCGCCCTGCCGCAAAGTGTGAACGGTGACGCCGCCGAGAGCGTCGACAGGCGCGGCCGGACCGAACTTCATGCCGCAACATCTTTCGGCATACGCAGCGTCGCGGTAATCTCGGCCATTATCGACACGGCAATTTCCGACGGCGACACCGCGCCGATATTCAACCCGATCGGCGCGCGGATCTTCGCGATATCGCCATCGGTCGCTCCCTGTTCTTTCAAACGGTCGCAGCGTCGCGCATGCGTCTTCCGCGAGCCGAGCGCGCCGATGTAAAAACAGTCTCGCTGAAACGCATGCAGAAGGCCTGGATCGTCAATCTTCGGATCATGAGTGACCGCGACGAACGCCGTATAGGCATCGACATTGAGCGGCGGCAGCGCAATCTCAGGCCACTCGGCAATCAGCGGTACGTCGGGGAAACGCTCGGGGCTCGCAAACGCCGTCCGCGGATCGATCACCGTCACGTCGTAATCCAGCGCCCGCGCCATCGGCGCCAGCGCCTGGCTGATATGCACCGCGCCGATGATGACGAGCCGCGCTGTCGGCGCGTGGACATTGAGAAACAGCTTGTCGCCGGCCACCTCGATCATCGCGCTCTTGCCCATACGCAATTGCTTGGCGAGTTCGGCGCGCAACTGGTCGTTGGGAATGTCGGCGGCCTTGACGAGCCGTTGTTCGCCGGATGCGACATCGGTGACGACGATCACGGCGCGCCGCGCGGCACGTTCGGCATTCAACAATGCCAGCGTCTGCAACTTCACGAAGCCACCTGCTCGCCGATCTTCTCAACATAGACGCGGATGGTGCCGCCGCACGACAGACCGACATTCCACGCCGTCTCGTCGGCCACGCCGAATTCGAGCATCCTCGGTGCGCCCGAGGCGATCACGTCGAGCGCCTCGGTGACGACGGCACCTTCGACGCAACCACCGGAGACCGAGCCCAAAAACGTGCCGTCGTCATTGATCACGAGGCTGGAGCCGGCCGGGCGCGGCGCGGAGCCCCAGGTCTCGACCACGGTGGCCAGCGCGACGCCGCGGCCGGCGGCCTGCCAGTTCTCGGCGGCTTTCAGAATATCCTCGTCGCGATTGAGCATGGCGGTCTCGATTCCGGGTTTCAGGCAGCGGGACGAACAATGCCGCGCTGCACGGGAGGCGGCGCGGATGATAGCGCATCGATCAGCGCATCCATGGAACTCAAATTATGTACCGGGCGGAATTCGTCAACATGCGGCAGCATCATTTTGATGCCCTGCGCCTTGGCCTCGAACCCGCCATAGCGCAGCAGCGGGTTGAGCCAGATCAGCCGTCGACACGAGCGATGCAGGCGGTCTATCTCGAATGCCAGTTTGTCATCGGCCTCGCGCTCAAGCCCATCGGAGATCAGCAGCACGATCGCGCCCTGGCCGAGCACGCGACGTCCCCACAGCTTGTTGAATGCGTGCAGCGATGCCGAGATGCGCGTCCCGCCGGCCCAATCCTCGACGCTCGCCGTGCAGCTCGCCAGCGCCTCGTCCGGGTCGCGCGCGCGCAACGCCCGTGTCACATTGGTCAGGCGCGTACCGAACAGGAACACCGACACACGTTTGCGCGCGTCGGTGATGGCGTGAAGGAAATGCAGAAACAGTCGGGTATATTCGCTCATCGACCCCGAAATATCGAGCAACGCCACGATCGGCGCAGGCCTGACGATGGGCCCGAGCCGCCTGACATCGATAATTTCGCCGCCGGTGCGCAGGCTTCCTCGCAATGTGCGGCGCAGATCGAGTTTGAGCCCGCGAGCATCCGGCTGAACCCGTCGCGTGCGCAATTCGGCCTGCGGCAGCCGCATATTGGCGATGGCGCGGGTGACGTCGGCGATCTCCGCCGCGCTCATCTGTGCAAAATCCTTTTTCTGCAGGATTTCGCGGTCCGAGACCGCGAGACGGATCTCCTGCTGCTCCTCCCGTAGAGGCGCTTCGGAGATCTGCGGCTGAGCCATGGCCTCCTGCACGCGGCGCGAGGCCGGCGGCGGCTTCTTCTTGGCGTGGTCCGGCAGCGGCACGGAATCCAGCATGTGCTTCCAGTCCTCGGCCGCGCGAAAGAACAGATCGAACGCCTGCGCGAAAATCAGCGCATGTTCGCGGCGCTTGACGAACACTGCTTGCAACGTCGCAAAGACGTCGCCGCGCCGGCCGATCTCGATGGCCTGCAAAGCCGCCATCGCATCGATCACTGCGCCCGGCCCGACCGGCAGGCCTGCGGCGCGCAATGCGCGGGCGAAGCCGATCACATTGTCGGCCATCATGCCCGTGGGCGGGTTGAGGTGATCGATGTCGGTCATAAATCAAACTCGTCATTCCGGGGCAAGAGCAGCGGTAGCTGCGAGCGAACCCGGAATCTCATCATGTTCATCTCGACCAGATTCCGGGTTCGCGTTCGGCGAGAGCCGACCGCGCCCCGGAATGACAAAACCCTACTCCGCCGTCGCCTCTTTCAGCACCTTTTGCAGCGCGTCGCCCTGCATCCGGGCGATGTCGTCCTGATATTTCAACAACGCGCCAAGCGTGTCGCCGACCACTTGCGGGGTCAGCGCACGGGCATCGAGTTCGGTCAGCGCGGTCGCCCAGTCGAGCGTTTCGGCCACGCCGGGCGATTTGTAGAAGTCCTGATCGCGCAGGGCTTGCACGAATTTCACGACCTGTTGCGACAGCTTCGCGGAAATACCCGGCACGCGCGACTTGATGATCGCGAGTTCGCGCTCGGCGGACGGATAATCGACCCAGTGATACAGGCAGCGCCGTTTCAGGGCGTCGTGAATCTCGCGGGTGCGGTTCGAGGTCACGATCACGATCGGCGGCGACGGCGCTTTCACTGTGCCCAATTCCGGGATCGTCACCTGGAAGTCACTGAGAATTTCCAGCAGATAAGCCTCAAACGCCTCGTCGGCGCGGTCGAGTTCGTCGATCAGCAACACCGGCGCGCCGCCGGCATCCGGCTCCAACGCCTGCAACAGCGGCCGCTTGATCAGATAGCGCTCGGCGAAGATGTCGCTGACCAGCGTCTCGCGATCGGTATCGCCCGCCGCTTCCGCAAGGCGAATGGCGATCATCTGCGACGCGCTGTTCCACTCATAGACGGCTGAGGAGACGTCGAGGCCTTCATAGCATTGCAGCCGGATCAGTTTGCGTCCCAAGGCGGCCGACAGCACTTTTGCAATCTCGGTCTTGCCGACGCCGGCCTCGCCCTCGAGAAACAGCGGCCGGCCCATCCGCAGCGACAAAAACAGAACCGTCGCCAGCGAGCGCTCGGCCAGATAGCCGCGCGAGGTCAGCAGCGTCAGCGTCTCGTCGACCGATGACGGCACCTTGGCGGGAATGCTCACGCGCGGGCGTTCGCAGCGTCGACGGCGCGTTTCGCCAGCACGCCGATCAGATGGGCGCGATAATCCGCGCTGCCGTGCAAGTCGCTGTTGAGGCCATCTGCGGACACCTCGATGCCGTCGATCGCCTTCGGCGAGAAGCGCTTCTGCAATGCGTCCTCAAACGCCGTCACACGAAACACCCCGTCGCCGCCCGCACCTGTCACGGTGACGCGCACGCCGGACGGCAACCTTGCGACGAACACGCCGACCAGCGCATAGCGCGAGGCCTGATTGCGGAATTTCTGATAGGCCGCCTTCTTCGGAATCGGGAACGAGACTTTTGTGATGATTTCGTCGGCCTCCAGCGCCGTCGTGAACAGGCCCTGGAGGAATTCTTCCGGCTTCAGCTTGCGCTTGGTCGTGACGATCGTGGCGCCGAGCGCGAGACACGCCGCCGGATAATCGGCAGTCGGATCATTGTTGGCGAGCGAGCCGCCGATCGTGCCTTTATGCCGCACGGCAGGGTCGCCGATCAGCGCGGCCATCTCAGCCAGCGCAGGTATCGCCTCACGAACCACCGCCGATGTTGCGACATCGGCATGCTTCGCCAACGCACCAATGATCAGATTGCGGCCCTTGACCTCGATGCCATCGAGGCCTTCGATGTGGGACAGGTCGATGATATGCGGCGGCGCGGCAAGGCGCTGCTTCATCACAGGCACCAGCGTATGACCGCCGGCGATCAGCTTGGCGTCCTCGTTCTTGGCGAGGAGATTGGCGGCCTGCCGGACCGTGCCGGGGCGATGATACTTGAATTCGTACATGGAGTTTCCTCTGGCGCGCGACTTTAGGCGATGTCTGATGTCGTCGCTTAACTGGCCATAGCCTTGGCGCCGGCGGCGATCGAGACCACGATGTTCTGATAGCCGGTGCAGCGGCACAGATTGCCTTCGAGTTCTTCCCGAATCGTGTGGTCGCTCAGGTCATGGCCCTTGCGATTTACAAGATCGACCGCGGTCATGATCATACCCGGCGTGCAGAAGCCGCATTGCAGGCCGTGATGCTCGCGAAACGCTTCCTGCATCGGATGCAGCGGCGCGCCGTCAGCGGCCAGCCCTTCGATCGTCGTCACCTCGTGGCCGTCCGCCATCACGGCCAGCGTGGTGCAGGCCTTTACGGCCTTGCCATCGAGATGGACGACGCAGGCACCGCATTGCGACGTGTCGCAGCCAACATGCGTGCCTGTGAGGCGCAGATTTTCACGGAGGAATTGCACCAGCAGCGTGCGCGGGTCGATATTGGCCGCCGCAGGCGTGCCGTTCACGATCATGGAGACTTTGGCCATAAGCACTCTCTTCCCTGCGCCGCCATTGCGTGGCGCACAGTTATTTAAAATCATTCCAAACGCATAATATGGTCGCGCAGCACAATGAGCAACCTCGGCTGGCGCAGACCTAACCGCGAGCCGCCCCCGCGAATGCGAGGATGACTCGTTGCAACCCGGTAACGTCAGCCCTGAAAGGCCTTGGCGAAATTCGAGAAGAACTCGTCGGCGAGCTTCTTGGCGGACCCGTTAATCAGGCGCTGTCCGAGTTGGGCCAGCTTGCCGCCGATCTGCGCCTCGACATTATATGTCAACAGCGTACCGCCATCCTTTTCGGCGAGGCCGACCACCGCGCCGCCTTTGGCGAATCCGGCCACCCCGCCCTCGCCTTCGCCAGAAATCTTGTAACCGTTCGGGGGATCGAGATCGCTCAACATCACCTTGCCCTTGAAGCGCGCCGACACCGGGCCGACCTTCATCTTGGCGACGGCCCGAAACCCGCCATCCTCGGTCGCCTCCAGTTCTTCGCAACCGGGGATGCAGGTCTTCAGCACGGCGGGATCGTTGAGCTTGGCCCAGACGTCTTCGCGTGGCGCGGCAAGCTGAACTTCGCCGCTCATTGTCATGGCCATGAAATGATCTCCTGAGACAACGGCCCCCGAACGGCGGCCTCTTTGAATAGTCCAAATAATGCACAGTGCGCGCGATTGCAAAAGCATCCCTTAGGAGGACGTTTTTGCAATGCAGCGCGACTTGGACTGTCGCTTGGGATTGGCGTCATGCGGTTGTTTTGGCTACGGTCCGCTGAATCATGAGCACCGCCCTCTCCCCTTTTTACGCACCGATGCTGTCGAGCGCCGCGATGCGCGCTTTATGCGACGACGCGGCGTATCTGCAATTCATGCTGGATGTCGAAGCCGCACTGGCGCAGGCCGAGGCCGACAATGGCGTGATCCCCCGCCCAGCGGCCGGCCCGATCGCCGAGGCGTGCAACGCATCAAAATATAATATTTCTGATCTTGCCGAGGCTGCGACGCGCGCCGGAAATCTGGCGATTCCTCTGGTCAAGGCGTTGACGGACGAGGTCGCGAAGGCAGATCCGGACGCCGCGCGCTATGTGCATTGGGGTGCCACCAGCCAGGACATCATCGACAGCGCGACGATGCTGACGTTATCTGCCGCGATCGACGCATTGCTCGCCGATTGCGACCGTGCTGTTGCCGGTTTTGCCTCGCTGGCGCGCGCGCATCGCCATACGCCCACGGTTGCGCGGACATGGTTGCAGCATGCGCTGCCGATGCCGTTCGGTCTGAAGCTGGCGGAATATGCCGCCGCGCTGCATCGCTCGCGGGGGCGACTGTTGCGCGTGAAGGGCGAGGCGCTGGCGCTTCAATTCGGCGGCGCGGCCGGCACGCTCGCGGCGCTCGGCGATGCCGGGTTGATGGTCTCCGAACGACTTGCCGACATTCTGCATTTGCCGCTCCCCGATGCGCCGTGGCACACCCATCGCGACCGCATCGCCGATGTCGCCGCCGTGCTGGCGATCCTCACCGGCACCTGCGGCAAGATCGCGCGTGATGTCTCGTTGCTCATGCAAACCGATGTGGGCGAAGCGTTCGAGCCCGCCAATGCAGGGCGCGGCGGTTCCTCGACGATGCCGCACAAGCGCAATCCGGTCGCCTGTGCGTCGGCGCTCGCGGCCGCATCTATGGCCCCACAACTTGCTGCGACGATCTTTAGCGCGCAAGTTCAGGAACACGAACGCAGCGCGGGGCCGTGGCACGCCGAATGGCCGACGCTGCCAACGCTTTTGCTTGTCACGTCAGGCGCGCTTGCCGCCATTGTCGATCTCGCCGAAGGGCTCGACGTCGACGCCGACAGGATGCGCGAAAATCTTGAGACCACGCGCGGGCTGATCATGGCCGAGGCCGTGACGATGGCGCTCGCCGACAAAATCGGGAAAGCTGAGGCACATCATCTGATCGAAACCGCCAGCAAGAAGGCGATCGCCGAGAAGGCGCACCTGCGCGACGTGCTGTCGGCCGATCCACACATCATCAGACATTTCGACGCGAACGAACTGGAAAGTTTGTTCGATCCGCTGGCCTATCAGGGCGCATCGCAGCAACTGATCGACCGACTATTGGCGTCGATCGAAACATGACAATACACCAAAAAAGCAGCACCGTCATTCCGGGGCGCGTGTTCGAGCCGGAATTGACGCCAGTCAATTTTGGCGAAGGACGTGCGAGCCCGGAATCCATAACCCCTACAAAGAGTATGGATTCCGGGCCTGAACTCCATCCGGCTGACGCCGTCAGGAGTTCATCCCGGAATGACGAACTTCGGAGATCAACGATGCAAAAAGTTCTCGCAGACGACGGCTGCAAACTCAACGTCCGCATTGACGGCCGCGACGACGCGCCGGCACTGATGCTGTCGAATTCGCTCGGCTGCACGCTTGACATGTGGGAGCCGCAAATGGCGGCTTTCACGACAAACTTTCGCGTGATCCGCTATGACCGCCGCGGCCACGGCCAATCCGAGGCGCCCGATGGTCCCTATTCGATGGAGCGTTTCGGCGGCGACGTGATGGCGATTCTCGACGCGCTCGGCATCCGGCGCACGCATTGGTGCGGGCTGTCGATGGGCGGCATGGTCGGGCAATGGCTCGGCGCGAACAGGCCCGAGCGCTTCGACCGCATCGTGCTGTCCAACACCGCGTGCCATTACGCGGATCCCAGCAACTGGCACAACCGCATCAAGGCTGTGACCGATGGCGGACTCGCCGCCGTCGCGGATGCCGTGATCGCGGGATGGCTGACCGAGGATTTTCGCGCGCGTGAACCGGACGCCACGGCGCGCATGAAGGCCATGTTGCTCGCCTCGCCCGTCAAAGGCTACCTCGCTTGCTGCCAGGCGCTGAGCACGCTCGACCAGCGTGCGCTTTTGCCGGAGATTTCCAGCCCGACGCTGGTGATCGCCGGCCGCCACGATAAGGCCACACCTGTTGAAGCCGGCGAACTCATCCGCGACGGCATTCCGGGCGCAACCATGACCGTGCTGGATGCGGCACATATCTCGAATGTCGAACAATCCGCAGGCTTCACGGACGCCGTAATGGGCTTTTTGAAAGGATAATCCATGAACGACGATCAATGGCGCGACGTCGGCATGAAGGCGCGCCGAAAAGTGCTCGGCCATGCCTGGGTCGATAAATCGATGGCAAACAAAAACGCCTTTAACGGCGAGTTCGTCGATCTGATCACGCGTCATGCCTGGGGCGAAATCTGGACCCGCCCGCATTTCGACGAGCGCACCCGTCGCGTGCTGGTGATCGGCACCATGGTCGCGCTCGGCCAATGGGACGAGTTCAGGCTCCACGTCCGCGCGGCACTGACCGAAGGCGGCTTCACGTCCGACGACATCAAGGAAATTTTGCTGCAGCAGGCGATCTATTGCGGCGTGCCGGCGGCCAATCACGCGGTCAAGGAAGCTGGCGCGATCGTTCAGGAGCTTGGATTGCTCGCCGAGTAATCGGCTGCGGGATATGCATCTTGCGCCTCATCCGCCTTCACAGGCGATACGCTTCGGAATAGCGGTGAATCGATCGTCATCAGAACGATCGCGCCAAGCATCAGCAGCAATTCGGCCGCGTGCAGCCGCATCGCGGCGAATTCACCGACCTGCGACGCCATCACCATGCTGACGAAGCTGATCAGCCCTCCGATCGCCAACGCCATCGCCAATGCCTCGTCGCAGCCGCCGGTCTTGCGAATTGATTCTCGCGTCGTGAAAAACACGAAAACAGCAAGGAATGCCACCACCGTCATCTTGCCGAGGGCCAGCAACCACGCCATGCGAACCGTGCTCACAGACGCCAGATGGAGATAGTCGCTGATGAAAATCGCGACCGCGATATTAGGCCGGTCATAGAGCCCGTGCACGGGTGAAATCATGATTTTGAAGGCGACGATCGTCCAGGCAGGAATGAAATAGGTCGCCAGCAAGACGCCATTGAACGTGCTGATCCGCCAATCCGTTTTCATCGCCGCCAACGCCCACTTCACGCCCCGCGAGTCCCGCGATGGCCGTGGTGCGAGCTAACGCCGAGACAAAGCGACGAGCAATTTAAACCCTTTCTTAACCTTAACGGCCATTAACGAACGCCGGATTGCCGCCAGCGCAGCAAAAATCCCGCCTTTCGGCGGGTTCCTGCAGCTTCTATGGAAATTTCCGATCAAGTCGATTTACTTGCCGCTGCTCTGGCCTTGATGGCATTCCCTGTTCGGATCTTGCTGCTGCTGACCGGTTTCGCGCCGCTTCCCTGCTGGCCCGGTTTCTGGCCGGACAGATGTTGACCGCCTTGATTGGGGTGGCTCTGGTTCGACATCTTCGTGTCTCCTTTGCTGAACGCACCGAATCGATGCCAACCATATTGGTGGTTTCGGTTCCGCCGTGATCATTTCGTGAACGATCCGCGATCTCATCATCGCAGCGGAACTGGTGCACACGACACAAGCAATTCCGTGTACAGCCCGAAAAGGTCGCAGCCGCGCCAGTTGCCGGTCTCCACGGCCGCTGTTACTGAAAAGTGACGGACGCTTAACCACGGCAGCGCATGGACTATTTCGCCCAGCAACTGATCAACGGCCTCGTGCTCGGCTCGATCTATGGCCTGATCGCGATCGGCTACACGATGGTCTACGGGATCGTCGGCATGATCAATTTCGCCCATGGCGATATTTTCATGATCGGCGGCTTCATCGCCCTTATCACCTTTCTCATTCTGGTCTCGATCGGCCTGACGATGGTGCCGGTCATCTTGCTTCTTGTGTTGCTGGTGGCGATGGCGGTCACGGCGCTGTACGGCTGGACCATCGAGCGGATCGCCTACCGGCCGCTACGGCATTCGTTCCGGCTGGCGCCCATGCTGTCGGCGATCGGCATGTCCTTCGTGCTAACCAATTACGCGCAGGTCGCGCAGGGCGCGCGCGTCAAACCGGTCCCGCCGATCATTACCGGCGGCTATACGCTGCATGAAGGCATGGACGGCTTTGCGGTGCGGCTGTCGAACATCCAGATCGTGGTCGTCGTCACCACCATCGTCTTGCTGGCGATCTTCACATGGTTGGTCTCGCGCACCCGTCTTGGCCGCGACATGCGCGCCTGCGAGCAGGACCAGACGATGGCGTCGCTGCTCGGCGTCGATGTTGATCGCACCATCTCGATGACTTTCGTGATCGGCGCCGCCTTGGCTGCCGTCGCGGGCATGATGTATCTGCTCTATTACGGCCTCGTCGATTTTTTCATGGGCTTCGTTGCCGGGATCAAGGCCTTCACCGCCGCCGTGCTCGGCGGCATCGGTTCGCTGCCCGGTGCGATGCTTGGCGGGTTGCTGATCGGTCTGATCGAGACGCTCTGGTCGGCCTATTTCTCGGTCGAATACAAGGATGTCGCGGCGTTTTCGATCCTCATCGTGGTCCTGATTTTCCTTCCGACCGGCCTGCTCGGTCGGCCCGAAGTCGAAAAAGTCTGATCGGATCCGGCGTGGACGCAGCCCTTCCCGATATGCCCGCTGCGTCGCACCGGATCGACGTCGCTTTCATCCTGAAGAAATCGCTGATCAGCGCACTTGTGGCCCTGGTGCTATTCTCACTGATGATCGGTGTGCGCACCGAGGCCGGGCCGACCGGACAACTGGTCTATACGACCCGGTTTGGCGATCTCGCACTCACGGTCGTCGTCGTGTTCGCCGGCTCCATTGGCTTGGAATTGCTGCGGCATTGGTGGGGACCAGCCGAGACCAGCCGCACCGCCGCGTCGCGCACTCAAAACGTCCTCACCCGCGCCGGTCGTCTGGTCGCGCCGGTCCTGCTGATTTTCACATTCCTCGTGCCTGTCATCTTCTATGACCAGCGATACATCCTCGATCTCGGCATTCTCGTGCTGACCTATGTGATGCTCGGCTGGGGCCTGAATGTGGTCGTCGGCCTCGCCGGCCTGCTCGACCTCGGCTACGTCGCGTTCTACGCGGTCGGCGCCTATTCCTACGCGCTGCTGGCAACCAATTTCGGCCTGTCGTTCTGGATCTGCCTGCCGCTCGCCGGCATTTTTGCTGCCTTTTTCGGCGTTTTGCTCGGCTTTCCGGTCCTGCGGTTGCGCGGCGATTATCTGGCCATCGTGACCTTGGCGTTCGGCGAAATCATCCGCCTTATCATCATCAACTGGCAAAGTCTGACCGGTGGACCGAACGGCGTCAGCGGGATTCCGCGTCCGACGCTGTTCGGAATTCCGCTCACGCCCGCCGATGACGGGCTCGCCGCACGGCTCGGCATCGAATTCTCGCCGACGCATCGCATTGTCTTGTTATTCTACCTGATCCTTGCGCTGGCTTTGCTGACCAACTGGGTGACGATCCGCCTGCGTCGCCTGCCGATCGGCCGGGCCTGGGAGGCTTTGCGCGAAGACGAAGTCGCCTGCCGTGCGCTCGGCATCAACACCACGATGACGAAGCTCACGGCCTTCGCCACCGGCGCGATGTTCGGCGGTCTCGCCGGAGCGTTCTTTGCCACACGTCAGGGCTTCATCAGCCCGGAATCCTTCACGTTCCAGGAATCCGCGCTGGTGCTGGCCATCGTCGTGCTCGGCGGCATGGGTTCGCAACTCGGCGTCGCGCTGGCCGCGTTGACGATGATCGGCGGCTTCGAGCTGTTTCGCGGCCTCGACGAATTCCGCATGCTCGTGTTCGGCCTAGCGATGGTGCTGTTGATGATCTGGCGGCCGCGTGGGCTGATCGGCCATCGCGCGCCGACCGTGTTTCTGAAAGAAAATCGCGCGATCTCGGCCGACCTCGTCAAAGAAGGTCGCTGATGGATCTGGCCAATATCCTCAATGTCGAGAATCTGACGATGCGCTTTGGCGGCATCGTCGCGGTCAACGATCTGTCATTTGCCGCGCAACGCCGCAAGATCACCGCCTTGATCGGTCCCAATGGCGCCGGCAAGACGACCGTCTTCAATTGCATCACGGGCTTCTACAAGCCGACCACCGGCGCGATCCGACTCGCGCATGACGACGGCGCGCAATTCGAGCTGCAAAAGCTGAACGATTTTCGTATCTCGAAAATCGGTAAGGTTGCGCGCACGTTCCAGAACATCCGCCTGTTTCCCGGCATGACCGCGCTGGAAAACCTGATGGTCGCTCAGCACAATACGCTAATGAAGGCGTCGGGCTACACGTTTCTCGGCCTGATCGGCATGCCGTCGTTTCGCCACGCCGAGAAGGAGGCGATCGACCTCGCCCGTTTCTGGCTCGATCAGGTCAAGCTGCTCGACCGCGCCGACGAGGCCGCCGGCAATTTTCCGTATGGCGACCAGCGCCGACTTGAGATCGCCCGCGCGATGTGTACGCGGCCGGCGCTTCTGTGCCTCGACGAACCCGCCGCCGGTCTGAATGCGCGCGAAAGCGCCAGCTTGAGCGAATTGCTGCTCTCGATCCGCGACCGCCACGGCACGTCGATCCTGTTGATCGAGCATGACATGGCCGTGGTGATGGAAATCTCTGACCATATCGTCGTGCTCGATTACGGCGTGAAGATCGCCGACGCGACACCGCAGGCGATCCGTGACGATCCCAAGGTGATCGCCGCCTATCTCGGAGCTGAAGACGAAGAAGAAGCCGTTGCGGTGATCGAGGGCGGCTTATGAGCACGCTCCTTCTCGCCATTCGGGGATTGCGCGCCTCTTACGGCAAGATCGAAGCCTTGAAGGGCGTCGATCTTGATATCGCCTCGGGCGAGATCGTGACGCTGATCGGAGCCAATGGGGCGGGCAAATCGACGCTGATGATGACGATCTTCGGCAAGCCGCGCGCCAGCGCCGGACGGATCGTTTACGACGGCCAAGACATCACCGCCATTCCGACCCATCACGTCGCACGCCTGAAGATCGCGCAGTCGCCCGAGGGTCGGCGGATATTCCCGCGCATGAGCGTCGCGGAAAACCTGCAGATGGGCGCGGACGCCACCGAAGGCACGCCGGCCGATCGCGCGGCGTCGCTTGAGAAGGTCGTGGCCCTATTCCCCCGCCTGAAGGAGCGCATGACGCAGCGCGGCGGCACGCTCTCGGGCGGCGAACAGCAGATGCTGGCGATCGGCCGCGCATTGATGTCGCGGCCGCGTCTTTTGATGCTCGACGAACCGTCGCTCGGCCTTGCGCCCTTGATCGCGAAGCAGATTTTCGACGCCATCCGCGCGCTGAACAAGCAAGATGGCCTCACCGTGCTGATCGTCGAGCAGAACGCCAATCACGCGCTGCGCCTCGCCCATCGCGGCTATGTCATGGTCAACGGGCTGATCACGCTGTCCGGCACCGGCGCGGAATTGCTGAAGCGACCCGAAATTCGCGCGGCGTATCTTGAGGGCGGCCGGCACACATAGGGACGCGGCGCCACATCACGCACGGCCGTCATACTCCGCGGCCGAGTATCCAGAACGACGAGACCTCGCGCTAGTCACTGACGTCGCCCGGTCAAGCCGGGCGATGACGCTGCCGCTGGTGCAATGCTGCGAGGAACAAACTGCGGCGGGGTGACGCGCTTGATGGGCGAAATTTTGCCGATGACTTCCCCGGAAAATCAGCCGACAATGCCGCTGAATCGTCTTTCCAGTCTCTGGCCAACATATTGCTCCCAGCGTGAGGATCACCGCATGACCCACTACAGACTTCTCGGCCTGGCCTTCGGCGCGTCGCTTGCCTTTTCGACGGCGAGTTTTGCGCAGGACATCACCGTGTCGGTCGCCGGCCCGATGACCGGCAGTGAATCCGCTTTCGGTCGCCAGATGAAGAACGGGGCCGATCAGGCTGTCGAGGACCTTAACGCCGCCGGTGGCGTAATGGGCAAGAAGCTCGCGCTGTTCGTCGGCGACGACGCCTGCGATCCAAAACAGGCGCGCTCGATCGCGGAGAAGATTTCCGGCCAGAAAATTCCGTTCGTCGCTGGACATTTCTGTTCGTCATCGTCGATCCCGGCTTCGGAAGCCTATGCCGACGGCAATACGCTTCAGATTACACCCGCCTCGACCAATCCGCTTTTCACCGAGCGAAAGCTATGGAACGTGGCGCGCGTCTGCGGCCGTGACGACCAGCAGGGTCTGATCGCGGCCGACTACATCGCCAAAAATTTCGCCGGCAAGAATGTCGCGATTCTCAACGACAAGACGACCTATGGCAAAGGCCTCGCCGACGAGACCAAGAAGGCGCTGAACAAAGCCGGCTTCACCGAAAAGCTGTTTGAAAGCTACAACAAGGGCGACAAGGATTTCAATTCCATCGTCTCGCGCCTGAAGCGCGACAATATCGATCTGGTCTATGTCGGCGGCTACCATCAGGAAGCCGGCCTCATCCTGCGCCAGATGCGCGATCAGGGCCTCAAGACGGTCCTGATGGCCGGCGACGCGATGAATGACAAGGAATTCGCCTCGATCACCGGTCCGGCCGCGGAAGGCACGCTGTTCACCTTCGGACCGGACCCGCGCAACAAACCCACGGCGAAGGCGATCGTCGAGAAGTTCAAAGCCAAGGGCATCGATCCCGAGGGCTACACGCTTTATACCTACGCGGCATTCCAGGTCTGGACCCAGGCCGTGACCAAAGCCGGCACCACTGATCCGAAAAAGGTGATGGACGCGATCAAGGCCGGCGAGTGGGATACGGTGCTCGGCAAGATGGCGTTCGATGCCAAGGGCGACATCAAGGCGATCGACTACGTCGTCTACAAATGGGACGCCAAGGGCAACTACGCCGAAATCAACGCCAAGGCGATGTGATTCGTCGGCATCAAATCAGCAACGAGGCCGTCATCACCCGGCTTGACCGGGTGAACCAGTATGCCGCGACACTTGTGATTTAACCGCAGCGTTGCGGAATACGGGGCACTCCGCCGGAGCCTGTCATCGGGCTCGCCGAAGGCGAGACCCGGTGGCGGAGTGCGACGGCATCCTACGTTGCGAACAAGCGACCTCAGCCGAAGTTCTGCAGCGCCGGAAACGTCTCCAGCAGCCAGATGCTGACGCTGGACACCGCGCCGGTTAGAAATCCGATCCCGACCAGGATCATCAGCACGCCCATCGCGCGCTCGACCTGCAATAGATGCTTTTTCATCCGCGCGAAAAGCGCCGAGAAGCGTTCGACCATCAACGCCGCCAGCAAAAACGGAATGCCGAGCCCGGCCGAATAGACCGCGAGCAGGCTCGCACCCTTCACGACCGTCGCCTCCGCCGCCGCGACCGACAGGATCGCCGCGAGGATCGGCCCGATGCAGGGCGTCCATCCGAACGCGAACGCCAGACCCATCGCATAGGCGCCCCACAGCCCGACCGGCCTGGCCATGCCGAGCCGGCCCTCGCGCATCAACAGGCCGATCCGGGTCAGCCCGAGAAAGTGCAGTCCCATGACGATGATGATGATGCCGGCCGCGATCGACAGATAGGCCGAATAAGCGCGGACCAGCCCGCCGATCAGGCTGGCGCTGGCGCCGAGCGCGACGAACACTGTCGAGAAGCCGAGCACGAAACAGATGGCCGACAGCATCACGGCGCGGCGCGAGGCCGTGGAGTTGCCGTCTTCGGCGACCTCGCTCACGGTCGCACCCGTGAGATAGATCAGATAAGGCGGCACGAGCGGCAGCACGCAGGGCGACAGGAAGCTGACGAGGCCTGCGATCAGCGCGGCGGGAATGGAAACATCTGAGATCATGCGGCTAGATGCACCGCCGGCGCGCATTGATGCAAGGCCCGGCGACCTGCTTTGCGTCGATGTGATCGCTGCGTGATCGGCTTGACGCCCCGGCGCGCCCGCGATCATCTGCGCCGATGCGAAATCTTTTGACCGATATCGCCGGCGTCCGCGTCGGCCATGCCGACGACGCCAAACTCGCTTCAGGCGTCACGGCCATCATCTTCGATCAACCCGCGGTCGCCTCGATCGACGTTCGCGGCGGCGGCCCCGGCCTGCGCGACTCGGCCCTGCTCGATCCGGTGAACACCGTGGATCGAATCGACGGCCTTGCCCTGTCCGGCGGCTCGGCGTTCGGCCTCGAGGCCGGGGGCGGCGTGCAGGCCTGGCTCGCTGAACAGGGCCGCGGTTTCAATGTCGGCACCGCGACGATCCCGATCGTGCCCGGCGCGATCTTGTTCGACCTGCTAAACGGCGGCGACAAGAACTGGGGCCGTTTCGCGCCGTACCGCGATCTCGGCTACGTCGCGGCTGCCAATGCATCGGATAGCTTCGCGCTCGGCTCAGTCGGCGCCGGCATGGGCGCCACGACCGCCACGCTGAAAGGCGGACTCGGCTCGGCCTCCGCCGTCCTGTCGAACGGCACCCGGGTCGCGGCTTTGTGCGCGGTCAACGCGATCGGCAGCGTCACCATTGGCGACGGCCCGCATTTCTGGGCCGCGCCGTTTGAAGTGAACACCGAGTTTGGCAGTTGCGGACAGCCAGCGCGGTTTACGGAAGACATGCGGCGCATTCGCATCAAGGGCGGCACGTCGGCGAGCGCGGTCGAGAATACCACGCTCGCCGTCGTCGTCACCGACGCAGTGCTGACCAAATCGCAGGCCAAGCGCCTTGCGATCATCGCCAATACCGGCATGGCGCGCGCGATCTATCCCGTCCATGCGCCGCTCGACGGCGACGTGATGTTCGCAGCCGCAACGGGCTTGAAGCCGATCGACCCGCTGGCGGGTCTCACCGAACTCGGCGCGGTCGCCGCGAATGTCGTGACGCGGGCGATGGCGCGCGGAATCTATGAGGCGACGGCGTTGCCATTCGCAGGCGCGCAGCCGGCGTGGCGCGACAGGTTCGGCTAAATCAGAATGCCCTCAACGGCGATCCGCTTTCATCGCTACGATGCCGAGACGCGTTCGTTGCTGATCGTGTTCACGAGCGGCCGGCGTTATGTCTATGCGGACGTGCCGCAGGCGATCGCGACCGCGTTCGATAGGGCCGAGTCGAAAGGCACGTTCTTCAATGCGGAAGTCCGAGATCGTTTTGCGTATGAGGAGTTGACATGACCGTCTGCGATTTGGACTGACTGGATGTTCTGCGTCCCCTCTCCCCAGGCAAAGCAATTGCTTTGCCGGATGGGACAGGGATGCTGAACGTCACCGCTTCGCTTTTGGAGAGCTTACGCACTCACCGACAGCGTCGAAGCCTTCGCCGCCGCCTTCATCTGCGTCATGCGCTGCACGGCCTGATCGGTCATCGTGTAGGACGACGCGGCGCTGCGCGACGCGGCCTGCGCCTTGTTCGCCTCGTCCAGCGCCTTCAACAGCGGATCGGTCTGCTCGACCTTCTCTTCTGCCGGCTTCTTCTTGCCCTTGCCCTTCAGCGCCGCGCCGATCTCGTCGAGGCTCACCGAGCCGTCGCCATTGCCGTCGATCAGGTTGAACAGATCTTTCAACGCTTTCGACTGGCTCTTGGTCGCCGTCGTCGATGACGCCGCCGTCGACTGGCCCTGCGCGTCGAGCAGCGCGCTCATCGTGTCCGGCGCGACGTTGCCTTTCGGCGCGGGTGCGCCGGAAACGGCCGCCTGCGCTGCGACGCCGGACGACGCCGTCGTCGCGCTGAATGCCGTGCTGTTCGTCGCTGACGTCTTCGACGATGTCAGCGACTTCAACAGATCGATCGCCGACGACGCAGCCCCAATCGCGAACAGCATGGCATATCCCCTTGAGCCAATCCCGTCGAGGATGGAGCAACCGACGTGCCATCGCGAAAACAGCCGTTTGTCAGTGTTTTCGCTGCATATCGCATTGCACGGGCCGGGCAAATTCTGCCGCCACCCGGCATCCCTTGCCGCGCTTCATTGCCCGTGCGCGGCCGGCATGATACCCGGATCGTCCTTCAACGCATCATCGCAAACGCCGGGATGACCGCCATGAGCCAGAGTTTCGCGCCCCGCCCGCTCGTGATCGCGCCGTCGATCCTGGCGTCGGATTTCTCCAAGCTCGGACAGGAGGTGCGCGACGTCGACGCCGCCGGCGCGGATTGGCTGCATCTCGACGTGATGGACGGCCATTTCGTGCCGAACATTTCCTACGGGCCGGATGTCATCAAGGCGATGCGGCCGCATTCCAAGAAGATCTTCGACGCGCACCTGATGATCGCGCCGGCCGATCCCTATCTCGAAGCGTTTGCGAAAGCCGGCTGCGACCACATCACCGTGCATGCGGAAGCGGGCCCGCATCTGCATCGCTCGCTGCAGGCGATCCGCGCGCTCGGCAAGAAGGCCGGCGTGTCGCTCAATCCGGCGACGCCGATCAACATCCTCGAATATGTGCTCGACCTTGTGGATCTCGTGCTGGTGATGTCGGTCAATCCCGGCTTCGGCGGTCAGGCGTTCATTCCGGCGGTGCTGAACAAGATCAGCGACGTTCGCGCGCTGACCGCGGGCCGTCCTATTGATATTGAAGTGGACGGCGGCGTCACACCGCAGGTCGCAGGCGCAATCGCCGCCGCCGGCGCGAATGCCTTGGTCGCGGGCTCGGCGGTGTTCAAGGGCGGCACGCTGGATGCGTATCGGACGAACATCGGCGCGATCAGGAATGCGGCGGCGAGCGCGAGGGGTGAGATGGTGTGAGTCAATCAAAATAAGGTTTTTATCTTTAGACTAATCAAAGTCCAAATTACTGAGTTTCTTGAACTTGGCGTTTAACGGGCCAAAGGGCGTCATGATACTAACGATAGGTCCGCCTCCAAAATCGGAAGGAAGTTCAAACACAAGTTCGACCGGTACGTCTTTTGCAACCGGGCCGGACCCTGTTATCAAAGATACCCCCGGCGGAATTGTGTATTGGATTTCGCACCGAAGATGCCCGTTAGAAATTTGGTTTATAATACCGGTGTATTTCAATCCTCCGACGTCAGCACCGACTATCTTATTCCCTTTGATCGCCAGCAAAACCATCGATTGTCCATTTCGCCCCGATAGGTACGCCGCATAAATGCCATCCATGGACTTTTCCTATTCCGCTGGCGCGGGCGGGTACGGGCTGTTTGAATAGACAGGCACAACCTGCGAAATCGGCACGACAGCTTTTCCTTCAGACAGGGCGATAACGTAATTTTGCATTTGCAGCATACGGTCGTCTTTCTGGGCCCAGCCTTGGGGCGCATAGCCCCCATGAAGAATTTCGATTTCGCCTTTCGCAATACCAAGATGTAGAGCAATTTTTGAGATAAGGATCGCCAATAGTTCCGAGCGTCGATCGTTCCACTGTTGGTGTTGCTCGACAGGCGAAAGCGGCCCTGAAGATGTTGCATTCAAGTGTGTTAGATATGTAGACCATGCATCTATTACTGACTGCACTTTATGGAATTCGACTTCGACCAGATTTATTGCTGCAACATGGTCCGCCGAGATGTTCATTCGACGTGTGGCCATCAGAACTCGATATATATTAAATAAGCGATCCCGCTGCTCACGACGCTGATCGCCCCAGCGAGTTATAATAATTGCGGCAACCGGCCCTACGATGGTGGCTAGCACGACTGCCCAAGTGTCGATTGAAACCATATTCCTCGCCTGACATTCATATCCAGCGGCTGCATGTTGAGCATCTTTTAGCGGACTTGCTGAACGCGGAGCGCGATGTTTCAGGCTTATGCACAGCGCCGTAGCCCGGATGAGCTCTTGCGACATCCGGGGGCGGCGGTCCGGATTGCGCTGCGCTCCATCCGGGCTACGGCCTGAGCGCATCGCGCCAAATCCTATTCAAATGTCAAACAGCCACGTCCAAAACTCACACACGCCTCCGCGATCTCGCGACGCGGAGCGCCCGAGGTGTCCCGGAAACTCCCCTCGACATGAGGGGAGCGGCGCGTCGCGAAGCGCGACGGGCAACAGGTCGCGATCCGCAACGCGCGGATCGCGCAACGCCTCGCGGCGCGCCGCAGCGGCGATTTCCGGCGGGGGCGCGTGCTTTCGGGGACGGGGCGTCCATCCGGAGTGCCCTGCGCACAGCGGCTGTCGCCGTCGCGCGCCTGTCCCGCGTCAGCCAGCCAGTGGCGGGGCTTCGTAGTGAGCCCGGACGCTGACCCCCGGCCTCCCGAATCCCTGCTTGCGAGGCAGGGCCGCAGGCGCCGCATCCCGATCCACTCCGAGACCGCCTCGCGAAGCGCCCCTCATGACCAGAATTATGCGGATTATAGTCTTAGTAGGAATTTTGTCAAGATGCGGTTGCGGCAAAGAATGGCGCTTTCTATCCCTCCCTCTTGGGGAGGGTGGCTGGCCGCAGGCCAGTCGGGTGGGGTGAGCGATAGACCTTGCGTCAAGACCCCCACCCCGGCCTCCGCGCACGATGGGCTGCGCCCATCTGCGCCGCTCGGCCGACCCTCCCCACGCAAGAGCGGGGGAGGGATAAAACGAGCGCCGTAGATCAATTTCCCTCCCCTGCCCTTTCTGCTAAAGCGCAACCAAAATTCCTGTACCCGAAGAGTCCCGCATGATCCCGCGCTACACCCGTCCCGAGATGGCCGCCATCTGGGAGCCGCAGACCCGTTTCAGGATCTGGTTCGAGATCGAGGCGCATGCCGCCGACGCGCTGGCCGAACTGGGCACGATCCCGAAAGAGGCGGCGCAGACGATCTGGGCCAAGGCGAAGGACGCGACGTTCGATGTTGCGCGCATCGACGCGATCGAGCGCGAAACGAAACACGACGTCATCGCGTTTCTGACGCATCTCGCCGAAATCGTCGGCCCCGAGGCGCGCTTCGTGCATCAGGGCATGACGTCGTCCGACGTGCTCGACACCTGCCTCAATGTGCAGCTCACCCGCGCCGCCGACATTTTGATCGCCGATGTCGATCGCCTGCTCGCGGCGCTGAAGACCCGCGCCTACGAGCACAAAATGACGCCGACGATCGGCCGCTCGCATGGCATCCATGCCGAGCCAGTCACGTTCGGGCTGAAGCTCGCTTACGCTTTTGCGGAATTTTCGCGCGCGAAGGAGCGGCTGATCACAGCGCGCGCGGAAGTCGCCACCTGCGCGATCTCGGGCGCTGTCGGCACCTTCGCGCAGATCGATCCGCGCGTGGAGGAACATGTTGCGAAGGCGATGGGCCTCGTCCCGGAGCCGATCTCGACGCAAGTCATTCCGCGCGATCGCCACGCGATGTTCTTCGCGACCTTGGGCGTCATCGCCTCGTCGATGGAGCGGCTCGCGACCGAAATCCGCCACATGCAGCGCACCGAGGTGCTGGAGGCCGAGGAGTTCTTCTCCGAGGGCCAGAAGGGCTCCTCGGCGATGCCGCACAAGCGCAATCCGGTGCTGACGGAGAACATCACCGGCCTCGCCCGCATGGTCCGCGCCTATGTACAGCCTGCGATGGAGAACGTCGTGCTGTGGCACGAGCGCGATATTTCGCATTCCTCGGCCGAGCGCATGTTCGGGCCGGACGCGACGGTGACGCTGGATTTCGCGTTGAACAGGCTGGCGGGCGTGGTCGAGAAGCTGCTGGTTTACCCCGCCAACATGCAAAAGAATCTCGACCGCCTCGGCGGCCTTGTTCACTCGCAGCGTTTGCTGATCGCGCTGACGCAGAAAGGCTGTTCGCGCGAGGACGCCTATCGGCTCGTGCAGCGCAACGCGATGCCGGTCTGGCGCGGCGAAGGCGATTTCATGTCGTTGCTGAAGGCCGACGCGGATGTGAAAAGGTTTTTGAGCGATGCGGAGATCGCCGAGCAGTTCGACCTCGGCTATCACTTCAAGCATGTCGATACGATTTTTGACCGCGTGTTTGGGTAAAGGCACGCCACGCGCACGGCATCACCTCTCCCGCTTGCGGGGGAGGTCGACCAACGGAGCGAAGCGAAGTTGGTCGGGTGGGGGCTTCTTATCTATGAAGCGCCCCCACCCCGGCCCTCCCCCGCAAGCGGGAGAGGGAGCGCGCTGCCGCCTTGGCAACGCCGTGACCTTCATGGAGTCCGCATGCCCACCATCCTCGCCGTCAGCCAGCGCCGCGGGCATCATTTCAGCAAGACGCCGGCCTTGAGCATCCGCATCATCGAGGGGCTCGGCGTCGAAGGCGACGCCCATGCCGGCGTCACGGTCAAGCATCGCTCGCGGGTGCGGCGCGATCCGACGCAGCCGAATCTGCGCCAGGTGCATCTGATTCATGCCGAGCTGTTCGACGAACTGGCGGCGAAGGGCTTTTCCGTCAAGCCCGGCGACCTTGGCGAGAACGTCACCACGCACGGCGTCGATCTGCTGGCGCTGCCGCAGGGCGCGCGGCTGCATCTCGGCGACAGCGCGATCGTCGAAGTGACCGGGCTGCGCAATCCCTGTGTGCAACTCGACACGTTTCAAAAAGGTCTGATGGCGGCCACGCTCGACAAGGCGGCGGACGGCTCGCTGATCCGCAAGGCGGGGATCATGAGCGTCGTCGTTGCCGGCGGCGACGTACGGCCCGGCGATGCGATCCGGATCGAATGGCCGGCCGGTTCGCACAAGGCGCTGGCGCCGGTGTGAGGTCGTCACCTCCGTCATTGCGAGGCGTGATCGTCCTCGCCTTCGAGGAAGGTCGCAGCGAAGCAATGACGAACTCACTCCGCCTCGCCGACAATCATCCGCGACGCGACGTCGTCGTCCTTGACGACCAGATGATACAGGGCGGCGAGGATGTGCAGCGTCACCAGCCCGATCAGCACATAGGCCATCCAGATGTGCCAGTCCTCGTAGAAATCCGCGTTGGCCTTGTTCTCTGTCGTGAACTGCGGCACGCGAAACAGCCCGAACCACGAGGCGTAGTCCGGCTTGTGGGCGCCGGAATGCGCCCAGCCGAGCAGCGCCACGATGATGGTGATCGCATAAAGGCCCCAGTGGCTGATCCCGGCGGCGACGCGCTCCCACGCCGGCGACGAGGCCGGCGGCGCAGGGGTCGGATTCATCGCCCGCCAGATCAGGCGAATGACCATCAGCAGCAGCACGACATAGCCGATGTCGGCATGGATGCCGCGATGAAACAGCCGGTCGGCGCGCTCGGTCAGCATGTGGTTCATCCACCAGCCGTAGCCGAGCATGCCGATGACGACCAGACCGAGGCCCCAATGGAAGGCGCGCGACACGCTGCCCCAGCTTCTCACCGTATTGCGCAGCATGTCGACCCCGTCAAAACCACAGTTTTGCGGCGTTCTAGACGCGGTGACAACCGAATCGTAACCAGAATCGTTCAAAACTGCGGCGTGTCTGCACCATCCACCATACTTGTCATCGATTCCGGGCTCGGCGGCCTCACCGTGCTGCGCGAAATCGTGGCCGCCTGCCCGGCCGCGTCGGTGGTCTATGTCGCCGACGACGCGTTCTTTCCCTATGGCCACCACACGGAAGACGAGATCATCGCCCGCGTGGTGCCGCTGGTCGGCGACCTGCTCGCCGCGCATGCGCCCGATCTCGTGGTGATCGCCTGCAACACGATGTCCGTGTCGGTGATGGCGCCGCTGCGCGCGGCGTACGGCGTGCCGTTCGTCGGCACCGTGCCGGCGATCAAGCCCGCTTGCGCGGCCTCGACGACCAAGCGCGTCTCGGTGCTCGGCACCAAGGCGACGGTGGCGCGCGAATATACCCAGACGTTGATCCGCGATCATGCGCAAGCTTGCACGGTGACGCTGGTCGGCTCGCCGAACCTCGCGTCCCTGGCGGAAGCGCAATTCGCCGGCGGGTCGGTCAGCGATGACGATATTCTGCAGGAGATTGCGCCCTGCTTCGTGCCGTCGATCGACGGCAGCGACTTGCGCACCGACGCCGTGGTGCTGGCCTGCACGCATTATCCGCTGCTGCTCGATCGGTTCGTGACGCTCGCGCCGTGGCCGGTGGCGTGGATCGATCCGGCGCCGGCGATCGCGCGGCGAGTCGCCGATCTGCTCGGGCCGCAGGACGGCGAGGCCGCCGATGCCGTCGCCTCGATCGTCTTCACCTCGGGCCGCAAGCATCCGCAGGCGGTCATGCTCGACAGATTCTTTGGCGGTCGCGTGCCGGCCTGATGAACTTCTGGATTTCCTGACGACAGTGCTGCTACCTTGGCGCGATTGGGAGGAGACCAGACATGATCAAGAAAATTCTGATCGCAACCGCCGCACTCGCCGTTCTCGCATCCGGCAACGCTTTGGCTCAGGGCATCAAGCGCACGCCGCTTCAAAAGGTCGAGTTTCCGAAGGGCTACAACATCGTCACCGTGATCGCCGAGATCGCGCCGAACCAGCTCGCCGGCCGTCACACCCATCCGGGCGTCGATACCGGCTATGTGATCGAAGGCGAGGCCACGCTGATTGTCGCCGGCAAGCCGGACCAGATGATCAAGGCCGGCGATTCCTACGCGGTGCCGGCGGGCGTCGAACATGATGTCAAGACCGGAGACAAGCCGTTGAAACTGATGGCGGTTTACGTCGTTGAGGAAGGCAAGCCGGTCGCCACGCCGGTCGCCGCCAAATAGACTGTTTCGGTTGACTTGCCGGGCTTAACTGCCTAGACAACCTCTGCTCGCGGGCCGTTTACGGCCCGCGTTGCGTTTCGCGACCCGTGGTCCGTCTTTCGCTTGAAAGTTCGGACCTGTCGGCTTCGACACAATTCCTTTGGAATTGGTCGTGGCACAGGAGGGCGCGTTTCCTCATTCCATATCTCACCATCGAGGACGCGATGACCAAGCGTAGTGAAGCCAAGTATAAAATCGACCGCCGCATGGGCCAGAACATTTGGGGTCGCCCCAAATCTCCTGTCAACCGGCGCGAATACGGCCCCGGCCAGCACGGCCAGCGCCGCAAGGGCAAGCTCTCGGACTTCGGCGTGCAGCTCCGCGCCAAGCAGAAGCTGAAGGGTTATTACGCCAATATTTCGGAACGCCAGTTCCACTCCATCTATGTCGAAGCCAGCCGCATGAAGGGCGATTCAGGCGAGAACCTGATCGGTTTGCTTGAGCGCCGCCTCGACACCGTCGTCTATCGCTCGAAGTTCGTCTCGACGATGTTCGCCGCACGCCAGTTCATCAATCACGGCCACGTCAAGGTGAACGGCAAGCGCGTCAACATCTCCAGCTACAAGCTGAAGGTCGGCGACGTCGTCGAGGTCAAGGAAGCCTCCAAGCAGCTCGCGATCGTTCTCGAAGCCTCGACATTGGCCGAGCGTGACACGCCCGATTTCATCGACGTCGATCACGGCAAGATGGTCGCCAAGTTCATCCGCATCCCGCTGCTGTCGGACGTTCCGTTTGCCGTGCAGATGGAGCCGCATCTGATCGTCGAGTTCTACTCGCGCTGATCTTGATTGTGTCGCTACGGAAAAGCCCCGGTTCGCCGGGGCTTTTTGTTTTGTCTCGGTAAGCATTTTCTTGTTGCAACAAGCACGGCTGTCATCACCCGGCGAGGGCGCAGCCGGAAGCGCATTTGCGCTGTCCGGCTTGCGCTCGAAGACCGGGTGATCCAGTCATCGCTGGTCTGCCTTTTAGAAACCAACGTCTCGGAATACTGGGTCATCCGCCTTCGCCGATGACGACGCCAGACCATGTTGCGAGCGCCACGCACCACTCAGGACGCCCTCCAATGACCTACGCCCCCGTCCCCACCGATCCGTCGCTCCCGCCGATCCGCATCAATCTGCTTTCCGACACGCAGACGCGGCCGACGCCGGCGATGCGCGAGGCGATGGCGCAAGCGGACTGCGGCGACGAGCAGATCGGCGACGATCCAACCGTCAATGAATTGTGCGAACGCACGGCGGAATTGCTCGGCAAGGAAGCCGCGGTCTTCATGCCGTCGGGCACGATGTGCAACGTCGCGGCGACCTTGGCGCATTGCCGGCGCGGCGATGAAATCCTCGCCCACAAGACCGCGCATATCATCAGCCGCGAAGGCGGCGCGCACGCAGCCCTCGGCGGCTTTCAGGTGACGCAACTCAACGGCAATGATGGGCAGTTTTCCGCCAGAACGTTTCGCGCGGCGCTGCATCCGCGCACCCGCTATGAGCCCGCGCAATCGCTGGTCAGCGTCGAGCAGACCGCCAATATCGGCGGCGGCACGATCTGGGCCAAGGACGTTCTCGAAGAGATCAGTGCGGTCGCCAAGGATCACGGCCTGATCACGCATATGGACGGCGCGCGGCTGATGAATGCCTGCGTCGCGGCCGACATCGAGGCGCATGACATGGCCGCCGGCTGGGATTCGGTCTGGATCGATTTCACCAAGGGCCTCGGTGCGCCGCTCGGCGCCGCAATGGCCGGGACGCGCGATTTCATCGACGAAGTCTGGCGCTGGAAACAACGCCTCGGCGGCTCGATGCGGCAGGCTGGACTATCCGCGGCAGGCTGCCTGTATTCGCTCGATCATCATGTCGCACGTTTGGCGGACGACCACGCCAATGCCAGCGCACTGGCGCGCGGGCTCGCCCAGATCCACGGCGTCATCGTGCAGCAGCCGCAGACCAATCTGGTGTTCTTCACGCCGGATCAGGCGGGCGTCAGCGCGGCCGACATGGTGCAGGCGTTGCGCGCGCAGGGCGTGCTGCTGGCGACGATGGACGGACGTATCCGGGCCTGCACGCATATCGACGTCACGGCGGCGATGATCGACGACACGCTCGGAATGATCCGGGAGATCGTGCGGGCGGCTTGAGCTTTTCGACCAACGTCATTCCGGGGCGCGAGCGCATTCTTGCGCAAGCGAACCCGGAATCTCAGCAAGTTCAACTCGCCTAGATTCCGGGTTCTCGTCCGGCAAAAGCCGTCCGAGCCCCGGAATGACGGCTTGTGGCTAATTCTCCAACGCCTCGTACACCAGCTTCTTCAACGTCTGCTGAATCCGCTGCCGCTCGCTCGGCGTCTGCTGCAACAGGATGAAAAAGAAGTCCTGCTTGCGGTCGACGATGAAATAGCAACCGCTGGCGCCGTCCCACTTCAACTCGCCGAGCGAACCCGGCGGCGGCGGCTTTGCATTGCCGGGATCGGTCCGCACAGCCAGCCCAAGACCGAAGCCGAAACCGTCGCCGGGAAAATACAGGTAATCGCGCGCGACGCCGGACTCCTTGCCGATGTAATCGCGCGTCATCGCCGCATAGGTGTCCGGCTTCAAATATTGTTTGCCGTCGAGCGAGCCGCCATTCAGCAGCATCTGAACGAAGCGCGTGTAATCCTGCAATGTCGAGACCATGCCGCCGCCGCCGGATTCCCACTTCTTGAAAATATCAGGCTGGCTCGCGAAGCCGACCTTGAAGTCGGAGTCGGTCGGCAACGGATTGGCGATCAGCGGAATTTTGGCCTTGTCCGTCACGAAGAAGCTGGTGCTCGTCATCCCCAGCGGCGTCAGCAAACGCTCCTGCTCGAACTGAAGCAGCGATTGCCCCGATGCGACCTCGATGACGCGGCCGAGCACGTCGGTCGCATGGCCATAGTCCCACAACGTGCCCGGCTGTTCGGCGAGCGGCAGCCGCGCGATCCGTTCGGCGAATTCGGCATTGTCGAAATCGCCGGCATAGATATTCGCCGCGCCGTAAACCTTGCGGGCGAGACTGTCGCCATAAAAACCGTAGGGAATGCCGGCGGTGTGCAGCATCAGATCCTGCACGGTCATCGGCCTGTTCAGCGGCGTGAAGGCAAGCGCCTTGTCGCCATTGTCGGTTTTTTCCTCGACTCCGACCTTCATTGTCGCGAAGGACGGAATGTATTTTGACACTGGATCGGCCAGCGCAAGCTTGCCGTCGTCGACCAGTGTCATCGCCGCGACCGACGTGATCGCCTTGGTCATCGAATGCAGCCGGAAGATCGTATCCGGCGTCATCGGCTGTTTGGTCGCAACGTCGCGCACGCCGAAGAATTTTGTATAAACCGGTCGGCCGCGCTGCTGGATCAGAACGATCGCGCCGGGGATTTTCTTGTCGGCGATTTCCTTGGCGAAGAACGCGTCGATCCTGGCCAGTTTCTCTTGCGAAAATCGAGCGCCGGCCGGAATGTCGAACGTGCCTTCGGCACGGACGCTCGTGGCGGCAGCAAGCGCGCCGAGCAAGATCACAACACATCTCATGGCTGTCGTCATGCCGATAGTGTAGCGGGTCGCGCCGATTGCGCCACACTCATTCTCGCCGGCTCGCACGCATCTGGCGCGAGCGACGCCCAAGTGATCGAAGGCTGTTGCCGGTCAGGCCGCCGGCGCGCTGACGGTGACGCCTTTGTCGGCCATCAACTGCTGCAACTCGCCGGCCTGGAACATCTCCCGGATGATGTCGCAACCGCCCACGAATTCGCCCTTCACATAAAGCTGCGGAATGGTCGGCCAGTTGGAAAAGGTCTTGATGCCGTCGCGCAGTTCTGCGGATTCAAGCACGTTCAGGCCTTTGTAGCCGACGCCGACGTGATCGAGGATCTGCACCACCTGGCCCGAGAAACCGCACTGCGGAAACTGCGGGGTCCCCTTCATGAACAGCACGACGTCGTTGGAGTCCACTTCGTTCTTGATGAAAGTCTCGATGCTCATGTCGGGTTCCCTTGTGCCGAGCCGACGGGCTGCGCCGCCCGTCAGGATGATGACCGACATATAGGGTAGCTGAATCTGTTCCGCATCCCAAGCCTGTTTCTCGCAAGCCTGTTTCTCGCATTCTCGCAAGCCTGTTTCTCGCAGGCCTGTTTTGAAACCATGTGAGCGGCCGTGAGCATTGCGCGACCAAGCCCGGCTGCTGCCGGTTTCTGGCAGCGACAGGCCTCACATTCCGCCCGCGACACCCTACCTCAGCCTCGCGCGCCAGGAGTGGGATGTCCTAGGAACCCATGGCTGGGCAACACGTTCTGCCATGAACCGGAGAATTTCGTGACGAGTTCATCTACTGCCATGCCGATCGCAACGCCGTTTCAGCCGCAAATGCCGCTGCGCGAGCGCCTGATCGCGGCGTTCCGGACCATCCGCGACGAGACGGAACGCCGCGCTGCGCCGTTGTCCCCGGAAGACCAGCTCGTCCAGTCGATGCCGGATGCCAGCCCCATCAAGTGGCACCGCGCGCATGTGACGTGGTTCTGGGAGCAGTTTCTGCTCTGCGAGCATAGGCCCGGCTACACGCCCTTCCATCCGGACTATGCCTATATCTTCAATTCCTATTACGTCAGCGCCGGGCCGCGCCACGCGCGCGCCCAGCGCGGGCATTTGACGAGACCCAGCGCAGATGACGTGACAACCTATCGACGCCATGTCGATAACGAAGTGGTGACATTTCTCGGATCGGCCGACGAGGAGCAGCTTGCTGCGCTCGTGCCCCTGCTCGACGTCGGCTTCAATCACGAACAACAGCATCAGGAATTGATGCTGACCGATATCCTGCATGCGTTCGCGCAGAATCCGATCCCGCCGGCTTACGATCCCGCCTGGCGTTTTCCGGCAAGCCAACGCGGCGGCGACGCGAGTGTGACGCTGAACGAAGGCATCCATACCATCGGCCATACCGGCGACAGCTTTCATTTCGACAATGAAAAGCCGACGCATCGCGCGCTGGTCGGGCCGGTCCAGATCGCGCGCCATCTCGTGACCAATGCCGACTGGCTCGGCTTCATGCAGGCCGGCGGCTACCGCGAAGCTGGTTTGTGGCTGATGGACGGTTTCGCCGTCGCCACCACCGAAGCATGGGAGGCGCCGGGCCATTGGCGTCTGGTCGACGGAGAATGGCGCATCATGACGCTCGGCGGCCTACAACCGGTCGATCCCGACGCGCCGGTGTGTCACGTCAGCTATTACGAAGCCGATGCGTTCGCGCGATGGGCCGGCAAGCATCTGCCGACCGAAATGGAGTGGGAAGTCGCGGCCCGCGCCGGCCATCTCAACGACGCTTTCGGTATCGTCTGGCAATGGACCCGAAGCTCGTATTCGCCCTATCCGGGCTACCGCGCCCTCGACGGCGCGCTCGGCGAATATAACGGCAAGTTCATGGTCAATCAGCTTGTGCTGCGCGGCTCGTCGCTGGCGACGCCCGACGATCATAGCCGCGTCACCTATCGCAACTTCTTCTATCCGCATCATCGCTGGCAGTTCACCGGGCTGCGGCTCGCCGACTACGGCAATTAACGGCGCGTATCGCGTTCGGAGACAGTTCCATGAATATCCACGTTCCCGCGTCGTCCGATGCGCTTGCCGTCGTCGGTCCCTCAACCGGTTTTGCGCAGGATGCGCTTGCGGCGCTGTCGCAAAGTCCGAAACGCCTGTCGCCGAAATATTTCTATGACGAGACCGGTTCGGAGTTGTTCGAGCAGATTACCGTGCTGCCGGAATATTATCCGACGCGCGTCGAACTTTCGATTTTGCGCGAGCGCGCCACCGACATTCGCGCGTTCATTCCCAAGGGTGCGGCTTTGGTCGAATTCGGCGCCGGTTCGACGACGAAAGTGCGGCTGCTGCTGGACGTCTGCGACTTCGCGGCCTATGTGCCGGTCGATATTTCCGGCGACTATCTCAACGCGCAGGCAATCGCATTGCGCGGCGATTTTCCCGGCCTGGCGGTGCACCCGGTGACGGCGGATTTCACAGCAAGTTTCGCGTTGCCTGATGCCGTCAAGGACATGCCGAAAGTCGGCTTCTTTCCCGGCTCGACGCTAGGCAATTTCGAGCCGCATGAAGCGAGCGCCTTCCTGCGCAGCGCGCGCGAAATCCTCGGCAAGGGTGGACGGCTCATCCTCGGCGTCGACCTCGAAAAGGACGAGCGCGTCCTCGCGGCCGCCTATAACGACGCGGCCGGCATCACCGCGAAGTTCAACCTCAATGTGCTGGCGCGGATGAACCGCGAGTTGAAAGGCAATTTCGATCTGGAATGCTTCAGGCATCGCGCGATCTACAACCGCGAGCGCCACCGGATCGAAATGCATCTGATCGCGCGCAAGGCGCAGACGGTCCGCGTCATGGGCCACAGCTTCACGTTCCGCGCCGGCGAAAGCATTCACACCGAATGCAGCTATAAATACAGCATCGAACGCTTCCGCGCGCTCGCGGCCGGGTCCGGCTGGCGAACGCAGGCGTCATGGACCGACGGCGCCGGGATGTTCTCGGTTCATGCGCTGGTGGCGGAGGGCTGATCGTCATTCCGGGGCGCGATGCGCGTAGCGCAAGCGAACCCGGAATCTCATCATGTTCATCCTGCTGAGATTCCGGGTTCGCGTCCGCCAAGACGCGCGCGCCCCGGAATGACGGTTATTGGGTGTCCGGCACGCCGGTCTGCAGCGCCAGCGCGTGCAGAACGCCGCCCATCTGGCCCTGCAGCGACTGGTACACGATCTGGTGCTGCTGAACGCGGGATTTGCCGCGGAAAGATTCCGAGATGACAGTCGCGGCATAATGGTCGCCGTCGCCGGCGAGATCGCGGATCGTGACGGCGGCATCAGGCAGTGCGGCCTTGATCATCGATTCGATATCCCGGGCATCCATCGGCATCCAAGCATCTCCCCAACCGCGAATCGCGCCGCAACTTCAGGCACGCTGGGTTGTCAAACTAGCGCGAACGACGCGCGGCGTCATCCTTGATCCCTCAATCGGGCGAAATTCGAGCAGCGTCGTTATGCCCGGCCGGCGTTCTCGCCGCAGCCCTTGCCCAACATGCCCTGCTCCGGCAACAATCGGAGAGGTTGAGCCCGAGGCCCATGACCGCGATCACCGACACCGACACGCAGGCCCACGCCGCGCCGCGCGAGAAAACGCGCAATATGGCGCTCGATCGCGCGCGGACCTTCCTGACCATCGTGGTGCTGATCCACCATACGGTGATCCCCTATACGTTCTACGGCCATACCGACCCGAAACGGTGGCTCGGTTTCGACATGATCGTGCTCGCCAACGATTCCTACTTTATGGCGATGTTCTTCCTGCTGTCGGGCCTGTTTGTCTGGCCGAGCCTGTCGCGTCGCGTGAAGGGCGCGTTTACCCTCGATCGGTTGTGGCGGCTCGGCCTTCCGTTCATCGTCGGGGCCCTGACGGTCATTCCCCTCGCTTATTATGCGCTGGCGCCGCGCGACAAGCCGATCGGCTTCGGCGCGTTCTGGTGGACCATGGTCACGCATGGACCGTGGCCGAGCGGACCGATCTGGTTCACCTGGGTATTGCTCGTGTTCGGCATCATCGCCGGCGCGATCTATTGGCGCGCCCCGCGCTGCGTCGATCCAATCAACCGGCTGTCGCAACGCGGCTTCACGCGGCCACTGGACTTCTTTCTGGTGTTCGCCGCCGTCACGACCCTGGTCTATGTGCCGGCGCGGCTCTATTTCGGCCCGAATGAATGGTTCGCGCTGGGACCGATTGCCGTCCAGAAAAGCCGCGTGCTGCTCTATGCGACGTACTTCGCCTTCGGCATCGGCATCGGCGCATCGCATCTCGATCGCGGCGTCTTCAGCGCCGGCAGTGCCTTGCCCGCGCAATGGCTGCGCTGGGTCATCGCCGCTGTGGTCCCTTATCTGCTGCTCTGGCTGCTGATCTATGTGAAGCGCTATGTGATCGGCAATCCGCCGACGCCGCCGCTCTGGTACGAGGCGGCCTACGGCCTGGCCTTCGCGGCGTTCAGCGCGGCCATGCTGTTCGCGCTGCTCGCGATCTTCCTGCGCTTCAAGACGTCGGGATGGAGCCTGCTCGATCTGTTGCAGCACGACGCCTACGGCATCTTCCTCGTGCATTACGTCTTCGTGCTGTGGATCCAGTATTATCTGTTCGACGTAGATGTCCCGGCGATCACCAAGGCGCTGATCGCGTTTGTCGGGACGCTCGCTTTGAGTTGGGCGGCAAGCGCGGCGCTGCGGCAGATTCCGGGCGCGAAGCGCGTGTTGTAGTTCTCGTCATTCCGGGGCGCAGACGCCACCTGGCGGACGCGAACCCGGAATGACCGATGATTAGCCCTTCGCGCCCATATAGGCCGGCAGCCAGCGCTCATGCGCGCTGCGCAGATGTTCGACATGCACCGCGCGTTCGCCCGCGATGGCGACGCTGTCGCCGCCGGTGACGCCGATCTGCACGCATGGCACGTCGACCGCGCGCAGCTTGGTCATGACGCCGAGCAGATCGTCGGGCCTTACCGTCACGATGTAGCGCGCCTGATCCTCGCCGAACCACCAGGCATGCGGCAGCGTCGCGGCAGGCGCCGCGTCGAGCTTGGCGCCGACATGGCCCCCCATCGCCATTTCCGCCAGCGCGACCAGCACGCCGCCGTCGGAGACGTCGTGCGCCGCCGTTGCGGTTCCGGCGTGGATCATGCCGCGCACGACGTCGCCGTTGCGCTTTTCGGCCGCAAGATCGACCGGCGGCGGCGCGCCCTCCTCGCGCTGGCAGATGTCGCGCAGATACACCGACTGCCCGAGCCAGCCCTGGGTGTCGCCGATCACGAGGATCGCCTCGCCCGCGGCCTTGAAAACCAATGTCGCGGATTTGGTGAAGTCGGCCAGCAGGCCGACGCCGCCGATCGACGGCGTCGGCAAAATACCTTTTCCGTTGGTCTCGTTGTAGAGCGAGACGTTGCCGGACACGATCGGGAAGTCGAGCGCGATGCAGGCCTCGGCGATGCCCTTGAGGCAGCCGACCAACTGGCCCATGATCTCGGGCCGCTCCGGGTTGCCGAAATTCAGATTGTCGGTGATCGCCAGCGGCCGTCCGCCGACAGCGGTGATGTTGCGCCAGGCCTCGGCGACGGCCTGCTTGCCGCCTTCGTAAGGGTCCGCTTCGCAATAACGCGGCGTCACATCGCAGGTCAGCGCCAGACCCTTCGGCCCGTCCTCGATTCGCACCACAGCCGCATCGCCGCCGGGGCGCTGCACGGTGTTGCCGCCGATGACGTGATCGTATTGCTCCCACACCCAGCGCTTGCTGCACAGCTCCGGCGTCGCGATCATCTTCTCCAGCGTGTCGGCGATATTCATCGGCTGCGCGACGTCACGCGCATGGATCATCGGCAGCAGCGGCGACGGCACATGCGGCCGATCGTAGAGCGGGGCCTGAGCTTCCAACTCCTTGATCGGGAGATCGGCCATCACCTGTCCGCCGTGGCGAACGACGAAACGCTCGGTCGACGTGGTGGCGCCGACGATCGCGAAAGCGAGGCCCCATTTGCGGAAAATCGCCTCGGCTTCCTTTTCCTTCTCGGGCTTCAGCACCATGAGCATGCGCTCCTGGCTTTCCGACAGCATCATCTCATAGGCGCTCATGCCGGTCTCGCGCGTCGGCACCGAATCCAGATCGAGATCGACGCCGAGATCGCCCTTCGCGCCCATTTCGACGGCGGAGCATGTCAGTCCGGCCGCGCCCATGTCCTGAATAGCTATGACGCAATCCGCCGCCATGATTTCGAGACAGGCTTCCAGCAGCAGCTTTTCCGCGAAGGGATCGCCGACCTGCACGGTCGGGCGCTTCTCGGCGCTATCGTCGTCGAATTCGGCCGAGGCCATCGTCGCGCCGTGAATGCCGTCGCGGCCGGTCTTGGAGCCCAGATAGACGATCGGCATGTTCACGCCGGACGCCGCCGCATAGAAAATCTTGTCGGCGTCGGCGAGTCCGACCGCCATCGCATTGACGAGAATGTTGCCGTCATAGCGGCTGTGGAAGCGCGTCTGTCCGCCCACTGTCGGCACGCCGAACGAATTGCCGTAGCCGCCGACGCCGGCGACGACGCCATTCACCAGATGCCGCGTGCGTGGATGCTCCGGCGCGCCGAAGCTCAGTGCGTTGAGGCACGCGATCGGCCGCGCGCCCATCGTGAAGACGTCGCGCAGAATGCCGCCGACGCCGGTGGTGGCACCCTGATACGGCTCGATGAAGCTTGGATGATTGTGGCTCTCCATCTTGAAGACCACCGCCTGACCGTCGCCGATGTCGATCACGCCGGCATTCTCGCCCGGTCCCTGGATCACCCAAGGCGCTTTGGTCGGCAGGCCGCGCAGATGGATGCGCGAGGACTTGTACGAGCAATGCTCGTTCCACATCGCCGAGAAGATGCCGAGTTCGGTGAATGTTGGCACGCGCCCGATCAGATCGAGGATGCGCTGGTATTCGTCGGGCTTCAGGCCATGGCTGGCGACGAGGTCGGGGGTGATGGGCGGCTGGTTCGCATTCATCCCGGCTACGTACACTATCCTGACCGCCCGGCTCAATACGAGTGCGGCCCTGGCAACGCCTTTCGTGATGAATACCCGATTGGGCCGCCCTGCAGGCTGAGCGGCTCAAGATCATGCTGCGATATGTCTTTCAGCTATGGCCAGCCACTCGGCCTGGACCTTGCGGACATATTTCGGCGCCCGCCTCATCTGTATCAGCAACTCGGCAAACACGACCTTGGCCTCTCCCGCCCGGCCAAGCTCGTTCAGCAGCAGGCCGTGGCGGACCCGCGCTTCAGCTCCTGGAAAATATTGCGACACCGACTGGAATTCCTCCAGTGCTTCCTCGGTCCGGCCGCCCTGGGCGAGCGCACGAGCGTAGAGGAGGTGCCCTTCGGCGGATTCAACGGCGGGCCACCGGGTTCGCATGTCGTCGAGCGTCTCGATCGCGTCAGGCGCGCGCCCCCGGCCGAACTGCGCGCGCGCTTTGCCGAGCGCATAGATCGGTTCGTCACCCAACGGCCGCTCCAAAATCTGGCCGTAGTGATCTTCCGCCTCGCTGTATTTGCCAAGCTCGAGACACTCGGCGGCGAGCGAAGACCGATTCGCCACCGTGTCGGCGATCGCCAATCGATCGGTCAAATCCCGATACGCTCTCTCCGGATCGAGCTTGTCGACGACACGCTGACGCACGCGCTGGCCATCGGCGCTCCCGAACCATGCGGGAGCCAGTTCGGCGACGACGTAGGCGATCGCGCCCAACCCCGGAAGCAAAATGATGACATAGGCCCATGGATGAAAACGCCCGGTCTTGGCGGCATGCACCACCAGGATGACGTCAAGCAAGGCGAGAACCAAAGCAAATGGCATGCACAATCCCCGAAGATCGCTTTGAGATCGCGGACGAGTTTACCACGAGGCCGCGTGCGGCGCGCCAATCTTAACTGCGGTCAGATCGCGGCGCCATCCGGAGTTGTGCAAGGCTCGCGTCATTTCGTGCATATCAATTTGGGCGAGACTGCAATCACCGGCGCCAAACCTGGAACTCGCGTCAACGGATATCCGCGTTTGCGCAACGCCGGTGGATCGGATTTAAGACCCCGACAAGGAAGATTGGGAGCCAGCCAGTGAACGTCGCCACGCCGCCCGCAGCAAAACGCCACCGCCCCGACAAGGTCGTCGCCACCGAGGGCGAATTCGCCGGCTGGACGACATGGAGCCGCGACTCATTTGAAAGCAACAACGGCCCGTTCTGGCACAAGATCGAAGCCGACGGCCGCGTGCGCTGCGCCTTCCGCGTCGCGAAGAAGCATCTCAACGGCATGCGCAACGTCCATGGCGGCTGCTATATGACGTTCGCGGATTACTGCCTGTTCGCAATCGCCTCGCCGGTTCTGGAAGGTCCCGGCGTGACCATCTCCTTCGGCTGCGAGTTTCTCGACGCCGCGAAAGAAGGCGAATTGATAGAATGCGAGGGCGAGATGACCCGCGTCGGCGGCTCGCTGATCTTCCTGCGCGGCCTTCTGAAATCCGGTGACCGCTCGCTGTTCACGTTTTCAGGGACGATCAAACGGGTGAAGATGAAAATGCCGGCGGGCGATTCCTAGAAGCTGCGATAGTCGCTCCAACTCGCTTAAGCGAATTGCGCATGGCCGTGGCCAACAGACCAGTTCTCCTTCGCGGCATCGCTGATCACCACGAACACGTCTTCCGCCCGTAGTCCCGGACGCTCTCCGAGTAATTCGGCGATCCGCCGGAAAAGGGCCTTTTTCTGCTCGCCGGTCCGGGTATCAAAGACTGTTATCCGGATAAACACGAGATCGTCGCTTCGGTTCACGCCGAAGGCCGCGCCGTAACGGAAGTTCGCGGCGTCATGTTCGGTGATCGTCATGAACTGGTCGTCTTCCGGCACATTCAACGCGTCGCGCATCGCTTGATACAGGCTGTCGAAGATCGCTTGACGATACGCCTCCGGCTTTCCGGTGCACATTGAGATATGAAGCAATGGCATGGCAGTCTCCCATCCAGACACTCGCATTCTTGACATCCTTGTCAATTTTGACAAATGTGTCAAGAATGAATGGCGGAGCACACGAAATGGTTGGAGCGCGGCAGTTCGACGAACAGGAAGTGATCGCTATTGCGCTTGACGTGTTCTGGCGGAAGGGGCTTCACGACGCCACAATGCAAGACCTTGCCAAGGCTACAGGCGTCCAGCGCGGCAGTCTCTATAACGCCTATGGCGACAAGGAAACGATTTTTCTTCATGCATTCGACAGGTACGCCGTCCAGTTCCTGGAGACAGCATCGGCTGCATTAGCGAATGGCGATGTTACGTCACGGCTGCGGCAATTCTTCGATCTGATCATCGTCAATATGACAAGCGGGACACCGCAACGCGGCTGTCTGACAACGCGCACCGCACTCGATGCGAATATTTCGAGCCGAGACGTCCGTCGCCGCGTGCAGAACGTGCTCATTCAGCTCGAGCTGATCATTGGCAAGGCCATCGGCTCTGCGCCCGACGCGCCTTTGGCGCTCGATGCCGATCGGCTTGCACGAGTGATCGTCACGTTCACACGAGGATTGGCCGTGATGGAACGTGCTGGATACAACCGCAAGCAACTCAAGGAAGCGGCTGCGACATTCGTCGATGCAATGGTCCGGTCCGCATAAAGGTGCAGGCAAGCGGTGTGATCGTCACGCCGCGCGCTCCAGATGCGCCACGAGCCCGGCGAACAGGCCGCGGCCGTCGGTGCAGCCCATAATGTCCTCGACGTGATTTTCCGGGTGCGGCATCATGCCGAGCACGTTGCCGTGTTCGTTGACGATCCCGGCGATGCCGCGCGCCGCGCCGTTGATGTTGGCGTGGTCGCCGATCGATCCGTCCGCCGCGCAATAGCGATACAGCACGCGGCCGTCGCCTTCGAGGCGTTTGATGGTCTCGGCGTCGGCGGCGTAGTTGCCCTCGCCATGCGCGATCGGCACGCGGATCACCTGACCGGCCTGGTAGCCGCGGGTGAACGGCGTATCCGGGCGTTCGACGCGCAGATGCACATCGTGACAGAGAAATTTCAGCTTGGCGTTGCGCATCAGAACGCCCGGCAGCAACCCGCTTTCGCAGAGGATCTGGAAGCCGTTGCAGACGCCGAGCACGAGACCGCCATCGGCGGCAAACTTGCGCACCGCGTACATGACCGGCGCGCGCGCGGCGATCGCGCCGCAACGAAGATAGTCGCCATAGGAAAAGCCGCCGGGCACGACGACGAGGTCGGTGCCCGCGGGCAGCGCAGTCTCGGCGTGCCAGACCATCGCGGGCTCATGGCCCGATGCCAAACGCAGCGCGCGCGCCATGTCGCGCTCGCGGTTGATGCCGGGAAAAACGAGGATGGCGGATTTCATGTCAGGGCTGGCGCATCAACGATATCGAGCCGCCGTTCGATGCGGTCCAGACGGCCGTCCAACCGACCAAAAACGCCATATATGTTGTGCATGTCCTGCTGGACCGAAATCATGTAGCCGCGCATCGCGCTCATCTCAGATTTTAATTCGTCGATCTTGTGATCGGTGCGATCAAGCCGTGACTGAATTTGCGTCAGCACTTCAAAAATCAGCTCGTTACTGATCTCGGCCAAAACGCGCGCTCCAAGTTCGACCGTCTCAAATCCTACCCTTGCACTTCAATAGCATAGTTCTCGATCACCGTATTCGCCAGCAGTCTGTCCGCGGCGTCCTTCAACGCCGCCTCGGCCTTGGCGGGATCGGACCCCGACATGTCGATGTCGAACACCTTGCCCTGCCGCACGCTGGCGACGCCATCGACGCCGAGCGATTTCAGCGCGCCTTCGATGGCCTTGCCCTGCGGATCGAGGATGCCGTTCTTCAACGTTACTGTTACACGCGCTTTCACAGGCGTAGCCTCAGCTCTTGACCAGCACCGGGCCGGAGCCCGCGGGACGTTCGTTCTCCATCAAAATGCCGAGCCGCTTGGCGACCTCCGTATAGGCTTCGAGGATGCCGCCAAGATCGCGGCGGAAGCGATCCTTGTCGAGCTTCTCGTTCGACTTGATATCCCACAGCCGGCACGAATCCGGCGAGATCTCGTCGGCGACGATGATTCGCATCATCTCGTTCTCAAACAGCCGGCCGCATTCCATCTTGAAATCGACCAGACGGATGCCGATGCCGAGAAACAGCCCGGTGAGGAAATCGTTGACGCGAATCGCCAGCGCCATGATGTCGTCGATTTCCTGCGGCGTGGCCCAACCGAATGCCGTGATGTGCTCCTCGGAGACCATCGGATCGTTGAGCTGGTCGTTCTTGTAATAAAACTCGATGATCGAGCGCGGCAGTTGCGTGCCTTCCTCGATGCCGAGGCGCTGCGACAGCGAACCGGCGGCGACGTTCCGCACCACGACTTCGAGCGGCACGATCTCGACCTCGCGAATCAACTGCTCGCGCATGTTGAGGCGGCGGATGAAATGCGTCGGCACGCCGATATCGTTGAGGTGCTGGAACAGGTATTCCGAGATCCGGTTGTTGAGGACGCCCTTGCCCTCGATCACCTGATGCTTCTTGGCATTGAACGCGGTTGCATCGTCCTTGAAATGCTGAATCAGCGTTCCCGGCTCCGGGCCCTCATACAGAACCTTGCCCTTGCCTTCATAAATGCGACGCCGACGGCTCATTGGGATGTACCGTGTGTTGTTGAAATCCATGTGGATGGTGTGCTCCGTAAGATGCTTCGACCCACGACGGAGCTGCCGTGAGGCCAGGAACGGGGACGCGATACGCGAAAAAGACCAGGAACCGAGCCTGTCGGCAATCTAACCGATTGATCCGGGCAGCACAATCGATCCAGGCGGATGTTGCGGGGTTTTACCGGCCCGCGCGTGAACCGGACTGCGACCATGCGTCCGTTTGTTTTCGAGATGTCGCATGAATATCTAGGTTTTCCGCAGCCGGGCGCCATGTCTGGCCGCATCCATGGATACGAGCAGGATTGCACGATGAGCGGTTTGGACAAAAGGCAGGAAGGTTTCGAGAAGAAATTCGCGCTCGACGAGGAGCAGAAGTTCAAGGCCGAGGCTCGCCGCAACAAGCTGCTCGGCCTGTGGGCCGCCGAACAGCTCGGCAAGAGCGGCGACGACGCCGCGGCCTACGCCAGAGACGTCGTCGCCTCCGATTTCGAGGAAGCCGGCGACGGCGACGTGCTGCGCAAGGTCGTCGCGGACCTCGCAGGCAAAAACGTCACCGAACAGCAGGTCCGCGTCAAGATGGACCAATTGATGGCAACCGCGATCCTGCAAGTGAAGGCGGGGACGTAAGAGGGCGGACAGGGGAGTGGCGAGTAGACGCTCGCTGCTCCGCTCATTCCCGCGCAATCGGGAATCCAGCCGATCTATTGACGGTTGACGCCTGGCTCCCCGCTTTCGCAGGGAAGAACGGGGGTAGACCGTATTGCACTTTCCCGGTTTTAGGATTATAATCCAAGGCATGTCCCTCCCCTTCGCACCCTCCATCATCCGGCTTCGCGTCACACCCGACGACGCGGCCGAGAGACCCATGGTGCGGGTCCGCCGATCGCGAGGTTGCAAGCGACCGCACGCGGATTCCGAGGTGGCGCACGTGCGCCGCCTGATCGAACAGTCCACGCTGACCTATTCCGAGATCTCCGCAAAAACCGGCGTCGGCCGCGCCAGCATCTGCCGCTGGACGCGCGACGGCGGCTGGACGCGCCCGGTCTTCGCGCCACGCGCCACCGATACAGTGCGCTCCGCACGCGCCGGGCAGAAGCTGAAGCTGCGCACGCTGGCCGAGCGGTTGCGCCGACTCGCCGAGCGCTACATTCGTGAACTGGAAGACGACGCCAGCGTCGATGTCGAGGCGCTGATGCAGGCGCTGCAGGTCTTGAAGATGGCGCGGTGCGAGGCGCAGGGTCGCCGCCGGCGGCGGCATATTGTAGGCGCGCCAAGCACCCGCCGCGAGTGGCTGTCGCGTGACGAAGCGATCCGTACCGCGCTCAAGGACATGCGCCGCGGCGGCGTCGATCTCGACCGCGCGCCGCAGGAGGCGATGGATTTGCTCATCGACGCGAACCTGCCGCCTGAGGATCACATGATGCTCAAGCCGCCGCGGCTAAGGAAAAGGCGAACGTAGCGTAGGTTTGGCAGGAAGCGCCAAAGCCCGCAAAGCGCAAGCGCACGCAACTTAATCCGCCGTCGTTTTAGTCGACAAAGTTGCGAAACTTACAATTAGCCAACCCGCAAAATCTTTTTGCTCGTTGTATTACACGCAGAAGTTGTTCAATATTAGGGAGATTGACCCCATTCTTATACCGGCCCGATATCATGGCATCCCGACAAGCTCGCATTCTCATACTATGCAAAACCTATCCGTCCCCAAGCGGTAAACATGTGGAGACATCCTGCGTTGCCGGAGTTGAAAGCGATGGGTGCCTAATCCGGCTATTCCCAGTACCATTCCGACTCGTGAGCGATGAAAAACAATTTAAGAAGTGGCAGTGGATTAGCGCGCGAATCGAAAAGGCCTCAAACGACCACAGGCCGGAAAGCCATAAACTTTTCGTTGACACGATTTCATGTGAGGGCAATCCGCTTTCAACGAAAGATGGCTGGAAAGCGCGACTCGAGCAACTCGCGAACATTCCTATATTCGACGAGTTCGCAACGCTCGAAGATGCACGTGTTTCTAGCGGCATCACACTTGGTATTTTGCAACCTTCGCGCATTCTGGCGCTCGATATTACGCCATCAGACAAGCCCGAATGGACCCAGGGAGAAAGGCATAAGCTTGTACAGCATGAGCGCCAAGGCGGTTTGTTCGACGACGCTGATGCAGCGCGCATTGCGACCTTGAGAAAAGTGCCATTTGATTTTCACTATCGGTATGCGTGCGGGGTTGGTGATGAGGCCAAACAGCATCGACACAAAATCGCTGATTGGGAGGCGGGCGCACTCTACTGGACCTGTCGACAGCGTTACGGTGACAAGTGGGAAGTGCCGTTCCGTGCCAAACTTGAACAGACTTTACCGGCCACCAACCTTATGTTTCTGATGGGTACAATTCACCGATTTCCGAACCAATGGTTGATCGTGAGTCTTATTTATCCACCTAAGCTGCCGAACGGGCAGTTACGTCAGAAATCATTGTTCGACCCTCCAAATGCGTAACTTGGAAAACGCCGAGCAGCGCTGCCGCACGCGCAACAAAGGTTCGGTGGCAAGTGTTAAAGTCGGCCTCGAAACAGATCAGGCAGGACGTTGATTCTTTTGCCACCTGCACCAGTTGGGTCAAAGCGCCCTGCTGATTTTTGAGGTGTGCGAGGAAACCGCGCGTGTACGCCTCCCAATCGCCGTCCCGTTTATAACGATCACGGACAGGCTTGGGACATCCCATCTCGCGTGCGTGCATGTAACCGATGCCGACTTCCTGCAAAGCGGCAGTAAGACCACGCTTAGAAAAACCCCGTTTCCGGGATAGCGGATTAGCGCGCACGTCAATGACCGTCCTCACTCCTGCTGTTTCAAGGCGCGTGAGGAAGGCATCGAGGGAAAGGCCTTCGTAGCCGAATGTGAAAATTTGCTTTGCCATCACCAACCCGTTTGCAGACTCATCCTAAGTTCTGCGCTATCGATTGGAAAGAAAAGATTAACCTTCAAATTTAATGAGGAGTCCATCGACTGAAATATTTGCAATAATCGCGAGTATACATCCGCCAACAACGCCCTATTCGCCCTTCCTCACCTCCCCGACAGATACACCTCGCCCAGCAACGACGAGTTCGACCACGGCACCTGCTTGCCCTTGGTTGCCGAGACAACCTCCGAGCGCACGCGCGTCAGCATCTGCTGCAGCTCCAGCCCCGGCGTCGTGATGTGACGGCCGAGCGCGCTTGAAAAAGGACTGTTGCTGCCGTCGCCGTCGAGCGCGACCTGTCCGGGCGCGGTGGCGAATGCCAGGAGCGTCCCGGCTCCGAGCGTGGCGCCGGTCGAAAGCCCGGCTTGCGGCGCGAGGCCCGAGCGGATCGCGATCGCGCGTCCGGCATTCGCCTGCGCGCCGATGGTCTGCTCGAACGGATTGTTGCGGCAGGCATCGAGCACGATGATGTTGGCGCGCAGCTTGTCGTCGAGCCCGGCCATGATGAAATCGAGATCGATCAGTTCGCCGAGCGAATTCTTGCCGTCGTTCAGGCGCGCATCCACCGGCACCAGATAATTCTTGCCCTCGATCTGGACGCCGTGGCCGGCATAATAGATCAGCGCGATATTCGCCGTCGGCGCCTTCAGCAGGAAATCATTGACCTGCCTGCGCATGTCCTCGCCCTTGAGGTCGATTCCCTGCGTGGCCTCGAAGCCGATTTGGCGCAACTGCTGCACGAGCAAGCGCGCATCGCTGGCGGGATTCGGCAAGGGCGCCACGCCGGCATAGGCGCCGTTGCCGATCACCAGCGCCAGCTTCTTCGGCGCATCGGCTGTCGGCGTTTTAGCATCGTCTGAATTGCCCGGCGCGCCGTCGAGCACCGCGAGCCGCGCTTGCGCCGTCGCCTGCGCCCGCGTGCCGTCCAGCAAAGGCATGCCGGGCTTGTTCATGAACCGGACGGATCGCGGCAGCGTCAGCGCGCGCCGATAGGAGTCGCGCGCCTTGGCGATATCCTGATTGCTTTCGGCCAACTGACCTTGCGACGTATACAATTCCGCCACCCGATTATCGATCGCCATCGCGCGCAGCAGATCGGCTTCGGCCTCCTTGAAGCGGCCCGCGATGCGATTGGCCGTCGAACGACTGCTCAGGGAGCCGACATCGGTCGGGTCCATCTTGAGCGCCTTGTCGTATTCGCGCAGCGCGCCGTCGGCATCGCCCTTGGCGCGAAGAATGTCGCCGCGCACGGCGCGGGCCAACGGAAATGTCGGCGCGAGTTGAATGCTTTTGTCGATGTCGGCGAGCGCCTTGTCGTATTCGCCCATCGTCTTGTGAACACCGGCGCGGCTGCCCCACGACCCGAACTTGTTCGGATCGATCGAAATCGAAATGTCGTAGTCAGCCAGCGCGGCCTTGTAATCCGCCTTCTGCGTGTAGGCCACCGCGCGATAGCCGAAGAATTTCGCCCGCTCCTCGTAAGTCAGTTTCGCGCCGCCTTGCACGAGATCGGTACAGGCTTTGATCTTGGCATCAAGGTCGTCGCCCTGCATGCAGGCGGCACCCTTCTCGCGCGCCTGAACCAGGGTGGCCGGCGCGCAAAGAAAAATTATCGCAGCGAAAACAATGATGCGTCGCATGGCGGCCCCGGATGGCGTTTTCACGGCATGCCAGGAAACTCGTGGCCGCGCATTTCGGTTCCCGCCCTCTGATCCCATCCGCTTCGGTCGTGCGAGGCGACGTTACTCCTCCTTGTATCCCAGCGCCTGCTCGTTGCCGGTGGCGCCGTAATACTTGAACGGCAGGAATTTGCCGGACATGCCGATCTTGACGCGGTCGCCCTTCGCATCGGGCAGGCGCTCCATCACCATGTCGAAGTCGATCGCAGACATGATGCCGTCGCCAAACTCCTCCTCGATCAACTGCTTCCAGGCCGGCGCGTTGATCAGCACCAGTTCGTAGAAGCGATACATCAGCGGATCGGTCGGCGGCATCGTCATCATCTCGCCGCGGTTCGGCACCTCGTTGAGCATCTTTTCTTCCATCGCCGAAAGGCCGAACAGCTTGGCGGCGGCGGCGGCCATCGGCTTCGTCATCTTGTGATTGCCGAGCACGGCGCCCGTCACCATCACCGGCGACATGCCGCCGATGGTTTCGCAGATGTGTTTCCAGGTGAAACCCTTCTCGCGCTTGATATCGAGCAGCTTTTCCGTGAGGTCGGACCGGATCATGAGTGTCTCCTTCAGCGAGTGATTATTGCGCCGCCTGCGCGAATGGCTTGGCGGCGTCGGACGCAATACGCACCAGCGGTACGTTGCGCGGATCGTGGTCCGGCGTCGTCGCCGCGAAGGTCTTGCTGCGCGTGACGAGGAAGTCGATGATGTGATTGCGGAACGGATAATATTGCGAGTGCTTGTGCAGGTCGATCCGCGCACGATCCTTCGGCAGCGGGTTCTGGACCACCTCCGCGAGCACGGCGCCGGGACCGTTGGTCATCAGGAAAATCTTGTCGGCGAGATAGATCGCCTCGTCGACGTCATGCGTGATCATGAAGGTCGTCTGTCCGGTCGTCAGGCAAATGCGGCGCACCTCGTCCTGCAGCGAGCCGCGCGTAAGCGCGTCGAGAGCGGAGAACGGCTCGTCCATCAGCATGATCTTCGGCGTGATCGACAATGCGCGGGCGATGCCGACGCGCTGCTTCATGCCGCCGGAAAGTTCGGACGGATGCTTGTGCTCGGCGCCGGTGAGCCCGACGAGGTCGATGAAGGTCTGCGCATGGGCGCGGACTTTCGCCTTGTCCCATTCGGGCCATTTCGACGTCACGGCGTAAGCGACGTTGCCCATCACGGTGCGCCACGGCAGCAGTGCGTGGCTTTGAAAGATCACCGCGCGGTCGAGGCTGGTGCCGGAGATCGCCTGCCCGTCGACGATGACGACGCCGTCGCTCGGCGCATCCAGGCCGGCGAGGATGTTCAGCACGGTGGTCTTGCCGCAGCCGGAATGGCCGATGACGCAGCCGAACTCGCCACGCGGCAGCGACAGCCAGAGATCCTCGAACACAGCGACGGTGTTGCCATTGGCGCCGGGATAGCGCTTGGCGATCCCTTCGATCGAGATAAATTTCTTGGACGACAAGCGGCTCACTCCGGAAAGGTGACGAGGCGTGTAACGCGCGCCAGCACCTGATCGAGCAACATGCCGACGAGGCCGATCATCAGGATCGCGATCACGACATTCGCGATGTCGAGATTATTCCATTCGTTCCAAACGAAGTAACCGATCCCCGTGCCGCCGACCAGCATCTCGGCGGCGACGATGACCAGCCACGCAATGCCGATCGATATCCGCATGCCGGTCAGAATGGTCGGCGCAGCCGCCGGAAGTATGACGGTGAAGGCGCGCCGGAACGTGCCGACTTCGAGCGTGCGCGCGACGTTGATCCATTCCTTGCGCACGGCGGCGACGCCAAAGGCGGTATTCAGCAGCATCGGCCATACCGAACAGATGAAAATCACGAAGATCGCCGACAGCCCGGAATCCTTGATGGTGTAAAGTGCGAGCGGCATCCACGCCAAAGGCGAGATCGGCTTGAGAATCTGGATGAACGGATCGAGCGCCTTGTTCAGCAGCGGCGACATCCCGATCAAAAAGCCGAGCGGAATGGCGATGATGACCGCGAGAAAATAGCCGAGGGCGACCCGCGCGACCGAATAGCCGAGCTGGATGCCGAGTCCCTTGTCGTTCGGGCCGTTGTCGTAAAACGGCCGCTTGAGGTGGTTCCACAGTTTCGCGCCGACATCGAGCGGGCCGGGCATGGCGGATTTGCCTTGCGTCGCGGTGAGACCCATCAGCTTGGCATATTCCGGGGACATCGCGGCGGTCGTGCTGTTGCTGCGCGTGGCCAGATGCCACGCGCCGATGAAGGCGAGAAAGATCGCGACGGAAACCACCGCCGCGCGCAGGCGAAGGGAAGAGGTCATAATTGTTCCTCCCCTCCCCCCGCGCTTGCGGTGGGAGGGAGAGGAAGCGCCCTGCGCGCGGAAACCGAAACCATCACGACGCCTTCTTGATCTTGAAGCTGTCGAGATACTCCGCCGGCTTTTCCGGGTCGAACGTTTTGCCCATGACCTGAAACGATTTGTAGGCCGACTTTGGCGGGGTCAGGCCCATCTCGCTCATGACCTTCGCCGTATCGGTCGCGAGGAAAACCTGCTCGGCGACGCCCTTGTAATCGACGTCGCCCTTGATCTGGCCCCAGCGCTTCATCTGCGTCATCATCCACACGGCGAAGGACTGCCACGGGAACGGATCGAATTCGACGCGCTTCGGGTCGGTCTTGATACCGCCGAGGCCGTCCGCATAAGTCCCGGTCAACACCTGTTCCAGCACGATCGGCGGCGCGTTGAGATAGGCGGCTGGCGCGATGGCTTCCGCGATCGATTTGCGGTTCTCGGCCTTGGTCGCATAGGCGGTGGCATCGACGATCGCGCGGGTCAGCGCGGCAAACGAGTTCGGCGTTTGCGTGATGAATTCGCGGGAGGCGGCGAAGGTACAGCAGGGATGGCCGTCCCATATTTCCTTCGACAACAGATGCATGAAGCCGACGCCGTCATAGATCGCGCGCTGGCAGATATTGTCCGGCGCCAGGAAGCCGTCGATGTTGTCGGCGCGCAGATTGGCGACCATCTCCGGCGGCGGCACCGAGCGCAACTGCACGTCGACGTCTGGATCGATGCCGTTCTCGGCGAGATAATAACGCAGCAGATAATTGTGCATCGAATAGTCGAAGGGGATCGCGAGCTTGAAGCCCTTCCACAGCTTCGGATCGCGCTTGTCCTTGTGCTTCATGGCCAGCGTGATGCCCTGGCCGTTGATGTTCTCGATCGCGGGGACGGTGAAGGGGATCGGCTGCGAGCCGAGCCCCAGCGAAATCGCGATGGGCATCGGCGCCAGCATGTGCGCGGCGTCGTATTCCTTGTTGAGCGTCTTGTCGCGGATCACGGCCCAGCCTGCGGTCTTGACGACCTCGACGTTAAGCCCCTGCTTTTTGTAGAAGCCGAGCGGATCGGCCATGATGATCGGCGTCGCACAGGTGATCGGAATGAAACCGACTTTCAGGTCGGTCTTCTCCAGCTTGCCGGCGCCTTGGGCAAAGACTTCGGTGGCGAATCGGGTCGGGAAAAATTGCGAGATCGCCGCCAGCGCCGTCGAAGCGCCGACCGATGTCAGGAAGGCGCGGCGCGCGACATCCTGCGGGAACATCGCCCGCATCACGGCGGAGGCGACGACGCCTTCATAGCGTTTTTGCTCGCTGTCGAGCGCGGCGCGCAACTTGAGGTCTTCCGCGGCGCGGTGTTCGGCATCGCTGGCATGTTCGCCGCAGGCGCAGGCCCTTGAAAGTTTGCGGGAGGGGTCGAACGGGTTGTCGAATGTGGACATGCAAAATCTCCCTGTCGCGCATGACGGCGAAGCCCAATTTGCAATCGCTGTGCCATTGGCGAGGCGGAGCGCGGAATGTCGCAGGAGTGGCCCGGCCGTTGCGCCGCAACGGGCGCCCGCCGACCCAAGGCGGCCTCAAGCTACAGACCGGTTTGTATCGGATTCAAAATCGGCAGCGACTGGCTGATAATTGGGCAACGGTTCGTCATTCCGGGATGCGCCACTCGCCGGCACTTGCCGGCCGGGGCGCAGGCCCGGAATCCATACTCCCGGCAGGGGTTATGGATTCCGGGCTCGCATTTCCTCGGCGACAAAAACGTCGCCGAGGAAACGCGCCCCGGAATGACAACTACGATTGCCCCGGCATCCCGGCATCCGCCTCATCGGCGGCGACCAGCGCCGCCAGCGCATCGAGGCTCGCCGACATGTCGGCCTCGATGGCGGCCGTCGTGACATCCATTACGCGGTAATCGCGTGCCTGAAGCCAGTTGCGGCGCGCCGCGCGATCCGAGGCGATCACATCCGTCTCGTCGGCATTGACCAGTTCGATCGCGATGCGATGGGGAAACGAGACGAAGTCCGGAATGTGACGGCCGATCGGTGTCTGCCGTTTGAACTGGCCTGCAAAGCGCCGGTCGGTGCGCAGCGCCTCCCACAGCAGGCGTTCCGCGTCGGTCGGGTTTCGCCGCAGTAGCCGCGCCAGCCCGCGCACGGTGCCGCTTTCATGGGGCGCGGCGCCCTGCCCGTGCTCGGCCAAGAGCGCGCGCAACCGCGTCGCCTGTTCGCCGTCGAGCACGCCGCCCTTGGCCGGGCCTTTGCGGCCTTCGGCGATCGCCATCACGACGCCGTGCAGCGTGTGCATGTCCTGTTTGGTGGGCTCCATCCGCGAGAAGATGTTACGCAGGTTGACCAGCATGGTGTCGCGCTTCTCCGCCGGTCGGAGGAATTCCACCTTGTCGAGTTCGCGCACCAGATTATCGAAGAACGCCTGCATCTGATGCTGCGACGCGCGCTCTGAGCGCTCCGGCATCGCATAGGGCAACGCGCCGCCGGTGGCGCGCTTGAACCATTCATAGCCGATCAGCAGCACCGCCTGCGCGAGGTTCAGCGATGCAAAGGCTGGATTGACCGGAAAGGTGATGATGCGGTCGGCGAGCGCGACCTCCTCATTCTTCAACCCGTAGCGCTCGCGTCCGAACAGGATCGCGACCGTGCCGCCGGTCCTGATCTGCGTGGCCATTTCCGCAGCAGCGGCTTCCGGCGCAACCACCGGCTTGGCCTGATCGTGGGCGCGGGCCGTCGTCGCGAACAACAGCGTGCAGTCGGCCACCGCCTGCTCGACGGTATCGAACAGTTCGACCCTGTCGAGGATGTGGTCCGCGCCCGATGCCGCGCGTCGCGCGTGAACGTTCGGCCAGCCGTCGCGCGGACTGACGATGCGCAGCCGCGAGAGCCCGAAATTGCCCATTGCGCGCGCCGCCATGCCGATGTTCTCGCCGAGCTGCGGCTCGACCAGCACGACGATAGGACCATCCGGCTCGATCGCCGCGCGCGTTTTGTCGGTGCCTGAACCGGACATTTTCCTGCTCTCTCGATCAAGCCAATCAACTTCGCGAAGCGGCCGGAAAGCCTGCAAATTTGCAAATGAAGTCTCGGCGTTACCTAGCGGTCTTGGGCCTTGGCCACAAGCGCAGTCGACGCCGCATTGCCGCCTGCGCGGCGAACTTGCCCCATCCGCATTTTATCCAATTTTTGAGCGGCCCTTGCTTAGCCCCACGACTTTCGCCGACACGCCTGCGGTGCTATAGCCCGCGCGAACCCTTCAGAAGCCCTGTCGAAAAGGCCCGATCTCCCATGGCAAAAATCAAGGTGAACAATCCCGTCGTCGAACTCGACGGCGACGAGATGACCCGGATCATCTGGCAGTATATCAAGGACAAGCTGATTCATCCGTTCCTCGATGTCGACCTGATGTATTTCGACCTTGGCATGGAATATCGCGACAAGACCGACGATCAGGTCACGATCGATGCCGCCAACGCGATCAAGACTGTCGGCGTCGGCGTCAAATGCGCAACCATCACGCCGGACGAAGCCCGCGTGAAGGAATTCGGCCTGAAGCAGATGTGGAAGTCGCCGAACGGCACCATCCGCAACATCCTTGGCGGCGTGATCTTCCGCGAGCCGATCATCTGCAAGAACGTGCCGCGCCTGGTGCCGGGCTGGAGCAAGCCGATTATCATCGGCCGCCACGCTTACGGCGACCAATATCGCGCCACCGATTTCAAATTCCCCGGCGCCGGCACCCTGACGATGAAGTTCGTCGGCGACGACGGCCAGGTGATCGAGCGCGAGGTGTTCAAGTCCCCCGATGCCGGCGTCGCGATGGGGATGTACAATCTCGACGGCTCGATCAAGGATTTCGCCCGCGCATCGCTGAACTACGGGCTTTCGCGCGGCTACCCGGTGTATCTGTCGACAAAGAACACCATCCTCAAGGTCTATGACGGGCGCTTCAAGGATATCTTCCAGGACATCTACGACAGCGAGTTCAAAAAGGACTTTGAAGCCAAGGGCCTCACCTACGAGCACCGCCTGATCGACGACATGGTGGCGTCGGCGCTGAAATGGTCCGGCGGCTATGTCTGGGCCTGCAAGAACTACGACGGCGACGTGCAGTCCGACACCGTGGCGCAGGGCTATGGCTCGCTGGGTCTCATGACGTCCGTGCTGCTGACGCCTGACGGTCAGGTCGTCGAAGCCGAAGCCGCGCATGGCACGGTGACGCGGCACTATCGCGAGCACCAGAAGGGCAAGGAAACCTCGACCAATTCGATCGCATCGATCTTTGCCTGGACGCAGGGCCTCGCTCATCGCGCCAAGCTCGACGACAACGACGACCTCGCGGCGTTCGCCAAGACGCTGGAAAAAACCTGCGTGGATACGGTCGAACAAGGTGTCATGACCAAGGATCTGGCGCTGCTGGTCGGCGCGGACCAGCGCTGGCTCTCGACCACGGGCTTCCTCGACAAGGTCGCGGACAACCTCACCAAGGCGATGGCGAAGGTTTGAGTTCGTTGCAGGACGCCTCAGCGCGTTCTGCCGTCACCACCCGGCTTGGCCGGGTGGGCCAGTATTCCAGAGCATCAGCGATGTGAGTACTCGTTCCCCGCCTGCGCGGGGACGACGGCCGTGCGTTCGGTGACGGTCTAAATCGCCGCTGCGCCCACCGCTATCCTTGCCACCATCGCATGGGCGATTTCGGTTTCGCCCATGATGACCTCGTTGGCGCCGAACTGGGCCAGATGCGCGGTCTCGTCGTCGGAATGCGAGCGCGCGACAATCATCAAATCGGGATTGAGCGCGCGCGCCTTGGCGACGATTTGACCGCCCTCGAAGCCATCGGGGATCGCGACGAGTAGCCCGCGCGCCTTCGAGATGTTCGCAGCTTCCAGCACTTCCGTCGCGGCGGCGTTGCCGGTGATCGCCTCGAACCCGCCGTGCTGCAATTTCTCGACCGCCCCGTCGTCGTTCTCGATGATCAGCAGCGGCGTACCGGCGCAGCGCAGTTGCGCGCTGACGACGCGCCCGACCCGGCCATGGCCGACCAACACGATGTGATCGGTGAGCGTCGTTTCCGGCAGCACGCGGCGCGGCCCCGACATGGCATCTGCTTCGGCGGATGTTTCATCCGCGCCGGACACATTCATGCGGTCGAGCCAGACAAAGAACAGCGGGTTCGGCATGATCGAGATAATCGCGCCACCGAATTGGCGCGGCGCGTAAGGCCTTCCGAAAAGCGCATCGCCCAACCATTATGCCTCGTTTCATGCAGCGCAGGCCACGCTTTGAGGCAGGCGTGTTCGACGCGCCATGCCAACGTCGTCATCATAACATGATCCACTTCAGTCGAACTGATACGCTAATGTTCTGCGCCCCCTCTCCCCGAGCGATGCACTTGCATCGCGTGGTGGGAGAGGGGACGATGAACACTGACACTGACCAAGTCCGATTGGATCGACTATATTTGCTCAACCCGCCATCGCCGCGGCAATCGCCTTCAGCGCGGCGTCGGCCTTCGCGCCGTCGGGTCCGCCGGCCTGCGCCATGTCGGGCCGTCCGCCGCCGCCCTTGCCGCCGAGCGCCTCGGACGCGACCTTCACCAGATCGACCGCGCTGAAGCGCGCCACGAGATCGGACGTGACGCCGACGACGACACCGGCCTTGCCGTCCTCGCCGACATTGATGATCGCGACCACGCCGGACCCGAGTTGCTTCTTGCCGCTGTCAGCGAGGCTCTTGAGGTCTTTCATCTCGATGCCGGCGACGCTTTTTGCCATCAGCTTCGTGCCGCCAATCTCCTGCACGCCGGCATCCGCTGCGTCGGCGGCGCCTGACGTCGCAGCGCCGCCCATCGCCAGTTTCTTTCGTGCCTCGGACAATTCGCGCTCAAGTTTCTTGCGCTCGTCCATCAGCGCCGCGATGCGCGCCGGCATCTCGTCGAGCGTGGTGCGCAATTCGGCCGCAGCGGATTTGGCTATTGCGATCGCCGCATTGGCATTGTGCCGCGCGTGGCGGCCGGTCAAGGCTTCAATGCGGCGCACGCCGGAGGCGACCGCGCTTTCGCCGGTGACGGAAATCAGACCGATGTCGCCCGTGCGATTGACATGCGTGCCGCCGCACAGTTCGACCGACCAGCCGAGCGCGTTGGATGGACCCTTGCCCATCGAGACGACGCGAACCTCGTCGCCATATTTCTCGCCGAACAATGCGCGCGCGCCGGCCTCGCGGGCGTCGTCGACCGCCATCAGCCGCGTCGTGACTTCGTCATTCTCAAGCACGACGTCGTTGGCGATGTCTTCGACCCGGCGCAGTTCGTCCGGCGTGATCGGCTTCTGATGCACGAAATCGAAACGCAGGCGATCCGGCGCGACCAGCGAGCCCTTTTGCGCGATGTGATCGCCGAGCACCTGACGCAGGGCCTCGTGCAGAAGATGCGTCGCCGAGTGGTTGGCGCGGATCGCCGAGCGTCGCGCATGATCGACATCGAGCTGTAGTGCTGCGCCGGTTATGAGTGTGCCCTCTTCCACCGTGCCGACATGGACGAACAGGTCGCCGGCCTTCTTCTGCGTCTCGGTGACGCGAAACGTCACGCCGTCGCCGTGCATCACGCCGGTATCGCCGACCTGGCCGCCGGACTCGGCGTAGAACGGCGTCTGGTTCATGACGATCGCGCCACTCTCGCCCTTGGCAAACGACGCGGCTTCCTTGCCGTCCTTCACCAGCGCCGCGACGACGCCTTCGGCGGTCTCGGTCTCGTAGCCGAGGAATTCAGTCGCGCCCAGTCTCTCGCGCAGCGGATACCAGATCGCCTCGGTCGCGGCGTCGCCTGAACCTTTCCACGACTCGCGCGCCTTGGCCTTCTGCTTCTCCATCGACTCCGTGAACGACGCGACGTCGACCGAGATGCCGCGCGAGCGCAACGCGTCCTGCGTCAGATCGAGCGGGAAGCCGTAGGTGTCGTACAGCGTGAACGCGGTCTCGCCGTCGAACATGTCGCCTTTTGTCAGCGACCCGCTTTCCTCATCCAAGATGACAAGGCCACGTTCGAGCGTCTTGCGGAAGCGCGTCTCCTCGAGCCGCAGCGTTTCCTCGATCAGCTTTTCCGCGCGCACCAGTTCGGGATAGGCCTGCCCCATCTCGCGCACCAGCGCCCATACCAGCCGCCACATCAGCGGCTCTTTCGCGCCGAGCAACTGCCCGTGGCGCATGGCGCGGCGCATGATCCGGCGCAGCACGTAGCCGCGCCCTTCATTCGACGGCAGCACGCCGTCGGCGATCAGGAACGACGACGCGCGCAGATGGTCGGCGATGACGCGCAGCGACGCCTTCATCGGCCCCTGCGGATCGGCGCCGGTCAGATCGGCGATGGCGCGAATGAGCGCGACGAACAGGTCGATGTCGTAATTGTCGTGCTTGCCCTGCAGCACGGCGGCGATGCGCTCCAGCCCCATGCCGGTGTCGATCGACGGCTTCGGCAGCGCGAGGCGATTGCCCGGCGCGATCTGGTCAAACTGCATGAAGACGAGATTCCAGATCTCGATGAAACGGTCGCCGTCTTCGTCGGGAGATCCGGGCGGGCCACCGGGAATCCGGTCGCCATGATCGAAGAAGATTTCCGAACACGGACCGCATGGACCCGTGTCGCCCATCTGCCAAAAATTGTCCGACGTCGGAATCCGGATGATCCTGGAATCCGGCAGGCCGATCTTCTTCCACAGCGCATGCGCCTCGTCGTCCTCGGAATAGACCGTGACCAGCAGGCGGTCCTTCGCCAGCCCGTATTCCTTGGTGATGAGATTCCACGCCAGTTCGATCGCGCGCTCCTTGAAGTAGTCGCCGAACGAAAAATTGCCGAGCATCTCGAAAAACGTGTGGTGCCGCGCCGTGTAGCCGACATTGTCGAGGTCGTTGTGCTTGCCGCCGGCGCGAACGCATTTCTGCGATGTCGTCGCGCGCTGATACGGCCGTTTCTCGACGCCGGTGAAGACGTTCTTGAACTGCACCATGCCGGCATTGGTGAACATCAGCGTCGGGTCGTTGCGCGGCACCAGCGGCGACGACGACACGATTTCATGGCTGTTGGCCGCGAAATAATTCAGGAATGCCGACCGGATTTCGTTAACGCCGCTCATGTTCGTCCCATCGCCTGCACACCGCCCGAGAAGCGGTCATTCACAGCGCCTGCTTTTAGACGGGGGTTGGGACGCTGTCCAGAAAGCGCGCAAAGATCAGGCACTTGCGGCGGAATCGAGCGACCGCGGTTGAAAATGCTGCGACTGCGTTGACAGGCGTCCATCGGGCGTGTTTGCTCCTCTCACTGACGAGATCACGTTGGGAGAGATCGGCCGCAAGGCCGGCGCCGAAGGAGCAACCGCCCCGGAAACTCTCAGGCAAACGGACCGCGTGATTTAAGAACATCTGGAAAGAGCTTCGCCCGATGGCTCGGGCGCGGCCGCCGACGGGATAATGCTCTCAGGCACAGCGACAGATGGGGCTCGATCAGGTTTGCGGGATCGTCCGCGAGCCATGAGGGCCCATGATGCTTGTCGACCAGGTTTCCGCCCGCGATGATCGCGCCTTGAAGACGACGCCGCTGCACGCGTTGCATCTGGCGCATGGCGCGAAAATGGTGCCGTTCGCTGGCTATGAGATGCCGGTGCAATATGCGCCTGGCGTACTCAAGGAACATCTCCACACCCGCGCGGCCGCCGGCCTGTTCGATGTGTCCCATATGGGCCAGATCGCGCTGACGCCGAAATCCGGCCGCGTCGCCGATGCTGCTTTGGCGCTGGAACGCCTCGTGCCGCAGGATATTGTGGCGCTTTCGACCGGCCGGCAGCGTTACGCGCAGTTCACCAATGACGCCGGCGGCATCCTCGACGATCTGATGGTCGCAAACTTCGGCGACCACCTGTTTCTGGTCGTCAACGCCGCCTGCAAGGACGCCGACGCGGCGCATCTGCGCGAGCATCTCTCCGTTGCTTGCGAGATCGCCGTGCTCGATCGCGCGCTGATCGCATTGCAGGGACCGAAGGCCGCAGAGGTGCTGTCCAAATTCTGTGCAAGTGCTCCCGCCATGACATTCATGGATGCCGGGCCGCAGGATGTCATGGGCGTCGCCTGTTTCGTATCGCGCTCGGGCTATACCGGCGAGGACGGTTACGAGATATCCGTGCCGGCGGATCGTGCCGCGGACCTGGCGACGGCGTTGCTCGCCGATCCCGATGTGATGCCGATCGGTCTCGGCGCGCGCGACAGCCTGCGGCTCGAAGCCGGGCTTTGTCTGTATGGCCACGATATCGACGCATCCACATCGCCGGTCGAAGCCGGACTGAACTGGTCGATTCAGAAAAGCCGGCGCAGCGGCGGCGCGCGGCCCGGCGGATTTCCTGGCGCGGCCAAAATTCTTGCCCAGCTTGACGATAAACCAATGCGTCGCCGCGTCGGCTTGCAGCCGGAAGGTCGCGCGCCGATCCGCGAAGGCATCAAGCTGTTCGTGTCCGCCGATTCACATGAGCCTGTCGGCGCAGTGACATCCGGCGGCTTCGGCCCGAGCGCCGCGGCCCCCGTCGCGATGGGTTATCTGCCCGAGCGACATAGCGCTGTCGGCGGCACGGTATTTGCCGAGTTGCGCGGAAAACGCCTGCCGATGCGCGTCGTCGCATTGCCCTTCGTTCTCCATTCCTACTCTCGCTGAGGATTGCCATGACCACTCTCTACACGACCGACCATGAATGGCTGCGGATCGACGGCGACGTCGCGACCATCGGCGTGACCGATTTTGCGCAGTCGCAGCTCGGCGACGTCGTCTTCGTCGAACTGCCCAAAGTCGGTCGCAGCTTCAAGAAGGCCGAAGCCGCCGCCGTCGTCGAATCCGTCAAGGCCGCGTCCGATGTTTACGCGCCGATCACCGGCGACGTGTTGGAAGTCAATGAGGCGCTGTCGGCCGATCCGGCGCAGGTCAATGCCGATGCCGGCGGGGCGGCGTGGTTCTTCAAGATGAAGATTGCCGACAAGGCGGAACTCGACGGCCTGATGGACGAGGCCGCCTACAAAGCTCACACCGCCTGACGGAGCCACCATGACACAAGCGCCCGGCAATCCGCCCGCCACCGATTTCGTCCGCCGCCATGTCGGCCCCTCGCAGCGCGATATCGACGCGATGCTCGATGTCGTCGGGGCCGGCAGCCTCGCGGCGCTGATGGACGAGACGCTGCCGGCGTCGATCCGGCAAACCACGCCGCTGAAGCTCTCATTGGCGGATTTGACATTGCCGCTAAGCGAGACCGACGCGCTGGCGCATATGCAGGCGCTGGCGTCTCAAAACCAGGTTTTCACCTCGCTGATCGGTCAGGGCTATTGCGGCACGATTCTGCCGACGGTGATCCAGCGCAACATTCTCGAAAACCCGGCCTGGTACACGGCCTATACGCCCTATCAGCCGGAGATCAGCCAGGGCCGGCTAGAAGCGCTGTTCAATTTCCAGACCATGATCTGCGACCTGACCGGTCTCGACGTCGCCAACGCCTCGCTGCTCGACGAGGCGACCGCCGCCGCCGAGGCGATGGCGCTTGCCGAGCGTTCGGCCACGAATCAAGCCAAAGCCTTTTTCGTCGATCACGACGTGCATCCGCAGACCCTGGCCGTGTTGCGCACGCGCGCGGAACCGCTCGGCTGGACACTCATCATCGGCGACCCGCTGACCGACCTCGACGCGCCACAGGTCTTCGGAGGCCTGCTGCAATATCCGGGGACATCGGGCGTGGTGCGCGATTTGCGCCCGGCCATCGCCGCGCTGAAATCGAACGGCGCTCTGGCCATCGTCGCCGCCGATCTGCTGGCGCTGACGCTGCTGGCGTCGCCCGGCGATCTCGGCGCAGACGTCGCGATCGGCTCGGCACAGCGCTTCGGTGTGCCGATGGGCTATGGCGGCCCGCACGCCGCGTACATGTCGGTGCGCGATGCCTATAAGCGCGCGCTGCCCGGCCGCCTCGTCGGGCTATCGATCGATTCCCGCGGCGAGCCGGCCTACCGCCTCGCGCTGCAGACCCGCGAGCAACACATCCGCCGCGAGAAGGCGACGTCGAACATTTGCACCGCGCAGGTGCTGCTCGCGGTGATCGCGTCGATGTATGCGGTCTATCACGGCCCGGAAGGGCTGACGCACGTCGCGCGCAGCATCCATCGCCGAACGACTGTTCTGGCGGCCGGATTGCGCAAGCTGGGATTCAAACTGGCGAGCGCGGCATTCTTCGACACGGTGACGGTCGAGGTCGGCGACAAGCAGAAGGAGATTCTGGCCCGCGCGCTGGACTCGCGGATCAATCTGCGGATTTGCGACGGCGCGCTCGGCATCGCGCTCGACGAAACGACCACGCCCGCCATCGTCGAGGCCGTGTGGCGCGCCTTCGGCGGCGCGTTGTCTTATGCCGAAATCGCGAGCGACGTGACCGACACGCTGCCCGTCGCGCTGAAGCGCAGCAGCGCGTTTCTGACTGCGCCGGTGTTTCACGCCCATCGCTCGGAGACCGAGTTGTTGCGCTACATGCGCAAACTCAGCGACCGCGATCTGGCGCTCGACCGCGCGATGATCCCGCTCGGCTCCTGCACGATGAAGCTGAACGCCACCACCGAGATGATGCCGTTGACATGGCCCGGTTTCGGTGCGCTGCATCCGTTCGCGCCGCACGATCAGGCCGACGGCTATCACGCCTTGTTTGCGACATTGCAACACTGGCTTTGCGCGATGACCGGCTATGACGCGATTTCGCTGCAGCCGAATTCCGGCGCGCAAGGCGAATATGCCGGGCTGCTCGCGATCCGCGGCTATCATGCCTCGCGTGGCGCCCCCCACCGCACGGTCTGCCTCATCCCGTCATCGGCGCACGGCACCAATCCGGCGTCGGCCCAGATGGTCGGCATGGACGTCGTCGTGGTCACATGCGATGCGCGCGGCGACGTCGATGTCGACGACCTGCGGGCCAAAGCGCTGCTGCACAGGGACAAGCTCGCGGCGGTGATGATCACCTATCCCTCGACGCACGGCGTGTTCGAGGAGCACATCCGCGAAATCTGCGAGATCGTGCATGCGCATGGCGGACAGGTCTATCTCGATGGTGCGAATATGAACGCTCAGGTCGGACTTTCGCGACCCGGCGATTACGGCGCGGATGTCAGCCATCTCAATCTGCACAAGACGTTCTGCATTCCGCATGGCGGCGGTGGTCCCGGCATGGGCCCGATCGGCGTGCGCGCCCATCTCGCGCCGTTTTTGCCGGGGCATCCGTCCGCCGATGGCGCGGCGGCTGTCGGTCCGGTGTCGGCCGCACCGTTCGGGTCAGCCTCGATCCTGACGATCTCCTATATCTACATACTGATGATGGGCGGCGCAGGACTGACACGCGCGACGGAAGTCGCGATCCTCAACGCCAACTACATCGCGCGCAGGCTCGATCCGCATTTTCCGGTGCTGTATCGCAATGCGCACGACCGCGTGGCGCATGAATGCATCATCGATCCGCGCGACTTGAAGGCATCCAGCGGAGTCACCGTCGATGACATCGCCAAGCGGCTGATCGATTACGGCTTTCATGCACCGACCATGAGTTTTCCGGTGGTCGGCACGCTGATGATCGAGCCGACCGAGTCCGAATCGAAAGCCGAGCTGGATCGGTTTTGCGATGCAATGATTGCGATCCGGCAAGAGATCGCAGATGTCGAATCGGGCCTTTGGCCGATCGCGCAATCCCCGCTGCGACACGCGCCGCACACGGTCCACGACATCGCCGACGACGACTGGAACAGACCCTATTCGCGCGTCGAGGGCTGCTTTCCCAAAGGTACGGCACGCAGCGACAAATACTGGAGCCCGGTCGGGCGCGTCGACAATGTCTATGGCGACCGCAATCTGGTCTGTTCGTGCCCGCCGCTGGACGATTACGCGCAGGCGGCCGAGTAATGCCGGATCAAGTCTTCAACCGATAGTCCCGGCCCGATGCGATCGGGCCGGGACTATTTTAGGCAGAAAATCACCGCAGGGCATCGGCAACGAACCCAAGCGGTATCAGTTGCGAATCGCTCAGTCGTCCATGGGCTCTTCGCCGTCGGCGTCACGCTCCGGCGAACCCGCGAGAATCTGCTCGGCGATCAAGCCGGAATTCTGTCGGATCGACGCTTCGATCTTCGCCGTCATATCCGGATTGGCCTTGAGAAACGCCTTCGAGTTCTCGCGGCCCTGACCGAGACGCACGCTGTCATAGGAGAACCATGCACCGGATTTCTCGACGATGCCGGCTTTTACGCCAAGATCAAGAATCTCGCCCATCTTGGAGACGCCTTCGCCGTACATGATATCGAATTCGACCTGTTTGAACGGAGGTGCGAGCTTGTTCTTCACCACCTTGACGCGGGTCTGGTTGCCGACCACTTCGTCGCGCTCCTTGATCGAGCCGATGCGGCGGATGTCGAGGCGTACCGAGGCATAGAATTTCAGTGCGTTGCCGCCCGTGGTGGTTTCCGGCGAGCCGTACATCACACCGATCTTCATGCGGATCTGGTTGATGAAGATCACCATCGTGTTGGACTTGTTGATCGACGCCGTCAGCTTGCGCAGCGCCTGGCTCATCAGCCGCGCCTGCAGGCCGGGCAATGCATCGCCCATTTCGCCTTCGAGCTCGGCGCGCGGCACCAGCGCCGCCACCGAGTCGATGACAAGCACATCGACCGCGCCGGACCGCACCAGCGTGTCGCAGATTTCCAATGCCTGTTCGCCGGTGTCCGGCTGCGAGATCAGCAACTCATCGATATTGACGCCGAGCTTGCGGGCATAGACCGGGTCGAGCGCGTGCTCGGCGTCGATGAAAGCGCAGATGCCGCCCTTCTTCTGACCTTCGGCCACCGTATGCAGCGCCAGCGTCGTCTTGCCGGATGATTCCGGCCCGTAGATCTCGACCACGCGGCCGCGCGGCAGGCCGCCGACCCCGAGCGCGATGTCGAGGCCGAGCGAGCCTGACGAAATCGTCTCGACGTCCATCGAGCGGTCATTCTTGCCCAGCTTCATCACCGAACCCTTGCCGAACTGACGTTCGATCTGGGACAGCGCTGCTGACAGCGCCTTGGTCTTGTCCATGGAAGATCCTTCGACGATACGCAAAGCTGAGGATTGGGAGGCCATGATGGCTTTTCCTTATGAACGGGATTCGGGGCGGCGACAACGAAAGCAGGCGTCTCGACAGGTTACGTAAAATCGTACACGATATGTTCCATGTTCGCAATATGTTCTTTTTAGATTTTTTCGACTGTCCGGTGCGTCTTATTGCCGAGTTGCACGCAGCGACAATCCGCGTTCCGGTTTGCCAATTCGTAACCTCTTGCAGGCTAGGTAGGACCATCGCCGACAACGCATTGCAGGGGTTCAGCATGCGGGGAATCGTTCTGTTCGCCATCATGTTCGCCGTCATGGCGGTGATCGACGCGGCCTTCTTCAAGGGCAAATATCTCGACGACGCGCAGACCTCGCTGACGTCGCTGGCCACGATCTCGACGCAGATCGGCCGACGCTGAACGCCTCCTCGTCTCACGCGACGTCCCGCGCACGATCTCGCACCAGAGCGCGAGACATGTCAGACTGGCGTCAGACGACTTGCGCGAGGACCGCCCGATGAAAGAAGCCGCCACGCTCCAATTCGAGCGCGCCATCAGCGAATACGCGACCTGGCTGGCGGTGCCGGAGGACGATCGCTCGCCTGCCCCGGCCTGGTGGTGGTCGTCGGCATTGGCAATGCGCGCGTCCTCCGAACCGATGCCAGGAGAATGGGCGCTGCCGATGGGACTGCCGGCGGAATCGACGATCGGCGCTGGCGCGCGGCTGATGCTCGCGGCGTTCACCGAGCAGACCTATCAGCCGTGGCCGGAGGAATTTCCACGCCGTTACAAGCGCGCCGATCCGGAGGCTGATGCCGCTGCGGCGAAAGGCTAGTTCGCGCTGCCTTCGGTCTTGGTCTGGCGCTTGGCCTGCGTCGCTTTCGGGGCGGGTTTTGGCGCCGCGGGCTTTGACGCGCCGGCGCCGCGCACGTCGCCCCAGGGATCGTTCGCGGCCTGGTTCGGAATCTTGCGCAACGACTCGCGATAGGCCTTATCGGCCTGCGCATCGCGCTCCTTCTCTTCCGGCGACTGCGATTTCAGTTCCGGCATCATGTTGATGTTGGGCATCTGCGCCATGGCCGGCTTGCCGCCAAGCCCTGTTCCGAGACATGCGACGGCCAGAGCCGCGCCTATCAAACCACCTCGTTTATGAAATCGCTGCATCGTCACATTCCGTTCCGTCGTCGGATGCGGCTGCAGAAGCCGCTTTGCTGAGACACTTTACCGGGCCGACCGTGGCGTTTTCAAGCCAGCCGCGGACGGTGCCAAGGTTAACACATCTTGATCGGCGCAAGCTCAGTTCACGTTTCACCTTTTAATGTTCCGCAACATGCTTGGTGTATGACGAGATGGTCTCCCCGCCTGAGCTGGAATGCCGCGATGGTCGAAAAACGAGTTTCACCCCGTCACCGTGTTCTCAAACGCGGCATGCTCGCCTTTAGCGGCGGCGGCGGCATCGATTGCACGGTTCGCAACGTCTCGGCCGATGGCGCGCGGCTCGATGTCGAAAGCGCCGCCGGATTGCCGCGTTCGTTCACGCTGGTGATCGAGACCGATCAATTCATGCGACGCTGCCGGCCGGTGTGGTTCAACGACCGCAAACTCGGCGTGGTTTTTGAATAGAGCCTAGCGATAGCCGCGCACGCCGCCCTGACCGCCGCCATAGCCGCCACGGCCGATATAGAGATCCGGCGGCGCATAAGCGGGCCCGCGGCGATAGATCACCACATCCTCGTCATCCTCGTCCGGCGGCGGACGCGGACCACGCGCTGGCTTGCTGGCCGCGCGCTTCGGAGGGTCTGGTTCGGCGCGGCGCATCGGCAGATCGGCCTTTTTGCGCGCAGGCGTGCCGCCCGGCCGGTTCGGTCCGCACGGACAGGTCGGCGCCAGCGCGACATTGGTCGGCGCGATGGCGGCGGACGCGGCTGGCCCAGCCGGCAGCGGCCGATTGCGCAGACGATCTTCCATTTTCCGCGCGGTCGAGGTCAGATCGCTGTCGGGATAGGCGCTGAGAAAATCGCGATAGGCCGCCGCCGTATTGTTCAACCTTGCAAACTTCCACGCCACCATGCGGCGCTGGCGATCGAGCCATTCGCGGGCGACCGGGCCGAACGGCGAACGCTCGTAGAGATCGACGAACGCCTCATAGGCCTCGTCCGTGCCGTCGGACACGATCAGATCGTTGGCGGCTTCGGGAGTCATGCCCTGCAATTCGCTGCGCCATTGCGCCACCGTGCGCCGCACCAAAGGTTTTGCGACGATTTCGCCCGGCCCGCCAAAAAACCGGAAATCATCCGTCAACGACGACGAATCCCAGGGCGTCTGCCGGCTGTCAGTGGCTTTATGCACGGCCAGGCGCACGCGTTTGAAGGCATCTTCGATCGACAGGCCGGGCTCGCGGCCGACGGTCAACAATGCGGCGGTATAAGGGCTATTGGCGCCGCTGCCGTCTTCGGCTTCCGCGCCGGGCGAGGTCGAATACGACACGAAGGTGCCCGGCGCGCCGACCTTGGCATCGACGATCGCGAGCCCACGCCCGGCGGTCTTGTTCACGCCGGGGAATGGATTGTTGCGGCAGGCATCAAGCAAAACGATCCGCATCTTGCTCGGCGCCGCCGACAAAGTATTCATCACATCGTCGAGTCGCATCGCCTGCAGCGGAATATCCGCCTCGCGCTTCGGATCGACATCGACCGGCACCAGATAATTCTCGCCGTCAATCTGCAGCCCGTGTCCGGCATAGAACACCAGCGCAATCGTATCGGGCCCCTTCGTCGCGATCTTGCCGGCGAATTCGCTGACGGTGTCGCGTAGATCGGTCTGATTGAGATCGGACGCCGCCGTCACGTCGAAGCCGGCATCGCCAAGCATTTGCGCCATCGCCCTGGCGTCGTTGGCGGGATTGGGCAGCGGCGTCACCGCACGATAGGCGGATTGGCCGATCACCAAGGCCACGCGGCCTTGCGCGACGGCGCTGGCGTGGCTGGCGACAAACGAAACGGTCAGCAAGGCGCACAGGCCAAAAAGTCGCAGCATTCAAAAGTCCTCGCGACGAACGGTCGCAGCCAGAAGGTGCATCGGATTCGGCGACACTGATAGGTGCCGGATCCCGCGAAACCGGTTCAAAACCGAGGCTTGGCGCCGCAGCCCCGCCGCTCATGATTGCCGTGAGGTTAAGCAAGTCCTGAAAAATGCAATCAGACGTCAACGGGATGTTTCAGGATTTTCACTAGCGTCCACGTACCGCCGCGGGGATTGGCGGTGAAAACGCGCGCGCAGAAGACGCGTGCGAGACAGAACCGGGGACTGCGGGACGTGGCCGATATCGCAAATTCATATGGGTCTCATGGCGCGACCGCGACAGAGGCGCGCCGTCACGAGACATCAGGCATGTACCTGTCGACCATTCCCGCCGCTCAATGGCACAGGCTGAGCGAACGCGCCATCGAACCGAACGGCTATCTCTTGCCGGAATGGATGCGCGCAGTGGATGCCTCGGCGCGGGACCGCACCGATGTCTGCGCGCTGACCGCGTGGAGCGCCGCCTCGGAATCCCTGATCGGCCTGATGCCGGTGATCCCGTTCCGCCGCGCCTACGGCCTTCCCTTTCCTGCGCTGGCAACGGCCGATCCTTACGGCACGCTCGGCACGCCGTTGCTCGATCGCGACTGCGCGGACGACGCGTTCTTGCAGATGATGGATCACGCAAAAGCCAAAGGCGCGCACGCATTGGTGCTGCGCGACATCGCCCTCGGCGGCCCGGCGATGGCGGCCATCACCGAGGCCTTGTCGCGCCGGAAGATCAAGCCGATCGTGCTGCAATCGCATGCCCGTGCCAGTCTCGATGCGACGCACGACGCCGACGAGGTGCTGCGGGACGCGCTCGGCGCGAAGAAACTGAAGGAATTGCGTCGTCAGCGCAATCGCCTTGCCGAGCATGGCGAGGTCGTGTTCGAGATCGCGCGCAGCGCCGCCGAGATCGACATCGCGTTGAATGTGTTTCTCGATCTCGAAGCATCAGGCTGGAAGGCCAAACGCGGCACAGCGCTGAAACTCCATGGAGGCGACGCCGCCTTCATCCGCCGCGCGACGACGCAGCTCGCCGCAACCCGCCAGTGCGAGATCGTAACGCTGGTCGCGGGCACGACACCGGTGGCCGCCGCCGTGGTCCTGAAACATCTCGATCGGGCCTTCTACTTCAAGCTCGGCGTTAACGAGCGCTTCGCAAAATTCTCGCCCGGCGTGCAGCTCACGCTGGACGTCACGCGGCGCCTCTGTGCCGACCCTGCCATCACGCTGGCGGATTCCACCGCGATTGCAGGCCACCCGATGATCGATCCGATCTGGCGCGGCCGCCTTGCCATCGGCGACGTGCTGGCGCCGCTGGGCCGCTTCGATCCGATCGTGCCGGTGGTCGCGACCGCATTGTCGCTGCGCAACCGCATCCGGGAGCCGCTGCGCCGCGCCGCACAATTCATCCGCAAGCGCCAGGAGAAACCGCAATGACCGCCGTTCAGGACAACGCGTCCGTCATCACCGCGCCGAACGCGTCATTGACGCGCGATTTTCCGCTCAAGCCTTTTGCGATCAAGCACAGATTGGCCGGCCATCCGCTCTTGACGCTGTCGCGGATCGCGCAGCTCGCGGCCGAACTGCCGCGCGACCTGATCGAATACAATTCCGGCAAGGTCGCCATCAGCCAGAATCCCGACACGATCCCGAGCGTCGATCTCGATCCCGTCGATGTGGTGAAGCGGATCGAGACCGCCAATGCCTGGATGGTGCTGAAGCGGATCGAGAACTCGCCGGCCTATCGCCGTCTGCTTGAGGACGCATTGCTGTCGGTTGCCCGCGCGCGCGGCTTCGACAGTCTGAAGGATGCCGGCTTCGCGCAGATCGAAGGGTTTCTGTTCGTCTCGTCGCCGAATTCGACGACGCCGTTTCATCTCGACAGCGAAGATAATTTCTTCGTCCAGATTCACGGCGAGAAGTTCTTTACGGTCTACAACAACGATGATCGCGCCATCGTGTCGGACGACGAGATCGAGCGGTCGATGACCAAGCATCGCAACCTGACCTATGATGCGACATTCGCCGATCGCGGCCATGAATTTCACATGCATGGCGGTGACGGCTGCTACATCCCGTATCAATGGCCGCACTGGGTGCGGACCGCCAACGAGTTCTCGATCTCGATGGCGATCACCTGGAAGACCAAGGAGGTCCGCCGCGCCAACGACCTGCACTTCTTCAATTCGATGCTGCGCGGCGTAGGCTTCCCGCAACAGGCGCCGGGCACGCACCCTGCTTTCGATGCGATGAAGCTGGCATTCTATCGCACGGTTACGACGACGATCCGGCCGCTGAGGGCGTCCCTGGCGATGCGCAAGGTGTTGCGGCGCCTGGCTCTCGGCAAGAAGGCGAACTATTATTTGAAGGGTGCGTGAAGTCGCGTCGTCATCGATAGAAGGCGGTCATGGCAAGGAGCGGGCCGTCCTCGCATGCGAGAAGGGCTTGCGACGACGCAATCCAGTCTGCTTCTGAACTGCGGTGAAAGAACTGGATTGCTGCGCTCGGTTCTCGTTGGCTAAGAGCCGACAAGAACCGGCTCGCAATAACGCAATTACCCCTTCGGATCCTGCTTCTCGGACGCCGTCGCCGGGCTTTTCGGCTTCGGCGCAGCCGGACCCGGCGCGACACGCACCTGATCTCCGTCGTTCAGCCCGTCGGGCGGCGTCGTGATGATGCGGTCTTCGGCGGTCACGCCCGATGCCAATTCGATCTCGCGGCCAAGATCGCGCCCGATCGTCACGGTCTTGAACACGATCTTGTCGTCGGCGCCGACCGTCGCAACACGCAGACCATCCTTATTGAAGATCAGCGCGCTCGCCGGAATGTGAAACGGAACATTGTCGCGCTGCAGGCTGAGCTTCACATTGGCGAAGCCGCCCGGCATCAGCTCGCCCTTCGGATTGTCAAGCGCGAGTTGCATCCGCGTTGTCCCCGAGCCGACATCGACCGATTGCGAGGAGGCCTCCACGGTCGCGGGGAAGGTGCGGTTCGGATACTCCGGAAGGGCGATGACGGCTTTCGCACCCATCTTGATCGACGGCACATAGGTCTGCGGCACGTTCACATAGACGCGCAGCTTGGTAATATCCGACACGACAAACATCGGCGCGCCGGCGCCCCCGGTGTTGATCAGCGCGCCGACATCGGTGTTGCGCTCGGTGACGACGCCGTCGAACGGCGCGGTGATGTTCTTGTAGCCCGCCAGCGCTTCGAGGCGCTCGACATTCGCCTGACCGGAATTGACGGCCGAGGTCTTGTTGTTGAAGTCGGCGGACCTTTCGTCGAATTCCTGCTGCGACACGAAGTTCGAGGCCAGCAACTGTTTGCGACGGTTGAGCGTCGCCTCCGACAGCTTGGCGCTGGATTTCTGGCTTTGCAGATCGGCGCGGGCCTGGAGCAATTGCTGGTCGAGATCGGGGGCTTCGATCTGGGCGATCACCTGTCCCGATTTGACGCGCGCGCCGATATCGGCGCTCCAACTGGTCAGATAGCCCGACACGCGGGCAAAAATGGGCGCACGCGAATAGGCTTCGAGCCGTCCCGGCAGCTCGAGCGTTGGATTGAGGGCGCGGGCATCCGGGCTTGCGACGGCGACCGAGGGAATGGCCTGCGCATCGGTCCAGTCCCGCAAGTCGGCGTTGCTTTTGGCGCGCGCCATGATGCCGGTCACGACGACGGCCGCCGCCGCGCAGACGAAAATGAATCCGGCAAGCCCAAGTTTGCGACGTGACACCGGGGTCGCGCTGGGACCTGGTTTCCGAAGTTCGTCACTCATCGCCGCGCCGCCTTGGCACGAACGTCGGAAACCGACGGCGCGAGCGAGCTATTCATTCTCGGACCGTTTTCGATCTGAAGTTCCCGATGAAGGAACACGAGCAGACGGTGCAGGACCTTCAGATCGGCGTTGCTAGTGGGCATGCGAAATCTCCGTGCCGGGCTCGTCTATGCCAGGTTTTTGCGCCTCTGAGGGCTGCTGGGCCGGCTGTTTCTTGTGGACCATGCTGAACACCACCGGGACGAACATCAATGTCGCAATGGTAGCAAATATCAGGCCGCCGATCACGGCGCGACCGAGCGGCGCGTTCTGTTCGCCGCCCTCGCCAAGGCCGAGCGCCATCGGGGCCATGCCGATCACCATTGCCAGCGCCGTCATCAGCACCGGACGGAAGCGCACGAAGCCGGCCTCCGACGCCGCCTTGATGGGATCGCCGAGGATGGCATAACGCTCGCGCGCGAACGAGATCACCAGCACGGAATTCGCGGTGGCGACGCCCATGCACATGATCGCGCCGGTGAGCGCAGGCACCGACAGAGTGGTCTGCGTGATGAACAACATCCAGACGATGCCGGCGAGAGCCGCCGGCAGCGCGGTGATGATGACGAACGGATCGGACCAGGACTGGAAATTTACAACGATCAGCAAGTAAATCAGAACCACCGCGCCGAGCAGGCCGAACAGCAGGCCGGAGAACGCCGAGTTCATTGTCTGGACCTGGCCGAGCAGCGCGACATTGCTGCCGCGCGGCACCCGCGATTTGGTCTCGTCCATGACCCTGTAGATGTCGCTGGCGACCGCGCCGAGATCGCGGCCTTGCGTGGTCGCGTAGATCTGCACCAGCGTCTGGATGTCATATTGTGACAGCACGGCATTGGACGTCGATCGCTTGATGCTGGCGATGCCGCCAAGGATCGGCGATCCGCTGGCATTGACCGCCGTGATGGGCAGGGTTTCCAGCGACCCCAACGAATCCATCTTGTATTGCGGCGTCTGCATCACGATCGAATAGGAAATGCCGTTGTCCGGATTGAGATAATAGGTCGGCGCGACCTGCGACGAGCCGGCCAGGTTGACGACGAGGCTGTTGGTGACGTCGCGCTCGGTCAGCCCGACATATTGCGCGCGGGTACGATCGACATCAATGTTGAAGCCCGGATTGTTCGGCGACTGCTGAATGCGCGCATCGACGATTCCGGGGATGCGCTTGATCCTGCCGAGCAGCGTGTTGGCGTAGGCGAAATTGCTGGCGATGTCGTTTCCGCGAATTTGCAGGTCGATCGGAGCCGGTGCGCCGAAATTCAGAATCTGGCTGACGATGTCGGCCGGCAGGAAGGCGAAACTCACGCCAGGAAATTGCAGCGGCAATTTTTCTCGCAGCAATTGGGTGTACTCCGCGGTCGGCCGGTGATTCTCCTTCAGCTTGATCTGGAAGTCACCGTCCTGCGAGCCGATCACGCCGGTGTTGTTATAGGTCAGGTTGATGCCCGAGACCGGCATGCCGATATTGTCGGTCATGGTCTCGATCTGGTCCGGCGGGATGATCTTGCGCACCGCTTTGGTGATGTCGGCGAACTGGTTGGCGGTTTCCTCGACCCGCGTCCCCACCTGGGTGCGAACGTGCATCAGGATGCTGCCGCCATCGACCGACGGAAAAAAGTTGCGACCAAGAAAAGGAACCAGCAGGAACGACACCGCGACTACGACAAGGAAGCCGGTGACGAAGACCGGCCGCCGCGTCAGAGCGAGATCGAGCAGGCCGTGATAGCCGCCGCGAAACCTCTCAAAACGCGCCTCGAATCCGCGCTGGAATTGAACCAGCGGATTGCGCGTCGGCGGCCGTTCGCCGTCTTCGTGGTGGACGTGTTTCTGCAGCAGATATTTCGCCATCGTCGGCACCAGCGTGCGTGACAGCAGGAACGACCACAGCATCGCGAACATCACGGCTTCGGCCATCGGCACGAACAGAAAGCGCGCGATGCCGTTGAGGAAGAACATCGGCACGAAGACGATGCAGATGCACAGCAGCGAGACGAAGGCCGGCACTACGATCTGGTTGGCGCCGTCGAGGATCGCGGGCTCGACATCCTTGCCGTTCTCGAGGTGATAATTGATGTTCTCGATCGTCACCGTGGCGTCGTCGACGAGGATGCCGACGGCGAGCGCGAGACCGCCCAGCGTCATGATGTTCAGCGTCTCGCCGATCATCGACAGCATGATGATCGCGCCAAGGATCGACAGCGGAATCGACACGGCGATGATGACCGTCGAGCGCCAACTGCCGAGAAACAGCAGGATCATCACGGATGTCAGAAGTGCCGCGATCAGGCCTTCCACGGCAACGCCTTCGATCGAGCCGCGCACGAAGCCGGACTGATCGCCGATATAGTTGATCTTCAGCCCGTCGGGCAGCGCCCCGCGATAGTCGATCACCTTCTGCTTGATGCCGGCGATGATATCGAGCGTCGAGACCGAGCCCGCTTTCAGCACCTGCATCAGCACCGAGCGGTTGCCGTCGACATGGACGATGTTGGTCTGCGGCGAATTGCCGTCGCGCACCGAGGCGACGTCTTTCACATAGACCATCGCGCCGTTGACGGTTCGGATCGGGAGATTGCCGAGTTCGTCGATCTTCAGCGGCGAATTGTTGAGATTGATCGTGTATTCAAAACCGCCGATCTTCTGCGTGCCGACCGGCGTGATGAGGTTCTGCGCCGCCAGCGCATTGGCGACGTCCTGACCGGACAGGCTGCGCGCCTGCAACGCGCTGGGATTGAGATCGATCTGGATTTGCCGCTGCTTGCCGCCGAACGGAAACGGGATCGCGGCGCCGGGCACCGTCACCAATTGCGTGCGCAACTGGTTGAAAGCGATATCCTGCAACTGCTGCTCGTTGAAGCCGTCGCCGGACAGCGCCAGATTGATGATCGGAACCGTCGAAGCCGAATAGTTCAGGATCAGCGGCGGCGTTGCGCCGGGCGGCAACTGCCGCAGCAAGGTCTGCGAGATCGCCGTCACCTGCGCATTGGCGGTGCGGATATCGACATTGGGCTGGAAGAATATCTTGACGATGCCGAAGCCGGCATAGGAATTCGCCGTGATGTGTTCGATGTCGTTGACCGTCGTGGTCAGCGAACGCTGGAACGGCGTGGTGATGCGCCCGGCCATCTGATCTGGCGGCAAGCCGGTATATTGCCAGATCACGCCGATGACGGGGATGCGGATTTCGGGGAAGATGTCGGTCGGGGTTCGCAGCGCCGCCAGCGGGCCGACGATCAGCAGCAGCAGCGCCAGCACGACGAACGTGTAAGGCCGGCTCAGGGCAATGCGAACCAACGCAATCATCGATGCGGCAATCCTTGCGATTCTGTCAGCGGCGGACCGTGCGCCATCGAAACCGGACCGTGCTGCCGTGATTATCCGACCTGCGGCCCAATAGCCAACGACGGCGTGATGATTTTGCCGATTTCGACCGACGCCTCACGAGAGTTTGATGCGGTGCAGCAATGCGGGATCACCGCATCAGCGCCAGCGCGTCGCTGAAAAAATCGCGGCCGCCGAAATTGCCGGATTTCAGCGCCAGCAACATATCATGCCCGCCGACGGCGCGCAGAACAGGAACGCCGGCGGCGATCTCCGGCCCGACGAGAAAGCCCGGCAGTTGCAGCCGATCGACCACGGCGCCGGAGGTCTCGCCTCCGGCGACAACCAGCCGCTTGACGCCGCGCGCCACCAGCCCTTCGGCGATATCCGCCATCGCCTGCTCGATCGCACGACCGGCCACCTCGCGGCCATGTTTGGCCTGCACCGCGAAAACCTGATCCGGTTTGCTGCTCGATGCGATCAGCAACGACCCCTTGCCGATATGCTCCGAGGCCCAATCCAGAGCACGCTGCGTCTCGGTCCTGCCCGTCACCAGCGCCGCCGGATCGAGCCGCAACACCGGCATGGATTTTTCGGAGCTGGCGATCTGCTGCAACGTCGCCTGCGAGCAGCTCCCCGCCAAACACGCCGCCCCGCCGCCGATCGTCTCGTCGGACATCGCGGCAGCATCCGAGGTCACGCGGCCCGACGCCACCAGCGCGCGGGCCAATCCCAAGCCGATTCCGGAGGCTCCGACGCTGGCACGATGGCTCAACGCAACCATACCGATGGTTTCAAGGTCCGACGTCGTGATCGCATCGGCAATCGCAGCCCCGATGCCCTTGCCGGCAAGCGATGCGAGTTGCCGGCGCAACGCATCCGCACCGGCCGCAACGATCGCGCGATCGGCGAGGCCGATTTTGGTTTTGGACTGCCTCGCCAGCACGCGAATCAGATTGGCGTCGTGCATCGGATTGAGCGGGTGATCCTTCAGCGGGCTCTCATCGAGCGGAACCTGCCCGACGAACAAGTTGCCCATGTAGACGGTGCGGCCGGTCTCGGGAAACGCAGGCGTCACGAGAACGATCGCATCGCCGGCCTGCGCCTTCAGCGCGTCCATCACCGGACCGATATTGCCCGCGTCGGTCGAGTCGAACGTCGAGCAGATCTTGAACAGGACATGCTCCGCGCCGCGTCCGCGCAGCCAGGCCTCGGCCGCGAGCGATTTCGCAACCGCCTCGTCGGCGGCGATGGAGCGGCTCTTCAGCGAAACGACGACGGCATCGACATCCGGCAAGTCCAGGTCATCCGCGGGAATGCCGATGGTTTGAACGGTGCGCAGCCCGCAGCGCGTCAGCGTGTTGGCGAGATCGGACGCGCCGGTGTAGTCGTCCGCAATGCAGCCGAGTGTGATGCCGGATTTCATTGGGTTTCAAACATTTCAAAATTTGAGCCTCACGACGCCGCGTCCGCATACGGCTTGAACCAGTCAAGCCCCGCCACGGTGTCGCCGGCCGGACGATATTCGCAGCCGACGAAATTGTCGTAGCCGAGCCGGTCCAGTTCGGCGAATAAAAACGGATAATTCAGTTCCTCGCCTGCCGGTTCGTTGCGCGACGGCACGCTGGCAATCTGGATATGGCCGATCAGCGGCAGCATCTCGCGCAGCCGCATCGTGACGTCGCCGTGGATGATCTGGCAGTGGTAGATGTCGAATTGCAGCCCGACATTCGGGATTCTCAGATCGCGAACGATATCGTAGGCGAGGCCGAAATCGTTGAGAAAGTAGCCCGGCACGTCGCGCGCATTGATCGGCTCGATCACGACGTCGATGCCCTGGTTGCCGAAGAAATTCGCCGTCCACTCCACCGATTTGCGGAATGCGGCGACGTTTTTCGGATCGTTGCGGTCGGCCAGTCCGGCCATCAGATGCACGCGGCGCACGCCGGTGGCCTTGACGTAAGGCAGCGCGGTGTGAACGCTATGGCGCAGCGCATCGAATTTGTCCGGCCGCGCGGCAAAGCCCCGTTCGCCGGCGTCCCAGTCGCCCGGCGGCAGGTTGAACAGCACCTGTTTCAAATTGTTGCGGTCGAGCCGCTCGGCGATCGCTTCGGGCGGATGGTCGTACGGAAACAGGAACTCGACCGCCGTGAAGCCGGCCTCGGCGGCGGCATCGAAGCGATCCAGAAACGGATGCTCGTTGAACATCATCGTGAGATTGGCGGCGAAACGCGGCATCGGTTAGTCCTTCTTTGCTTCCGTTTTGCGAGGAGCGGTTCGTCCTCGCTCGCGAAGACGAACCGCGAACGAATCAATCCGGTCTTCGCTTGTCGCTGTCTGGATTGCTTCGCCCAAGATCACTTCGGCTTCGCCGATATGATCCCGGCTCGCAAATGACGAACCTTATCCATCTCCCGGTAGTGTCGTCCCTGTCACTTGCGCATACATCCGGGCCACCGACGCATCGTCGTCGCGGCCCATGCCGGATGCCGATGTCATCAGAAACATCTGCAAGGCGGCGGCCGCGACCGGAACCGGGAACTTCGCCGTGCGCGCCATGTCCTGAACGATACCGAGGTCTTTCACGAAAATATCGACCGCGCTGCGCGGCGTGTAGTCGCCCTCAAGCACATGCGGAATGCGGTTCTCGAACATCCAGGAATTCCCCGCCGACGCCGTGATCACCTCATAGACCTTTGCGATGTCGAGTCCCTGCTTGGCTGCAAAGGCGATGGCTTCCGAGGCGGCGGCGATATGCACGCCGGCGAGCAATTGGTTGATCATCTTGAACGCCGCGCCCTGGCCGGCCGCATCGCCGAGTTCATAGATTTTTGCGGCCATCGCATCGAGTGCTGGCCGAGCTTTCGCGAAAGCCGCCTGGCTGCCGGAGGCGAGGATCGTGAGTTCGCCCTGCGCCGCGCGCTGCGCCCCGCCGGAGATCGGCGCGTCGAGATAATGCCGTCCGCTGGCTTCGATCTGCTTTGCCAGCCGCCGCGCGACATCCGGGTCCATCGTCGCGGACGACACGAACACGGCGTCCGGCTTCAAGGTTTCCGCGACGCCGTTTTTGCCGAACAGGATCGCCTCGGTCTGCACGGCATTAACGACGACACTGACGACGATATCGGCGTCCTTGCTGGCCTCCGCCGGGGTCGATGCACCCTTCCCGCCCTCGCAAACGAAGCGTTTCACGGTGTCCGGCGAGATGTCGCAGCCGGTGACATGCAGTCCGGCCCGGTGCAGCGACAGCGCCATGCCGAACCCCATCGAGCCGAGTCCGATCACGGCAACACGAACCTGCGAGGCGTTCATCAGCGTTTCCATTTATGTCTTTTGCCGAGAGGTAACACGGCTTGGCCACGATACCAAAGCGTGGGACAACGCGTGATGACCGAGAGCAAACTCCGCGATGATATCTGCCGGCTCGGCCGCTCGTTGTTCGAGCGCGGGCTGACGCCGGGTTCGTCCGGCAATATCAGCGTTCGGCTGGACGATGGCGGCTGGCTGGTGACGCCGACCAATGCCTCGCTGGGCTCGCTCGATCCGGTGCGGATCGCGCGGCTCAACGCTGATCAGCGTCTGATCTCCGGCGATCCGCCGACCAAGGAAATCCCTCTGCACGCTGCGCTGTATGACACGCGCGCGGCGGCGAAGGCTGTCGTGCATCTGCATTCGACGCATTCGGTGGCCGTCTCGATGCTGCCCGGCGTCGATCCGCGCGCGGTGCTGCCGCCGATGACGCCATATTATCTGATGAAATGCGGCGCGACGGCCTTGGTGCCGTATTTCCGGCCCGGCGATCCTGATGTCGCCGACGCCATCAAAGGTCTCGCCGGAAAATACGCATCGGTCTTGTTGGCCAATCACGGACCGGTCGTTGCCGGTGATACTTTGGAGGCCGCCGTCTACGCGATGGAAGAGCTGGAAGAAACCGCGCGGCTGTTTCTGCTGCTGCGCGGGCTCAATCCGCGGTTCCTGTCGAAAGACCATGTGCAGGATCTGGTGACGACGTTCGGAGTGGAGTTGCCGGAAGACAAGCACGAGCATTGATACCGTCGTTGCAATGACCGGCTTTATGGCAAATTCGCGTGCGCTGCTTCACATGCTTGCAGCGTGACCAAAAAGTTGGCCACCGCTGTCGAAACTTTGCCCTTGTTGCATTGTGGAATTCAAAATATCACTCGGATTGTTCGATACGACAATGTGGGAGAGATCGGGGACATCACGCTTTCGAGCGTGACAAGCCCGGCGCCGACGGAGCAACCGCCCCGGAAACTCTCAGGCACATGAACCGCATTGTCAGGACGCTCTGGAGAGAGATGCCGCGAAATAACGGCGTCCACCGAAGGGGATTTTTATCGGTCTCGCCGCATCGACGCACGGCGAAACGGGTAAATTAAACTCTCAGGTACCGTGACAGAGGGGCGCTCGTTTCCCGCGATCATGCGGAGGCGTGAGCAACTCTCACTCGCACGGAGACCATTTTGTAATGGCACATATCGCAATCATCGGCGCCGGCATCACCGGGGTTACGACCGCTGACGCCCTGCTCTCACGCGGCTATCGCGTCACCGTGTTCGACAAGCACCGCTATCCGGCGATGGAAACCTCCTTCGCCAATGGCGGGCAACTGTCCGCCAGCAATGCCGAAGTCTGGAATTCGACCGCGACCGTGTTCAAAGGTCTGAAATGGATGTTCAACCGCAACGCGCCGTTGCTGATGAACCCCTCGCCGAGCTGGCACAAATATTCGTGGATGGCGGGCTTTGTCCGCAACATTCCGAACTATCGCGCCAACACCATCGCAACCACGCGCCTTGCCATCGCCGCGCGCAAGCAGTTGTTCGATATCGCCGAGCGCGAGAACATCGATTTCGATCTGGAGCGTCGCGGCATCCTGCACATCTATCACGACAGGAAAACGTTCGACGCCGGCACGGCTGTCAACGCCTTGCTGAAGGAAGGCGGCCTCGACCGCCAGGCCGTGACGCCGTCGGATATCCGCACGATCGAACCGACGCTGCGCGGCGACTATTATGGCGGCTTCTTCACGCCGTCAGACTCGACCGGCGATATCCACAAATTTACCCGCGGCCTTGCGACGTCGTGCATGAATCGCGGTGCGCGCTTCATCCACGACGCGGATGTATCGGCAATCGATGCGACGGCCGATGGTGCCGTCATCGCGTGGTTCTCCGGCTCCAGCGATTCGCATGAGAGGCCCGCGGCCGGCAGCGAGCAGTCGGAACGATTCGACGCCGTGATCGTCTGCGCCGGCAGCGCGAGCCGCGCCGTCGCCGCCAAACTCGGCGACAACGTCAACATCTACCCGGTGAAGGGCTATTCGATCACCGTGCATTTGAAGGACGCCCAGAGCCAGGCATCCGCACCGAATGTCAGCCTGCTCGACGAAGCCGCCAAGATCGTCACCAGCCGCCTTGGGCCGGATCGGTTTCGTGTCGCCGGCACGGCCGAATTCAACGGCTTCAACCGCGACATCCGCGCCGACCGCATTCGTCCGCTGCTCGACTGGACCCGGCGGAATTTCGAGGGCATCGAAACCTCCAACTCGGTTCCGTGGAGCGGTCTGCGTCCGATGATGCCGAACATGATGCCCCATGTCGGCGCGGGCTCACGCCCCGGCGTTTTCTACAATACCGGCCACGGCCATCTCGGCTGGACCTTGTCGGCGGCGACCGCGCAGATGGTCGCCGATCTGGTGGATGACGCCGGACTGATACGCGAAATGCCGCTTGCGCCGCTCGTGGCTCCGGCAAATGATGCCGGATCGATCGCGGCCGCCCCGAAGTCCAAAGCCGTCGCAGAGGCCTAGTCGACGCATGACACGGACAACGACAGCGCCCTCCGGATTTGAGAAAGGACAGCCATGGTCGGCTATCTGATACGCCGCATCCTCGCCGCCATTCCCGTGATGGGCGTGGTGGCGCTGTTCGTCTTCCTGCTGCTGCGGCTGACGCCCGGCGATCCCGCCGCCATCCTCGCCGGCGACAATGCGTCGCCGGAACAGCTCGAGCGCATCCGCACATCGTTGGGATTGAACTTGCCGCTCTACACGCAGTTCTTCACCTGGATCGGCAGGCTCCTGCAAGGCGATCTCGGCGTCTCGTTGATCTCACAAACGCCGGTCGCGAAGATGATCGCGAGCCGCGTCGAGCCGACCATCGCGATCGCGATCTCGACGATCATTCTGGCGATCGTCGTTGCCGTCCCGCTCGGCGTGATCGCCGCGTGGAAGCACGGCACCTGGATCGACCGCTTCGTGATGGGGCTGTCGGTCGTCGGCTTCTCGGTGCCCGTCTTCGTGATCGGCTACATGCTGATCAAGGTCTTCGCGCTCGACCTGCGCTGGCTGCCGGTGCAGGGCTATCGCAGCATCTATAATGGCTTCGGCCCGTTCTTCGAGCGGCTGATCCTGCCGACGCTGACGCTGTCCTTCATCTACATCGCGCTGATCGCGCGCATGACGCGCGCGGCGATGCTCGACGTGCTCGGCGAGGATTACGTCCGCACCGCGCGCGCCAAGGGCATCAACGAGCGCGGCGTGCTGCTGCGTCATGCGCTGCGCAATGCCGCCGTGCCGGTGATCACCGTCATCGGCACGGGCTTCGCGCTGTTGATTTCCGGCGTCGTCGTCACCGAAAGCGTGTTCAACCTGCCGGGCGTCGGCCGCCTTACCGTCGACGCGGTGCTGGCGCGGGATTACCCGGTCATTCAGGCCATGATCCTGCTGACGTCGGGCATCTACGTCGCGGTGAATCTGCTGATCGATCTTGCTTACACCCTCCTCGATCCAAGGATTCGGTACTGATGACCTGCAATCATCCCCGGACATTCAACCAGCGTCCGCTCAGTCCCGCGCAAGCGAAAATCCAGGGCAACGCCACCCACGCCGCAAAGACTGGATCCCCGCATCCGCGGGGACGGACGGCCTCGGGACGCTCATCGCAAACGCCGAACCTCTCGAACGGGATTCACTGATGGCGATCGAAACCGTTCCGGAACCCGCCCTCACGATTCGCGCCCAGCGCGGCCTCGGGCTCGGCTTCCTCACCGCGACCCCGATCATCGCCACGGCCGCCGTGTGTCTCACGCTGGTCGTTCTGTCGGCGATCTTCGCGCCGTGGCTGGCGCCGCATGATCCGATGCTGCTGGCGCCGGCGCAGCGCCTGAAGCCGCCCAGCGCGGACTTCATCATCGGCACCGATGCGTATGGTCGCGATTTGCTGTCGCGCATTCTCTACGGCGGGCGCATCTCGCTGCTGATCGGTCTCGGCGCGGCCGTCGTCAGCATCGCGATCGGCCTCTTCATCGGTCTCGTCTCGGGCTTCTTCAAATGGGTCGATGCGATCCTGATGCGCGTGATGGACGGCCTGATGGCGATCCCGAGCATCCTGCTCGCCATCGCCGTCGTCTCGCTCTCGGGCGCGAGTCTCACCACGGTGCTGATCGCGATCACAATTCCGGAAGTGCCGCGCGTCGCGCGGCTGGTGCGCTCCGTCGTTCTCTCGGCGCGCGAGGAACCCTATGTCGAGGCTGCCATCTCTGTCGGTTCCAGCCTCCCAAAGATCATGTGGCGTCATCTGATGCCGAACACAGTCGCGCCGTTGATCGTGCAGAGCACTTACATCTGCGCATCGGCAATCCTCACCGAAGCGATTCTGTCGTTTCTCGGCGCCGGCATCAGCCCGGAAACGCCCACCTGGGGCAACATCATGGCCGAGGGCCGCGCCTACTTCCAGATCAAGCCGTCGCTGATCTTCTGGCCGGGTCTCCTGCTCTCGATCGCCATCCTGTCCGTCAACCTGATCGGCGACGCCGCCCGTGACGCGCTCGATCCGCGCATGAAACAACGGGAGGGTGGCAAGTGAGCGAGACCGTGAACACCACGCGCGCCGATCAGGACAGAGCGCAGGCCGCGCATATGGCGAAGGCCGCCAATACCGGTGCGGTCGTGCTCGATATCGAAAACCTCGTGGTCGGCCTCGGCAAGGATGGCGAGAAGGATCGCATCATCGACGGAATTTCGCTTCAGGTGCGCGAAGGCGAAACGCTCTGCGTCGTCGGCGAGTCGGGTTCGGGCAAGTCCGTCACCTCGCTCGCGACGATGGGCCTGTTGCAGAAGGGCGCGCTGAAGGCGACGTCCGGCGCGATCAGACTGGTCGGCGAGAACGTGCTGGAGGCGAGCGACCGGCGCTTGCGTCAACTCCGCGCCACGACGATGGCGATGATTTTTCAGGAGCCGATGACGGCGCTCAATCCGGTCGTGCCGGTCGGCAAGCAGATCGACGAAGTGTTGCGCGTCCACACGGATTTGGACGCCAAGGCCCGCCGCAAGAAGATTCTGGCGATGATGGAGCAGGTCCGCCTGCCCGATGTCGAACGCATCTTCTCGTCGTTTCCGCATCGGCTCTCCGGCGGCCAGCGTCAACGCATCATGATCGCGATGGCGCTGGTGCTGGAGCCGAAACTGCTGATCGCGGACGAGCCGACGACCGCGCTCGACGTCACCACACAGAAGCAAATCCTGACGCTGATCCGCGATCTGCAGCGGGACCACGGCACGGCCGTCCTGTTCATCACCCATGACATGGGCGTGGTCGCCGACATCGCCGATCGCGTGGCCGTGATGCGCCGCGGCCGCCTCGTCGAGGCCGGCTCGCTCGATACGATCTTGCGCAAGCCGACGATGGACTACACGCGCAATCTGCTCTCGGCCGTGCCGAGCCTGGTGCCGCGCGCCGCGCGTCCGGTTGAAGGCACGGTCCCGGTGGTGCTGGAAGCCAACGATCTCGGCAAGGTCTATCGCGAGCGCTCGTTCTTTGGCGGCGCGCGCGAGGTGGCCGCCGCCAAGGACGTGACGCTGACGCTGCGCAAGGGCCGCACGCTCGGCATCGTCGGCGAAAGCGGCTCCGGCAAATCGACCGTCGCGCGCTGCATCGTGCGGCTGATCGATCCGACGTCCGGCGGCGTGCGCCTGGTCGGCCGCGAAATCTCGTCGCTGTCGCGCGCAGCGCTGCGGCCGCATCGCAAGCGCATGCAGATGATCTTTCAGGATCCCTATCGTTCGCTCAATCCACGCGTCACCGTTGGGGAAAGCATCGCCGAAGGGCCGATCAATTTCGGCATGCCGCACAAGGATGCGATCGCCAAGGCGCGCGAACTGCTCGAACTGGTCGATCTGCCGTCGGACGCCGTCAACCGATATCCGCATCAGTTCTCCGGCGGGCAGCGCCAGCGCATCGCGATTGCCCGCGCGCTCGCACTCGATCCTGACGTTCTGGTCGCCGACGAAGCCGTCTCGGCGCTCGACGTCTCGGTGCAGGCGCAGGTTCTGAAATTGCTCGACAGCATCCAACAACGGCTCGGCGTGGCGCTGTTGTTCATCACACACGATCTGCGCGTCGCCGCGCAAATCTGCGACGACGTCGCCGTGATGCAGCAGGGACGCATCGTCGAACAGGGCCCGGCGGCGGCTGTCCTGACAAATCCGCAACAGGCCTATACCAAGCAATTGCTTGACGCCGCGCCCGGACGGGGATGGGATTTCGCCAACTTCCGCCCCGTCGCACCGGAACTGATGGCGGCGGTATGAAGCAACAAAGCAAACGTCATTCCGGGGCGCTTGGATCGTGACAATCATCGACGTCTTCGTCGGTGATTGAGCGAGACAAGCGAGCCCGGAATCCATACTGCCTGACAGGGGTTATGGATTCCGGGCCTGTGCCACGCGTCGGCTTCGCCGACAGCCGTGGCCCATCCCGGAATGACGAACTCTATTGAAACGACAGAGACCCTCATGACCCGCATCGCCATCGGCGGCTTCCTGCACGAGACCAACACCTTCGCGCCGACCAAGGCCGATTACACCGCATTCCAGCAAGGCGGCGGCTGGCCGGCGATGTGCGAGGGCGCTGACCTTCTCAACGTCATGCGCGGCATCAATGTCGGCGCGGCCGGTTTTGTCGAGGAGGCCGAAAGCTATGGCTGGACGCTGGTGCCGACGGTCTGGTGCGCTGCATCGCCCTCCGCGCATGTTACGCAGGACGCCTATGAGCGCGTCTCGGACCAACTTCTCGCCGCTCTCGCATCCGCGAAGGCCGAAGGCCTCGATGCGGTCTATCTCGACCTGCACGGCGCGATGGTCGCCGAACACATCGATGACGGCGAAGGCGAAATCCTCGCGCGCGTCCGCAGGCTGATCGGCGACGACGTCCCGCTGGTCGTCAGTCTCGATCTGCATGGCAACATCACAAAGCGAAGCGTCGATCTGGCGGATGCGATGATCGCCTACCGCACCTATCCGCATATCGACATGGCGGACACCGGCCGTGCCTGCGCGAAACATCTCGCTCTGATGCTCAGGACGAAAACCAAATTTGCCAAAGCATTCCGGCAAGTGCCGTTCCTGATTCCGATCTCATGGCAATGCACCAACGATCAGCCGACCAAAGGCATCTATGAAAAACTCGCCGCGCTCGAAAGCCATGCCGTGCCGACGCTGTCGTTTGCGCCCGGTTTTCCGGCCGCGGATTTCGAGGACTGCGGACCCAGCGTGTTCGCCTATGGCGCGACGCAGGCCGATGCCGACGCCGCCGCCGACAAGATGGTCGCCATCGTCGAAAGCCATGAGGACGATTTCGACGGCAAGATTTTCACGCCCGACGACGGCGTGCTATATGCGATGAGCGTCGCCAAAACGGCGGCCAAGCCTGTCGTCATCGCCGATACGCAAGACAATCCCGGCGCGGGCGGCGACAGCGACACGACCGGCATGTTGCGCGCGCTGGTGCGCAACGATGCGCAGCGCGCCGCGATCGGCGCGATCTTCGACCCTGCATCTGCCGAAGCCGCACATGAAGCCGGTGTCGGCGCGTCGATCAAGCTGTCGTTGGGCGGCAAGTCCGGCATCCCCGGCGACGCGCCTTACGAGACCATATTCGTGGTCGAGCAATTGTCGGACGGCGAGTTCATCGCGCCCGGCCCCTATTACGGCCATCGCCAGATGAGCATGGGGCCGTCGGCCTGTCTGCGGATCGGCGGCGTCCGCGTCGTCGTCGCGTCGCGCAAGGCCCAGCTCGCCGATCAGGCGATGTATCGCTTCGTCGGCATCGAACCGACGCAGCAGGCCATTCTCGTCAACAAAAGCTCCGTGCATTTCCGCGCCGATTTCGAGCCGATCGCCGAAACCCTGATCATCTGCGCCGCGCCCGGCGCGATGCCCGCCGACACGGCCGCTTTGCCGTGGACGCGCCTGCGCCCCGGCATCCGCATCAAGCCGAACGGCGTGGCCTTCGCGCCGAAGGTGGATGCGTGATGCAACTTGGCCGCTACAATCCTCAGCCATCCTTCGAGGCTCGCCACCGGACGACGAAGACGTCGCCGGTCAGGCTCGGACCTCATGTTGCAGCCGTCACCCTGAGGTGCCAGCCCGACGACGCACTTGCCTCGTCATCCTGGGCGAGCCTCGAAGGGCGACGGCATTCGAGATCATAGTCACGACAAAAGGACCAACTCCATGCCCACACTCGACCGCATCGACAGCTTCGCCGACGACCTCACGGCGATCCGCCGCGATCTGCACGCCCATCCCGAGGTCGGCTTCGAGGAGGTCCGCACCTCCGGCATCGTCGCTGACCAACTTGCCTCGTGGGGCGTCGAGGTGCATCGCGGCCTCGGCGGGACCGGCGTCGTCGGCGTCCTTAAGGGCAAGGGAACGGGCGGCAAGCGCATCGGCCTGCGCGCCGACATGGACGCGTTGCCCATGGAAGAGAACACCAATCTGAAATGGCGCTCGACGATTCCCGGCCGCTTCCATGGCTGCGGCCATGACGGCCACACCACCATGCTTTTGGGCACCGCGCGTTACCTCGCCGAGACCCGCAATTTCGACGGCACCGTGCATTTCATCTTCCAGCCCGCCGAAGAAGGTCTCGGCGGTGCGCGGGCGATGATCAAGGACGGGCTGTTCTCGCAATTTCCCTGCGACGAGATTTACGGCCTGCACAACGCGCCGGATCTGAACCACGGCGAGATCGCGATTTTCCCCGGCCCCGGCATGGCCGGCGCGGATTTCTTCGACATCACCGTCACCGGCTACGGCGCGCATGGCGCGATGCCGGAGCGCTCGAAGGACCCGGTCGTGATCGCGATGGCGCTGGGGCAAGCGATGCAGACCATCGTCAGCCGCAATGTCGATCCGTTGAAGTCGGCTGTGCTGTCGATCACGCAAATCCACGCCGGCTCGGCCTATAATGTGATCCCGAACGACGCCAGGCTGTGCGGCACGGTCCGCGCCTTCGACGACAAGGTGCGCGCCTTGATCCGCGAACGGATGCGCGCGCTCTGCGCCGGCATGGCGACCGCGTTCGATTGCGAGATTCATGCGGATATTCGCGACACCTTCAGCGTGCTGGTCAATCAGGAAGAACAGGCCAACGTCGTGGCCGATGTCGCGCGCAGCATCGTCGATCCGGCGAAGGTGTTCACCAAGTCGCGCCCGAAGATGGGCAGCGAGGATTTCGCCGACATGCTTCACGCCGTGCCGGGCGCCTACTTCTGGCTCGGCCATGACGGCTCGGTGCCGGTGCACAATCCCGGCTACGTGCTCGACGACAAGATCTTGCCGATCGGCGCCAGCATGTTCGCGCGGATCATCGAAACGCGCCTGCCGCTGGCGGCGTGAGACCCGCCGTCATTCCGGGGCGCGCGTGACGAGCAAACTGATGCGTAGCATCATGTTTGAAAGGAACGTGTGAGCCCGGAATCCATAATCACCGCAGGGAGTATGGATTCCGGGCCTGCATTACGTGTCGGCTGCGCCGACGATCGTAACGCATCCCGGAATGACGCAAGTTGCTCCAGTTAATATCGAAGGACACCCCCATGGCCGACGGCCTAGCGACCACATCCACGGCGCTCCACGATTTCTCCGCCGTCGATCTGCTCGACGGCTACAAGGCCAAATCCTTTTCGCCGAGCGAGGTTCTTGAGGATGTGCTGAACCACGTCGGGGCCTGGGAGCCGCACTTGAAGGCGCTTTACGCTTTCGATCCGGATGGCGCGCGCAGTGTTGCCAAAGAATCCACCCAGCGCTGGCACAAAGCCGCGCCGCAAGGCGTGCTCGACGGCGTGCCGACGACAATCAAGGAAAACATCGCCACCAAGGGCGCCGCCGTCCCGCTCGGCACCGCTGCGACACTGCTGACGCCGGCGGCCATGGACGCGCCGCCCTCGGCACGGCTGCGCGAGGCCGGCGCGGTGATCTTCTCCAAGACCACGATGCCGGATTACGGCATGCTGTCGTCGGGTCTCTCGAGTTTCCATCCGCTCACGCGCAATCCTTGGGATCTGGCGATGAACCCCGGCGGCTCCAGCGCCGGCGCGGGCGCGGCCGGCGCCGCCGGTTACGGACCCCTGCATCTCGGCACGGATATCGGCGGCTCGGTCCGCCTGCCCGCCTGCTGGTGCGGCCTTGTCGCGCTCAAACCGTCGCTCGGCCGCATCCCTGTCGATCCGCCCTATGTCGGCCGCTGCGCCGGGCCGATGACGCGCACGGTCGACGACGCCGCTCTGATGATGAGCGTACTTTCGCTGCCCGATGCGCGTGACGGCATGAGCCTGCCGCCGGCCGACATCGCCTGGCGTGATCTGGCGATCGACCTCAAAGGCAAACGTATCGGGCTGACGCTCGATCTCGGCTTCGGCTTGCCGCTCGACGTCGCCGTGCGTCAGGTCGCGATCGCTGCCGCGACAGCCTTCGAGGCGGCCGGCGCCATCGTCATCGGCGTGCCGTCGGTGATGACGGGCGATATGCTGCTTGGGCTGGATGCGTTCTGGCGCGCGCGCTCGTGGGACGACATTTCGAAGCTGACGGCCGCGCAGCAGGCGAAAATCCTGCCGTTCATTTTTGAATGGGCGGAAAGCGGCGCGAGGCTATCGGGCGTCGACGTGGTCAGGGGCTTCAACGCGACGATGGCGATCCGCGCGGAAGCTGCCAAACTCTTCGCGACCGTCGATTACCTGATCTCGCCGGTCGCGCCGATCGTGAAATATCCGGCTGAACTGGCCTCGCCGACCGATGACGCACAGCACCCGCTCGAACATATCGGCTATACCGTGGCGTGGAATATGGCGGAAAACCCGGCCGTGTCGATCAATGGCGGCTATGATATCAGCGGCTTTCCGATCGGCGTGCAGATTGTCGGCAGGCGTTTCGACGATCTCGGCGTGTTGCGAATGGCGAAGGCGTTCGAGGGCCTCCGCGGCGCGCAAAGGCCGTGGCCGGGCGTGCCGGGTTAGCAACAATGTCATTCCGGACCGCAGGCGACGAACAAACTTGATGCAAGGCATCAAGTTTGCGAGGAACATGCCACGAGGCGGCTACGCCGACGATCGTGGCCCGTCCCGGAATGACGACAACAACAAGAACAAGACAAAGGAAACACCCATGGCCTATGAGACGATCAAATATGACGTCGAAGACCAGATCCTCACCATCACGCTGAACCGGCCCGACAAGCTCAACGCGTTCAACGCGACGATGCAGGCCGAGTTGATCGCCGCCTTCGATGCCGCCGACGCCGACGACAATGTTCGCGCGATCATCGTCACCGGCGAAGGCCGCGGCTTCTGCGCCGGCGCGGACCTCTCCTCGGGTGCAGACACCTTCGATCGTGACGCCAGGCGCGGTCCGGTCAAAAAGCTCGCCGACGGCAGCACGGATTATTCCGATCCGCAGGTGCGCGACGGCGGCGGTCAGGTGACGCTGCGAATCTTCAAGTGCCTGAAACCGGTGATCGGCGCGATCAACGGCCCGGCCGTCGGCATCGGCGTGACAATGCAACTCGCGATGGATATCCGCATCGCGTCGGAGAACGCGCGCTTCGGCTTCGTGTTCTCGCAGCGCGGCATCGTGCCGGAAGCGGCGTCGTCATGGTTCTTGCCGCGCATCGTCGGCATCTCGCAGGCGCTGGAATGGTGCTATTCGGGCAAGGTGTTTCCGGCTCAGGAAGCGCTCGCCGGCCGCCTCGTCAGCAAGGTCGTCGCATCCGACAACTTGATTCCGACCGCCCGCGCGCTGGCCAAGAGCTTCATGGAAAAAACCGCGCCGGTGTCGGTCGCGCTGATCCGCCAGATGATGTGGCGGATGCTGGGCGCCGACGATCCGATGGAAGCGCACAAGGTCGACAGCCGCGGCATCTACGCGCGCGGCCGCTCCGACGACGTGAAGGAAGGCGTGGTCTCGTTTCTCGAAAAGCGCCCGGCGCAGTTCAAGAACACCGTGTCGAAGGACATGCCGAACTATTTTCCGTGGTGGAGCGAGCCGGAATATAAGTAGGATTATCAACGGGCGATGCGTCATCCCCGCGAAGGCGGGGACGACGCAGTGCTTGGATCAAATGCACTGCGCGACATCATTCCATCATCAACGCCACCCGGCCGATCGCCTTGCGGTCGGTCAGCAACTTCATCGCGGTTGCGACCTGGTCCAGCGGCAGACGATGCGAGACGTTCGGCTTGATCCGGCCGTCTTCCGCCCACCCGTTCAACGCCTTGAAACGCACCTCGCCGAGCGCCGGATTTTTCCGCACCGCTTCGCCGGCACGAACACCGAGCACGCTGGCGCCCTTAATGAGCACGAGATTGGTTTTCGCCACGCCGATGCCGCCGGTGAATCCGATGATCAGCAATCGCGCGCCCCAATTGATGCAACGCAAACTCTGCTCGAAGATTTCGCCGCCGACCGGATCGAAAACGACGTCCGCGCCCTTCCCGTCCGTGATGTGCTTGACGGTGACGCGAAACGGCCCATCGCCATAGCGCACGGCGTGATCCGCGCCGCGCGCTTTGGCGACGTCGAGCTTCTCCCGCGACGAAGCGCAGGCAATCACCGTCGCGCCCAGCAGTCTGCCAAGCTCCACCGCCGCGAGGCCGACACCGCCGCCGGCGCCGTGCACCAGGAGCACCTCGCCCTTGGCCAGTTGTCCGCGATCGATCAACGCATGATAGGCCGTTCCATGCGCGGCCAGAAACGTCGCGCCTTCGGCATAGTCGAAGGTCGATGGCAGTCTCGTCAGTTGCGCGGGCGTCACCACCGCCTCATCAGCGAAGCCGCCATGCCGCAATTTGACAATGACGCGATCGCCGATCTCATAGCTTCCGCTATCGCCTGAACGTTCAACGATGTCACCGGCGGCTTCCATGCCCGGCGTGAACGGCAGATCCGGCTTGAGCTGATATTCGCCCTTCGTCATCAGAATGTCCGGGAAATTGATGCCGGCCGCCTTGATGGCGACGCGGATTTGTCCCGGCTTCAAGGCAACGGAGTCGACGGATTCGACGCGCAGGCTGTCGGGACCACCGAGTTCGCGGCAGACGATCGCGCGCGGCATCTCAGGCACCCGCCATGCGGCGCGCCAGCGCCTCACGAATCAATTGCATGCGGTCGTTGCCGAAATACATGTCCGTCTTATCGATATAGATCGTCGGCGAGCCGAAGCCGCCGCGCGTCATGACGTCGTCGGTGTTGATCTTCAACTGCTCCTTCACCGCCGGTTCGGCGATGCCCTTGAAAAAAGCCTCGTGATCGATGCCGACCCGCTCACAAATGCCGGCCAGCACGGCGTCCTGCGAAATGTCCTGATCGTCCCCCCAATAGGCCTCGAACACGGCCGTCGCGAACGGCACCAGCTTGCCGTCGGGCGCGAGCCAGATGCAGCCGCGCATCGCCTTGACGCTGTTCACCGGAAACACCCGCGGCGGCATCACGATCTTGAGGTCGGCCGAGCGCGCCCAATCGCGGAGGTCTTTCAACATGTAGCGCGCCTTCGCCGGCACCGGCGTCTTGCGCGACTCATAGACGCTCGGATTGATCGAATTGAAAATGCCGCCGACCAGGATCGGCCGCCAGGTGATCTCTTGACCGAACTCTTGGGCGATCGGCTGGATGTTGTGAAAAGCAAGATAGGTCCAGGGGCTGGAGCAGTCGAAGAACACTTCGATCATGATGGCGTTTCCCGTTGTTGTTTTTGACCTCTCAACATTTGCTGCCGTCACCCCGCGAAAGCGAAGGCCAGTATTCGGCGCAGCTCATGTTCAAACCTCAGTCGCAGACGACCGGATCACCCGGTCCTCAGGCGCAACGATGCGCCCTCGGCCGGGTGATGACGCTGCGCGCGTTATTGCTGCTGCGCATGCGACGGTCGATCGACACCGAACATGATCTTGCGGGCCTGCTCGTCCATCGGCTTGTGATCCTGCTTGCCGACCGCGAGCCCGGCCTGCACCTGCGGCCGCGCGCGGATGTGCGCGAACCAACGCTTCACGTTCGGGAAATCGTCGAGCGTGAGCCCCTGCGCCTTGTGCGTCATCACCCACGGAAAACACGCCATGTCCGCAATCGAATAATCGCCGGCAAGATGCGCACGACCATCGGCGAGATGCGCGTCGAGCACGCCGTAGAGCCGCTTGGCCTCGCGCGTGTAGCGATCCATCGCATAGGGAATCTTCTCGGGCGCATATAACAGGAAATGCCCGTTCTGGCCGAGCATCGGGCCGAGCCCGCTCATTTGCCACATCAGCCATTGCAGCACATCGAACCGCTCCCGCGTCGCCATCGGCATGAATTGCCCCGATTTCTCGGCAAGATAGATCAGGATCGCGCCGCTCTCGAAGATCGACAACGGCGCGCCGCCGCCGACCGGATCGTGATCGACGATGGCCGGCATCCGGCCGTTCGGACTGAGCTTGAGAAACTCCGGCGTGTGCTGGTCGCCTTTGCCAAGCTGCATCGAATGCAGCGTGTAGGGCAGCCCGCATTCTTCCAGCATGATCGAAATCTTCCAACCGTTCGGCGTCGGGGCGTAATGCAGGTCGATCATGGGGTCTCCTTTTTTGCTTCAGTCTAAACCGTTTCGCCACGCCTCAGCAACGGAGGTTAAGCCGTCATTCCTGCGGTGCTCGCCCGATCGTGCTCTTGCCCGGTCGAATTGGGCGAGCCTCGAAGGAGGACGCAGTGGATGTGGGACGCAAAGCGTGCGATGAGAAGAAAATTTCGCAGGAGACACCCATGCTATTCCCGACCACGATCGCCGGCTCGTTGCCGAAGCCCGAATGGCTCGCCGAGCCGAACAAGCTGTGGCCGACCTGGCGTTCGCAGGGCGACGCGTTGGCGCGCGCCAAGCGCGACGCGACTTTGCTCGCGGTCAAGATGCAGGAGGATGCCGGCATCGATATCGTCACCGAAGGCGAGCAGGCGCGGCAGCATTTCGTGCATGGCTTTCTGGAAAAGATCGAGGGCATCGATTTCGCCCACAAGGTCGAGATGGGAATCCGCAAGGATCGCTACAAGGCGATGGTGCCGCAGGTCGTGGCGTCCTTGCAGTTAACGGGCCGCGTCCACGCGGTTGAGGCGCGTGCCGCCCGCGGCCACACCAAAAACAAACTGAAATTTACCCTGCCCGGCCCAATGACGATCATCGACACCTTGTCGGATAGTTTCTACGGCGACCGCGTGAAAATGGCGTTTGCCTTTGCCGACTTGTTGAATCAGGAAGCGCGCTCATTGGAGGCCGACGGCGTCGACATGATCCAGTTCGACGAACCGGCTTTCAACGTGTTCATGGACGAGGCCGCCGATTGGGGCGTCAAGGCGCTGGAGCGCGCCGCCGAGGGGCTCACCTGCGCGACGGCGGTTCACATCTGCTACGGCTATGGCATCAAGGCCAACACCGACTGGAAGGACACGCTCGGCGGCGAGTGGCGGCAGTACGAGCAGATCTTTCCGGCGATCGATGCGAGTTCGATCCAGCAGGTCGCGATCGAATGCCGCAACTCGCGCGTGCCGCTGGAATTGCTCGGCTTGTTGAAAGGCAAGATCGTGCAGGCCGGCGTCATCGACGTGGCGTCCGACGAGATCGAAGCGCCGGACGATGTCGTCGCGACCATCGCAGCCGTGATGAAGCACGTGCCGAAGGCCAACATCGTGGCGACGACAAATTGCGGCATGGCGCCCATGCACCGCGACATCGCGGAAGCCAAACTCCGCGCGCTTGGGGCGGGCGCGCGGTTGGCGCGGGAGCGGTTCAGTTAGCCTCCCTCTCCCGCAAGCGGCAGGCGGTTAGGGAGGAGCTGATCGCCGATCGCAGTCTCATGCAAGGCTGGCACATAACCCGCCATGATCGCTTGCAACGTCGAGGGCGGCGTCAGCAATGCAGCATTCGCTAAATCAGCCGGCACGCAGCGGTAGCCGCCGAACGACCAGCGCAGCGCCCTGCCCTTCACGATCAAGACGGCGTCGTCGCCGACCGCGATCATTGCGCCATCAGGCAGGTCGGCCACAGGGCGTGGCAACGGATGCAATCGCTTCATGCGGCCCTCCAGCCGCTCGGCATGCAGCACCGCGTCGATAGCGGGCGCGCGCGCATCCGGCAGATCATTGCCCGTGCACCATGCCGCGCGAAACCGCTCGGCGTCATCGCGGCGACAGTAGAAGCAAGGCCGATGCCCGGCGGCGAGCGCAGTGGCCTCGTCGAGAAAGAACAACTCCGTCCAGCTTTGCCGCGCCATCACATCGCGACGGCGACCGCGAAATTCGCACAGACAGATCAGCCACGCCGGATTCGACCAGCGCTTGTTGAGCAACGTCTTCGTTTGCGGATCGTGAATGATGCCGCGATTGCCGGCGAACAGGCCGCGCTCGGGTACGGCGACGATTTCTCCGAACGGCGTGACGCGATTTTGCAGGGGCATGAGCCTCTCACCGTCATCGTACGCCAGCGCAGCGTTAGCTCTTCGCAAACGCCACGCTGAGCGAAGCAATCCAGAGGCAACAAGCAAGAACCGGATTGCTTGGTCGCGGGCGCTTGTCGAAGTCGAGGAGCGCCCGCTCCTCGCAATGACGGTGTTTGCTAGGCCGCGCCATCCCGCAGCGGCGGCGCGAACGCCAAGCCGAGATCCCACGGAAAGAAGATCCAGGTATCCTGCGAGACTTCCGTGATGAACGTATCGACCAGCGGCCGCCCCATCGGCTTGGCGTAGACGGTGGCGAAATGAGCCTCCGGCAGCACCTCGCGGACCATCCGCGCGGTCTTGCCGGTATCGACGAGGTCGTCGACGATCAGCAATCCCTTGCCGGTGCCGCCGCCGAGCTTCATCGTCTGGTCCGAAACGCTTTTCAGCACTTGCAAGTCGCCCTGCTTGGTGTGGTCGTAGCTGGCGATGCAGACCGTATCGATGATGCGCACGCCGAGTTCGCGCGCCACGATCGCCGCCGGCACCAGGCCGCCGCGCGTGATGGCGATGATCGCATGAAACGGTCCGGCGCTGTTCAGCCGCCAGGTCAGCGCGCGGCAGTCGCGGTGGAACTGGTCCCACGACACCGGAAACGCCTTGCCGGCGCGTTCCTGCGCGCTCATTTCGGGATGTTGCGCCATATATCGTCCTACATTTTGCGAATGATTGCGGTCGCCGTTGCCGTCGCGACGATCTTGTCGTTTTGAAACAACTCGCCACTTAACTGGCAAATTTCCTTACCGCGCAAGACGACGCGTCCGAAACCTTTCAGCGGTCCCACTTTCGCCGGCCGATGAAACTGAACGTTGAGATTCACGGTTGGCGCGAATTCACCGGCGTCGAGCGTGGATACCAGAGCCGGGCCAAGCGTGTCGTCGAGCATCGCGGCAAGAAGTCCGCCCTGCACATTGCCCACAGGGTTTAGAAATTCAGTCCTCGCTTCAAAAGCGACTTCGAGCGTCCCGCGCTCGCCATCGACCTGAACGAATTTTGTACCAAGCAATTCAGCACAGGGCGGCAGTTGACGGCTGCCGTCGATTATCTTCCAGAAAAGCGAGTTTTTATCCATCGCATATCCCCTCCATCGCTTCGGGCTTGCGCGCTCGATCGCGTTTGGGGTGCCAGCTACTATTTTGGAGTGTTCAAACCTGTCAGCATCACCTTGATCGCCTCGATCGCGGCGGCGAGCTTGTCGGGATCGCGCGAGCGCACCACGAGGCTGGTGTTCGGCTTGTTGTCCTCGCCGAGAAACGGATAGCTGCCGATCATCGTGTCGGGATGCGCCTTGGCGATGTCGCGGAGCGGCCCGCCGATGTCGCCCTCGCGCGCATTGGCCTTCACCGAATCCGACAGCATCCGCAGGCCTGATCTCAGTTTCGGAGCGACGATGTCCATCATCGCCTGCATGATCGAGGGCACGCCGGCCATCACGATGACATTGCCGATCATGAAACCCGGCGCGAGGATCGTGGCGCTCTGGATCAATTCGGCGGTGTCGGGAATACGCGCCATCCGCATCCGCGCCTCGTTCATCTCGGCCGGCGTGAAGCGCTGCGCGAAGCGCGCGACGACGTCGGGATGGTGGTCGATGCCGACGCCGAAGGCCTTGGCGACGCTGTCGGCGGTGATGTCGTCATGGGTCGGACCGATACCGCCGGTGGTGAAGACGTAAGTATATCTGCCGCGCAAGGCGTCGAGCGCATCGATGATCGCGGTCTCGTCATCGGAGACGACGCGCACCTCGGTGAGGTCGATGCCGATATTGGTGAGATACTCGGCGATGAAGCCGATGTTCTTGTCTTTGGTGCGACCCGACAAAATTTCGTCGCCGATCACCAAAATGCCCGCCGTGACGATCTCGCTCATGGATTCTCCTTGCCGCCTCTCGGACATAACGCATGTTTGCCTTCGCGCCGCGCCAATGTCACCCGCTCATGCCGGCAAATTAAGCAACTCCGCGCCCTAACTTCGCGCAAACCGCAGATCGCGTTGGCAATTGCCCCTGTCAGATGCATATCGCTCCCGCCCGCCCCTTGCTACCACCCCTTTTTGTCATGCACACTTGCTTGGCAGTCTGGATATAATGGCAAGATGGCAGTCGCGTTTGACGAAATGAACGGCCCGGGTGGCGATCTCCGGCCGGCTTACGAGGAATTGTCGCGCTGGCTGAAGGAAACGCCACCCGACGCGCTGGAGTATCGCAGACAAGAAGCCGAGTTGTTGTTCCGAAGGATCGGCATCACCTTCGCCGTCTACGGCGAGGCCGAATCCACCGAACGCCTGATCCCTTTTGACGTCATTCCGCGGATCATGTCCGCGAAAGAGTGGACCCACCTCGAACTGGGGTTGAAGCAGCGCGTCCGCGCCATCAACATGTTCCTGAACGACATCTATCACGGGCGCGACATTCTGCGCGCCAACATCATTCCGGACGATCTGATCTTCCAGAATCCGGTGTTTCGCCCGGAGATGAACGGCCAGGATGTCCCGCACGACGTCTATGTCCATATCGCCGGCATCGACATCGTCCGCACCAACCCGGACGAATTCTTCGTGCTGGAAGACAATGCCCGCACCCCGTCCGGCGTGTCCTACATGCTGGAAAACCGCGAAATCATGATGCGGCTGTTTCCGGATCTGTTCGCGAGGCATCGTGTGGCGCCGGTCGAGAAATATCCGGACGAGTTGTTGTCCTGCCTGCGGTCGGTCGCGCCGAACAGTGCCTCGCAAGAGCCGACCGTGGCGCTGATGACGCCGGGCGTCTACAATTCAGCCTATTACGAGCACTCGTTCTTGGCCGACAAGCTCGGCGTCGAACTGGTCGAGGGCCGCGATCTCATCGTCAAGAACGATGAAGTGTTCATGCGGACCACGGAAGGCCTGAAGCGTGTCGATGTGATCTATCGCCGCGTCGACGACGACTATCTCGATCCGCTGTCGTTCCGCCCGGATTCGGCGCTCGGCGTGCCCGGCCTGATGTCGGCCTATATGGCCGGCAACGTGACGCTGGCCAACGCCGTCGGCACCGGGATCGCCGACGACAAGGCGGTCTACAGCTACATGCCGGAGATCGTCAAATTCTATCTCGGCGAAGAACCGATCCTGAAAAACGTCCCGACATGGCGCTGCCGCGAGCCGGAGGACCTGTCCTATGTGCTCGATCATCTGAGCGAGTTGGTCGTCAAGGAAGTCCACGGCTCCGGCGGCTACGGCATGCTGATTGGTCCGGCCGCGACCAAGGCCACGATCGAGGCGTTCCGCAGCAAGCTGAAACGCGAGCCCGAAGGCTTCATCGCACAGCCGACGCTGGCGCTCTCGACCTGCCCGACCTGCACCGAGGCAGGCTTGGCGCCGCGCCATGTCGATCTTCGCCCGTTTGTGCTCACCGGCCGCGAAAACGTCACCATCGTGCCCGGCGGCCTGACGCGCGTCGCGCTGAAGGAAGGCTCGCTGGTGGTCAATTCAAGCCAGGGCGGCGGCACGAAAGACACCTGGATTTTGGATGAATGAGAGGCGGCAGTCGGAAGTCGGCAATCGTGCGTGAAGACGGAGAGCAAAGTGTCGCTACAAAAATTTCAAACTGGCAATGCACGAGACGTTTCGACTGCCGACCGCTTATTGCCGACTGCCGATTGACGAACCATGCTCTCGCGCACCGCTGAAAATCTCTACTGGCTCGCCCGCTACGTCGAACGTGCGGAGTATCTGGCGCGTACCATCGAGGCGACGTTACGCGTCACCGCCCTGCCGAACACCTATATCGGAAAGACCAACGAATGGGATTCGGCGCTGCTCACCGCCGGTGTCAGTGTCAGCTTCTATACGCTTCATGAAGCCGCGGACGAAGCCAGCGTCGTCAACTATCTCGCCTTTTCGGCGGACAATCCGTCGTCGATCCGCAATTGCATCGAAAATGCACGGCTCAATTCGCGTTCGGTTCGCACGGCGCTGACATCCGAAATGTGGGACACGATCAACGGCGCATGGATCGAACTGCAGGAGGCCTGGGGCAAGGGAGCGCGCACCCGCGAGGACCTCGCGAAATTTCTGCGCTTCGTCCAGGAAATATCACTGCGTTTCGACGGCTCGGCCTATCGCACGATGCTGCGCAACGACGCCTACTGGTTTTCGCGGCTCGGGCTGCATCTGGAGCGCGCCGACAACACGGCCCGCATTCTTGACGTCAAATATCATGTGCTGCTGCCGGAAGAGGAGCATGTCGGCGGCCCGCTGGATTACTATCAGTGGACCTCGATCCTGCGCTCGGTATCGGCGCAGACGGCCTATCACTGGGTCTATCGCGAAACGCTGAAGCCATGGCTGATCGCCGATCTATTGATCCTCAACGACACCCTGCCGCGCTCGCTGGCCAGTTGTTACGGTAATCTTCTGCGCAATCTCGACTCGATCGGCGTCGCCTATGGCCGACAGGGCGCAGCGCAACGTCACGCGCGCGGCGTCCGCAACCGACTTGAACACAGCAATATGGATGACATCTTCCAGCACGGGCTGCATGAGTTCATTCAGGAATTCATCAATGACAACGCCCGGCTCGGCGAGATCATCGCCAAGCAGTATTTGATATGATGACCCGCCCGATCGCTTTGCGTGTATTGATTGCGTCGAAAAGACGGAGGCGTCATCGCCCGGCTTGACCGGGCGACCCAGTACAGCCCGACCTATCAGATCAGCTCTGACATTTCGGACGACTGGTTGACTCGCCATCGCGGGTTATGACGGCAGGTTTTCAGGCTAGTGGTGCAACATAAAGCGACCGATCAAAAGTTGGAATAGCCATGCGCCTGCGTATCACCCACACGACCACCTATCGCTACGAGCCGCCGGCATCGGGTGTGATTCAAATTCTGCGAATGACGCCCGGCAGCCACGACACGCAATATGTCGCGGACTGGCAGATCGATGTCTCGACCGACTCGCGGCTCGACACGCATCAGGATGCATTCGGCAATGTGACGCATGTGCTGACACACGGTCCGATCGCCGATCTCGTGATCCGTTGCGAAGGTGAGATCGAGACGCAGGACACCGGCGGCGTTCTGAAGGGTACCGAAGAGCGGTTTCCGCCGAGCCTGTTTCTGCGCGCCACCGATCTCACCGAGATGACGCCGACAATGGCGACGTTCATCCGCGACCTGCGCAGCGAGGCCGGCGACGATGTGTTGAGCTACCTGCATGCGCTGATGATGCGGATCAACGACCATATGACGTTCGATACCGACCCGACCAATTCAGGCACGTCGGCCGCCGAGGCCTTCACCGGCAAACGCGGCGTCTGCCAGGATTACGCGCATATCTTCATTGCCTGCGCGCGCGCGGGCGGCGTGCCGGCGCGGTTCGTTTCGGGGCACTTCTATCGCGAAGACGGCGCCTCGACGCAGCAGGCCGGCCATGCCTGGGCGGAAGCCTTCGTGCCAAACCTCGGCTGGGTCGGCTTCGATCCGGCAAATGCGATCTGCACCACGGATTCGCATGCCCGTGTCGCCATCGGCCTCGATTATCTCGGAGCCGCGCCTGTGCGCGGCACGCGCTATGGCGGCGGCATGGAAACGCTGTCGGTCGAGGTCAAGGTCGAACAAGCCGGGCGCGGCGGCTTTGGGCAGAGCCAAAGCCAGAGCCAGTCGTAATAGCTGACAGGAACACACCGCTCATTCCGCGGACGCGGCGATCCGACTTTGCAGCATCAGCATTGGCGCTCTGGATGGCCGCTTGCGCGGCCATGAGCGATGCCACCGATGCACCGGCTTTCAATTCAATCGTGGTGGGCGCTCGTCGGTCTCGGACGTTGGCGGCGTGAAGGGCGTAGCCGGCGACGGCGACGTTTCGGCCGACACCCGTGCGGCGCTTCCTGACGCACGGCGCTCATGATCGCGATAGGATTTCCAGCCGAACGGCAGGCTCGCCAGATACAGGATCGATCCGAGCGACACGATGTGCCACGGATAGCCGATCAGCAGCGCGATAAAGAAGATCACGCCGACGAACACCGGCAGCAGCATTTCCGGCCGCACACGCAACCGCGTGGTCTTGCCGGAAAAGACCGGCAGCCGTGAAATCATCAGCACCGCGATCAAAAGCGTGAACGCCGTGGTCAGCAGCACCGGCGGCTGCGGCATGCCGAGAAACGACAGATAGACCGGCAGCAGCACGACGATCGCACCGGCCGGAGCCGGCACGCCGGTAAAGTAATTCGCCGCGAAGGCCGGCTTGTTGGGATCGTCCATCGTCGCATTGAAGCGTGCCAGCCGCAGGCATCCCGAAATCGCAAACGTCATCGCCGCGATCCAGCCGACATTGCTCAGATCGTGCAACTGCCAGAAATAAAGAATGAGGCCTGGTGCAACGCCGAAATTGACGAAGTCGGCGAGGCTGTCCAGTTCAGCGCCGAATTTCGACTGGCCCTTCATCAGCCGCGCGATGCGGCCGTCGATGCCGTCGAGCACCGCCGCGAAGACGATGGCGGCGAGCGCCAATTCCATCCGGCCCTCGGTGGACAGGCGGATCGCGGTCAGGCCCGCGCACAGCGCCAGCAAGGTGATGAGATTGGGCACCAGCAGCCGCACCGGAATCGGGCGAAACCGGCGGCGGCGCAGGTCAGGCGATTGGGGATCGTAAGGCGTGTGCATCACCCGGATATATCAAATGCCGCCCGGTTCCGCCATCGCGGACGGCGCGCATGGTCAATTGGAACGAAACACCCGACCGCCGTTGCCGGCGTTGAAATCTGCGAGCACCGTCTCACCGGCGATCGCAGTCTGGCCTTCGGAGACCAGCGCCTTGCCGCCTTCCGGCAGAAATACGTCGAGCCGCGACCCGAACCGGATGAGGCCGAAGCGTTCGCCCGCGCCGAGCGATTGCCCCTCGCGCACGAACGATACGATGCGCCGCGCCACGAGGCCGGCGATCTGAATCACCCCGATCCTGCCATTCGGCGTCGAGATCACCAGCGAGTTGCGCTCGTTGTCCTCGCTGGCCTTGTCGAGTTCGGCATTGAGGAATTTGCCCGGCCGATAGGCGATGCGTTCGATCCGGCCCGCCACCGGCGCGCGGTTCACATGGCAATTGAATACGCTCATGAAGACCGAGATGCGCAGCAAGGGTTGGTCGCCGAGCCCGAGTTCGGCCGGCGGCACCACCATCGCGATCATCGAGACGCGGCCATCGGCCGGCGACACCACGAGTCCCTCGCGGATCGGCGTGACGCGGACCGGATCGCGAAAGAACAGCGCGCACCAGACCGTCAGGCCGGTGCCGATCCAGCCGAGCGGCGTCCAGATCCAGAACAGAATGAGGCTCGCCAGCGCGAAGGCGCCGATGAAGGGATAGCCTTCGGGATGGATCGGCGGGATCTGCGCGCGAATCGAATGAGCGATGGACATGAAATTCAGGTCTCTTTTTTTCCCCTCCCCTTGTGGGAGAGGGTGGCTCGACCCGTGTCGAACCGGGAGAGGGGTTCAATACCGGACGATCTAACGCATTGACGATCGTTTCAAGAACACCGCTGATATTGTTGAGCACGTCATTATTCCAGAACCGCTGAATGTGAAACCCCTGGCTCTGAAGCCAAACATCACGTTCTTGATCCGAACGGCTGTCGGCGTGCTGCCCGCCGTCAACTTCGACAATGAGCCGATGCTCGAAACAGACGAAGTCGACGATGGACCGACCGGCATCTGGCGTTTGACCTTGAAGCCCGGAAAACGATGCGCGCGCAGTGACTACGACAGGCGGCTTTCGGCCTCGGTCATGTTCTTCCGAAGCGATTTCGCGAAGTCCCGCGTCGTCCCCCTCTCCCGGCTCGGCCTTCGGCCGATCCACCCTCTCCCACCGCGCCATGCAAGAGCATCGCCAGGGGAGAGGAAAGGAGACGAAACCTACTCCGCCGCGTCGGGCGTGACCAGCGCGCGGCTGGCCGGCAGGTCGTTCGCCACAGGCTCCGCGACCTTGGGCGGCGCGCGGTTCGGCGCGGCCCGATCCTCGCCCATCATCGCCAGCTTCTCGCGCGCTTCCTGCGCCTCGCGCTGCCTGTTCCACATGCTGGCGTAGAGGCCAGATGCCACGAGCAATTGGGCGTGCGTGCCGCGTTCGGCGATCTTGCCTTGGTCGAGCACGATGATCTCGTCGGCGCCAACGATGGTGGAGAGGCGATGCGCGATCACGAGCGACGTTCGCCCGCGCGAGACCTTCTCCAGCGCGTCCTGAATTTCCTGTTCGGTATGGCTGTCGAGCGCTGACGTCGCCTCGTCGAGCACGAGGATCGGCGGCCCTTTCAGCACCGTGCGCGCGATGGCGACGCGCTGCTTCTCGCCGCCGGACAATTTCAGCCCGCGCTCGCCGACTTCGGTCTCATATCCCTGCGGGGACAGCCGGATGAAGCCGTCGATCTGCGCAAGCTGCGCGGCTTCCTCCACGTCGGCATCGGTTGCATCCCAGCGGCCGTAGCGGATGTTGTAGCGGATGGTGTCGTTGAACAGCACGGTGTCCTGCGGCACCATGCCGATCGATCGCCGCAGCGACTCCTGAGTGACCTGCCGGATGTCCTGCCCGTCGATCAGGATATGACCGCCCGAAACATCGTAAAGTCTGAACAGCAGCCGCGAGATCGTGGATTTGCCTGCCCCTGAAGGCCCGACGATGGCAACCGTCTTGCCGGCCGGCACCTCGAAGGAAAGTCCTTTCAGGATCGGCCGGTCCGGATCATAGGCGAAGCGCACATCGTCGAAGCGCACGGTGCCCGACGTCACGACCAACGGCTTCGCGCCGGGCAGATCCTTCACTTCCGGATTGCGCTCGATGACGCCGAACATCTTCTCGATGTCGATCACCGCCTGCTTGATCTCGCGATAGACCATGCCCATGAAATTCAGCGGCTGGTACAACTGGATCATCATGGCGTTGACCATGACGAAATCGCCGACCGTGTTGCGGCCGCTGCGCACGCCGAGCGCAGCCATCAGCATCGTCGCCGTCAGCCCCGCCGTAAAGATCACTGCCTGCCCGGCATTCAGCAATGCGAGCGAGGTGTAGGTGCTGACGCTGGCGCGCTCGTAACGCGCCATCGAGCGATCGTAACGCTCGGCCTCGCGCGCTTCCGCGCTGAAATACTTCACCGTCTCGTAGTTCAGCAGCGAGTCAATCGCCTTGGTGTTGGCCTCGGTGTCGCTGTCGTTCATGCGGCGGCGAATCTCGATCCGCCATTCGGTCGCGATGTAGGTGAACCACATGTAAGCCGCGACCGTGATCGCCGTCACCGCAACATAGCGCCAGTCGAACTGCCACAGCAGCACGCCCATCAAAAGCGAGACCTCGACGATGGTCGGCACCAGTTGCAGGATCACCATCCGCACGATGACTTCGATGCCGAGCCGTCCGCGCTCAAGCACGCGCGTCAGGCCGCCGGTCTTGCGTTCAAGATGGAAGCGCAGCGACAATTCGTGCATGTGAACGAAGGTGAGGTATGCCAGCTTGCGCACCGCATGCATCGCCACCTTGGCGAAAATGCCGTCGCGCCATTGCGTCAGCACCGCCATCAGCACACGAACCAGGCCGTAGCTCACGGTCATGACGATCGGCGACGCGATCAGCCACAACGCCCAGTTCGAGCCCTGAACAGGCGCGGTGTCCGCGCCGGTCAGCGCATCGATGGCCCATTTGAAGGTGAAAGGGACGATCAGCGTCGCCATCTTCGCGAACAGCAGCAGCACCATCGACCAGACGACGCGCATTTTCAGGTCGTCGCGGTCGCCCGGCCAGATATAGGGCCAAAGATGGACGAGCGTGCCGATCATCGTCGCACGCTGCGCGGATGCCTCGGTCAGCGCCTCTGCGTCGGGGTCCGGAATATCGGGCGCCGCCATCAGGAGGCACGCCCAAGACCGGCCGTCGGACCGGTTTGCTGTGTCGGGAATATTTGCATCTCAAAACGGCATATAGCGGCTTTGCGTCGCATCCGCACCCCGCAGCCGGGAAAAACTTTGCTGCATGACCGCTCTGTCGCGTGGTCTTGACCAAGTCACGCTGCAATGCGAAATCAATTCAATGAGTACGATCAAAACCGTCTGCGTCTATTGCGGTTCCGGCCCCGGCACCAATCCCCGTTTCATGGAATCCGCCACCGCGCTCGGCAAGGCGCTGGCCGACAACGGCGTCGGCCTGGTCTATGGCGGCGGTTCGATCGGGCTGATGGGCGCGGTCGCGACCGCAACGCTTGATCATGGCGGACGCGTCACCGGCATCATTCCCGATTTTCTCACCAAACGCGAAAACGCGCTCGATCGCGTTCAGGAATTGATCGTCACCCACGACATGCATGAGCGCAAGCGGCTGATGTTCGAGCGTTCGGATGCTTTCGTGGCGCTGCCCGGCGGCATCGGCACACTGGAAGAACTGGTCGAGCAATTGACATGGCAGCAGCTCGGCCGCCACTCCAAGCCGATTCTGCTCGCCGACATCGACGGCTTTTGGGCGCCGTTCATTGAACTGATCGCGCATATGCGCAGCACGGCATTCATCCGGCCGACACTCGCGGTCGACCTGTTGAAGGCCAGCCGGGTCGAGGACATCCTGCCCCGGCTGCGTGCGGCCGCAGCGACGGCATCCGACGAGACCAAGAGCCTCGCGCCGGACGTGGCGAGCAAGCTGTAAGAAATCCGTCATGCTTGAGCGCTTATTTGCCGTCATCCCTGACGGCGAATAAGCGAGCCTGGAATGACAACGCAAACTCGCAGCCTACGCGGCCGGAAACGTCACCGCCTCGATGCGATTGCCGTCGGGATCGCGAATGAACGCAGCATAATACACGACGCGGTCATGCGGCCGCAGCGATGGCGGGCTTTCCGACAAGCCGCCAGCCTCGACGGCCGCGGCATGAAACGCATCGACTTCCGCTGCTGTCTTGGCGCGAAGGCAAAGATGCGAGCCGCAGTCGTCAGCGACGCGCGGCATATGGCGGCGCTGGTTGATCCAGATTTCCGGATAGGTCTTGCCGAAGCCGACCATCGCCGGCCGAGTCACAAGTCTCGTCAGCCCGAGCGGTGAGAAGGTGATCTCGTAAAAGGCGACGGCGCGATCGAGGTCGCTGACACCGAGCGAAACGTGATCGATCATGTCGCGTCTCCACTCACGGAGCCTATTGGCCGGACGAGCGCGTCGTCGTGCAGTACAAGCGGGTCAGTGCAGGTCGGCCGCTTTTAGTCCATGCTCGCGACGACGATCAGCCGCTTGACGTCGCCGTTGCGATACGCCTGCAAGAACTTGTTGTAGTCCTTGAAGGACACGCAGCCATTCGAATCGCCGTTGGGCCCGAGCATATAGGTATGGGCGAGCAGGCCGCTGCGGCCGTAGATGGCGCCTTCGCCGCCCACCGGCGTCAAGCGCAGCGCCGCGACGCCATGAAACAAGGCCTCGCGCGGCTTCAGATCATAGACATGCGGCGGGGTGACGCCGCGCATCCGCAGATGCGCATAAGCCGGATTGTCGAGATGCTGGCCGAGGCCGGAATGGGCTTCGAGCTTGCTGCCATCCGGCATATAGACCATGCGCTTGGAGATGTCGTAGACGGCCGTCGCGTTATCATAGAGGCCGGCTTTGACGCCGGGGCCGTCGCTGCCGTCGCTCATCACGCCGCCGTCGGAGCCGGCATAAGCCAGCACGGTCTTCTTGGGCTCTGCGTTACCGAACAGCTTGTCGAAGATCGACGCGTTGCTCGGCTTGGCGTTTGCCAGCGCCAGTCGCGCGCGCTGCACCAGCGCGTCATGGCCGTAGCCGCCGCTTTTGGCCGTCGCGACCCGCAGATCGGACGGCTTGGTCTGCGGCACCGGCACGCTCAGCGCGAGTTGCGCAGGCGTCCGCGTCAGCAGCGCGTCTTCGGCCTTCAAGGTCTCTCGTTTCGGCGTCTCGGCCTTCGCCATCACAGGCGCGGCAGTCGGTGCATTCCGGATCGAGAACGAGTCCGGCGAAGAGCCGAGCGAATAGGTCGGGTCGAGCAGCGCGACGTAGACGTTCTTCTTTTTCGCGGCAGTTGCAGCGGGCGTGGATTTTTTCGCGATGCTGGACGTATCCGAGAATCCGAAACGCGCCGTGAAATCGGCGCCCTCGAGCGCGTCGAGATCGGCCTTCAGCGACGCCGTGGTTTCGTCGTCCAGCGCCGCGAAGCGATCGTTGACGCCGGCCACCTCGGAGGTTTTGCCCGCAAGATGGACATATCCGCTGAAGCCGCCCGCGAGGCCGACAAAGGCGAGCCCGGCGCCGAACAGAAAGCTTTGAACCGGAGCACGGCGGGAGGGAACTCCACGGCCGGCATTGGTGGATCGATTATTGCCACGCGTACTCAAACTCGTTCGCCCCACGCCCAGACCAAAATCACTGGCATCCCCCGAAAAGCGCTGCGCCGTCGCATTCGCCCGTGCAGCATTTCGCAACGATGCGAAGCGGCATTAAGGCGAGTTTTAGTTAAATGCGGATTAAAACCCCGATCGATCGCAAGCAAACGGTAACGCCGTCACCCCAGTGATTTTGGCCACCGTCCGATTGTTACGATCTTTTCATCATGCGTTCTGGGCCAATCCAAGGCAGAGCCGGGTCATTTTCGGCCCTGCCCGTCCGTGATCGCGCGCACGGACTCATTCCTGAAAGGCGTCCGAGGACGGCGTCCCGGCGCGCGCGACGATCTTGGCGTCGGGCGCAGGCGGCGGCTTGGCCAGATCGCGGAATTTGTTGGTGATCGGGTAGCGCCGGTCGCGGCCGAAGCTCTTGCGCGTCACCTTCACGCCGGGGGCGGCCTGCCGGCGCTTGTATTCCGCGATGTTCAGCAGCCGGTCGACCCGCGCCACGGTCTCGCGTTCGAACCCCTCGGCGACGATGTCGGCGAGCGGCTGTTCGCGCTCGACGAGGCGTTCGAGGATCCCGTCCAGCACGTCATAGGGCGGAAGCGAATCCTGATCGGTCTGGTTGTCGCGCAACTCGGCTGTCGGCGGCCGCACAATGATATTGACCGGGATCACCTCGCCGTCCGGGCCTTTCGCGCCTTCGGGCTTCCAGCGGTTGCGCAAGCGGCACAGCCGAAACACCTCCGTCTTGTAGATGTCCTTGATCGGATTGAAGCCGCCATTCATGTCGCCATACAGCGTCGCATAGCCGACCGACATTTCCGACTTGTTGCCGGTCGTGACCACCATCGCGCCTGTCTTGTTGGAGATCGCCATCAGCAGCGTGCCGCGCGTGCGCGCCTGCAGATTTTCTTCGGTGATATCGCGCGCAAGGCCGGCGAACACGCCGGACAGAATATCCTCGAAGCCGTTGACCGCCTGCGCGATCGGCAAAATCTCATAGCGAAAGCCCAGTTGCTCCGCGAGCCTGGCGGCATCGTCGAGCGACACCTGCGCGGTGTATCGAAACGGCAGCATCACGCCGCGCAATCCGGCAGCCCCGAGCGCATCGACGGCAATCGCCGCGCACAACGCCGAATCGATGCCGCCGGAAATGCCCATCAGCACGCCGGGAAAGCCGTTCTTTTTCACATAATCGCGAAGCCCGAGCACGCAGGCGGCGTAATCGCCTTCGTCGCCGTCGAGCGGCGGCGCGATCGGTCCCTTGCAAGTCCAGCCGTTCGGACCTTTGGTCCATTGCAGCGTCAGCACCTGCTCGGCGAAGGCGTTCATCTGGACGGCGAGCGAACAGTCGGCGTTGAGCACGAAGGATGCGCCATCGAAGACGAGTTCGTCCTGCCCGCCGATCTGGTTCAGATAGACGAACGGCAGGTTGCTCTCGGTGACGCGTGCGACCGCCATCGACAGCCTGATATCGCTTTTGTCGCGCGCATAGGGCGAGCCGTTCGGCACGATCAAAATCTCCGCGCCGGTCTCGGCGAGGGTCTCGACAACGTTCTCGTAGTCCGAGGACTCCTCCATCCATGTATCTTCGCAGATCGGCACACCGACGCGAACGCCTCGGATCGTCACAGGGCCGGCCGCCGGTCCGCGCGCGAAGACGCGCTTCTCGTCGAACACCCCGTAATTCGGCAAATTGGCCTTGAATCGCAATGCCGCAATACCGCCTTGATCCAAGAGCGCGCAGGCATTGAAGAGTTTGCCGCCCTCGACCCAGGGCGTGCCGATCAGCATCGCCGGGCCGCCATCCGCGGTCTCGCGCGCCAGGGCTTCGATCTCGGCCCGGCACGCCGCCTGAAACGCCGGCTTCAGCACAAGATCTTCCGGCGGATAACCGGCGATGAACAGTTCCGGCAGCACGACGAACGCCGCCTTGTCCGCGGCGGCCCGCGCGCGCGCCTTGCGCGCCAACGCGGCATTGCCCGTGACGTCGCCGACGGTGGGATTGATCTGCGCAAGCGTCATTGTGAAAGTATCGGTCATGTCGTCATTTAGCCTGCGCGGCGAGGCTTTCGCAATCGGCTGCGTTACACGAGGCCCATGCGCTCGGCGAGCGCAAACAGCCAGACCATGCCGGCGATCAGCAGCGTGATGCCGACGGCGGCAGAGCCGAGATCCTTGACGTTGCCGATCTGCGAATCGCGATCGGTGGTGACGCGGTCGGCGAGTTTTTCGATCGCGGTGTTGAGCAATTCGACAACGAGCAACAGCAGCACCACGGCGATCATCTCGATGCGCCGCGCCGGCGTTGTGCCGATCAGCCATGCCAGCGGCAAGGCGAGTAGCAGCCCGATCAGCTCCTCGCGGAACGCCTGTTCGGACCGCGTCGCAAAGCGCAGGCCGCGCCAGCTATGGATGCAGGCGCGCCAAGCTCTCAACAATTCAAGCCTCTGAACAATTCAAGCCCCGGGACAATCAGTAACCCGCCGCGGCCGGCATCGGCTTGGCCTTGCCGGCCCGCTCCTGCTTGAGAAGCTCGGCGATCAGGAACGCCATGTCGATCGATTGCTCGGCATTCAAACGCGGATCGCAAACCGTGTGGTAGCGGTCGTTGAGGCCTTCGTCGGTGATCGCGCGCGCGCCGCCGATGCATTCGGTGACGTCCTGTCCGGTCATCTCCAGATGGACGCCGCCGGCATGGGTGCCTTCCGCAGCGTGCACATTGAAGAACGCCTTCACCTCGGCAAGGATGCGATCGAATGGACGGGTCTTGTAGCCGGACGTCGACGTGATCGTATTGCCATGCATCGGATCGCACGACCACACGACACTGCGGCCCTCGCGCTGGATCGTCCGCACCATGCCGGGCAGATGGTCGCCTACCCTCTCATGACCGAAGCGGGTGATCAGCGTCAGCCGGCCGGGCTCGTTGTCGGGGTTGAGCACATCCACCAGTTTCAACAATTCGTCTGGCTTCAGCGACGGGCCGCATTTCAAGCCGATCGGATTCTTGATGCCGCGGAAATACTCGACATGGCCGTGATCGAGCTGCCGCGTGCGGTCGCCGATCCAGATCATGTGACCCGACGTTGCGTACCAGTCGCCCGTCGTTGAATCGACGCGTGTGAAGGCCTGCTCGTAACCGAGCAGCAGCGCCTCATGGCTCGTATAAACATCCGTCGAGCGCAACTCAGGATGGCTTTCGAGATCAAGGCCGCAGGCGCGCATGAAGTTGAGCGCGTCGGAAATGCGATCCGCCAATTCCTTATAGCGCCGCGACTGCTGCGAATCCTTCAGGAAGCCGAGCATCCACTGATGCACGCTTCCAAGGTTGGCGAAACCGCCGGTTGCGAACGCCCGCAGCAGGTTCAGCGTGGCGGCCGACTGCCGATACGCCATCAACTGCCGCTGCGGATCCGGAATCCGCGACTGCGGCGTGAAGCCGATATCGTTGACGATGTCGCCGCGATAGCTCGGCAGTTCGACGCCGCCGATCGTCTCCATCGGCGAGGAACGCGGCTTTGCGAATTGCCCGGCGATACGGCCGACCTTCACCACCGGCAGCGCACCGGCATAGGTCAGGACGACGGCCATCTGCAGCAATACGCGAAAGAAATCGCGGATGTTGTTGGCGCCGTGTTCGGCGAAGCTCTCGGCACAATCGCCGCCTTGCAGCAGGAACGCTTCGCCCTTTGCGACTCGGGCCAAAGCCTTCTTCAGGTTGCGCGCCTCACCGGCAAAAACCAGCGGCGGAAACGTCGCGAGTTGGGCCTCGACATCATCCAGCGCCTTGGCATCCGGATAATCCGGCACCTGCATCACGGGGCGCGACCGCCAGCTATCGGGTGTCCACCGCTCGGACATTGGCCTGAACTCCTGCAAATTCCGCGACTTGACGATCATCCGGCTGCCGCAGCGAAGGGCCGGTTTATACACACGGTGTTGCCAATTCGCCAGTTCCAATGACAAAATGTGGCAAGACCTTGCAAGTACGGCAAAACTCGCCTTTTCTCAGCCAAGAAACCTGACTTCGAGGAATCGCGGTGGCGAGAGCTACGCAGGACGACGTCTTTATCGACGACATCACGCTTCCGGCGGTGGATGGCTATTCACTGGCTGCGACGCTGTTCCTGCCGCGCGGCCGCAAACGCAGCGCAGTGCTGATCAACTCGGCCACCGCCGTACCGCGCAAAATCTACCGCGATTTCGCGGCCTATCTCGCCGGGCGCGGCTGCGCAGTTCTCACTTACGATTATCGCGGCATCGGCGGCTCGCGCCAGCAATCGCTGACTGGCCTGAACAAGCCGCGGTCGCTGGTCGGCTTCGATGCATCGATGTCGAAATGGGCGGCGCATGACGTGACTGCTGCGGTGACGTGGATGCGGGGGCGCTATCGGGATTTGCCGCTGACTTACGTCGGACATTCGTTTGGCGGTCAGGCGCTAGGCCTGCTGCCAAACAGCTCGGAAGTGTCGCGCGCTTTGCTGGTCTCGGCGCAGGCCGCCTATTGGAAGCTGATGCCGAAACCGGAGCGCTATCGCGTCTATGCGCAGATGAAGTTCGCCGCCGGCCCGGTGACGAAACTGCTCGGCTACGCGCCGGGCCGCATGGGCATCGGCGAAGATTTGCCAAAAGGCGTGTTCGAGGAATGGACGCGCTGGGTGATGAGCCCGCGTTATCTGTTCGACGACAAGGCGCTGACGACGGTCGGCAACTTCGCGAATTACACGGGTGCCCTGCGCGCGCTCTGTTTCACCGACGACAAATGGGCGCCGCGCACATCGGTCGATATGCTGTGTCGTGGCTTCATCAACATCAAGCCCGACATCGTCAGCGTCGCGCCCGCCGACGTCGGCGCGACCTCGATCGGCCACCTCGGCTTCTTCAAGCCGGCGCATCGCGACACGCTGTGGCGCGGCGCTGCCGAATGGCTCGAATTCGGTCTGGTCGAGCCGCGACGTTACTCGGCGGCTTCCCGCGCATAGCGAATTGTTGGGGTCCGCATCGTCACAAGTTCTTCGGCGGCCGTCGGATGCAGCGCCATCGTCGCGTCGAAATCCGCCTTGGTGGCTTTCATCTTCACGGCGATGCCGACCACCTGGATGATCTCGGCCGCGCCGTCTCCGACGATATGGCAGCCGAGGACACGGTCGCTCGCGACATCGACAATCAGCTTCATCAGAATCTTGGAGTCGCGCCCCGAGAGCGTCGCTTTCATCGGCCGGAACGTCGCCTTGTAGATATCGATCGCAGCGTATTGCGCGCGAGCTTCAGCTTCCGTCAGGCCGACAGTGCCAACCTCCGGCGTCGTGAACACGGCGGTTGCGACGTCCGAATGATCGACGCGCACGCTGCGCTTGCCGTAAACCGTATCGGCAAAGGCATGGCCTTCGCGAATGGCCACGGGCGTGAGATTGATCCGGTTGGTCACATCACCGATCGCATAGATGTGCGGCACGGACGTCTGCGAAAACTCGTTGACCTTGATGCCGCCGGTCTGGGGATCGACGACGACACCCGTTGTCTCGAGGCCAAGATTGGCGATCGCCGGATGGCGACCGATCGCGAACATCACCTGATCCGACGCAATGCTCGATCCATTCGACAAATGCGATGTATAGGCCTCGCCGTGCTTCTCGACTTCGCGAACGGTGCAGCCAGCGAGCAGCGTGATGCCCGATTTTTCCATCTCGTCGCGGACGTGATTGCGCACGTCTTCATCGAAGCCGCGCAGAATATTGTCGCCGCGATAGATCACCGACACCTCAGAACCGAGCCCTGCAAAGATGCAGGCGAACTCCAGCGCGATGTAACCCGCGCCCTGAATGACGATGCGCTTTGGCAGCGCCTTGAGATGAAACACCTCGTTGGACGAGATCACATGCTCAATGCCAGGAACGGCTTGGCCGTGGTTCGGTGCGCCGCCAGTCGCGATCAGGATCGTCTTGGCGCGGACCACTTCGCCGGTCCCGAGCCGCAGCGTGTTTGCATCCTCGAACACAGCGCGCGTCTTGACGATCGCAGCGCCGGATTTCTCCAGATTTGCTGCGTAGATCGCTTCCAGCCGCGCGATCTCCTTGTCCTTGTTGGCGATCAAGGTCGCCCAGTCGAAAGTCGCCTGAGGAATCGTCCAGCCAAAGCCGGCTGCATCCTCAACGTCATGCCCGACATGTGAGGCGTAGACCATCAGCTTCTTCGGCACGCAGCCGCGGATCACGCAGGTGCCACCCATGCGATACTCTTCCGCGAGCATCACGCGGGCGCCGTGACCGGCTGCGATCCGTCCGGCGCGCACGCCGCCCGAACCGCCACCGATGACGAACAGATCAACGTCGAGATCGCTCATGATCGCCCCTGTGGCCTGAACCCGTCTTCTCAGATTTCCTTGCCGCGCTTGCGCATCTCGGCCCGGAAGACGCCGTTGACCTCTTCGGAGAACGTCTGCGCCCACTGGTTCATATAAGCCATGCTGTTGGTGATCGACCTCGGCTCTTGCGCCAGCAGCTTCTGGCCGAGCGGCGACTTGTAGAAGGTCACGAGATCCTTCAGTTCCTGCTCTGTGAAATCGGTGGCGTAGATCTTGGCCATCTGCTCGCCGATTTCCTTTTCCTTTCCGGTCAATTGCTTGGCAACGATGACCGCCACCTCGTTGAGGTCTTTCTGGTAATTCAGATTGTTCTGAAGAATAGAATCCTTGCTACGCTGGACGATGTTCGGTACTGCGCTCTGATACATCGCGGACGCATTCTTCATCGCGAGAATTTCCTTGGCGTAGCCGATCGCGGCCGCCGACGCCGGCTTGACCGGAGTGGCCGCGGGGGCCGGGGCCTGTGCCGACGCGCTGCTGATGGCTAAGCCGAATGAGAGGCCCGCCGCCAGAACCATCCTGGACAAAGTGATCATGATTGCTTCTCCTCGATTGCGATCCGCCAACAGGTTTGTCCGGGAGCGGATTGGTGAAATTTCGATGCGCCTTATGGTCGTTCAATAACGCGAATGCCTTGCGGGCCTGCGAGCACCGCGGTCGTCACCAGCCCAACGAATAATCCATGCTCGACGACGCCGGGAATGGCGCTCAAACGTGCTGCCAAACGCGGCGCATCCGCGATCTGCCCCAGTGCTGCGTCGAGTATCCAGTGGCCACCATCGGTGACGAAAACATGGCCATTTTTTGCCGTCCGTACCGATATCGCCCCCGTCAGCCCGCAATCGGCAAAAGACATTTCGATCGCGCGGCGGGTCGCGGCAAGCCCGAACGGGATGACCTCGATCGGCAGCGGAAAACGTCCGAGGGTCGGCACCCATTTGGACTCGTCGGCGATCACGATCATGCTGTCGGATGCCGCCGCGACGATCTTTTCCCGGAGCAGCGCGCCGCCACCACCCTTGATGACGTCAAGCGACGGATCGATCTCGTCCGCGCCATCGACCGTCAGGTCAAGCCGGTCGATCTCGTCGAGCGTCGTTAGTGGCACCCCGCAGCGCTCGGCATCCATCCTCGTCTGCTCGGAGGTCGGCACGCCGATCACGTCGAGGCCGGTCTTGACCCGCTCGCCCAGCAATTCGACGAAATGCTTCGCGGTCGAACCGGTGCCGAGGCCGACCTTCATACCGTCGCGGACATGTTCAAGCGCGCGCGCCGCCGCCTGCCGTTTCAGTTCGTCCGCCGTCATGCCGCTCATTGCCCTGTTGGATCGCTCGAGAAAGTGCCGCGCGCCTGTGTAGCGATGTTTGTGGCGGACAGCCAGAGTTCGTCCAAATTCAGCAAGGCCCTTGCTTCAATGGCCTTTGACCAGCGCCTGTTGTTTGACCAATACTGCTTTCAAACTGGGCCCACTGTTCGCGGAATCGTCATGACAGCATCATCCATCATCATCTTCGATCTCGACGGCACGCTGGTCGAAACCGCGCCGGATCTCATTTCGGCGCTGAATTACGTTCTGGCCCGCGAGGGTCTGGCCCCGGTGCCGCTACACAAGGCCCGCAACATGATCGGCGCCGGCGCCCGCAAGCTGATCGAACGCGGCCTCGAAGTCGAAGGACGGCAAATGACGCCCGACGAGGTGTCGCGACTGACCGACGATTTCGTTGCCTTTTACGCGGATCACATCGCCGACGAATCGCGCCCGTTTCCTGGCCTGCTCGACGCTCTGGACGACCTCGCCGCACAGGGTCATCTGCTGGCAGTCTGCACCAACAAGATTGAATGGCTGTCGAAACTGCTGCTCGACAAGCTCGGCATGTCCAATCGCTTCGCGGCCATCTGCGGTGCGGACACCTTTGGCGTCTCCAAGCCCGATCCGACCATCCTGCGTCAAACCATCGCCAAGGCCGGCGGCGACATCGCCCGCGCCATCATGGTCGGCGATGCCGGCCCGGATGTCGGCGTCGCCCGCCGTGCAGGAATCCCGGTCGTCGGCGTTACCTTCGGCTATACCGATGTCCCGATCGCCGAGCTGAAGCCTGACCGTGTCATCACCCACATGTCCCAGTTGACCGCTGCGATTGCCGAACTGATGCCGGGTCAAAAGAAGGTAAGCGCCTAGAATGACTGCAGTTTTGGAGTTTTATCAGCGTTAACCATTGGTTAACGGCAGTCTTCCTTGCCGTTGCGTCACACTCCCGACGCTTTTAAGGTCGCAGTGGGGCTGTGCGGTGGGGATGCCGCGGCTATCGGGACGGGTATCAAAATGCGTCGAGTTCTTGTTGCTGTCGCCGCGGGCGCCATGCTGAGCGGTTGCGCCTCATTTTCCATGGATGCTTTCAAGTCAACGCCGACGCCGGTCACGATCCAGCTCGATTCGGTGCCGCCCGGCGCGGACGCCGTGACCTCGATCGGCCCCGGCTGCAAAACGCCCTGCTCGCTCGACGTGCCTGCCGAAAATGCCTTCACCGTCACCTTCTCGGCACCGAAATCGCAGCCTGTGACCGTTCCTGTCACCGTGACCCGCATTCCCGGCGATTTCACATCGCCGGCCAGGACGGTGGTGGAACCGAGCCCGATCGTGGCCGAATTGCCGCCGGCCGGCCCGGTTAAGCGTCAGCGACGTGCCGCCGTGCAGAAGCGCGCGGCCGCGGTGGCGCCGGAAGCTCCGGCGGCCGCCTCGCCGTTTCCCGCGCCGCGCTGACCTGTTCGCGGCGATTGTGTCCGCGACCGTCGGTCACTACATTGAACCCTTGAGCGCGAGCCCGACATGCGGGCGAGTTGCGCTTCAGGGTACAGCATGAATTTCATCTCGCCGGTCGAAGCCGCTCTGGACAAGCCGATGGTCGATCCGTTCGGTCGTCGCATCAGCTATTTGCGCGTGTCCGTGACGGACCGCTGCGATCTGCGCTGCTTTTATTGCATGTCGGAAGACATGACCTTCCTGCCGAAGGCCGATCTGCTGACGCTGGAAGAACTCGATCGGCTGTGTTCGGCCTTCATCGGACGCGGTGTCCGCAAATTGCGTCTCACCGGCGGTGAGCCGCTCGTCCGGCGCAACGTGATGTCGCTGGTGCGCTCGCTGTCGCGCCACCTGAAGACCGGCGCACTCGATGAATTGACGCTGACAACCAACGGATCGTTGCTCACGAAATATGCCGCCGAACTCGCCGATTGCGGCGTGAAACGCATCAATGTGTCGATGGACACGCTCGACAAGGATAAATTCCGCGCCATCACCCGCTGGGGCGATCTCGACAAGGTGCTGGCCGGCATCGATACCGCACAGGCCGCCGGCCTCAAGGTCAAGATCAATGCCGTCGCCCTCAAGAACTTGAACGAAGACGAGATACCGAACCTGATGGAGTGGGCGCATGGCCGCGACATGGCGCTGACTTTGATCGAAGTCATGCCGATGGGCGATATCGGCGAAGGCGGCAGGCTCGATCAGTATGTCCCGCTGTCGCTTGTCCGCGCCCGGCTCGGAAAGCGCTATACCTTGACCGATTTGCCCGACGACACCGGCGGGCCGGCGCGTTACGTCGGGGTTGGCGAGACCGGCGGCAAGCTCGGTTTCATCACGCCGCTGACGCATAATTTCTGTGAATCCTGCAATCGCGTCCGCATCACCTGCACCGGCACGATCCATACCTGCTTGGGCCATGAGGACGCCACCGATTTGCGCCGGCCGCTGCGTGCATCGACCGACGACAATCTGTTGAATGCCGCGATCGACCGCGCCATCGGCACCAAGCCGAAAGGCCATGATTTCATGATCGACCGCCGCCATTCCGGCCCGAGCGTCAGCCGCCACATGAGCGTGACCGGCGGCTGATCGCCTGTTGACCTTGCCTGCCCTGCCACAAACTTCCAATTGACGGCAGCGTGACACGCTGAAATGGTGCCGCCGCGTCATAAGGCCTACGGCTCAGAATGCGGCTGCCCACCAACGGGCCGCATCAACCAAAAAGCTGAGGCTCGGCGCTTCCAGAGGGGCGCTCGCGTGGACGTCATTAAAATTACCAAAGCCGTGGATTGGCTCAGCGACTTGTTCGGCTTCGTCGCAAAATGGCTCGTGCTGCTTGCGTGCCTCGTCAGCGCCGGCAATGCGACGATCCGATACCTGTTCAATTACAGTTCTAACGGCTGGCTCGAAATCCAGTGGTACATGTTCGGCGGCATCGTGCTTCTCGGCGCGGCGCAGACGCTGAGGCTGAACGAGCACGTTCGCGTCGATCTGCTCTATTCCAACGTTTCCGAGCGCACGCGGCTGTGGATCGACATCATCGGCTTCACGATTTTTCTGCTGCCGGTCATGACCTATCTGATCTACCTCACCACACCGTTTTTCCTGAACTCGTATCGGTTGCAGGAATCGTCCAGCAATGCCGGCGGCCTGATCCTGTGGCCCGTCAAGCTGGTGCTGCCGCTCGGCTTCATCTTGTTATGGCTGCAAGGCGTGGCCGAACTCATCAAGCGCATCGCGGCCCTTGCCGGCGTGGTCAAAGTGGACACCCACTACGAAGCGCCGCTTCAGTAACAGGCCGCTTCAGAGCAGGATCGATCGATGTTTTACTTTGGCGTCATGCCTCCGCTGATGTTCGGCACCATGATTTGCTTCATGCTGATCGGATTTCCGGTGGCGTTCTCCCTCGCCGCCGTCGGCCTGTTTTTTGGCGTTCTCGGAATTTTCACCGGGCATTTCGATCCGGTATTTCTGCAGGCCTTGCCGTTTCGCTTCTACGGCATCATCTCGAATGATCTTCTGCTGTCGATTCCGTTTTTCACCTTTATGGGCGCGATTCTCGAGCGCTGCGGCCTCGCCGAAGATCTGCTTGAAGGCACCGGCCAACTGTTCGGCAAGGTGCCCGGCGGTCTGGCCTATGCCGTGATCATCGTCGGCGCGATCCTCGGCGCCATCACCGGCACGGTCGCCGCCTCCGTCATCGCGATGGGTGTGATCTCGCTGCCGATCATGATCCGCTACGGTTACGACATGCGGCTCGCCACCGGCGTCATCGCCGCGTCCGGCACGATCACGCAATTGATCCCGCCGTCGCTGGTGCTGATCGTGCTGGCCGATCAGCTCGGCCGCTCGGTCGGCGACATGTATCTCGGCGCGATCGGACCGTCGATCCTCCAGGTCTTGATCTTCATTCTCTACATCGTCGTGCTGTCGTTCATGCGGCCGAACGCGATGCCGCCGCTGCCCGCCGATGTGCGCCAACCGCTGAACTGGAAGCTGGTCAGCCGCGTGCTGTGGGGCATGATCCCCTCGATCGTGCTGATCTTCCTGGTGCTCGGCACCATCGGCATGGGTCTCGCCACGCCGACCGAAGCCGGCGCGATGGGCGCGGTCGGCGCCATCATTCTTGCCGCCTTGCACCGCCGTTTGACCTGGCCGCTGGTCGATCAGGCCATGACCTCGACGATGCGCCTCACCGCGATGGTGGTGTTCATTCTGATCGGCTCGACCTGCTTCAGCCTCGTCTTCCAGGGCATGGACGGCGCGCGCTGGATCGAGCATCTGCTCACCGGCCTGCCCGGCGGCGCAATCGGCTTCCTGATCTTCGTCAACATCTTCGTATTCTTTCTGGCGTTCTTCCTCGACTTTTTCGAGATCGCCTTCATCATCATCCCGTTGCTGGCGCCGGTCGCAGCCAAGCTGGGAATCGATCTGGTCTGGTTCGGCGTGTTGCTTTGCGTGAACATGCAGACGTCGTTCATGCATCCGCCGTTCGGCTTCGCGCTGTTCTATCTGCGCGGCATCGCCCCGCCCGAGGTGAAAAGCTCCGACATCTATTGGGGCGCGATGCCGTGGGTCGCGATGCAGATCATTCTGGTCGTGATCGTCATCGTCTGGCCGGAGTCGGTGACGTACTGGATCGACACCACCAAGGTCGACACCACCAATGTGAAGATCGACATACCCGAGATCGAAATGCCGAAGCTGGATTTCGGACCGTCGAAATAACAAGCCCGGCCTCTTGCAGAAGGCCGGGCGTGTCCGTGTCTTCCCGATCAGGCGCGTGTGCGTGAGCGAATCATGAAGCTGTCGAAGGAATACTCCGCGACCTGCCACCAGGTGTATTGATCGCTGCGGAAGGCCGCCATGCTGTCATGCGCCTTCTTGAAGTTGCCGTTGGTCGCCGAGGTTTCCGTGTAAACCTCGTTGGCTGCCTTCAACGACGCATCCATTATTGAGGGGGGAAACGCTTTCAATTGCGTGCCGCCCGCGACGAGCCTTTTTAGCGCGGGCGGATTGTAGGCGTCATATCGCGCCTGCATGGTTTCGTTCGCCAACGACGATGCGGTCTTGACGATCGATTTGTAGCCGGCCGGAAGTTGCTCCCACTTCGCGATGTTGACGAAGTTGTGCAGCGTAGGACCGCCCTCCCAGAAGCCTGGATAATAATAATACTTCGCAACTTTCTGGAAGCCGAGCTTTTCGTCGTCGTAGGGTCCGACCCATTCAGCCGCATCGATCGTGCCTTTTTCCAGCGACGGGTAAATGTCGCCGGCCGCCACTTGCTGCGGCACCAGACCGAGCTTGGTCAGCACACGCCCGGCAAAGCCGCCGATTCGCATTTTCAGGCCGCTGAGGTCGGACGGCTCTTTGAGTTCCTTACGAAACCAGCCGCCCATCTGGCAGCCGGTATTTCCGGCGGCGAAACCGATCACATTGTAGTTCTTGTAGAAGTCATTCAGAATCTCGGCGCCGCCGCCGACCTGCAACCAGGCCGTCTGCATGCGGCTGTTCAGACCGAACGGGACCGCCGTCCCGAACGCGAAGGTCGGATCCTTGCCGACATAGTAATAGCTCGCGGTATGGCACATCTCGACGGTGCCATTCGAGACAGCGTCCAGCGCCTGCAATCCCGGAACGATTTCGCCCGCGGCAAACACCTGAATCTGGAATTTGTTGTCAGTCGCTTCGGCAACAGCCTTCGAGAAAACCTCCGCCGCGGCATAGATCGTGTCGAGCGATTTCGGAAAACTCGACGTCAGCCGCCACTTGATCTCCGGCGAAGATTGCGCAATTGCGGGTGCGGCGATGGCCGCTCCGGCGACGCCAAGACCCGCAGCCTTGATGAACTCCCGACGTTTCATGACATGCTCCCTGATGATATGATTGAGGTTGTGCCAGCCTTTCTTCTCGAAGGCCTGCGCAGAGCATGGAACATGGAACCGGCAAAATCCATGAGGATTTCTCGATCCCCAACGAGAAAGCCCGGCCCTCTGGCGAAGGCCGGGCTTGCGTTGCACGGTCGGTCGTGACGATCAGCCGCGCGTCCGCGAGCGGATCATGAAGCTGTCGAAGGTGTATTCGGCAACCTGCCACCATAGATATTCGTCCGAGCGATAGGCCTGCATCGCGTCGATCGATTTCTTGAAGTCGGCGTTCTTCGCGGAGATTTCACCCCAAAGTTCGTTGGTCGCCTTGAGGCAGGCGTCCAGCACTTCATTGGTGAACGGGCGAAGCTGCGTACCGCCGGCGACCAGACGCTTCAGCGCGGCCGGATTGACCATGTCGTAGCGCGCCGCCATCCAGGTGTTGGCGTTAGTGCAGGCATTGGCGAGGATGGTCTGATAGCTCTTCGGCAGCGAATTGTACTTCTCCAGGTTGGTGAAGGCGTGGACCGTCGGGCCGCCTTCCCAGAAACCGGGGTAATAATAGAATTTCGCGACCTTCTGGAAGCCGAGCTTCTCGTCGTCGTAGGGGCCGACCCACTCCGCCGAATCGATCGTGCCCTTTTCCAGCGACGGGTAGATGTCGCCGCCCGCGAGTTGCTGCGGCACGACGCCGACCTTCTGCAGCACCTGACCGGCGATGCCGCCGATGCGCATCTTGAGGCCGGAGAGGTCGGCCACGGTCTTGATCTCCTTGCGGAACCAGCCGCCCATCTGCGTGCCGGTATTGCCGCAGGGATGGCCGATCACACCGAATTTCTTGTAGAATTCGTTGCCCAGCTCCATGCCGCCGCCCTGATACCACCAGGAGTTCTGCTGGCGCGCATTCAGGCCGAACGGCACCGAGGCGTAGATCGCAAAGGTCGGATCCTTGCCGACATAATAATACGACACGGTATGGCACATCTCGACGGTGCCGTTCGACGTTGCATCCAGCGCCTGCAGACCGGGGACCAATTCGCCGGCGGCGAAGACCTGGATCTGAAATTTATTGTCGGTCATCTCGGCGACCTGCTTCGCCATGTATTCCGCGCCGCCATAGATCGTGTCGAGCGACTTCGGGAAGCTCGAGGCCAGACGCCACTTCACTTCCGGCATGGACTGCGCGATCGCCGGCGAGGCAACGGCCGCAACGGCGGCGCCAGCAGTCGACACTTTCAAAAAATCACGACGCTTCATTCAATCATCTCCTTTTTCGGGCGTTTCCCCAGAAGTCCCTGAAGCGTCTCGACGATCTTGCTGACCGAAGGCGCTTGAGTGGAACGGTCTCTATCACGGATATGCCGCCGCTGAAAACGCAACGCGTCCCCCGCCGCCGCCAATTGGACGAAAGTTCTATGCGACACGATCGCTTGCCGCAGTGCGATTGCCGGTCAGGCGGCGACAGCACTTTTCAGCCGTGCCTGAACCTGCACCGCGATGGCACGGTAGATGGTGGCGTGCGGGCCGTTCGGCTCGCTCTCGACCACCGGCGTGCCCGCATCGGAGTTTTCGCGAATGGCCATATGCAAAGGGACTTCGCCGAGAAACGGCACGCCGAGCTGTTCGGCCTCGCGCCGCGCGCCGCCATGGCCGAAGATGTCCGACCGCGTGCCGCATTCCGGACACTGGAAATAGCTCATATTCTCGACGATCCCGAGCACCGGCACATTGACCTTGCTGAACATCGCCAGCCCGCGGCGGGCATCGATGAGCGCCAGATCCTGCGGCGTCGAGACGATCACCGCGCCCTTCAACGGCACGTTCTGCGCCAGCGTCAATTGCGCGTCGCCAGTGCCCGGCGGCATGTCGACGACGAGCACGTCGAGCGTGCCCCAGGCGACGTCGCGCAACATCTGCGTGATCGCCGACATCACCATCGGGCCGCGCCAGATCATCGCGGTCTCTTCTTCCACCAGAAAGCCGATCGACATGATCGAAAGACCGAAGCGGTTGACCGGAATCATCTTTCGGGCGTCATTGAGTTCGGGCTTGTTTTTGATGCCGGTCAAACGCGGCACCGACGGACCGTAAATGTCGGCGTCCAGGAGCCCGACCTTCAACCCGAGATCGCGCAGCCCCAGCGCCAGATTCAGCGCCGTCGTCGATTTGCCGACGCCGCCCTTTCCCGAAGCCACCGCGATGATTGCGGCGACGCCGGGAATTTCCGCCTGCTTCGCCATCGGCGACGGACCGCCCGGCGGCTGATGCGGCTTGTGCGCCGAAACCGGCGCGATGCCCGAGGGCGGTGCAGCCTTGCGCTCGGCGGTGAGAGCGACCATCGCACCCGTGACGCCCGGCACGTTGCGGATCGCAGCCTCGGCCTGCGCCCGCGTTGTTTCCCACGCGCGCGCTTCGGTTGCCTCGACATTGATCGACAGCATCACCTTGCCGTCCGTGATCGTGATGTCCGACAGCACATTCGCCTTCGTCAGTGCGATGCCGCGCGGCGATGCCACGCGATCGAGCACGTCGGCAATCTGTTGTTTGGTGATGGTCAATTGCAAATCCTTCGCGTCGGGCTGATGCGCGCAGACCCTAGACGCTTTTGCAGCGCAAGAAAATCGAGACCGAAAATCGGTTGTCGGCCGGGGGTTGTCTGCGATGGGGTCGCGACTATGCTGAGCGTCCCGCTTCACGACGCGCTCTGAAAACGAGCGCACTCTTCCAAGGATCAACATATGGCCAAAGTTGCTTTCATCGGTCTCGGAGTCATGGGTTTCCCGATGGCCGGCCATCTCGCCCAGAAGGGCGGCCACGAGGTCACGGTCTATAACCGCAACTCTGGCAAAGCCGCTGCCTGGGCCGACAAGTTCAAAGGCAAGACGGCCGCAACTCCACGAGAGGCGGCGAAGGGCCAGGATTTCGTCATGGCCTGCGTCGGCAATGACGATGACCTGCGCGCGGTGACGACCGGCGCGGACGGCGCGTTTGCCGGCATGGCCAAGGGCGCGGTCTTCGTCGATCACACCACGGCGTCGGCCGAAGTCGCGCGCGAACTCGATGCCGCGGCGGCCAAAGCCGGCTTCCATTTTGTCGACGCGCCGGTGTCCGGCGGCCAGGCCGGCGCGGAAAACGGCGTCCTTACCGTCATGTGCGGCGGCGCCGAGGCGGCCTATGCGAAAGCCGAGCCGGTGATCGCGGCCTACGCGCGCATGTGCAAGCTGCTCGGCCCGGCCGGCTCCGGCCAGCTCACCAAGATGGTCAACCAGATTTGCATCGCGGGCTTGGTCGAAGGCCTCTCCGAAGGCATCCACTTCGCCAAGAAAGCCGGGCTCGACGTCAACGCCGTCGTCGACACCATCTCCAAGGGCGCGGCACAGTCCTGGCAAATGGAGAACCGTCACAAGACCATGAACGACGGCAAGTTCGATTTCGGCTTCGCGGTCGAATGGATGCGCAAGGATCTCTCGATCTGCCTTGCCGAGGCACGGCGCAACGGCGCGAGCCTGCCCGTCACCGGCCTCGTCGATTCCTTCTATTCGGAAGTCGAAACGATGGGCGGCAAGCGCTGGGACACGTCTAGCCTGCTCGCCCGGCTCGAACGCAAATAACACAATCGGTGGACAACTTGAAACGGCGGCCGCGAAAAGCGGTCGCCGTTTTCATTTGAAGGGTCGTTTTCAGCTTTTGTTAACCCGAATGGCTGCGTTCTTAAGGTCGCTCTTAATCATTTCGCGCGAGAGATAGTCGCTGCGAAGTCGTGCGTTGCGTTCAGGATTTGTAGCCGTTCATGAGTGAGTCCGCCGATAGGCCCGAGGTCGTCCAGCTTCCGGTCGAAGCTATCGCGACACCTGCGCGCAACCGTCGCGTCGCGGCTCAGCGCGTGCGCGAAGCACGCGACCGCCTGACCTCGACCAGCGGCACCCGGCCGGCCTTCGACCGCGAGTTGCTACGCCAATACACGGAGACCCGCGTATCGGCATCGCTGGTCGTCATCCTGCTCGTCGTCTCCACCGGCATGCTGTTCGGGCTGTGGTTGAAGCCACTCGTCGCGGCGGTCTGGACCTGCGGCATTCTATGTCTGCATGCCGTCATCATCCGCAACTGCCGTCGCTTTCTGGCCGAGATGCCGTCCCCGGCTGACGTGCGAAGCTGGCGGCGACGCTTCGTGCTGCTGGATTTCCTCTATGGCCTGTGCTGGACCGCCGTCCTGCTGAACCCGACCGGCGCCGATGTCGTCTCGGGCACGCTGATGATGTTCCTTATGCTGCTCGTCGTTGCCGTGTCGAGCATGTTGGCGGCCAGCCTGCCGATCGCGGCCTTTGCCGCGACCGCGCCCGTGACGCTGGCGATTGCGCTGAAATTCGTCTCCAGCGGCACGTTCGACAATTACATCCTTGCCGTGCTCGCCGTCGCCGCCGAAGGCTATTTCGCACTGCTGGCGCATCGACTGCACTCGACGACGCTGGCGACGCTGGAAGCGCGCGCCGAAAAGGATGCGCTGATCGGCGAACTCGAACAGGCCAAGGCGATCTCCGACGAAGCGCGCCACCGCGCCGAATCCGCCAATGTCGCGAAATCGCGTTTCCTCGCGCAGATGAGCCACGAATTGCGGACGCCGCTCAACGCCATCCTCGGATTTTCCGAGGTCATGAAGAGCGAGATTTTCGGCGGCCACGCGGTCCCGGTCTACAAGGACTATTCGTCGGACATTCACAATTCCGGCGTCCATTTGCTCAATCTCATCAATGAAATCCTAGACCTCTCGCGCATCGAGGCCGGCCGTTACGAATTGAACGAAGAAGCCGTCTCGCTGGTGCATGTCGTCGCCGACTGTCATCACCTCCTGAAACTGCGCGCGTCGAGCCGCGGCATCACGATCCATGAGGTGTTCGAGCAGAACATGCCGCGCATCTGGGGCGACGAGCGCGCCACGCGGCAGATTGTTCTCAATCTGTTGTCCAACTCGATCAAGTTCACTCCGCAGGGCGGCGAGATCTGGCTCAAGGCCGGCTGGACCGCGTCCGGCGGGCAATATCTCAGCGTCAAGGACACCGGCTCCGGCATCGCGGAAGACGAAATTCCGATCGTGCTGGCGTCGTTCGGCCAGGGCTCGAACTCGATCAAATCCGCCGAACAGGGCGCAGGCCTCGGCCTGCCGATCGCCAAAAGCCTGATCGATATGCATGGCGGCACCTTCACGCTCAAATCAAAACTGCGCATCGGCACGGAAGTGGTCATCACCTTCCCACCCGAGCGCGTGATGTCGGCGCTGGCGCCGATCGAAACGCCACCGCTGCAACCGGACATTCTCGAAGCGCCCGCTCCCGAAGACAAGCGCCGCGCCCGCAACAAGCCGATCATGAATGCGGGGACCGGATTGTAAGCCCCGAAAAGCGGGCTTGCGCCCAATGCGCGATCCCGCGACAACACCAGGATGAGCATCGAAACGCCGTGTATCGCAGTCTGCTTCATCGACCCCAAATCCAAGCTCTGTCTCGGCTGCGGACGAACGCTGCCGGAGATCGCGCGCTGGCACAAAATCGACAATCCGGAGCGCCGCGAGATAATGGCCGGTCTGGCCGATCGGATGCGGTCGGCCGGTATCGAGCCGATCAAGGGCAAGACCCCAGCCGCGTGAGCGCGGCATGATCCGCATTCTGCTCGTGCTGTTCGCATTGGTGATCGGGGCCGTCGTCGCCTATGGCGATCCGCAGCGCATCGCGTCGGCGAGTTCGCTGGTCTCGGGGATGGTCCGCAATCCGACGATGGGTCCGGTCCGCGCCGTCGAAATCCCGCGCGGCAATGGCGGCGAATTCGCGTTGCGCGCGCAGATCAACGGCGTCGCGACGCCGATGGTGATCGACACGGGCGCCACGTCCGTCGTGCTGACCTACGAGACCGCGAAGGCCGCCGGCCTGCCGCTGGAACTGCTGTCCTATGACGTCGATGTCGAGACCGCCGGCGGCAAGACCCGCGCGGCGAAATTGACGCTCGATCGTCTCGCGATCGGCAAATTGGTCGAACGCTCGGTGCCGGCGCTGATCGTCCCGCGCGGCCAGATGCGCTCCAACCTGCTCGGCATGAGCTTCCTCGACCGGCTGGAAAGCTGGGAGGTCCGTCAGGACCGGCTGATGCTGCGCGGGTATCCGTAAATCGTCATTCCGGGGCGCGAGCGACGCGACAAAATTGCTTTGCAATTTTGTGCGGAGCGAAGCGAGCCCGGAATGACGATCACGCCGCCACAGCCTCAACCTCATCGATAACCTGCGCCATCGCGTCGATCAGCACTCGCACACCCGCATCAGCCTTGACGCCCTGCTCCGACAGATGACGCCGGAACGCGCGCGCGCCCTTGACGCCATGAAACGCGCCGACGAGATGCCGCGTCATCGCATGCAGCCGCGTGCCTTGGGCCAACTGCTCGGAGATGTAAGGCAGCAACGCCGTCAACACGTCCTTCATTGAACAGAACGGGTCGGGCTCGCCGAACAGCCGCGAGTCGACGTTCATCAGACGCCACGGGTCGTGATAGACGGCGCGGCCGAGCATCACGCCATCGACACGATCGAGATGCGGCAATGCGTCGTCGAGCGAGCCGATGCCGCCGTTGATGCTGACCGGCACGGCCGGCATCGCCGCCTTCAGGCGATAGACGCGGTCGTAATCGAGCGGCGGGATGTCGCGATTTTCTTTCGGCGACAATCCGTTCAGCCAGGCCTTGCGCGCATGGATGATCAACGCATCGGCTCCCGCCGCGACGACAGCACAAGCGATCGTATCCAGCGCCTGTTCGGGATCCTGATCGTCGATGCCGATCCGGCATTTCACCGTCACCGGCACGCGCACCGCCCGCTTCATCGCCGCGACACCTTCGGCCACCAGTTCAGGCTCGGCCATCAGGCAGGCGCCGAATCGTCCGTTCTGCACGCGGTCGGACGGGCAGCCGACATTGAGATTGATCTCGTCGTAACCAAGATCCTCGCCGATGCTGGCAGCCCTGGCCAAATCAGCCGGATCGGAGCCGCCGAGCTGCAGCGCGACCGGATGCTCGATCGCATCGAAGCCGAGCAGACGTTCGCGGTTGCCGTGGATCACCGCGCCAGTTGTCACCATCTCCGTGTAAAGCCGCGCGCGCCGGCTCATCAGCCGATGGAAGACCCGGCAATGGCGGTCTGTCCAATCCATCATGGGGGCGACGCTGAAGCGATGGTCGGAGGTCGTCACGCGCAAACCTTGAATGAGGCCCGGCCCGATGCCGCGCCGGCACTCTCTAGCCCATTCCGGCGCGCACCGCACCCTCGCCGGCAGGGAACCGAAGCAGTCCCGGCTGTTTGTCGGGCGTCCATCCCATCCCGCCGCAGGTGCCGCCATTCCGAACTTTCAATCCGACAATTCAGATCAGGCCGATCTGCGCGGCGGCGCGTCGCCTTGGTTCAACCGCACCCGGCCGATCCGGCGCATTCCGTTGACGGAAAACCTGACCTGCGACGCGTTGATCGTCGGCTGCGGCATTACCGGCGCGCTGGTGGCCGAACGGCTGACGCGGCAGGGCCTCAATGTGGTTTTGATCGACCGCGAATTACCCGGGCGTGGCTCGACGGCGGCCAGCACCGCGATGCTGTTGTGGGAGATCGACCGCTCGCTCGTTCAACTGACGAAAGCCTACGGCTTTGAGCGCGCCAGCCGCGCCTATCAGGCCAGCTTCCGGGCGGTCAGCGGGTTGATGGCGCTGGTCGATGACCTCGCCATTTCCTGCGACATGCGCAGCAAGAATTCGCTTTATCTCGCGGCCGGCGATAGCGCCGCCGATCTCGTCGAAGAGCACCAATTGCGCGAACGCGCCGGCCTGCCCGGCGCCTATCTCGATCACCGCGCATTACTGTCGGACTACGAGATCACCCGTGCCGGCGCGTTGATCTCGTCGGGGTCGGCCGATGCCGATCCCGTGCAACTGACGTCGGGCTTATTAAGCGTGGCGATCAAACGCGGCGCACAGATGTTCGAGGCGGACGCCGTAACCTTCGACAGCGCCGGCGCATCGGTCGGCGTGGGCATGTCCGATGGCGGATTGATCGAGGCCAAGCTGGTCGTCCTGGCGACGGGCTATGCGCGGCCGGACATCATCCATTCGACCATCCAGGACACCGCCTCAAGCTGGGCGATCGCAACCGCGCCGCAGCCGGACGCGCTGTGGAAGGACGACGTGCTGATCTGGGAAGACAGCGAAGACTATCTTTACGCGCGGACCACGGCGGCCGGCCGCATCATCATCGGCGGCGAGGACAGTCGGGACATCACCGATCCCGATGCACGCGACGCATTGATCGCGGAGAAGTCGGCAACCTTGACCAGGCGTCTTGCGGCGCTGTGGCCGCGCGCGAAACCTGATATCGCGTTTCGTTGGGCCGGCACGTTCGACACCACGGCGGATGGCTTGCCGCTGATCGGCCCCGTGCCCGGCCGCAAGGGCATCTATGCCGCCTATGGCTATGGCGGCAACGGCATCACATTCAGCTTTCTGGCAGCCCAACTGATCGGCGGGCTCGTCGCAGGCGACACCTCGCCTCTGCTGCGGGATTTCGCGATCGACCGCGACGACCCGCCCGCCCGTTAGGCTGCGTCACCGGGCTGATTTTTGGGCCGCGCTGCCTCGCAATCAGCCAGAACGCCCGATTGACTTCAAATGTTCGATTGTTAGCATACAAGCGAATTTAAGCCTTCGCCGACCGGGATTGTGATGAAGCCCGCACCGTTCGCACGCCATGTTCCACGGACGATCAACGAGGCCGTCTCGGCCCTGGCGCGATACGCGCCGGACGATGGCCGTATCGTGGCGGGCGGCCAAAGCCTCGTTCCGATCATGGCGTTCCGGATGGCGCGGCCGGCGCATCTGATCGACATCAACGAGATCGCTGAGTTGCAGCGACTCGCTGTGGAAGATGGTGCGCTGTCGATCGGGGCCTGCGTGCGGCATGCCGCGTTTCACAAGCCGGTCGTCGGCGGGCCGCTCGGCATGATGCTGTCTTATGTGGTGCGCCACATCGCGCATTATCCGATCCGCACCCGAGGCACCTTCTGCGGCAGCCTCGCCCATGCCGACCCGTCGTCCGAATGGTGCCTCGTCGCGGCGACGCTGGATGCGGAGCTGATCGCCAAGAGCGAGCGCGGCGAACGGCGCATCGCGGCCAGCGACTTTCTCGAAGGCATCATGAGTACGTCGCTGGCCGAAGACGAATTGCTGACGCAAGCGCGGCTGCCGTTGCTGGCGGCGGATGTGCGGTTCGGTTTTTACGAATTCAGCCGTCGCGCCGGCGACTACGCGATGGCGGCGGCACTGGTCACATACCGCCTCGTCGATGGTGCGATGGCCGATGCGCGGGTCGGCGTCGGCGGCGCGGAGGATCGCCCGCGTCGCATGGCCGAAGCCGAAGCCGTATTGAACGGCTGCGCGCCGGACGACAAGCTGTTTCGCGCCGCCGCCGACGCGGCCGCCGGCGCCGTCGATCCGCTGGAGGACATCCAGACCTCGGCCGACTATCGCCGCGATCTGGTGCGCGCCGTGACGCGCCGTGCGCTTGAGCATTCGCTGAAATGACGGCGCACACCAAGGGCAACGGCACGGCATTCACCGGAACCTGGGTCGGCCGCTCCATCCGCCGCTTTGAAGACCCGGCGCTCGTCGCGGGCGATGGTCGCTTCACGGCCGACCTTGCGGCCATGCATTGGGTTCGCTTCGTGCGCAGCCCTATTGCGGCGGGGGCGATCATCTCGCTGACGGCGCCGGACGGCACGATGATGATCACCGCTGCTGATCTGAAAGCGCTGAAGCCGATCCGGCCGATGCTGCACAAGTTCAATTATGTGCCGGTCGGCCAGCCGATCCTCGCCGATGGCGTGGTGCGCTTTGCGGGCGAGGCCGTCGCCGCAGTCGTCGCGGGCAGCAAAAGCCTCGCGGAAGACCTTGCCGAACAGGTCGAAATCGACATCGCGCCAACCGACCCGGTCATCACGGCCGAGGCCGGCCTCGCCGATGACGCCGCGCGCGTGCACGAGCATGGTCTGAACAATGTCGTCGTGCAAGGCGAGATGACCACGCTTGGTTTCGAGGACATCTGGGCGAAGGCGCACATAACCGTTCGCGTCGATGCGCGCTCGCGCCGGCAGAACGCGACGCCCATGGAATCCCGCGCCGGCCATGCCGCGTTCGATCGCGCCACCGGCCGCGTGACGCTGACCTGCACGGCGCAGATGCCGCATCTGATGCGCACCGCCATCGCCGACATCATCGGCATGCCGGAAAGCGAATTGCGCGTGATCGCGCCGGATGTCGGCGGCGGCTTCGGCCAAAAGATGTCGCTCGCTCCGGAATATGTCGTGCTGGTCTGGCTGGCGCGCAAACTCAAAAGCAGCGTCGGCTGGACCGAGGATCGTCGCGAAAACCTGATCGCCAGTTTTCACAGCCGCGACCAGAAGCTGGGCGTCGAAGGCGCGTTCGACGCGGCCGGACGACTGATCGCGCTGAAAGGCGACATCGTCGCCAATATCGGCGCCTATTCGTGTTTTCCGACCACATGCGGCGTCGAGCCGCTGATGGCGCTGGCCGAACTGCCCGGCCCCTATGACGTGCAGGCCTATGATTGCCGCGCGCGCGGCGTTCTCACAAACACCTGTCCGATGGCGCCCTATCGCGGCGTGTCGCGACCCGCCATCACATTCGCGATGGAAAGGCTGATGGACAAGGCCGCGGCCGCTTTCGGCATCGAGCCGACAGCGTTGCGCCGCCGAAATCTGATCGACCAGTTTCCTTACACGTCCGCCACGGGTCTCGTCTTCGACGACGGCACCTACAAGGAGACGATGGAAATTGCGATCGACAAGATCGATCTCGCCGGATTCCGCAAGCGCCAACGCATCGCGCGCGGCTCGGGCCAACATCTCGGCATCGGCTTTGCGACGTTCTCCGAACGCACCGGCTATGGCAGTCCCGCCTTCGCTGCGCGCGGCATGGAGATCACGCCGGGCTGGGAGACGGTTCATCTCACAATGGACCCGTCCGGATTTGTCGAGGCGCGGATCGGCGCCTCGCCGCACGGCCAGGGGCTGCGCACGACATTGGCGCAAATCATCGCCGACCAAATCGGCATCGATCCCGTCAACATCAAGATCGTCCACGGCGACACCGATCGCGCGCCCTATGGCTGGGGTACTTTTGCCAGCCGTTCGCTTGTGCTCTCCGGCGGCGCATCGCTGCTCGCCGCGCAGAAGATTCGCGCCAAGCTTCTAAAACTCGCCAGTCACATGCTCGAAGCCGCGCCGGACGATATCAAATTGCGCGCCGGCCAGGCGGACGTGATCGGCACCGATCGCAGCATCGCCATCGCGGCGCTGGCGCGCGCGGCCTATCACCAGACGCATGTGTTCAAGGACATCGATCCGGGCCTGAACGAAAGCGGAAGCTACGACCCGTCCGGTACATTTTCCAACGCCTGCCACGTTGCGATCGTGGAAGTCGAGGTCGAGACCGGCCACGTCACCATCCAGAAATTTCTCGTCGCCGAAGATGCCGGCCTCATCATCAATCCGATGATCGCCGACGGCCAGGTACATGGCGGCGTCGCGCAAGGCATCGGCAACGCGCTGCTCGAAGAGATCATCTACGACGACAACGGCAACATCCTCACCGGCACGTTGGCGGATTTCCTGCCGCCGACGGTTCGCGAGATTCCCGTGATTGAACTGCATCACGTCGAGACGCTGACCGGCAACAGCATCACCAGGGCCAAGGGTCTCGGCGAAGGCGGCGCGATCGGCGCGCCGGCCGCCGTCGTCAACGCGATCAACGATGCGCTGTCGCCGTTCGGCGTCTCCATGGACGAAATGCCGGCGACGCCGCAGCGCATCCGCGCCGCTCTACGCGCGAAAGGGTTTTGAGATGGGCGACATCGTTCTGCATGTGAACGGCCGCGATTACGCCATCAGCGTCGAGCCGCGCCGCACGTTGGTCGATGCCATTCGCGAGGACTGCGACCTCACCGGCACGCATATCGGCTGCGAGCATGGCGTCTGCGGCGCATGTACGGTGCTCGTCAACGACGAGCCGGTGCGCGCCTGTCTGATGTTCGCGGAACAGGCGGCCGGCAAACCGATCCGCACGGTGGAAGGCCTCGCCGATGGCGACACGATGCATCCGATCCAGACGGCCTTCATGGAGCATCACGGCCTGCAATGCGGCTTCTGCACGCCGGGCTTTCTGATGCTCGCGGTCGGGGTGCTGGAAAACGACCCCGATATCGCCGACGACGATCTGCTCGACGTGCTGGCCTCGAACCTGTGCCGCTGCACCGGCTATCAGAACATCGTCAAGGCGGTGCGCGCGGCCGCCGTGCAGATGCGGCGATGACGGAGCGGCGAAAGCTGGTCGGGCAATCGGTTCTCCGCAAGGAGGATCGGCCGCTGCTGCGCGGCGAAGGCCGTTTCGCCGCCGACATCGACTTTCCGGGTCAACTTCATATGCGCGTGGTCCGTTCGCCGCAGGCGCATGGCGTGCTGCGTGGCGTCGATGCGGCCGCCGCGCTGGCACATCCCGGCGTGCAGGCGGTATGGACATTCGCGGACGTGGCAGAGATTCCGCCGATCGACTTTCGGCTGACACGGATCGAAACGCTTGCCCCCTATCGCCAGACCATTCTCGCATCGGATCGCGTGCGCTATGTCGGCGATCCCGTCGCCGTCGTCTTCGCGCAGACGGCCTTTGCGGCGGAGGACGCGGCCGAACTGGTCAGCCTCGACATCGACGAACTGCCGGTTATTTTGCATGCGGACGGACCGACCGGCGAATTTCGCGACGGTCTCTCGACAGAGACCGCTGTCATCCTGAAACAATATGGCGATCTCGACGCCGCCTTTGCGAAGGCACGATCCGTCGTCGAGCTATCGCTGAACATTGGTCGCCATTCCGGCGTCGCGTTGGAAACCCGTGGCGCCATCGCGCGCTACGACGCCACGCGCGATCGGCTGGAAATGTATGGCGCGGCCAAGGTGCCGCACTGGAATCGCGATCAGATCGCGCGGATGCTCGGCCGTGCGCCCGAGACCGTGAACCTGTTCGAGGGCCATGTCGGCGGCGGCTTCGGCATCCGCGGCGAACTCTATCCGGAGGACGTGCTGGTATGTCTCGCCGCGCTGCGCCTACGGCGCCCGGTCAAATGGATCGAGGATCGCCGCGAGAACCTGATCGCGGCCAATCACTCGCGGAAGCAAACGCATCGCATCCGCGCCGCGATCGACGCTGACGGACGCATCCTCGGCATCGATGCAGAATACTTCCACGATCAGGGCGGCTATATGCGCACCCATGCCGCGACGGTGCCCGACCTCACCGCCGCGATGCTGCCCGGCCCCTACCGGGTGCCGTCTTATCGCGCCACCGGCCACATCCGCCTCACCAACAAGACACCGGGCGGCACCTACCGCGCACCGGGCCGCTATGAAAGCACGTTCGTGCGCGAGCGGCTGATGGATACGATCGCGACTGAAGCGGGACTCGATGTCGTCGAGGCGCGGCGGCGCAACCTCATCGACAAAAGCGAGATGCCCTATGCGCGCAAGCTCGAAACGCTCGGCACCGACATCGTGCTCGACTCCGGCGACTATGCGGGGTTGCTCGACAAGGCGCTGGCGGGCATCGGCTGGACCGAATTGCAGGTTTCGCTAAAACACCGCCGCGCGGCCGGCGAATTGGTCGGCGCTGGTCTTGCGATGTTCGTCGAGAAAAGCGGGCTCGGTCCGTTCGACGGCGTGCGGATCGCGATCGAGCCGACCGGAAATGTCGAGGTGGTGACAGGCGCGGCCTCGGTCGGCCAGGGCGTCGAGACGGTGATGGCGCAGATCTGCGCCGATGCGCTCGGCGTGACCTACGATTGCATCCGCGTCATCCACGGCCAGACCGACCGCATCGAGAAAGGCCTTGGCGCGTTCGCCTCGCGCGTGACGGTGATGACCGGCGAAGCGGTGCGGCTGGCCTCGGTGAAACTCCGCGACGTCGCGCTGAAAGCTGCGGCCGAACTGATGCAGACGGACGCCGGCGATCTCGAACTCACCGATGGCCGGATCGCGCGGCGCGACGGCTCGGGGCCGTCGATGAATGTGGGCGAGTTGGCGGCTGCAAAAGAACTTGTCGCTGACGCGACGTTCGAGTCGCGGCACATGAACTATCCCTATGGCGTCCATATCGCGGTCGTTTCGGTCGCACGCGACACCGGCGGCGTCAGCGTCGAGCGCTACCTCGTTGCCTATGACATCGGCAAGGCGGTCAATCCGATGCTGGTCGAAGGCCAGATCGTCGGCGGCGTGGCGCAGGGGCTTGGCGGCGCATTGTACGAGGAGTTTCTGTACGACGATCGCGGCGAGCCCTTGTCCGTCACTTTAGCGGACTATCTCATGCCGACCGTGCGCGAGATGCCTGACGTCGAGGTCATCATCTCGGAAGATGCACCGAGCCCGCTCAATCCGATGGGGTTGAAGGGCGCGGGCGAAGGCGGCGCCAACGCGGTCGGTGCGGCGATTGCGGCCGCGATCGACGACGCGCTGCAGAGGCCCGGCGCGGTGACGCAATTGCCGGTCACGCCGCAGCGACTGCATACGTTGATGAAGAGTTTCTTATAACGTCATTCCGGGGCTTGCGCGCCATTTGGCGCGAGAGAACCCGGAATCGCGTCATTCGTGGCACGATGAACATGATAAGATTCCGGGTTCACTCGCAGCTTGCGCTGCTCGCGCCCCGGAATGACGTCATGGCCTCACGTCAGTTTCTTCAACAGCCGCAGCAGCACGCGCTGCTCGTCGGCCGTCAGCGGCAGCAACGTCTTCGCGGTAATCCCGGCCGCGACCTTGATCGCCTCCTCGACGACGCGCGTGCCGTCCAGCGTGAGCGAGACCGCGCGGCGACGACGGTCGCTCGGATCGCTGCCCGTGGTGATGAAACCGCGCAGGCCGAGCCGATCGACCACACCCTTGATCGTCGCCGCATCGAGATAGACCAGCCGCCCCAGATGATTTTGCGAGCACGGCCCGACCTCGAACAGTTTCGCCAGCACGGCGAATTGGGTCTGCGTCAATTCCTCGATCATGGACCCCATGAAGATCGAGGTGTGGCGCTGCATCGCCACGCGCATCAGAAACCCGACCTGCGCACCGATCAGATAGCCGGTCGGCGCGTCGGCATCGCCGGGCAGAACGTTCAATCGCTCGCGCTTCATCGGATGGCCTCAAACAGTGAGATAGGCGCGCTGGATATCTGTATTGCCGGCCAGATCCGTCATGGCTCCGCTCCACTGGATTTGGCCTTTTTCAAGCACGTAAGCACGATCCGACACCAGTTCGGCGAAATGAACATTCTGCTCTGACAGCAACACCGATACGCCGGCGGATTTCAATTCAAGAATCGTGTTGGCCATCTGATCGACGATGATCGGCGCGACGCCTTCCGACGGCTCGTCGAGCAGGATCAGCAACGGGTTGCCCATCAGCGTGCGTGCGACGGTCAGCATCTGCTGCTCGCCGCCGCTCATGCGGTCGCCCGGACGATCCGGCATCTCGCCAAGATTGGGAAACAGTTTGAGCAGCTTCGCCTCGTCCCAGACCGGCGCGGACGTGCCATCACTGAACTTGCGCGGCGGCTGACGGCCGATGTCGAGATTTTCCAGCACGGTGAGGTCTGAAAAGATGCGGCGGTCCTCCGGCGTGAAACCGAGGCCAAGCCGCGCGATCCGGTATGGCTCGAAGCGCGAGATATCGCGACCGTCGAAATGCACGACGCCGTCACGCTGCGCCATCAGGCCCATGATGGCCTTCATGGTCGTGGTCTTGCCCGCGCCGTTGCGGCCCATCAAGGCGACGACCTCGCCGCGCCCGACGTCCAACGAGAGACCGTAAAGAATTTGCGCCGCGCCGTAGGACGCGTTGAGATCGCGCACATCGAGCATCGCACCGCTCATGTCACGACCGTCTCTCTGGCAAAGGTCTTGCCGGTCCCGAAATAGACTTCGCGGACTTGTTGATTGTCGCGGATGGCTTTGGCGTCGCCGTCGGCGATCAGTCTGCCGCGCGCCAATACGATGATGCGATCGGCAAATGCAAAGACGACGTCCATCGAATGCTCGGTGAACAGCACCGAGATGCCGCGCTCGACGACGAGGCGCTTGACCAGCGCGATCAGATCGTTGCGCTCGCGCGGGGCCATGCCGGCGGTCGGCTCGTCCATCAACAGCAGGCGGGGATCGTTGGCGAGCGCGATCGCGAGTTCGACGCGCTTCACGTCGCCATACGCCAATTCGCGGCTCGGCCGATCGGCGGCATCCGCCATGCCGACCTGCACGAGCAGCGCCAATGCACGGTCGCGGTGGTGCGTCGCAGCCGGCTTGAACAATCTGTATGTTTCGCGCGCGTGCGACATCAATGCCATCTGCACATTTTCGATCACGCTCATCGAGCCGAACGTCGCGGCGACCTGAAACGTCCGCCCGACGCCGCGCCGCCAGATCTCACGCGGCTTCAGCCCGATCAACGTCGCGCCCTCAAACCGGATGTCGCCACTATCCGGGGCGAGCTGGCCGTTGATCATGTTGAAGCAGGTCGATTTGCCTGCGCCGTTCGGCCCGATCAGCGCCAGAAATTCGCCTTGCCCGACGCTGAAGGACACGTCGTTGACGGCACGAACGCCGCCGAAACTTTTCGAGAGGTTCGCAATCGCAAGTTCGCTCATGATGCCGCCTGTTTCGTCATGGCGTGGCCTTGCGCGGCAGCAACTTCGCGATGCCGCCGGCGATGCCGGCGGGAAACACCAAGACAAGCAGCAAGATGACGCCGCCGAGCAGCGCGCGCCAGTAATCCGTCTGCCGCATGATCGTGTCCTGGAGTACAGCGAAGACCGACGCGCCGACGACGGGACCGACCAGCGTCTGGATGCCGCCGAGCAGCACCATCACGAGGCCGTCGATCGAGCGGCCGACGCCGATCGTTTCCGGCGAGATCGATCCTTTGGCAAAGGCAAAGATGCCGCCGGCGACGCCGCAAACAGCACCGGCAATCGCAAACGCCAGCCAATGCACGCGCTTGACGTCGATGCCGATAGCCTCGGCCCGCAGCGGCGAGTCCCGCCCGGCGCGCATCGCGTAGCCGAATGGCGCGAACAGAAACCGCCGCAGCAGCATCACGGCCGCCACCGCCAACGTCAATGCCAGCAGGTAGAACGGCACGCGCCTGTCGAACGGCGCGGACGGCCAGACGCCGACGATGCCGTTGGATCCGCCGGTGAGCGTCTCCCACTGAAACACGCCGGCCCAGACGATCTGCGCGAAAGCCAGCGTCAGCATCGCGAGATAGACGCCGGACAAGCGGACCGCGAACCAGCCGAACAGGAGCGCGCCCGCCAGCGCCAGCACGGGCGCGGCCGCCAAGGCCACGCCCATCGGCGCGGCGAGCCATTTCACCAGCAGCGCCGCGCCATAGGCGCCGAGCCCGAAATAGGCGGCATGGCCGAAGGAGTGCATGCCGCCCGGCCCCATGATGAAGTGGAGACTCGCGGCGAAAATCACGGCGATCAGCACGTCGATGCCGAGCACCATCGTATAGGGCGAATTCTTCGCGATCATCGGCAGGCAGACCAGAACGATCAGCAGCACGAGGGCCGCGATCTTCATCATCGACGTTGCAGGACGAATCGGCTCGTCGGGCTCCGACACGCTGCGCACCACCGCCTGTTCGCGCCCCAGCAATCCGTAGGGCCGCACGATCAGCACGACCGCCATGACCAGAAATTCGGCGACCAGCGTCATCTTGGAAAAATTGAAACTGATGCCGAACAGATCGACCACGCCGATCGCGATGCACAGCGCCTTGACCTCGGCGATGATGACGGCCGCGAGATAGGCCCCCGAGATCGAGCCCATGCCGCCGACCACGACGACAACGAAGGCGTCGCCGATCACGCTGAGATCGGTCGCGAGATTGGCCGGCTCGCGCGCGATCTGCAACGCGCCGCCGAGGCCAGCCAGCATCGCGCCGAGCGCGAACACGCCGGTGAACAGCATCGCCTGATTGACGCCGAGCGCGCCGACCATCTCGCGGTCCTGCGTCGCGGCCCGCATCAGCCGCCCGAAGCGGGTTTTCGCCAGCGCAAGGTGCAGCAGCAACAGCACCAGCGGACCGACAATGATGAGGAAGATATCGTAGCTCGGCAGTTTGCGGCCGAGGATTTCGACCGCGCCCTTCAGGCCCGGCGCGCGCGGCCCGAGCAAATCTTCCGGTCCCCAGATCCACAACGTGGCGTCGTTGATGACAAGCACCAGCGCGAAAGTTGCGAGCAATTGAAACAGTTCGGGCGCGCGATAGATTCGCCGCAACAGCAGCATCTCGATCAAGCCGCCGAGCGCGCCGACAAGGATAGCCGTGGCGACGATGCCGCCCCAGAAGCCGACCGCGCCGCCGAGCCTGGTCGCGAAGCTGTAGGCAATATAAGTGCCCAGCATATAGAGCGAGCCATGGGCGATGTTGACGATCCGCGTGACGCCGAAGATCAGCGACAAGCCGACGGCGACGAGGAACAATCCCGACGCCGCCGAGAGGCCGTTGATGGCCTGAAAGATGAGCGCGTTTGCGGTCATGGGGTGATCGCCTATGCCCGATTGATAACGCGCACGGACAATTCATCGGCAGCGCGCTCCCTCTCCCATGGGGAGAGGGTTGGGGCGAGGGGGTAAGACCTCTCAATAGGACGGTCCCCCCTCACCCGACCGTCTTCGCTTCGCTTCGCCGGTCGACCTCTCCCCAACGGGGAGAGGTGGGCAGAACACGACCGCAGCAAATTGAGCGCAAGCACCGAAATGCCCCCCTACTCCGCCGCCGGGCGCAGCTTCTTGACGTCGGCGTCGCTCGGCAGCACGCTCGCGCCGTCGACATATTTAAAATCGGTCATCGTGCCCTTGCCGTTCTCGAGCGCGATCTTGCCGACATAAGCCCCGATCGTTGCCTGATGATCGCTCGCGCGATATTTGAAGGGCCCGAACGGCGAGTCGACATCGAGCCCGCGAAACGCCGCGATCATCTTCTCGGTGTCGGTCGAACCCGCCTTTGCGATGCCGGCGGCGACCGACTTCATCGTCACATAGCCGACAATTGAACCGAGCCGCGGATAGTCGTTATACTTCTTCTGATAGGCGGTGAGAAACGCCTGATATTCCGGCGTCTTGATCTTGTCCCACGGATAACCCGTGACGATCCAGCCGACCGGCGCGTCTTCCTTTAGCGGATCGAGATATTCCGGCTCGCCCGAGAGAAGACTGACGACAGTGCGGTCCTTGAAGACGCCGCGCGTGCTGCCTTCGCGGACCAGCTTGGCCAGATCCGCGCCGAACATCACGTTGAAGATCGCATCGGGCTTGGCGTCGTCGATCGCCTGCACGACGGCGCCCGCATCGATCTTGCCGAGCGGAGCCGCCTGCTCGGTGACGAATTCGACGTCGGGTTGCTGCGCCTTCAGCATTTCCTTGAAAGTCGCAACGGCCGTCTGGCCGTATTCGTAATTCGGGTAAACGATCGCCCAGCGCTTCTTCCTGGCGGCGACCGCATCCGGCATCAGCATCGCGACCTGCATATAGGTCATCGGGCGCAGCCGAAACGTGTAGCGATTGCCGTTCTGCCAGGTGATCTTGTCCGTCAGCGGTTCGGCGGCGAGAAAGAACACCTGCTTCTTTCCGGCGAATTCCGTCAGCGCGAGGCCGATGTTCGACAGGAACGTGCCGGTCAGAATCTGCACGCCTTCGCGCGTCACCAGTTCGTCGGCGACACGTACCGCGTCACCGGGATTGGAGCCGTCGTCACGCGAGATTACTTCGAGCTTCTTGCCGAGCACGCCGCCCTTGGCATTGACCTCCTCGATCGCCATTTCCCAGCCCTTCTTGTAGGGGTCGAGAAACGCGGTCTGCGACTTGTAGCTGTTGAGTTCGCCGATCTTGATGGTTTCCTGCGCGAAAGCTGCGCCGGCGGAGGCGAGCGCAAGCGTGCCGAAGAGTGCGAAAGTCTTGAGACGACGAACCAGCAGCATGATCGATCTCCGATGGCTGAAAGAATGAAACTAGTCTGGCGAGGTCATAACGTTGTCAAGAAACCTGTTGTCGCAAGAGGCAAACATCACGCCAGCCGCGCGCCTATCGATCGCGGAAGCGATCCATCAACGCCTTGTCCTGACCGCCGTCGATCTCGATCATGGTGCCGTTGGCCATCTGCACCAGCGGCGACGACAACATCACGACGAGATTGGCGACCTCCTCGACCTCGGCGATGCGGCCGAGCGGGATCGAGGCCGGCGCAAGCTTGTCGGCATCCTCATAGGATATCTTCATGTCACGCGACATCGCCTTGACGAGGCCGGCCCAGCGCTCGGTGCGCACCGGGCCCGGATTGACGGCGCAAAACGAGACGCCGTGGCGGCCATATTGCCCGGCGAGCGACAGCGTCATGTTCTGGCCGGCGGCATTGGCCGCGCCCGGCGCGATCTCCCAATAGGACGGCTTCACGCCGTCATTGCCGATCAGATTGACGACGCGGCCGCCGCCCTGCGCCACCATGATCGGCAGCGCATAGCGCAGACACCGCACATAGCCCATGAATTTGAGCTGCATCGCCTGCGCCCAGTCGTCCTCGGTCAGCGTCTCGATGACGCCGCCGGGCGCGGAGCCGGCATTGTTGATCATCAGGTCGATGCGGCCCATCGCGGTATGCGCTTGCGCGATGAAGCTCTTGCAGTCGGCGTCCTTGGTGAGGTCCGCCGTGATCGGCACGATCTTGCGGCCGGTCGCGGCAGCGATCTCGTCGGCCGTGGCCTTCAGCGGCTCCATGCGGCGGGCGCAGATCGCGACATCGACGCCCTCTTTCGCCAAAGCCCATGCAATGCCCTTGCCGATGCCTTCGCTGCCGCCGGTGACGAGCGCCGTCTTGCCTGTCAGTTTGAGATCCATGTGAAACTCCCGTTTGCGTTTGTTATGAGGTCGGTTTCGGTTTGTGCGACAGCCACGAGCCCGCTTGTGCCGCGGCGAACAGGTCGGCGAGCGCGGCATTGAACGCGGCAGGTTCTTCGCTCGTGATGGTGTGGCCCGAGCGCGGAATGACAAGCAGGCCCGCGGTCGGCACGGTGCGCTTGAGGAAGATGCTGGGGTCGAGGCACCAGTCGTCCTCGTCGCCGACGACGACGAGCAGCGGCGGTGCAAAAGCCTTCAGCTTGGTTTCCATCTCCCACAGCATCGGCCGCTTGGCCTGCAATTCGCGCATCGTCAGCGCATGGCCGACCGGGGAATGATCCGCCAGCATGCGCGCAAACTCGGCAAAGCCGCGCGGGTCCTTGTTCTTGTGGGTCTGCCGCGTCGCGCCGTCCGCGTATTGTGCCGCGGCGGTTTGGAAATCGACGGTCTCGAACATCTTCGCGGTCTCGCGCGAGGCGGCGCGGCCCTGCTCGACGAAGGCCGGATCGGGACTCGAACCGTAGCCGCAGCTTGCAGCGGTGACGGACAGACATCGCTCCGGATAATTTATGCCGACATGCAGCGCCGTCGAGGCGCCCATCGAGTGGCCGACGACGTGGGCTTTCTCAATCTTCAGCGCATCCATCAGCGCGATCACATCGTTGCGCGCAATGTCCTGACCGTATTTCGCCGGCTCGTCCGGCACGTCGGACGGCGGATAGCCGCGCTGGCTGAAGGTGATGCAGCGGAAGGCGCGCGAAAAATAACGGAGTTGCGGCTCCCATGTGCGATAATCGCCGGCATATTCATGAATGAACACGACCGGCGTGCCGGAGCCGGCCTCCTCGTAATAGAGGCGGATACCATCGGCCATCGCAACATGCGGCATCGCAACCCTCGCGCGGAGCAAGTTTCATTTGCGTACAAACGAAATGCTATTAGGCTCTCGTGATGACTGCAAGAGGAATGCGGCGGCAATCGCTGCCTTCGATTTTGGCATATCGTTTGCTAACAAACGATCGTCACCCTTTCGGTTTCAGGAGACGTTGGAATGATCGTGTCTCGCCGTTTTATCTGTCTCGCCGCCGTAGTGTCGCTGGCTGTCGCGTTCGTTGCGCCATCGCAGGCGCAGGAGAGACCGAAAATCCGGATCGGCAGTCTGACGTTGCCGGTGTTCGCGCCGATAGTCGCCAACATCATGAAGGCCAAGGGCTTCGATGCGAAGAACGGCTTCGAGGCCGACATCCGCCCCTACCCGTCGATCGCCGCGTTCTATGCGGGGCTGGCGACCGGCGAGATCGATACGCTGATCGGCGGCCCGACCAATTTCCAGAAACTGCGTCTGGAAGGCGTGCCGATCAAGATCATCTCAACGGGCGCGACGCTCGCCGACCTCGTGCTGCTGACGCGCGATCCCGCGATCAAGTCGCTCGCTGATCTGAAAGGCAAGCAACTGGCCGCCGACATGGGCAGCGGCCAGTTTCAGGTGCTGTCGATTTACGCGCGGTCGAAACAGATCGAACTTGCCAAGGACATGACACTGGTCAACGCCAACTTCGCCGTCGCCCGCGCGCAACTCGCCGCGCAGCGCGTCGAGGCGGCGATGGTTATCGAGCCGATCGCAACGATGATGATGAAGGACGATCCGGCGCTGAAGATCATCTTCAACGCCAATGACGCATGGACGGAGATGACCGGCAGCGGCGGCTGGGAGCTGGTCTATGCGATGCGCGAGGACAGCATTGCCAAGATGCCGACCATGCCGGCGAAATATATCGCGGCGCTGCGGGACGTCGCGGCGTTCCTGAAAAGCGATCCGGACGGCGCCGACAAGATTGCCGTCGAGACGGTGAAGCTGCCGCCGGGCATTCTGAAGGATGCCGTGACGAGCAAGCGCTGGGATTTCGACGTCAAACCGGCATGGGAGCCGGCCGAGCGCAAAAGCATCACCGACATGTTCGCGCGCGCGGTCGAGGCGGGCTTCCATCCGAAACTGCCGGACGACGCGATCATCTATGCGCCGTGACGTTTGGGATGCGCATCATCATGCCTTCGGTCGTCCGCATCACACCTTCGGTTGTCCCCGCGAAAGGGGGGACCCAGTACGCCCAGCATCTCTCCTCCATAACTCAGGCGGCCTGGAATACTGGGTCGCCCGGTCGAGCCGGGCGATGACTCAGAATTCTGAGCCGCGCCGCACGCTTGTCGGCGCATTGCCGCGCGAGGCGATCGTCTCGATCCTGATTTTTGCGGGCGTGTGGCAGGCGATGTCCTATCTCGCGCCGTGGCTCGGCATTCCGGCGTTCGCGATCCCCGGCCTCGGCCGCATCGCGCAGAGCCTGACCAAGATCACCGCGCTCGATGTCGCGGTCACGCTCGGCCGCGTGCTGCTGTCGCTGGTCGTATCGTTCGTCATCGGGCTTGCCGTCGCGATCGCGATGTATCTGTCCGGATCGACCGAGAAATACATCCGGCCGATGGTCCGCGTGCTGATGGCCGTGCCCGTGGTGTCGTGGATTCTGTTCGCGATCCTCTGGTTCAAGGGCGTCGAGTTCCGCATCGTTTTCGTGCTGGTGGTGGTGTGCGCGCCGGTCTTCGCCGTCGATGCGCTCGACAACATGCGCGAGGTCTCGAACGACCTGAAACAGATGATGCGGTCGTTCCGGCCGACGCGTTTGCAGTTCTTCCGCAAGCTGATGCTGCCGGCGATCACGCCGGGCCTGATCACGAGCTGGAAGATCACGCTAAGCCTCGCGATCCGCGTCGTCACCATCGCCGAACTGGTCGGCGCCGTCACCGGCATCGGCCATCAATTGTCCGTCGCGCAGGAACTGTTCTCCGTCGCCAACGTCTTCGCCTGGACGCTGGTGCTCGTGGTGCTGCTGTTCGCGCTGGAGGCCTTGTTGGTCAGGCTGGAGACCCACCTGCTGCGGTGGCGCGCATGACGCACAACGCTGCGATCGAAATCGCGGATCTGCGAAAGGTTTTTCGCCAGACGGCGAGCGGGCAATCCGTCGTCGCGATCGACCGGCTGTCATTGGCTGTCGCGCCGGGCGAACTGGTCGCCATCGTCGGCCAGACCGGCTGCGGGAAATCGACTTTGTTCGACATCCTGATCGGCCTGTCGCGCCCGACAGAAGGTCATCTCACGATCGGCGGCCAAACGCCCTATGATCATTTCGACGCGTTTCGCGGCCGCATCGCCACGATCTTCCAGCAGGACCGGCTTCTGCCGTGGCGCTCCGCGCTGGACAATGTCCGGCTGCCGCTGGAGTTGATCGGGGTGGCGGAGGACGAGCAGCGCAGGCGGTCGCTCGGCTGGCTGAAGCGACTGGGGCTCGACGCCTTCGCCAATGCCTATCCGCGCGAACTTTCGGGCGGGATGCGCCAGCGCGTCGCCATCGCCCGCGCCTTCGCGGTTCAACCGCAGATTTTGCTGGCGGATGAATCCTTCAGCGCGCTCGACGAAGTGACCGCCACCGAATTGCGCCATACATTCGTGGCGCTGGCGCGGGAATTCAACTCCACCGCGATCCTGATCACGCACCAGCTTGAAGAAGCCATGGCGGTCGGCGACCGCATCGTGGTGTTCGGCAAGTCGGCGAAGCTGTTGGCGGACATATCCATGGCGGACTGGCCGGATGTTGAGCGGCCGACGCTCCGCGCCGCGATTCAAGCCACGCTGCAAGGCAATGCGCCGGATGGGCGGCTGATGCGATAAATGGTTTCGACGGGCACTGCTTTCACCTCTCCCCGCGCGCGGGGAGAGGTCGGCCGGCGAAGCCGGTCGGGTGAGGGGGCGCTCCGTCCAGCGATAGCCCCTCATCCCGACCTTCTCCCCGTAAGAACGGGGAGAAGGAGCGCGCTGCAACCATAGCGAATGCAGCGGTCCATCAGCCGAAACTCTCACTCCGTTGACAGCATCGGGGTCGAACGATACCTCAATGACCGGAACCGGTTGCCGAAAATGGCATCGGCCTGCGGCCTTGGAGTAACGCCGGTCATGATGGATTTCGCGACCCGCGTGCATAACCACAATTACCGGCTCGATCCGATCATTCGGTCGCTGCTCGACACCGATTTCTACAAATTCCTCATGCACCAGTTCATCTGGATGCTGTACCCGAAAGTGCCCGTCACCTTCGGTCTCATCAACCGCACCAGGGAAGTCCGGCTCGCCGCGATCATCCCGGAGGATATTCTCCGCGCCCAGCTCGATCATTGCCGCACGCTCAGATTTCGCGAGAACGAGCTGATCTGGCTCGCCGGCAACCGCTTCTATGGCCGCCGCGACATTTTCCGCCCGGAATATATCGATTATCTGAGAACCTTCCGCCTGCCCGACTATCAGTTGGAGACGATCGACGGCCAATATGTGCTGACCTTCGCGGGCGCCTGGGCCGACGTTACGCTGTGGGAAATTTATGCGCTCGCCATCGTCAGCGAGTTGCGGTCGCGTGCGGCGATGGCCTCGCTCGACAAGTTCGAGCTGGATATTCTCTACGCCCAGACCAAGACCAAGATCTGGGGCAAGATCAAACGCCTGCACGAATGGCCGCAACTGCGCCTTGCCGAGTTCGGCACCCGGCGACGCCATTCGTTCCTGTGGCAGGAATGGGTGACGGACGCGATGGCCAGCGAATTGGGCCCGGCTTTCGTCGGCACCTCCAACGCGCATCTTGCGTTCAAGCACAGCTATGAGGCAATCGGCACCAATTCACACGAATTGCCGATGGTCGCGGCCTGCCTCGCAGACAGCGACGAGGCCTTGAAGTCGGCGCAATATGACGTCTTGGCGAAATGGCAGGAGGTCTATGACGGCGAGTTGCTGATCATCCTGCCGGATACGTTCGGCATGACGCAGTTTCTGCGCGACGCGCCGGACTGGGCCTCGAACTGGACCGGCATGCGGCTCGACAGCAAGGAGCCCCATGCAGCCGGCGAGGAGATCATCGCCTGGTACAGGACGCGCGGCCAGGATCCACTCAAGAAGCGCTGCATGTTCAGCGACGGGCTTGAGGTCGATTCAATGATCGACCTGCACCAGAAGTTTCGCGGCCGCATTCGCGAAAGTTTCGGCTGGGGCACGATGGCGACCAATGATTTTCGCGGCTGCCATCCGCGCGGGCTGAACACGCTCGATCCGATCAGCCTGGTCTGCAAGGTGACGCACGCCAATGGCCGCACCGCCGTCAAACTGTCCGACAATCCGGCCAAGACCACCGGCAGCCCGGCCGAGGTCGCGCGCTATACGCGCATTTTCGGCCAGGATGGGTTCTCCCGCGCCGAGGTGTTGGTTTAGGTGTGCAACGCAGTCGGCGCGTTCCCTTCGCCATTTACCATGCGCGGCAATCGCGGCAGTTTGAGCGGTCTCGTCTCGCCTACCGTGCTAGAAGCGCGGCATGAAACGTCTCGCCCAGACCGCTGCCTGGATGCTCGTCGCTGCCGTCACCTTCGCGACGCTCGGCCCGCCCCGCTATCGCCCGATGACGGAGTTGAGCCAGGACGGCGAGCACGCGATGGCGTTCATTCTGGTCGGTCTGGCGCTCGGCATTGCCTATCCTCGCCGGCCGCTGTTGACCGCCGGCATTGCCGTGACAATGACGGGTCTTGTCGAGTTGCTGCAAGTCCTGGCGCCCGGACGTCACGCGCGCTGGGAAGACTTTTTCGTCGATGCGACAACGCTCCTGGCCGGCCTCGCCCTCGCCGCCGGAGGCCATTGGCTGCTGCGCCAGCGCAGCCGACCCATCCCGGCCGAATAGGCGTTCGACGACTTCATGTTTGACGAGTTGGCATCTGGTATGCCAAGAAAATAGCCAGGAAGCGGCCCGCTTTCGAGGACGTCGTAGGCGCGATGCAATGGCTGATGCAGGGATTGCGGTCGTCAGGATCGCGCCGGAAACGAGCTTCAAGACCAAGGCCTATGACGCGCTCAAGGATGCCATTCTGAAGATGGACATCTATGCGCGGCCGGAGCCTGTCATGCTCGACGAGCGCGCATTATCCGACAAGCTCGGCGTCAGCCGCACGCCGATCCGCGAAGCCGTCGCGATGCTCGAACAGGACGGCTTTGTCCGCATCGTGCCGCGTCGCGGCATTCTGGTCGTCAAGAGATCCCAGGCCGAAATTGTCGATATGATCCGCGCCTGGGCGGCGCTGGAAAGCATGGCCGCGCGGCTGATCACGGCCGTCGCGAAGAAGAATGACATTTCGGCGCTGCGCGATGTCTTCAAGGCGTTCAGCGCCGACCGGCTCCCGCAGGATCACATCGAGGAATATTCGCGCGCCAATGTCGCCTTCCATCAGGCGCTGCTGTTGCTGAGCGAGTCCCCCGTGCTGGTGGCCATGACCAACGACATCCTGCTGCATGTGCGCGGCTATCGCCAGCTCACGATCGGCCGCGCCGACCGCATCAAGGTCTCGCTGCCCGAGCACCTCCAGATCATCGACGCGCTCGAGCAGCGCGACACTGAGCGCGCCGAGAAACTGGCGCGCGATCACACACTCGGTCTCGCCGCCTATGTCGAGACCTATGGACACGAACTTAGCTAATCACGGAGTTTTATCATGACACAGGCGCTCAAGGGCGTTCGCATTCTCGATTTCACGCATGTCCAGTCCGGCCCGACCTGCACGCAGTTGCTGGCATGGTTCGGCGCGGATGTGATCAAGGTCGAGCGCCCCGGCGTCGGCGACATCACGCGCGGGCAATTGCAGGACATCCCGAATGTGGACAGCCTCTATTTCACGATGCTGAACCACAACAAGCGCTCGATCACGCTCGACACCAAGAACCCCAAGGGCAAGGAGGTTCTGATCGCGCTGATGAAGACCTGCGACGTGCTGGTCGAGAATTTCGGGCCGGGCGTGCTCGACCGCATGGGCTTCCCCTTCGAGACAATCCAGAAGATCAACCCGAAGATGATCGTCGCCTCGATCAAGGGCTTCGGTCCTGGCCCGTACGAAGACTGCAAGGTCTATGAGAACGTCGCACAATGCACCGGCGGCGCGGCCTCGACCACCGGCTTCCGCGACGGACTGCCGCTCGTCACGGGCGCACAGATCGGCGACTCGGGCACCGGCCTGCATCTCGCGCTCGGCATCGTCGCGGCATTGTATCAACGCACAGTGACCGGACGCGGCCAGCGCGTCACGGCTGCGATGCAGGACGGCGTGCTGAACCTGTCGCGCGTGAAACTGCGCGATCAGCAACGCCTCGCCCATGGGCCGCTCAAGGAATACAGCCAGTTCGGCGAAGGCATTCCGTTCGGCGACGCGACGCCGCGCGCAGGCAACGATTCCGGCGGCGGCCAACCCGGCCGCATTCTGAAGTGCAAAGGCTGGGAGACCGATCCGAACGCCTACATCTACTTCATCACGCAGGCGCCAGTGTGGGAGAAGATCTGCGACGTCATCGGCGAGCCCGGCTGGAAGACCGATCCGAACTATTCCAAGCCTGCCATGCGCCTGCCCCGCCTCAACGAAATCTTCTCGCGCATCGAACTCTGGACGATGACGAAGACGAAATTCGAGGCGATGGACATCCTCAACGAGGACGACATCCCCTGCGGGCCGATCCTGTCGATGAAGGAGTTGGCCGAAGACCCGTCGCTCCGCGCCACCGGCACCGTCGTCGAGGTGGATCACCCCGAGCGCGGTAAATATTTATCGGTCGGCAACCCGATCAAGATGTCGGATTCACCGACGGACGTGACGCGCTCGCCGCTGCTCGGCGAACATACCGACGAGATTTTGCGGCAGGTGCTGGGCTTCAGCGACGCCCAGGTCGCCGAGATTCACGACTCGGGCGCCTTGGCGCCGCCGCGCAAGCAGGCGGCGGAGTAGCCCGCTTGTCGTAACCGACGACGATCGGCGCGCGCCATTCGGCTGCGCGCCGGCCGGTGAAGACAAAAAGCGCACCGAAACAGGTGTCATCATGGGGAGACGACAATGACGAACGCTGTGGGGAGTGCTGCGCCTCAATCGGAGCGAGTGAGCGATTCCTATCGCTGGACGCAACTTGCCACTGGCGTCGCTGCGATGGTGATGATCGCCAACTACCAGTATGGCTGGACGTTCTTCGTGCCCGACATTCAGAAGAAGTTCGGCTGGGATCGCGCCTCGATCCAGTGGGCGTTCACGCTGTTCGTTTTGTTTGAAACCTGGCTGGTGCCGATCGAAGGATGGTTCGTCGACAAATACGGCCCGCGCCTTGTCGTCCTGATCGGCGGCGTGCTGTGTGCGATCGGCTGGGCCATCAATGCGGAAGCCACCACGCTCAACGGCTACTATCTCGGCATGATCGTGGCGGGCATCGGCGCCGGCGGCGTTTACGGCACCTGCGTCGGCAATGCGCTGAAGTGGTTTCCGGACAAGCGCGGCCTCGCGGCGGGCATCACCGCCGCCGGATTCGGCGCGGGCTCCGCACTGACGGTTGCGCCGATTCAGGCAATGATCAAGGATTCCGGGTTCCAGACCACGTTTCTCTATTTCGGTCTCGGACAAGGCTTCGTCATCGTCATCCTCGCCTTCTTCCTGTTTGCGCCGAAAACGGGACAGGTGCCCACCGCAACGGCGAACGCCAACATCATCCAGACCCGGCGCGATTATCGGCCGATGGAGGTCGTGCGCCAGCCGGTGTTCTGGCTGATGTATTTCATGTTCGTCATCGTCGGCGCCGGCGGGCTGATGATTACCGCGAACCTCAAGCCGATCGCCGCCGACTGGAAGATCGATAACGTCCCGGTCACGCTGATGGCTATGACAATGACCGCCGTCACCTTCGCGGCCACCTTCGACCGCATCCTCAACGGGCTGACGCGGCCGTTCTTCGGATGGGTTTCGGACATGATCGGACGCGAGAATACGATGTTCATCGCCTTCGGTCTCGAAGGCATCGGCATCTACGCGCTCTATCTGTACGGCCACGACCCGGTCTGGTTCGTGCTGTTGTCCGGCGCGGTGTTCTTTGCATGGGGGGAGATCTACTCGCTGTTTCCATCGACGTGCACAGATACATTCGGCACCAAGTTCGCCACCACCAATGCAGGCCTGCTCTACACCGCAAAAGGCACGGCCGCCTTGCTGGTCCCATTTGCAAACTATATGCAGCAATCGTCCGGCAACTGGGACAACGTGTTCATGATCGCGGCGGGCGCCAATATTCTGGCCTCCGTTCTCGCGCTCTTCGTGTTGAAGCCATGGCGGCGGTCGGTCGTCGCCAATGCCCGCATCGCCGCCTCCGACACCTCCAGACCTGCGACGGTCTGACACCATCACTGAAACCACGGATAATACGGATGAAAATCACGATCTACGGCGCCGGCGCGATCGGCGGCTATCTCGGCGTGCAATTCGCCAATGCGGGCATCGATGTCAGCCTCGTGGCGCGCGGCGCACATCTGGCGGCGATGAAGCAGAACGGGCTCAAGCTCATCACCGCGGACGGCGAGCGCGTCGCGCATCCGCGCTGCACGGACAATCCTGCCGAACTCGGCGTGCAGGATTTTGTCATCATCACGTTGAAGGCGCATTCGATCACCGGCGTGCTCGACCAGATGAAACCGCTGATCGGGCCGCACACGCGTATCGTCACGGCGGTCAACGGCGTGCCCTACTGGTATTTCTACAAGCATGGCGGCGCGCTCGAAGGCTCGACGCTGGAGAGCATCGATCCCGGCGGCAAGCAATGGAAAGAACTCGGGCCGGAGCGCGCGATCGGCTGCATCGTCTATCCCGCGACCGAGATCGAAGCCCCCGGCGTGATCCGCCATGTTTACGGCGACAAGTTTCCGATCGGCGAAGCGTCCGGCGAAATCACCGACGACGTGAAGCGCCTGTCGGCCGCATTCGAGCAGGCCGAGCTGAAAGCGCCGCCGCTGGATCGCATCCGCGACGAGATCTGGCTGAAGCTGTGGGGCAATGTCTGCTTCAACCCGATCAGCGCGCTGACGGGCGCCACGCTCGACGTGATCTGCACCGATCCCGCGACGCGCGCGCTGTCGAAGGCGATGATGCTGGAGGCGCAGGCGATCGCCGAGCATTTCGGCGTCAAATTCCGCGTCGATGTCGAACGCCGCATCGAGGGCGCGCGCAAGGTCGGCGCGCACAAAACGTCGATGCTGCAGGATCTGGAGCGCGGCCGGCCGATGGAAATCGATCCGCTCGTCACCGTCGTGCAGGAAATGGGCAGGCTGACGAAGATTCCGACGCCCGCCATCGACGGCGTTCTCGCGCTAGTGATCCAGCGCGCGAAGATCGCGGGATTGTATTGAAGGTGTTGTCATTCCGGGGCGCCATCGCACCTTTGCGATGGCGAACCCGGCATCTCAGCTAGTTGAACATGACCCGGTTCCGGGGTCGCTCCCGCCAAGAGGCGTGAGCGCCCCGGAATGACGTTTTCAGTTTCAGGAATACCGCCATGCCCCACTGGATCCGCTTCAAGCACAACGCCGCCATTGGCTTCGGCACGCTGAGCGAGGATGCCATCGCCGTGCATGACGGCGACATGTTCGGCGCGAACAAACCCACCGGCATCAAGCTGAATCGCAATGACGTGGAAACGCTCGCGCCTTGCGTCCCCGGCAAGATCATCGGGCTGTGGAATCAATTTCATGCGCTCGCCGCCAAGCTCGGCAATCCCGCGCCGAAAGAGCCGCTGTATTTTCTGAAAGCGACGTCGAGCATCGCCAGTCCCGGCGCGATCGTGAAACGGCCGGCCTCCTATGACGGCAAGATCGTCTATGAGGGCGAACTCGGCATCGTTATCGGCAAACGTGCGACGAACATTTCGTCCGATGAAGCCGCGGCGCATATCTTCGGCTATACCTGCATCAACGACATGACCGCCGCCGACATCCTCACGCGCGACCCGACATTTCCGCAATGGGCGCGCGCCAAGAGCTTTGACGGCTTCGGCCCGTTCGGACCCGTCATCGCGAGCGGCATCGATCCTGCCTGGCTGACGATCCGCACCATTCTCAACGGTTCCGAGCGGCAGAACTATCCGGTGTCGGACATGATCTTCCCGCCGCCCGACCTCGTGTCGAGATTGTCGCACGACATGACGTTGGAGCCCGGCGATCTCATCCTGTGCGGCACATCGGTCGGCGTCGGCGTGATGAAAGAGCCTGTCAACACTGTGACGATCGCGATCCATGGCATCGGCGAATTGCACAACGAGTTTCATTTATAGAACGTCATTCCGGGGCGATGCGCTTCTTTGCGCGAGCGAACCCGAAATCTCATCATGAGAGCGGCGTCAGCGCCCCGGAACGACATGCCCTCCCCTGATAGACATTCGCCGCTGAGCGAGGCATCCTGCGCCTTTGACAAGAAGCAAGAGCGCGCCAAAAAACGAAAAGCCAGCGCGCCAGGAAGCATCAGGGAACCAGCCAATGATCAAGACGCGATTCACCGAACTTGTCGGCATCGAACACCCGATCGTGCAAGGCGGCATGCAATGGGTCGGGCGCGCCGAACTGGTCGCAGCGGTCGCCAATGCCGGCGCGCTCGGCCTGATTACCGCGCTGACGCAGCCGACGCCGGAAGACCTGACAAAAGAAATCGCGCGCTGCCGCGACCTCACCGACAAGCCGTTCGGCGTCAACCTGACTATCCTGCCCTCGATCAAGCCGCCGCCTTATGCCGAATATCGTCGGGCCATCATCGAGGCCGGCATCAAGGTGGTCGAGACCGCCGGCAACAAGCCGCAGGAACACGTCACCGAATTCAAGAAGCACGGCGTCATCATCGTGCACAAATGCACCAGCGTGCGGCACGCGCTGTCGGCGGAACGCATGGGCGTCGACGCGATCTCGATCGACGGATTCGAATGTGCCGGTCATCCGGGCGAAGACGATACGCCGGGCCTCATTCTGATTCCGGCCGCCGCCGACAAGGTGAAGATTCCGATGATCGCGTCGGGCGGCTTCGGCGACGGCCGCGGGCTCGTCGCCGCGCTCGCGCTCGGCGCGGACGGCATCAACATGGGCACGCGCTTCATGTGCACGACGGAAAGCCCGATCCATCAGCTCGTGAAGGAGCGCATCGTCGCCAATGACGAGCGCGAGACCGACCTGATCTTCCGCACCATGCGCAACACCTCGCGCGTGGCGCGCAATGCCGTCAGCAAGCAGGTGGTGGCGATGGAGAAAGAAGGCGCGACCTTCGAGCAGGTTCGCGAACTGGTCGCCGGCGCGCGCGGCAAGCTGGTCTATTCGACGGGCGATGCGGAAGACGGCATCTGGTCGGCCGGTCAGGTGCAAGGCCTGATCCACGACATTCCAAGCTGCGCAGAGCTCATCTCGCGCATCATGCGCGACGCCGAGGAGATCATCAGCGCGCGGCTCGATCGCATGATGTCGATGCGCCGCCAGGCGGCGGAGTAGGCGCAATGAAAGCCTATGTTTACAGCGCATCCGGCCCCGCCATCCTTGATGTACCGGAGCCGTCGCCGACGGGCGCCCAGGTCAAGATCAAGGTCCGCGCTTGCGGGCTTAATCGCGCGGACCTCGGCATGACGAAAGGCCATGTCCATGGCAGCGCCGGCGGCGCCGGCGCCGTATTGGGCATGGAATGGGCGGGAGAGGTTGCGGCCCTCGGGCCCGATGCCAAAGGCGTTGCGGTCGGCGACCGCGTGATGGGATCGGGCGGCGCGGCCTTCGCGGAGTTCACGCTCGCCGATCACAGCCGGCTGTTTCATATCCCGGCGACGATGGATGTCGAGACCGCCTGCACCCTGCCCGTCGCGATCACCACGATGCACAACGCGCTGGTGACGAATGGCGGCCTGCAGGCCGGGCAATCGGTGCTCGTTCAAGGCGCAAGCTCCGGCGTCGGCCTGATGGCGTTGCAGATCGCGAAACTCAAGGGCGCGAAGCCGGTGATGGGCTCGTCCACCAATGCCGCGCGACGCCAAAGGCTGAAAGAGTTCGGCGCGGATCTCGCGCTCGATTCAAGCGACGCTGGATGGGTCGATCAGGTTCTGACGGCGACAGATGGCCAAGGCGTCGACCTCGTCATCGATCAAGTCTCCGGCCCGGTCGCGAACCAGAATCTCGCAGCGACGAAAGTAATGGGTCGCATCGTCAATGTCGGCCGCCTCGGCGGCACTCACGGCGACTTCAATTTCGACCTGCACGCCGCGCGCCGCATCCACTATATCGGCGTGACGTTCCGCACCCGCTCGGTGCAGGAAATCCGCGATATCTTTACGGCGGTGCGCAACGACATCTGGCCGGCGGTCGAATCCGGACAATTGAAGCTGCCGATCGACAAGGTTTATCCGTTCGCAGAAATCGATGAGGCGTTCGCGCACATGGACGCCAACGCGCATCTGGGGAAGATCGTGGTGACGCTTTAGATTTCATGTCATTAGATTTTATGTCATTCCGGGGTCGCGAGCGCCTCCTGGCGTTTCCGAACCCGGAATCTCCTCGTGTTCATCTTGATAAGAGTCCGGGTTCGCGTTCGGCAATCGCCGACCGCGCCCCGGAATGACGAATGCTTTCCCGCCAATCATTCGCATTCGCGCTCGCAAACACTTTGCTTTTGTGCCCGCGCCTGGCCTGATACACCGCGCGCATGAGCGCCACTCACAATTACAGCAAGTCGCGCGTCGCCGCGATCTCGATCATCGCCAGCGCCAGCATGGCGCTGGTCAAGCTCGTCGTCGGTATCGCCATCGGCAGCCTCGCGCTGATCTCGGAGGCGCTGCATTCGTCGGTCGATCTCGTGGCCACCATCGTCACCTGGTTCGTGGTGCGCGTCTCGGATCGTCCGGCCGATAACGAGCATCACTACGGCCACGGCAAGATCGAGAGCCTGTCGGCGCTCGGCGTTATCGCGATGCTCTACGTGCTGGCCGGCGGCATTCTGGTGCAGGCCTATAGCCATCTCGTCGAAGGCGTCGCGCCGCCGACGCTGTCGGCGCTGCCCTTCATCGTGCTGCTGGTCGATATCGGCGTGAATTTCTGGCGGGCCCGCGCGTTGCATCACGCCGCACGCGACACCAAGAGTCAGGCGCTCGCCGCCGATGCGCTTCACTTCGCATCCGACGTCATGGGCTCGTTTGCCGTCATCATCGGCCTGGCGCTTTCGGCCTATGGCTACTCCTGGGGCGATGCGGCGGCCGCGATCGGCGTGGCGATTGTGATTTCTCTGCTCGGCCTGCGGCTGGCGCGCTCCACCGTCGAAACGCTGCTCGACCGTGCGCCGGAAGGCTCGGCCGAAAAAGCCACCGTTGCGCTGGCGACGGTGCCGGGCATTCTAGAGATCGAGCGGCTGCGCATCCGCATGGTCGGCGCGACGCATTTCGTCGATGCCACCGTCGAAGTGCCGCGCACCTATCCGATTGGCCGCATCGAGACCATCAAGCGCGCGGCGCAGGCGGCCGTCAGCGGCGCGCTGGGCGATGCCGACCTCACCTTTACGGCCGTTCCCGTCGCACGCGACAATGAAAGCGTGCGAGAACGCATCATGGTGATCGCGCGCAACTCCGGTTTGGCGATTCATCATGTCACGGTGCACGATCTCGGCGGCAAACTCACCGTCGGCATCGATCTCGAAGTCGACGGCGACATGGCGCTCAGCGCCGCGCACGATATCGCGCATGCGCTGGAACACCAGATCCGCGACGAGTTCGGCGCCGATGTCGAAGTCGACACTCACGTCGAACCACTCGAACCGGAATTGCCGATCGGAACCGACGCGCCGCCGCAACGCGTGGCCGAGATCGCCGAGGCGCTGGCGCGCTTCGCCGCCGACGGCGGCGAAATCCACGACGTCCACAATGTCCGCGTGCGCGACAGTGAGGCTGGTGAGGTGGTCAATTTTCACTGCCGTGCCGAGCCTGAGATGAGCGTGATCCGCGTCCATGTCTGCGTGGACGAGATAGAGCGCGCGCTGCGTCGCGCCTTCCCCAGCGTGAAACGCATCATCAGCCACGCTGAGCCGACGCGGATGCGCTGAACGGCCGCGTCGTTCCCGTTTCGGACTCATGCAAGCGAAAATCAGAACTCTTTGGACAAAATAATTTCGCGTTAACGAATCGTTGACTCTCGACAGGCCGATCAATCTGGATTCTTATGATCGCGATTCGGAGGCTGGGGAGCCGCTCCGATGATCGTATCCTTTCCAAGTACCAGATCAGTATGGGGGCCAACGGCATGGCGCGTGTCCACGCGGCGAGCCCGCGCGTGCAATCCGATTCCATCAAAGGATTGGCGCAGTCGATCGCAAAGCCTGCCTATCATCGGCTGCTGATCGCGGAACCGGTTCTGCGACGCGCCGTCCCGGCGCTGATCATCGCCTTCCTCATCACCATCTGTTTCGGCGCCTTTGTGCAGGTCGTCGATCAGGGCCGCCAGAAACGCGCCGCGATGAAGCGCGACATGCTGGCGCTCACCGATATCCTGTCCGAGCGGCTCGATCGCCTCGCCGCGACACGATCCGAGCGTGCCACGCTTCAACAGCGGCTACAGAACCTGTTGCCTGGTCTTATTCCTTCCTGGGGAGTCGCGCCGCAACGCCACGTCGTCATTCTCAACGGCGATCAGCGCATCATCGCGCGCGTGCCGTATGAGGAGCGTTCCGACAAGATCGGCGACATGCTCGATCTCGTCAGCGCGGCGCTGCCGCTTGCCAAGACATTCCCGCAGGCCGACGTCATCGATATCGCGTTGCCAGACGGCGGCACCGCCTATGCCACGCAAGCGTCGCTGCGCGGATTGCCGGGTCAGGTCATCGTTGTTCAGGAGCAGCACGAACCGATCTGGCGGTCGGACTCCGCGCTGTCCGTGACGTTGTCCGCAACCACGGGGTTCGTCGTCCTCATTCTCGGCTTCGCGTTTCATTGGCAATCGACCCGCGCGCGCGAAGGCGATCTCATCAACGACGCCGTGCGGGGTCGCATCGATACGGCGCTCAATCGCGGCCGCTGCGGTCTTTGGGATTGGGATTTGTCGCGCGGCCGTATCTTCTGGTCGCAGTCGATGTTCACCATGCTCGGGCTTGACAGCCGCAGCGATCTTCTGACCTTCGGCGAGGTCAATGCGCTGGTGAAATCGGACGACATCAATCTGTTCGAGATTGCCGATCAACTGATCGCCGGCAAGATCAATTACATCGATCAGACCTTTCGCATGCAACACACCAACGGGCACTGGATCTGGCTGCGCGTGCGGTGCGAATTGAGCGAAAGCGTCAGCACCGGCAGCCTGCATCTGATCGGCATTGCGGTCGACATCACCGAACAAAAAAGCCTTGCCGAAAAGACCGTCGAGGCCGATCTGCGGCTGCGGGACGCTATCGAAACCATTCCCGAGGCCTTCGTGCTATGGGATGCCGAAGACCGGCTCGTGCTGTGCAACTCGCACTTCCAGTCGCTGCACAAGCTGCCGGACAGTGCCGTTGCACCCGGCACATCCTATGAGACCGTCATTGAAGTCGGCAGCATGCCGGAAGTGAAGACGCGGCTGCCGGAGAGCAGCGCGCTGGCGCCGGGCGCGCGGACATTTGAAGCGCAACTTGAAAATGGAAGCTGGCTGCATATCAGCGAACGCCGCACCAAGGACGGAGGCTACGTTTCGGTCGGCACCGACATCACGCGCATCAAGGCGCATGAGCAAAAACTGATGGACAACGACCTGCGGCTGCGCGCCACGGTCATCGACCTCAAGCACTCGCAAACGACGCTGGAAAATCAGGCGATCGAGTTGGCCGACCTTGCGCAGAAATACTCCGACGAAAAGAATCGCGCCGAGGAAGCCAACCAGACCAAGTCGAAATTCCTCGCCAATATGAGCCATGAGCTGCGCACGCCGCTCAACGCCATCATCGGCTTCTCGGAAATCATGGGCAGCGGCATGTTCGGCGCGCTGGGCTCGGAAAAATATCAGGAATATTGCCACGACATTCTGACGTCCGGCTATTACCTGCTCGACGTCATCAACGACATTCTCGATATGTCCAAGATCGAGGCCGGCCGCATGAAGCTCGATCGCGAGACATTCGATCTCGCGCAGACGCTGTCGGAATCGCTTCGCGTCGTGTCAGGCCGCGCCGACAACAAGAACCTGACGCTGCGCGCCGACATCCAGGGCAACATCCCGATCTCGGCGGATCGCCGTGCAATCAAGCAGATTCTCGTTAATCTGTTATCCAATGCCGTAAAGTTCACGCCGGACGGCGGCAAGGTCATCGTCCGCAGCCGCATGGTCGGCGACCGCGTGATGCTGCTGATCGCCGATACCGGCATCGGCATCGCGCCGCAGTCGCTGATCAAGCTCGGCAAACCGTTTGAACAGGTCGAAGGCCAGTTGACCAAGACCTATCACGGCTCCGGCCTCGGCCTTGCGATCGCCAAATCGCTCAGCGGGCTTCATGGCGGCGAGATGCGGCTGCGCTCGAAACTCGGCACCGGCACCGTCGTCCGCGTCATGCTGCCGCGCGACGGCCAATCCCGCGCCGAGGCGCATTCGGCCGCAGCTTAATCGGCCTCTTCAAGCAATGCCTTAAAGACGCGGCGGACCTCGGTCTGGGTCTCGCGGACACGCGCTTCGAGCGACGAGAAATCGGGGGCATCGCCCGCCCGCGTCATGACGCGCAGCAAATCCTCCCCCGCGGTCTTCGGATCGAATCTCGCGCTGACACACAGCCGCAAAATCTGCGTCAGATCATGATAGAGCCGCGCCGCCGGTCGTAGGACCTGCAACGCCGGCTGCGCCAACAGGCCGAGGCGCGCGGCATGCTCCAGCACTTGCACGGTGCCGACATCGAGAATGTCGGGCGTCTTTGCAGCGTGCACGAGTTGCAGATATTGCGCGATGAACTCGATATCGACCATGCCGCCGGCGGCGTATTTCAAATCCCAGATATCGTCTTCACCCTTTTCGAGGCCGATCGCATGGCGCATCTCGACCACGTCGGTCGCAGTGATCGCAGCATCGCGCGGCCGCGTCAGCACGTCGCGGATGATCGCCTCGATCCGGGCCCTGAACTCGGGTGACGCGGAGATCACGCGTGCGCGCGTCAACGCCATATGTTCCCAGGTCCAGGCTTCGCGGTCCTGGTACGCGGCAAAGGAATCGATGCGCGACGCCACGGGGCCGGCGCGACCGGACGGCCGCAGCCGCATGTCGATGTCATACAGCACGCCGTAATTGGTTCGCGTCGTGAAGGCGCTGATAAGCCGCTGCGTAAAGCGTGCGAAATATTGCGCGCCCTGCAACGAGCGCGCTCCGTCGGAGTCCGGCTGCTCGTGATCGAAATCATAAATGAGAATGAGATCGAGATCGGACGACGCGGTCATCTCGCGGCTGCCGAGCTTGCCCATCGCGAGGATCGCCGTCTGCTGTCCCGAGATGCGGCCGTGCTGTACAGCAAACTGATCCGACACCAGCCGATGGATCGTGTCGACGATGCCCTCGGCGACATCGGCAAAGGCGATGCTGGCCTGCCGCGCGGATACTGTGCCGGAGAGAATACGCGTGCCGATCAGGAACAGGCTCTCCTGCCCGAACAACCGGATGCGATCGAGAAATTCTTCGTAGGAATCCGCGTCCTGCAAGGTCGCGGCAAGCCGGGTGGAGAGTTCAAACTGGTCCGGCATCGCGCCGAAAAACCGCGGATCGATCAATCCGTCCATGATCTGCGGCTGCCGCGCCAGCATATCGCCGAGGCGTGGAGCGGCGCCGAGCACGAGCGCGGTGAGCGCGGCGAGATCGGGGTTCTGGCTGAGCAGCGAAATCAGCCGACCGCCGCGATGCAAGGCCTGCAACAACCGGTCGAAGGCGATGACGGCGTTATCGGGTTCTTCGGCGCGGGCAAGCCCGTCGATCAAGGCCGGCACGAAGTCGTTGAATGCGCGGCGGGTCTCTTCGACCTTCAGCACGCGATACTCGCCAGCCATCCACTGCCTGATCGTTTCGGAAACCATGATCGGCTGTTTGAAACCCAGCGCGGCGAGATGGACAAGCACACGCGGATCATCAGGACCCGCGCTATAGTCAACCAATGCAGCGTGTTCGGCGCGCGGCGCATCAGTCTCGAACAGCTTGCCGTAATGCCCCTGCACGCAACTGAGATGCGCCAGCAGATCGGCGGCAAAGCTCTCGCGGCTGGCATAACCGAGAAAATGCGCGAAAGCCGCAATCGCCTCGGCGCTATCCGGCAGCGTATGCGTCTGCTCGTCCGCAACCATTTGCAAACGATGCTCGACGCGGCGGAGAAACAAATAGGCGGCCGTGAGTTCGTCGCGCGCGGCGTAGGTGATCCAGTTCGATGTCGCCAGAATATTCAGCGCATCGAGCGTCGGCCGCACCCGCAATTCCGGATGCCGGCCGCCGGCGATGAGCTGCTGGGTTTGCGCGAAGAATTCGATCTCGCGAATGCCGCCGCGCCCGACCTTGACGTTGTGGCCTTCGACGGAAACCTCGCTCTGGCCGCGAAATGTCTGCATCTGACGCTTCATGTCGTGAACATCGGCAAGCGCTGCGAAATCCAGATGCTTGCGCCAGACGAACGGCGCGATGTCGGCGACCAGCATCTCGCCGGCCTTGGGGTCGCCGGCGCAGGGTCTGGCCTTGATCATCGCGGCGCGTTCCCAGGTGCGGCCCTCGCGCTCGTAATAATGCAGCGCCGACGCCGTCGAGATCGCAACCGGCGTCGAGGCCGGATCGGGGCGCAGACGCAGATCGACGCGAAAGACGTAACCGTCGCCGGTGCGCTGCTGAAGGATGCGCGAAAGCCCTTGCGCCACGCGCACGAAGAACGGCTGCGGCTCGATATCCTCAGCCAGCGTCGGGGCCGCGAGATCGAAGAAGACGATGAGATCGATGTCGCTGGAAAAGTTCAGTTCACCCGCGCCCATCTTGCCCATCGCGAGCACAACGAGGCCGCTGTCGTCTTCTGGGCGGGTGATGTCAGCGGGCTTGAGGCGGCCGCGCGCGGCCTCCTGCCGTAACAGAAATCGGAGTGCGCTCTGCACACTGGCGACGGCAAGATCGGTCAGCGCCTGCGTCACCTGCATCACCGGCCAGACGCCGCCGATATCGCACAGCGCGATCAACAACGCGGCTTCGGATTTCATCAGACGCAATTGCCGCATCACATCGGCTTCGACCGCTGCCTCGGACACGTCGCGCGAGGTTCGCGCAATCAGGTCCGGCACGTAGGTTTCCGGCGTGCAGGTCAGCAGGCGCTGAAAGCGCGCCGCGCTGGCGCGGATCAGATCAAATAGATAGGGGGACGATTCGACGATGCCGAGTAGGATCGCATCGAGGGCCGGATGCGCGGCGGCCAGCGTCGCGATCGCGCGCGCCTGACCAGGCTCGCAATCGCCAAGCCAATCGGCAAGACGCTGCCTGGCGTCATCCGGCGAATTCACATGCGGGGCATCGGCGAAGCGCGCGACAAGCCCCTCATGGTCCGCGTGGTCTCTCGCGGATGCGGTCATGCCGCAGTCTGTGGCACATTGGTGCTCTGGCCCGCAAGGGGCCGGACCGCGACACGGTCGCCCGCGACCGCGGGGAATGTCAGCGTCGCGCGCAGGCCGGGCTGCGCATCATTTAGCGACAGCGCCCCTCCATGAAGCGTCGCCACGGCCGAGACGAGGCTGAGCCCAAGGCCCGAGCCCGGCAGCGTGCGGCTGGCTTCGAGCCGCACGAAACGCTCGACGGCATGTTTGCGATCGGCCTCGGCAATGCCGACGCCGCGATCGGTGACGCCGAGCAGCACGCGGTCGCCGTCGCGCCGCGCCTCGATCAGGATCGCCGGGCCGCCCGGCTCGGCGGGCTTGCCGTATTTGATCGCGTTCTCGACAAGGTTGGCGAGCGCCTGCCCGATCAACTCGCGATTGCCGTGCAGCCGCGCCGGCTCGGCCCTCACCGTAAGAGCAAGGTCGTTGTCTTCGGCGAGCGGCTCGTAAAGTTCGTGAATGCCGTTGGCGACATCGGCGACGTCGAAGTCGACCATGTTGTCGCGCGCCTGCCCGGACTCCGCCCGCGCGATCATCAAGAGCGCGTTGAAGGTGCGGATCAGCCCGTCGGATTCCTCGATGGTGCGTTCGAGCGCCGCACGATATTCGGTCTCGTTGCTCGACCGCGCCAACGCTTCCTCGGCGCGGTTGCGCAGCCGTGTCAGCGGCGTCTTCAGATCATGCGCGATGTTATCGGAGACTTCTTTCAGGCCGACCATCAGCGCCTCGATCCGCTCCAGCATGGCGTTGAGGTTTCCAGCGAGGCGATCGAGTTCGTCGCCGCTGCGTCCGACCGGCAGCCGGCCCGACAGATCTCCGGCCATGATGCGCTGCGTGGTGCCGGTCATCGCATCGATCCGTCGCAACACGCGGCGTGACACGAAGATGCCGCCGCCGAGGCCGAGCACGACGACCACAAGCACCGACCATTGCGCCGCCTTGGCGACGATGCCGAACAGGCGGCGGCGCTCTTCGAGATCGCGGCCGATCAGGAGGCGGAAGCCGCCGGTCTGATCCGTGACCAACACCAGCGCGCGGTGCACCTCGGTCTCGCGATCGTCGAGCCGGCGATAGATCGTCTCGGTCCAGCCTTTGCTCGCCATCACGCCGGGTTGCAGCGAGCCGACATTGCCGGCCACCGCCTGCCCCGCCGGCGTTGTCACGAGATAGAGATTGGAGCCCGGCCGCAGCGCGCGGTTTTCGATTTCCTGCACGAGGCCACGCAGGCCTCTTTGCGCGAACACGTCGCCGAGTTCGCCGATCTCGGCATTGACGGTGGTGGTGATCTGGTCGGTGATCATCCGCCGCGTATTCCACGCGAAGTAGGCGAGCAGCGATGCCGCGAACAGCGCGAACAGCAGCAGATAGACCAGCGTCAGCCGAAACGCCGTGGTGCGGACGAGTTTACCGAAGGCCGTCACGAGGGGTGTCTCTCCTGCCGGCGGATAGACCCGCGGGCAGGCGCGATCCTAGCAGCGCGGAGCTACAGTTGGGAGAGTGGAGATGTGAGGATTTGGTAAGGTACGATGAGCTGTTAATGCCGCTCCGATGGGACATCAGTTTATGTGATTTCCGAAGCGAAGGTTTTTTGCTCAGAGAGACATCTTCTTACGAGGCTTTTTTGGCGGCACGATACCTTTCAGTTTCTTGGCCTTTTCATCAAGTCGCTTTTGTTCAACTGGAAGGATGAAAGCTTGCCGAATAAAATGTTCAAGAATCTCGACCATTGTATCGAGGTCAGAAACATCTGGTCGCCATCCTCTATGCATGGATGCGCTTCCAGCCTCTGTGAGAATCTCTAATCTATCGCGATCTACACCGTTGATAAGGCTCTTTGAGACTAGCTCATCAAGCTTCTCGCTAAATCGAAGACTTTCTTCCACGCCTAGAAGCTCAGAGGCGATATCAAAAGACGTTCTAATGCCGGCGGAAGCTAGTCCAAAAAGATCGTGATCAAGAGCAACATACAGTTCCCGTAATGCAGTATAGAGCCGGTTTGATGAGTCTTGTGGAAAACCGAGCGGCGTTAACCAATTTGGCGTGGTTCGTTTAGCTATTGCAGGCCAATACGCGATTGTTTCGTCATGGCTAATTTCTTGCTCTCCGCTGAACTCATTATAAGAGTAGCTATAACTTTCGGAAAAAATGGAAACGGTCTGACAAAACATATAGTCACACCCACGGCACTGAAGAACGAACCAATCTGTCCGCGCCCAAATTCCAGAATCATTATCCTCGTCATTTGTGTAAGCCGAGCCGCGAATTTCACATGTTCGCTGCCCGCCGCAGTTCGCACATATAGCCTTCTTTGTTTCCACAGTTTTCGCTTTAAGCTCTTCCACGCATTATCCTTAAATATTCAATAATTTTAGCTTTAAACGTCGGCGATTGATAAGCAGAACTAGCAAGCCTTAATGATACAATTCCTACTTGTCGTCGGTTCAATCAACCCCTACCTCATCCCATCCCTGACCATATACCCCGCCCCCCGGATCGTATGGAGCAGCGGCTTCTCGAACCCCTTGTCGATCTTGCCGCGCAGCCGCGAGATGTGAACGTCGATCACGTTGGTTTGCGGGTCGAAGTGATAGTCCCAGACGTTCTCCAGCAGCATCGTTCGCGTCACCACCTGCCCGGCATGTTTCATCAGATACTCAAGCAAGCGGAACTCGCGCGGCTGCAGAGTCAGTTCGTCCTTGCCGCGCGTGACCCTGTGAGACAGCCGATCGAGTTCGAGATCGCCGACGCGGTAGCTGGTTTCTTCCGCCGGGCCGCCATGGCGGCGCGACAGCACCTCGACGCGCGCCAGCAGTTCGGCGAAGGAATACGGCTTCGGCAGATAGTCGTCGCCGCCCGCGCGCAGGCCCTTGATGCGGTCGTCGACCTGGCCCAGTGCGGATAAAATCAGCGCCGGCGTGCGGTCGCCCTTGCAGCGCAGCGCGCCGATCACCGAGAGGCCGTCGCGCTTCGGCAGCATGCGGTCGATCACCAGCACGTCGTAGTCGCCGCCATCGGCCAGTGCGAGGCCTTCATCGCCGTCGCCGGCGAGATCGGCGACATGGCCGACCTCGCGGAACGCCTTGACCAGGTAGTCGGCGGATTCGCGGTCGTCTTCGATGATGAGGAGACGCATCTGTGTGTCGGATTCGCTCACGGCGGCTTGCTTTCTGTCACCATGCCGTCGCAGGGATCACCGCGCAAGGCGGGCCGGCGACGGCCGGAAATGAAGCGGGCGGCAGGATTGGGGAGATCCTGCCGCCCATCATGCCCTGCGGCGGAGGGGGGCATATCCTTCGCAGGGAAGTTGTGGAGGACGAGCGCAAGGTTCGTCCTCCGGGAGAGGCCATCGGCGGGGGCGACGATGCCAACGACGCTCTCCGTTGATTGGGCACGATCCCGAAATGCATCTCCTCGGACTTGATCCGTGGATGGACTTGCGGTTTTCGGATCAGATCATGCCTTTTGAAAAGCGCAGAGCCGACTAGCCCTTGCCGATCGGGATCGCAACGAAGCGGGACGAACCGCCCGAGCGGACTCGCATCAGCACGCTGTTCTTGTTGTCGGACTTCGCCGTCGTCAGCGCGTCGCGAACATCGCCGGCGCTGGCGACATTCTTGCCGCCGACTTCGAGGATGACGTCGCCTTCCTTGAAGCCGCGTTCGGCCGCCGCACTCTTCGGATCGACTTCGGTCACGACCACGCCGTCCTTGCCGGCGCCGGCCACCGTACCGGACGGCGCGAGCGTCAGACCCAGCCGCGGCACCTGCGTATCGGCCTTCGGCGCGACGCGATCGCTGTCGAGATCGGCCTTGGCTTCCTTCTGCGCATTCGGCAACTGGCCGAGCGTGAGATCGACCTGCTTGTCGCGGCCGCCGCTCAGCACGTTGAGCTTCACGGCATTGCCGGGAGCAAAGCCGCCGATGGTGCGGGCGAGTTCGCGCGCATCCTTCACAGGCGTGCCGTTGACGGCAGTGATGACATCACCGGACTTGATGCCCGCCTTGGCCGCCGGACCGTCCGACTGCGGCTCGGCGACAAGCGCGCCATCCGCGGTCTTCATGCCGAGGCTTTCGGCGATCTCGGGCGTCACCGGCTGAATCTGGACGCCGATCCAGCCGCGGCTGACCGAGCCCTTGTCCTTGAGCTGCGCCACGACAGACTTCACGGTCGAGGCCGGGATCGAGAACGCGATGCCGACGCTGCCGCCGGACGGCGAATAGATCGCGGTGTTGACGCCCATCACCTCGCCGGACACGTCGAATGCCGGGCCGCCCGAATTGCCCTTGTTAACGGGCGCATCGATCTGGATGAAATCGTCATAGGGCCCATTGCCGATGTCGCGGCCCGACGCCGACACGATGCCGGCCGTCACCGTACCGCCGAGGCCGAACGGATTGCCGACCGCAAGGACCCAATCGCCGATGCGCGGCTTGGTGTCGGAGAGTTTGGCGAAGGGGAAGCTCTTGCCGTCATTCTCGACCTTGATCAGCGCAATGTCGGTGCGCGGATCGGCGCCGATCACCTTGGCCGTATAGGTCTTGCCGTCATCGAGCGTGACTTCGACCTTGTCCGCGCCGTCGACGACATGGTTGTTGGTCACGGCAAAACCGTCCGGCGTGATGAAGAAGCCGGACCCCTGGCCAGTGACCTGGCCGCCGCCGCGATTGCCGCCGCGCGGACCACCGCGCATGCCGGGCGGCATGCCATCGGGACCGCCGAAGCGCTTGAAGAAGCGCTCCATCGGGGAACCCGGCTGGAACGGCGAATCCTCGTTTCCGGAATCATCCTTCGCAAGCTTTTCCGTCATCTTGACGCGGACCGAAATCACCGACGGCTTCACGCGCTCGACGATGTCGGCAAAGCCGATCGGCTGCGCGACCTGCTTGACCTGCTTGTCGACCTGCGCATGCGCAGGCGTCGCGAACATGTCGATGGAATGCGGCGCGGGGCTGAGACCGTAGCTGGCAATGCCGAGACCGGCGACCACGGACGCCATCAGCGCGATCTTGCGCGCCGACAACAACGAACGCTTCGGAGCCTTGTAGGAGGGAAGATTGGAAAGGTCGGTGGGGCGCTCGGTCATGCTGTCATCTCCAGGGGCCAGATCGGCGATGCGGCGGCGAGGGATCGACGCATCTGATGGGCTGAAGATGGGGTCTCGCGCCTTACCGCGCGCTGGCGAGGGCATTAATCTTTGGTAAGGAAACCGTCCCCCGCCTGCGACGAAAGCGCGCGTCGGCGAGAGCAATTTCGGATTTAGATGACCCAGATGCCGATCTCACGTCGCTTGCATCTGCTGTTGCATCGGGCATGAACCTCATCCGGCTGAATCATCTCGATCCAAATTTGCTCTAGGTCGCGATCCGCACCGGATCGATCGGCCCGGACGGCGCGTCGCGCGGCACCTTGTGAGCCGCAACGATGGCGCGGATTGCCGCGATTTGTTGCACGCTGAGGTCGCGCTTGGGGAGCAGAAATCCGCTCATCGTTCCGGTTCTCACCACCAGAACATCCTTCGTTTCGTCAAGGCTGCGCACCTGCGCCCAACCGATCATCGAATGGCTTGCCGCTCCCGTACTGCTGAAGCCGGTATCGTCGAACCGACACCGCACCCGCTCGCGCAACTGCGGGTCGTTCGGATCGACGCCCTCGCGCTCCATCAACAGGCGGCGGATCATACGGCGCAACAAATACGGCCGGAACAGACGGATCAACAGTGCGACGGCCAGCAGCAGGCCCGATATGACGATGCACGGCAGAAGCATGTCGCGCGAACTGACGGACTCGAAGACATCCTGGACATCCAGCATTGAATTGGAACCGGATGTCAGCCATCCGATCAAGATACCGATAATGAGGCCGAGCGGCGGCGAGAGCAGCGCCACCAGCGCCCATCGGATCAGACGCCGCCGACGCACCTCGGGCCGATCCAGAATGTGCTCGTTGAACTGAACCTGATCGTCGAGCGTCACCGTCACATCGACTGCTATGTCCTTGTCCATGTCGTTGCTCCCGCAATCGCGCCTATGGCCGGTCCGACATGAGCTGCGCAAGGCGGGTCTTTTCTGCATCGGAGAGCGACGGCGCGTCCTGCTCGCGCAGCGCCGTCTGCGCGCGGCGGCGCTGATGCATCCACAGCGCGACGCTGCCGCCGACCAGTGCAAGCGGCGGCAACAGCCATAGCACGAGCGTATGCGGATTGAAGCGCGGTTTCAGCAGGACGAATTCGCCATAACGCGCGACGAGAAAATCCAGCACCTTGTCATCGCTGTCGCCGGCGGAAATGCGCTCGCGCACCAGCAAGCGCAGGTCGCGCGCCAGCGGCGCATCGGAATCGTCGATCGACTGGTTCTGGCACACCATGCAGCGCAGCTCGCGCGATAGATTCCGCGCGCGGCTTTCCTTCGCCGGATCGGTCATCACCTCGTCGGGCTGCACGGCAAAGGCGGGGCCAAACGGCACGAGCGCCAACCAGACTACAGCGATCAGGATACCAAGACGATTTTCGCGCACACGCCGTCGTCCCCGCCGGAGTTTATCATCGGACGGCGCGAAGCGCCGATCCGTTGGCGGGGAAGACGCTGTGCCTGGGTGGACGATATCCATTACTCCGCCGGCTGCAGGCCGCGCGGTTGCTTCGCGGCCTTCGGCGCGCCGACGCGCAGGCGGCGATCGGTCAGCGACAGCAACCCGCCGAAGGCCATCAGCAGCGGCCCGAACCAGATCAGCAGCACGAACGGCTTGTGATAGATGCGGACCGACTGTCCGCCATCGGCCGAGGTGTCGCCGAGCGAGATATAAAGCTGGCTGAAGCCGCGTGTCAGCAAAGCCGCTTCCGTCGTTGACGATTGCCGTGCGGTGAAGTTTCTCTTCGACGGCGTCATCACGCCGATCTCGTCGCCCTTGTTGCGCACGGAAAACGTCGCGACCTGCTCGCGGAAATTCGGGCCTTGCTGTTGTTTCACGCCGTCGAGCCGCAGCGTATAGCCGCCGACCGACGCCGTGCCGCCGGGGTTCAGCGTGCCGATATACTCCGAATTCCAGGTCGTCTCGCAGACGATGCCGATCAGCGCCACGCCGATGCCGGCATGCGCGAACACCGCGCCCCAGCTCGATCGCGGCAGGCCGCGCGCGCGGCGCAAGGCAGTCCCGAACGGCGCGCGAAACAGTTGCGTGCGCTCGGCGAGATCCGTCAATGCGCCCATGATGACGAACACCGCAAGCCCGATCGCAAGCGGTGCGAGTGCAGCACCGCCTGTCGTCCATGCCCACAGCACGGCGATGGCGATCAAGCCGGCAATGGCCGCCGCCATCAGCCGCTGCGATGCGCCGATCACGTCGCCGCGCTTCCAGGCCAGCAGCGGCCCGAACGGCATCGCCAGCATCAGCGGCACAAACAGCGGCGCGAAGGTCAGATTGAAGAAGGGCGCGCCGACGGAAATCTTTTCGCCGGTGACGACTTCGAGCGCCAGCGGATACAGCGTGCCGATGAACACGGTCGCGCAGGCCGTGGTGAGAAACAGATTGTTCAGCACCAACGCGCCCTCGCGCGAGATCGGCGCGAACAGCCCGCCCTGCTTCAGCGCCGAGGCGCGCCACGCATAGAGCGTCAGACTGCCGCCGATGAAGATGCACAGGATCGCCAGAATGAACACGCCGCGCGTCGGGTCGGTCGCGAATGTATGCACCGAGGTCAGCACGCCGGAGCGGACGAGAAACGTGCCGAGCAGCGACAGCGAAAAGGTCAGGATCGCGAGCAGCACCGTCCAGATTTTCAGCGCGTTGCGCTTCTCCATCACGACGGCGGAATGCAGAAGCGCGGTTCCCGACAGCCATGGCATCAGCGACGCGTTCTCGACCGGATCCCAGAACCACCAGCCGCCCCAGCCGAGTTCGTAATAGGCCCAGTACGACCCCATCGCGATGCCGAGCGTCAGGCAAATCCACGCCATCAGGGTCCATGGCCGCACCCAGCGCGCCCAGGCGGCATCGATGCGGCCCTCGATCAGCGCCGCGACAGCAAAGGAGAATGAGATCGAGAACCCGACATAGCCGAGATAGAGCATCGGCGGATGTACGGCGAGGCCGATATCCTGCAACACCGGATTGAGATCGCGGCCCTCGATCGGCGGGTTGGCGATCCGCAGAAACGGATTCGAGGTGACGAGAATGAACAGGTAGAACGCGGTTGCGATCCACGCCTGCACGGCCAGCACATGCGCGCGCAAGGACAGCGGCAGATTGTTGCCAAACGCCGCAACGAGACCGCCGAACAGCGCCAGAATGCTGACCCACAACAGCATCGAGCCTTCGTGGTTGCCCCAGACGCCGGTGATTTTATACAGCATCGGCTTGAGCGAATGCGAATTCTCGAACACGTTGACGACGGAGAAATCCGACGTCACGTAAAGCACCGTCAGCGCACCGAACGCGATCAGTACGAACAGCAATTGCGCCAGCGCCGCCGAGCGGGCCACGTTCATCAGCCCGGCATCGCGCACGTAAGCGCCGACCACGGGCACCGTGGACTGGATCAGCGCCAGCGCCAGCGCCAGAACCAGCGCGTAATGTCCGGCCTCGGCGATCATCGGTCGCCACCTATGTTGACACCCTCTCCCCTTGAGGGAGAGGGTGGCGCGCCCTCTTCAGGCGCGCCGGGTGAGGGGTCAATTGCAAGGGCGATAGACATCAAGACACCCTCGATATTTTGCAGCACATCGTGATTCCAAAATCGTAACACGCGATAACCGCGGTCGACAAAATAGCGGTCTCGGACTGCGTCGCTTCGGCTTTCGGCATGTTGACCGCCATCACACTCGACGATGACCTTGGACTCGAAGCAAACGAAATCGAGGATATAAGGGCCCAGCGGTACTTGGCGTCGGAATTTGGGACCAAAGCTCCGAGCGCGAAGCCGATGCCAGAGCTTCCGCTCCGCATCTGTCATGTCTGCGCGTAACCGACGGGCCCTTTCCGCGACCATCCCCTCACCCGGTCTTCGCTTCGCTCAGACCACCCTCTCCCTCAAGGGGAGAGGGGGCGCAGAACTCGTGGCGACTAGTTTTTGACAATCGCTTTGCCTTCCTGCCAGCGGCCCTGCTTCTTCAGCGCGTCGGCGACGTCCTTCGGCATGTAGTTCTCATCGTGCTTGGCGAGCACCGTGTCGGCCTTGAACACGCCGGCGGAATCGATCGCGCCCTCCGCGACGACGCCCTGCCCCTCGCGGAACAGGTCCGGCAGAATGCCCTTATAGGCAACCGGCAGCGTCGCATTGCCGTCCGACACGGTGAACGACACCGCAAGATTGTCGCCGCGTTTCAACGAACCCTGCTCGACCATGCCGCCGAGACGAAACCGCGTGCCCGGCTGAATCTTTTTCTCGGACACCATCGCCGGCGTCGAGAAGAACACGATCGAATCGCGCAATGCATTCAGCACCAGCCCGGCCGCGACCGCGAGCACGCACAATGCGCCTCCGATCATCGTCAATCGCCGCTGCTTGCGTGTCATTTTAGCTTACCCGTTTAGCCCCAGCGATTTCACGCCGTCATCCAACTGCTTGAGCCGCTCGGCATTGTCGTTCAAAGCCGCACGCGCATCGCTCTCGGCCCGCTTGGCCTGATCGCGCTCGCCCAGCACCATATAGGCACGCATCAGCCGCAACCATCCCTCGACATCGCTGCCATCGGCCTTCAGTTTCGTTGCGAGCCCATCGACCATGCCGCGGATCATCGTCGTGCGGTCGGTTTCGTTCATGCCGCTCGCGGCGGCAACCGCGTCCTGCGACGGAGCCTGCATGACGACGCCGCCGACGCGCGCCAGGGCCTGCTGCACGGCAGGACGCCATGGTGCATCCGGGGCTGCCTTTGCCAGCATCGCGCGCCAGATCGTCGCCGCCTCGGGGCCACGGCCGTCCTGTTCGGCGGCCAGACCCAGAAAATAAGCGGCCTTCGGATTGTCGTCGTCGAGGGTTTTGGCGCGCTCGAATTCAACCTTGGCGTCGGACGTCACCACGCCGTTGGCGACGCCGGTGAGCGCTTCGCCGAGATCGGCACGCCGTTCGGCCGTCTCGCCGGCATACGTAATGGAGTTGCGATAGGCGCGCACGGCATCATCGTAGCGCTCGAGCTTGACCAGGACCGGCGCCAACACCGTCCAGCCGCGGCCGTCAGTGGGGTTCTTTTCGAGATGACCTTCGACCTGCGCAATCAGACGATCCAGCGGTTCGTTCGTGGATGGCGATCCGCGCCGATCGGCGAGGGGGACGTCGGGCATCCGCGGCGACCCCAGCGGCAAATAAAGCGCGACCGCCAGTGCCGGCACGCCCGCCAGGGCGACGACCGAGACCATGCGGCGCAGATTGACGCTGACATGCGTCGCCGAGGCGCGCGCGCCGTCTGCCGCGGCAAGCAGTCGGCGCGAGATTTCGACACGCGCAGCGTCCGCATCCGGCTTCGCGATCATCCCAGCGGCCAGGTCGCGGTCGATTTCGAGCAGTTGATCGGTATAGACGACGGTTTCGCTCCCACTCGCCTGCACGGATGCGCGACGGCCGAGCGGCCACAGCACGGCGAACACCGCGGCAGCCGTCATCAACGCAAACACAAACCACAACGCCATCGAGTGTCAGGTTCCGGCAAAATGTTGAGCAGGATGCCGGATCGTCAGGCATCGGATGGTGGTTTTACACCATGCCGCCCGCGACCGCGCAATTGACAATTGCGGCAACGGGTTCCGCCGCTCAGACGGCCTTTGCCGCCTTACGTTCATCGGCCAGCGCGTTGTCGGCCGCGCGACCCATCAGCACCGCATAATCGTGCCCGAACAGCACCTCGCAGAAGCGGATCGCCGCGCGGGCCTGCTGGTCCCGGTAGCCGCGAGCCGCCGGTTCGCTCGTGCGCAGCGATTCGACCAGCGATTCGGTCGATTTCTCGATATAGGATTGCAGTTCCGAATACGTCCGCAGCGTCACTTCATTGATCGCGAGTTCGCCGGCGAACGAGCGACAGGTCGCGACAAAATCGATCAGCGCCGCTACTTCCTCGATCTCGGACGGATCAAGCCGGCTGCCGGGTGTGAGGTTTTTATCCGGGCGCTGACGAAGCAGCCGCCGCACCCGGCCGGGAACATTGTCGACCACCGTCTTCAGCGCGTCCGATATATCGACGCGCAGCAGCGCCAGTGAACGGCCCCATGGCGAATCGCTATGGATATCCAGCTCGGTGCGCAGTCCCCGCACGCCGTCATGGACGGTTCTCACATGATCGCCGGCATGGTCCAAATGGCCGCGCTTGATGTCCTCGCGCAGCCGCGCTGCGATCCGCGACAGTTCCTCGATCGCCATCGGCACGGCGACGCCGAACGGATGTGCCGCGATGCGGCCAGCATCGTCGGTCGCGGCGGCGTGGATGGCGAGACGCACGATCTGCCATGATGACGGCAGCCGCTGCATCACGAGACGCAAAGCGAGGCTTGCAAGCTGCTGTGTTTGCAAGGCCGGCACCGCCAACGCAGCCATCACGGATGCGATCTGCGATTCGTCGAAAGCGCGAAACCGGCCCGGAAGCTTTCCGGCGAGCCTTTCGAGCACGACGTTATTCGCAAGAATTGCGGCAACGCCGCTCAAATCCTCCATCGCGCTGGCCGGTCCGATGCGGGCCGCCGCGCGAAGCTGATCCGGTTCTGCCAACAAAGCGGCGATGGCGTCGATCGCGCTGCGCTGGAATTTGCGGACAGCGTTGGTCGCGTCATCCGAGGCATTCAGGGCCGTCGCGAGGGCCCGCGCCGCATCGGGCGCGCCGTCGCGGGCGAGCCAGGTCCAGATCGGCGACAATGAGTTGCGACGGATCTGACCCGGACCAACCGGGGTGTAAGCCTCGGCGAGGAAGGGCTCCAGCGGCTGGAAAACCAGCCGCTGCGAAACATTGAACCGTGGCAGGGCGATTTGATCATCGGCGCGAACGATCTGGCGCAATTCGCCGAGCACCAGTGTCGCGGTCGCGGCATCCTCGCCGCGGTCGAGCGCCCGCTCGAACTCGCGGATCAGCAGCGCCTGCGCCTTGGGCGGCAACTGCGCGAGATAGGCATTCAACCGTTCGGCCAGGCTCTGGCTCATCCAACACCATCCGCACGCGGTCCCGCGCCGGCGCGCAGAACGTGCGTCGAATGTCTTACGCCCGGCAGCCTTAAGAAGCGGTTGAAGACCTACGCCGCCGGCAGCGACAGTTCGGCGCGCAGGCCGCCGGTCGGCGACGCTCCGAGGTTGAGGCTGCCGCCATAGAGCGCGGCCAGATCGGTCACGATCGAGAGACCGAGCCCGGATCCCGGCATGGTCTCGTCGAGCCGCTGGCCGCGCCGCGCCACCTGCGCGCGCTCCTCTTCCGTGAGCCCGCGGCCATCGTCATCGACCAGACAGCGCAGCATCGGCGGACCGTCTGGGGTCGCCGGCGGTGCAATCATCACCTCGATGCGCACCTGCGATGCGGCCCATTTGCAGGCGTTGTCGACGAGGTTGCCGACCATTTCCTCGAGATCCTGTTTCTCGCCGCGAAATTTCGCGGCGGCATCGACCGACGACTCGACCGCGATCCCGCGCGACCGATGAATCTTTTCCATCGTCCGCTGCAATCCCGCGATCACGGGAGCCACGTCGGTCACGGTGACGATCACCGTGAGCCGCGCGGCAATCCGCGCCCGCTCCAGATGGTGCGCGACCTGCCCGCGCATCACCCCGGCCTGCTCCATCACCTTGGCGGCGAACGCGTCGCCGCCGCGGCCGGAGGCTTCGTTGACGATGACCGACAACGGCGTCTTGATCGCATGGGCGAGATTTCCGACATGCGTTCGTGCGCGCTCGACGATCTCGCGATTGGCGTCGATCAGCGCATTGGTCTCGCGCGCCAGCGGCGCGATCTCGACGGGAAATTCGCCTTCGAGCCGCTCGGCGCGGCCCGAACGAATCGCGGCGATCGAGTCGGACACACGCTTCAGCGGCGCAAGGCCAAATCGGACCTGAAAGATCGTCGTCAGCACAAGGCCGATCGAAAGAGCCAGAAACGTGCCGGCGAGATAGACATCGAAGGCGCGGGTTTCGTCGAAGATTTCCGTCGCGTCGCCGGCCACCGTAACCACGTAGGAGCCGTCCGAACCGAGATCGATCGGTCGCTCGACAAGCCGCAAATTCTGGTTTTCGGGGCCCTCGGCATAACCGACGCGGATGCCGGCGGCGGTAAGGTCGATGCCCTGTTCTTCCAGCCGCGGCAGCTTCTTGTCCCACAACGATCGCGACGCCTTGATATCCGGCTTCTCGCCGTCGAGGCGCGCGATCTGCCAGTACCAGCCGGACAGCGGCAGTTCAAACAAGGGTTCGCCGAGCGACTGAAACTGCTTGTCGGTCGCTTCGTCGGGCGGACCGACTTCGGCGACCAGCGTGCGCAAATAGAAATTGAGGCGTCGGTCGAAGGCGCGTTCGGAGGAATCGCGATAGACCGACGACAGCGCGATGCCGGTCAGCACCAGGATCACCACCACCCAGGCGGTCGCGGACAGAAACAGGCGGGTGGCGAGCGAGTTGGCGAACATCAGAGCAAGGTCCCGAAAAGGCTGCTCCGGTTGTCGGACAAGTTCGGGGTGAAATCCAGCGTCACGCGGCGGTGGGCGGTGTCAGCAGATAGCCAAGCCCGCGCACGGTCTGGATGATATCGACGTCGAGCTTCTTGCGCACCCGGCCGACGAACACCTCGATCGTGTTCGAGTCGCGATCGAAATCCTGATCGTACAAATGCTCGACCAGTTCGGTGCGCGACACCACGCGACCGGCGTGGTGCATCAGATAGGCGAGCAGCCGGTATTCGTGCGATGTCAGCTTGATGTGGCTGCCGTTGACGCTGACCCGGTTGGTCCTGGTGTCGAGGACCACCGGGCCGCAGCTCAGCTCGGACTGGGCATGGCCGGCGGTCCGGCGCAGCAACGCGCGGATCCGCGCCAGAACTTCCTCGAGATGGAATGGCTTGGCTACGTAGTCGTCGGCGCCGGCGTCGAAGCCCTGCACCTTGTCGCTCCAGCGGTCGCGCGCGGTCAGGATCAACACCGGCATCACGCGGCCGTTGCGCCGCCAGGCTTCCAGCACCGAAATGCCGTCCATCTTCGGCAGGCCGATGTCGAGCACGACCGCATCATAGGGTTCGCTGTCGCCGAGGAAATGGCCTTCCTCGCCATCGAACGCGCGATCGACCACATAGCCGGCCTCGTTCAGCGCGGTGGTTAGCTGGCGGTTGAGATCGGGATCGTCTTCCACAACAAGCAGGCGCAAGGTCGTCTCCGCAATTCGTCGGCGATGGGATTACCATGTGCGCAGCCGGCGTGAACCCGCCATGAACGGTTCGTTATCTCTTTTTCACCACCGCCGCATTGCCGAGGGATCTGGCGAGCTTTTCGATCAGCCCCGGCGCATCCCGACCGGTCACGGCCGAAACCTTTTCGCGGGTGCGGCCACTGACATAGACGCCTAACACGCCGAAACGGAAGCCCCAATAGGCCACCAGCAGCGCGGTTGCGCCGATCAGCGCGTTGATGGTCTGCACATCGCCGGTCCAGAATTCGTGCATCAGCACGATCCACAATGCCGCGCATTCAAATGTCAGTTCAACTGCATAAAGCGGTCGCCACCAGCGCTGCAGCGGATCGTCGCTGGCGATCTCGGCGCGGATCGTCGCCTGCATTTCGCCGATCGCGACGCGCTGGGTTTCGGCCTCGGCACGGATCGCTTCGGCCCATTGTGATTCTGCCTGCGCGACGAGCGACGGGTCGGCCATCGGCAGGCTTGCCTGCACTGCGGACGGCGTGGGTGTCGCCGAGCCGAGCGCATTGGCCAGAATTTGTCCGGCCGCGCCGCCGAGCGGACCGCCGAGCGCTGTGCCGAGCATCGGCGCGCCCATCGAGATCACCTGCTTGGCGAGATCGCTCCAATCCATCATCGGATCTCCTTTTGCACACCACGTCGCGCGCGAAACCAGGCGCTCAACGCATCGAGAAACGCCGCAAGCCGACCGCGCTTCGGTCGAACGGGTGAAGCCGTCGCAGCCGTCCGGCGCGCCATCGCCAAAGCCGCGGCCTGAACGCCGGCCACGCGGCGGCGCCAGCCGCGGCCGAACACCGGCCATGTCTTCAAAGCTTTCAGAAACGCCAGCCGCTCGGCGCAGATCGCCGTGACCAGTTGGGCCGGATCGGCCTTGCCGGCGGCCGCGACAACATCATCCGTGACCGTGCCGCTGCGATCCGGCAGGCCCAGTTGACGGCGCAACACCTTGCCGGCGCGGCCGACACCGGAATTCACCCCGTAATCGAACACGGCATAATCGACGCCGTCGGGAAGCGTGTCGCAGCGCAAGGCCGACCAGTAGCGCTGGCGATAGATGTCGCGCGCCACGCTCTGCGGCATTGCGCGGACATCGTCGGCCGTGGCGGCGCTTTTCCAGTAGCGTCGCGCATCCGCCAGCGTGATGCCGAAATTGGTCGGGCCGCCTGGATCGGACGGATGATTGCCGTAACCGCCCTCGTCGCGCAACAGACGGCGCAGCGACTCGTCGAAATTGCATGATGCCATGGGGTTCTCCCAAACGAAAAAAGCCCCCGCGAAGGGGCCGGACGACCAAGCAAAGAGATGAAATGCGGGCGGCGCGGTCAGGCGATCCGGTGGCCGTAAAAGCTGTTTTGCGCAGCGGACACATAGCCGTCATTGGCGGTCATGGAGACCCAGACGGCGATCGTATCGCCGGCCGCGAGCTTCAGGACAGAATTGCTGCCAATCCAGGTTCTGTTGCTGACAAGGGTGCCGGTCGTCTGAACGCGGGTATCGTCCAAGAGTTCGGCGCCATTCTTGTACATCGTGGCCGTGAGCACCGTTGGCGCGGTTGCATTGGCCTTGAACATCACGCGGAAACCGAACGCGTAATATCCTGCGGCCGGCGCGACGAACTGGTTGTTTGTGGCATCGAATGCGCTCTGGTCGTTATGTCGCGTGGCGTTGAATTGGACCTTGGTGAAGGTACTGGCCGCGCAATATTTGTCGAAGTTCTGATAGGCGAGGAATTTCGGCGACGCCTCCAGGCTCGCCTGACCGGTGGACTTGTCGATCGCCAATGCGGTCCTGTACGTCGCGCCATCTGCCGAGACCTTGACGGTGAAATTGTCGTCGCCGAGAAGCCCGATCAGGGCTCGCGTCGAAAACGCATCCTGAAAAATCAGGGCGGCGTCTTTCGACGCAGCGGATTTGTTGAAGGTCGCGCGCAGATCGCCGGTGCCGGGCGTCACGTCGTCATGGCCGAACAGCACGGCGTTGGATTTGACGCTGAGGCGGTTGGTGGCGTCGGCGGTCGTGTTGATGCCGAGACGCGCGGCATTGTCGAGGAACAGGCCTCGCATGTCACGCCACACACTCCCGTCGAACACAAGTAAAACGGAATCCGCGAGCGACCAGACGCACCAGTCGGCCTTGGCCGTGAGAAACGCCCATGCGCCGTCCTGCCAGGTTGCGATCGCTTTGGCACGACCGGCCCATGCGCCGGTCGGCGATGCTGCAACCAGATGGCGCTGGCCATCCGCCGGGCTGCCCGGCGGCGCCGTCCGGCTTGCGTCCTGCACGGCGACCTGAATGACGGCATCGAGTATGCGCAGCGCCTCGTTATGCGTGACGTGCTTCTGCGCCTGGCCCGCTTCGATATAGGGTAATCCGAGATGACTGGTGTCGGTCATGGTGGGCTCACAGGGTCAGAGTGGCTTTCGTAGAGGCGCCGGCGCCGACGATGCCGGAGATTTGCGCGACGCGGATCGTGAGACTCGCCTGCGCCGCACCGAAATCGGCGATCTCGTCAGCATTGGCGTACAGGGCGTCGGGCGTCGCGCAGACGATGCTCTGGACGACGCTGCCGCCGTTGAGGATCTCCAGCGCATAGGCCTCGCTGTCCTCGCCGAGCGGCGCCTCGGCGCTCCAGCCGTCGCCCTCGATCCGGGTCCGGCGAATCCATGACAGACGCACGCCGTCGGCCCCGCGCACGCCGTGAAGATGAACCGGCGACAGCGGCGTCAGCGCGGTCCGGCCCGGCGTCAAGGTCAGCGCCACGGACGACGGATCGTCGTGGCTGACACCGGCGGCGGCGATGCGCAATCGCATCGGCCGCTCCAACGCGTCGCGCCCGCGTGCGATGGCGAGCAGTTGCTGGTTGAGAAGAACGAACGCCGCGCCGGGCGGCACGGATGACATCATCGCAGCCTCGCTGCCGCCCTGCCCGCGCAGCAATTGCGACAGCCGATAGGTCGCGCCGTCGATCATCTCCGCCTGCGCGAACTGGATCACTTCCCAGGTGCCAGGCGAGGTCTCGATTGCGGCAAGATTGCTGCCGGCGAGTACGTTGAGGTCCGACTGCGAGGCCAGCGCCCCGCTATAGAGCCGCACCCGAAATGGATTGCCGCGGTCCCAACGCGAGGTCGGCCCGGCCGCCAGAGCGTCGAGCGTCTCGCCGATCGTGCTCGACGCCGGCGCTGTGGCGATCGGCTGAAAACTCGCGCCGTCCATGGACGCCCAGACCGTCACCGCACCCGGCCAGGGCTTCGCCGAAATCGCCAGCCGCGTCAGCACGACGGGCTGGGCGGCGTCAAGCGCCGGCAGGTCGAGCACCTCGACATGGACCGGCCCGAGCGGTGTCGGCAGCGCGGGCGCGACGGCGCGCGGCGGCCGGAGCGGCACGTCGAAGACCTCGGAATCGATGCTGCGCGCCTTGATCTGGCGCGACGTCGTGTCGACGATCTCGCCGATCTCGAACAGCCGCCGCCGGTTCTTCAGCGTAACGCCGACGACATCGCCCGGCTGCAAGGAGAGGCGATCCGGACCCAGCGCGCATTGCAGCGTCTCGCGCCCGGCCCATAAATCCTGCAGCCAGATTTCCGCGCGCCGCGTGGCGGCTGCGTCATGGGTGACGATCGCGAAGTCGGAATGGACCGTTCGGCTGGCGCCGCCGACCAGACGCCGCGACGCCACCGCCGAGCGCCGGTAATCCGCCAGCGCATCGGTAAATCCGAATGATACCTCGCGCGGCAGTTCGGTCTCCTGCGCCCGTGTCAGACGGCTCGGCATCGCCTTGTCCGGCTCGACGAGATCGTCGTCGTCCAGTTCGGCAACCACCCGGCCGCCGCGCGGCACAAACGCCAGAACGCCGCCGGCCGTGGTCGCATCGAAGGCATAGGCCATCGTCAGCGGTTCGATCATCGCGCGCGGTGACATCGGCCGGTCCACGACGTAGCCGTCGCAGGAGTCGACCAGCGCCTCGGTGACGACGCCGGCGACGCCGGAATCTTCCAGAACCTTCGCGACCAGTGCATCGAGCGGCGCGCCGCCGAGCCGTCCGGTCAGCCAGTGGCCGCTCTGCCAGTTCGCGGTATCCGCCCAGACATCGGAAGCAGCAGGAAACGCTGGATAGGGTCGCGCGTCCCACGTCCACAGATGGATCGCCGAGGCATCGACCATCCGCCCGCCATAAACCGTCGAGATCGGGTTGCCCGTCCGGGTCGCGCCTGACGCAGGATCGAACGCCAGCAGCACCGATTCGAGATAGCGGCGCTGGATCAAGTCGTCCCGCGCGCCAGTCGAGAAATACGGCCGGACATTCTCGGACGATTTCGGATCGGGAAACACGCTCGGCTGGTTCGCGCCCTTGTCCACCGCCGGGCAGCCGACTTCCGTCAGCCAGATCGGCTTGCCCTGCGGCAGCCAACCGGTCGGCGATCCCAGCTCGACACCGCCGACACGCTCGCGATGCGAATTGGCCCACCAGTTCCAGAGATCCTTGACGCGGAAGGTCCATGGCTTGCCGAGGCCGTCTGTGATCGGGGTTCGGGTTTGCGCAATGCGCGCCGCCGCGTCGGCATAATACCAGTCGTAGCCCTCGCCGGAGCGGACGTTGCGGGTGAGATAGCTGCGGTCATAAGCCGAGCGGGCGTCATCCTGATCGAGATGGCCGGCCTCGTCGCGCCAGTCCGCCAGCGGCGCGTAATAGTCGATCCCGACCACGTCGATGGCGGGCGACGCCCAGAGCGGGTCGAGCGGAAAGCGGACTTCGGTCGCGGCGGGATCGACGACATGCGCGCCGTATTCGGTCCAGTCGGCGCCATAAGTTACGCGCGTCGATGCGCCGAGAATGGCCTTCACCTCGGCGGCCAGACTGACCAGCGCGGACACCGCCGGATAGACGCCCGAGCCTGAGCGCACCCGCGTCAGCGCCTTCAATTCCGAGCCGATCAGAAATGCCTCGACGCCGCCGGCCGACGCCGCGAGGTTGGCGTAGTGCAGGACCATGCGGCGGTAGTTCCAGGCGCCGCCGGTGAAGAAATGATCGACCTGCGACCCGGCCGCCGCTGTGCCGTCGGGCGAACCCACACGGCCCGGCGCAGGATCGCAGGTGATCCGGCCGCGCCACGGATACGGTGCCTGGGACGTGCTGCCGGAATACGGGTCCGGCAGTGTGTTGCTGGCCGAAATATCCATCATCACAAAGGGATAGAAGGTAATCTTGAGACCGCGCGACTTCACCTCATGGATCAGGTGAAGAACCGTGTCGTCGGCCGGCGTGCCGCCATAGGCCGGTCTGCCGTTCACCTGAGACACGACATAAGCGGCGTTGCGCGCGACGCCGTCGACGCTCCAGCCGACCGGAGTCGTGACTTTCGCGGCGTTCTCGACGCCCGGCCGCACGGTGCATTGACCGGCCCGCAGATCGTCGCCGAACCACGCTACCACAAGCGCGATCCGCTCCAGATTCGGACACAGCCCCTGCAACTCGTCGAGCGCCGCGACGACGTCCGACCGGGCAGACGTGACGTGGCGATTTTCCGCCACAGACTGACCCGGCCCGATGATCCCGACGACGTTGGCCGGCTCGTAGCCGAACTCGGTCGTGCCGGGAATCAGCGTCACGGCCCGCGTGAGATTTTCCAGCAAACCGACCGGGCGGATGATCTCGAACGACAATTGCGGAATCCGGTTGCCGAAGGCCGCCAGCGGCAGACGCTCGAACACAACGTAAGCCAGACCGCGATAGGCCGGCGCGCTGTCGGCTCCCTCCTTTGCGACGATCAGATCGTCGGCGGTCTGTGCCGCGGTGAACCCGAATCGTAAGACCGTCGGTGTCCAGCAGCCGGCCGTCCGCCCAGATGCGGCCGACCCAGCCGATTTTTCCCTCACAAAGACCGACCGCGAAATTGGCGAAATAGGCGTAGGTCGTCTCGGTGTTGCTCGGGCCGGAGAGCGCCCCGCCCTTGCCGCCGCGCGTGGTCTCGGTCGCGGCGGCCTCTTCCAGTTGCGTGGCCCAGATCACCTGCCCGGCCAACCTTGCGCGGCCGTACACCCGTGGAATCGGCGCGCCTTCCGTCGAGGCCATGACGTCGAGATCGGCAAGGCGAGGACCGGAGCTTGTGGTGCTGCCGCCGCCGAACAGCGAACGATCGATGATGTTGCCGGCCAGCGCGCCGGCGATCCGGCCGACGATCGCGCCGACCGGGCCGAACACAGCGCCGGCGGCTCCGCCCGCGACGGAAAGAACGAGAGCTGCCATCAGGGTAATCCCGGAAACGAGAAGGCGAAGGCAAGCCTGCGCCGCCACCACGGCGCCAGCGCCACCTCGCAGACCGACGCGCCGTCATGGGCGTGGATCATGGTGCCGTCGTCGGTCGCGATCGCGATGTGTTTGGCGACGCAGCCGTCGCGCCAGCGAAACAGCAGCACGTCGCCACCCTGGCGTTGATCGCGCGCGACGTGCCGCATGTGGCGGAAGGCGGCCGCGGCGAGCGCCTCGTCGCCGGTCGCCTCGGCCCAGTCCGGCGCATAAGGCGCGGGGGTTTCCGGCTCGGGGCCGATACAGCCGCGCCAGACTCCGCGCACCAGACCGAGGCAATCGCAGCCGTGCTGCTTGACGGAGGCCTGATGCCGGTATGGCGTGCCGATCCAGCTCCGCGCCTCGGCGATGATGGCCGCGCGGGTGAGAGGCATGGATTGGTCCTGACACAATCGGGGACGTCACGCCAAGTGCCGCGGCGCAGTTGCGCTGCGCGCACGCGGATCCAGTACGCCCATCATCGAGGCTCTGGAATACTGGGCGCTCCGCCTTCGCGGAGGGTGACGCAGTGCTAAATCACCGGCGTCTTCACATCCCCGACCCCGAGCGACGCGCCGCTGCCGTCGCCGCCGCTGGCGCGGCTGCCGGGCGTGCTAAGCAGAAAGTCGTTGCCGGGAATTTGGGGAAAGCCACGAAAGTTGACGGCATTGGCGAAGCGGTCGCGGCAGGTCGGAAACCGCTTGTCGCAACCCGCCGTCACCGTGAAGGCATTGCCCGCCGCGATCGGCTCGGCCATCGCCTGCCACAGCACGAGATGAGCGACGCCGTCCTTCAGCCGGTGCTGCTTGATCTCGATCGCTGTCCCGGCATTGCCGCCGCTGGTCCAGGTCAGCCGTCCGGCGGTGAACAGGCCGTCCACAAACCCGCTGAGCCCGGAGGCTGCGAACGCGCCCGTCGCCTCGGGCGCGACAACGACGCCGCTCCCGCGCCAGGCGGCGTTGCTTAAATTCACGCGGCATTTGCCGTCGCCGAGATCGGCCGTACATTTGGCCGTGTAGAGCCGGCCGCTGTCCTGCGACAGCAGATCGGCCAGCCCGCGCAATTCCGCGGTGAAAGCATCGCCTTCGCGGCGGACCTCGCCGATATGGCCGCGCGCCGTGAGCAGCTGCAGAGACGGCTCGCTCCAGTCGACCAGCCAGGTTTCGACCTCGGCGGCGTCGTAGCGGCCGGCCGCCAGATCGGCATCGGTCAGGGATTGATCGGCGAGCGCGCCGGATAATTCGGCGCCGTCGATCGACTGCCCGAACCGCGACGTGGCCTCCGACGCGGTGAAGCCGGTGCCGGCGCGGCACGTCACGCCGTCGATGACGATATCGCTGTCATGGTCGGTGAAGCCCTGCACCACGCCGTCGCGGCGGCGCAAAATCCAGCCATGCGCAAGCGTCGTCACGCCGCTGTCGAGCCTGGCCTGCAAGGCGGACGGGATCGTCTGCATGGCTTACACCCTGATCTCGACCAAGGGGATTTTCGGAATCGCGCCGGCCGAAAAGGCCGACAGGTCGACTTCGAGATAATCCGTGTCGAAGCGCACCGGCACATCGAACTTGAAACCGGCCGTCACGGCGATACCCACAGCGGGGATGTTGCCGGCCGTGAAGGTGACGAGGCCGGTCGTGCCGTTGCAGCTAAACCCCGACGTTTTTTCGACCCCGCCGACGGCGACACGGACGCTGCCCGCAACGGGCTTGGTAATGTCACGCCGATAGGGCGAAACCCGCGCCATAGGTTTTCGCCAATTGAAAAGTCGATGTCGTGCCGTCGCCGGTGCCGATCGGTTGATCGAAGGGCGAGACCGCCACGCCGGGCGCGCTTGAGGCATGATCGAGCCGGTCGCGCCAGCGAAAGCCGTGGAGTTGCCCGCGCCGCTCCTCGAAAAACGCCACGACCGCCTGCAAAGCGCTGAGCGTCTTTACGCCGTAGCCGGCGTCGTAGCGTCGCCGCGAATCGGCCCAGCGCGCATTGCGCTGCTCGCGGCCGGAGCCCAGCGTCACGATATCGGTGCGTCGTTCCGGGCCTCCGGCGCTCTTCAAGGCGATGTCGAGCGGAAACAGGATGTCGTGAAAGGCGGGCATGGCGCGATGCTCCCGTCATTGCGCGGAGCAAACGTCTCTCGTCTTCTCTTCGAGAAACATTTGCGACGAAGCAATCCAGCTTGCTTCGTTTCAATCAAGAAAGACTGGATTGCTTCGCTCGACGCAGCGTTGGCTGCGTCGGCTCGCAATTGTGAACTACAAACTCCGCTGCCCGCGGGCGACGGCGCGGGCGATCTGCCCGGTGACGTAGCTCTCCGAGCGACGGAAACTCTCGGCATCGGGCGTCGCGATCTGAATGGTGATCGTATTGCCGCCGCCGCCCGATACGCCAAGCCGGCCGTCCGCGCCGCGTTTCAGCGGCATGATCGCTTCCGGACCGGCCTCACCCGCCAGCCCGACGCCGCCATCCATCATCGGAAAATAGGTCGGCGTTCCGATCACGCCGCCAGCCGCAAACGGCTTCACCGCGCCCATCGCATTGGCCTTGAAGCTGCCGCTTCCGCCGCCAAACGACCCGGTGAGGCCGGACAGCAGACCCGACAAGCCGCTGGCGATGCCTTTCTCCAGCGGCTTGAACGCCAGTTTCACCGCCATGTCGGACAGCTTCAGCGTCAGGTTCTTCAGCACGTCTTCAAATTGCTTGCCGCCGGCGATCGAACTGGCAAATGCCTTCGTCATCGCGCGCGCGAAGCCGTTGGCGCTGGACTCAAGCCCCTTGGTGCTCGCGGACAGCGTCGTCAGCGTCGATCCTGCCGAAAGAATGTCGTCGTCAGCCATGATCCAGTTCCTGGTCGGGAAAGGCGCGCAGCAGCGCATCGAGATCTGTTCTCGCGAGCGGCGCGACGACCGGCCCGCGCACCGCGCGAATCGCACCGGCCAGTTCGCGCGGCGTCATCCGCCAGAAGGCATCGGCCGGCAGTTTCAGAGTGCCAAGGCCGAACGCCATGGCCGCATCCCACGGAAATGGCTTCACGATACGGCGTCGTCGAAGGTCGCCGCGATCAGGTCGGCCGCGACCCGAACGTAGCCTGCTGCCCCGCCCGCGATCGGCATCGCAGCCACTTCATCGTCGCCGACGGCCACGCCGGCGCCGCGCAATCCCGCCGCGATGATGCGGATGAGATCGCGCGCCGACAGTCGTCCCGAGCCAAAGCGCTCGGTAAGCGCCACCAGGTCCGACGCGCCGAAGGCGGCTTCCAGTTCAGCCAGTGCGCCCAGCGTCAGCACCAGCACGCGCCTTTGGCCGCCGATCTCGGCTTCGATTTCACCGCGATATCGATTGGGCATGACGGATCTCCTAGATCGCCGCAAACGTCAGCGCGCCGGCCGATTCCAGCGAGAGGTCGAAACTCACCTCGCCATTATGCTCGCCGGAAAACTCCAGCCCGACGATCTGGAACAGACCGTCGATGGCGCCGAAATCAGGCACGACGACGCGGCACTGGCTGATCGCGCCGTCGAAGAACGCCTGCCGCACCAGCGCGTCCGACGCCGCATCCTTGAACAGCCCGCGTCCCGACAAAGACGCGCGCTTGATACCCGCGCCGGCCAGCAATTCGCGCCAGCGATCGACGGACTCCGCATGGGTGACATCGACGATCTCGGCGTTGAACGCGATCTTGCGGCTGCGCAGCCCGGCGACGGTGACGTAAGCCGTGCCGTCGTAGATCTTGAGCAGCAGATCCTTGCCCTTTTGTGCGCCCATGCGGTTCTCCTGTCAGATGGCGGGTTCGGTCACGGCGCGAAAGCGCAGCAGCGCGTGATAGGTGCGGCCGTCGGCTTCGCGGCGAATGTCGGCAATCGCAAACCGCAAATTCACCAGGCGATGCCCGGCCGGATGCAGCGGCGCATCGTCGAGCGCGCTCAACAGCGCGCCGGCGATGACATGCGCTTCCTTGTGGCCGCCCTGTCGCGACCAGGCGTGCAGCGTCAGTTGATGCTCTTGCGTCGGACCGAGATCGGACGAGGCATCGACGATGCGGGCCTCGCCGATGGCCACATAGGGAAACCCGGCATCGTGCGGCGGCTCGTCATAGACCTTCGCGCCACCGAGCGCGGCGGTGACGCCGCTGTCGGCGATCAACGCGGCATGGATCGCGGCGCGCAGCGCCGATGAAGCGGCGGGCATTGGGATGGTCCTCACATTGAAAACAGTAGCCGGTCATCCCCGCCAAGGGTTTCGATGCGCTCTTGCGCGCGAGCGGGGATCCCGTATTCCGTGCCGATGAAATTGAGCACGACCGTCGCGTGATTCTGGTTCCCCGCCTGCGCTGGGATGACGGCCGCGCAGGTGGCGAACTCTTACTCCACCCGCAGCTCCGCATCGACGTCGATCGTCACGCCGTCGTCGCGGTAGCCGACGATGCGATAGATGCGATCGCCGTCGACGAACCGATGCTGAAGCGACAGCGCCAGCGGCGAGCGCAGCACGATCCGTACGCGCGTGATCGCACCATCGATGTCGGCCGCGACGGCTTCTCGCGAGGCCGTCAGCGTCACCTGCGCCCACACCTTGGCGACGTCGCCATAGGACCGGACAAATCCGCCCTGCCCGTCCGCGGTCTCGACCGACACCTGCAACGTCAGCCGCGTGCGCAATTGACCCGCGCCGATCACAGCGACAGCACCCGATAAGACGTGATCATCGCGTTGACGCTGCCCGGCATCGCCGCGACCTGGCCGCCGATCGCGATCAGCCCGCGATTGTCGTACCAATGCGCGACCAGCGAGCGCACGGCATGGCGCAGCACCTGCGGAATGTCGGTGGCGGTCGTGCCAAATCCGATCTCGACGTCCAGTTCGATGCCCGCGACGGAACGGCCCGGCTGAAGCAACGACCAGCCCGGCGACGCGATCGCGCCGGCGCTTTTGTCGAGCACGAACCGCCCGACATCGATCGCGCCGGCATTGCCCGCCGCGTCGTAAACCCGCGCGGCGACAATGCTCCGCAACGGTCCGATCCGCAAAGCGATCCTGCCGTTCTCCGGCCACGTATCGCGAACGAGGCGCCAGGTCTGCGCGATCAGACCGCGACGCGTCTGCGCCTCGACCTGGCCGCGCGCCGCCGCGATCAAGAATGTGATGACGGCATCGTCGTCATCATGAGCGACGCGCAGGAATTGCTTGGCCTCTGCCAGAGTCCACGGCTCGCTCGCCGGCGGCGTCAACAGGATCGACGACATTGCGGTCTCCTTCTCCGGGCGTGTTGACAGGCGATGCGCGGCAAGGCTCATTGCCCCGCATGATCCGATCGGCATGCGTCATTGTGTTCTTGGCTTTGGCCCCGTCCGCGCAGGCGATGGTCGGCAACGCGCCGCCGGCAACCGGCGGCGTCGCAGGCGCGGTCGTCACCATTGTCGGATCGCGCGGCAATTTTTGTTCGGGTGCATTGATTGCACCGGATGTCGTGCTGACGGCTGCGCATTGCGTGCAACCCGGCGCGGACTACAAGATCGTGCGCTACGATGCGCAGCGCGCGCCGCGACTGATGCCCATCCGCCGCATCGCGATTCATCCGCAGTTCACGGCGGCGGCGATCGCACAAAATCGCGCGAGCGCCGATGTCGCAGTGCTGCAACTTGCCGAGCCGATCGATCAGGCGGCGACCGCTCCGGTCGGCACGCCGGCCGAGCCGATTGCGGCCGGACGAATCTACAGCGTCACCGGCATCGGCGTGACGCGGCGCGGCGACGGCCGGAGCGGAGGCGTTGTCCGCACGGCATCTCTGATGTCGACGAGCCAGCCCGGCCGTCTGCAAATCCGCCTGGTCGATCCGGCGACAAACAACATGCGCGACGGCCTCGGCGCCTGCACGGGCGATTCCGGCGGCCCTGTCACCGAGGATCAGAACGGCCGCGCCGTGATCGTCGGCGTTGTGTCGTGGTCCACGGGGCCGAACAATGCCGCCGGCTGCGGCGGCCTGACCGGCCTCACCCCGCTGACGCTCTATCGCAACTGGATCGTGCAGACGGCAAAAGGTTGGGGTGGGCGGATGTGAATTTGTTCGTAACGAACTAATCTGGAATATATGACCCGTCGTCGAGCAATCGGAGCCTCATCGCCGCATCCGCCGACTGAGGAAGTTGCCCAAAAGCTCGGACGTTCTCGAGAGCCTTGCGGGCAAGGGCTGGAAATAGCCGCGAGAGCGCCAGAGCTGTCATTAGCCGGACGTGGACATCACGAGATTCGAGCAAAGGAAGAAGCGCCCGTCGTTGATCCCCTTCGCGTGATCGGAGTTCCGCTTCGATCGCGACCATCTGATCGAAAAGCCTATTGTAACGCGCCGTCTGAAACTTCTGACTTGCATCATGCTGGGCAAGCACGACGGCTAGAAACAATTCCACCAATTCTCTCACATTGGCAGTTTCGATCTGTGGCACGGGCATTATTTAATTACCTTGAAATCTCGTAGAACGTCGATTCCGACACGCATCTGCTCGTCCCAATCCTTCTCTCGCAAGACTTCTTGCGGAGGACGAAATCCGTAGTTCTTATGTTTGGTCGAGTACCATCTAGTTATTTCTATATGAATTAGGGTTGGAACTCGAACCAAATTTTCCCGGCTGTCTATTCGACTTTGACCAAACTTCTTCCGATTACTGTCGTGTTGATTGACGATGTGATGGTCGTTGTACCCATCTTCGCTTTTAAGAGTTGCACGATCATGAAGTGTCTCCAATGTCTTTGGTGGATCGTTGGCTGTTTTGATCATGTCGGTGAGGCGCTTCAGGCTCTCGGCCTGATCCAGGGCGCCGAAAAAAATATCGACGACGGGTGCGCGACGACCTACTCGCGCAACCCACCTCGCAGCTTGGCGAACAAAAAGCATGCCCGTCTCACGTGTTGGCATTTCTGACGGAATGTCCGGCGGCTCAAGCGGCGGACCGCCATTGTGACCGATGCCGGGCGTCTTAGGCTTCTCGCGTGTGACAACGATCGGTGGCAAGCGCCGAGGCGGCTCCCCGGCCAGCCGCACGCCGCCGCTGCGAGGCTTGTGCGGCTTGATGTCAAACAGGTCGAGCTTGTCGATTTCGCTCGCGATGTCGCCGAAATCGATCGTCCCGAAGTCGATCCCGATGCCGTTGCCAACGTCAGAGTCGCCCTCGCCGATTTCATCACTGTCCGGATTGGTCCTATAAATGTGAACACGCGGCCGACCGCTGCTTCCATCACTGGTCCACTGTCCGCCGTCGGAATTCCCGCGCGGTACACGCGGCTGGTCCTCGTTGTACTTTTTCTCCGCTCTGCGCCGCGCCAATGCGGCCTTGACCTCGATAAGCTCCCGCCGAAACTCGGTAAGCACTGATCGCTCCAGCGCGATGGCGTCAGCAAAAGCGCGATCGGACCTGAACCGATCTGTGTCGCGATTCCGCGCCAATGCCGGATAGACGTCCGAGAGACGCGTCCCCGGCTTCAGGAATTTCGCCGCATCGGGCCGCACCCAGCGCGCCGCATCGGCGCGCAGCCAGCGTGCCTGCTGATGGCGCAGATAGGCATTCGCGCGCGTGTCCATGCGCGTGCTCCGGCTTCAAACATGATCTGAAATGCAAAACGGCGCGCCGAAGCGCGCCGTTGGTCAGGCAATGGTCGCGAGCGATCAGCTCACCGCGAATTTCAGCAGCTTGATCGCCTCGAAATCCTGGATGCCGCCGCCGACGCGCTTGGTCGTGTAGAACAGCACATAGGGTTTCGCCGAATACGGATCGCGCAGCACGCGCACCCCGACGCGGTCGACGATCAGATAGCCGCGGCGGAAATCGCCGAACGCGACGGCGAGCGCATTCGCCGCGATATCCGGCATGTCCTCGGCCTCGACCAGCGGGAACGTCATCAGCGACGCCTGCCCGCCGGCCTGCGCCGGCGGTTGCCAGAGATAGGCGCCGCTGGAATCCTTGAACTTGCGGATCGCCGCCTGCGTCTTGCGGTTCATCACGAAGTTGCCGTTCTGCCGATACCCCGCCTTCAGCGCATAGATCAGATCGACGAGGATATCGGACGGATTGGACGCCGCGAACGCACCGGCCACGCCGGTCGGCACATAGCCGACATTGCCCCAGCTCCACGACGCATTCGTCACCGTGGGAAAGCTGAGAAACCCCTTCGGCTTGTTGACGCCGTCGCCATTGACGAAGGCCGCGCCTTCCTGCACCGCGAAGATCAGCTCGACCTCGGAGGCGATCCACTCGTCGATATTGACGGCCGAGTCGTCGAGCAGCGTCGCGGTCGCCGCCGGCATCGCATACAGCTCCATCGCCGGGAACGACAGCGCATCGAGCACAGGCGACGTCGTCTGCGTGCGCGCATCGGCCTCGCCGACCCAGCCCGTCGACGGTCCGGCCGTCATGAACGGCTTCTTGTAGATCGACGACGAGATTTCGCGCACCGAGGCGATCGCGCGGATCGGCGAGATCGCCGCCAGGCGCTGGCCGATGTCCCGTTCGAGTTCGGGCGGCACCAGATAGCCGCCATCGGCATTGGAGCCGACCGACATCGCCTTGGTCTCAAGCTGCCGCAGCGCGCCGACATCGCCGCCGCGCACATACGCGTCGAACGCGCTCTTGTGTTCGCGCGCGGCATGATCCGGCGCGGCGCGTCGTATCCCGTCGAGCGAGGGCCGTGCCTGCTTCAGCGCCAGATCGTCCATGCGGCGGATTTGCGTGTCCATCGCGGCGTTGATGCGATCGACCTTTTCGTCGAGCAGCACGTCGCCGCGGCGGTGTTCGAGCCGGTCGAGGCGTTCGTCATTGGCGGTCTTGAATTCGTCGAACATCCGCATGATCGCGTCGTGTTCGCCGGCGAGTCCGGCCTTGCGTTCGGGCGCGCCGTCATGCGCGGCGTGGTCGAGGTCATAATCCATCTGGGTCTCCTGCTGGGGTGAAGGGTCGTGGGGTGATCTTTCCGAGGGCGAGCGGGTTGCTCCCGCGCAGCGTTCGGTTATGAATGGGGCCAAGCGGCGCGCGTGACGCGCAGCGAGAAACGCGCAGGCGGAATCGCCCTCGATCGATCATCGAGACGCCATGACCACATCCGCCGAAAACCTGGACAGCGTTGTTTCCGAGATCGCCGCCGAGATGATGCGGCGAACCGATCGCGGCAAGGTCGCGAGCTACATTCCCGAACTTGCCAATGTCGATGCGCGCGCCTTCGGCCTCGTCGTCATCGATGCCGACGGCCATGTCGCCGCCAGCGGCGATGCCGATGTTGCATTCTCGATCCAGAGCATCTCGAAGGTGTTCACGCTGACGCTGGCGCTGGGTCTGGTCGGCGACCAACTGTGGCGGCGCGTCGGCCGCGAGCCGTCCGGCAGCCCGTTCAATTCGATCGTCCAGTTGGAGCGCGAGCGCGGCATTCCGCGCAACCCCTTCATCAATGCCGGCGCGATCACCGTCACCGACGTCATCCTGTCAGGCCATCAGCCGCGCGAGGCGCTGGGCGAAATCGTGCGCTTCCTGCAGTTCGTCGCGGGCGATTCCACGATCGGCATCGACGACAAGGTCGCCGCCTCCGAGCAGCGCACCGGCTTTCGCAACGCGGCGCTTGCCAACTACATGAAGTCGTTCGGCGCACTGGACAGTCCCGTCGATTTCGTACTCGGCGTCTACTACCATCACTGCGCGATTGCGATGTCGTGCCGGCAACTGGCGATGGCCGGGCGCTTTCTCGCCCATGGCGGCCGCAATCCATCGACCGGCCATTCCGTCGTCTCGGCCGAGCGCGCGCGGCGCATCAATGCCGTGATGCTGACCTGCGGCCATTATGACGGCTCCGGTGAATTCGCCTATCGCGTCGGGCTGCCCGGCAAGAGCGGCGTCGGCGGCGGCATTCTGGCGATCGCGCCGGGCAAGGCCGCGATCGCGGTGTGGTCGCCCGGCCTCGACGCCGCAGGCAATTCGCATCTCGGTCAACTGGCGCTGGAGGCGCTGACCAAGCGGATGGGCTGGTCGATTTTCGGGGTGTGATGGCGGCGCGAGACTAATTTCTCGGCTTCATCAACTTCCGGACTTTCTCTGCAAGCTGCTCCTGGGTCTCAGGCGGCGGCTCGATCGTGCCGAAAATCAGATTGCGAAATCTGTCCGGCAGATAGTCACGCTGGAGTTCATCGATCACTTCATCCGGATAGATGATGATGCCCATACCGGGCCATTCTTTTTCCTTGCCCACGACATCGACACCCATCCGGATGTCCCAGCCCGGATAGAGCGACAGTTCTTGTTGAAGCAGACCGATGATTTCAGGCCGGAAAAGATCGAGATTTTGGACTTCCATAATATGGCTCTCCCATCCGTAATTGTCATCGACAAGCCAGTAATCCCCTTTTCTAATATGATTTTTCTCACCGAACGGATCGAGGACAATGGTGATGCGGTCGTGCAAAATCTGCCAATCACGCTCTTGGATGCTTTCTTTTGATTCCGTCATTTTATGCTCTATTCGCCGCGTTCGATACGAAAACGAAAAACTCGTCGCAACATTCTCATCGCTCGATTGAAGTCACGAATACGAGGATCTTGCGAATTTCTGATCTCAGCCAGCAGATCCAGTGCTTGCTGCACTGTCATATCCTCAGGACTTAAATCGAGGCGTTGAAAAAATCTTTCACTCAGCTCTGTTACGGCTGCGTTGTATTGACCATGAGCGCCATTCTCACCCGTCCATTTGTTACCCACCGGCACGCCGTCCGGATTGATCCGAACCGTCCCTTTTGGCAAAGTCCCTGATGTGGCGTTGTCAAACAACCTACGGGTTTCCGGCCGAAGGTTCCATTTTTTATAAACGCCCTTCGGCTAATAGTGATGTCCGCCCCGCTCATAATACGGCTTGCCTGCGGCGTCAGTGATTTTATCGAGTTGTGCATACCGCTCCCCCGGCCTGACGACCTCCGGATCGGCGTCGGAGACGATGCGGGTGTCGGTGATCCCGGTCGGCCGACGATCTGCGGGCGCGCGATCATTGTCTGTATCGGAATCGACGCTCGGCCGGCTATCACGCGTATCGATGCTCTCGTCGGTCGCGTCGAAACCGGAGTCGCCCTCAAAGCTGTCGACGAACGCATCGTCGCCCGCGTCGAAAGCGCCGAAATCCGTCTCGCCGATCTCTTCGGTATCTGGATTGGTCCTGTAGATGTAAACCCGCGGCCGTCCGCTGCCGCCCTCACCGCCGCTCGTCCATCGCCCGCAGACGGCGGCGTTGGCGATCCTGGCAGGCCGGCCTCGATCCGCAGCGCCTGGTCTTCATCGACGAGACGTGGATCAAGACCAACATGGCACCGTTGCGGGGGTGGGCACCAAAAGGCGAACGCCTGCGTGGCTTCGCGCCGCACGGCCGCTGGCGCACGATGACGTTCCTTGGGGCATTGCGGTACGACAGCTTCACCGCACCTTGCGTGTTCGACGGACCGATCAATGGCGAGTGCTTCCGCGCCTATGTCGCGCAGATCCTCCTGTCATCGTTGAAGCCGGGCGACATCGTCATCATGGACAATCTCGGCAGTCACAAGTCTGCCGAGGTGCGGCGCATGATCAAGGCCGTCGGCGCAAGGCTCTGGTATTTGCCACCCTATTCTCCAGACCTCAATCCGATCGAGCAGGCCTTCGCCAAAATCAAACACTGGATGCGAGTAGCGCAGAAACGCACCGTGGAAGACCTTTGGCGTCACATCGGAAGCCTCACGACCACAATCCAAGCCAGTGAATGCAGCAATTACTTCACCAACGCAGGATATGCTTCAATCAAATCGTGAAACGCTCTAAGAGGATGGGCTGGTCGATTTTCGGGATGTGAATACTCCAGAACGCTCGACTGAGTCAGCTCAGTAAAACAAATATTTTGTCCGGCTCTGACGGATGATTGGTCCAAACTTGCAAATGCGTCTTCACGCGAGGAGCCTCGACCTCCATTAAAACTTCGTGGCCCGACGTGACGACGCGCAGAATTTTGCTCGGCGTTGCGAGATCGCATTCGAATAACGGTGTTTCTGCGGGAGCGTCATTCGGGACGTCGGAAAGCGTGAGATGCGTATCGCCATCCTGCGACATCAGACAGGCAACGATCAGACATGTACCAGACGCCCAAGCTCGGATCGATCTGTCATCGACCTCAGGCGGAATGCCTCCAATCTTGTCTACGAAGAAAAAACTACTATTCACTGGTGCATATTGGATCGAAATCTTCATCCCTATCTCCGTTGTCCAAAATGATAGACTGAAGGGCCTTGCTGATTACTGCACGAAAGGCACTGGGGATAAAGCCGCTGCGCCCTCCCCAACGGATTTAACATGCTAGGAATATGATGATCAGCGACGAAGTTGCCAGTTTTCGTTCCTGGGTTTGTTGTTCCGCAGCTATTGCAACCCGTCTCTGAACCTATCCGATTGATTTCTCGTTGTTCGGCGGCATTCGCTCGTCCAGGCCCGCGTGCCGGAATCGATTCACCCGCGAACGGACCCGGTAAAAGTCTTTGCGAAGCAAGTTCGCTTGCTCTGACTTGCGCTTGGATGGCATCGGCCTCGTAAGCACGGATCATGCCCTCGACGGTTTGGTAGGCGCTGGGCGCAGGCTTCCAATTCGGATCAATGTCGCGAATACGCGCAATTGCGTCTTGCGCACGCGATCGCACGATGTCCAGACGAGCAGCTTCCCCAGGCAGAAGTTCAACAGTTTGACCGTTGATCCGGATCGTTCCGCCACCACCGCGTCGGTTGCCGCCCTGCGCATACCGCTGCCCCGGTCTGATGGGCTCCGGATCGGCGTCCGAGACGACGCGGCTGTCGCTGATCTTTGTGGGCCTGTCATCCGCGGGCGATGAGTCTCTCGTGGTCTTATCTGGGCGTCCCGACCCTTGATCGGTGGACAACTCCGACCAGTCGCCATCGTTGTCGAATCCCGGATTGCCGTCCGAGCCGTCGACGACGATCTCGTCCAGCTCTCCGCCGTCGCCGGCGGCTTCGTCATCCGGATTGGTCCTGTAGATGTGGACGCGCGGACGCCCAGAGCCCTCGCCGCCGCTTGTCCACCGCCCGCTTTCGCGGCCGGAGCCGGCCGGCACGCGCGGCTGGTTCGGGCTGTATTTCTCTTCGAGCGCGCGGATCAGCCGCCGCCAGGCCAGCTCCGATTTCATCTGGCCAAGATCGCGGCGCAGTCCGTCGAGCACCGCGCGCTCTTGAACGAGCGCCGCGTCGATCGCGCGGTCATCTGCTTGTTGTGCGCGGTCACGCTGCCGCGCCAGCGCCGGATAGGCCAACGCCGGCTCAGTGCCCGGTTTCAGAAATTTGGCCGCGTCGGGCCGAACGAAACGCGCTGCATCGGGACGCATCCAGCGCGCACGCTGATGCGTGGCAAAAGCGGGATGAAGCATCGCTCAGCCTCCCGCCAGACGCCGGATATCGCGCAGCGCAGACTTGCGGCCGGCGCGCTCGGCCAGGCGCGCGACCTGCGCCGTGCGGCGCGGCGATACGGTCGTCTCGGCAAAGGTACCCGCCAGCATTGACTGCCAGTCGCGCTCGGCTTGCGTGCGCAATCGCGACGGCCGCGCCTCCTTGACGGCGCTGACGCGCGCGCCGTCGAGCAGCGGGAACGTCACGATGGATATCTCCCACAGATCGACCTGGTGCAGCGCGCGCACCCGCGTGCGCGGATCGCTCCGCGCGCGCACGCTGCGATAGCCGATCGACAGACCGTCGATCGCGCCGTCCCGCAGCAGCGCCAGCAATTCGCGGCCGCGCGCGACATCCGGAATGAGACGCCCGCGCGCGTAGAGGCCGCGAAAGTCCTCTTTCAGCTCGAGCCAGATGCCGACCGGCTCGGCCGGATCGTGCTGGAACAGCATCGGCACCTTGCGGATACCGCGCTGTTTCAGCGTCTGCGCAAATGCGCCGGGCATCACCATGTCGCGCGCCTGGTCGATGGCGCCGAACAGGCTGGCATAGCCTTCGATCGACCCGTCGGGCGACAGCGCCAGCCGCGCGGAGGATGGCATCGGGGCGTGCATCATCGGCCTCGCAGAGTGCGGGTCAGGTCGGCATTGACGGTTCGGCGGAGAGGGGGCGCGCTACCGCTTGCTCGCGCGGGCCTTCGGCTTGGCGCGTGGACGCGGCGATGGTCGGCGTTTGACGCGATCCAGATGCGACAGGAATTCGCGAAACACATCGAGATGATGCGGCGCGGGCAACGTGGCCTGCTTCTGCGTCGTCGTCTCGGACGATAGCGATTTCAGCATGCCGTGCAGACTATCCATCATCATCGTTCTCCTCGGCCGTGGCCCGGTTGAAGCGCGACAATTCGCGCACGAAATCGTCGAAGCGCCGCGCCGCCGCCGCGAATTCGCGCAGGCCGAATAGAGCCGCGGCACTGGCCGCGACGGCCCAGAGCAACAGCGCGACATGGGCGAGGTCGCCGCGCTCGCTGAAGGTGCGGAGGATGTCGGACATTGATGATCTTTGACGTGCCAACACAGACGGCTGTCATCCCCGCCCCGCGCGCGCTTGCGCACGGCGAGCGGGGAACCAGTACGCCCATCCGGAAAGGTTAACTGCCGCGCCTATTTTTGAAGTCGCGGATTGCTGGGCCACCCGGTCAAGCCGGGTGGTGACGGCCATGCGTGACGCGCGGCCGTGCGTTCCTTCACAAGCCCTACCCCAACCCGTCTCCGCCCGGCAGCGGCGCGTAGCCGACCGCCTCGCGCTTCTCGTTGAGCGTGAGAAACTCCGCCGCCTGCACACGCGCCCACAACGCGCTGCGATCTGACGCCAGCGCGTCGATTCGATCGGCGTCGATCGCGACGCGAAGCCCATCGCCGACTTTCGGCGCGAGCCATTGCGCCAGCGACGTGCCGACCCGTTGCGCCAAAGGCAGCACGGTCTGGCGGAAGAACACGCGATTGGCTTCCTGGTAGTTCGCAAAGGTGTTGTCGCCGGGAATGCCGAGCAGCATCGGCGGCACGCCAAACGCCAGCGCGATTTCGCGCGCCGCGGTGTGCTTGGCTTCGAGAAAATCCATGTCCTTCGGCGACAGCGACATCGCCTTCCAGTCGAGCCCGCCTTCGAGCAGCAAGGGCCGGCCGGCGTTCACGGCCCCGGAGTAAGTGTCATTGAGTTCGCGCTTCAGCCGATCGAACTGCTGCTCCGACAGCAGCGAACCCTCCGCGCCGGTGTAGACGAGCGCGCCGGACGGCCGCGCAGCATTGTCGAGCAGCGCCTTGTTCCAGCGCGCGGCGGCGTTGTGCGTATCGACGGCGGTGGCGGCAGCCTCGATCGGCGCGAGACCGTAATGATCGTCGAGCGGATGGAAGAACGTCAGGTGCAGGATCGGCGGCACTTGCGATGCCAATTGATCGAAACGCACGCTGCGTCCACCGACGCTGTACTCATAGGCGTCCGCCCAGCCGTCCGCGCCCGGCACGACCTTCATGCGATCCGGCCGCAGCGCATAAAGTTCGCGCACAGTGTCATCGAGCGCGACCGCTTCGACATAGGCGTTGCCGGCGAGCAGCAGATGCGCGTAGAGCATCTCGAACAGGGCCGCGCCGTCCTGTCGCGGATTGGGCCGCGTCATCAGTTGCAGCAGCGGATGCGCCTCGCGCTCCTGCGCGCCTTCAAAAACCAGAAAGCTGCATGACGCGGCATTCTCCGCGATCAGCCGCACGCAACGATGCACGATGGCATTGCCGAGATAGCCCTCGCGCGCCAGGGCTGCATAGTCGCGCGGCGTCCACCGCGCGCGTCCCGCCGATTGCAGCGCCAGCAATTTGGCGGTGCGCGAGGACTTGGCTTCGGGCGCGAGCATGTGGCGGAGGCGGTTGAGCATGATTTCGCCTATTGACGTTGCAACAAAAACAAACTGTCATTGCCGGGCTTGACCCTGCAATCCATCTTCTGAGCCATGAGCTATTGGGTTTACATTCTCGCCAACGGTCCACGCGGAACGCTCTATGTTGGCGTAACCAGCGATCTCATTCGGCGCGTGTATGAACATCGTTCCGGCTATGGCGATGGCTTCACACGGAAATACGGAATCAAGACACTGGTTTACTTCGAGCAGTACAACGATGCGATCACGGCTATTCAGCGTGAGAAAAACATTAAGCACTGGTCGCGCGAGTGGAAAATAAAATTGATCATTCGCGAAAATCCAACGTGGCGTGATCTGTATTCAGAAATTGCAGTCTGACCGAGCAGATGGATGCGCGGGTCAAGCCTGCGCATGACACTCATCGATCGCAATCTACAACCCGCGCACTCTTGGGCCGGCGCGCGCGCCATGCATCAGCGCCGTGATCGCCCAGACCATCGCGTCGAGCCGATCGGGCGAGCGGCGCGACGACAATCCGCCGGGGCCGAAATCGCAAAGCTCGTCTTCAAGCGCCGGAAACACACCGGCATGCTTGACGCGGCCCTGCGCATACAAAGTCGCGACCGGTTCGGCGCGCATGTGCTTGCCGCGCGTGGCGCGCACGGGAATCACCGGCACCGACGCATCGACCTGATGGATGACGGCGCGCACCATCTCGCCGCCCTGATTGACTTCGGCGATCAGCCCGTCGGCCTCGACGCGCTGCCACAGCGCGATCGCTTTGGCGGCCCAGACGGCCGGCGTCGCGCCAGAGATGCTGTCGTCCGCGAGCACATACATCATGCCGTCGGACGCAAGACCCGCCGCGACGATGCCGCAAGCGTCGGCCGTCTTGCTCGACGACGCCGGCGGATCGACCGCGACGACAATGCGCGTCAGATCCGGCGCGGCATCGACGCGGCAGCTTTCGATCAAGGCGCGCGACCACAACGCGTCCGGCCGGTCCTCGATGATTTCGCCGTCCAGTTCCTGCCGGCCAAGCCGCGTCCCGGCATAGCGCGCCATCACATTTTTCAGAAATGTCGGCGCGAGATTGAACGCGTTGGCGCGGGTCGGCGCGCGCGTCACGGCATTCGCAGGATCCGCCATTAACGTCTTCAACAGGGCCGTCGGCCGCGGCGTTGTCGTGATCAACTGGCGCGGCTGCGATCCCAGCCGCAAACCGAATTGCAGCATGTCGAAGGCGGCTTGCGCATAGCGCCACTTCGCCATCTCGTCCGACCAGGCGCAGCCGAATTGCGGGCCGCGGAGGCTTTCGGGATCGTCGGCGGAAAACGCATAGGCCACCGCGCCGTTGCGCCATTGAAGTCTCTTGCGCGACGATATCCATTGCGGCCGCTCGGCGCGATCATGCACGGCAAGCACCCCCGACACGCCCTCGATCATCACCTCGCGGACATCGTGTTCGGTTTCGCCGACCAAAGCGATCCGCCCCACCGGCGCGTGCGCGAAGGGCTGCAATCCGAGCGCCTGCGCCCGAATCCATTCGGCGCCTGCGCGCGTCTTGCCCGCCCCTCGCCCGCCGATCAGCAGCCATGTCGGCCAGTTCTGGCCGTTCGACGCCTGCGCCGGCGGCCGCTGATGGTCGTGCGCGAAAATATCCCAGCACGAGTTGACGTAGCGCATCTCACCCGGTGTCAGACTCGCCATCAGCAGGCTGCGGCTTTTCGGCGAGTAGTCCTTCCAGGCGTCGCGCCAGCGCATCCCGGAACTCGTCGAGATCGCGGGGCATGGCGTCGGCGTCATCATCATCCGGCCTCGGCAGATTTTTCTCGCGCAGTTGCGTGACGAGAGACAGGGTCCGCGCCAGAGAAGCCAGCGTGCGGGCGCGGCGCTCGGCCTCGCTGCGTTCGCGCGGCGGCACCCGGTTCTGGCCGACGATGATTTCGATCTGGGTGAGTTCGCGTTCGATGGCGTTGGCGACGCGTGCAACGAGCAAGGGTCCGTCCGCCGGCGGCGGATCATCGAGCCGCTCGGTTGCGCTGCGCCGTTCAGGTCTGGGATCGCGCGGATCGTTCCAGATCGATGTGGAGTGCGGACGGTCTTCGACGTCCGTTTTGACAGCAGGCTTCTTCGGCGCGGCTTTTCTGGCGACGGGCTTCGTCCTGACCGACTTTTTCTCAACGCTCTTTTTGACAACGCCTCTTTTCACGACCGGCGCATCGTCCGCCATCTCCGTCGTCAAAACCTTGGTGCGTTTCAGGATGCGCTTCTGCGTCGGCGTGTCCGAACCATCCGTTTTTTCGCATGTCGGACGAACAGCCATCGATTTGGATCCCCAAATGAAAATAGCGGCCGCTCGAGGCGCGCCGCCATTGTTCAAAACATCGAAATCCAGATCAGGTTCGGAAGAAGACAAACCAGATCACGCCCATCACCAAAATTGCAAGGCCCGTGCTGATCGACATCAGCGCCAAAATAGACGGTCCCGGTTCGGCCGAGCGTGCCTGGGTCGGAGTCTTAACGGTATGACCGTTCTCTTTGTTCACCATTAGCACCTCGTTGCGGAAGTCTCGTGTTGGCAGCGAACGGCATGCCCACTACCTGTCGAGCCAACGCATCGTTGGTGCCGTGGTTCCTGATGTGCAAATGACCCCAGCCGCGATCATTGACCAGCGACGGTGGCGTCCAGATACAATTTCTGAGCGTGCAAGCAACCTAGCCCGACAGCGCATCGCTGTCAAGGTATAAAATCCTCAACAGGGAAAATAGTCTGAGTTACTTGATCGCCGTGTTCACGGCGCTGTAGCGGCCGTTTAGCGTGGTGCCGAGACCCTGAACGACGACGATGATTGCAAGGCTGATACCGCAGGCGATCAGACAATATTCGATCGCCGTCGCTCCAGACTCGTCGGAGATGAAGTCTTTCATCAAGCGTCGCATCGCAAGCCCCACCGTCCGCGCGTCCGTGCGCGTGTCCTGAAGCGCAGGATAACGCCCAGAAGTTGCCAGTCTATTGACCGCCGCGCGGAATAGCCGAGGCATTTTGAATCGAAATGCGGGCTATTCCGCCAGGTGCTGGGCCGATGCGGCGGGCCCGGCCAGCGGGCGTTCCTCCATCAGGACCAGACACAACGCAGCGCTCGCCAGCAACGCGGCGGCGGCGGCGAAGACATAACGAAAGGCGGCCACCATGTCCGCGGCAGGCACGATTGCCGTCGCGCGGCCGGTCTCGCCGGTGGCGATCTGCGTGCCCAGCGCGATCATCAGAATCGTCGTGAACGCCGCAACCATGAACGACGCCATCAAGGCGCGAAAGAAATTCATCGCACCCGTCGCCGTGCCGACCTGCGTGCGGGCGACGGCATTCTGAATGGAGACGACGCTCACCGGAAATGTCGTGCCGAGGCCGAACGCGAATGCCGACAGCACCGCGAGCAAGGCCCAAAGCGGCATCGGCGTCGCCAAAGTCAGCACCAGGCCGGCGATCGCCGAACAGCTCGTGCCGATGATGGCGGCTCGCTTGTAATGAACCATCTTCACCATCGCGCGGCCCGCGATCGCAGCGCCTGGGACCGACACCGCGACCAGCGGAATTAGCGCCAATCCCGATTCGCTCGCGGTAAGGTGATAGACCGACTCGTAGTAGAGCGGCATGTGCACCGTCAGGCCGAGCATCGCGCCGATGGCGCAGGCGCCCGCCATCATCGCATAGGGCACCACGGGCCCGCCCATCAGCGGGATCGGCAGAAACGGCTCGTCCGTATGCGTCGCATGCCAGACGAAAGCGACGGCGAGCGCCAGCGCCGCGCCGAGCATCGCGAGAATCGTCGGCGACAGCCACGAATAGCGGACACCGCCCCAGCTCAGCACCAGCATCACGACGACGGCCGACGCCATCAGCAAAATGCCGCCGAACCAATCGACCTTGCGCTTTTTATGGAAGGTCGGAATCTTCGCCATGTTCGGCAGCAGCATCACGAGGGCTGCAATGCCGAGCGGAATGTTGATCCAGAAAATCATCGACCAGTGCAGATGTTCGGCGAACACGCCGCCGAGAATGGGACCGCCGATGCCGGCCGCGACCCAGACGCCGCTGAAATAAGCCTGGTACTGGCCGCGCTCGCGCGGCGATACGACGTCCGAAATAACCGTCTGCACGATCGGCAGGATGCCGCCGCCGCCCAATCCCTGCAGCAAGCGCGCGGCGATCAGCACCGGCATGTTCGGGGCAACCGCGCAGAGCAGCGACCCGAGCATGAACAGCGTCATCGCGACGATGATGGTGAAGCGCCGGCCATAAATGTCGCTCAGCGTGCCGAACACCGGCGCAACCGCCGTCGACGCCAGCAGATAGGCGGTGATGATCCAGGACAGATTCGCGGCATCGCTGAATTGCCGGCCGATCGTCGGCAGCGCCGTCGCGACGATGGTCTGGTCGAGCGCCGCGAGAAACATCGTCAGCATCAGCGAGATCAGGATGGTGCGGACTTCGCTCGGCGACAGCGGCGGCTTGACGGGTGCGACGCGATCCTGCGCGAGATCGCCCATCACGCCGTCGGGAGCAGGCACGGAGTCCAGCGAGCCGGCCTGCGGGCTGTGGCGGTCAATCTTGTTCATGGGGTTGCATTCGTGCTGCGGCAGCCAAGGGCCGCCGTATCGATCGGATCAAGTTGGCGCCAATCTAGTCGCGAACATCCGGCCTGCCCAGCCGTCGGGGCGCATGGGAGCATCCCGCGGGCCTAGCCGGGCTTTTGTTTCAGCCTGGCGCGTTTCGGCAACAGCACCGGCCAGCGCACGAGATGATCCTGCAACTCGTCGTCGGGAATATCGGCCTCGCTGCCGAACACGCGGCCGCGCACGGAAACGCCGGCCTCGTGCACGGTGTTCGGATCACCTGATATCAGAGGATGCCACCAATACAGATCGCGGCCTTCGGCGGCGAGCTTGTAGCCGCAGCTTGGCGGCAGCCAGCTCAGGGTCCGCACGTTCTGCGGCGTCAGCCGCACGCAATCGGGAACCTGATCTGAGCGGTTCGGATAATCGCGGCACGCGCACATCCCTGCATCGAGCAGCCGGCACGCGACATGGGTGAAATAGATCTTGCCGGCGTCCTCGTCCTCGAGCTTGTTCAGGCAGCAGCGCGCGCAGCCGTCGCACAGGCTCTCCCATTCGGCGCCGGTCATCTGTTCCAACGTCTTGGTTTTCCAGAAGAAACCCTCTTGATCAGACGCGCGCGGGGGAGGCTTGGTCATAAAATCCATCATTCGGGCATTCCCGGCGCGATGCAGCACAAGCCTGCGGAATGCGAAGCACTGTCGCCCGGTGCAGTGATGCGTCGCAGACCCGGATCGTTCGGACGGCAGTGTCCGGGACGGTCCCGGTTCTGCGGCGCACCGCGCCACAGAGGCGCAAAGCATCGCGCCGGGGACAAGCAACTGGTTGGTTTATAGCACGTCGTCGGCTAGAAGCTAAACGACTCCTGCGGCGTGCCGGCGGCCGTCGTAAAACGGCCTTGAGCCCGGCGGATAGAACGAACGTACCTGATTCCAGAGCGACGGCGCGGGCGGCCTGCCCGGAGCGTCGATAACGACCGAAGGCCCGGTGCCGAACGACGTGCCCCAACAGAACTTGCCCAACGACTGGAAGACGAAACTCCGGCACATGCTGCTGGATTTGGACTCGCGCATCGACTTCGCCATGTTCTCGTCAGGCAAGGGCACGCGCGAGGCCTATGAGCGCTTCTCGACCTTCATGGACGGCTTCCATGTCGGGCGCTGGAAACGCTGGGTCATCATCGAACCGCTGTCGGAAATGGCGACCTTCGGCCTCGCCGGGCTGATGCTGCTGCTGGTTCTGGCGCAGTCGGCCTTTCGTGAAACCGCCGACGACGACTGGCTGAAGAAATCCGATCTCGCGGTGTCGTTCCTCGACCGCTACGGCACGCCGATCGGCAATCGCGGCATCAAGCACAATGATTCGATCCCGCTGGAAGACTTCCCGGACAATCTGATCAAGGCGACGCTCGCGACCGAAGATCGCCGCTTCTACGATCATTTCGGTATCGACGTCGCCGGCACCGCGCGCGCGCTCGTCACCAACGCGCAGGCCGGCGGCGTCCGTCAGGGCGGTTCGTCGATCACGCAGCAACTGGCAAAGAACCTGTTCCTGTCGAACGAGCGCACCATCGAGCGCAAGGTCAACGAGGCGTTCCTCGCCGTCTGGCTCGAAACCCGCCTGACCAAGAACGAGATTCTGAAGCTCTATCTCGACCGCGCTTACATGGGCGGCGGCACCTTCGGCGTTGACGGCGCGGCGCATTTCTACTTCAACAAATCCGCCCGCGACGTGACGCTGGCGGAAGCCGCGATGCTTGCCGGCCTGTTCAAGGCCCCGACCAAATACGCGCCGCACATCAACCTGCCCGCGGCGCGCGCCCGCGCCAACGTCGTGCTCGACAATCTGGTGGACGCCGGCTTCATGACCGAAGGTCAAGTGTTTGGCGCGCGGCGCAATCCGGCGATTGCCGTCGATCGTCGCGAGGAAGTCTCGCCGAATTACTATCTCGACTGGGCCTTCGATGAGATGCGCAAGCTCGTCGACACGTTTCCGAAATCCTATTCCGAGCGCGTCTTCGTGGTCCGCACATCGATCGACATGAATGTGCAGCGCGCCGCCGAGAACGCCGTGGAAAGCCAGTTGCGCCAGTTCGGCCGCGACTATCACGCGACGCAGGCGGCCACGGTCGTGTCCGACCTCGACGGCGGCGTCCGCGCGATGGTCGGCGGCCGCGACTACGGCGCTAGCCAGTTCAATCGCGCCACCGACGCGATGCGCCAGCCCGGCTCGTCGTTCAAGCCTTACGTCTATGCCACCGCGTTGATGAACGGCTTCAAACCGACCTCGATCGTGGTCGACGGACCCGTATGTATCGGCAACTGGTGCCCGCAGAATTACGGCCATTCGTATTCCGGCAACGTGACGCTGACGCAGGCGATCACGCGCTCGATCAATGTGGTGCCCGTCAAGCTCTCGATCGCGATGGGCGGCAAGGGCGGCCCGAAAGCCGGCCGGGCCAAGATCATCGAGACCGCGCGACGCTTCGGCATCAAGGCGCCGCTCCTCGATACGCCGTCGCTTCCGATCGGCTCGGCCGAAGTCAACGTGCTCGAACATGCCGTCGCCTATGCGACTTTTCCGAACAAGGGCCGCGCGCCGACGCCGCATGCCGTGCTCGAAGTCCGCACCGGTGCGGGCGATCTGGTCTGGCGCTTCGATCGCGACGGCAAGCAGCCGATACAGGCGATTCCGCCCGGCGTCGCCGCCGACATGGCCGGCATGATGAGCCATGTCGTATCGGAAGGGACCGCGCGCCGCGCCGCGATCGACGGCGTTCCGACTGCCGGCAAGACGGGGACCACCAATGCGTATCGCGATGCGTGGTTCGTCGGCTACACCGGCAATTTCAGTTGCGCGGTCTGGTACGGCAATGACGATTACTCGCCGACCAACCGCATGACCGGCGGGTCGCTGCCGGCGCAGACCTGGCACGACATCATGGTCGTCGCCCATCAGGGGGTCGAGATCAGGGAAATCCCCGGCATCGGCCCTGGCATGAAAGCGCCGGCCGTCGCGAGCGCGCCAAACGTCGCATCGAACGCCGCCGATACCAAGCCCGGCCCGCCGCCGATCCTGACGCGGCGCGGCGCGGATATCCTGGTGCGGGTCGAGAAGATGCTCGACGAGGCCGGCAAATCCGCCGGCAAGACCTCGGCCAACGAACCCGCGCCCGCTACGCCCGCGCAGAAACAATCGTCGAGCGCGCTGGCCTTCCCGGACAGCTTCGCATCGGCGGGGCCGGCTGATGCGCCGTCGCCTGTGCCGCGTAGAAATTGACGCTGTCAGCGTGACAGTAACATTTGAGCACGATCCGCTTGAATTGAGAGAAGGCACTGCTGGAAATTATCGGCAGCGCGCCCCCTCTCCCCGTGGGGGAGAGGGTTGGGGTGAGCGGGCTCAGGCCCATCGATGGATCGGTCCCCCCTCACCCGGATCGTTGCGGACAACGCTACGCGTTGACCGACCGATCCGACCTCTCCCCGGCGGGGAGAGGTGCGCAGAACATCTTGGCTTCGTTTTAGTTTTTGCTGAATTAACTGAAGCAGTCAAAGCATGCGCCTGATCCTTCTCACTTTGCTGGCCTTGATGATTGCCACCGGCGTCGGCCTCGGCGCGACGTGGATGACCGCGACGCGCGGCATCGAGATCGGTACGCTGACGATCGGCCCATGGACTGCGCGGCCGCGCAGCGGCGCCAGCGACATCGATCCCTACGCGCGGGCCACGCTGGCCCGCAGCGGCGAATTGCCGGTCGGGACCGGCGACGGCATTGCCTTCACGGCCACGGCCGACGACGGCAAGAAGCCGCTCGACGGCCGCTGCGATGTCGTCGTCAAGGGCGTCACGCCCGCCGCGCGTTTCTGGACGCTGACGCTGTACGACACCAAGGGCAAGCTCGTCGGCAATGCATTGCAACGCTACGGTTTCACCAGCCAGGAGGTCGTCCGCGCCTCCGATGGCGCGTTCGAGGTCCGCGTTGCCCCGCGCGCCCGCGCCGGCAACTGGCTGCCGACCGGCGGTCTCGATCGTTACGTGCTGATGATGCGATTATACGACACGCCGGTCGGCGTCGCGACGCGCACCCAGCGCGATGCGCCGATGCCCTCCATCGTCACGGCGAGTTGCCCATGATCCGGCTGCTGCTCGCGATCTTCGGCGGCATTCTGCTCGGCGGCGTCGTGCATCTCGTCAGCGTGCTGGCGCTGCCGCGCATCGCCTCGCAGGACGCCTATTCGCGGCTGGCGCGCATCACGAGCGTCAACGCCGTCACGCCATTGCCGCCGGTCGATCCGTCGAACGAGCCGATGCCGTTCATGGACCCGGCCTTCGCCGCCGGCGTCTGCCGTTACGATCTGACAGGCGGCCCGATCAAGCTGACCGTACCGGTGAGCCAGGCCTATACGTCGGTGTCGTTCTATACCCGCAGCGACGTCGCTTATTACGCGATCAACGACCGCTCCGCAGGCCGCCGCGTTATCGAACTGACGCTGATGACCGAGGCGCAGCACGAGGCGATGCCGGAAGAAGAAGACGTCACCGCCGCCGACCGGCTGATCATCGATTCGCCCTCGACCACGGGGTTGATCTTGCTGAAGGCGCTCGCGCCCGAACCGGGCCTGATGCCGCAGGCGCAGGCGACGCTCGCCGCCGCAACCTGCAAGGTGCAGACCGAGCCGCCCGCGCCGAGCCCGCAGGCGAAGCGGTAGCTGATTGCTGACGCAGCACCTCAGGCCGCCTCAATATCGGTTTGCGGAAAATCGGCGCCCTTAAACATCAAGGGCAGGCCAAAATGCCGCGCGCAGGCATATGCGAAGCAGTCGCCGAAATTAAGCCGCGCCGGGTGGCGGCCCTTGCCGAAACGCTCGAAGGCGTCCAGCGACAAGCGGGCTGTCTCGGGCGGCACCGCAACGACGGTGATGTCCATCAAAGCGAGATAGCTTTCGACGGCGTCCACCGCTTCTGCGACGGGAAAATGAAGCACGCGCGCCACAGCAATCGCCGCCTCCCAGATTGCGAGCGGCGAGGTCAGCCGGGTTCCGGTCTGCTGCAGGCGCGCCAAAAGCTCGCGGGCCTCGTTCTCGTCGGTCAAGAGGGCTGTCAACGCCGAGGCGTCGATGAACATCAGGCCTCCTCGTAAAGACTGTCGCGGAACGCCTTGTCGGCCGGCTTGCCCTCGGCCGGCTTGCCTCGGCTGCGCAGATCCCGGCAGAACCGAACGCCGAGATCGACCAAAGACGGCTTCCCCCGCTCGCGCTCGAGTTCATGAGTCAGCGCAATATGAATGGTTTCGGTCAGGCCGGTCCTTTTAAGTGCTGCGACCTTGCGGGCGAGCGCGTCGGTCTGAGGATTCTTGATATGGAAGGCCATGATGGTCCTGTATATCTTTCGATGTATCCGTATATAGCAGCGTGTCTATAACAAATGAAGGGGCGTCGGAAGCTCCCGGTGCAACCTCGCCCTACCCTTTCGACACCACCGCCTTGCCGAGGACCGACTGGAAAATCACCGGCGGGTTGTCGGCGCGTGCGGCGAGTTCGCCGATCAGCATATCGGCATTGGCCGCCATGCCGTCGGGCGCGTGGATCACCAGCCGCTCCAGCGCCCAGCGATAGGATGCGACGCGGCGATGCAGGCATTGCTGCACCCACTGCACGATCAGCGCGTTTTCATCCATCCGCGCCAGCGCATCGCCGCGTTCCGCAGGCGACAATTCAGAAACAACCTTGAGACTTGCATTGCGCTTCTTGTCGAGTTCGAGCACGCGCTCGGCCACGGCATAGAACGGATCGAAACGGACGAGGTCGTCGCGCACGTCGTCCATCAGTTGCGAATAGCGCGAGGTGTGCGAGCGATGCGGCTCGTCGATCAGCATGCGGCCATAGGCGGTGCGATCGAAGATCACGTCCTGCCGCCACGGTGACGGCAACGGCTTGTATTCGCCGAACACCGTCTTCCACGCCGGGCGCGAATGCGGCGGCTGGATCAGCGGAACGGCTTCGTCGCGAAGCTGGCGCTCCTTGTCGGTGAGTTGAAATTGCGAGGCGGCGAGGCCGACGCTGCCGGTGGCCTCGGTGCCGATCCAGCGATGCATATCGTCATTCCTGGCCTCGCGGCGCACGCGGCCGAAATCGCCGCTGGCACAGCCGCCGAGGACACCGCTTGTCAGCAGCGCCAGCAAGATTAGCGGGCGCGTCCTCATCACGTCGGCTTACGACCGCGCGCGGCGCTTGCGGCGACGACCGGGCGCCGCACCTTCTTCGGGTCCGCTGCCATTGGTCTCGTCGGTCTGCCGCTCGATGCGGACGACGGGAAGGATGACCACCTGTCCCATCTTGAGTCCGACGCCGCCCGTCCGCGGGGCGATCGAGGTGCCCGTGCGCGGCGTCGCCGCAGCAATCGGGAATGCAATGATGGTGCCCATCTCGTTCTCTCCACGCCGCGTAACCCGAAATAGGGCGGCGCGAGGGCAATTAAGTACGGCCATGGTTAATGGGCGCTTAATGCGGCGCGGCGCGCGCGCGAGATCAACCAGTCCGCAAGTTTTTCTTCAGGAACTGTTGTCCTTAACGCGTCCTTAAAACCAAGCCGCGTATTTTCGGGAACGATTTCCGATCATCGTCCTTCGGCTGCTGCGTATCCCAAAATCATGAGTACATCTTCCGCATTTCCAGGCTTCGACGGGCTGATGACATTGTCGCGGCGCGAGGGCGTCGATGTCCGCCCGACATTGCTGCGCGTTCTGACGGATCTCTATGTGCAGGCGACCGCGCACACCGCCGATGAGGAGCAGCAATTCGTCGAACTGGCCTCGCGTCTGATCGACCATGTCGACGACGCGACCCGCGCCGCCGTGCGCGCGCGGCTGTCGATCTATCCGCACACGCCGCCTGCGATCCTGCACCAGTTGATGCTGTCGCCGGTGCGGTCGGATGCGCCCTTGCCGCTCGCCGCCAGCGTCGTTGCGGAAACCGCGCCGCCGATCCGACGCCCGCCGACCGACGCGCAATTGCGCGCCGCATCGACCATGACGATGGAGCCGAAGGACGCCGCCGACATCAGTGCGATGTTCTTTGCCGCCAACCGCAGCGAGCGCGGCTTGATCCTGGTCAATCTTCTCAGCACGCCGCTGAAACCTTCCGCGCGCATTCTCGAGAGCCGCGCGGCACGCGCCATCGCGGCGCTCGAGGCCGCGGCCTTCGCGGCGGATACCGAAGCGTTCACGCGTGAACTCGCCGCCGCGCTGATGCTGCCGGCCGGAATCACCGCAGACGTGGTTGCAGATGCCGGCCGCGAACCTCTCGCTTGCGCGCTGAAAGCGCTCGGCATGCATGCCGATGTCTTTCAGCGCGTTCTGCTGTTTCTTGATCCGGCCTTCGGGCAGTCCGTCCAGAACGTCTATCGCCTCGCGCGCTTCTACGATGTGCTGAGCGAGCGCGCGTCCCTGATCATGCTCGCCGTCTGGCGTGGTGCGTCGATGGCCAGCACCCGCGCCAGGTACAAGTCGTCGCTCTATGACGACGACCGCGGGCGCGTCCGCGCGACGTCACCGCAGGCGCGGCCGGCCGTGCCGTCGGTCAGCACCGTCGCGATCCCGAAGTCGTCGCAGGGGTCGTGACAGCGCCTACCCCTTCACGACGTCAAGAAAATGCCGGCCGGCCTTGTCCTCGATCTCGACGATCCAGGCGTCGGGATCGAACTTCATCTCGCGCGCGATGCGCTCCTCGATCAAGGGCTCGGCGGCGGGCTGCGGCGGCGACGCCGCGAACACGCGCTCCTCCGGCCGCGAGTCCTCATAAAACGACATCGGCGCCGGCGTATAAAGAATCGCATCGCCATTCATCAGCGCAAGCTTGACGAACACCGCGCCCGCCTCCTCCGCGCCGCGCTTGCGCACAGCCCCGAAAACGCCTTCGCTCTGACAGCGGCGCAGATACGCCGCGACCCATATCGATGATTTCAACCGCATCAGCGGGAAGATAGACGGTGGCCGCGATGGATGCCAGAGTGAGCGATTAGTCCCAGCCGGCGTTTATTCTGTCCCGTGCACGAAGCAGCACGCAGTGTTGCTTCGCAGAACCGGGGCACGCGAACTCCGCTGCTAATCGATCGCCTTGCCGGTCACGGCCGCCAGCTCACGCACCAGGCCCTCGGACAACTTCCCTGTCACCGGCATCTTGCGCTCGCGCTCGAATTTCTGAATCGCCGCCTGCGTCTCGGGACCGATCGTCCCCGTCGTTTTCAACTGGCCATAGCCATATTCGGTGAGCGCACGCTGCACGGCGGAGATCCGGCGCGTGTTGTTGATGAGATCGCCGACCGGATCGCGCGCCGGCGACGAGACCGCGCGCGGCGCGGCGGCAGGGGCGGGCTTTGCGGCCGGCTCGCTGCGCGGTTTGGTCTCCACGGCCTTGCCTTCCAGCAGGCTTGCATCGAGCGTCTTGTCGGCCGGGCGCGTCGCATCAAGCGGGCGCGGACGCGGCAACGGATTGACCACCGGCTGCGACACCAGCGGCATCACCACCGTCGAGCCAAACATCGGCGACGGATGCCGCCCCGCCTGCATGAAGATCGCATTGGAAATGATCGCGCTGACCGCCGCGAACGCCACCAATCCCGCGACGAGATCCTTGGGGCTGTACAGCAGCACGCGCATCACGAGGCCGCGCTCGGCGGACGCCTCGATGGCGACCGCATCCTTGCCGCGACGACGCGGCTTGCCAGACAGGGAGGTAATGGCTTTAGGCACTCTTCTTCACCTGATGGTTGGCCGCAAGACGCAGCGCCGGGGTCAAGGTCGCGATATTGCTGACCGGCGAAGGCGGCGTGAAATCGACCGGCAATGCGATGGTGATCGTGGTGCCTTCGTCCAGGCGACTCTGCACGATCATATCGCCGCCGTGCAATCCGACGAGGCTCTTGACGATCGACAGGCCCAGCCCCGTGCCCTCGTGGCGGCGCTGATAGGTCTTGCCGGCCTGAAAGAACGGATCGCCGATGCGCTTGAGATCGTCCGGCGCAATGCCGACGCCGTTATCGGCGATGCGCAGGATCAGGCGCGCGGCATCGATCTCCGCCGACACCGTGACGGTGCCGCCGCGCTCGGTGAACTTGATCGCGTTCGAGACGAGGTTGATGACGATCTGCTTGAACGCGCGCAGATCGCCGTTGATATCGGGCAGCGTTTCGGGCGCACGGGTCACGAGATCGATGCCGTTCTCGCGCGCTTTCAGTGCCAGCAGATTGCAGCAGTTGATAAGCGCCGGCCGCGGCGCGAAGGGCTCCGGCAAGATCTCGAAATTGCCGGTCTCCATCTTCGACATGTCGAGGATTCCGTTGACGACCGACAGCAGATGCTGGCCGGAATCGTTGATGAGCTGGGCATACTCCCGACGCTTGACGGCATCGACCCGCAGCGCCTCTTCCTGCACGATCATTTCGGAAAATCCGATGATCGCATTCAGCGGCGTGCGCAACTCATGGCTCATGGTCGCGAGGAATCGGCTTTTGGCGGCGTCGGCGCGCTCGGCCTCGGCGCGCGCGCTGTCCAGCGCCGCTTCCTGGGTCTTGCGCTCGGTGACGTCGCGCATCACGGCGACGACTTCACCCTCGGGATTCTCCGCGTCGAGCGTGCGGCAGCGCATCTCGATCCAGACGAACGTCACGATTGCAGGACGGCCCCGCTCGATCCGAACGCCGTCGTGGCGCAAGCGGAATTCGACGCTGCATTCGCCGCTGCCGCGCGCGGCATCCGACAACGCGGTGAGATAGGCCGGACGATCGGCGACATGAACGCGATCGAACAGGCCGTGGCCGAGCAGATGATTCGACGGCGTGCCGAGCAGCGTCTCGATCGCGGGCGACACGAACTGCACCGCGCCGTTGCGATGATGCCGCGAAATGACATCGCTCATATTGCGCGCCAGAAGACGATAGCGATCTTCTTCCGAGTTGAGCAAGGCGACGCTGGTGCGCGCCAGCGATTCAACGCTGAAGGCGAGGCCCGCGGCATAGATCGTCGCGGAGACGATGCCGAACGCCACATAAACATGATGGGCCAGCGGCGACACCTGAATCGCCGGCAGCATATCGAACGACGTCACCGCGATCAACGCGCCGATGCAGGCGAGCGCCAGGATCGAGGCAAAGCCGACGAGACGCCGCGACGCCGACAGGGCGGCTTCGAGCGGCAGGATCACGAGCCAGATCGCGGCAAAGGAAACGATGCCGCCGGTGGTGGCCGCCACCGTCATCACCAGGCCCGCCAGCGCCAGCGACGACAGCATATGCGCGCTTTCGTAGCGGCCGGTGCGCGACAGAAAATATGACAGCAGGATCGGCGCGATCAGCCATGCAAAAGCGAGCACTTCCAGCGCGCTCGGCGCACCGCGCAGCGCCAGATAGACGGGAAACGCCGCAAACGCCGCGAGGCTGCCGAGCAGCCGCGGTCCCATGAACGCGCGATGGCGCGCGGCCGTCAGCGCATCGCACCGCGCGGAGGGATGCAGCAGCGGATCGAGGCAGTCGCGAATGATACTCAACACTGTCACGGGCAATCGCGCTTCGGCCTGATCGTCTTGCGACGCGCCGCTACGCCTCCTTTATTCGTTGGCTTAACCTGTCAGAGCCGCCTTAAGCGAACACTAAACCGCGTCGCGCAATGCGTGCATCGCCGCGAATGGTGAACGCGACCTTTCCGCAGCCGATGCGCGATGGTTTCCGAATGATGACCGCGGCAACTGCATCAACGGAAAATTTACGTCGATTCCATCGCATCGGATTTTCCGACGATTTTCGACGACTTGAACGCAACGCAGTGACATCCGGTTCATGGAAGCGCTGCTAGTGACGAGACAAGCAAATGCAATCGCAAGGAGCCTGACGGATTCAGGGGGCACGACATGTTTTTCTTGCTGCGGGTAGCGTTCTGGTTGGGGCTGGTTCTGGTCCTGCTGCCGCGCGACCATACGCCGGAGACTGACAAGGCCGCGCCGCAGATCGGTGCGACCGAGGCGATTTCGGCGGCCTCCGCAGCCGTCTCCGACATGAGCCAGTTCTGCGCCCGACAGCCCGGCACCTGCGAGATCGGCGGCAAGGCCGCCACCGCGATCGGCCAGCGCGCACAGGACGGCGCGAAGAAACTCTACAAGATCATCACCGACAAAAAGCCGCCGGATCATACGGGCTCGATCGCCGCGACCGAGACGCACGAACTCGACGCCGTCGAACGCGCGACGCAGGATGCGCCCGAGACGCTGACGCTCGACGATCTCCAGGCCCCGTGGACGGCGCCGGCCGCAATGTCGGCGGATGCGGCAGTGAAGTAAGCGCGTGATTGCGAGGCGCGGAGGTTTTCGCCCTTGAAAACCGAAGGCGACGAAGCAATCCAGCTCTTGCAGTACGTCAAGGAGCGAAGAACCGGATTGCTTCGTCAAAGCCTGTGGCTTCGGAAACGAAGACCGGCGTCTCCTCGCAACGACGACCGTGGTGCTTTTCAGGCCGGCGACATTCTTTCCGGAACTCCGCCGGCGTTGCAGTCGCATTCGCCGCCTGTTCCGCTTATATAAAGCCGGCAAAGGACCGCTGCATGACGACGATTGACGAGATCAAGGACAATTTTGAACTTCTGGAAGACTGGGACGATCGCTATCGCTATTTGATCGAACTCGGCCGAACGCTCGCGCCGATGCCGGACGCGGATCACAACGCAATCAATAAAGTCAATGGTTGCGCCAGCCAGGTCTGGCTGTCACGCAAACTCGCGCGGCGCGACGACAACGACGCCGTGCTGAGCTATCTCGGCGACAGCGATGCGCACATCGTGCGCGGCCTGATCGCGATCCTGCTGACGCTGTATTCGGACCGTACGCCGAACGACATTCTCGAAACCGACGCGATCGCCGTATTCAACGAACTTGGCTTTAAGGAACATTTGACGCCGCAACGCTCCAACGGCCTGCGCGCGATGGTGGAACGCATCCGCAAGGATGCGACGGAAGCGCTGGCCGCGGCGAACCAGGACGTGGACTCATAAGCGCGTAACGGTGGGTCCGCTGATGAGATCGCTACTCATCCGCAATCGAGCCGATCACCAACTCGTGTTGCAGCCAACCGTGGAGCGTTAGCAACTTTCGATGTTTTTGTTTCTTGCTGCCACGTCCTCATTCGAGAACAGCAGGAGATTTCATGCATCGACGTTCAGTCCTCATCGCTTTGGGCACAATAGCAGCGGCGCCCGCCGTGATGGCGCAATCGCCGCAACCCGTCTCGCCAGCGGGAGATGCCGCAAAGCCGATGGCTAAACCCAAGAACGAAATGGAATTTCGGATGGGCGTGATCGGGCCGGCCGAACTTTCGCTGGTGACGAGTGAGATAGCGGTCGAACGCGCCACCCAGGCTGACGCCAAAGAGTTTGCCGGGTTTGAGCTTGAAGAGGCCAAGTCTGTAACGGCGGTTCTCAAGGAACTTGGAACACCGGTTCCGGAGATGGATGCCAAGGCGAAAGCGACGCTGGAGAAGATCAAAAACGCCGCCAAAGGCGTTGCGTTCGATCAGGCCTACATCACCGCGCAACTCGAAAACCATGAGAACTTGCGCGATTGGGCGATGGCCTATCTGAGCCACTCCGTCCCGGACAAAAGCAACATGGCGGAAGATCAGGGACGCCACCTTGCGATGCTCGCGCTGGCGACCTTCAAAGAGCACGTCGCCATTACCAAGCGCATCTCAAAGGAGTTGAAGGCATAGTCGACAAAATCGCCAGCGCATCGTGTCGTCGACATTCTGTTTGGCACGACTATCCCTTGAGGGCGGCTTTCAGCCGCCCTTTTTTATTGACCAAAAGTCGCCGTCAGCTTTCGTTAAATCGTCATTATGCCGTGTCCGGATATGGTCCAAGCCGCGCTCAAACCTCGATTTGTGAGTACACGCCGGAGCTGTCATTCCGGAGCGCTCGGAACCGGAGTTGGATTTACTGTCGTTGAAACAACCGCCGCTCATTCGCGCGCAAGCGGGAATCCAGAGCGACGCGGTTTGCTTGGCAAAGTCCGGGTTCCCATGTCCGCGGGGACGAGCGGATATTCGGCGCGATTCCCTGAACTCAATCAGCTTCATCCCGTCCACACCCTCACCCGCCCGCTGTCCTTGCCCCTTGCCTCCGCCGCCAGCCCGTAATGCCGCGCGAGGCGATCCAGCGCCAGTTGCAGCACGATCTTTCCGGAGCGCGGCGGCCAGCCCCGTTCGCGTTCGACGTCTTCCAGACCGCGCAGGAAGCAGCACACATCAATCAACAGTCCGGAAAATTCCGGCCCGCACGCCGTCATCGCCTGCTGCATGCGCTGGCGCGACGCCACGATCAGGTCGGTCATCTCGCCCGCGCCACCGCCGGACGAGCGTCCGCTCGGCGCGTCCCAGCGCGACGTCACGCGCGGCGACATTTGGGCGCGGGTGAATTCGGCGCGCAGCCGTTCGCCGGCCAGAAACTGGTCGGCCGAAATCATCGCGCGTCCGTCGCGGCCCTTGCGCCGCGCCAGCCAGGCCAGCGGGCTTTCGCTGTCATTGACGAGGACGCTGACGAGACCGTCATCGGTCAGAACGGCGCGGCGCGACACGTCGAGATGTTGCGCGCGAAGCGCGTCGATGAGACTGTCGTGACGGGCCGGCTTGCGGCGGCGGGCGGATGCGGACGAGGTCATGCGCGTCTCCAGAGAAGGACTAATGTCCTCACCCTAGACTCAAGAACGATGTTAGTCAATTATTCCTAGGTTAAAATTCTTATTTGTTTCGGCGCCGGCGTTGCTGGCCGAGCCCCATCTTCTTGGCGAGGTTCGAGCGCGCGACCGCATAATTCGGCGCGACCATCGGGTAATCCGGCGGCAGGCTCCATTTGTCGCGATACTGCTCCGGCGTCATGCCGTATTGCGTGCGCAGATGACGCTTCAGCGATTTGAAGCGTTTGCCGTCTTCGAGACAGACCAGATAATCAGACGTGACCGACTTCTTGATCGAGACCGCCGGTTTCGCGGCCTCCGGCGCGACCGCCTCGATCTTACCGCCCGAGAGCCGCGACAGCGCCGCATGGACTTGCGCGATCAGGGACGGGATTTCCGTCGCGGGAACGGGATTGGTGCCGAGATAGGCCGACACGATGCTGACCGTGAGTTCGATCGTGGTCTTGGCGGCGACGTCGCTCATGACGGGCTCAGGCTTCGCGCTGGTCGAGATGCGATCGCAACTCGTCGATCGATGCGAAGCGCATCATGCCTTCCGGCATCTGCGCCTCGATCGAGCCGTCGGAATACAGCGAGTAGGACATGCCGTCGACAACGCCGGATTTCAACACCGTAATCTCCGGCTGCGCGCTCGGCGCGGGCTCGGCAAACGTCGATGGCGAGCGCGCACGTTGCAGCCGCTCGGCACGATCAGCCCCGCGCTGCGCGATCGGGTCCTCGAACATGGTGCGCTGCGGAGCCTCGCTTGACGGCGCCGCGTCGCTTGTCGCCGCCGTGGAGCGCTCCTTGCGGACAGACGATTCGAACAGCAGATTGCGCCGCGGTTTCTGCGGCGGTTCGGGCGCAGCCACCGGGGTTGGCGCGAGGTCGGGCGGCGGCGGACGGTCCTCGATATCGGTCTGCTGGAGCGGCGGATAGGTCGGCGGCGCCGGCGCGATTACCGGCGGCGGCACGGCGACGACAGGTTCGTGCGGGATCGGTCGTGACGACGGCACAGTCGCCGCTCCGAGTTCGGGCAGGCTCGGTTCATGCAACCCGGCCGACGCAGGCGCGGCAATCCGTCGCGCAATCGCCCGCATCTCGCGCGTTGCGATCCACAGCCCGAAAAGGACGAGCCCGGTGCAGACCGCGATCACGCCGGCCAGAATGATCGTGTTGCCGAAGCTGAACTCCTTGACCGGGATGCCGTAAAGGATCGCCAGGATGCCCGCAACAAGCGAACCGATTGCAGTCATCAGAAGCATTATCATCGAAAACTCCACGCATCACGTCGCAACCGACGACGCTGCAGCTCGTGCCACGATAACGTCATATTGTCGGGATCGCCAACCGCCAATTGCAGATTGCGTGAGTCCGTCCCCTGTGCAGGCCGGCTACAGAAAGGTGGCAATGGAATTTGCAACCTGTATACGGCGTGAACGCCGGGCGATTTTCATAAACTTAATCTTCGCAATGCCGCAATTATTGCAATGCGTTAGAAGAATTGCGCCATAATTTCGATATTACTCGGAACCTGAAACGCGTTATACAGATGCCGGGGAATGGCCCAAGGCGATAACGTCGGGCCACTGGGACGCTGAGCTAAATCATGTCATCGATAACGACTTCGGTCATTGATGTGCCAGTCCGGCGCACGATGGAGCGGACTTGCGACGATCTCGCCGTTGCCATCCTGGTTGCGGTCAGCGTGATCGCAAGTTTCACGTTCAAGGATTACGGCCTCGGATGGGATGATTACACCCACGCCGAATATGCCGACCTGTTGCTGAAGATGTTCGGCTCCGGTTTTCACAACACGGATGCGCTGTCCTTCGCCAATCTCTATATGTACGGCGGCGGTTTCGACATGGCCGCTGCGCTGATGCACAAGGTCATCCCGCTCGAACTGTTCGAGACCCGCCGCTTGCTCGGTGCGATCGTCGGTATCATCGGCCTCGGCGTGACATGGCGCGTGGCGCGCCGCGTCGGCGGCCCGGTGGCCGGCCTTGCGACGATCGCTTTGCTGGCGCTGTGCCCGACATTCTACGGGCACATGTTCATGAACCCGAAAGACGCACCTTTCGCGGTCGCGATGATGGTGCTGATGCTTGGCCTCGTCCGCCTCGCGCAGGAATATCCCGCGCCATCGCCGCGCACGATTCTGATCGTCGGCATCGGCGCAGGTCTGGCGATCGGTTGCCGCATTCTCGGCGGGTTGTCGTTGATCTATGCCGTTGTCGGGTTCATGCCGCTGCTGATCGACGACGTGCGTCACCAGGGGCCCCGCGAAGCGGCGCGCCGGTTCGCGCACACGCTCTACGTGCTGATCCCCGGACTGATCTTCGGATACCTCATCATGGGCCTCATTTGGCCCTGGTCGATCATGGAGCCGGCCAATCCGCTGCGCGCGCTGACCTACTTCTCGCACTTCTTCGAGAAGCCATGGAAGGAGATGTTCGACGGCGCGCTGGTGTCGGTGCCCGACATGCCGTGGTCATACCTGCCGACGCTGTTCGCGCTGCAATTGCCCGAATTGCTGCTGGCGTTGCTCGCAGGCGGTGTCGCGATCACGCTGATGGCGCTGCCGCGCAAGGATGTCGCACCGCGGCAGAAGACGATTTTATTGATGCTCACGCTCGCCGCGACCTTACCGCTGATGATTGCGATGGTGAAGCGCCCGGCGCTTTATAACGGGATCCGGCATTTCATCTTCGTGGTGCCGCCGATGACGGTGCTGGCCGGCGTTGCCTTCGCGAAGTTGATCGACTGGCTGCGCGTCAATCATCGCGGCGCGCAGGCTGCCGCCGTCGCCGTGTTCTCGTTCGGGCTTATGTTGCCGGCCGCCGAAATGATCCGGCTTCACCCCTATCAGTACACCCATTTCAACTATATCGCCGGGACAGTCCGCTACGCCGACAATTTCTTCATGCTGGATTACTGGGGCCTGGCTCTGAAACAGGCCTCGGACGCGCTCCGCGAGGAGATCGACGAACGGCAGGAACATCCGCCGCATGGTCGAAAATGGAAGGTCGCCGTTTGCGGTCCGCAGCGCCCGGCGCAAGTGGCGCTCGGTCCCGATTTCACGATCGGCTGGGACAGCCACGCGGCAGACTTCGCGATGACACTCGGCGAATTCTATTGCAAGGGCTTGACCGCGCCGGTGATCGCCGAAATCAAGCGCGACGACGTCGTGTTCGCGCGGGTTTATGACATCCGCGGCCGCAGCATCTCCAGCCTGCTGGCGATCCCGGCGCCCTGATAAAGGGAACTCACGAACAATCTGGTTCGCAACGAAGGATTGAAACTGTTTGCGAATTGGCTCAACGGCTTATCCGCAACACTATTGGCGGCGGGCGTGATTGCGCCAGTGGCCTCTGTGATCCTCGGGATTTCGCCGCGGTCGGTTCCCGTTGATCAACTCACAAAATTTGCATTGATTTGCATGTGCGTCGGCATCGCATTACATTTGTCTGCACAACTTGTCATGTCGAGACTGTCCGATGACAAATGATCTCGCCGTCATGCTAATTGGTCGACTCGCCGCACTCATCGGCGCGCCGTTGCTCGGGTCGTTCGTTATGTGGCGCATCCATCGCCACGGCCGCGTCTTCAACTGGCCCCCGGTCCTCGAGAAATCAACTCCACCTGCGGCCAACCGCGGCGACAAATAACGCCGTTTCGTCAAAAGCAAAAATAGGAGAAACCCCATGTCGCCAGCCGAAGCCCTTCGTAAAAGCGTTCCAACCGACATGACCGATGCCGAGTGGAAGCAGCGCGTCGATCTTGCCGCCTGCTATCGTCTGATTGCCTATTACGGCTGGGACGATCTCGTCGATACCCATATTTCCGCGCGCGTGCCCGGCCCGGAGCATCACTTTCTCATCAATCCCTACGGCCTGATGTTCGACGAGATCACCGCGTCCAGCCTCGTCAAGGTCGATCTCGACGGCAATCAGCTCACCGAGAGCGAATACAGCATCAACCCGGCCGGCTTCACGATCCATTCCGCGATCCACGAAGTCCGCGAAGACGCCGGCTGCGTGATCCATTTGCACACGCCGGATGGCACCGCCGTCGCGAGCTGCATGGAAGGACTGCTGCCGCTGAACCAGACGGCGCAACTCGTCACGCACGATCTTGCCTATCACGACTATGAAGGGATCGCGCTCGATCACGACGAGCGCCCGCGCCTGCAAAAGGATATCGGCGAGAAGAACCACATGCTGCTGCGCAACCATGGCACGCTGACGGTCGGCCGCTCGGTCGCGTCGGCTTTCGAGCGCATGTTCCATCTCGAGCGCGCCTGCACCATGCAGGTCCGCACGCGCATGCTTGGGCCAACCGCCTACCCGGTTGATCAGATCGTGATCGATAAGAACACCGCTGTCTTGTCGAACCCGCATCGCGCGGAAGCCCGTTCCACAAAGCTGGTCTGGCCGCCGCTCTTGCGCAAGCTCGACCGCATCGATCCCAGCTACAAGAACTGAGCAGTTCGTCATTGCGAGTCGGCTTGCGACCGGCGCTTGCCGATCGCAATCCAGCTGTTCTTAAGACTGGATTGCTTCGTCGCTCTCGGGCAGACGCTGCGCGTCGCCCTCGAGCTCCTCGCAATGACGACCTCTGATCTTTTGCATTGGCTTGCTCGCCATCTTGCGATAGGCTCTCGCCATAAACCTCTGCACGACCCTATCCAAAACGCCGCTCAATTCCGGGCGGCGTTTTTTGCTTTCGTCATTCCGGGGCGCGTGTTCGAGATGAAATTGACGTCTGTCAATTTTGGCGAAGAACATGCGAGCCCGGAATCCATAACCACTGCCGGGCGTATAGATTCCGGGCTCGCGATCCAGTCGGCTTTCGCCGACAGGATCACGCCCCGGAATGACGAACTTTGAAACCTACGCCTCCGCCAGCGCCGCGAGAATCCGCGCCCATGAGCGGATGCCCTTCTGGAAGCTCGTCAGATCATATTTTTCGTTCGGCGAGTGGATGTTGTCGTCGTCGAGCCCGAAACCGATCAGCACCGTATCGAGCCCGAGCGTGCGCTTGAAATCCGCGACGATCGGAATTGATGCGCCGGACCCGACCAGCAGCGCTTCCTTGCCCCATTCGTCGGTCAGCGCGCGCTTGGCGGCGGCGAGCGGCTTCATGTTCCAGTCGAGCGCGATCGCCGGCGCCATCGAATGATCGAGAAATTCCGCGGAGCAATCCGCCGGCAGCCGCTCGCTGACATAGGCGCGGAACGCCGCGCGGATCTTCGCCGGGTCTTGTCCCTCTACCAGCCGGAACGATACTTTCGCGGACGCCTGCGCCGCGATCACGGTCTTGGAGCCTTCGCCGGTATAGCCGCCGACAATACCGTTGATATCGCAAGTCGGGCGCGACGAGACCTGCTCGATCAGCAGACGGTCCTTTTCACCGGCCGGGACCGAGAGCCCGATCGGTTTCAAGAATGACTCGGCGCTGAGATTGAGCGCCTTCCACTGCGCCAGAATATCCGGCGGCAGATCCTTCACGCCGTCATAAAAACCGGAAACGGTAATGCGGCCATTGTCGTCATGGAGTCCGCCGAGGATGCGTGTCAGCACGCGGATCGGGTTCTGCGCGCCGCCGCCGAAAATACCGGAATGCAGGTCGCGATTGGCGGCCCTGATGATCACCTCTTCATAGACAAGGCCGCGCAGCGACGTGGTAATCGCAGGCGTCGTCGGATCCCACATTCCGGTGTCGCAGACCAACGCAAAATCGGCCGCAAAGTCTGCCTTGTTCTCTTCAAGGAACGGCACGAAATTCTTCGAGCCGACTTCTTCTTCGCCTTCAATCACGATGGTGACGTCGAGCGGCAATGATCCCGTGACCGCCACCCAGGCACGGCAGGCCTCGACGAATGTCATCAACTGGCCTTTGTCATCTTCCGCGCCGCGCGCGACGATGATCTTGCGGCCGTCAGCGTGACCCGTCACGACTGGATCGAAGGGCGGACGATGCCACAGATTCAGCGGATCGACCGGCTGCACATCATAGTGCCCGTAGAAGAGCACATGCGGCCGCCCGGTTCCATTTGCACATTTCCCGACGATCGCCGGATGGCCCTTGGTCGAACGCACCTCGGTCTTGAATCCGAGCGTCGCGATATCGGCGGCGAGATGGTCGGCGGCCTGTTTGCAATCCGCGGCGAAGGCCGGATCGGCCGAGATTGACTTGATCCGCAGCAGCGCGAACAGCCGCTCAAGCGCGTGGTCGGAATCGCCGTCGATGTGATCGAGGACGGGCTGCAATTGCGAATTGATGGACATTGGGATTCTTTCAAAGCATGACGCCCGCATTTGAATCTAGGTCACGACGGCCTTTGCATCAACCTCCGGCGGATGACGCAGATGCCAGGCCAGCGCGGCGATCAGAATTGCGGTCGCCGCAAGGTTGTTGCCGAGCGCCTGAAAAATCTTCGGAAACGCCGGCAGCGACAGCACCATGAAGGCGCCGGCAGCGAGCAGCACGGCCCACGTGGCCTGCCGGACCATTTTGCGCGGATCGAACGCGGCGCGGTGCATCAGGACGGTCACGGGAAAGAACAACCAGATGAAATAGTATTGCCGCGCCAAAGGTGACGCCACCGTCATCAGGCAAAACAGAATTCCCAATTCGTCTGCCGTTGACCGCGGCGTCGTCCGTGCCCGCGATGGCAAGACCGCGATAAAGCCGAACCCGATCAAGCCAGACACCGCGAGCACGATCCAGTTCGCGGTTTTGTAATCGACATCGGCGATGTTCATATATTGCGCGGGCTTGCCGACGTCGTCCTGATTGAAATTGACCGGCCGCACCAGCCGATGCGTGACGGCAATGATCGATTGATTGACCCACGACCAGTTCTGCGTTTCACGCTGGCCGAAGCCTTTTTCGGATGACGTGCCGACCATGCCCCGTGCCCATGTCGTCAGCTCGTCGAGGGTGCGTTGTCCGCCACGAATCGGTGCGGGCAGGACGACGAGAAAGACGGCAAGGAACGCCGCCATGCTTGCCGCCGACAACCAGCGCCTTCGCCATAGGAGATACGGCAGCACCGCGATGGGAAATACCTTGATCGCGGTCGCAAGCGCGAACAAGCTGCCCGCGGCGACGGGGCGTCCGCGTTCTATCAACCAGAAACCGCCGAGCATCATCGCCAGCAAGACCAGGTTCGGCTGGCCGAGATCAAACATGTCGAACACGAACGAAAGAGTGACGAAGCCCGGCAATGCCGCGAGCCACGGCCCTGCAACCCGGCCGGAGCCGGCCATTGCATTCGACAACTGTCCCGTCATCCACCACGCCACGCAATTGACGAAGCTCAACACCAGATACAAGGGAATCTTGCCGAACCAACTCGGGACGGCGAGCAGGATGGCTGTCAGCGGCGGGTAGAGAAACGCGAAATAGGCGTTGGGATCGGCTGGATAAAGATCGCTGCCTTTCAGCACTTGCTGCCCGGCTTGAAACCAGAGCGGGTAATCCTTGGTCTTGCCGTTGCCGGCTATTTCCGGGACCAGCACGACAGCCGTCAATGCCAGACATGCGATCAGAAACAGAACATCGATGGGCTGGCGGAAAGACGGATATCTTAACGGGCTGATCTCTTGCTGCATCGCTCTTTCGCCGCGGCAAGGCTGTGCCGATCTCGCCCAACACCGGCACGGTCTAACTGAAAACGATGCGGCGGTGCAAGCCTGGTGGTCCGGACTCGCATATTGGCACGCCGTTTCGGCGGCGTCGTTGCGATGGTCAGCATCAAGCGACCACTCGCAATTTCAGACAACGCGTGGCGTTCTGGATTTGACATTCGTATCGCGAACTCGCGGCCAAGAGAATGAAGAATGTCAAATCCATGCCGCTAGCGCCGTAGCAGACCGCCGAGCGTGCCGCGGATGATCGAGCGGCCGATCGAACTGCCCATCGATCCCGCGACCGATTTGCCGACCTTGGCCGCAACGCCGCCGACGACCGCGCCGGTCACGGAGCGCGCAAGATTGCGCGCGATCAATTGCCCGGTCGAGAGCCGCTGGCCCGATGGACGCGCCGTGCCAAACACCGCTCCCGCAAGTGCGCCGATCTGGCCGAGAATGCCACCGCCGGCGCCTTCCGCCGGTGCTGCGATCGTCGCGACGCGCTTGTGCAGCATCTCATAGGCGGATTCGGAATCGATCTCGGTATCGTATTTGCCCTTCACGGGGCTCGCATCCTGAATCGCCTTGCGCTCTTCCGGCGTGATCGGCCCCATTCGTCCGGTCGGCGGCCGGATCATCACGCGCTCGACCATCGCCGGCGTGCCGTTGCCTTCGAGGAACGACACCAGCGCTTCTCCCTTGCCGAGTTCGGTAATGACCTGCGCCGTATCGAGCTTCGGGTTCGGCCGGAATGTCTGCGCGGCCGCATTGATCGCTTTCTGGTCGCGTGGCGTGAACGCGCGGAGCGCGTGCTGCACGCGGTTGCCCATCTGCGCGAGCACCTTGTCGGGAACGTCGATCGGATTTTGCGTGACGAAATAGACGCCGACGCCTTTGGAGCGGATCAAACGAACGACTTGCTCGATCTTGTCCATCAGCGCTTTCGGCGCATCGTTGAACAGCAGATGCGCCTCGTCAAAGAAGAAGACCAGTTTCGGCTTCGGCGGATCGCCTGCTTCCGGCAATTCCTCGAACAGTTCGGACAGCATCCACAACAGGAACGTCGCATAGAGCCGCGGGCTCTGCATCAATTTGTCGGCGACGAGGATGTTGACATAGCCGCGCCCGTCGCGATCGGTACGGATGAAATCTTTCAACAGCAGCGCCGGCTCGCCAAAGAATTTTGCACCACCCTGATTCTCCAGAACAAGCAACTGCCGCTGGATCGTGCCGACCGTCTGCTTGGTGACATTCCCGAACTTCTGCGCCGCCTGCTTGATCGCCATCAGCGCTTCGGCGTTCTCATCGTCAGCCATCGCCTTGGCGCTGACCGGCGAGATCGCATCGAGGATCGCGCGCAGATCCTTGAAGTCCAGCAATGCCATGCCTTCTTCGTCGGCGATCCGGAACGCCACGTTGAGCACACCTTCCTGCACGTCGTTGAGATCGAGCATGCGCGACAGCAGCAGCGGTCCCATTTCGGAGACGGTGGCGCGGACCGGGTGGCCCTGCTCGCCGAACACATCCCAGAACACGGTCGAAAAACTGTCAGGCTGGAATGACAGTCCCATGCCCTGCGCGCGCTTGGTGATGAAGTCCTTTGCCTCGCCGGGCTGCGAGATGCCGGACAGATCGCCTTTGATATCAGCGGCAAATACCGGCACGCCTGCGCGCGCGAAACCCTCCGCCATCACTTGCAACGATACCGTCTTGCCGGTGCCGGTCGCGCCGGTCACGAGGCCGTGCCGATTGGCGAGCCCGAGCGTCAGCCATGCCGGCTGCTCACCCTTGCCGATGAAAATCTTGTCGTCGGTATCGCCGGTCACGGTCTCTGTCGGTGTCATGAGATCATCCAGGTGGCGCGAAAATAATGCGAAGCGTGCGCAGCATACAGCAAGTCCTGCGGCGAATGAACACGCCGCGCCGCGAATTGAAGCTGAACGAAACGATCCGGAAACTGCTTCGTATCTGAAAGCCCTTCATCCCCGCATGAGGTCGCAGCGTCGACAGTTCGCAGAGAAGTCCAGGCTTGCTCTTGCATCAATGCAACACTGCAACGCGATCGACTCGACGATGGATGGACTCTCCTTGTGTTTCAGCGCACGGAAGAACAAGATAAAAACACAAACGATGATCTGGCAAAAGCCGGCAGGCGGGGCGTTATGAACGAGTTGATTGACTTGCTGGCGACAAGGGCCGGCTTAGACAAGGCCGTGGCGGAAAAAACCATCGGCATCATCCTCGGATTTCTCCGCAACGAAGGCCCCGCCGATGACGTGTCTTCGCTGATCGCCGCCATCCCCGGCGGCGAAGACATCGTGACGGATGCCGATAGCGGCGGTGGTTTCGGCGGCCTGATGGGCGGCGGCCTCATGGCGCTCGGTTCCAAATTGATGGGCCTCGGCCTCGGCATGGGCGAAATTCAGAGCGTGGCACGTGAACTTTTCAAATATGGCCGCGACAAAATCGGGGCGGAGAAGATGGACAACATCATCGCGCAGACGCCCGGCCTCAGTCAGTTCGCCTGATACGGAAAATCCACGCGTCGTCCGAGTCGTTTTCAGCACCTTTGCTTCAGCACATTTCCGTATCGAGCATCATGGCCTCCTATCCTATCTCAGACATCGACGGGTTGACCGTAGCCGCAGCCGCCAAGCTGAAATCGATCGGCATCCGCACCACCGCCGGCCTTCTCGAAGCCGCGCGTCATGTGAAGGGCCGCAAGGGGCTCGCAGCCCAGACCGGCTATACCGAACAGCAATTCCTTGAATGGGCGAACATCGCCAACTTCATGCGGATCAAAGGCATGGGCAAGGGCAAGACCGATCTGGTTCGCGCCGCCGGCGTCACCACTGTGCGTGAACTGACCCATCGCAATCCGCAGAAACTTGCGGAAATGATGCGCAAGGCCAATGACACGCGGAAGCTGGTGCGCGTTCTTCCGTCGGAAAAATCGATCGAGCAACTGATCGCCCATGCGCGCAAACTGCCGTTGAAGATCACTTATTAGGAGGCCGTCATTGCGAGGCGCGACGCGTCCTCGCTTGCGAGGGCGTGTCACAACGAAGCAATCCGGTTGTTTTGCTGTATAAAAGACTGGATTGCTTCGCTTTGGATCAGTTCGGCTGAAGCCGAACCGATCCTCGCTCGCAATGACGATCTCAGACTCCTACAGTGACGGAGCGTCTTGACTCCTCTTTCCGGACCGCGCACATCGGCGCGATGAGCGCTGCGACGCGAAAAGTTCCCGAAAATACTGCGCTGCATCCGCTATTGCGGTCCGTGATGAACGCGCGCGCGCCTGCGGTGATGGGCGTCCTCAACGTCACGCCGGATTCCTTCTCCGACGGCGGCGCGTTTCTCTCTCCCGTTGACGCGCTCGCGCAGGCGCGGCGGATGATCGCCGACGGCGCGGACATTCTCGACATCGGCGCGGAATCCACCCGCCCCTATGGATCGACGCCCGTTTCCGCCGACGATGAAATGCAGCGCTTGCGGCCGATCCTTCGCGACGTCGTCGCGCTCGGCACGCCGGTCTCGATCGACAGCATGAAGGCAAGCGTCACGGCGTGGGCGCTCGATCAGGGCGCGCTCATCGCCAATGACGTTTGGGGTCTGCAGCGCGACCCCGACATGGCGCGCGTTGTCGCCGACCATGGCGCGCCAGTTATCGTCATGCACAATCGCGATGCCGCCGATGCGGGCATTGATATCGTCCAGGATATGCTGTCATTCTTGGCGCGATCGCTGGAGATCGCAGCGAAAGCCGGCATTCCCGAAGCCAATATCGTGCTCGATCCCGGTATCGGCTTTGGCAAGACGCCGCAACAGAGCATGATCGCGCTGGCGCATCTGCACGACCTCCGAAACTTTGGCTTGCCTATCCTGGTCGGCGCGTCGCGCAAGACATTCATCGACAGCGTATCGCCCGCGCCGCCGCAGCAACGCATCGGCGGTTCGCTCGCGGCACATCTTCTCGCCGCGCGGCGCGGCGCGCGCATCATCCGCGCGCATGACGTCGCGGAAACCGTGCAGGCCCTGCGCGTGCAGGCCGCCATCGAGGACGCGACATGAGCGACACTATCTTCATCACCGGCGTCGTGATCCATGCCCGCCACGGCGTGATGGCCCATGAAACCGCCGTCGGTCAGCGCTTCGTCATCGATCTTGAATTGATGATCGACCTGTCGGAGTCTTCCAAGACCGACCGTCTTGCCGATACCGTCTCCTATGCCGACGTCGTGGCGACCGCGACCTCCGCCTTCAACGACGTCAATTACCGCCTGCTGGAGCGCGCCGCCGGAGCCGTCGCCGATGCGATCCTCGCGACATTCGATCGCATCACGACCGTCACAGTCACCGTCCACAAGCCGCATGCGCCGATCGCCGCGATCTTCGACGATGTCGGCGTGGTCCTGACGCGCCACCGGACACCCTGAGATGGCAGACGTTCTGATCGCGCTGGGCGGCAATGTCGGCGATGTGCGCGATACCTTCCGCAAGGCGATCGCCAATATCTGCGGCATGACGCAAGCGGGCCTGAATGCGCGTTCGTCGGATTATGCGACGCCGCCATGGGGCGAGTTGCAACAGGCGCGTTTCGTCAATGCCTGCATCTCGATCGACACGTCGCTCGATCCGCACGCGCTGCTGTTCACGCTGCACAAGATCGAGAAGAAATTCGGCCGCGACCGCGCCAGCGAGACACGCTGGGGACCGCGCCCGCTCGATCTCGACATGCTCGCTTACGACGACATGACGATCGGCAAGCCGGAACTGACGCTGCCGCATCCACGCATGTTCGAGCGCGCCTTCGTGCTGGTGCCGCTCTGCGAGATCGCGCCGGACCGGATGATCGGCGGCCGTACGCCCGCCGAGGCTTTGGCGCGGCTCTCGACCGACGGCATCGAGAAGTTGCCGGAGCTGGAATAGCGTTCGTCATTCCGGGGCGCTCGGATCGCGCTAAACATCGACGGCTTCGTCGATGTTTAGCGGACGAGCGAGCGCGGAATCCATACTCCCGCACAGGGGTTATGGATTCCGGGCCTGAACCACACGCCGGCTATGCCGACGAGTGGTTCATCCCGGAATGACAACAGCCCTCATTTCCTTGAACGCTTAATCAAATATTGGCATCGCGATCCGCCCGTGGCATTTTCCGGCGCAATCAATACAGATACAATGACCAGCGCTGCCGGGAGTGACCCTTTTCGATGTCCGACACGATCGACGATCTGAAACTGGCAGCGGATTTCGCGCCCGCCACCGAAGCCGACTGGCGCAAGCTGGTCGACGGCGTGCTGAAGGGCGCGCCGTTCGAGAAGCTGGTCGGCAAGACCTATGACGGGCTCGCGATCGCGCCGCTCTATCCCCGCGCGAAGGATACAGCGCCAGTCACCGCCCGCGCGCCGGGCGCGCCTTGGCAGGTGATGCAGCGCATCGACCATCCGGACGCCAAGGCCGCCAACGCCCAGGCGCTGCACGATCTCGAAAACGGCGCGACCGGTCTTACGCTGGTGTTCGCGGGCGCGACCGGCGCGCGCGGCTTCGGCATGGCCGCGTCGCCGGAGACCATCGCGACATTGCTCGACGGCATCTTTATCGATGCCGGCATCGGCATCGAACTCAACATCGGACCGGAGTCGCGGATGGCCGCGACCTGGATCGCCGATTACATCAAGACCAACAATCTCGATCCCGCCACATGCGACATCCGCTTCGGGCTGGACCCGATCGGGGCCTGCGCCATGTGGGGCTCCAGTTCGCATGACTGGAAAGACTTGGCCGCCACCTTTGCCAAGACGATCGCACCGCTCAGGGATGCCGGCTTCAAGGGTCCGTTCGCCGTGGCCGACGGCCGCGTCATCCACGATGCCGGCGGCTCGGAAGCGCAGGAGCTGGCCTATGTGCTCGGCGTCGCCGTCTTGTATCTGCGTGTGCTCGAATGGGCCGGCGTCCCGCTCGACGAGGCGCGCGCACTGATTTCCGCGCGGCTCTCCGCCGACGCAGACCAGTTTCTGACGATGGCGAAATTTCGCGCGCTGCGCCGGCTGTGGGCGCGCGTCGAGGAAAGCTGCGGCCTCGCGCCGAAGCCGTTGTTCATTGCCGCCGAAACTGCGTGGCGGATGCTGACGCAGCGCGATCCTTATGTGAACATGTTGCGCGCGACGCTGGCGACGTTTTCCGCCGGCATTGCCGGGGCCAATGCCATCACCGTGCTGCCGCATACGCTGGCGCTCGGCCTGCCCGATGGCTTCGCGCGCCGCGCCGCCCGCAACACGCAACTCGTGCTGCTGGAGGAATCCAACCTCGCCAAGGTCGCCGATCCCGCCGCCGGCTCCGGCGGCATCGAGACGCTGACGGACGAACTCTGCGCATCCGCTTGGGCGCTGTTTCAGGCCACGGAGACAGCCGGCGGCGCGTTCGCGGCGCTCGAACAAGGTGTGATCCAGCCCAAAGTCGCGGCGACCCGCGCAGCGCGGCAGGCCAGCATCGCCAGGCGCCGCGAGGTGCTGACCGGCGCCAGCGAATTCCCCAACCTGCACGAGCCTCGCGCAACGGTGCTCAAGGTCAAGCCGATGCCGGCCGAACCCTACGGCAAGCAGAAGATCAAGTTCTCGCCGCTGACGCCGATGCGGCTCGCCGAACCGTTCGAGGCGCTGCGCGACAAGTCCGACCACCTTCTCGCCCGCAAGGGCGCGCGGCCGAAGGTGTTCCTCGCCAATCTCGGCACGCCGGCGGATTTCACCGCGCGCGCGACCTTCGCCAAAAGCTTCTTCGAGACCGGCGGCATCGAGGCGGTTGAATATCTGCCTGCTCTTTCTTCACCTCTCCCCTCCGGGGAGAGGTCGACCGGCGAAGCGCAGCGAAGCCGGTCGGGTGAGGGGGCATCCGTTCAGGGTGACATCCCCTCACCCGGTCCCTCGCCTTCGGCTCAGGACCGACCTCTCCCTATGGGAGAGGTAAAGCAAGAATTCGCTGCCCTCGCCGACGCCTGCAAAACCTCCGGCGCAATGCTGGTCTGCCTGTGCTCGTCCGACAAGGTCTACGCAGCCAAAGCCGCCGACGCCGCCAAAGCCCTTCACGCCGCCGGAGCGAAGCATATCTATCTGGCAGGACGACCCGGCGACCATGAAGCCGCGTTCCGGGAGGCCGGCGTCTCCGACTTCATCGTCGCCGGCGGCGACGCGTTGAAGACTTTGCAAGGCGCCTACAAGCGAATGGACTGAAGATGGCCAGCGCGGGCATAGCGACATTCACCGGCGGCTGCCAATGCGGCGCGATCCGTTTTGCCGCGTCGGCGCCGCCCGGCCGCATCAGCATCTGCCATTGCCGGATGTGCCAGAAGGCGACCGGCGCGCCGTTCGCGTCGCTGGCCGAGATTCCGCTCGACAAGTTCACATGGACGAAGGCCAGGCCGGCGTCGTTCCAATCGTCGACCATCGCCGAGCGCGATTTCTGCGCCGCCTGCGGCACGCCTTTGAGCTATCGCAAGATCGGCGGCGAGATCATCGAGATCATGACCGGCACGTTCGACCGGCCGGACCATATCGTGCCGCGGCTGCAGTTCGGCACCGAGTCGCGTCTCGCCTGGATCGGCAGCATCACGAATTTTCCGAGCAAGAAGACATCCGAGAATTACAGCGCGGAAGACATGGCGAAGATCGTCAGCCGCCAGCACCCGGACCGTGAGTGAGCAGAGAGAACTTCGATGCGTTTCGGAATCAATCTTCGTGGAGATTTAGCAAAACTTGACGACGTCGAAATTGCAGCGCGCTACGAACGTCTGATAGCGGAAATCGATCAGCCGATCTCACAATTAATATGGCATGGTGGTCGGCTTAGTTTGGGTCGTGGTTTGCTACACGCCAAAGCATTCTACGAACTCCAGATCAATTTTTTTCGGTTCGTTGGGATTTGCATGCTGGACTGGATTACTGACGAACAAGTGAAGCGGTATCTTTTGGAATGTGAATTCAAGGACGTTAGAGATGAACTCAAGCGCCGTGTTCAACAACGGCAGTTGGCAGCTACATCATGACCTGCATTCCCGGTTTCGCCGACATTGCCTTTGCGACCACGGCCGCCTCCCCAGCCGCACCAGACCTCGAGTCATGGCTCACGCCGAAGGCATTCTCGTCAAGCCACGGTGTAGCGAAGCCGATCTCGCCGGCATTGATTTCCTCGACACCTAAACGAATAATTTAACGATGGTCGCCTTCAGGCAAATAGTTCGTGACTCGTTGGCGGCTCCCGCACTGTTTGGGCTTGGCGCTCTGGCAACGCTGGTGGCGGCTGCCATTGGCACCTTCCTCGGTTTGGTCATCACGCTTCCGCTTTCACTGCTTTTTATCATTCTTTTCCCACTTCTTCTTGGACCGTTTCTTTTAGCAGCTATATTGGCCGCGCCTATTACCCTGCTGCTACTTCCTCTTACAGCCCTGGCACTACGTGGTCATTGGATTCTTGCTCAGTTTGCAATTCCTGTCGTTGGTCTCATAAGTGGCTATGCAATCATTCCGGGCTGGATTGCGCTCGGCGTGCTGCCGATAAATTCTCACGAGCTTTTTTCCGCTGTCGGAATGATATCCGGATTGAGCGCGGGGGGCTTTTTTGTTCGAGGACTCTACGCATGACCCGCATCCCCGATTTCGCCGACATTGCCTTCGCCTCCGATGCCGCTGCGCTCACACTTGCAGCCGGCACAACCGAGCCATGGCTCACGCCCGAAGGCATTCTCGTCAAGCCGGGCTACAGCGAAGCCGATCTCGCCGGCATCGACTTCCTCGACACTTTTCCCGGCATCGCGCCGTTTTTGCGCGGCCCCTACCCGACCATGTATGTCAACCAGCCCTGGACGATCCGGCAATATGCCGGCTTCTCGACGGCGGAGGATTCCAACGCCTTTTATCGGCGCAACCTCGCCGCCGGCCAGAAGGGCCTCTCGGTCGCCTTCGATCTCGCCACCCATCGCGGCTATGACTCGGATCATCCGCGCGTCTCCGGCGATGTCGGCATGGCCGGCGTCGCGATCGATTCCATCTACGACATGCGGACCTTGTTCGCCGGCATTCCATTGGACCAGATGAGCGTGTCGATGACGATGAACGGCGCGGTGCTGCCGATCCTCGCGCTCTATGTCGCCGCCGCCGAAGAACAGGGCGTGCCGCCGGAGAAGCTGACCGGCACCATTCAGAACGACATTCTGAAGGAGTTCATGGTCCGCAACACCTACATCTATCCGCCGAAGCCCTCGATGCGGATCATCTCGGACATCTTCGCCTTCACCTCGCAGCGGATGCCGAAATACAACTCGATCAGCATTTCCGGCTATCACATGCAGGAAGCCGGCGCCACGCAGGATCTCGAACTCGCCTATACGCTCGCCGACGGCGTCGAATATCTACGCGCCGGTCTCGCCGCCGGCATCGATGTCGATCGCTTCGCGCCAAGATTGTCGTTCTTCTGGGCCATCGGCATGAACTTCTTCATGGAAGTCGCCAAGATGCGCGCCGCGCGGCTGCTGTGGGCGAAACTTCTCACGCAGTTCAATCCGAAAGACCCGAAGTCGCTCAGCCTGCGCACGCATTGTCAGACGTCCGGCTGGTCGCTGACCGCGCAGGACGTCTACAACAACGTGATGCGCACGACGATCGAGGCGATGGCCGCGACGCAGGGCCACACCCAGTCGCTGCACACCAATGCGCTCGACGAGGCCTTGGCGCTGCCAACCGACTTCTCCGCGCGCATCGCCCGCAACACGCAGTTGTTCTTGCAACAGGAGAGCGGGACCAGCCGCATCATCGATCCGTGGGGCGGCTCCTATTACGTCGAGCGGCTGACGCACGATCTTGCCAAGAAGGCCTGGGGCCACATTCAGGAAGTGGAAGAACTCGGCGGCATGGCCAAAGCGATCGAGGCCGGCGTGCCGAAGTTGCGCATCGAGGAGGCCTCGGCGAAGACGCAAGCGCGCATCGACGCCGGCAAGCAGGCCGTGATCGGCGTCAACAAGTACAAGCCGGTCAACGAAGAGGCGCTCGACGTGCTCAAGGTGGAGAACTCCACCGTCCGCCGCCTGCAGATCGACAAGCTGAAACGCCTGCGCGGCGAGCGCAATCAGGCCGATGTCGATGCCGCGTTGAACGCGCTGACGCGCTCGGCATCGGAGGGATCGGGCAATCTGCTGGCGCTGGCGATCGACGCCGCGCGGGCGAAAGCCACGGTCGGTGAAATCAGCGACGCGATGGAAAAGGTGTTCGGCCGCCACCGTGCCGAGATCAAATCCATCACCGGCGTTTACAAACGAGAGGCCGCCACCATGTCCAATCGCGTCGCCAAGGTCGGGGAATTGATCGACGCCTTCGAGGACGCCGAGGGCCGTCGCCCGCGTATTCTCGTCGCGAAAATCGGGCAGGACGGCCATGACCGCGGCCAGAAGGTGATCGCCTCGGCCTTCGCCGATGTCGGCTTCGACGTCGATATCGGGCCGCTGTTCGCGACCGCCGACGAGGCGGCGCGGCAGGCAGTCGAGAACGACGTGCATATTCTCGGCGTCTCGTCGCTGGCGGCGGCGCATCTGACGGCGGTGCCTGAACTCAAGGCCGCGCTGAAGAAGCAGGGCCGCGAGGACATCATGATCATCATCGGCGGCGTCGTCCCGCCGCAGGATTACGACGCGCTCTATGCCGCGGGCGCGGAAGCGATCTTCCCGCCGGGCACGGTGATCGCCGACGCGGCGGAGGAACTGATCCGCAAGCTCAACGCGCGATTGGGCCATGCCAGCGAGGCGGCGGAGTAGTCGCCGCGGTCATCGCCCGTTATGGCCACGCATGGATCGGATACGATCGTCGTGCAGGCGACCCTGACGCGCGCGGACTATGCTCGCTACTTCGACATCGTCGGCCGCCGGCAGTCGGACTGGACCAGCACCGCGATCTGCGCCGGGGCCTTTTTCGCCGCTGTGCCTTGCGCTCTCATCTTCCGACGTCTCAGCCAAGCTTGGACGGAAGATCCCGCCGATGCCGACCTGATCGGCAAATTGACGCTGCTTGCTTTTCTTCTCGGCGCCGCTGCGACGGTGATCGCTTTGGTCGTCATACGTCGCCGCTTCATCGTTCAAAGCATCGATGGAACGCTCAACGCTTTCGGACCGAAAACCGCGACATTCGATACGGAGGGCGTCACCCTCACGGGCCAGATTGCAGAATCGATGTGGCGCTGGCCTGCGGTCTCCGAACTCACGATCGCGCAGGATCTGTTGCTGATCTGGGTCGGGACGTCGGTCGTCATGATCGTCCCGACCCGGCATTTTGGCAGCGATGCCGCGCGCGATGCCGCGATCGGGTTCATTCGCGAGCGGCTCAAGATCGCGGCAAACTCCTAGCCGAAGGCTGCGGCGATCGGGCCGATCTGTTATGATCCGTGCATGACCGCCGTTACAGACATCTCGTTGGATGGGATCATCGCGAAGCTGCGCGTGCTGGAGCCGCAAATTCGCGCCTATGGCGTCACGCGCCTTGCGGTGTTTGGCTCGCGCGTGCGCGGCGATCATCGGCCGGATAGCGATCTCGATATTCTGGTCGAACACGATCCGTCCAGAAGGTTTGGCTGGAACGAGCTCTGGAACGTGATGCGTCTGTGCGAGGACGCGACGGGGCTTGCGCCTCACGTCATGACCCCCGGCGAGTTGACGCCGCGCATGTCCGAAAGAATGGCGGACGATGTGACGGAGGTTTTCTGATGCCGCCAAGCGTCGACGACCGGCTCGTCGATATCCGCGACGCGATCAACGAGATCGCGGCGACGCTGGCAGGCATGTCTCGCGACGACTTTCTGGAGCAAAGACCAAAGCGCCTTATCACCGAACGATTGCTCGAAATCATATGCGAGGCTTCGCGGCAACTGCCTGACGACATCCGGCAGCGGGACACGACGATCGCGTGGCGGGAGATCGTCGATTTTGGCAATCTCCTGCGCCACGCATATCATTCGACGAAAGCAGACCTCGTATGGTCGGTCGTGCAGGATGATCTGCCTGCGTTGAAGATTTTCGCCGAGCGTCAGATCGGACATCTAAACCGATGAACGGGGGAAAGCCGCGGTGACGGGTGACGACGGCATGACTTCGTTGTAAACGAGGCGATGCCGTCGTCCCCCGCTGTGCCCGACATCGATACGCTCGCTCGCGAGATTCTCGCCGGAAACCGCGCCGCGCTCGCGCGCGCGATCACGCTGGTCGAAAGCCGCCGCGCTGACCATCAGGCACTGGCGCGCGACCTCGTGCAAAAGCTCTTGCCCCACACCGGCAACGGCATCCGCGTCGGCATCACCGGCTCGCCCGGCGTCGGCAAATCCACCACCATCGACGCGCTCGGCATCTATATCATCGCCCAGGGCCACAAGGTCGCCGTGCTCGCGGTCGATCCCTCGTCGGCGCGCACCGGCGGCTCGATCCTCGGCGACAAGACGCGCATGGCCGATCTTTCCGCGAATGATCAGGCCTTTATCCGGCCCTCGCCGGCGGCCGGCACGCTCGGCGGCGTCGCGGCAAAGACCCGCGAGGCCATGCTGTTGTGCGAGGCCGCAGGCTTCGACGTCGTGCTCGTGGAAACAGTCGGTATCGGCCAGTCCGAAACCGCCGTCTGCGACATGACCGATTTTTTTCTGGCGCTGATGCTGCCCGGCGGCGGCGACGAACTGCAAGGCATCAAGAAAGGCCTGATTGAACTGGCCGACATGATCGCGATCAACAAGGCCGACGGCGACCATCTCAAGCGCGCCACTATCACAGCGGGCGACTATCGCAGCGCGCTGCATATCTTGACGCCGCGTTCCGAGCACTGGCATCCGCCGGTCGAGACCTATTCGGCGCTGACAGGCAAAGGTCTCGACGTGCTGTGGCAAAAAATCTTGGCGCATCGCACGGCGATGAATGCGTCCGGCGACTTCACCCAGCGCCGCCGCGAACAGCAGGTCAAGTGGATGTGGACCATGCTGGAGCAGCGCCTGATGGCGCGGCTGCGCGCCGATCCGTCCGTGCGCGCCAAGGTCAAGGCAATCGAGGCTCAGGTCGCCGACGGCAAGGCAACGCCGACGATCGCGGCCGAGCAAATCGCGGGACTGTTGGCATGAGAGCCGCGCTCCGCATCCTCGTCACCGGCTTCGGCCCGTTTCCCGGCGCGCCCTACAATCCGACGCAGGAACTCGTGCGACGACTGACGCGCTTGCGCCGTCCGGCTTTCGCGGATGTCGCGCTGATCCCTTACGTGTTCAATGTCAGCTACGGTGCGGTAGATCGCGACCTGCCGAAGCTGCTCGATCAGCACAGGCCACAAGCGCTGCTGATGTTCGGTCTCGCGCAACGCACCCGACATCTCCGCATCGAAACGCGCGCCCGCAATGCCGTGACGCAATTATGGCCCGATGCTGCGCATACCCGCGTGCGCAAGCGCGCCATCGCCGGCGACAATGACGCGCTGGCCTTCGGCTCGCATACCTCACGCCTGTTGCAGTCGGCGCTCGCCACCGGCATCGATGCGCGCACGTCGCGCGACGCCGGCAGTTATCTTTGCAATTATCTGAGTTGGCGCGCGATCGAGGCTTGCGACATTCCTGATGGCGCTGCCCTCGCGGCCTTCATCCACGTTCCGCTGGTTGCGCGTCCCGCCATGCATCTTCGCAACGGACGTCCGCATCGCATCACGATGGAAGAACTGGTCGATGCGGGCGAGGCGATGCTGCTGGAGATGATCGCGGCGGCGCGGCGCAGGACGTTCGGTTAACCCTACCCGCAACAAACGCCGCGCGCTTCACACCTGCGCCGCCGTTCTGCGTTACCTCTGACTTCTCATCAGCAGGATGCGCCGTCATGGATATCGACCGTCGCCGCATGATCGGAGCCGCTTCCTTCGCCGCTGGCGCCATGGCCGTCGCAAACGAGCCCGCGCGCGCCGCCCCGCTGACGTCGACGCTCGGCCGCGATGCGACGCAGTATGGCGTGCGGCCCGGCAGCAGCGAGGATCAGACCCGCCTACTCCAGAAAGCGATCGACGACGCAGCCCGCGCCGGCGTTCCGCTCGCGCTGCCGGCTGGCGCCTATCGCAGCGGTGCGCTGAACCTGCCGAACGGCGCGCAGCTTGTCGGGACGCGCGGGGCGACGAAACTCATCCACACGGGCAGCGGGCCATCGCTCATCGCCAGCGAAGGCGCGAGCTATCTTAACCTCACCGGCATCAGTTTGGATGGCGGGGGTATCCGCCTGCCAAACCGGCGCGGCCTGGTGCATTGCTTGCAGGGCAAGGACGTCCGCATCACAGATTGCGAAATTCTGAAAAGCGGCGGCAACGGCATCTGGCTCGAAAAAGTCGCAGGCGCGCTCAGCGGCAATAGGCTCGCCGCAATCGCCAATACCGGAATCGTGTCCTTCGACGCGCTCGCCCTCGTGGTCTCGCAAAATACGATCAGCGACACCAGCGACAACGGCATCGAAATTCTGCGCACCGCGATCGGCGATGACGGCACGCTGGTGATCGACAACCGCATCGAGGACATCAAGGCCGGTCCCGGCGGTTCGGGGCAGCACGGCAACGCGATCAACGCGTTTCGCGCCGGCAATGTCATCGTGCGCGGCAATCGCATCCGCGACTGCGACTATTCGGCGGTGCGCGGCAATTCCGCATCGAACATCCAGATCACCGGCAACAGCGTGTCGGGCGTGCGCGAAGTCGCGCTCTATTCGGAGTTCGCCTTCGAGGGCGCGGTGATCGCCAACAACACAGTCGACGGCGCGGCGGTCGGCATCTCGGTGTGCAACTTCAACGAAGGCGGCCGGCTCAGCGTCGTGCAAGGCAACCTGATCCGCAACTTGATCCCGAAGCGGCCGATCGGCACCGCGCCGGACGACGATGCCGGCATCGGCATCTATGTCGAGGCCGATACGTCCGTGACCGGGAATGTGATCGAAAACGCACCGGCCTTCGGCATCATGGCGGGCTGGGGCAAGTATCTTCGCGACGTCGCGATTTCGGGCAACGTGATTCGAAATGCCTTTATCGGGATCGGCGTGTCGATCATACCGGGCGCGGGCACGGCGCTGCTCAATGCCAACATGATTTCTGGCAGCAAGCGCGGCGCCGTGGTCGGCATGGATCATGCGAAGGCGATGACGCCGGATCTCGCGCCGGACAGTTCGGCGCGTTATCAGCAGATCGCGATGGCCGGCAATATCGTCCGCTGAGTCAAACGGCCTTGTGCAAGATCGGGTAGCGCTCGCGCATCAGCGCGAAATCGAGCGAGTTCTGCCATGGCGCCGGCTTCGGCGGATCCGCCGCGGGCTTGGGTGCGGCGGCAACCGTCGCCGGAGGCATCGCGGCGATTTGCGCCATCGCCGGAAACCGATCGATCCGGATCGCTTCCGCCACAGCAGGCAGCGGCTTGAATGCGACGGCTTCAAAGTCAGGCGCGGGCGCGGGTGCGGTAAAGCGGGCCGATAATTGCCGGTGCTCGATATCCGGCAGCAAATGCTGACGCAGCGGCAGGGGTCGTCCGTGGTTCAACCAGCCCAGATCGACCGGCCGGTTGTTCGGCAGCGCCTCGGTCGAAACCAGCAACGTCCAGGCGTCGACAGCCTTGTTGGCGTCGCGAACGTTTTGGAGAAGCTCTGCTTGCGTGAAATAGCGCTGCCAGCGCCCGGTTTCATAGAGTTCGGTGAGGTGGGCCAGCCGTTCTTCGGCCAGCGCCAGAAAACGTGTCAAAATCTGTCGGCCACGCGAAATGTCGGAAGCGCGCATTGGAAATATCCGCATAAGAGAAAACGGACGCGACGCAACCTTACGAATCGGATTTGTTAATAAGCCATCAGTGTTAATGATCCCTTAAATTTGTCCACAGGCTTTCGGCGGCAAATCCAAAAAATTGCCCGGAGCAGCGATCTGAAGACCGGCGGTGGGAAGACCATCAGATGACAACGGGACGACCCGCCCGGGGGGACAACCGGACGGGTCAAGCCGGATCGACGCCGGGGTCATGGGCGTGTGAGCGTCGAGCGGCCGCTGGATGGCTTTTCAGCATCCACGTTCCGTTTGTCGCTGCCAGCACAACGGACGTTCAATTCACTCAACGAAAAATTTCACCGGCTGCGTCGGCATCGATCGCGGCGAACAGGGCCAGCAGCGTGCGCGGTGACGGGGCGCCAAGGCTTTCGTGACCCGCGATGATTTCGGCCCGCTCACAACCGATATTCGCAAATTCGTGGGCCAGCGCGCTGTTGCGATCCAAAGCCAGGTCAATTCGACGGCTTTGTGCCGGAGAGAGCGTGCCGGCAGCATGCCACGGCAGCAGAAGCGTCAGATCGGAAGCTGAACGCCCGGTTTCAGGATCTTGCATCGGGATCGATTTCCTCTGGCTCCGGCACCCCTGCGCACGATCACCATTCCAGCTCTGTCGTTCCGCTAAGCCAAAGGTTCGACGGCTTTGCCAGGATGCACCCGAATTAACGGCCCCGATGCCGCCTCTACAACCACAGGTGCGGAAACGCTGCTTTTGCGGTTGCGAAGATACCAAACCTAAAGGCTTTCACCACTAGGTTTCCAAGAGCCATCGACAGGGATGGCCAGCGGTCGTCGGACGAGCCATTGCAACCTATGAGCAGTTTCGCACCCTCCCTTCGCAGCCGAACGGCTGACGCCGAGTTCACCGTCAAGGCGGGGCTGGGTGAGGACGTGCTGGTGCGGCGGATGATGCATCGCCGACGAAACCTGCTGGTTCAATTCGGCAGTTACCTCATCACCACGCTCATCATCTCGCTTCACGCCTATGAGGGAAACATTCCGTGGTGGATGCCGCCCGTCTACGCATTGTGCGGCGGCCTTGTCACCGGGAGTTTCCTGGCGCTGTCCCAGATGCGGTTCAACGACCGCTTCGAGGATCATTATCTGACGCTGTGGCAGATGGCGGCCAACATCGCGATCCAGCTCTGCTTTCTGGTCGCCGCGCCGCAGATCGGCTACATGTTTTTCTGCGTCATCTTTTTGATCTTCTCGTTTGGCACGCTGCGAATGACTCCGCGGCAGGCGGCGATCGCATGGTCGCTGATGACGCTCGGCATCATCCCGATATTCCTCAGCGGCGATCTGCCGATTCCGATGCCCGCAGTCAGTTTCGTCGAAAGGCTCGCGGTCATGCTGGCATTCACCGCGACGGTCGGCCAGTGCGCCTTCATCGGCTTGTATGGCAGCGGCCTGCGCAAGCAACTCTATCAAAGCAGCAAAGCGTTGCGCACGGCCTATCAACGAATCGAGGAACTGGCCGAGATCGACGAACTGACCGGTGCGCTCAACCGACGCAGCATCATGCGCAAGCTGGAGGATGAGGTGGTCCGCGCGCGTCGGCTGACGCACCCCTGCTCCATTGCGTTGATCGACCTCGACTGGTTCAAGCGCATCAATGACGCGTTCGGCCATCCGGCCGGCGACGAAGTGCTGCGGACCTTCTGCATCAGTGCTTTCGCCAATATTCGCGAGATCGATTTTTTCGGTCGTTATGGCGGCGAGGAATTCCTGCTGGTGCTGCCGGAAACGCCGCACGATGACGCCGCGCGCATGTTGAACCGGCTGCGCGTCATCATTCAAGATCTCGACTGGAGCGCATTGTCGCCTGGCGTCGCGCTCTCGATCTCGGCCGGCGTTGCGACCTTGATGCCGAACGAGGCGCCGGACTCGCTGTTGATGCGTGCCGATGCGGCGCTCTACGCCGCCAAGCGAAACGGTCGCAATCGCATTGCCTGCGCAGCGTAACGAGCGGCCCATGCCCCTCAGAGATCGCACCGTAACGGCTTCGGCCACCCTCCTCGACGCGCTGGAGGAAAGTCTCGTCCACGACACGCTGGCGCGTCGCGTCGAAATGTTACGCCGCGTCACCGACCTGTTTCTGGGGCACTGCGTCGACTATTCCGACGATCTGATCGAAGTTTTCGACGACGTTTTCACCTGCCTGATTCGGCGGATGGAGAGCACCGCGCTGGTGCTGCTCGCGCAGCGTCTCGGACCCATTCCCAATGCACCGCCGCAGACCATCCGCGCGCTTGCTTTCGACGACCTGATCGAAGTTGCCGCTCCTGCACTGGCGCAATCCGACCGGCTCGACGATGACGCCCTGATCGAGAATGCGCGCAGCAAGAGCCAGGCGCATCTGCTCGCTATCTCGACCCGCTCGAGCATCAGTTCCGACGTGACGGACGTTCTGGTGGTGCGTGGCAACGATGCCGTGGTGCATTCGACGGCGTCCAACCCCGGCGCGGAATTTTCCGACCGCGGCTTTGCAACATTGGTCGATCGTGCTGAATCCAGTGACGAGATCGCAACCTGTGTCGCTTTGCGCCCCGACATTCCGCGGCACCATTATCTCAAACTGATCGCACGCGCGTCCAACGCGGTGCGCATCTCGCTGGAAGCCGCTCACCCCCATACACGCGAGAACGTCTCGTTCGCGGTCAGCGAAGTCACGCGCCACGCCCGCTCCGCGCAAAAGGCGATGCAGCCGCAGACCGACATTTCGCACGCGCTTGTCCGCTCGCTTTATGAGGAAGGCCGGCTCGATGAACAATATGTTGCGAATTTTGCCGACGCCGGACAATTCGACGAAGCCAACGCCGCGATCGCCTGTCTCGCGCAAGTCGATGTCGACCTCGCCGAGACCATCATGATCGAGGCGAGGATCGAGGGCATCTTCATCCTCGCCAAAGTGTGCGGCTTCACCTGGGCGACGGTGCAATCGGTCATTGCAATGCGCGCCAAGCTGTCGAATCTGGTGCCGACCGAGACGGCGGAACATCGCGACGCATATACGCGATTGCGCCAATCGACGGCGCAGCAGGTTCTGCGTTTCCATCGCATGCAGCAATCCACAAAATCCGGCTGACGGAACTTTTCGATCGCGCAAGCGTGACCGGAAATTCTTCATATTTTACGTGATGTTAACGGATCGATTCCGGCGCCACATCAGCGGCGCGGTATTTCCTCGTTTCTGCCCCGCTCTGGCCACGTCCGACCTGTCTCTGCGGACATGGGACTGGCAGACGGGGAGATTGCCGATGTTGCAGGCCATTGGTGGGCGCCTGAGTGCCTTGATGATCGCAGCGGCCGTGTTGTTCTGGGCGTCAACGCCGTCGCATGCGATCGATGGTCAAGCCAACGATGCAGGCATCAGTGAGCAGGCCGCAGACGCGCAGCCCGGCAAGCCGGTGGCGCTGAACAAATTCACCAAACGCAAGCGCAGCGCGAAGGTCGCGCGCGTCCAGAAGCCGCGCGTGATCGCCAAGGGGTATCGCCGCAAGGCGATCGAGGCCGATGCCGCATCCAACGTCGTCCCCATTAACGATGCCGAACAGACCGCATTGCCGCTTCCGGATGGCGTGTCGAATGCGAACGCGCAGTGGCCCGCGCCCGACACCAGCATCCAGCCCGTGACCGCGATGCCGCCGCCTGCGGCGACAACAGACTCCTCCGATGTCGCCGCCTCCGCTCCACTCAGTGAGGGCGACAAGAGCGCCACGCCGACCGGCGACGATCCCGCAAGCCAGATCGCCTCGAAAATGACGACGCAAATCGCCCAAAATCCGTCGCAGGCGGCGGGCGTCAACGTGCCGACCACCGCGACGCCGGCGATGTCCGCGATGGCGTCGGCCGACAAGCCGCAGATCGCAAGCAACGACGATTCCGCTTGGGGTCAGAGTTCGCTGATCGGAAAAATCTTCATCGCCTTCGGCGGCTTGCTCACCGTCGCCTCGGCAGCGCGGATGTTCATCGCATAGAATCGGGTTTCAGCTTCCCCTTGAACCCCATCCCGGCAGAAGGCAGATTGCCTGCCGTCGCGGCAATCGGGCCGCCAAGACGTGTTCTGGATGGGTCATGGCTGATTACGAATACATCATCGTTGCGCGCAAAGGTGCGGTCGGGCTGCTGACGCTGAACCGGCCGAAGATGCTCAATGCGCTGTCATTTGGCGTTTTCGCCGAGATCAAGACCGCGATCGACGAACTGGACGCCGACGACGCCGTCGGCTGCATCGTGCTGACGGGAAGCGACAAGGCTTTCGCCGCCGGCGCGGACATCAAGGAGATGCAGCCCAAGAGCTTCATCGACATGCACACCGCGGATTTCACGCAGATCGGGGGAGACCGCGTCGCGACCTGCCGCAAGCCGACCATCGCTGCGGTTTCGGGTTATGCGCTCGGCGGCGGCTGTGAACTGGCGATGATGTGCGACATCATCATCTGCAGCGACACCGCGAAATTCGGACAGCCTGAAATTACGCTCGGCACCATTCCAGGCATCGGCGGCACCCAACGCCTGACACGCGCGATCGGCAAGTCGAAGGCGATGGATCTGTGTCTGACCGGCCGCATGATGGACGCCGCCGAAGCCGAGCGTTCGGGCCTCGTGAGCCGCGTCGTCGCCGTCGACACGTTGATGGACGAGGCCATGGCGATGGCCGAGAAGATTGCGGCGATGTCGCGCCCGGCGACGATGATGGCGAAGAGCGCCGTCAACCGCGCCTTCGAGACGCCCCTGACCGAAGGTCTTAAAGTCGAGCGGGACCTGTTTCACGGGACGTTCGCGCTGGAGGATCGTAGCGAAGGCATGGCGGCGTTCATCGCCAAGCGCCCGGCGAATATCAAGAACAGGTAATTGAGAAAACGCTAAATCACGCGGCGCGGCGCACCATCGCCGGGACTGTTCGACCATGATGCCGCGCGACCAGCGACGGTCTGCGGCGTCAGCTACGATTTCGTCCAGCCATCGACGCCGTCGACGACGACCTGATCGTAATCCGCCATCAGTTTCAGCATCGCCTCGCGGTCGTCCATCCGATGCTCGGCGACAGCTTCGCCATGCCCTCGAAAAAGCCCTCGCGGTACAATGCGGGCGTGAAGCTCAAAGTGAACACCACCGGCTCGTCGCTGCGATTGGCGAAAGCGTGCGGTACCTGCGGCGGCATCAGAATGAAATCACCTTTCAGCGAGATATTCCAGCGTCATGCCGCCGGCAGTCACGGTGCGCCCGCGGCCGGCGCGTTGAATCAGGGCTTCGTTCAAATCAGTCTCCTGTGGTCATGGCCTGCAGACATAGGGCCGTGACATGTCAAAACGACAAAAGCGCACGCAGACCTTATCACCGCGCCGACGCAAGCCTCTCCGTGTCGCGGCCGGCCCGAGACTTCTGTCAACCGGACCCGATGACTATGAAAGCTAACGCCCCGGCTGACGATCAGCGTCACTTGTCAGCAAATGTGCCCTGCGGGCAACAGCCGCCAAGCAAACACCGTGGGGCTTTATGGTCGCATTCCCCGTCCCTGCAACGCCGCCTATGGTCCGGATTAACAAGGCAAATCGGCGCGCCAGATGCCGTGCAGGGACGGTCACGCGCACGGTGACGGCCTATTCACCGGATGGTTTGCCGAAAGCGGCGATGCCCTCTAAACAAGTTAACGGACGGGACGTCGGCGGGGGCAGATGTCCGGGATTGCTGCGAGAGTGTATGATTCGGCATACCGGAAAATTTGAAAGCTCATGTCGGCGCGCCTTTCGCGTGGCCGTTATGTCTGGCATCTGCGCAACAGCGGCGGTCGGCGCCGGTGCGGCGCGAGCCGAAACGGTGCCGGAAGCGCTGGCGCGCGCCTATCAAACCAACCCGATTTTGGGTGCGGAGCGGGCGCGGCAGCGCGCGACCGACGAGAACGTGCCGCAGGCGCTTGCCGCCTATCGGCCGTCGATCGTCGCGGGCCTCAGCTACGGCTTGCAGGCCGTGCGCAATCTGTTGCCCGACAATACGATCCAGTCGGCGACGCTGAAGCCATGGACCATTGGTCTGACCGTCACGCAAATTCTCTTCAACGGCAACCGCACGGCGAACAGCGTTCGCATCGCCGAGTTGCAGGTGCAGTCCGGCCGCGAGGCACTGCGCAACACCGGACAGGGCGTGCTGCTCGACGCCGTGACGGTCTATCTGAACGTGCTCGCCAACCAGTCGCTGGTCGAGGCGCAGAAGTCTAACGTCAACTTTTTGCAAGAGACCTTCAACATCACACAGAAGCGCCTCAACGCGGGCGATGTGACGCCGACCGATACGGCGCAGGCCGAAGCGCGCCTCGCGCGGGGCCGCGCCGATCTCAACGCCGCAGAGGTCGCCCTCGCCGTCAGTCAGGCGACTTATGCGCAGGTGATCGGCAATCCGCCGCAGAAGCTGAGCCCGGCCGAGCCGGTCGATCGCCTGTCGCCGAAGAGCCGTGACGACGCCGTGTCGCAAGGTTTCAAGCAGCATCCCGCAGTGCTGGCAGCCGGTTTCGACGTCGATGTCGCATCGACGACGATCCGCGTTGCCGAAGGCACGCTGCTGCCGACTGTCACGCTGCAAGGCAGCGCCAGCCGTGCGGATCAATCCGATCAGACGCTCGGCACCTTTCGCACCGATCAGGCGTCGATTACCGGCAACATCACCGCGCCGATCTATGATGGCGGTCTCGCCGCGGCCCAAACGCGGCAGGCCAAGGAATTGAGTTCGCAGAGCCGCCTCGTGCTCGAACAGGTCCGCAACCAGATCCGCACCGCCGCCACCGGCGCATGGGTCGCCAACGAAGGCGCGAAGGTGGCCGTCTCCGCTGCGGAATCGGAAGTCCGCGCCGCGGGCGTCGCCTTGCAGGGCGTCCAGCGTGAAGCAACCGGCGGCCAGCGCACCACGCTGGAAGTGCTGAACTCGCAGCAGGATCTGATCATCGCCAAAGCGCGCCTGATCGGCGCGCAGCGCGATCGCGTGATCGCGTCCTATCAATTGCTCAGCGCGGTCGGCAAACTCGACGTCCGGACCCTCGGCCTCAACACGCCGGACTATCTGCCGGACGTTCACTATCATCAGGTCCGCGACGCCTGGCACGGTCTGCGCACGCCATCGGGACAATGAGGACTCGCGGCTAAACGCCGCTTGTCGTCGTTGTGTCACCAATCACGCGTCTGTTATCGTCGGCGGTTCCGGAGGAACATCCGGGTGCAAACGGGAGAGACGCGATGATGAGAGCAATCCTATTGGGCTGCGCGATGGCGGCTGCGGCAACCACCTCGACACTTGCGCAGGACTGGACCAAATCGAAATGGGGCCCCACCGACGAGATCGGCGCGGCCAATTACATGAAGCCAGAGCTGGTGATGAAGGCCGCGCAGCTCATCAAGACCGGCAAGACCTACGCGCTCGGCATCCCCGTCGGCTCGACCACACCGGCGTTTCCGCCCCGCTCGTTCCACATCACCGTGTTGCAGCCCGGACAGGCCGGCAATTCCGGCCTCGGCCCGAACAAGGCCACCTATAACGACGATCAGCTTGACGGCTGGGTCGGCGTCGGCAGCCAGATGGACGGTCTCGGCCATCTCGGCGTCGATCACGTCTATTACAACGGCAACAAGGTGGCCGACTTCGCCGATCCGACCGGGTTGAAGAAGCTCGGCATCGACAAGGTGCCGCCGATCGTGACGCGGGGCGTGCTGCTCGACATGGCGGCCTACTACAAGACCGACATCGTCAAGGAAGGCACCGCCTTCAACGTCAAGGAGATCGACGAGGCCGCCAAGGCGCAGAACGTCGAGATACGCGAAGGCGACGTCGTGCTGTTCCACACCGGCTGGCTCAGCCTCATCGGCAAGGACGACAAACGCTACAACGCCGGCGAGCCGGGCGTCGGCGCCGAAGGTGCGAAATATCTCACGAGCAAGGGCGTCGTCGCCGTCGGCGCGGACACCTGGGGCGTCGAGGTGCTGCCGTTCGAGGGCAAGAACATTTTCGAAATTCACCAGATTCTTCTGGCGATGAACGGCACCTATATTCTGGAAAACATGGACACGTCCGAACTCGCCAAAGACAAGGCCTATGAATTCCTGTTCGTGCTCGGCCAGCCGCGCTTCAAAGGCGGCGTGCAGAGCATGATCAACCCGGTGGCGATCAGGTGAAGCGTCATTCCGGGGCGCGGACGGCGCAAGCCGACCGCGAACCCGGAATCTCATCATTCAGGGTAACTTGAACTTACCTCGAGTGCGGAGATGATGAAATTCTCGAGATTCCGGGTTCGCCCGCGCAAGGGATGCGCGCGCGCCCCGGAATGACGAATGCTTGGTTACAAATACCACGCCAGCACCGCCGTCAGTTTCGCGCCATCGATCATAGGCAGCACCACGATCTGGTTGAGCTTGATCTCGCGCGCGGCGGCGGCGGAGGCCGACGGATCGTCGCGCAGCGTATTGTTGATCGCCGGCATGCCCGTCGCCCATGCGCCGCCGATCGAGCCCTCGCCCCGCAAGATGGACTTCGACGCAAACAAGGCGTTCAGATCGGTGTCCTTGCCGCAATCGCCCGACTGAAACACCAAGGCGTCGCGCGCTTCATTCGGCACCCAGATCTCGAAACGCCGCGCGATCGGCGTCGATTGCGCCGACAGAAACGTCACCACCCAGGTCAGATCGCCGGCGGTCTTGTAGGGAATACCGACGCCGCAATTGACGCCGATTTCGACCGCCTCCTCCCAGCGCAGAAACAGTTTCGAGTTCTGCAGATTCTTGACGACGATCGGCATTTCCGCCTTCCAAGTCCGCCCCGGCAGGCCGAAGCCGCGCGGAAATTTCGTGTGGCGCGAATTGAACTCGAACATTTCCGCTGTGCCGTAATAGCCGTCGACGAGACCCATCTCGTGCGACACCTCCGGATCGTTCTTCCACAATTCGATCGCGCCGATATGCTTGGCGTCGTCGCCGCAGAACAGCACCATCACCGCCATCAGAAATTCGCCGGCAAAAACAGGAAGCGCGACGCCGCAGGTCAGACCTGCTTCATTGGCCGCATCGGTGCGCCGGAAGTAGGAGTTTGCGAAATCGGTCAGGATGATCGGATGGCCGGCGGCCCAGGCTTTTCCGGGCAAACCTTCGTCATAAGCGAACAGCGTACCTTCGCTTAGCGCATTGAATTCGTCGAAATCGCTGCTGGATAGACTGCCGCCGAATTCCAGCCTCGTGCGGCTGCGATCCGGCACCCACAATTCGACGACGCGGATAAAGGTCTTCATCGATCCACCGGGCTGGCATGACGGCGCTCACAGCATCGGCAATCCCCGCGCGAATGGCATGAGCAAATAGCGGGCAGCCGCGGCTTAAAGGCTGGGCGGCGATCTCTCGCCGATCATCCGGCAGGCTTTACGGCTTCTGATCGCGCTTCAGCTCTTCAGCGTCCGTCGCGAGAAGAACGAGATCAAGACAGGCAGCGTGACGAGAATCACGATCGGCGCCAGCATCATGCCGGTCACGACGACGACGGCGAGCGGCTTTTGCACTTGCGATCCGATGCCTTCGGAGAGCGCCGCCGGCAACAGGCCGATGCCGGCGACGACGCAGGTCATCACCACCGGGCGCATCTGCATTTCGCCGGTGTGGATCACCGCCTTGATGCGATCATAGCCCTGATCGATCAGCGCGTTATATTGCGAGAGGATGATGATCCCATCCATGACCGCGATGCCGAACAGCGCGATGAAGCCGATCGCGGCCGAGACGCTGAACGGAATGCCGAACAGAAACAGCCCGAGCACGCCGCCGAACACCGCCATCGGGATCACGCTCATCGCCAGCAGCGTGTCCGTCATCGAACCGAAATTGAACCAGAGCAGCACGCCGATCAGGGCCAGGCTGATCGGCACAACGATCGACAGCCGCGCGATCGCCGACTGCAGATTGCCGAATTCGCCGACCCATTCGACGCGCGATCCGGCCGGCAGCGTCACCTGCGCCGCGACCTTGTCCTGCGCCTCCTTGATGGCGCTGCCGAGATCGCGATCGCGCACGGAGAACTTCACCGGCAGATAGCGTTCCTGCTGCTCGCGATAGATATAGGCCGCGCCCGACACCAGCGTGATCTTGGCGACTTCACTCAACGGAATCTGCGTGATCGCGCCATTCGGCCCGGCCGCGCCGATGCGCAAGTTCTGGATCGCTTCGGCGCTGCGGCGGAATTCCGGTGCAAGTCGCACGATGATCGGAAAGTGGCGATCCGAGCCGGGTTCGTACAAATCACCGGCGCTGTCGCCGCCGATCGCGACCTTGATCGTCGCGTTGATGTCGCCGGGCGACAGGCCGTAGCGCGCGGCGCGCGCGCGATCGATATCGATCTGGATGGTCGGCTGGCCGAGCGACGTGAAAACCGCGAGATCCGTCACGCCCTGCACCGTCGCGAGCACGGCTTTGATCTTGTTCGCGGTTTCGGTGAGTTCGACGAGGTCGTTGCCGTAAAGCTTGATCGAGTTCTCGCCCTTCACGCCAGACACGGCTTCGGCGACGTTGTCCTGGAGATATTGCGAGAAGTTGAACTCGACGCCTGGAAATTTCGTCTGCAACTGCTTCAGCAGCTTGCCGGTCAACTCGTCCTTGTCCTTGGTGCCCGGCCAATCGGCGACCGGCTTCAGCGGCGCAAAGAATTCGGCATTGAAAAGGCCCGCCGCATCGGTGCCGTCGTCGGGGCGGCCATGCTGCGAGACGACGGATTCGACCTCCGGCATCGCCGCGATCATCCGGCGCATCTCGTTGACGTAGGTGTTGCCCTCGCGCAGCGATATCGTCGGCGGCAGCGTCGCGCGGACCCACAGATTGCCCTCTTCCAGCTTCGGCAGAAATTCGAGGCCGAGCAGCCGCACCAGAATGGCGGTGGCGACAACGAGACCGACCGCCCCGGCCATCACGATGGCGCGGCTGCCGACGGCCCATTTCAGCACCGGGACGTAAACCGCGTGCAGCTTGCGCACGATGAAGGTTTCGGTCTCCTTCATGTGCGACGGCAGAATGATCGCGGACAAAGCCGGCGTCACCGTGAAGGTCGCGATCAGGCCGCCGGCGAGCGCATAGGCGTAAGTCCGCGCCATCGGCCCGAAGATGTTGCCCTCGACGCCGGACAGCGTGAACAGCGGCAGGAACGCCGCGATGATGATCGCCGCCGCAAAGAAGATCGAGCGCGACACGTCCGACGAGGCGGACAGGATCGCGTGCCGCTTCATGCCCATGAGCGATTCCGATGAAATGCGGTTCTGCTCGCCATCGGTCAGCTCGGCGGTTTGCGAGAGTCGTCTGAAGATCGCCTCCACCATGATGACGGTGGCATCGACGATCAGGCCGAAATCGATGGCGCCGACCGACAGCAGGTTCGCGCTCTCGCCGCGCGCGACGAGAATGATCACCGCGAAGAACAAGGCGAAGGGAATCGTCGCGCCGACGATCAGCGCGCTTCTAAGATCGCCGAGGAACAGCCATTGCAGCAGCACGATCAGCCCGATGCCGACGACCATGTTTTCGAGCACGGTATGCGTCGTGATGTCGATCAGATCCTTGCGGTCATAGATGCGCTCGATCCGCACGCCCGGCGGCAGGATGCTGGAATTGTTGATCTTGGTGACGAGATCGTGGACGCGCTGGATGGTCGGCGAGGATTGCTCGCCGCGCCGCATCAGCACGATGCCTTGCACGATGTCGTCGTCCTGATTGAGGCCGGCGATGCCGAGCCTGGGCTTCTCGCCGACGGTGACACTGGCGACATCCTTGACCAGGACGGGGTTGCCGTTGGTCTGGGAAATCATCGTATTGGAGAGGTCTTCGATCGATTTGATCAGGCCGACACCGCGCACCACGGCGGATTGCGTGCCGATATTCACGGTGTTGCCGCCGACATTGATGTTGGCGTTGCCGACGGCGGTAAGAAGCTGCGGCAGCGTCGCGCCGAACGCGACGAGCTTGTTGAAATCGACCTGAATTTCATAGGTCTTGGTCTTGCCGCCCCAGCCGGTGACGTCGATCACGCCCGGCACCGCGCGAAAGCGGCGTTGCAGCACCCAGTCCTGCAAGGTCTTGAGGTCGAGCACGCTGTAATTCGGCGGCCCGACGAGACGATAGCGATAGATTTCGCCGATCGCCGACAGCGGAGAAATGCCGGGCTGGACATTCCCCGGCAGCGGCGAGAGTTGCGACAGCCGGTTCAGCACCTGCTGCAACGCTTCGTCATAGGTGTAGTCGAAGGAAAATTGCAGTTTGACGTCGGACAGGCCGTAAAGCGAGATTGTGCGGATCGTTTTGAGGTTCTTGATGCCCGCGACCTGCGTTTCGATCGGGATCGTGATGTAGCGCTCGATCTCTTCGGCCGAGAGACCCGGCGACTGCGTGACGATGTCGACCATCGGCGGCGTCGGATCGGGATAGGCCTCGATGTTGAGTTGCTTGAACGCGATCAATCCACCGATGAAGACGGCGATGAACAGCCCCACCATCAGAAATCGGCGGTTGACGGCAAGGGCGACGAGGCGATCCATTCAGATCGGACCTTTCAGGGAAATTGCAGCACCGTCATTCCGGGATGGGCCACTCCGCCGGCTCTTGCCGGCCGTGGCACAGGCCCGGAATCCATACTCCCTGCAGGGGTTATGAATTCCGGACTCGCTCATTCGCTAAGCTCCGACGCTTCGCGTCGTTTCGTATCGAATTCGCGATCCGGAATGACGGACGGGATTGTTGAAACGAATATCTCAAAAGGCGCGCCCTAGCTGCCCGACGCGGCGCGGTCGATGAACAGGCTGCCGCGGGTGACGATCTTCTCGCCCGAAACGAGACCGCTGACCACCTCGACCTGTTGGCCGTTGACGAGGCCGGTCTTGATCTGGCGCATCTCGATGGTCTTGTCGTCATGCGCAACCCAGATGCGGACCTGATCGCCCTCGTAGATCAAGGCGGTGCGCGGCACGCCGACAGCCGGGTGATCGCCCGACGAGTAGATCGTGACGCTGGCGAACATTTCCGGCTTCAACTGCCCGCCGGGGTTCGGCACGACGGCGCGGACCAGCAGGCGGCGTGTCGCGGGATCGATCGCGGTGGCGATGTAATCGACCTTGGCGGTGAGATCGCGGCCGCGCAGCGCCAGCACCGTAAAGGTGATCTCGTCACCGACCTCGATCGCGGAGATTTCGGTCTCGCGCACGAAGGCCGTCAGCCACACCGACGACAGATCGCCGATCACGAAACTCGGATCGGTCGCGCCAGCGGCGATATACTGGCCGGGGCCGATCTTGCGCTGCACGACGGTCCCGGCGATGGGCGCGTAGATCGTCGTCTCCGGATTGATGTTGCCCTTGTCCTGAAACGCCGCGACGGCCGCTTCGTTGAGTCCGAAGATTTTCAGCCGGTTGCGCGCGGCTTCCAGCGCCGTCGTCGCCGAGCGCAGATCGTTTTGGGCCGTGATCAGCGTCGCCTGGGCCGACTGCACATCCTTCAAGGCAATCGCTTTGCCCTCGAACAGATCGCGGGCGCGCTTGTCCTGCAATTGCGCAAGATCGAGCTGCGACTTCGCCTTGTTCATTCCGGTCATTGCGGCGATGAAATCATTCTGCGCGCCGACCGTATCGGCCGCTTCGATGGTAAACAGCGGCTGGCCTTGCGTCACCACATCGCCGGGACGCGCCAGCAATTTTGTCACCCGGCCGGCATAGGGCGAGAACACGGGGGTCGAGCGATCTTCATCGACCGCAATCTTGCCTTCGGTGACATGCTCGGCGCGGAATTCGCGGGCGTTGACCTGTTCGATGGTCAGGCTCGCCCATTCCGATGCGCTCGGCGTGTAGCGCTGGCCGACGCGGCGCGACTGGCTCGACAGATCGGAGTTTGGCGTCGGCGCTTTTTTCTCAGGCATCAGCCCGTAGACGGCAAGGATGATGACGGCGGCGCCGGCCAGCAGCACGCCCGGCAGTTTGCCGCGCAAGGCCTGAAACCGCTGAAAGAAACCTGACTGCATGGATGGTGGACCGTGTTCGCAGACCGTCTGCGGCGAATTGCCTCGATGGCGCGCTATTAGTGCCGTATCAGTATGTCAAACAAGATAAAAATCACGCATTGACTGAATTTAACCTGAACACGGATTCCCGCTTGCCAAACGGGCGGGTGTGGTTGCGGATTTAAGGCCAGCGCGGCGGGTGGCTGCCGAGCGGCACGGCTTGCCTTGCCCAATGAGCCGGCGTTGCTGACAACACCGCCGCATGCCGCACTGCACTTAGCTCACCGAAACCAGACGACATCGTCTGCATAAAGGGCGCAGCGTCCGCCTGGCCGATATCCGGCGTCGCCAGGCCGTTATCGATGCGGCCCAGATTCCATAGCCAGCGGCCGGTCTGCGCCAGCGACACCCGGACATGCCAGCTTCCGCCCTCGGCCGCTTGCCGCAACCGCGCGATCATCGCGCCGAACGCCATCAGATACCCTGTAGCGTGGTCGAGCATCTGCGCGGGCAGTTCTTTCGGACCCTTGACGCCGGCCGCCAGCCCTTCGGCATGGTTGAATCCGGTTGTCGTCTGAACCAGCGAGTCGAAACCACGCCGATCGGCCCAGGGGCCGACATGTCCATAGGCCGAGAGCGAGACGCAGACGATGCCGGGACGGATGGTGGCAACGTCGTCCGGCGCAAAGCCAAGTTGCGCCAGCGCCGTCGGCCGGTAGCCCTGCGAGAAAATGTCGGCGTCGGCCAGCAATCCGCGCAACGCGTCGCGGCCCTCGTCCGTCTCAAGGTCGATCGATGTCGAAAGCTTGCCGCGTCCCGTGTCGATGGTCAGCCATGGAATGGCCGGCAGCTTCGGCGATGTCACAAGCATCACGTCCGCGCCATGCGCCGCCAGCGTCCGGCCCGCGACGGGGCCTGCAATCACCCGCGACAGGTCGAGCACGCGAACACCCGACAACGGTCTGTCGCCTGTCGTGAAAGGAATCGGCGGCGCGTCGCCGATGCGCTCGATCGTCAGCACCGGCAATGTCGCAATGGCTTTACCTTGCGGATGGGCCATCCATTCGTCATGCGAACGCATCAGCGCCACCACGCCGCCATCGGCGATCACGGCGTCTTCAAAGGTCTTGCCGGTCCAGGTCATCAGCGCGCTTTGAACGGCCTCACGCACGGGCTCGCAGCACAGCACGCGGCAAACCGCGTCGCGGTGATGCGGGAAATTCGTGTGCAACCGGACAAAACGGCCATCGCCGCTGTTGTAGACTCCGGCGATCGCATCCCAAGCCGGCGGCGGCGGTTGACCGTCGACATGCAGATACCGCTCCGAGCGGCATTCGACCACGGCGTGCCTGGCATCGACGCTGACGCGTTGTCCGACACCGCTGCGCGCACGCCAGATCTCGGCCGCCGCCAGTCCGGCCGCGGCGATGCTCATTTGTGCGGCCGCGCCCATGCGAAAGGTCGAGGGCAATTGCACCTCTTCGCCGGTCAGCGTCACGCGGGCAAGCGCCGACTGTTCGCCGCCGACGAGCCGCCACAGATCGCCGAGACCATCATCAGGTGTCTGCATCGCCTCATCTCCCGCAGGTGCGCGACATTACGACTCGTCTGAAATTAACCGCAAATTCACACACGCGTTCCGATCGGCTGATTCACCACGTTTCCTAACGCAACGTTTATCAGCGATTGCGAAGCTTGCGGCGGGGACTTGTGGGGAGATTTGACTCAGCGAACGCCAGGAGGCTGCCTTGGGTACGGATGTCAGCATCAAGCCGATCGGTGCGCCGGTGGCGGCGCCGTCACTGTCGTTAGGTAGCGCCGCACGCGATGCCGTGCCGATGCAATTGCCGCCACAGCAGACGGTCATGCCGGCCGAATTATCCGCGCGCCTGCGCAACGATCAGCAACGCTTCGGCGAACCCGTCACGAAAAAGGTGACGATCGACAAGGACGCCGCCGCGATCGTGTTTCAGACCGTCGACGACCGCACCAGCGAGGTCATCGGCCAGTATCCGGCCGAAGGCATGCTGCGCCGCCGCGCCTATATTCGCGCGCTCGACAATGCGAAGGTCGCGACCAAGACCGTTCCGACCGACCGCAAGATCTGATCCGGCGTCAGCTTTGCTTGGCGTAAGCGGTTTCGAGCGACTGCCCGCCGGTGGCCGCGTTCGTCACCACGGTCTTGACCTGCGCCACGCCGGCACGCGTCAATGTGAACTTCGAATCCCCGATGCGGAACGAACTGTCCTTGATTAGCACGTCCTGATATTTGGTCGTGCTGCCGCTCTGGTATTTAACCTTGGCGCGGAAGCCGTCGACGTTCGACACCTGGATCGAGAAGCTGGAGTTGTTGGCGTATTTGCCGCTCCAGGTCCCCTCGAACGTATCCTTGTCGACGGCCACGTATTTCGAGCCGGAGACGGCGGTATTGGCGCCGACCGTCAAATAGTTCGACGACAAGGTGCTGAGAATATCAGCCATTCGCCGGCCTCAGCCGCGACCGGCCAGACCGGCGGCGAGATTGCAGTTGATGTCGATCAGCGACTTCAGCTTGGCCGGCTCCGGGTTTTCCGTCATCTCGACGGTCTGCTTGAGAACGAACACCGCGATGTTTGCGATCTTTTGGCGGACATCCATCGGCTGCGGGTTGTCGTTGCTTTCGGCGGCCGACATGAAGATCGACCATAGCCGGCGATTGAACAGCAATGCGCTGTGCATGGCCTTGTTCGGACCGGTCCAGTTCGTGGCGACGTCCTGCAACTGCCTGGCCGCCTTCAGAAGCGCCTGTGCTTCGATGTCGCGCGGCGACGACGTGACTTGCGATGTGCGGGCATAAGCGGCGGCGGCATTGGACATTCACGACCTCGGGGATGTGGCACGCCCGCGCGACACAAGCGCGCGGCAGACGGCGATCATGATGTCGCGGTCGCTAAAATATGGTTACTCGGAGAATGAGGTCTCAAAAGAAAACGGCGGGGTTTCCCCCGCCGCTTGTTCGTCGTTTGGCGCCGCCGCGATCAGCGCAGAAGCTGCAGCACGCTCTGCTGCGACTGGTTGGCCAGCGCCAGCGCGGACACCGCGATCGACTGACGGGTCGACAGCGCCTGGCTGTTCGCCGCTTCCTCGTTGGTGTCGGCGAGCGTCAGGTTCGACGAGCCGGTCTGCAAGACGTTGATCAGGTTCTTCGAGAAGTCCTGACGGATCTGCACCACCGAGAGGTTTGAACCAAGCGATGCCGCCTGGGTGCGCAGCGAGTTGCTGGCCTTGCCGAGCGACGCGATCACGGCATTTGCGGAGGTCGAGTCCTTGAAGTCCGTGCCGGAGACGAGAGCCTTCAGGCCGAGGCCGGTTGCATCAGCGGTCGAGCCCGTGATGTTGAGCTTGGACGAACCGGTCTCGTTGAAGGTCAGCTTCAGATTATCGCCGTTCAACAGGTTGATGCCGTTGTAGGACGAGTCCTGGGCGGTCTTCGTGATGTTGTCGATGATCGTGTTGTATTGCGCGACGAGGTTGGCGCGCGTGGCCTGCGAACCGACGTCGACAACAGGCGCGGTCGGAGCGGAGAACGTCGCTGGAGTGGAGCCCGCCGTGCCGCCGAGCGTAACAGCCGCAAGCGTCGATGACGCGGCGTCGTTGTTGGTGTTGGTGATGACCAGCTTGTTCGACGAGTCGAGCGTTGCCGTCACACCGGCCGCAGCAATGCCGGCATTGAGGTCGGCAAGGGACGACGTCGCAGTGAACGTGAAGGTGGCCGCCGTGCCGCCGCCGGCCGGTGTGACCGAAAGCGTGGTACCGGCGGCGAAGGAGACGCCGTCAACCAGATCGTCGGCCGTGCCGGTGATGGCTGCCGCAGACGTCGTGCTCGACTTGGCGGAGTAGCCCACCGGAGCCTGCAGGACCTGCTGGGCAACCGACTTGGCGGAGTCGACCAGCTTCTGCAGCGAGGTGATGCCGGTGTTGGCAGCCTGCAGAACCTGCACGCCGTTGCCGATGCCGTCGAGAAGATTGTTGATGTCGCTGGCGCGGTTGTCGAGCGACTGGGCAGTGAAGAAGTTGGTCGGATTGTCGAGCGCCGAGTTGACCTTCTTGCCGGTCGACAGGCGGCTCTGCGTGGTCGAGAGCAGGTCGGCGGTGGACTGGAGCGAGAGGAGGTTCTGGCGAACTGACGAAGAGAGAACGATACCGGACATTGTCATACCTTTCTGGTGTGAACTTCAGCGTTTGCGTTGCGCGTCGATTTCATCGGGCGGCAATGCGACAATGGAACCAAGACTCTAAAAATGCATGAATCGGCAAAGTCGTCTGACGGCAGGACTGGGCGGCCGATACCGGCGCGGCTCAGCCAGTTCGCCAATAGAATCAGCGGTTTTTCGCAATCCATAACGCACAGGCCCGTGCCGATCTTCACGCGGTGTTAACCACCATGCGGAAGGATCGATTCTGAAACGGCACCAAAATGCGTTGAGCGCGTTTCGGCGCATCCTCATGCATCACCGGGAGATCGCAATGGCCCTCAAGGTCGAACTGAAGCCGCATGAGCGCATCATCATCGGCGCGAGCGTCATCACCAATACCGACCAGCGGGCGCGCCTGCTGATTGAAGGCGACCGCATTCCGATCCTGCGCGAAAAGGATATCATGACAGCCGCGACCGCCGACACGCCGGCCAAGCTGGTCTATCTGTCGGTGCAGTTGATGTATCTGTCGCCTGATCCGATGGCGCACCACCCGACCTATTTCAGCCTTGTCCGCGATATGATGACGACAACGCCGAGCGCGTGGCCGTTCATCGAGACGATCAACAATCACATCCTCAACGGCGACATGTATCTGGCGCTGAAGGAGGCCCGCAAACTGATCGCGCATCAGGAAGCGATCCTGGCCGAGGTCAGGCAGTCGGCGTAGGCGCACCACGCCGCGTCATTCCGGGGCGCGCGTCGCACGCCGCCATCGACGGCTTCGTCGATGGTCCGTCAGACAAGCGAGCCCGGGACGACGGGATTTACAAGAACTTCGTCAGCGTCAGTTGCGACAGCATCGCGGTCGTCTGATAGGACGCCGACAGGGCCGTCTGGAGCGCCAGGAGTTGCGACGCCACTTCGCTCGGCGTGACGTTCTCGGCCTGATCGACGATGTCTTGCAGCATCGTCTGCGTCTGGGCCTGGCGCGACTTTGCGTCTTTCATCGTCACCTGCGCGGTCGAAAAGTCCGCCTGAATGTCGGTAATGCTTTGCGCGCCGGTCTGCGTCGCGAGATTTTGCGTAACGCGAAGGCTCAGCGCCGATACCTGCGCGCCGGCATTGGCGTCGGTCGCCGATGTCGTGACGGCGGCGAAAGCCGCGAGCGTCTGCAACTGATTGCGGATGCCGTCTTCGTTGGCGCGCGCGCCATATTGCACGGTGATCGACTGATCGATCCGCGCCGTCGCCGTCGCGCGCGCCGGCCCCGTTCCCGCCTCGCCCTTGTACCAGGAGACAGTGTTCGCGCTGGTGCCGGCGACGAGCGCGGTTGCGGAGCCGAGCGGCGTGCCGCTGACACGCAGCGGCGGCTGGTCGAAGAAATTATCCGACGCCTGGATCGCCGACGCCGCGACCAGCGACGTGTTCGCGAGCTTGCCGACGGCCGTCGTCACAGCCGCGTTGAGATTGCTCGCCGTGGCATCCGGCGTCGCGCCGATCGCGAAACTGCCGGCCGGCGGCGGCGTCGCGTTCGACGCTGTCAGCGAGATCGATTCCGTCGTGCCGTCCGGCAAATTGAAGGTGAGGCTGATCTTGTCGCCGCTCGACGGGTTGGTCGTCCCGAGATCGACCGAGATCGCGGCGGGAGACCCGGTGGGACCGGACACCGTCGCCCCCGTCAATGACGACGTGATCGCGTTCAGCTTCAAGCCGAACGGCGATCCCGCGACGTCCTCTGCGATCGACACCGAGGTCGTCGAGGGCTGCGTGACGGCGACGCGCCCGAGCCCGTTGGTCCCGAGATCGGCCTGGCGGCGCTCGGCGATCAGCGTCTTCAAGCCCGCAGCAGCGCCGCTACCGTTCAGAATTTCGTCCGACGTCGCAACCGGCGGCGTATCGATCGCGCCGCCGGAGAACACGTAACGATCGCCGGATTGCGTGTTGAGCACGCCGAGCATCGTCGACAGTTGCGACACGGCGCTTTGTTGCGCCAGCGTCTGACCATTCGCGCCGATCGACTGGGCCGAACCGGCCGCGGCGCTCTTGGCTTGATTGCCGATCGCGACCATCGATTGCAGCGCCGTGCTGGCGACGCCGATGGTGGTCGTGATCTTGGTCATCGTATCCGTGAACGACGCGATGCTCGACAATTGCGCGCGCGCGGCAATGGCGAAGCCTTCGTTGACTCCCATGCCGGCATAGGTGGTCGACTTCTTGCCGGAGGCAAGTTGCGTCTGCAGCGACGCCAGTTGATCGGTGAGGCGCGCGGAGGATTGCCCGAGGACCGCATTGCCGATGGTGACGCCGGTGATCGACATGGACGACATCCTCAATTGATCGATTGCAGCAGGCTGGTCATCATCTGCTGAACCACCGACATTACACGCGCATTCGCCGCATAGGTATTTTGCAGGTTGATCAGGTTCGACATTTCGCCGTCGATGCTGACGCCCGAGGTCGATTGCATCTTCGCCTGCAGCGTCGACACGACGACATCCTGCCCTTCCTTCAACTGCGACGCCGTGCTCGCGGCGTTGCTCTGCAAGCTCAGGAATTGCTGCATATAGCCCGTGATCGTCGCCTTGAACGGCGATGCGGCCGTGCCGAGGCCCGTCTTCGGCGAATAGTTGAAGCTGCCGGACGTAAGCTGGGTGTAGAGATAATCCGCCCGCTTGGAGTCGCCTGAACTTGTCGTGGCGTTATACAGCAAAAGTTTGCTCGGATCGGCCAGCAGCGCGGCGTTGACGGTGATGCGTCCGGCTAGCCCGGTCATCTGCGTCGCCGTCGATGTGATGCGTCCGCTATAGGCGCCGTTGCCGTCGGTGAAGACCGGCAACGCCAGCGAGCCGTTGGCGAGCGCCGTCGCAGTTGTCGTCGTCGAACCTGCGTCAACGGTTGCGGACGTATTTGCGTTCAAGACCCGCAACGTCGAACCCGACGGGTTGGAGAAGGCCAGCCCTGCCCCGCCGAGCGCGGCGTTGAGCTGCGACAGCACCGATGCCATGCCGCCGGAAAAATCGATGCCGATGGTCCGGGTATTCGCAGCCGCGCCGGCATTCGAGAGCGGCAGCGCACCGGCATCGTCGACACGGACGATGCGGACCTGTTGCTGCGTATTTGTCGCGGTGTCCGTGTAGGTCAGATTGATGCTGTTGCCGTTCAGCACGCCGGCGGTGGCGAGATCGAAACCGGATTGCGTCCCCAAGGTCGCGGCCGCGCCTGCCGTCGTCGTATCCGATAGTGACGACGCCAGTGTTGCGGCGAGTTGATCGACCTGCGCCTGCGCCTGCACCAATGTCTGATCGCGCAGCTTGATGTCGGCCGCGATCTTGCCCGACGAGATCGCTCCCGATGCGATCAGATCGAGTGTGCCGCCATTCGGCAGCGATAACGTCAGCGACCCCGTTCCCGATTTTGCCGGGTCGGCGCTCCACAGCGAATTGGCGTCGAGCGATCCCTGGCCGTTGAAGTTCAATTGCGAAGCGGTGCTGCCGCTGACCAAAGGGACGCCGGAATTGGTATAGATCGTGGTCTGATTGGCGGCATCGGTCGTGACGCGCACATCCATCAGTTGAGATAGCGTCGTGATGGCGCTGTCGCGCTGATCCATGAGCGCCGCTGCGGCCGGATCGGTGGTGCTGAGGCTCTGGAGTCGCGTGTTGATCCTGGCGATCTGCGCCATCGCGACATTCGCGCTCGACACCGAAACCGAAATGCTTTGCTCGGCATTGCTGCGCAAGGCCTGAATGCCCGTCGATGCCGCGTTCAGGGATTGCGCGAAAGATTGCGCCGCCGATAAAACAGCGACCTGCGCCGACGCGCTGTTCGGGCTCGCCGATAGCGACTGCAACGCGGTCGTGAAATTACTGAACGTCGCCTCCAGCGTTCCGGCATTGCCCGGCGTGCCGTAGACCGATTGCAACTGACCCAGCACATTGGCCATCTGGCTGGCATAGGCGCCGCCGGAGGTCTCGGTGCGCAATTGACTTTGGATGAACTGGTCGAGGGAGCGCGTGACGCCGTCGACGCGCACGCCGATGCCGACTCCGCCGGTCGCGGCGGAGGTCTGGTTTGCCGTCTGCGCCACGTAACCGGAGGTCTGCGCGTTGGCGATATTCGACGACACGATCGCCATCGACGCCTGGTTGGCGCGAAGACCTGACATCGCGATGCTGAGGGCCGAACTCAAACTCATTCTGTGTGCCCGCTACGATTCGGCTGCGCTGACGCAGCACATCTGTAACCCCTGCGCCTTAGCGCAGGACGTTGAGTAAGTCCTGCACCATGCTGTTGGCGGTGGTGATGACCTTGGTGTTCGCCGAATAGGCCTGCTGCGTCACGATCAGCTTGGTGAATTCGTCGGCGATATCGGCGTTCGAGCTTTCCAGCGACGAGCCGCTAATATTGCCGCCGCCGCCGAGGATCGCTGTGCCCGACAGTTCAGTCTCGGCATATGCGCCGCCATCGAGGCTCTGCAGGTAATTGGTGCCGTTGAAGCGCGACAGCGTCACCGCAGCAAGGTTGATGTTTTGCCCGTTCGAGAACGTCCCGACGACCAGGCCGGAGTCGCTGATCGCGATCGACTGCAATTGACCGGCGGCGTAACCGCTCTGCGAGATCGTGTTGACGGTCGTCGTGCCGTTGGTGTTCGCATACTGCGTCAAGCCGCCGGAGCCGAACTTGAAGGCGACATCGCCGAGCGCCGCGGTGCCGACGGTCACGTTGCTCAGCGTGATCGATGCGGTAGTCGGATCGGTCAGCTTGCCCGCGGTGTCGAACTTGAAATCGGTGCCTGCATTGGTCCAGGCGACCTCCGTGCCGGTGGCGCTGGCGTTGCTTTGATAGAACAGATTCCAGGTGTCGGCGTGGCCGGCGCCGAGCGCCGACGAATCCGTTTTGGCCCAGCGCAGTTGCAGGTTCACCGGGGCGCCGGTCGAATCATAGCCTGTGACCGCGCTGCCGCTGATCGACTGTTTCTGGAAGGTCTCGGCGTCATCGGCAATGACCGTACCAGTCCCGGCGACGGTCGGATCGACGCTGAAGTCGGCCGGATCGAGGCCGCCGGCGGCGGTGATGGTGCCGGGCGTTGCTGTTGCCTTTGCCGTCGTGGTCGGGGTCGCCGGCAGGTTCGCGGCGTAGGAGATCGATGTGGTCTTCTGCGCGGCGACGAAATTGTTTTTGAATTGCAGCACCTGCGGCACGTTGCCGAGCGGGTTGCCGGTCTTGGAATCGACCGGCACGCCCATCAGGAAATAGCCGGAGCCGTTGACGAGATTGCCGTTGGCGTTGACCTGGAAGTCGCCGCGGCGCGTATAGTTGGTGGTGCCTGAAAAAGTCGGCTGATTGTCGGACTTGCCGGTCTGCTTCTGCACCGAGAAGAAGCCGTCGCCGTTGATCGCCATGTTGGTCGCGACCGTCGTGGCGGAGATCGTCCCCTGCGTCGAGATCGTCGCTTGCGCATAGGCGTTGACGCCGCCCGCGACCTGCCGGCTCGGCGAGGATGCATCCGCAAGCAGATCGACGAAGTTCGTGCCGATGCCCTTGAAGCCGGTGGTCTGTGAGTTGGCGATGTTGCCGGAGATGTTCTGCAACGCGTAGGACTGCGCCTGCAGACCGCCGACCGACGTATTCAGCGCGTCGAAGATACCCATGACATTGTTCCCCAGCTCGACAACAGGCGGTCTTTAGGCGTCGCGCGCCGCAACCGCATCCGGCGCTTGCCTCGCAAGCGCCGTGCCATGCTGGAAAACTATGAATTCACAGGGGTTTTATGAATTCGTACGGCCGGCATCGCCGGTTCGGATTTGCCGGGTGCGGCAGGATTTGCCGGGCTGTCGTCATTCCGGGATGCGCGATCCATTGATCGCCAGCCTAACCAGACCGGCCTCTCGGCTTCATTAACTCGCTGACGAAGACGAAGGCTTGAACGTCATCGCAAAACCATTCATGCAATAACGCAAACCGGTCGGTTTCGGACCATCCTCGAACACATGGCCGAGATGGCCGCCGCAGCGGGCGCAATGGATTTCGGTGCGGGTCATGCCGAAGGTCGAGTCCTTGCTCTCGCCGACCGCCTTCTCGAGCGGCTGGTAGAAGCTCGGCCAGCCCGTGCCGCTCTCGAACTTGGTTTCAGAGGAGAACAGCGCCTGGTCACAGCCGGCGCAAGCAAAGGTGCCCTTGCGCTTTTCCTTGTTGAGCGGGCTCGCATTCGGGCGCTCGGTGCCTTCCTTGCGCAGGATCGAATACTGCTCGGGAGTCAGTTGCTTCTTCCACTCGGCGTCGGATTTTTCGACCTCGAATTTTTGCGCGGCCTTGTCCGTCGCGGCATTCGCATTCGAGAAGCCAAGCCAGCGCAAAAGCGCAAGCGCCCCAAACCCGGCGGTGGAAGCAAGCAGAATGCGACGATCAAACATAGGTCTCTCCCGGCATAATTCGGATGCTATGTGAAATACGGCCTGATTCCGGAAAAGTTACACCGGTCCGCCGCCCCGACGCTCACTTTCTTTTGACAGTTCGACGCGACGGGCGATTTCGCGGTTGGCGGCGGCACGGTTGTCCTCACGTTTGACCTGCCGCACCAGGGCCCCCTCGCGGTAGCGCGCGAACGCTCCGGCCATCCCCGCCTTGCCCCGGTTCCAGACACCGAGCGCGTGGCCTGCGACGCGGCCGGTCGCGCCGCCGGCCCAGACCAGCTCGAACGGCGCAAACAGCTTCCACTGGTCGTCATTGATGTCGATGCCGCGCGCGACCAATTGCCCGGCCATCGCCGATGTATTCAACCCCTGCCGGCTGAAGCCGCTGGCCACCCACAGGCCTTTCCTGATTTGGCCGATCTGCGGCATCTGGTGGACGGTTTGTCCGACGGCCCCGCCCCAGGTCTCGGCGATCGCAATCTTTCCGAGTTGTGGAAATACCGTGCGGATGCGGCGACGGATCGGCCCGGCGAAGCGCCCGGCGCGTGCGTCCCATGTCGTCTCCGGGCCGACCCACATCAGCCGATCGCCATCGACGATACGGAAATGGTCGATGCCGTCGGAATCAACCACCGAGCCCTTGAAGCCGATCACCTCGTGCAGTCGCTCGCCGAGCGGTGCCGTGACGGCCGCGTGCCGCCACACCGGCAGCAAGGTCGCGGCCAGCCGTGGCGACGCACGGCCGAGATGGACATTGCCGGCAAGCACCACATGCGCCGCGCGCAGTTTTGCCGTGGGGGTCGTGACCCGCTTGCGGATGCCGGACGCATCCAGCCCGGTAACGGCCGTGTTCTCGAAAATGCGCGCGCCGGCCGTTCTGGCGAGGGCCGCCAGCCGCTGCAGATAAGCGGGCCCGTCGAGCTGGAACGCGCGCGGATAATGCACCGCGTGGAAATAGCGCCGCGTCTTCAGATCCTCGCGGACACGCTCGACCTGCCATCCGTCCGCGTCGATGCCGAATTGGTCGAGCAATTGCAGCCGGTGGATCAGGCGGTCGCCGATATCGACGTTCGAGACTTCCAGCGCGCCGTCGCTGGTCTCGAGCGCAGGCGAGGCGGTCTCAGCCGCAATGCCGCGGATATAGTCGCCGCCGGATTGCGACAGCTTCCACAGCTCGGCAGTGTGGCGCAGCCCGACTCGCGCGATCAGATCGTCGATCGGCAGATCGTAACCCGGCATCACCGTGCCGAGTTGATGGCCGGACGCGCCCCAGCCGACGGTTCTGGCATCCAGCACGACGACGTCATAGCCGGCCCGCGCGGTTTCAAGCGCCACGGTCAGCCCGGCCAATCCCGCGCCGACGATGCAGACCTCGACGTCAAGATCGAGGCCGAGGCGCCGCGGCTCCAATCCGCTCGCATCTTTGCTGGCTTCGCTCAAGCTCATCCACCCCTCTTACGAAGGGCCGCCATTTTTGTCACCTTGTCCACGCCGTCCATGTGCATTAATGCCGGGATCGCTCCGCCTCTTTTGCCGATCGGGTTCGACATGCGCCGTCTTCTGCTGCTGCGTCACGCCAAGACGGAAGCCGACGCACCCAGCGGCCGCGACGTCGACCGCAGGCTCGATCCGCGCGGTCGCGACGACGCGGCCCTGATGGGACAATGGCTTGGCAAACAGGAGCGCGCGCCGGACATGGTGCTGGTCTCGACCGCGATCCGGGCCCGTCAGACCTGGGATATTTTCGAGGCGGAACTGGCGCGAGCGAAGATCAAGCCGAAGGCCGTGCATCTTGATATTTTGTACGGGGCCGGCCCCGCAGAATTGATGGCGCAGGTTCAGATCGCGGCGGCTCAGGCGAAGACGGTGATGATCATTGCGCATAATCCGGGCCTGCATGAGTTGGGATTCGCACTGACCGCGACGGGCGACGCGACCGCGCGCAGCGCGCTGACCGACAATCTGCCGACCGGTGCGATCGCAACGCTGGATTTCAAGGTCGACGACTGGAGCGACGTCCACTTCCGCAGCGGGCATCTGGCGAGTTTTGTCAGCCCGAAACTTCTCAAGGGCTAGTTTTCTCGTCCCGTAAAAATCGCCTCGACGCTCACCTGTCGCCCCGGCCGCGCATTTGCGCGTGCGTGCGCCCGACGCTAGTGTCCGAACCAGAATGGCTCACGCAACCCCGTTCCCGCGTCACATCGTTCTAGCCGCCGCATCGATCTGCGGGGTGCTGCTGGCGCTGGCCGTGCATATGCTTGGCGTACGATTCGGGCTCGATCTCGGCGGGCTTTGGCGGCAAGAGGTCGGCAGCGACGTGCCGATCGGTGCGGCGATCGCCTGGTGGCTGATCGCATCGGCAGCCTTTGGCGGCGGCTATCTTACCGCCAACGCGTTGCGCCGTGCCGCGTCCGGCACGTTGCCGCCGCGGATGCGACAATTCCTCATTGCGGTCGGCGTTCTAGTGCTCGCTGGCGCCGGACAGGCCGCGTCCGCGCCGAGCCCCCTTCCGTCATTATCGGGCGTGCTGGCAGGTGTCGCCGCGTTGGCGCTCGGCGGGATCATGGCGTTCAGCGGCGCAAATGCCGCATTGCGAAACGACCAGGCGAAACCAATAAAGGATGGCCACCTGGATCACGCCAGGCGGCCATCCTTGTATCCGATACGAAACGACTAACTCGCTGCGCGCAGATTGATCTTGCTCTGAGCCAATTTGTTCAACTTGGCATCCGTCGCGTGTTCTTCATCAAGCGTCTTCTGCAACACGGCAGCGCAATCGGCGCGGCCGAGCTGCTTCGCCCATGCGACGAGGCTGCCGTAACGAACGATCTCATAATGCTCGGCGGCCTGCGCGGCATTGATCAGGGCGGCGTCGAGCACTGCCTTGTCATCGACTTCACCGGCGGTTTCATCGGCTTCCTTGATGATGCCGTCGATCGCCGGACAGGTGACGGCCTTGATTTCCGCCCCATGCATCTTGAACACCTGCTCGAGGCGCTCGACGTGAACATGAGTTTCGTCGAGGTGCGTCATGAAGCCCTGCTTCAATGTCGCATCGGTCGCCTTCTCGGCCATCTTCGGCAGCGCTTTCACAAGCTGCTTTTCTGCGTAATAGATGTCCTGCAACTGATGCACGAACAGGTCGTTCATGGTCTTGATGTCTTTTGTAAACAGTCCCATCGCGTTTTCCTTTGTCGCAAGCGAACGACCTCATGCCTGACGTGACGCGCGCACGTTGCCGTTCGGTCCATCGATGTTCGGTCAATCCCGCGCGCTGTTGCCCGTTCCGAATTTCAATGCGCTGTCGGGCCGAATTCTTTGCTATTGCGAATGACCCGCAACTCGCATCGAATGACCATTACATGACGTTTCGCCGCGACGCTAAGCCGCCGGTTCCGGCTCTTTACCAAGACACCGCGACGCCCCAGTTGCATGGCAGATGGGACTGCACAGCGGTGGGATTTTAGCTTAATGAAGTGTGGATATGAGTAACCGCGTTGCCCCATCGCCGCCCGACGACCCCATTGGTTCCGATGTCGTGACCTCTCCGATGGAGAGCCGTCCGGCCGGATTCCTTGGCTCGTTCAAGCATGGCTTCACCCGATATGTCGGCTGGAAACGGCTCGGCATTGTCGCAAGCCTGCTCATCGTCATTTTTGCCGTCACGACCTTGGTCAAAACGCTGAAGGGCGTCGACAAATGGGTCATCATGTCGGCGCTGACCGATATTCCGCCGGGGAATATCGCGCTTGCGGCGCTTTGCGTCCTCGGCGCGTTCGCAACGCTGACCTTCTACGATTATTTCGCGCTGCGAACGATCGGCAAGAGCCATGTGCCGTATCGCATTGCGGCCTTGTCGAGTTTTTGCAGCTACACGATCGGCCACAATCTTGGCGCGACCGTCTTCACGGGCGGCGCGATCAGGTTCCGCATTTATTCGGATTACGGCCTCAACGCGATCGACGTCGCGAAAATCTGTTTTATCTCCGGCCTGACCTTCTGGCTCGGCAACGCCTTCGTGCTCGGCATCGGCATGATCTGGCACCCGGCGGCGGCGTCATCGATGGATCTGCTGCCGGACGCCGTCAACCGGCTGATCGGCGTCGGCTGCATTGCCGGCATTGCCGCCTATCTAATCTGGCTGTCGATGGGGCAGAACCGCCGTCAACTCGGCAAGGACGGCTGGAAGGTTGTGCTTCCCTCGGCCAGGCTCACGTTGTTGCAGATCGCGATCGGCGTCGTCGATCTCGGCTTCTGCGCGCTGGCCTTCTACCTCCTGATGCCGGCGCAGCCTCATATCGATTTCGTTTCGCTCGCCGTTGTGTTCATTCTCGCCACGCTGCTCGGCTTTGCCAGCCATGCGCCGGGCTCGCTCGGCGTGTTCGACGCCGCGATGCTGGTGGCGCTGCCGCAATTCGGGCGCGAGGATCTCGTCGCCACGCTGGTCGTATTCCGCATCCTGTACTTCATGATCCCTTTTGGGGTCGCGATCGCGATCATGGGCCTGCGCGAATTGTGGCTCAGCGTCGTCAAACCCTGGAAGGAACGCCGCGAGGCCGAACTTGCGCCGCGTGAGGTCGAGCGACGTCCGGGCGATTCCGTGGTGCCGATCAAGGTCAAGCGGCGGACACGCTGATTCACAAAGTATGAGTTCGTCTTTGCGAGGAGCCTTCGGTTTTTCGCCTGCGAAAACCGCAGGCGACGACGGACCTCTCCCCGCAATGACGAGCACAAGCGACATGTCCCATATTTCCGCCTCATCCATGACGTCTGAACAGCCATGACCTTCGCGCGCCTGACCTCCTTGTTCGCTTTGCTTCTGGCCTTGTGCGCGGCCGTGCCTGACCGCGCCCAGGCGCAAACCGACAGTGCGCTGTCGATCTCGTGGGAGGTGCGCAACCGCTTTCGTCTCTTCAAGGAGGAGCGCGACTTCCAGCTTCACGCCGACAGCCTGCGCAACCGGTCGATCCTCGACTCCGAGCGGCAACTCGGCACCCAGAGCGACGGCCGCGGCTGGGCACGCAACACCGTCAACCGGCTGTGCATCGACCTCGCCGGTCGCGTCACGGAGCCCTGCACCCGCGACGGCATCAAGGAGAGTTATCTCACGCCGACCGAACATCCGGTCACGGTGCGGCTGTCCGGGAGCGTCCCGGTCGGCGCGACCTGCGCATGGTCGTTCGACGATGGCGAAAGCGAGCCGCGTCAACTCAGCCAGGATTGCAACGAGCCGATCAATCTGCGCGTTCGCTACGGTCGCCAGACACAGGCCGCGGTTGACGTTTCGAGCGCCGACGGCGCCCAGCAGGCGACGACGCAGATCGTCGTGCGCGACGTTTTCATGGCCGGCCTCGGCGATTCCATCGCGGCCGGCGAAGGCAATCCTGATCGCGCGATTGCGCTGGCGGACGACGGCTTCTGCTTCCGCTCTTACATGGGCGGCCCCGGCGGGCAGTTCTATCGGCCGAGCCGCGCCGGCTACAAAGGCGGCCGCGCCTGCGAGGCTCCCGACACGCTGGCGAACTGGCAGCGCCAGAGTGCGCTGTGGTTCAATGCCGCCTGCCACCGCTCGCTCTACAGCTACCAGACGCGAACCGCATTGGCGCTTGCGGTGCAGTATCCGCATATCGCCGTCACCTATCTGCCGCTGGCCTGCACGGGCGCGACGATCAACGAAGGCCTGTTCGGATCGCAGCGCGCGCGCGAATGCCTCATCACCAAAAGCGGCACCAACTGTCAGAGCACCGTCAATGCCCAACTCGCCGAATTGCGCGAAGCCATCGGCGCCGCCAGAAAGCGCCAGCCGACGCGCCGGCTCGACGCCTTGCTGCTGACGATCGGGGCCAACGACATCAATTTCTCGGGCCTCGTCGCCGACGTCATCGTCGACAACGCGGTCGAACGCGCGCTGTTCAAGCGCTCCGGCGTGATCGGATCCACCGACGACTCCCGCGCGGCGCTGACGCGCGACCTGCCGCAGTCCTTCGCCAAATTGCGCGAGGCGTTGAAGCCGCTGGTGGGCCCGGACCTGTCGCGCGTGATCTACACGTCCTATGCCAATCCGACGCTGTCGGGCGGCGCGTCATGCCCCGGCGGTCCGGCCGGTTTCGACATTCATCCGTCATTCTCGGCCGATCCGGCGCGGCTCGCCAACGTCTCCAGTTTCGTGCAGCGCGAATTCATTCCGGCCGTGAAGGCGATGGTGCAATGCACCGGCGGCATGCTGTGCCGCGATCCGGCGCGCGACCGCATGACGCTTGTGGAATCGCATCAGGAAACCTTTGCCGATCACGGATTTTGCGCACGCGCGCGGACCGACCCGGAATTCGACCGGCAATGCTTCTCGCCGAAGGGCGACAGCTTTACCGCTGATATCGTCGAGGCCGCCAGTTCGCCGCTGGCCTGCGGCATCGCGGCGAGCGAGTATCGCGCCTACCTGCCGCGCGGGCGCTGGATCCGCGACGCCAATGACAGCTATTTCGCGGCGATGACCTATCCGCAGGCGTTGCCGGCCTCGATGCAGCCCGCCGACATCCATGACGCGACATGGGGCGTGCTGTCCGCCGTCTATGGCGGTGCGGTGCATCCGACGGCCGAGGGTCATGCGGCGATGGCCGATGCGGCCTTGCCCGCCGTCGCCGAAGTGTTGCGCCTCAATGCGGCCGACGGCGCCGGCGAGGTGACGACCGAGCCGTTGGTGGCGCCGCGATAGGCGGCCTTGGACCGGCTCTGCGGTGCACCACTCCGCAAAATGCGGCGCGGTGCATCACGTCGGGAGCGCGATCGGCACCCTCTCCCGCACCGCGAAATCACGTCCAATTGTGATTTGTAACTTCCCAACACCGTCAGGTTGAGCCTAGATTTTGTCCAAGGCCGCGAGCAACGCGCGCCACCAACAAGATCAGGGAGACCATCATGCTCAAGGCATCGATTCGCGCGCTCGTGGGTGCGGGCGCGACGCTCGCCGTTTTCGCGACCGCCGCCGCCGCCCAGACGGCCGCTCCCGGCCCGATCAAGATCGGCGTCATCGCCGAGGTGCAGTCGATCGCCGGCGCATCGACGCCCGGCGGCGCGCAGATCGCAGCCGACGAGATCAATGCCAAGGGCGGCATTCTCGGCGGCCGCAAGATCGAGATCGTCACCTACGACAACAAGAGTGCGTCGGCGGATTCGGTTCGAGCGTTCCAGCGCGCGGTGAGCGAGGACAAGGTGTCCGCCGTGATCGCGAGTTACATCAGCGAAGTGGTGCTGGCGCTGGAGCCCTGGGCCGCGCGGCTGAAGATGCCGCTGATTACGCCCGGCGCCGCATCGAACGAAATCACCAAGGCGATCAACAAGGACTACGATAAGAACAAATACACCTTCCACGGCTATCTGACGTCGGCGGCGCAGGCGCAGGCGGTGTGCGACGCCGCCAAGGCGCTGCTCGTCGACAACCTGAAATTCAAGACCGTCGCGATCATGAGCGAGGACGCGGCTTGGACCAAGCCGCTCGATGTCGGCTACAAGGAGTGCCTGCCGAAAGCCGGCTTGCAGGTGCTCGACCATATCCGTTTCGCGCCTGACACCACCGACTTCACGCCGATATTCAACAAGCTGGAAAGCCAGAAGCCGGACGTCATCATCACCGGCATCTCGCATGTCGGCGTTCAGCCGACCGTGCAGTGGAAGAACCAGCAGGTGCCGATCCCGATGTTCGGCATTTCCGCGCAGGCGCTGAGTCCGACTTTCTGGAAGGACACCAATGGCGCGGCCGACGGCGTGCCGTCTCTGGCGGTGGCCATGCCCGACGTCGCGGTGACGGCGAAGACCAAACCCTTCGCGCAGGCCTACAAGGCGAAGTTCGGATCGCTGCCCGCTTACACCGGTTACACCGCCTATGACGAGGTCTATATCATTACGGATGCGATCACCCGCGCCGGTTCGACCGACCCCGACAAGATGGTCACGGAACTGGAAAAGACCAATTACGAAGGCACGATCGGTCAGGTGCAGTTCTACGGCAGGGACGACGAATTTACGCACGGGCTCAAATACGGGCCGGGCGCGGTGACGGGCCTCGTGTTCCAGTGGCAGAACGGCCGGCAGGTCACGGTGTGGCCGAAGAACCTCGCCGAGGGCGAGATGAAATTTCCGAGCTTCGTGAAGCTGTCGCAGTAAGGCTCGGCGTCATCTCTTCCTTGATCCGAGGAAGAGATGACGCCCTCCGACGCGATTGTTTGAAAGTTAGGCCGCAGCGTTAAACTGAGCGTGATTTTGCGCGCGCGGGAGGTCGAATACAACCCGACAACCATCCGCATAACTTTGGTCGATTGCAATCGACCCGCCGTGCAATTCGACGATTTGCCGGCAGAGCGGCAAGCCAAGGCCGGCGCCATCGATCTTAACTTCCGAAGCCTGCGTGTAGAGTTCAAAGGCGCTCGCCGCCATGGACGCCGCGACACCGTTGCCGTTGTCCTCGACGCAAAACGATACGCCGTTTTCGGTTTCGGTATGGCGCAGGAATATCTTGGGCACACGGCCGCGCGATCGATACTTGATGCTGTTTTCAAAGAGATTCTGAAGCAGTTGCTTGATGAGATTCTGCTCGACGCAGACATGCGGCAGGCGGTCAGCGTAAATCATCGCGCCGGTCCGCTGCATAAGGTCGGTCAGGTTGAATTTGACTTCGCCGAACAGAAGGTTGAGATCGCACTGCGCGAAGTTCACCGCGTTTTTATCACGACTGCCTTTCGAGGCGGCCAGGAGCGACGAGATATTTCCAGCGAGCCCGCGCGCGCTCTCGATCATCATGTCGATGTAGCTACCCGCCGCTTGGCTAAGCTGGCTGTTGCGGTCCTGCCTAATAAGCGTCAGCCCGCTCACAAAGGTCGCTAGGGGAGATCGCAGGTCATGGGCAGCGGACGCAGAAAAAATCTGGAGCGTCTTATTGATGTCGATCAGTGAACGTTCGCGCTCTGCAAGTTCGGTGATGTCACTGCTCATGCCGAGCAGCCGGCGATGGCCTTCGATCGTGGTAAAGCCAATCTTCTTGCTGAGAAACACTCGCTTGCGGCCGGTGTAGTCAATGATCTCTTCGACAATCTCCGTGGCGCCGAGGTCAAGGGCGCGACGATCTTCCGCCAAGAACGTCGCGGCCTCCTCGACCGAAAACTCCTCGACCGTGGTGGTGCCGATAATCCTGTCGCGCATCTCTGGCGGATAGATATTCAGGAAAGCGGGATTGGCCATCAAGATCACGCTGTTCTCGTTTTTCACGAAGACGAGATTGGGCGAGTATTCCAAAACCAGAGCGAAAAGCTCCAACTCCGAACGTTGTGACATCCCGCGACCCCCTACGGCGCAGCGGTTAATTTTTTATGAGCTGCTAACCTGCGCACCCAAATATATCGAAGATGGTTAACAAAGTGTTAACGCGACGAAAAAGAAGCGCAGCAGAACGACTTATAACATGATGACTGTCACGTAACCGATCGGTAGCGTCGTTGCCGGGTCACTTCGCAGCAGGCGCGGGCGCGCTGGACTTCATCTTGGCGACGACAGGGGCGCGTGGCGCGGGCGCCGTCGCGGTGGTTGCGGCCTGTGCCGGCAGATACTTTGCGAGGACGGCCGGGTCGAGCGTGGCGATCGAGGTATCCGGCACGCGCTGCCAGGTTTCGTCCATGCCGAACAACGAAATGCCGACATAGCCGTGCAGCGTCAGCGCCTGCCCGTCCGGGCTGACCTTCATGGTCGCGCTGTAGATCTTGCCGTTGCGCGGGTCGAGCACGTTGCCGTCTTCGTATTTGAGGCCGTCGCGCTTCATGTCGCGGATGAACGCCATGCCGAGCGTCGGCTGGTTTTTCCGGTCGTCGGTGCATTTGGTGCAGAACTGGGCCGGTTCGCCCGGCTTGGGGAACATCTTCGCGAACGCGCCTTCATAGGCCGTGCCCTTGTCGACGACGAGCACCCACACCACCGGCTGGCCGTTCTCGATCTTCTGCCAGAGCCCGGCTGCACTCGGCTCGGCGGCCAGAAGCGGCTGCGCCGCCAGCATCGCCGCCCCGGCTGTCGCCGCCAAAATCCACTTCGCTGCAAATTGCATGGTCCGTGTCCCCGTCATGCCTTAACGCCGTTTCGGGATGCTTGACCGCAGACTATGGCCAATTCGCGGACTCGTTCAAACGAAACCGCGCGATTCGGACCAAGCGCCGGTCATTCCGGGATGGATCGGCTGACGGCGAGGCCGTCTGTCGATCCAGGCCCGGAATCCATACGCCCTGTGATCGTTCGGGCTCTTGACATCAATGCCTCGGCGCGAACAGGCATCGGGCGTATGGATTCCGGGCTCGCAGACGCGCCCCGGAATGACAAGCTCAATTGACCCCGAGCTTCTTCTGCAGGCTCGACGACGACGTCGTGTACTGGAACACCAGCCGCTTGTCCGGGTAGACGTAGCGATGGGCCTTCTGCGCCATCAGCGCGCCTTCGTGGAAGCCGGACAGGATCAGCTTCAGCTTGCCGGGATAGGTGTTGATGTCGCCGATCGCGAAGATGCCTGGAATATTGGTCTCGAAGGCCTCGGTATCGACCGGCACGAGGTTGTTTTGAAGGGCCACGCCCCAATTGGCCACCGGGCCGAGCTTCATCGTGAGGCCGAAGAACGGTAAGATCGTATCGCAGGTCATCAGCGTCAGCGCGTTGTCGCTGCCCTTGATGACCGCGCCGGTGAGTTGGCCGTTATCACCCTGCAACTCCGTCACCTGACCGATCTTCAGGTCCATCTTGCCGTCGGCGACGAGCTTGCGCATCTGCTCGACGCTATGCGGCGCGGCCCGGAAGTCGTCGCGGCGATGCAGCAGCGTGATTTTCTTGGCCAGCGGATGCAGGTTCAACGTCCAGTCGAGCGCCGAGTCGCCGCCGCCGACGATGAGGATGTCCTTGTCGCGGAACTGTTCCATCTTGCGGACCGCGTAAAACACCGAGGTGCCTTCATAGGCCTCGATGCCCGGCACCGGCGGCCGCTTCGGCTGGAACGAGCCGCCGCCGGCGGAGATCACGACGACCTTGGCCTCGAACACCTTGCCGGCGTCGGTGGTGCAGCGGAACAGCGGATCGCCGATCTTCTCGATCGTGTCGATCATCTCGTTGAGGTGGAATTGCGGATTGAACGGCTGAATCTGCTCCATCAGCGCGTCGGTGAGGCCCTGTCCCGTCACCATCGGCAGCGCCGGAATGTCGTAGATCGGTTTCTCGGGATAGAGTTCCGCGCATTGGCCGCCGAGCTTGTCGAGGATGTCGACGAGATGCACCTTCATGTCGAGCAGGCCGAGTTCAAAAACGGCGAACAGACCGCAGGGCCCGGCACCGATAATCAGCACGTCGGTCTTGATCGCTTCGCTCATCGTCGTTTGTCTCGCTGCAACGGAGGGCTCTTTCGCGGGCGTGTGTAGTGCGATTTCGAGTTGACGTAAATCACCCCCAAGACGTCATTCCGGGGCGCGAAGCGCGAAAGCGCAAGCGAACCCGGAATCTCAGCAAGTTCATCGTGCCTAACGGTGCGCAATTGCACATCGCAGAATGATGAGATTCCGGGTTCGCGCCAGCCAAGAGGCGGTCCCGCCCCGGAATGACATTGACTGGACGGCTTGCCCGCCGCCCGCAAACCGGCTGTAACGGCGGACGAATCCGGAGAACCTGCGCCCGTGACCACCCCCGAACGCGCCGCCGTGGCGCATCTCGACGCCCATCCGCACCGTCTGTCGGACAATGTCCGCTTTGCCGATCTGGACGTGAACCGCCACGTCAACAACGCGGTCTATTCGAGCTATTTCGAGAGCAGCCGCGTCTTGCTGGTCGGCGAGCCCGGCAATGGCCTGACGCCGGACGGCCAAAGCTGGGTGCTGGCGCGGCTCGACATCAGTTTCCGCGCCGAATTGCACTGGCCCGGCACCATCGAGCTGGGGCTCGGCGTGCTCAGGCTCGGGCGGACATCCGTGACGTTCTCGCAGGTGGTCTACGCGCAGGGACGCCTGATCGCGTCGGCGCAGGCCACCACGGTGATGGTGGACAGCGCCAGCCGCAAGCCGACGCCGCTGCCGGACGATGTGATCGCGGCGTTCGGACGGTGGATGGTGCGATAGGTTCAGCTCGTCATTCCGGGGCGCATTCGCATCCTTGCGAATGCGAACCCGGAATCTGGTCGAGATGAGCATGATGAGATTCCGGGTTCGCGTCCGGCAAGAGCCGTCCGCCCCCGGAATGACGTATTTAAGCCTGCCGCTCGGGGGTCACGACGACGAGGCCGTCGAGCGCGTCGGTGATCTTGATCTGGCACGACAGCCGCGAACTCGGCTTCACGTCATAGCCGAAGTCGAGCATATCCTCTTCCATCGGCGTCGGGGAACCGACGATATCGCGCCAGGCGTCGTCGATATAGACATGGCAGGTGGCGCAGGCGCAGGCGCCGCCGCATTCGGCCTCGATACCGGGGATCGCGTTGCGGATCGCCGCTTCCATGACGGTCGACCCGTTTTCGGCCTCGACGCTGCAGGTTTCGCCGGAATGGTCGACAAAGTTGATCTTGGCCATGATGCTCGTGCTGTCGGGATTGAAATCTTGGGTGGTTCTATACCCGGCCGACGCGCGCAGCGCCAGCGCGCGCGCAGGCAGCCCGCCGCACCGACGTTCAGCAGCGTTGCAAGCGGAGGGCGATCGCGGCAATGGCCGCTTCGACGGCATTCTGAAGATCGCGGAGCGTCTCGATGTCGTCGGGCATCGCCTCGAAGGCCTCGGCGGCATCGGAGACGCGATGCGCGCCGATCGCTTTGGCGGACCCTTTGAGCGTATGCGCGATCGCGGATGCGTCGTCGGACAGAAGCAGCAGACGCGGGATCAGCACGGCGGATTGCGCGGCGAACAGGGCCAGCACTTCGCGCTCCAGTTCCGCATCGCCCAGTGTCACGCGGTCGAGATGCGTCAGATCGAGCGGGGCTTCGTCGGGAACCAGCGGGGGTGACGGCATCCAGTGGGTCCGTTGCAGGTGGAATGACATCAAGGGTCCAGGCGCGTAAGGCGACGTCCGATTCGGCCGCGTCGGTGCAGCAAATCACGGCAAGGGTTAATGAAACCTTGCAGGGGTTAACGGTACCGTGCTCCCCAACCCCTGAAATCTGGGGAAAGTTCAGGCACGGCTCGTCACGGCGTTAACGATGATTAAGAATGTCTTAACCCAAACCATTTCATTCGCGGCGTCGAGCCAATAGGATGTTGGAGGAAATAGCCGACAAGCCGTTGGCGGAACTGGCTTTGCCGGATCGCTATACGAAGTCGGAACCGGGCGCGGCTTCCCGGAAGCGTAACAGGGGCGTAACTCACGATGGCAAACAATCCCAAGAAGACCAAGGATCCCACCGAGGAAGCGCTGACCGCCATTCAGGATGCTCTCAACATGGGCGACAAGCCGGCAGGACGCGGCGACAAAGCCGACCATCTCGACGCCGATGCCGTATCGAACGACGCCTACGACAATCGCGGCTCCGATTTGCGCGGCCAGGATTTGCGCAACGGCGATCTGCGTGCCCCGGACATGGGATCGTTCGAGCCGATCGAAGAGCCACGCTTTCTGCGCAATCCCGCCAACGACGATCGCGAAACCATCGGCCAGTTGCTGCAGGCGATCCAGAAGGGCCGCCCCGCCCGCAACGTCTACATGCTCGCCTCCATTTTTGCAGGCGTATGGGTGCTCGGCGCCGGCCTGCTGACGGTCGCCTTCCTGCCCTCGCTCCAGGCCTTCATCGGTCAGGGGAGCGGCGGCACCCTGGTCGTTGTCGGCCTCATCGCGCTATTGTTCGCGCCGGTGCTGCTGTTCTACTTCCTCGCCAGCCTCGCCTGGCGCGGGCAGGAATTGCGCATGATCGCGCAGTCGATGGCGCAGGTCGCGATCCGCTTTTCCGAGCCGGAAAATACCTCGTCGGACGCGATGGTGACTGTCGGTCAGGCGATCCGCCGCGAAGTCGCGGCGATGGGCGACGGCGTCGAGCGCGCGATCGCGCGCGCCGGCGAACTCGAAGCCCTCGTCACCAACGAAGTCTCGGCGCTGGAACGCGCGTATTCCGACAATGAAGTCCGCATCCGCGCGCTGTTGCAGGACATCGCGCATCAGCGCGACAACCTCGTCGGCCAGGCCGAGCAGGTCCGCAGCGCCATCTCCGGCGTGCAGATCGACCTGCGCCACGATATCGCATTGATCTCCGACGCGATCGCTTCGCGCGTCGACGAGGTCGCCAAGTCGATCACCGGCGCGCTTGAAGAGCGCGGCGCGCACATCACCGAAGCGCTTGGCCATGCCGGCGACAACATGATCCTCGCGCTCGGCGAGCGTGGCGGCGACCTGCTCGACCGGCTCGAAGAAGCCAGCGCCAACACCACGCGCGCAGTGCTCGACGCCTCGGAGCGGCTGACCGCCAGCCTCAACTTCAAGACGGGCCACGTCCACGACGAGTTCGTCGACCTTGCCGACCGCGTTCACGATATGCTGAACGACCGCCTCGACCGCATCACCGGCGAGTTCGAGCAACGCTCGGCCACGATCGTCGATCGCATCACGGATCGAACCGAGCAGCTCCACGACTCCGTCAAGAATTCCAGCGACAGCCTGTTGCTCGAACTCGAAATCCGCAGCGGCGATCTCGTCAGCAAGATCGACGATGCCGGCAATCGCCTGGCGATGCAGGTGCTCAGCAGCGGCGACAAGGCCAGCGACGCGCTCGACGTCACCATCAACACGCTGGTGGCCAAGGTCGTCAGCCAGACCGAAGCGACGCACGACACGCTCAGCCTTCAGATGAGCGCCTTCGACGAGTTGGTGAAGGACCAAGGCGCGGAACTGGCCGAGAAGTTCGCCCGCGATTCCGGCACGCTCGGCGCGCTCATCACCCGGCATATCTCCGAATTCGACCGGACCGTGAAGACGCATGGCGGCGAAATCGTCGAGCGCATGGGCCAGCGCACCAACGACATCAACGAATCGCTGAAGACTTATGTCGACACCTTCGACGCCAAGCTCGGCGCCAATTCCGGCGTCATGACCTCGGCGCTCGACGACCGCCTTGCCTTGTTCGAGGCCACGATCGGCAGCCGCGTCGCCCATCTCGACGGCTCGCTCGATACCAAGCTGCAGGCCTTCGACGCCACCGTCGACGGCCGCATCAAGTCGCTCGAAGACAACTTCGACAACCGCGCCAGATCCGTCACCGAGGCGATCGATACGCGACTCGGCAACCTGTCGGAACGGTTGTCGTTCGGCGCGACCCATGCGGTCGACAGCGTCGATACGCGACTGACCCTGCTGACCGCGGCGATCACGGAAGGCGCGGTGCAGGCGATCCACTCGATCGACACGCGCCTCTCGACGCTGACCTCGACGCTGAACGACGGCACGGCGCAGGCGATCGACGCAATCGATCGCCGGATCGGCAACGTCACCGACACGATCGACGGTCGCACCACGCATCTGACGGACACCGTCACCACCCGCTTCCACGATATCCATTCCGGTCTGGAAGCCCGCGTCGGCGCGATCACGGCCGATATCGACACCCGCGTCGGACATTTCGAGGAGTTGCTCGGCTCGCGCATCGAAGCCGTTGCCGGCCGCATCGAAACGTCGGGCCGCACCGCGTCCGATCAGCTCATGACGCGCGCCGAAGAACTCTCGATCGGCATCAAGTCGCATGTCGAGGACGCCGAACGTGTGCTGACGCAACTCGTCACCAACACCACGGACACCATTCAGGTCGGCACCCGCGCCGCGCAAATTGCCATGCTCACTGTTTCGACCGATGTCGGCGCTCAACTGGTGCTGACCTCGTCGGATGTCGAGCGTGCGCTCACCGCCGTCGGCACCAATGCCGCATCCGCGATCCTCACCAGCGCCCGCGAGGCGCAGACCACGCTCGTCACGTCGTCCGATGACGCTGCGGACCGCATCCGCACGTTGTCGAACGACATCGAACGCACGCTGACCAATGCCGGCAGCTCCACCGTCACCGCCGTGCTTGGCGGCGCGCGCGAGGCCCAGACCACGCTGGTGTCGACCTCGATCGACCTTGCCGATCAGATCAAGTCGCTGACCGCCGATGTCGAGCGCACGCTGACCGACGTCGGCAGCAGCACGGTCAATGTCATGCTTGGCGGCGCCCGCGAGGCGCAGACCACGCTGCTCACGTCCTCGAATTCCATCGCCGACCAGATCAAGTCGCTGACGGCGGATGTCGAACGCTCGCTGTCGGACTCCGGCAGCAATACGATCACCGTCATGCTCGGCGGCGCGCGCGAGGCCCAGACCACGCTGTCGGCAACGTCCGCAGAAGTCGCAGGCCAGATCAAGTCGCTCGCGGCCGATGTCGAACGCTCGCTGATCGCGGCCGGCAATGCCACGGCGGAATCGGTGCTGGCCGGCGCTCGCTCGGCACAGACCACGCTCATGGGTTCGTCCACCGAGATCGCCGATCAGGTCCGCGCACTGTCGGCCGATGTCGAACGCACCCTCACCGCGGCCGGCACGGCGACGGCGGACTCGGTGATGTCCGGCGCACGCAACGCGCAGGCGGCGTTGACCGAAACCTCGACCGACACCGCGAACCAGATCAAGTTGCTTGCCAGCGATGTCGAACGCACGCTCACTCTGGCCGGCACGGCCACTGCGGAATCCGTCCTGACCGGCGCCCGCGCCGCGCAGGCCGCCTTGACCGAAGCCTCGGCCGATGCCGCGAGCCAGATCAAGTCGCTTTCCAGCGATGTCGAACGCACGCTCGCCTTGGTTGGCAGCGCCACCGCCGAAGCCATTCTCACCAGCGCGCGCGACGCCCAGTCGTCACTGGTCAATGCCTCCGCCGAGGCGACCGGCCAGGCCCGCACCGCCGCGACCGATGTCGAGCGCAGCCTGTCGGCCGCCGGCGCCGCCACCGCCGGCGCGATCATGGCCGGCGCACGCGAAGCCCAGACCACGCTCGTCACGGCGTCGTCCGATGCCGCCGAGCATGTCAAGCTGCTGGCGATCGATGTCGAACGCACGCTCACCGCCGTCGGCGAAGCGACCGCCGCATCGATCCTCGGCAGCGCCCGCGATGCGCAGGGCTCGTTTGTCGTCACCTCGACGGACGCCGCCGACAAGATCAAGTTGATCTCGGTCGATATCGAACGCTCGCTCAACGCCGTCACCGCCAACACGGCGGAGACGATCCAGGCCGGCGCCCTCGCCGCCCAGACCGCCCTCGTCGCGGCCTCGAACGAAGTCAGCGCCAAGGTGCGCTCGACGTCGGCCGAGATCGAACGCACGGTGTTCGCGGCAACCGGCAGCTTCGGCACCACGATGACCGGCAAGACCGATGAAATCGTTTCCTACGTGCAGCAGCAGACAGACCGTCTCGGCCAGTTGATCGACGGCCGGCGCGGGGCGCTGGTCGAGGCGATCGGCAGCCGCGCCAACCAGCTCACCATCGACATCGATCGCGTCACCGCCGACGCATTGAAGTCGATCGAGAGTCGCGGCCAGACATTCTTCGCCACGATGGCGACGAACGGCGCCGACGTCGCCCGCTCCATCACCACCGCCGGCGAGGTCGCGACCGGCGCCGTCAACAAATCCTTGAAGGATCTCGAAACCTCCTCGCGCGGCGCCATCGACCAGTCGCGTCAGGTTTCGGTCGCGGCCGTCAGCGAGATGCAGGAAACCAGCAAGATCCTGCGTACCGACACCGTGGCGCTGTTCGAGCGCTTGCGCGAAGGCAACATCCTGCTGCAGGAGGTGTTGACCGGCGCGCATGACAACCTCAACTCACTGGAGCGCGCGCTTGTCACCCGTGTCGCCGACTTCGTCACCACGATGAACGACGTCACCTCGCGCAACGGGATCGCCACGCAAACGCTCGACGACCAGCTCACCTCGTTCACGAGCAAGTCGGCGCAGGCGCTCAACGATCTCGGCTCGCTGTCGTCGCAGTTTGAAATCCACGGCCAGGCTTTGACCGAGGCCGCCGCCCTGGTCGACCAAAGCAACCGGGCCTCGACGGCGACGGTCAGCGAGCGCAAGGCGTCGCTCGAGGCTCTGGTCTCGACGATCGACCTGCGCACCTCCGATCTCGACCAGCGCCTGACTCGCTTCACGACGCTGCTCGACGAATCGCTGGCGGCAGCCGAAGAGCGCGCCCGCGATATCGCGCGCGTCGTCGCGGAAACGGCCGGCGCCGGCTCCGCCGCCATCACCCAGCAGTTCGAGGCCGTGCGTTCGTCCGCCGAGGAAGAACGTCGCGCCACCGCGCAGGCGATGACCGATATCTACCAGCAAAGCACGCAGGAAGCCGACGCGATGTTCAAATCGTCGGCCGACAAGTTCGCGGCGATGGTGCAGGCCATGAAGCAGATGTCGAGCGAGCTGCACGACGAACTCGAAACCACACGGACCGAAATGCGCCGTGGCGTGTTCGAGATGCCGCAGGAGGCGGCCGAGAGTACCGCGCAGATGCGCAAGGTGATCGTCGACCAGATCGAAGCGCTCGCCGAGTTGAACCGCATCGTGGCCCGTCACGGGCGCGGCATGGACGCCGGCGTCAGCCGCACCGACAGCCGCCAGCGCGACGACAATTTCGCGCAGACGGCGGCCTATGGCGGCGGCAATGTGCAGGAACGCACGATCGAGCGGCCCATCGAACGGCCCGCCCAGCGCGGTGGATCGTCATTGCCGCCGAACGATCTCGGCCTGCCGGTGCCGCGCCGAAACGATGCGCCGCCGACCAGCCCCGCCGGCAACGACCAGGGCCGCGACGGCTGGTTGAACGACCTGCTCGACCGCGCCGAGGACGAGGGCGAGCCGCCGCGCGGGCGCGGTCCGGTTCAGGGGCCGCCGCAGCAGGTCGCCGGCGATCCGCTGGCCAATCTGTCGCTCGACATCGGCCGCCTGATGGACCGCGACATGGCTGCGGACATGTGGGAGCGCTACCAGCGCGGCGAGCGCAAGGCGTTCACCAAGCGGCTCTACACGCCGGCCGGCCAGAAGGCGTTCGACGAAGTCGCCCGCAAATATCGCGCCGATCGCACCTTCAAGCAGACGGTCGATCGCTACATTACCGAATTCGAGCGCCTGCTCGACGAGGTGGCGCGCGATGACCGCGGACCGGCGATGCTGCGCCAGCATCTCGTTTCGGAAACCGGGCTGGTCTATACGCTGCTCGCCCATGCGGCGGGGCGGTTGAGTTAGGTATCAGACGAGCAGCTACGACAAAGCGGAGGCAGCGATGCCTCCGCTTTTTTGATTTTGAACTGAGGCACAGCTTCAACCAGAAAATAGCCGTCATCCCCGCGCCTTCGCGGGTGATGACGGCTCGCTATGTCGCCACCGCCGTGATTGCGATCATTGCCGCCGCCTTCGCGCGGGCGCGGGCTGCGCCGCCGGATCGACCGGCGCGGCCTCGGGCTGGGGCGCCGCCGCCGGCGCGCTGCTGTTGCCCGCTCCGAACAGCAGCCGCGTCGGGTTGCGATCGAGATTGTTCACCGCCCGGCTGATGTCCATCAGCGTCTTGCGGCCGTCGATGATCAGCGCCCCGGACCGCTTGTCGAGATTGTCGGTCAAATCCCGGAACGATTTGACGGCGTCGAACAGTTCGCCGCCATCCTTGCCGCCGGCGAGCTTGTCGAGCCCGAGCATGAGGCTGTCGGTCTTCTTGACGATGGAGTTGGCAGACCCCATCACGCCATCGGCCTTGGCCATGATGCTGCTGATGTTCTCCGAACTCTTCGCCAGCGCCGACGTGAAGATCTCGACGTTCTGGAATGCACTTTTCAAAGTGTCCTGATTGTCGGCGACGAGGCGGTTGACGTTGGCCAGCGTGGCGCGGATCGACTCGCTGATGTCGCGCAGCGATTCCGGATCGGCCGTCAAAACCGGGGTGCCGTCGTCATCGAGCGGCACCGGCGGCGCGTCCGGCGCGCCGCCCTTCAGCGAGATCGCGGAGACGCCGGTCAAACCCTGGAATTCCAGCCCGACCAGCGTGTCCTTGCGGATCGGCGCAACGTTTTCGATCATCGCCAGCGCCACCACGCGGCGCGGATTGTCCAACTTCACCGAGGTCACTTCGCCGACGCGGATGCCGTTGAAATTGACGCTGCCGCCATTGCGCAGACCCGATGCGGAGCCTTCGAAGACGATTCGCAACGGCGTGCGCAGCTTGGTGCTGCTGACATTCTTGAACCACAGCACGAAGCCGAACGCGCCGGCGATCACCGCCAGCGTGAACAGCCCGATCAGAACGTAATTTGCCCGCGTTTCCATAACCCTACTCCAACACCCCTGCGCGCGGCGCCATCTGCGCCGACAATCGCGCGATGGCGGGCGGAACGACGCCCGCGCCAACCCGCGCGTCTGGCGTGGCGTTCGCCCCGAGAGCCGAGCGCGCGCGCTTGCCGTGAAAATATTCGCGCAGCCACGGATGCTGCGATGCCAGCATCGTCGTCATCGGGCCTTGCTCGATAACCTTGCCGTCGCCAAGCACGGCGATGCGGTTGCACGCCGTATGCAGGCTGTCGAGATCATGCGTCACCATGAAAACAGTCAATCCTAACGTCCTTTGCAGCGTCAGCACCAGTTCGTCGAAGTCGCCCGCGCCGATCGGGTCGAGGCCCGACGTCGGCTCGTCGAGAAACACGATCTCCGGATCGAGCGCCAAAGCGCGCGCCAAAGCGACGCGCTTGATCTGGCCGCCCGACAGATCGGACGGGTTGCGATCGGCGATATCCGGTTTCAGCCCGACCATGCCGAGTTTGGCAATGGTGATCTCGTCGAGCAGGCGCTGCGAGACCTTCAGATATTCGCGCACCGGAAACTGGATGTTCTGCCGCACGCTCAGCGACGAGAACAGCGCGCCATGTTGAAAGAGAATGCCCCAGCGCCGCTCGACGCGACGCCGCTCCTTGCGGTTGGCTTCGTCCATGTCGGTGCCGAACACCTCGATCGTGCCGCCGAGTTTCGGCACCAGACCGATGATCGTGCGCATCAGCACGGACTTGCCCGCGCCCGATGCGCCGACGAAGCCGAGAATTTCCCCGCGCCCGACATTCAGGTCGAGCCCGTCGAGCACGCGCGTCTTGCCGAATTGGACGGTGAGGTCGCGCACGCGGATGATCGGATCGTCATTGGGGGCCAGCACGCTCAAACCCCGATCGTGGCAAAGAAGATCGCGAACACGCCGTCCATCACGATCACGAGGAAGATGCCTTTGACGACCGACGCGGTGGTGTGCTGGCCAAGCGACTCGGCGCTGCCCTTCACCATCAGCCCTTCGACGCAGGCGACGATACCGATCACCAGCGCCATGACCGGCGCCTTGACGAGACCGACGACGAAATGGTTGATCGACAGCGCCTCGCGCAGCCGCGCCAAAAACGCTTCAGGCTCGACGCCGCCATAGAGCCACGCCACAAGCCCGCCGCCATACAGAGCCGCCATCGCGCCGATGAAGGTCAGCACCGGCAGCCCGACGACGAGCGCCAGCATGCGCGGCAGGATCAGCACCTCGATCGGATCGAAACCCATGGTGCGCAGCGCGTCGATTTCCTCGCGCATTTTCATCGAGCCGAGTTCGGCGGTGTAGGCGCTGCCCGAACGCCCGGCGACCATGATCGCGACCAGCAAGACGCCAATCTCGCGCAGCACCAGCACGCCGAGCATGTCGACGACGAAGACGTCCGCGCCGAACTTGCGGAAGTGAAAGATGCCCTGCTGGGCGATAATGCAGCCGATCAGGAAGGTGATCAGCGCCACGATCGGCACCGCCTGCCAGCACACCTGCTCGAAATGGTGGACCACCGATGTCAGCCGCAGGCGGCGCGGCCGGATCAGCACGGCGAAGAAGGCGGCAAGCACCGCGCCCATCATATCGACGAGGCCAAGCGCGCTCTGACCGACGCCGTAAGCCGTGCGGCCGAGCCGATCGAGCAGCGACGTGATCGACAGCCCCGGCGGCCTCGCCGGCACCACCGGCTCGACGCGTCGCACCTCATCGACCAGATCGGAATAATTGGCCGACAGTCCGGCGATGCTCGCCCCGCCGCCGCTGTCCAGCGTGCGGCGCAAACGCTCGATCAGCCAGGCCCCGAAGGTGTCGAGTTTGGAGACCTGCGACACGTCGATGAAGATGTTCGGCTTGGTGCCGGTCAGCCGCTCGGCCTCAGCCACGATCTTTTCCAGATCGGGCGCGAAACGCGCCGTCCATGACCCCGCTGCGCACAAGGCAAGGCCGTCGCCTTTTGCGATCTGGTCGAGCGTCGGGCCGCTTGTCACTGTAAACTCCTGGCAGTTGCTTCGTCGACGTCATTCCGGGACGACGCGCGTCTCGCGCGGCGAACTGCGATGTGCAATTGCACATCGGAGAATCTGGTCGTGTTCATCTTAATGGGATTCCGGGTTTGCGTCCGCCAAGAGGCGTCCGCGCCCCGGAACGACGTTGCTGACCGGGCACCGGACACCGACATTGCGTCGCAATCAAGTTGACGGAACACCACGGCCGGGCCTTTAACGGCCCCGACGCGCCTTTTCCAGGCCAGGGACGCTCCAGTGATCGATGTTTCTGCCGATTCGAACGAACCGCCACGCCTGCTCGCCAGGATCGAGCGCTGGCCGATCGCCGGCCGTTTCACCATCAGCCGCGGGGCCAAGACCGAGGCCGCCGTCATTATTGCCGAAATCAGCCATCGCGGCCATGTCGGGCGTGGCGAATGCACGCCCTATCGGCGCTACGGCGAGACGCCAGAGGCGACTTTGGCAGCGATCCTGGCGATGCGGGACGCTTTCGCCGACGGGCTGGACCGCACGGCGCTGCAGACGCTGATGCCGGCCGGCGCCGCACGCAATGCGCTTGATTGCGCGCTGTTGGATCTGGAAGCCAAATCGGCCGGCGTCCGGGTCTGGGCGTTGCTCGGCCGCGATGCGCCGCGCTCCTGCACCACCGCCTATACGATCTCGCTCGGCACGCCGGACGAGATGGCGGCGGCGACCTCGAAAGCCGCGCATCGGCCGCTGCTCAAGATCAAATTGGGCGGTGATGGCGACGAGCACCGCATTCTGGCCGTCCGCAAGGCCGCGCCGGACTGCGAATTGATCGTGGATGCCAACGAGGCCTGGACGCCGGACAATCTCGAACGGCATTTGACCGCCTGTGCCGATGCCGGCGTCACGCTCGTCGAGCAGCCGCTCCCCGCCGGGCAGGATGCGGCGCTGGCGACGATCCGGCGGCCGGTCAGCGTCTGTGCCGATGAGAGCGTTCACGCGCGAGGCTCGCTGGCCGATCTGCGCGGCCGCTACGACGCCGTGAACATCAAGCTCGACAAGACCGGCGGTCTCACCGAGGCGCTGGCGATGGCCGACGAGGCGGCGGCGCTCGGCCTCGACATCATGGTCGGCTGCATGGTCGCGACGTCGCTGTCGATGGCCCCGGCGATGCTGCTGGCGCGGCAGGCCCGCTTCGTCGATCTCGACGGGCCGCTGTTGCTCGCCAACGACCGCGACAACGCTCTGCGCTACGACGGCAGCACGCTCTATCCGCCCGACGCGGCCTTGTGGGGGTAGTCGATGTCGGGATGACCCGCTGCCCCCGATCAAACGGCAGCGCGCTCCCCCTTACGCCAACCCTCTCCCACGAGGGAGAGGGAGCGCGCTGCCGACGTCGCTGCGTCCCACATCACATCCACCTCCGCCCCGCCGCCATCACACCCACCGCGACGAGCGCCATCGCCGCCATCACGTCATACAGCCCCTGCCCGATCGCTGCGTAGATCGGGCCCGACACAACGGCCGTGCTCGCCATCACGATCCCGGTCGACGCCGCAAGATAGCCTTGCGCCCGCGCGATGAACGCGGCCGGCACATGGCGTTGCATCAGGCTCATCGTCGCCACCAGCGTCAGCCCGAAGGTGATGCCATGCGATAATTGCACCAATGCCAATAAAATCAGCGGCGGCGCTTGCGCGATGATGACCCAGCGCGCCACGGCCACCAACCCGGCAACGATCACGAGCGTCGCCGGCTCCCGGCGAAATCGCGGCGACAGCGCGAACAGCACGATCTCGGCCAGCACGCCAAGCACCCAGAGGCCCGCGATCGTCAGGCCCGCAAGACCCTCGCTCTGCCAGGCGATCGAGGCAAAGGTGTAATAAGCGGCATGGCTGCCCTGGATCAGCGCGGACGACGCAATGATCGCAAGGAACCCGCGATCACGCAGCAAGGCCGGCGCGGGCCTGATCGCCACATCCGGCGGCGGCGCTTCAAGGGGCAATAGCGAAAGCGACGCCGCCGCGCCGCACGCCGCCATCGCGACGATGATCCAGATCACATGCCGCGCCTCGATGGTCTGGATCAGCAATCCGCAACCGAGCGCGCCGACCACGAACGCCGCCGAGCCCCACAATCTCAGCGGCCCGTAATTCAGCCCGTAACGCGTCACGGCCTTCAGCGCATAGCCGTCCGTCATCGGCACCGTCGGCGTCCACAGGATCGCCGTCAGCGCGTAGACGATCAGCACCGCGGCCGGTTCGCGCAGCAGACCAAGCACCGCAAAGCCGATCGTCGTCGCGAACGCCGTCAGAATGAGCGCCAGGCGCAAGGCGCGATGGCGTTCCGCCGCCGCTGTGATGAACGGCAACGTCGTGAAACGCGTGATCGACGGAACCGCGATGATGAGACCGATCCATGCGGGATCGATGTCGATCGCCTTCAACCACACCGGAAAGAACGGCAGATGCGTGCCGACGACGCCGAACACCGCGCCGTAGAACAGCGCCAGTCGAACGGCGAACCGCTGGCTCTCGGCGGCGGTGACGATGGGGATTTCCGTTGACGCTGCCATCAATTCAATTGCGATTCGCTTGGGTTCGTGGTGATCGTACCAAGATGGCGCGGTGATTTGCGCGCGCGTATCCTTGCACGAGCGATCATGGCTCACGATTCGTTGACCGCAGACGCATTCGCATTATCGCCGATTTCAGCGCGTGCGTCGCAGCCCAGCGAAGCGGACTATGACGCGATCCGCGATGCGTTCATGGAGACCGCGCGGGGCCGCTGGTTCCTGACCGAATACGCCAAACGCAACCGCAACGCCGACACGAGCATGGTGCTCGACGCCGTGGCGCGGATCGAGGCCAGTGTTGCCGCCCGTGGCGCGGCGCCGCCGTCACCCGCCGCGTTGATCGCCATGATTCGTCCCCTGATCGCCGAGGCGCGTGCGTCGTCCAACGCGGCGATGACGCGGCCCGATGGGACGGAGACCATCGCGGCAGGCCAGCGCGCGGCGCGAATCATCCGCGAGATTTCATGGTCGCTGCGCGAAACGGGAACCGACCCCCGCGTCTGCAACATCTTCGACACGCAATTGCTCGCGATCGACAAGGTCAACGACCTTGCGTCGAGCCCCACGCCGCGTGAACTGGTCGGCGAGGCCTTCGACGATCTCATCCTGAAGCTGGAGGAAATCGGCAGCGGCGTCCGCACCGCGCAGCGCGAGACCGCTGCCCCGAAGGCCGACCCCGTCGAAGTGGTCGGTGCTAATTTAGATGTCGCTGATGCCGTTGATTCAGGCGTGACAACTCCGCCCGTGACTGCCGCCGGTTCGCCGGACGCGCTGGCGGTCGCACCGGAACCGATCGAATCGGCTCCGACCGCCGATGAAATCGCCGCCGACGATGCGGTGCTCGATCTGATCGCGCTGGAAATGGCCGCGCCGGAGATCGACGACGCCGATGACTTCGATCACGACGAGCGCGCCATCGCCGAACTCCAATCGTTGGCCGAAAGCGCCCTGCAACAGGGTCCGGCCATGCCGGCGCCGGCCGTCAGCGCCGCTGTCGCGGCCGCACCGGACTCGCTGGGCGCGTCCCTGATCGCCGACGGCGTCGTGCGGATGCCCCGCGCCGCCCGCGAAGCGCTCGCGCCGTTCCGGCGCATGAGCCAGATCGAGACGATCGCCTTTTTTTCGTGAGGTCGTCCTTGCGAGCGAGCCGCGCGGTCGGCATTCGCCAAGAGCACGGACCCGCGAAACAATCCGGTTCCTGGCGAGAACAGACTGGATTGCTTCGTCGCATTCGCCCTCGAAGATGAAGGCGCTGCGCCTCGCAACGACGTGCCCCTACCCGATCAACTTCGCAAACATCTCCGCATCGACATTTCCGCCGGACAGCACGACGGCGACGGTCTTGCCGCGTGCCTCGAACTTGCCCGCGAGCAAGGCCGCCAGCGCCACCGCGCCGCCGGGCTCGACAACCAGTTTCAGATCACGAAACAGCAGCGCGACGGCGACGCCGACTTCGGCGTCCGTCACCGTGACGCCCTGCGACAGCAGCTTCATGTTGATCGCAAACGTGATCTCGCCGGGGATCGTCGCCATCAGCGCGTCGCAGATGGTGCGGCCTTCGGCGCGATGCGGCTCGCGGCGGCCGGCGCGCAGCGAGCGCGCGTGATCGTCGAAGCCTTGCGGCTCGGCCGACATCACGAGCGCATTTGGAAATCGCGCTCGGATCGCCGTCGCCGTGCCGGCGACCAGCCCGCCGCCCGACGCCGGGGCGATGACGATATCGGGCACGACGCCGAGCGCCGCCATGTCCTCCGCGATTTCGCGGCCGACCGTGCCCTGTCCCGCGATGATCAGCGGATCGTCGTAGGGCGGCACGAGAGTCGCGTCCCGCTGCTCGGCGATATGGCGCGCGATCGCCTCGCGGTCTTCGGTGTCCCGATCATAGAGCACGACATCGGCGCCATAGCCCGCCGTGCGCTGGCGCTTCGACAGCGGCGAATCGGCTGGCATCACGATAGTCGCGGGCATGCCGTAAATCTGCGCGGCGGCCGCGACACCCTGCGCGTGATTGCCCGACGAAAAGGCGACAACGCCGGCGGCGCGCGCCTTTTTCGGGATCGACGAGATCTTGTTGAACGCGCCGCGAAACTTGAACGAACCGGTTCGCTGCAGCACTTCGGCTTTCAGGAACACGCGCGCGCCGGTCAGCGCATCGAGCGCGGGCGACGTGAGCAGCGGCGTGCGCACCGCGTAGGGTTTCAGCACGGCCGCTGCGGCGGCGATATCGGCGACCGTGACGGGAGAATATGGCTGGGTCATGCCGCGTTGTAACGCGACAGACGTGATGGTGCAAAGTGTCGATGATACCGAAAGCGTGCCCGCAATGGCAGCGCGCTCCTTCTCCCCGTTCTGATGGGGAGAAGGTCGGGATGAGGGGCTCTTGTTAATTTGAAACATCCCCCTCACCCGGCATTGTCACGCTGCGCGCGAGCATGCCGACCTCTCCCCGCGCGCGGGAGAGGTGAAGTCAATGCCCGTTGCTATACCGAACTACAACGTCGCAAGTTCGCCCAACATTGATGCGTCAGGTGCCACGACCGCCCCACCCGCAATATTCTCGACGAAGATCCGCGCCGCGGTTTCCCACGAATGTCTCTGCGCAAACGTCACGCATTCGTCCGGAGCGATCGTCAACGCAGCGAGGCAAGCCAGCCGCAGGTCATTGTTGAGCACGCCGACCGGCGAGGAGCCGATGACGTCGCGCGGTCCGGCGACCGGAAATGCCGCGACCGGCACGCCGCTGGCGAGCGCTTCCAGCATCACAAGACCGAACGTATCGGTGAGGCTCGGAAACACGAACACATCCGCCGACGCATAGGCCTCGGCCAACGCCTCGCCGTGCAACGCGCCGAGAAACACCGCGTCGGGATAGGTGCGTTGCAGTTCCGCCCGCGCCGGGCCATCGCCGACCACGACCTTGGCGCCGGGCAGATCGAGGCTGAGAAACGCATCGAGATTTTTCTCGACCGCGAGTCGGCCGACCGACAGAAAGATCGGCCTGGCCAAACCGGACTCGGTCTTGCGCGGATGGAACAGTTTCGTATCGACGCCGCGCGGCCACAGCACGACGTTCCTGAAGCCGCGCGCGCGCAATTCACTCGCCAGCGCCGACGTCGCCGCCATCACCGCGCGACTGGGCCTGTGAAACCAGCGAAGCGCGCGCCACACGAGCGATTCCGGGATCGGCAGGCGCGCCGACACGTATTCAGGAAACCGCGTGTGAAAACTCGTCGTAAACGGCAGTCCGCGCCAACGGCAATAATACCGCACCGCAAGCCCGATCGGGCCTTCGGTCGCGATATGGATGTTGTCGGGTTTGGCCTCCGCGATCAGCCGCGCGACCCTGAACGGCGACGGCAGCGCCAGCCGCAGATCGCGATAGCCGGGCATCGCGACGGTGCGAAACGATTGCGGCGTGAGGAAATTCACCTCCACGCCTTCCGCGCGCGCAGCGGCGGCCGTCATCGTCAGCGTGCGCACCACGCCGTTGACCTGCGGCTGCCACGCATCGGTCGCGATCAGAATGCGCATCACGCCGCCCGCACATTGGCCACGGCGGCGGGCAACGCACGCCGCAGCGGATTGCTCCAGTCGATGATCTCGAAATGGCCGTCGATGTGCTCGACCAAAGCGGTGCAGCTTTCCACCCAGTCGCCGCAATTCATGTAGCGGATGCCGTGCTCGTCGCGAATGGTCGCATAATGGATGTGGCCGCAGATCACGCCGTCGGCGTCGTGGCGGCGCGCTTCATTAGCCAGCGTCTTCTCGAACGCGCCGATATAGTTGACGGCGTTCTTCACTTTCAGCTTCGCCCATTGCGACAGCGACCAATAGGGCACGCCGAACATTTTTCGGAACGCGTTGACCAGACGATTCATCTGGATGGCGAAATCATAGGCCTTGTCGCCGAGATGCGCGAGCCAGCGCGCGTTCTGGACCACGAGGTCGAAGATGTCGCCGTGAATGACGAGATAGCGTTTGCCGTCGACCCCGATATGGATCGCATCCTCGGCGACTTCGATGCCGCCGAAATGCGTGCCGTAATAGGATCGCAGAAATTCATCATGATTGCCGGGCACATAGATAATGCGTGCGCCCTTGCGCGCCTTCCGCAGCATCTTTTGCAACAAATCATTGTGCGATTGCGGCCAGTACCAGGCCGATTTCAGCGCCCAGCCATCGACGATGTCGCCGACGAGATAGATGGTGTCGGCATCATGGACGCGGAGGAAATCGATCAGCCGGTCGGCCTGGGATCCGCGGGCGCCGAGATGCACGTCGGAGATGAACAATGTTCGGAATTTCCGTTCCGGATTGTCGTCGCTCATGCGTCACTCTCCATGCCTGAGCCGTTATCTGATTTGCATGACAGTCGCATGATCCCGAAAAGCATGCCCTTGGGCGCGACCCGTGGGCGGGTATCCGATTTCGGATCGGATCATGCCGATAATGCGCGGGCATGATTCCTATGCGGCCCGCTCGAACGCCACCAGCGTGTAAATGCCGAACGGCTTGATCTTGCGGCGCTCGACGAGTTTCGCGTCGCCGCTGCCGTCCGCCCAGGCCTGCAGGCGCGCGAACGGAAATTCAGGCCGCAGCCCGATGCCGCGCGTTTTTTGCGCAGCCCAGCGCTCGATCGCGGCGGCGACGCCGGTTTCGGAATACAGATGATTGACGAGAATGATGCGGCCGCCCGGTTTCAGCACGCGGTGGCATTCGGACAGAACCAGTTCGGGATTGGCGACCAGCGTGATGACGAATTGCGCGACGACGCAATCGAACGTCGCGTCCTTGAACGCCATGTCATGCGCATCCATCTGGTGCACTGCCTTGACGTGCGGATACCGGCCGGTCCCCATCTTCGCCATCGCCTTGCCGAGCATCGGCAGGCTGAGATCGATGCCTGTCACCTGACAGGTCTCGTCGTAATCGCCGAACGACAATCCCGTGCCGACGCCGACTTCAAGAATCCGGCCGCCGATTTTTCGTGCGGCATTCGCCGCCGCGTGGCGGCCGTTGCGCATCACGGGTCCGCAGACGGCGTCGTAGATCGGCGCCCACCGCGCATAGGCGCTCTCAACGCTGGTTTGGTCGAGATCGAGCGTCGTCATCGGCATGTCCCCGGCTGCGTCATCACAGCGCGGCTGTATCAGCGCCGTGCGACAGTTCGGCGACAGGAGATGGCTGGGACGCGGACCGCCTCGCCTTATCCCGTCATGGCCGGACAAGAACCGCCGGCGAGGTCTTCGTCGTCCGGTCGTGCTCGCCGTCCCGGCCATCCACGTCGTCCTGGCTCGTGAAGGAAGCCGTGGATACCCGGGACATCGCGCGCAAGGGCGCTCTCGCCCGGGGCATGACGACCTCTAGGAATCCCACCGATAGAAATGATGCACCGGGCCGTGACCCTTGCCGACATCAAGCCGGTCCGCCGCCGCGATCGCCGCGCTGACGAACGCCTTGCCCGCGCGCACCGCAGTCTCCAGATCGTCGCCGCGCGCCAGATGTGCGGCGATGGCCGACGACAGCGAACAACCCGTACCATGCGTATTTTTCGTGGCGATGCGCGGCGCGGCCAGCGCAAGCACCCGCGCGTCCGTCACCAGATAATCCGTGCTGTCCGGCCCGTGGCCGTGACCGCCTTTGATCAGCACCGCGCGGCAGCCGAAGGCCAGCAAGCGCCGGCCCTGTTCCGCGATGGCCTCCTCGCTTGAGGCGATCGGCGCATCGAGCAGGGCCGCCGCTTCGGGCAGGTTCGGCGTGATGAGATGCGCCTGCGGAATCAGCGTCTTGCGCAACGCATCGATCGCATCCGGCAGCACCAGTTTGTCGCCGGACGTCGCGACCATCACCGGGTCGAAAACGACATGCGCCGGCGTCCAGCGCGCGAGCCCGGCTGCGATCGCCGCGATCACGTCGCTCTGCGCCACCATGCCGATTTTGACGGCCTTGACGTGGAGATCGTCGAATACCGCATCGATCTGCGCGGTCACGAAGTCGGCCGGCACCGGATGCACGGCGCGCACGCCTTGCGTGTTCTGCGCCGTCAGCGCGGTGATGACCGACGCGCCATAAACGCCGCAGGCGGCAAAGCTCTTGAGGTCCGCCTGGATGCCGGCCCCGCCGGACGAATCCGACCCGGCGATCGTGAGAGCGATGGGGATGGTCATGGCTTGTCCTACCGCGCGCTGTCGCGAGCGGCAAGACAACGCCCGTTTTTGCGTCCGCCCGCGCACTCCGTCATACTGGCGCAAATCAGTTTGGAGACGCGGCGATGGTTCCTTTTTTCGTGCAGTTCAAGTGCAAGCTCGGCCAGTCCTACAAGGTGGCCAATGCGCTTGCCGAGGCCGAAATCGCGTCGGAAATCTATTCGACCGCCGGCGATTATGATCTGCTGGTGAAGTTCTACGTCGATAACGCGACCGACATCGGCCATTTCGTCAACGAAAAAGTCCAGGTCATTCCCGGCATCCAGGATACGCACACGATCATCACCTTCAAGGCGTTCGGCGCGTAGCTATCCTCGGGGCCCGGACGCCGCAACACGGCCCAGGCGAAGACGACTGACGTGCGGCAAAGCCGGGACCGTTACGAAGACATGGTCCGGTCCCGGCTCTGCGGATCGGCGCTTCGGGGATGACGGCCCGTGTCGAGACCCTCATACCGTCTTGGTATCGAACATCAGCATCTCCGCGCCGCAGGTGGCGAATTTCGGCACGTCGCCGGCCGCCGCCTTGCCCTCGGGGCTGGCGAAGGCCGCGCCGATCGCGGCGAGATCGTCGAAATGCAGAACGGCGATCAGATGCACGCCAGCCGGCCCGGCCGGCGTTGCGATCGCGCCCTGATTGACCTCGTATTTGCGCAGGCCTGGCAGCTTTTTCGCCATCGGAATATGGGTCTTGAAATAGTGGTCGTCGAACGCGGCGGGATCGGTCGGCGTCTTGTACATCACCACGAGCTGAGCCATCGGCGTCTCCTCCATTTGATTTTGCATTTTGGTTTCAGCCGTACAGTCATAGCACGGCTTGGTGTCTACTCGGCATTTTTCGGTCGCGGCGGGCCATCGACCGGCGGCAGCGTTTTCAGATAGGCATAGAGGTCGCGCAGGTCGTCGAGCCTGGCACGGGCGTAGGACGCGTAGGGAAACGCCTGATAGTAATGCGTGCCGGTCGGCGACGTGCCGCGCGCTGGCGTCGCGTGACACGAGGAACATCCGCCGACATTGAATGTTAATTGGCCGTTGGCCAGATCCGCTTTGCGCGGCTTAAGGCTATTCGCTGAAATCGATGTGGGCTGTGTCAGCCGCCACAGCGCCGCAACGCCGACAAGACCCAGGATCAGGATTGCGCCAAAACACCCGTTTCATACGTCGCCAGTATTCTGTTCATCGAGCAGTCGATCGCATCATGTTCAGTTCGTTGCGGGAATAAACCCCGCAGCGGATGGTTCCTCAATCATCGGCAAACCACCACAGGGAGAAACACCATGCTGAAGACCACCACATTGCTGACGGCGCTCGCCGCGACCGTCGTTCTCGCCGCCCCGGCCTCGGCCGAAATGATGAAGATGACGGCGAAGCTGGATTCGGCGTCGGAAGTGCCGGCCAACACGTCGAAGGGCGCCGGCATGGCCGATATCACCTACGACACCGCATCCAAGAAGCTGACCTGGAAGCTGACCTATTCCGACCTGACCGGCCCGGCGACGATGGCGCATTTCCATGGCCCGGCCGAAGCCGGCAAGAACGCGCCGGTGGCCGTGCCGATCGCGCCGGCCACCAGCCCGTCGGAAGGCAGCGCGACGCTGACCGATGCGCAGGCCACCGACCTGATGTCCGGCAAGTATTACGTCAACGTTCACACCGAGGCGAACAAGGGCGGCGAAATCCGCGGTCAGGTGATGAAGTAACCTATATCGCTGACTGAGGTTGTGGGGGGCGGATGTCGGTCGCATCCGCCCCCTCGTCGTTGTCGAGACCATAGCTTGATCAAAGTAAGGACATTCCTTACAATGCTGGTGAGGTCAAAACATGATCACCAGCAAGATGACGAGCAAGGCGCAGACGACGATTCCGCAGCCGGTGCGATTGGCTTTGAAATTGAAAGAAGGCGACGAGATCGCCTATGCAATCGAAGACGGCCGCGTTGTGCTGACGCGCGTTCAGTCACCCCCCGTCGATGATCCGTTCGCGGCTTTCGAGGAATGGGACAGTCCGGCTGATCGGAAGGCCTATGGCCGTCTTTGAGCAAGGCGCGATCGTTCGCGTTCCCTTTCCCTATACCGATCGGGGCACGCGTCAGCACCGTCCGGCCTTGATCGTCAATTCAAATCCGGTCGGCGAGAATGATGCGCTCGTCTGGGTCATCATGATTACATCAGCCGAAAATCGATCGTGGCCCGGCGATGTCGCGATCTCGAGATTCCAGAAATCAGGTTTGCCGGCGCCGTCGGTTGTGCGAACCGCCAAGATCGCCACGATCGAAGCCCGTCATGCGGACCGGATCGGGGCCATCGAAAAGCAGACCCTGGACGCGGTGATGCGACAGATCCGGACGACAATTTCCGGAGCGACGTGAGCGTTTGGGTCCCCCTCAACCCGCCATTTTCCTTTCCGCCTCGCGGATCGCCATCCACACCCGCTCGGTCGTCGCCGGCATGTCGATGTGGTCGATCTTGTAGGCGCGCCACAGCGCATCGATGATCGCATTGACCACTGCCGGGCACGAGCCGATCGCGCCGGCTTCGCCCGCGCCCTTGACGCCGAGCGGATTGGTGACGCACGGCACATTCGCGGTCTCGAACGTGAATGTCGCGCCGTCGGCCGCGCGCGGCATCGCATAGTCCATGAAGCTGCCGGTGACGAGCTGGCCGTCCTTGTGGTCGAACACCGCCTGCTCCATCAGCGCCTGGCCGATGCCCTGCATCGTGCCGCCATGCACCTGTCCGGCCAGCAGCAACGGATTCAGCGTGACGCCGAAATCGTCGACGATGACGTAGCTGCAGATCTGCACGCTGCCGATCGCCGGATCGATCTCGACCTCGACCAGATGCGTGCCGTTCGGATAGGTGCCGTCGGCGCTGGAGAATTTCTCGCTGGCGTTGAGCTTCGCCGGATCGACGCCGGGGCGCTTGGCCAGATCGGCAAAGGTGATCGCGCGGTCGGTGCCGGCGACACGAATGCGGCCGTCGCTGATTTCGAGATCGGCCGCGCCCGCTTCCAGTGCGTCGGCGGCGATGTCGCGCAAATTCTCGCCGAGCTTCTTGGTCGCGCGTTGAACGCTGACGCCGCCGGACGGAATCGACGACGAGCCGCCGGTGCCGAGTCCCGTCGCGACCTTGTCGGTGTCGCCCTGCACGATATGCACGCGATCGGGCTCGAGCCCGAACTGCTCGGCGATCAATTGCGCGTAGGCGGTCTGATGGCCCTGCCCGCTCGATTGCGTGCCGATCAGAATCGTGATGTCGCCATTCGGATCGAGCGCGACGTTCGCTGTCTCCTCGCCCATCGTGCCGCAGACCTCGACATAGGTCGCAAGGCCGATGCCGCGAATCTTGCCGTCCTTCTTCGCGGCCTTGGCGCGCTTCGGGAAGTCCTTCCACGCGCCGATTTCCATCGCGCGAGTCATGTGCGCGGTGAAGTCGCCTGAATCATAAACCTTGCCGGTCGCGGTCGTGTAGGGCATCGCGCGCGGCTTGATGAAGTTCTTCCTGCGGATCGCATCCGGCGCCATATCGAGTTTGCGGGCGCAGGCGTCGACAAGGCGCTCGACGACATAAGCCGCTTCCGGACGCCCGGCGCCGCGATAGGCGTCGACCGGCACGGTGTTGGTGAACACGGTGCGGACGCGGCAATGGAATTTCGTGATGTCGTAAAGGCCGGGCAGCATGCCCGCGCCCCCAAACGGGATATATGGCCCAAAGGTCGACAGATACGCGCCCATGTCGCCCATCAGGTCGACATCCATCGCGAGAAACTTGCCGTCCTCGGCAAGCGCCATCTTCGCGACCGTGACGTTGTCGCGGCCCTGCGCGTCGCCGAGGAAATGATCGCCGCGATCGGCGGTCCACTTGACGCTCTTGCGCAGTTGCTTTGCCGCCACGGCGACGAGCGCGTATTCGCGATAGGGAAACAGCCTGGTGCCGAAGCCGCCGCCGACATCGGGACAGATCACGCGCATCTTGTCGTGGGGAATCTTCAGCACGTTGTCGCAGAGAATGTCGCGCAGACGATGGCTGCCCTGGCTGCCGATCGTCATGGTCAGGTGATCGCGCTTGGCGTCGTATTCGGCGATGGCGGAGCGCGTCTCCATGTAGTTGGTAATCACACGCGGATTGACGATACGGATTTCGGCCACCGCATGCGCGGTCTTGAAGACCGCGTCGACGGCCGCCTTGTCGCCGAGCGGCACGTCGAACAGCACGTTGCCCTTGAACTGGTCCCAGACCTGCGGCGCGCCGGGCTTGACCGCATTGACAAGGCCGATCACCGCAGGCTGCGGCGACCATTCGACGACGATCGCCTCCAGCGCGTTGCGCGCGGCATCGATCGTGTCGGCGACGACGAAGGCGACGGCGTCGCCGACATGGCGCACGATTTTGTCGGCGAGAATCGCGTAAGGCGGCGCGGTAAATGGATTGTCCGGCAGGTTGAACACGCACGGAAGCCCGCCGAGGTCTTTGACATCGTCGGCTGTCAGGATCGCTGCGACGCCCGGCAGCGCCTTGGCGGCGGACACGTCGATCGTGAACGTCGCATGCGCGTGCGGCGAGCGCAGCACCAGCGCATGCAGCGCGGCGGAGGGCGCGTGGTCGTCGGTGTAACGGCCGCGCCCGCGGATCAGCGCGTCGTCTTCCTTGCGCAGCACGCTCTGCCCGACGCCGAATTTGATGGGAGCCATATGCTCGTCTCCAGTGCTTTTGGATGTGATCTATTGTGCCGCGGAAGTGGGGGGAGTGCAAATCGACGTGATTGAGACGCCGCTCCGAACCCGGCCGTCATACCCGCGACGGCGGGTATCCAGTATCCGGCGCGTTTGCGTTCGCGCACGAAGGTCGCGGAATACTGGGTCGCCCGGTCGGCGGGCGCAAAGGCGCCCTTGCCGGGCGATGACGCCGAGGATGGCGGCCTAACCCCGCACCAATCGCTTCAACCAGCCGGGGCCGAACAGCACGAGCACCAGCACGGCATAGACCGCTGCGCCGACGACGATCAGCACGCCGAGCGTGGCCTCGTCGCGCAACGTCGCCATGCCGGCGAATTGCGCCGCGCATAATCGCGCCGTGCTCCAGAACGCCGCCGCCATCGCGACTCCGATGCCGATGAATTTCACGATCGACGAAATCCAGACGCGATCGAAATCGAGATAGCCGGCGCGCACGGCGAAAACCATCACAAGCAGGAGGTTGACCCAGGTGCCCACCGCCGTCGCCAGTGCCAGACCGACCTGCGCCAACGAGCCGACCAGCACGATCTTCAACGCGACATTGACCGCGATGCCGGTCAGCGAGGCCTTCACCGGCGTCGCCGTGTTCTTGCGGGCATAGAAGGTCGCGACCGCCGAGCGGATCAGCACGGCCGGGATCAGTCCCACCGAATAGGCCGCCAGCGTCGCGGCGGCGGATGCCGCGTCCGCGGAGGAAAACGCGCCGCGCGCGAACATCGCCCGCATGATCACGTCGGGCGCCACGACAAAGGCCGCGACGAACGGCACGGTGAACAGCAGCGTGAAATCGAAGGCGCGGCGCTGCGACGCCATCGCGCCGGCGTGGTCGCCGGAGGTGATGCGACGTGCCATTTCCGGCAACAAAACCGTGCCGATCGCGATGCCGATGACGCCGATCGGCAATTGATAGAGACGGTCGGCGTAATACAGCGCCGAGATCGCGCCGGCGGCGAGAAACGTCGCGATGATGGTGTCGGCGAACATCGCGATCTGCGTGCCCATCGAGCCCAGGGTCGCCGGGCCCAGCGCGCGGAAAAAGGCGCGCACGTCGTCGTCGAGTTTCAGCGGCGCAAATCGCGGAAGCCCGCCGCGCCGCGCCAGATCGCCGGCCAGCAGACAATATTGCAGAAAGCCTGAGATCAGCACGCCCCACGCCGCCGCGTGGCCGGCGGTCGGAAACAACGCCGCGAGCGCGAGCGTCGCCATCATCGCGATGTTGAGAAAGATCGGCGCGGCGGCGGCGCTGGCGAAGCGATGCATCACATTGAGCATGCCGCCATAGAGCGTCACCAGCGTGATCAATAGTAGATAAGGAAAGGTGATGCGCGTCAGGTCGACCGCCAACGGTCCGCGCACGGGATCGTCGGCGAAGCCCGGCGCGAGCAGCACGATCACCTGCGGCATGAAGATCAGAGCGACGGCCAGCAAGACGATCTGGCTCACGAACAGCAGCGTGAAGATGCGGTCGGCAAACAGTTTCGCCGACGGCGCGCCGCCATCGGCGGAGACATGCGCATAGGCCGGCACGAAGGCGGCGTTGAACGCGCCTTCGGCGAAGATCGCACGGAAATGATTCGGCAGCCGCAAGGCGACGAAGAACGCATCGGCGATCGGCCCGGCGCCGAGGATCGCCGCCAGCATGATGTCGCGCGCGAACCCCGTCAGCCGCGACAGAAGGGTATAGCCGCCGACGGTGAAAATGCGCCCGAGCATCCGGGGGTTCTACAGGAAGGCGAGGAGTCGCAAAATGGGGATTTGGTTTTTGAGGCCGCCGATGTGGCAAGCCTTCAACTTAAAGCACTGCCGTCATCATCCGCGAAGGCGGATGAACCAGTACGCCGCAGCGTCATTGTTCAACAACAAGCGTCGCGGAATACGGGATCCCCGCTCGCGCGCAAGTGCGCTTGGCGGGGATGACGGCCCGTGGTGGTCTACCCCACCGCGCCGCGCACGGCTTCGATCACGCGGTCCTGCGCCTCGACATCCAGATAGGCATGCATCGGCAGGCTGATGACATCCGCCGACAGCGCCTCGCAGGTCGGCAGACCGCCCTCGGCGACCGGGAAATCGCGATAGGCGGCCTGCTGATGCAGCGAGCGCGCGTAATAGATCGCGGTCGGCACGCCCTGCGCCTTCAGCGCATTGGCGAAACCATCGCGGTCGCAGCCCTGCGGCAGCCGGATCGTGTATTGCGCCCACACCGACGTGTTGCCGGCGGCGAGGCCGGGCACCGTCACGACATTGCCGAGCTCGCGCGCATAGCGCGTCGCGACTGCGTTGCGCGCCGCGATCTCGTCGTCGAAAATCGTCAGCTTCTCGATCAGGATCGCGGCCTGGATCGTATCGAGCCGCCCGGTCAGTCCCAGCCGGACATTGTCGTATTTGTCCGAGCCCTGGCCGTGCACGCGGATGCTGCGCAGCGTATGCGCCAGATCGGCATCGTCGGTGAAGATCGCGCCGCCGTCGCCGTAGCAGCCGAGCGGCTTGGCCGGGAAGAAGCTGGTCGTCGTCGCATGGCCGAAGGTGCCGAGACGCTTGCCATGATAGGTCGCGCCGAGGCTCTGCGCCGCGTCGTCGATGATGAAAAGGCCCTCCGCCGCAGCGACCTTTGCGATCGCGTCATGGTCGGCGCTCTGGCCGAACAGATCGACCGGCACCACGGCTTTCGGCGTGAGACCGAGCTTTTTTGCAGTCGCGATGCCTTGCTCCAGCGACGCGGCGGTCATGTTGAAGGTGGCCGCGTCGACATCGACGAAAATCGGCGTGGCGCCCGTCCGCGCGGCCGGCGACGCCGTCGCGCAGAAGGTGAAGGACGGGCAGAACACCGCGTCACCGGGGCCGATGCCCCTGGCCATCAGCACCATCACCAGCGCATCGGTGCCGTTGGCGCAGGAGATCACATGCTTGGCGCCGGTATAGGCGGCCAAATCCGATTCGAGTTGCATGACCTCCGGGCCGTTGACGAACTGGCAATGCGTCAGCACGCGCGTGACCGCGGCGTCGATCTTGTCGCCGAGGCGGCGGCGCTGCGCGCCGATATCGATGAAGGGAACGGGCGCGCTAACAGGATCGTGGCGCATGTGCTGATTCATAAGAGTGTCCGAAATCGTTAGGGATTTGCGATTTTGACGGAAGCGGTCGCTGCAAGCGGTGAGAACTCCCTCTCCCCGCCGGGGAGAGGGTTGGGGTGAGGGGGCACTGTCGAATGAGAGCTTCGTACCCCCTCACCCGGATTTCGCTTCGCTCAATCCGACCTCTCCCCATCGGGGAGAGGTGAGGCAGACTGCGTTGCAATTCCATCTGAACCAAATTTGCTCTAGCCCGCGACGCGGCGCGGCACGCTGACGATGGCCGGCTTGGTCTTCTTGGAAGGCGCGGGCTTGGACGGCGATTCGAGGCACTGGATCGCAATTTCGAGGCTGGCGACGCCCTCCTCGCCGCTGACGGCGGGTACGCCGCCCGTGCGAACGGCCGTCACGAAGGCGATCAATTCGGCGCGCAGCGGCTCGTCATGGCCGACCGGCAAATGTCGCATCGAATAGCTGCCGTCCGGCTTGAAGCCGAAGCACTCCGTCACCTGCCGCGTCAACAGATCGCCCGTGACGTATTTGTTGCGCGTCGCCACCGTGACGCTGCGCGCCTTGAACGGCGTCAGCCAGTTGGTGTTGATATGCGCAAGCACGCCGGACGCGGTGCGGAATTGCAGAAGCGCGATGTCCTCGCGCTCGGCGATGGCGCTGGCGAGCTGCGGCTGCACGTCGACGATGTCGGAATCGGTGAACCAGCGGATCAGATCGATGTCGTGGACGGCGAGGTCGATGACGACGCCGACATTCGACATGCGCGGCGGAAACGGCCCGACCCGCGTGATGCCGATCGACAGGATGTCCTCGTCCTTGATCGCGGCCTTGATCGCGGCGACGGCGGGATTGAAGCGCTCGACATGGCCGACCATCAGCGTGACCTTGGCGCGGGCGGCGGCTTCGACGATGTCGCGGCCTTCCTGCACGGTGGACGCGATCGGCTTCTCGACCAGAACGTGGATGCCCTTGGCGATGCAGGCGAGCGAGACCTCGTGATGCAGGTGGGTCGGCGCCGCGACCGTGACGGCATCGACGCCGGCGGCGATCAGGTCATCGAGCGTCTCGAAAACGGGACAGCCGATCAGTTCGACGGCGCGGTCGCGGTGGTCCTGCAGCGGATCGACGATGCCGACCAGCGTCACGCCGGGCAGGCCCGCAAAGACCCGACCATGGTTGCTGCCCATGATGCCCGCGCCGATGACGCCGACGCGCAGCGTCTGTCCCGCAACTGTTCCCGATGCAACCATTCAACCTGACCTTCACCCGTGACGCGACGCAACGCCGCGCAAACCAGGCTGATCTCCTAGCACGACGTCACAGGTGAGGCGACCGGGCCGGCGCGTTACGCAAACACGTTTTGATTCAAATGATTACACAGTTTCGCCATGATCGGACGAATAGCCGTCATTGCGAGGAGATGGGTTTCTCGTTTTCGAGAAACCCATTGACGAAGCAATCCAGTCTTCCTTCGATCGCGAGAAAGACTGGATTGCTTCGCTCAGCGTCAGTCGGCAAAAGCCGACATGACACTGGCTCGCAATGACGCAGACAAGTCAAGTCAAGTCCGCTGATAGTCGTCCTCGATGCGAATGATGTCGTCCTCGCCGAGATAGCTGCCGGTCTGCACCTCGATCAGCTCGAGCTGGATCTTGCCGGGATTCTCAAGACGGTGGGTCGCGCCGATCGGAATATAGATCGATTCGTTTTCGTGCACGATCTTGACGAGGTCGTCGACGGTGACGCGCGCCGCCCCCCGCACCACAATCCAGTGCTCGGAGCGGTGGTGATGCTTCTGCAGCGAGAGCCGGCCGCCGGCCTTGACGACGATGCGCTTGACCTGATGCCGCTCGGCGATGTCCAGCGACTGGTACGAACCCCAGGGCCGATGCACGCGGATATGGTCGTTGGTCACTTCCGGCGCGACGATCTTCAGCTTCGCGACGAGTCGTTTGAGGCCGTTGGCGTCGTTTTGGCGCGAGACCAGAACGGCGTCCTGCGTCGCCACCACGACGAGATCGTCGACGCCTTCCAGCGCGACCAGCGCGCGGTCACTCGCCACGTTGCAATTATAGGCGTTTTCAAACACGGCCCGGCCGCGGGCGGCGTTGCCGTCGGCGTCTTTTTCGGACAACTCCCACACCGCGTGCCAGGAGCCGACATCGGACCAGCCGCAGTCCACCGGCACTACGGCGGCGCGCGCGGTCTTTTCCATCACCGCATAATCGATCGAGATCGGCTTGGCGGCGCTGAACGTGTCAGGGTCGAGCGTCACGAAGCCGAGGTCGCGCCCGGCTTTGGCCACGGCCGCGCTGACGCTCGTTACGCTGGCCGCATCATGTGCACGATACTCGTCGAGCAAAGTCGCGGCACGGAACATGAAATTTCCGCTGTTCCAGAAATAACCATCGGCAATGTAGCGTTTCGCGGTGTCGGCATCGGGCTTCTCGACGAAGCTCTCGACAGCGCTGACCGTGCCGGCGATCAGCGCGCCGGGGCGAATGTAGCCATATTCGGTCGCCGGACGTTCCGGTCGGACGCCGAAGGTGACGATGCGGCCCTCCTGGGCGGCGCTCAGCCCCGCGCGGCACGCCGCGACGAAGGCCGGCGCATCGCGGACGACATGATCGGCGGCCAGCGCCAGCATCACCGCCTCGGGATCACGCGCCAGCGCGAAGGCCGCGCCGGCGGCGATCGCCGGACCGGAGTCGCGCCGCGCCGGCTCCAGCAGAATATCGGCCTCGCGCTCGATCTCGGCCAGTTGCTCCATCACCATGAAACGGTAGGCGGCATTCGTCACGATGATCGGGCGTGCAAACAGGCCGGGATCGCTGAGCCGCAGAATCGTGTCCTGAAAGGTCGAGCGCGGTCCGAACAGCGGCAGGAACTGCTTCGGCCGCCCCTCGCGGGAGGCCGGCCACAGCCGCGTGCCGGCGCCGCCGCACATGATCAAGGGAATGATGTGTCCGCTCATGAGCTTCTTTAGCCGCTGGGCGAGAGTCGCCGCAAGCCTTCGCCGTCGATCATCGTTAGCGATTATTTTGTTAACGTGATGAAAGCCTATGTCGTTAACACCGCCGTCCCTCGACGCATGGCGGCGGCCGACCTTGAGCAATTTCGGATTGAGGTCACTCAGCGGCCAATCTCACGCCTTTTGCATCAACTGTGACACGAGCCTAAACTTCGCTCGGCTGGATCACCTCAATCCAAATTTGCTCTATAGCTCAGGCTTCGCAACGCCATCCGGACTCAACGTGGCCGCTCCGCTTCTCGACCCTGCCGCCCTGGCGCTTGCCGCGATCGGGCTTGCCGCCGGGCTGTCGGCATTGATCCTGTGGGCGATCAGGCCGTTGCTGCAACGCTACGCGCTGGCGCGGCCGAACGCGCGCTCGTCGCATCGCATCCCGACGCCGCAGGGCGCCGGCATCGCGGTCGTTGCGGCGACGCTGATCGTGGCCGGCGGGTTGATCCTGTCGGCAGGCGCGACGTTGCCGGTCATGCTGTTCGCCGCCACCGTCATCATCGCCATTGTCGGCGCGGTCGACGACATCCGGCCGATTTCGGTGCTGCCGCGGCTGCTCCTTCAGGGCCTTTGCGCGGCGGCTGTGCTCTACGCGGCGGGCGATGGCCGCATCTGGGACGCCGCGCCGATCTGGCTCGAACGCACGTTGCTGTTTGTCGCGATCCTGTGGTTCGTCAACCTCGTCAACTTCATGGACGGGCTTGATCTCATCACCGTCGCCGAAGTGGTGCCGGTCACGATCGGTCTCGTGCTGTTGGGCTGGCTTGGCATCCTGCCGCCGATTGCTGCGCTCGTCGCCGCCAGCCTCTGCGGCGCGGCGCTCGGCTTTGCGCCGTTCAACAAGCCCGTCGCGAAAATCTTTCTCGGCGATGTCGGGAGCCTGCCGATCGGGTTGCTGCTGGCCTGGGGCCTGGTCGAACTTGCGTGTCACGGCCAGCTCGTCGCGGCGCTTTTGTTGCCGCTGTATTATCTGTGCGATGCGACGGTGACGTTGCTGCGTCGCCTCGCGAAGCGCGAGCAAGTCTGGGTCGCGCATCGCAGCCATTATTATCAACAGGCCACCGACAACGGATTCAGCGTGGCCGCGGTCGCCGCCTTGGTTTTTATGTTGAATGTTTTGTTGGCAGGATCGGCGATCGCATCGGTGATGACGGAATCATTGCCGATGAAGCTGACTCTGCTGGCGCTGGGCCTTGCGGCGGCCGGACTGTTGATGCGCCGGTTTTCGATCAGGCGGAAGTAATCTTCTGCATGGACTTTGCCAAGCATTCAGACTTCACCTCTCCCCGCGCGCGGGGAGAGGTCGGAAGCAAGCGAAGCGCAGCTTCCGGGTGAGGGGGCGCCGCAATGAAACAAGAGCCCCTCATCCCAACCTTCTCCCCGTAAGAACGGGGAGAAGGAGCGCGCTGTGCTCGCAACGGCATCATCGCTCAAACGCACGCGCGACCGATCTACCCCCCCTCCCGCCCGTTGCCGAATTCCGGGATCGCATCTTTCAGCACCGACCGGATGCCGGCGCGATCATTGCCCGCAATCGCCCGCTCCAGCGCAGCAAGCCAGTCGCGCAGCACGGCCATCGGCGGCTCGTTGGGCTTGGCGGCCATCACGCCGGGAATCCCGATCTCGATCGTCGGTTCGGCGCTGGCGAACAAAATCTCTTGCAGGCGTTCGCCCGGACGCACACCCGAATAGGTGATCTGGATGTCCTGCCCCGGCTGAAGCCCCGACAGCCGGATCAGGCGTTCAGCCAGATCGACAATCTTCACCGGCTGCCCCATGTTCAGGACGTAAACCGACACGTCCGGCCGGATCGGCGTCATCGCATGCGTCGCCGACGTGATGACGAGATCGCACGCCTCGCGAATGGTCATGAAGTAGCGCACCATGTCCGGATGCGTGACGGTGACTGGACCACCGGCGGCGATCTGCGCCTTGAACTTCGGCACCACCGAGCCGTTCGACGCCAGCACATTGCCGAACCGCACGGAAATCAACCGCATCCGTGGTCTGTCAGACGGCTCGCTGGCGAGATCGTGGTCGAGCGCCTGACAATACATTTCGGCAAAGCGCTTGGTGAGACCCAGCATCGACACCGGCTCGATCGCCTTGTCGGTCGAGATCATCACCATCGCGGCGGCGCCGGACGCCAGTGCCGCGTCGGCGACATTGACCGAGCCGAAGATGTTGGTCTTGACGCCTTCGCTCCAGTCCCGTTCGAGGATCGGCACATGCTTGAGCGCGGCGGCATGAAACACGAGATCGGGCTTGAACTCCGACAGCAGCCGCATGATGCGGTCGCGATCGCGAATATCGGCGATGCGGCCTTCGAGGACGGCGGCCGGGAATTGTTCGCCCAGCGATTCGATGATCGCATAGAGCGCCGGCTCGGAATGTTCGATGACCAGCAGCCGCGCCGCACCGAATGTCATCAGACGATCGCAGATTTCAGAGCCGATCGAGCCGCCGCCGCCGGTCACGGCGATCGACTTGCCGCGCACGAGCTTTTCCAGCTTGCCGTAGTCGATCTTCTCGCTCGGGCGCAGCAACAAGTCCTCGACCGCCACCGGCGTCAGTCGCGGCATGTCGCCGCTTTCGAGCGTCGGCAGGCGGCTGATATTGAGGCCGAGGCGGCGCGCCCGGATCAGGACCGACTCCGGATTGGACTCGGTGTCGAACACGGACGACGCCAGCACGACGCGCGCGATCGGTTTGCGGCGGCCGGCGAAGTCACGCACGACGTCTTCAAGGTCATCGATGCCGCCGAGCACGGGAATGTTGCGGATCAACTGGCCGCGATCGGCTACCGACGGCGACAGGATTCCGACCGGCCAGAGTTGCTTGATCGCGCCGCTCTCGATGCCGCGCAACAGAACCTCGGCATCCGCTGCGCGACCGATCAAGAGCCCCGGCGCGGCGCCGTCGGAACGGGCGTGGCGGCGCGCGCGCGTATAGCGAAAGTGCCGGTAGGTGAAGCGCAAGGCGCTGAGAAAGAAAATCTGGAAAAACCAGTAGAGGATGATCGTCAGCTTGCCGAAGAAGAACGTGCCGCGCTGGTTCGGTGCGATCAGGATATAATCGAGCACCAGCATCGCGATGGCGAGGATCGACGCGACGATGGCGATGTTGATGGCGTCGGGCAGCGAAATGAAGCGCCATTTCGTCGTCGTCAATTTGAAGACGAAACAGATCACGACGCCGAAGGCGATGAAGAACGGCGCGATCTGCAGCAGCAGCGACAACCGGCTGGTCAGCGCGTCGCCTTCAAAGCGGAGCAGGAAACTCCCGAACAATGCGGCGACGATCGCCAGCGCGTCGTGGATCGCAATCAGGTAATTGCGCCGCGTGAGATTTCGCAGGGGTGTCATGCCGACCTATCCGCCACTGCGCGCGCGCCGGACCAGCGACGTCGTGCTGTGGCCTTGCAGAATATCGACCAGCAGAACCTCGCCCCCGTTCGCAGCGACGACCTCGTGGCCGACGACCTGCTCGCGGGTGTAGTCGCCGCCCTTGACCAGAACGCTCGGTTTGATCTGCATGATCAGATCGAGCGGCGTGTCCTGGTCGAAGATGACGACGAGATCGACCGCCTCGAGCGCGGCCAGCACTTCGGCCCGCGCGCGCTCGTCCTGCACCGGCCGATCCTCGCCCTTCAGGCGCTTGACCGATGCGTCGCTGTTCAGCCCGACGACCAGCCGATCGCACGCGCCGCGCGCGGCCGTCAGAACTTTCACATGTCCGGGATGCAGAATATCGAAGCAGCCATTGGTGAAGCCGACGCGCAGGTCCTGCCTGCGCCAGTCATCGAGCTGGGACTGCAACGTTTCGGCTGATGCGATCTTGTTTTCGGCGGCGAGAAAAGCGTGCGGCAGGATCGCGCGGCGCAATTCGGCCTGCGTCACGGTGGCCGTTCCCGTTTTGCCGACCGCCACCGCCGCGGCCGCATTGGCGATGCGCAACGCCGCATCCCAATCCGCATCTGCGGCCAGCGCGAGCGCGATCGCTGCCGCGACCGTGTCGCCCGCGCCGGAGACATCGCGCACCTTCACCGGCAGCGCCGGCACATGGACCGCCTCGCCCTCGCGCGGCACGAGCGTCATGCCATCCTCGCTCTGCGTCACCAGCAGCGCCTCGCAGCCGGCGGTGGCGAAGATGTCTTGCGCGCCTTGCGCGATATCGGCCTGCGAGTCGGCCCAGCTGCGCGTTGCCTCGGCAAATTCCTTGCGATTTGGCGTCAACAGTGTCGCGCCGCGGTAGATCGCGAAATTGGCGCTCTTGGGATCGACGATGACGCGCTTGCCTTGCGCCGTCGCCGCGTCAATCACGGCCCGGATCAGCGACGTCGTCAGCACACCCTTGGCATAGTCGGACAGCAGCACGATGTCCGCCTGCCCGATCTGTGGCAGAATTGCGTCGAGAAGATGTTGCTCGACGGCGATGGAGGCCGGCGTCGCGAGTTCCCAATCGGCGCGGAGCATGTGGGTCGAAAAATGATCGGAGACGAAGCGCACCTTGCGCGTGGTCGGCCGCGATGGATCGCGGATCAGCAAAGCCATGATACCGTCACAATTGGAAAACGCGGTTTCCAGCGTGTTTCCGGCCTCGTCGTCGCCGATCATTCCGACTAAAATGCACTGACCGCCAAGGCTCGCAATGTTGCGCGCGACATTGCCCGCGCCGCCGACGTTGATCTCGCTGCGGCGCGCGGCGATCACCGGCGCCGGCGCCTCCGGCGAAATGCGCGAGACGTCGCCATAGACGAATTCGTCGAGCATCAAATCGCCGACGCACAGCACGGTCTGCCGGATCATGCGTTGCGAGATGGCCTCGAAATCAAACATCGAAAATCCGTTCAGCGATAGCGATCGTTGGTCGCAAGGTGCCCGTTGACGTAAGCCGCAACAGACTCTTCAAGCGATGTGAAGCCGCCATTGTAGCCGGCGCGACGCAGCCGCTCCCCGTCGCTCTGCGTGAAGTACTGGTAGCTGTCGCGAATGGCTTCCGGCATGTCGATATAGTCGATCGCGGGCGGCTTGCCGAGCGCCGCATAGGCCGCCAGCATCATGTCCTTGAAGCTGCGCGCCTCGCCGGTTCCGACGTTGAAAAGTCCGCTCACTGCAGGGGTTTTCCACAACCACAGCATCACGCGCATGACGTCGTCGATGTAGATGAAGTCGCGCCGCTGGTCGCCGTCCGCGATGCCGGCGCGATGCGACTTGAACAACTGGATTCGACTTCCGTTACGAATGTCGTCGAAGCGTTTGGTCAGCACGCTCATCATGCTGCCCTTGTGATATTCGTTCGGGCCGAACACATTGAAGAACTTCAGCCCGACGCATTGCGGCGGCAACCTGTCGCCGCGCGCTTTGCGCTCGGCGATGGCCTTGTCGAACAGCAGCTTGCTCCAGCCGTAGAGATTCATCGGCCGCAATCGTTTCAGCGCCTCAAGCGCGGGATCGTCGACAAATCCCTGCGCGCCGTCGCCATAGGTCGCCGCCGACGACGCATAGATGAAGGGAACGCCATTCGCCGTGCACCAGTCCAGCAGCCGCATCGACAAACGAAAATTTGTTTCGATCACCAGATCGCCGTCGGTGGCAGTGGTTTCGGAAATTGCACCGAGATGAAAAACCGCATCGAGTTTCCGCCCGACCAGCCACGAGTCCAGTTCCGCCGGCGGCACGATGTCCGCGAGTTGCCGTTTGGCGAGGTTACGCCATTTGCCGTGATGGCCGAGCGTATCGCAAACGACGACATCGCTGCGGCCCGCATCGTTCAGCGCCGCAACGAGATTCGATCCGATAAACCCGGCCCCGCCGGTGACGAGCAGCATGTGGTCCGATCCGCTGAAATTCTGCGGCCACCTTTGCCCCGTTCGGTCGTTTCAGGCAACTTCAGATCGTCCGCTTGCTTTACGGCCGGGCCTGGACCGGGTACCGACGCGAGACACGCCAGCCAAGCGACGCATGAACGACACATCACTCGACAGCATTGCGATGCAGGACGCGGCGGATACCCGCCCGATCCTGATCGTCCCCTATATGTGGATCGGCGATTTCGTCCGCGGCCACAGCGTGATTCGCGTGCTGAAGAAGCGCTGGCCGAACCGGCCGATCGATATTCTGGTCTCGAAACTGGTTGCGCCTCTCGTCGATTACATGCCCGGCGTCCGCGCCGGCATCGTGTGGGATTTGCCACGCGGCAAGATCAGACTGAGCGACCAGACAGGTCTTGCGGCGGAATTCCGCAAGCGCGGCTATGGGTCGGCCTTGATCATGCCGCGAACTTGGAAATCGGCCATTGCGCCCGCATTGGCCGGCATTCCGGAGCGCACCGGCTTCGTCGGCGAGGTCCGCTTCGGACTGCTCAACGACTGGCGCTGGGGCGAAAAAGCCCTACCCCGTATGATCGATCGCAAGGGCGCGCTCGCGCTGCCGAAAGGCGCTCCTCCGCCGGCCGAATGGCCGGTGCCGCAATTGCGCGTCGCGCCGGACGAGGTCTTGCGCTGGCGTCAAACCAACGGGCTTGGCGACGGCAAAGCGGTGGCGCTCGGGCCGGGTTCGGTCGGTCCCGCCAAGCGCTGGAGCTATTACCCCGAGGCCGCGAGGCAACTGACGGATCAAGGTCATGACATCTGGGTCATCGGCGGCCCCGGCGAGAAAACCCTTGCGGCCGAGATTGTTGCTGCGGCCGGGCCGAAGGCGCGCGATCTGACGAGCAACAACCTGCGCAACGGCGTCATCGCCATGGCTGCCGCCGAGATCGCCATTGCCAACGATTCAGGCCTGATGCATATCGCCGCCGCGCTCGATACGCCGACCATGGGTATTTTCGGCCCCACCAGCCCCTCTCATTGGGCGCCGCTCAATCCGCTAGCGGCGACCGTGCTGACCAAGACCATCGTGCCGTGCCAGCCCTGCCACAAACCGGTCTGTACCATAAACGATCACGCCTGCATGCGCGACATCCCGGCCGCGGATGTCGTTGCCATTGCAGACCGGATCATGGCTGACGCCGACCAGGATCGCTTGCGCCAGCCGCAGCCGCTGGCTAGGACCAATCCGACAGGAGCCGCCGTGACCGACGCCATCGCCGCCCATCTGACAGCCTCGCGCAACGCGCTGGTCCGCGCGGCAGAGGATGTTGCGTTGCGCGACGTGGCGCAAACGATCGCGGAGACACTCGTGGGCGCGCTTCGCTCGGGTAACAAGATCTTGTTGATCGGCAATGGCGGCAGCGCCGCCGACGCGCAGCACATCGCCGCCGAGATCGTCGGCCGCTACAAAAAAGAGCGCGCCGGCTGGGCGGCGATCGCGCTGACGACGGATACGTCGGCGCTAACGTCGATCGCCAACGACTACGGGTTCGAGCAGGTTTTCGCGCGTCAGATCGAGGCGCTGGGCCAGAAGGGCGATGTGCTGATTGCGCTCTCGACGTCGGGACGCTCGCCGAACATCCTGAATGCGCTGACGTTGGCGCGGTCACGCGGCCTCGTCACGATCGGCTGCACCGGGCTGAACGGCGAATCGATGCGCGCGGCCTGCGATCATCTGCTGGTGTCACCGAGCAACGACACGCCGGTCGTTCAGCAGATTCACATGGTCATGCTGCACGGCATATGCGACGCGGTCGAGCGCACGCTGACCGCATGAACAGCTTTGCAAAGCCTGCGGCATTCCTGGACCGCGATGGCGTCGTCAATTACGACGATGGCTATATGGGTACGCAGGATCGTATCCGCTGGATGCCGAACGCCGCCAAGGCAATCCGCCGTCTCAACGAGACGGGGTTTTACGTGTTCCTTTTTTCCAATCAATCCGGCGTCGCGCGCGGCTTTTTCACGGAAGTGGCGGCGGTGTCGTTGTTCGACTGGATGGTCTCTGAAATGCGGGCACAGGGCGCAGTCATCGATGACTACCGATTTTGCCCGCACCATCCGCAGGGCAGCGTTGCCGGTTACTTGGAAGATTCAGATTGGCGCAAGCCCGGCGCAGGCATGATTCGCGACTTGATGGCGCATTGGCCGGTGCGTCACGCCGGTAGCTTCGCAATCGGCGACCGCGACAGCGATATCGAGGCCGCGAGAACAGCGGGTTTACCGGGTCATCTCTTTACCGGCGGCGATCTCGATGCCTTCGTTGCCGATATTCTAGCGAAGCAGGTTTAAGCCGATTTCCGCACGGCGTTATCGACCAACGTCTTGCCGAGCGACCAGATCGCACCCGGCACCTTGTGAGCGCCGGCGATCACGGTGTTGAAGGAATCCTGAATCCATTTGCAATCGTCGTCGTTGATCGTTAACGGCGGCAAAATCTTGATCGTGTGGCTGCCGTGGCCCGAAACCTGCGTGAGGATTTTTTCTTCCTTGAATAGAGGCACGGTAATGAGTTGGCAAAACAGGCCTTTGTTGGCCGTTTCCAGCATCGTCCACGAGGCTTTCAGCCGCAGCGATTTGGGTGGTCCGAACTCGATGCCGATCATCAGGCCCTTGCCGCGAATTTCCTTCAGCAATTCATAGCCTGGCACCATCGCATTCAACGCGAGACGCAGCTCCGCGCCCCGCCGTGCCGCGTTCTCGACGAGCCGCTCGGCCTTCATCACTTCCAACGTCGCAATGCCGGCCGCCATCGCCAGATCGTTTTTGCCGAATGTCGATCCATGCACCAGCGAGCGGTCCATGCGGTTGAACACCTTCTCGAAGATCGCCTTGCGCGTCAGCAGCGCGCCGACCGGAACGTGACCGCCCGACAAGGCCTTGGCGAGCAGCACCATGTCCGGCTCGACATTCCAGTGCTCGACGGCAAGGAAGCGTCCGGTGCGCCCGAGCCCGGTCTGGATTTCGTCGGCGATGAAAAGCGTGCCGTATTTTTTGCACAGCGCGGCCGCGCCTGGCAGAAAATCGTCGCTGGGCATATTGACGCCCTTACCCTGGATCGGCTCGACGATGAAGGCCGCGATCTGCCGCGTCGATAGCGCCTTTTCCAACGCAGCAAGATCGTTGAACGGAACGACGCTGCAATCGGGCAGCAGCGGCCCGAAGCCGCCCCGGAAATTCTGGTCGTCAGTCAGCGACAGCGCACCATAGGTCAGACCGTGATACGCGTGGTCGCAATAGACGATGCCAGCGCGGCCGGTCGCGACCCGTGCGAATTTGATAGCTGCCTCGACAACTTCTGCGCCCGAATTCGCGAAGAACACCTTGTCCATGTAAGGCGCGTGTTCGAGCAGTTTCTCGGCGAGAATGCCGGCCAAGGTCGAGACATCCATCTGCACGAGATTCGGCAGGTCCGCATCGAGCACGCTTTTCAAGGCGGTGCGCAGAACCGGATGATTCCGGCCGACGGCGAAAACACCGAATCCAGACAGCAGATCGAGGTAACGAGCGCCTTCGCGGTCAAACAGATACTGCCCTTGCCCGCGTTGGAACCCGACATCGTAGCCAATGGTTTTAAGCACTTTGACAAGCTGTTCATTCAGGTGCCGCGCATGCATCGAACTGCGCTGGCCCTCGCGATCGGTGAACATCTCGGAAACGTCAAGATTTGGATATATCATCAGACACATAGGTCGTTTGAGTGCTGCTTCGTCAACCTTAAACACGTCGCGCGACGATTTGGCACCATAGAAATTCCGTTACTCGAATCGCAGGTTTAGAACATGTTGCACTGCCCAACTCTTTCGTCCCGTCACGTCAAGCGAGCCTTCATCGTCTGCGCTGCGTTTTTCAGCGCGACGGCGGCCGCTTCGGCCGCCGATCCAACCGGTGACTGGCTTGTGGCCGACGGCGTCGCAAAAATCCGGGTCGCCGAATGCAATGGCAGTATGTGGGGCGCCGTATCATGGGAGAAGATGCCCGGCGGCAAGGATGAAAACAATCCAGACGCCAGCAAACAAAGCCGTCCGACGCTGGCGATGCCGATCCTGCTCGACATGAAGAAGGAGCCTAGCGCGGACAAGTGGAAGGGGCTCGTCTATAACGCGAAGGATGGCAAATCCTACGAATCGACCATATCGCCGGTCGGGGCCGACCAGTTAAAGATCCAAGGTTGCGTGCTTGGCTTCCTGTGCGGCGGGGAGACCTGGAGCCGCGCCAGCGCTCCGATCCCATTAAGCCCAACCAATGCTGCAAAATCCGCCAAGGCAGCGACCCCGGCGGGTGGGCCGAAGCAGCCCGCAGCTACGCCAAAAGCATCAGGTCAAAAAGCCGCAGCGCCCGGTCAGGTCGCCGATATTGGCGACATCTGCCTGATCCCCGAGATCGCCTCGCCGCCGCCGGCTCGCTAAAATATCCTGACAACGACAAAGCCCGCTCTCGTTTCCGAGAGCGGGCTTTGTCTATTTGGAGCACGTCTTCCTAGTCGTAACTTTCGCGCGGCTTTCCCATCAGAGCGGGCTGGAACAGCAGCACCGCTGCCAGCGTCACGAAGAAGGACAACGCCAGCAATTTGCCCATACTTGCCGTACCCGGATGGCTCGACAGCCAGAGGCTGCCGAACGCCGTCGCGGTGGCCAACGCGCTGAAGAAAATCGCTCGCGTCAGCGACGATTGCAGCAGGTTCTTATGCCCGGCTCGCCACGCCGTGATGTAGTAGATTTTGAACGCGACGCCGACGCCGAGCAGCAGCGGCAGCGCGATAATATTGGCGAAATTGAGCGGCAGCCCGATCAGCACGCAAATCTCAAGCGTAACTGCGCCTGCGACCAGCAGCGGCACGATCGTCAACAGCACGTCGGTGATGCGGCGCAGCACCAGCCACAGCAAAAGAGAGATTGAGATCAGGGCATAAATTCCCGCGTGGATGAACGCGGTCACGATGGTGTCGCCGGATCTCAGGATCGACACCGGACCACCGACAGCCATCGGCTCCGCTTTCAATACGGCATCGGCGAATTTGCGCAGCGTGTCGTTGTCGTTCGGATCGCCATTCGGCAGGACCTGAACGCGAATCTTTCCGTCGCTGGTTTTCCAGATATCGATCAAGTCTTTCGGCAGGTTCTGCGACGTGACGGTCGAGGCCTGCAGAAGACCGCGCAACTGGGCGAACTGAATCTGCAGCGGCATCACGAAGACCGATTGCATCGTTTCGCGCATCTGCGGAGCCGCCGCGGCAAGCTTGTCCATATCGTCCGCCAGCCGCTTCGCGGTGTTGGCGGCCGGACTGTTTTGAGTGCCCGCAGCACCGCGCAGGCTGCTCGCCGTGCTCTTCAAGGCTTCGATATTTTCGGCATCCGTCGGCGCTGCATCGACATCCTTGGGGTTGATCGCAGGACCGATGACCTTGGCGCCCTGGGCGATCAACGCGAGTTTCTCCGGCTGATCGGTCGGCACGAAGCTGTCGAGCGACATCGTGCTCTTCACTTCGGGCACCTTCGCCAGCTTCTCCTCGATCTGCTTCGCCGCCGCCTCGTTCGCCGCCATCACATTGATGGCCGAAGTGCCGGTGTTGGGATCCTGCCGCAGATCGAGATATGTCGCGATCGATTCGGTCTTGGGATCGCGCAGGTTCATTGGGTTGAAGTCGAAATGCAGATAATAAAGCAACGGCAGACCCGCGATCGTCACCAGCAGCGTGCCGCCGATCACCCAGTAGCGCTTGTCTTCCAGAAAGCGATCCACCGGGGCCAGAAATGCCCAGCCGACCGGCTCTTTTTCGCCCGGCGGGTTGAGCAAGTCGAGCAATGCCGGCAGCAGCGTGATGCTGCTCAGGAACGCGATCACCATGCCGAGGCCGGCGACCTTGCCAAGCTGCGAAACGCCTTCGTAGTCAGTGGGCAAAAACGAGAGGAAACCTGCTGCCGTCGCCATCGCCGCCAGTGACAGCGGAACGGCCGAACGCTTGGCGGCACGCGAGAGCGCGTAGCGAAGATCATCGTTCTTGTGACGCTCGGAGCGGTAACGGACGCTGAACTGGATGCCGAAATCGACGCCCAGACCGACGAACAGGACCGCGAAAGCGATCGAGATCAGATTGAACGATCCGACAAGCGCAAGGCCCGCGGCGGTGGTGATGACGAGCCCGGCGCCGAGCGTGACGAACACCGCAAAAATGATCTTGGCGGAATGCAGCGCCGCCCACAGGATCGCGAGCACGATCAAGACTGTGATGACGCCGTTCAGGACCTGGCCGTCCTGGACGGTGGCGAATTCCTCATTGGCGATCGGCACCGGGCCCGTCAGGCGGACCCGCGCACCGAATTGCTTGGCGATGTCGGTCTCGGCCACCGCCCTGCGGATCGCATCGGTCGCCGCCTTGCCCGGTTCCAGCGCCTTGAAGTCGAGAATCGGACGAATCTGGATGAAGGCGCGCTTGTCGGAATCAGTGACTGGTTTGTCGCCGCTGATCAGTTCGCGCCATGAAAACGTGCCCTTGCCGTCCTTCATGACGCCTTCCATCGTTTGCGCGATTTGCGCGAACTGCTTTTCAGTGGCTTCAAGTTTGAACTGGTTGCGCTTGATACCTTGAAGGGCGGTTTCCAGCGCGCCGGTCAGTCCGCGGATGCTTGGATCGCCGGCCATGATTTCGAGCAACGGCACGCCGGATTGAAACTGCTGTGTAATCTGCGCGACCTCATCCTTCGGCAGAAACAGCAGGCCGTTCCTCTGGAAAAACTCGCCGGTTCCAATCGACTGCACCGATTCGAAATTGGTCTTGTTCTCGGACAGCTTCTTCTCGAGTACGTTCGCGGCAGCACCTGCGAATTCGGCTGTCGGCGCGTCAACCACCGCGAGGACCAGTCGCTCCTGATCGAACGCCTTCTCAAAGGCGATGTCACGCTTGCGCCAGTCGAGATCGGGCGAGATCAACGTGTTGATGTCGGTGTTGATGCCAAAGTTGCCAGCGGTGTAGAATCCAGATCCGATCGCCAGAAGCATCCCGAGCGCGACCGTCGAAAAAGCGTAACGGGTGCAGAGATTGACGAGCGATACGACAAGACGTGTCAGCACAATTATACTTTCTTTTGATCGTGATCCGGCGAAAATCCCTGTGAACGGCGAGGGTTTCCAGGGGTAGATCTCTGCCGTTCGGACGGGTTCGTCATTCTGCCACGGAGAGGTGGCACAAAACCTGCTCATAAAACCTGCCAAGTGTCGCTGCAGAATGCTGCGTCACCGAAGCAAGCTGGTTTTGGCCCATTCCGGGACGATTTGTAAAGTTAACCTCATGACAGAAGGGTGCGCTGGCGGGTCGCGCAGACCGCTATCACAACGAACCAGCCCATATTGTGTCGGAATTCGAACGATCGTTGCTTCGTGGCAGGACGGGATTGGATAGGGGTTAAGGATGAACCTGCAGTTGCGTACCGGCGAGGCTTCAGCCGTTAGTTCTGTGGAGGAACTCAGTGAAGTTCCCGCAGGCGCCATGACCATGTTCAGTGCCCATGGTGTCGCCAAATCGGTCGAAGACGAAGCCGCCTTGCGAAAACTGCGGGTTTTGAATGCAACTTGTCCGCTCGTGACCAAGGTTCACAATCAAGGCAAGCGATATATGTCTACGTCAAAGGGCCGCGCACTAGTCTTGATCGGCCATGCCGGCCACCTCGAGGTGGAAGGCATCCTGGGTCAGGTCGCTGGCCAAGTGTCGCTCGTCCGGACAATCGCCGATGTCGCCGCCCTGACGCTGCCGGTCGATGCCCCGGTCGCCTACATTACCCAGACCACTTTGAGCGTCGATGACACGCGGAATATCATTCTGGCGCTTCAGCAACGCTTTACAGACATCCAAGGCCCCGATATCCGTGATATCTGCTATGCGACACAAAACCACCAATCTGCGGTAAGAAACCTCGGCAAGCTCGTGGATGTCATACTTGTGGTCGGTGCCGCCAATAGCTCAAATTCCAACCGGTTACGTGAAATCGGGTCGGAAATGGGCATTGCCAGCTATCTGATCGCCGACGGCAGCGAGCTTAATCCAGACTGGCTGAAAGGCGCGAAGACCGTGGGCATCACGGCCGGCGCCTCGGCGCCGGAAGTGCTTGTCGACGATGCGATCGACGCCCTCAAACGGATCCGCCCGGTGGCCGTATCTGTGTTGCCGGGGCGGGAAGAAAACATTGAGTTTCGTCTGCCCTCCGAGCTGGCCTCGGCATGATCGAGCCGCTCTGAATTCTAGTCAACGTGATGCCGGAAAGAAAATTTTAACCATGGCGATACCGTTTTTCAAAGAGATCAAGATCGGCGGCTATCTGATGAAGCAGAAACTGCTCGGCAACAAGCGTTATCCGCTTGTGCTGATGCTTGAGCCGCTGTTTCGCTGCAACCTCGCTTGCGTCGGTTGCGGCAAGATCGATTACCCGGATGCGATCCTCAACCGCCGCATGTCCGCCCAGGAGTGCTGGGACGCGGCCGACGAATGCGGCGCGCCGATGGTTGCGATCCCCGGCGGCGAGCCGCTGATCCACAAGGAAATCGGCGAGATCGTGCGCGGCCTGGTCGAGCGCAAGAAGTTCGTCTCGCTCTGCACCAACGCCCTTCTGCTCGAGAAGAAGCTCGATCTGTTCACGCCGTCGCCCTATCTGTTCTTCTCGGTCCATCTCGACGGCCTCAAGGACCATCACGACAAGGCGGTGTCGCAGAAGGGCGTATTCGACCGCGCCGTGTCGGCGATCAAGGCCGCGAAAGCCAAGGGCTTTGCCGTCAACGTCAACGCGACGATCTTCGACGGCCACGCCGCCGAGGACATCGCGAAATTCCTCGACTTCACTGTGGAACTCGGCGTCGGCGTTTCGATGTCGCCGGGTTATGCTTACGAGCGCGCCCCGGATCAGGAGCACTTCCTGAACCGCACCAAGACCAAAAAGCTGTTCCGCGACGTCTTCGCCCTCGGCAAGGGTAAAAAGTGGAACATCATGCATTCCGGCCTGTTTCTCGACTTCCTCGCGGGCAATCAGGAATATGAATGCAAACCGTGGGGCATGCCCGCGCGCAATATTTTCGGCTGGCAGAAGCCCTGCTATCTGCTCGGCGAGGGCTATACCAAGACATTCAAGGAACTGATGGATACGACCGATTGGGAGACCTACGGCACCGGCAAATATGAAAAATGCGCCGACTGCATGGCCCATTGCGGTTACGAGCCGACGGCGGCCGATAATGCAATCAGCAATCCGTTCAAGGCGATGTGGGTCGCCATGCGCGGCGTGAAGACGTCCGGTCCGATGGCGCCAGAGATCAATCTCGATCACCAGCGCCCGGCGCAGTACATCTTCTCGGCCGAAGTACAAAAGCGCCTGTCGGACATCCGCAAGGATGAGGCCGCCGCGGCGGCTGCCAAGGCGCAGGCGAAAGAGCAGCAGGCGTCCACCGCCGCGTAAGCTGCGTTTTCAAACTCCAATACAAAAATGGCGCCGGAGACGATTTCCGGCGCCATTTCTTATCTGTTGGCGCTGCTCGAATGTGATCGCCTGCTGCAGGCTCAACTCCGCTCATACGCGCGTAAGCGAGTATCCAGACCGGTCTGTCTGTACTGCAAAGTTTGGGTCCCCGCGTCGGCGGGGACGAGTGGATGTTGAACCTATCCCTCGGCCGCCAACATCCCGCCGCCGCTCAAGAAGCCGCGACAACCACGAAGGCTGCGCAGCGCGCGGTTGAAATCACGTCCGGTCGAGACCAGCGAGCGCAACAGCGTCGGATTGCGGGCCAAGCCGCGCAGAACCTTGCGCAGGTCGATATCGCCGTTCGGCTTGATCGCATTGGTCGCAAGTTCGGGAAGCGCACGGGTCGCAGGATCGCTGATGACGCGAACGGCAGCGAACGGTAAACACGCCTCGGCCGCATACGCCGCCGCGATGTGGCTTTCCATGTCCACAGCCGCGGCGCCGGTCGAATCGCGCAACTGAACCTTTTCGGCGCGGCCTGCGATCACCTTCTCGACGCCGACAAGGCTGCCATGGGTTACGCGGCGACCGGCAAGCGCCGAGCCGGCCAGCAATTGACGGCTGAATTCAAGTTCGGCGAGCCAGCGATCGCTGCCGGCGACAATATCGGTCGCGATCACTATGTCGCCGGATTCGAGATTGGGATCGAGGCCGCCGGCGACACCGAAGCTGATAACGCCGCGAATCGATTTGGCGTCGAAGCTTGCCAGCATCGCGCGCAATTGCTTCGGATCACTGCTGCTGCAGATGACAGTCATGCCCGGCCCCTCGGCGATACGGGCTTCCTGAATCAGGCCTGTCACGATCAGTACCGGCCGCGGATCGCTTGCAAGTCCCCACCTGCCAGCGGACGCGGCTTCAATCCCCGCCCCCAAAATCACATTCCGACCCCTACCACCCTGCTGTTGGTGCTCTTCAAGTTGCGATAGCGCGACAACGCCCACAGCGGGAAGAACTTTGCATAACCATGGTACCGCAAATAAAAGACCCGTGGAAAGCCCGTCGCCGTGTATCGCTGCTCATCCCACAGTCCTTTTTCGGTCTGTGTGCCAATTAGGCACTCCACACCTTGCCGAGTGGCCGGGTGATCAACCTCTCCTGCAGCCATTAATGCAAGCAAGGCCCATGCCGTTTGCGACGCTGTTGTCGGGGCCGCCTCGAATTTCGCATAGTCGAGCTTGTAGCTCGTCGCATCCTCACCCCAGCCGCCGTCCAAATTCTGGATCGACTGCAACCAGCCGACAGCTTTGCGAATCATCGGATCCTGATGATCGACGCCGGCGGCGTTCAGCGCGCACAGCACCGACCATGTCCCGTAAATGTAATTCAAGCCCCAGCGGCCATACCAAGAGCCGTCCGGCAACTGCGTGCGGCGCAGATACGCGACGCCGTCGGCCAACGTCTTCGACGAGTCGACCGTTTCGCCGAGTTGCGCCAGCATCGAGACACAGCGCGCGGTGACATCCTCGGTCGGCGGATCAAGCAATGCGCCATGGTCCGAGAACGGAATGCTGTTCAGATAATATTCGAGGTTATCGACGTCGAAGGCGGCCCAGCCACCGTCGCGGCTTTGCATGCCCAGAATCCATTCGCGGGCGCGTTCGATCGCAGGGTCGTAATCGCGGCTGCCGGTCTCGCGGCGGGCGCGATCCATCGCCATCACGACGACGGCCGTGTCGTCGAGGTCGGGATAGTAGGCATTGTTGTACTGGAACGCCCAGCCGCCAGGCCGCAGCTCCGGCCGCTTCACGGCCCAATCGCCCTTGACGTCAAGCACCTGTTTGGGGAGCAGCCAGTCCAGCGCGTGCTTTGCCGGACCGATGGCGGCCTCGCCGCCGGTCTCCAGCATCGCGTGCGCCGTCAGCGCCGTATCCCATATCGGCGATACGCAGGGCTGGCAGTAAGCCTCGTCCTCATGGATCACGAGCAGCCTTTCAATGCCGCGCCGGGTGATCGCACGCGGCGGATGATTGGCATCGAAGCCGAGCACCTCATACATCATCACGGTGTTGGCCATCGGCGGGTAGATCGCACCAAGGCCGTCCTCGCCGTTCAGGCGCTCCTCGACAAACGCGATCGCCTTGTCGATCGCATGCTGGCGCAGCTTTTTCGGAAAGAACGGCTCGGCCACGCGCAGAACTTTGTCGAGCATGTCGAAGGCCGCGAACAGCGCCTTGTTCTGGTGCGGCGCACGCGCCGTGGTGCCGATCGTCAGCGGATCTTGCAAGAACAATTCGTTGATACCGATGCCACCGAGATTCTGCGCGCGCGGCTTTAGCGCGGCGAGCACCATCAGCGGCACGATCGTGGTGCGCGCCCAGTAGGAAATCTTGTTGAGGTGAAACGGAAACCAGCGCGGCAGCAGCATGATCTCGATCGGCAGAACCGGCACGGCATTCCAGCTCGTGACGTTGAACATCGCGAGCATGAAGCGCGTGAAAACGTTGCTGTGGATCGCACCTCCGCGCGCGCGGATCGCCTCGCGCGCTTTCGCCATGCACGGCGCGTTAGGGTCTTCGCCCATCATCTTCAGCGCAAAATATGCCTTGACGCTGGCGCTCATGTCAAAGTCGCCTTCGTGAACAAGCGGCCATCCGCCATGCGCACCCTGAATACGGCGCAGATAATTGCTGACTTTGCGCTCCAGCTCGTGGTCGATCGGTTCGGCCAGATAATGTCGCAAAAGAATGTATTCGGCAGGAATCGTCGCATCGGCTTCCAGCTCGAACACCCAATGGCCGTCGGGTTTGCGAAACGACAGCAAGCCTTTCGACGCCGCGTCGATGCTCGTCTGCAGGACGCCCGGCGTGTCCACGCTACGCTTTTGAATGCTGGAATCAAACTCGCTCATTGCAAATGCTCGCTTTGACTGCTCGTGTCGCTGCCGCGGCGTCGGGCCAACGGCACATGTTCTAGCTCTGCGGCATGGCCAGCACGAGATCGGCCGCGCGGTCGCCGGAGCGGATAGACCCTTCAATCGTCGCCGGCAAACCCGTATCCGTCCAGTCACCAGCGACGAACACATTTGCTGCACTCGTCTTGGCGCCCGGCCGCATCGCATTCTGCTTCGGCGTCGAGGCGAACGTCGCGCGGCGTTCGCGCACGATCTGCCACGGCGGCAGGTCGGCTTCGGCGACCGTACCGGACAGGCCTGCTGTCTTGCAGATGTCACGCCAAATCGCGCGCGCCAATTCCTCGCGCGGCATATTCACGAGACGATCACCATTGCTGATGGTGATCGACAGACGCTGAGGAAACGCAAAAAGCCATTCGACGAGACCCCCGACAACGCCGGTCAGCGGCGGACAGTCTGCCGGAGGATCGTAGCGAAAATGCGCATTAACGATAGCGCGGAATTCGGTCGGCGCGGTCAGGCCCGGCACCAATGACGTTGCCGCTCGCGGCGGCACCGCGACAATTACAACGTCGGCTGCGCCGAGTTCGATGCTGTCCGGGCCGAAATCGAGCGATGTGGCTCGACCATTGGCCTGTGTGATCTTGCGCAATTCGTGGCCGAAATGAAGACCGGCTCCGCGCTGCTTGAGAAGTTCGATAGCCGGCTCGACGAGAACATCGCTGAGCCCGGCACGCGCGATCAGCGGCCGGCAATTCTGGCCCCCCGCCAACAACGTTTCGCGCACGATCGCGCCAGCAAGACCGGCCGAACCTTCCGGCGGATCGACATTGAGCGCCGCGAGCAGCAACGGCTGCACCAGCCGATGATACAACATGCCGTCGCACGGGATTGCATCGCTGACGAGGCGACTGGTCGGCGACCACACCAGCGGCAGCAATTTCAGATAATCGCCGACCGACGTATCCGGCACGCGCCGCTTTGGATCGAACAACCATGCTGGAATGCGGGACTTGCCAAGATCAAGCGTCCAGCGCTTGCCGGTCGAAATATCGACGAAGGGGAACCGCGCGACGTCCGGCCCCACCAACCCCGCTTCAGTGCCGATCGACCGCGCATAAGCGCGCGCATGATGATTGCCGGACAGCAACAGATGATTGCCGTTGTCGATCACCAGATCGGTCGTAGCATCGTAATAGGACCGGCAACGCCCGCCGGCCTGTTGCGTGGCCTCGTGAACGTGAATGGCGTAGCCAGCATTCGACAGCCGGACCGCAGCGGCAAGGCCGGACAATCCGGCGCCGATCATGTGAGCGGTCTTCTGCATCAGATGATGCCGTATTGCAGCAGGATCGCGATCCGCGATGCCTTGCCAAGCTTCACCGGCAGGCGTGGCGCGGCAAACCCGCGAGCGATCAGCCGTTCGAGAATTGCATGATAATATTTCGACATGATGCGCGGCGCCTTGACGATGCGTCGCGGATGCCGCGCCATCACCTCGTCGGCCTTCTTGAAGTGCGCCTGCGCGCGCTTCACCAGCGGCAGACAGACTTTAGGTAGGGCCGGGTTTGCCATCACGTCGTGCGGGTCGGAACTTGTGATGCCGGCGTGATAAAGGCCCTCACGCGGCAAATAGAGCCGGCCAATCCCGGCGTCTTCATCGACGTCGCGCAGAATGTTGGTCAGTTGCAGCGCCCGACCGAGATGATGCGCGAGCTCGATGCCGTCGGCATCGGGCAGGCCGAACACCTTCACGGACAGACGGCCGACCGCGCTGGCGACCCGGTCGCAATACAGATCGAGCGTCGCTTCGTCGGGCGCGCGGATTTCGGCCGGTACATCCATCTCCATGCCGTCGATGACGGCCAGAAAGTCGTCGCGGCGCATGCCGAACTGTTTGACGGACGCCGCATAGTCACGCAGCCGCGGCGGCGGATTGCCGGCGTAAAGCGCATCGATATCCCCGCGCCAGACCTGCAATGCCGAGAGGCGCTCGTCGCGCGGACCATCGGAATCAGCGATGTCGTCGACCTGCCGGCAGAAGCTGTAGATCTGGAACATCGCCTCGCGCTGTGCGCGCGGCAAAATCTTCATCGCGGCGTAGAACGAACTGCCGACCGCAATACCCTCTGGCTTCTCGACTTCGACTGTCATCTGCTGATTCATGCCGAGGGTGTCGATCGCGGCAGCGCGTTGCCGCCAACGGCGCGGCGCCACAAGCCATTCGCAATGCCTGACAGCGCGTAACCCGCCATCGCTCCTTTCGAGAGATGGACGTTGTCGCTCAACGGATCGCGCACTTTCAGCAGATCGAGGATGCGCCCGGCGAACGACTGAATGACGGCGATTTCACAACCGAGCCTGGTGTCCACCACCTGCACATCGAGCGCCTGGCTCTGGTGCAATAATTCGTCAGTCTTGTCAGCCAATTCGCGGATGCAGGCCAACAGCGGCGCGGACGCGCGCGGCAACTTCAAATCGTCAACGGACGCGCCATGCCGCGTCAGCGTATCCTGCGGAATATAAACACGATCGAGATTGCGGAAATCGTCGCCGCAATCCTGCAAATGATTGTTGATCTGCAACGCTGCGCACAACGCATCGGACGCCGGCCAGGTTGCGGTGCTCTCGCCATGAACGTCGAGCATGAACCGGCCGACCGGCATCGCGGAGAAGGAACAATAATGGATCAGGTCGTCCCAATCCGTCGTGCGGCGCTTGGTGACGTCCAGGCGAAATGCGGTGATCACATCACGCGCGTGGCGCGGCGGCATGCCGCGCTCGGCGAGCGCGGCATGCAGAGCGAGCGCTTCTTTTTGACCGCCGCCGTGTCCGATCAGATCATCGTCGAGTTCATCGAGCAGCCGCAGTTTGGTGGCATCATCGAGACCGGCGTGATCGGCGATGTCATCGGCGGTGCGGACGAAATTATAGAAAGCGAGAATCAGCGCGCGGTGGCGCGGGTGGATGATCCACGACGCGACCGGAAAATTCTCGTCGCGGTGGGTTTTGCCCGACCGCAATTCGCCCGCTGACGACATCAGACTTCTATTGTTGTGAACACGACACAACCCCGCTCCGCCGCCGCCTCACAAGGCGCGTCAGATCGGATTGCGGGGTCCGTATAATGGAAAACGGCGCGCAGACCAATGGTGTCCGCGCGCCGTCTGAAACAGGCTTACTGGCCGTGGCTAACCAAAACCGCGTTACAGGCCTTCGAGATTTTCGGGCGATTCTGCTGCAGACAGGACAGAATGACGAGATCGCCCTGATCCAGCATCTTGCGGCAGAATTTTTGGACATCGCGCGAACAGGCAGCTTGTTCCTGCTCCGTGCCACTACGCTGAGCTTGCGCGAAAGCGCCCGTGGTTGCGGTCATCAGGAGCATTGCAGGGATCAGAGCAAATTTCAGCATTGTCGTCCTTTATTCTCTAACAAACGGGGGTGTGATTCAGCCTGCTACCTAGCACAAATGGCAGCCTGTGGTATCGCGATAATCCGCGAACGGGCAGGTCATCCGTTTGCGGAGGCAACCGATCGCATCGTTCGCGGCACACAAGCGCCTCGAATTGCGGCCAAATTTGCGGCGGCCGATGATTTCTCTCGGGACTGCAATATTCTGTATTCAATCGTTATGTTGGATGTTCGCGAAACGCTGCTGAAGGGTCGTTGGCGTTCCGCGTTTGATCGGCGATAGGCGGTGAACCGGGCCACGCTGAACTCGACTAAACACACAACGCAGCAACAATTTGCTACCCGGAATTTTCAACAGGATGAGTTGCGATGAAATCTTTCGTCTCGAATCGGTCGCTTCTGCGCGCGGCGGCCCTTGTGGCTTTATTGGCCAGCTCCGCGGAGACGGCAACTGCCCAATCCGGCCCGTTTGCCGGCTTTGAGGGATCGTGGAGCGGTAACGGCACGGTGTCGTTGGCCAGCGGCGCCAATGAACGCATTCGTTGCCGAGCGACCTATGCACCGTCCGGCAATTCACTGCGGCAGACGTTGCGCTGCGCCAGCGACAGCTACACATTCGATCTGTCGAGCAACGTAACAAGTCAGGGCGACCGCGTGTCCGGCAACTGGAGCGAATCCAGCCGCGGCATCAATGGCAGCCTACAGGGGACGGCCGGCGGCGGCCAGATTCAGGTGTTCGTCGAAGCGGCGGGCTTTGCTGCAAATATTTCGTTGACGACGCGCGGCAACAAGCAGCAGGTCTCGATCTCGTCGAAGGGTGAAATCAAGGGCGTCAACATCACGATGGTGAAGGGATAGCGCCCTTCGTCGCACACCCTACTCCGCCGGCTTCGCGGTGGCATGGCCGCCGCGCAGCCGCTCCGACATGTTGATGAGCCACATCGCGGTCGGGCGCAGGATGAACAGGTCCGCGACCAGCGCCGCGATCATCGAAAACGCACTAAGCCAGCCAAACAACCGCAACGACGGCAGATCTGAAAACACCGTGACGACGAGACCGCAGGCCAGCACCACCGTGGTCAGGATGAGCGCGGGGCCGACCAGCACGGTCGCGCGCTCCACTGCGAGCGCCGAGCCGACGCCGGGACGATCCTCCATCCGCAAGCGGTTGAGAAAGTGGATCGTCGCACTCAAGCCGAGGCCAAACGACACCGTCAGCGCAACGACGCTGGCGAATTGCAATCCTTCCCCCAAAAACCACAACAGCGTGCCCGACAGCACAACCGGGAAGATGCCCGGCAAAATGCAGGCGAGGCCGACGACGACGGAGCGGAAGGCAAGGCCGATAAAGATTGCCACCAAGCCAAATTCGATGGTGAGGCCGTGGTTCAGTTTTTCGATCATGCCGGCGCTGTTGCGCGCAGCGATGGCCGACAGGCCCGTGACGGCGATCTCGTAACCCGGATGCGCGGTCCGGACCGCATTCAGCGCAGCATCGAGCCTGTTCACGACCGGCAGCAGCTTGCTCGAATCGCTGTCCGGCACGCGACCCGACACCAGTACGGCGTCATTATTGGCATCGATGAATCGTCGACGTAGGTGCTCGGGGATCAGATTGACGTATTCCTTCAGCGTCGCGACGTCATTGCTTCCTGCCTTTTCGGCCAGCCATCGGCGCAGGGTTTCGACCGACCAGACGTTGCCGACACCCGCCTGCTGCTCGACCAGCGCGTGCACATCGGCAATCGTCTTCAGCGTTTCGGGTGAATAGAGATCTTGTCCCTTCGGAAATTCGATCAAAATGTCGATCGGGTTAGCGCCCGTGAGTTTCGCATCCAGCCGACCCGACGCGGCGACCGCTTGCTCCTTGTCCGGCACCTGATCGGCGAGGCGATAGCGCGGCTCAAGGCTCGCATAGACGATGCCGAGACCCGCAACTACGATCAATGCGATGGCGCTGAACAGTCCGGGATGGCCGACCATGCGCTCGGCGATCCAGCGGCAAAAGGCCCGCAACGCATTGACGCCGGCATCCGCCGACTTGAACTTTGCGGCGAAGACTTTCTCGTTCCTGACCAGCAACACGCCGAACACCGGCACAAAGGACAGTACTACGATCAACGCAATGATCGTCGCCGCCAGACCGGCTTCGCCGAAGGCACGAATCAGGTCGGAGTCGGAAAATTGAAGCGCAAGAAAAGAGATGCAGGCGGTGGCGTGCGTCAGCACGCAGGCCGGACCAACGACGAGTACGGCATTTCTGAACGCGGAGTATTTGTCCTCGCCGGCAATCAATCGATCGCGCGCGGCGAAGGTCAACTGCATCGAATCCGCGAAACTGATGACCATGATCAGCGGCGTCATCACGTTGAGGAACATGTTCAGGCTGAAGCCGGCCCAGCCGAGCGCGCCGAGCGCCAGCAGGATGGCCAGCAACGGTGGAAACGCGGCGACGATCATGAACGAGATTTTGCGGAAGAAGATGATCGCAATGATACAACCGGCCAGGATGCCGGCCACGTTGTAGATCAGACCGTCGCGCTCGACGGCATTGCGGATTTCGAGCTGCATCACCGGGACGCCGGACAATTGGCTTTGCAAACCGGTATCCGCGAGATCGTCCTTCATGATCTTGCGTATCTCGCCGACCGCCTTGGCGAGTTTGTTATCCTTGACGATGTCAGGTTCGAGCGACAGCACGACGAGCGCCAGCGTGCCGTCTTCGGACAGCATCTTGCCGCGAATGATCTCGTTCTGCTTCACCGTCTCGATGAACTGATCGTAGGCTGCACCGTCCGGCAATTCGGACGGAAACAATGCCGCCGGCAGCTTGCCCGGCGCCGGGGCCTGACGCGCCGAGAACAACGAGATCAGGCCGCGCGTGCCCTCGACCAGTTGCAGGTCGGTGACGAGGTCGCGGACCTTTTCGAGATTGTCGCGCGCGAGCAACGCCTTGCCTTCAACGACCACGAGCACGTCGTATTCGGTCGAGGGAAAGCGCCGGGTCACTTCTTCGTACTGCTTGTATTCTTTCGAATCCGACCTGAACAACTGGCTCAGCGAATCGTCGATCTTGATGCGCTGGATGCCGAAGATCGCAGCGATCACCAGCGCCAGCAGCACGAGACACGCAACAACCGGAGCCTTAACCGCGAACAGACCCATACGCTCCACACCGAATGCGATCGACGCCGGCCGTGCCTTCAGGTCATCGGCCGCCGCATCAGGCATCTTGTTTCGGTCAAGCATGGTCGGTCCAGTCGTCAAAGGCTGAGGGCAAATCGGCTGCGAACGCGCGGCAAATGCGGCGGAGGTTTAGCAGGTCGGCTCCGCATCTCGCAAGCGCACAAGGAACCGCAGATCAAGGCGTTTTTAGGCCGCAGTCACGCGGTCGGAAGCGCCACGATTCCGCTGTCGTCCTTCAACGCCACGCCGCTCGCACCGCGCCCCAATGCCGCCCGGACGAGCCACGCGATCTTGATCGCCGCCTGCGCATCGGACAGGCCGCCAGCGTGGATGTTCGACACACAATTGCGATCTGCATCGGTCAGGCCCGGCTTCGGCGCAAGAGTCAGATAGGCACCCAGGCTGTGCGGCGTCGTCATGCCCGGTCGCTCACCGATAATCAGCACACTCAGCCGCGCGCGTAGCAACTCGCCGATGCCATCGCCGAGCGCGACCCGCCCGCCGGACGCGACGATCGCCGGGCCAATCGTCAGGTCTTTGAGAAGCGGAAGGAGCCGGCAAACAAGGTTGGTCGCGTTGCATTGAATGGCAGACGGCGACAATCCATCGGCAACGATAAACACGACGTCGCAAGGATATCGCGCTTGCCGCATCAGCAAGTCGCGCGAGGGCATATCCAGCAATCGGCCGAGATCGGGCCGCTTGAGGTAGTCGCCGCGTGTGGCGGCCTGACTTGTGACGGCCAGCGTTTCGAGCCCGAGCGCCGCGAGATCGTCGGCCAAGGTCGATGCATCGAACGGCGCATGGACGGCATCGCGCGCGCGCGCATGATCAAGCGTGAAATCCAGCAGCGCGTTGGTCGGCAGGCTCGATCCCGTTCGACCGAGGCCGATACGCGCCGGAGTGAGCGCGCGCCAATCGCGCTGAACCTGTGTCGTCGCGACGGGGCGATCGTCAGTCAAGCATCACTCCGCCGGAACCGACGCCTGCTGCAGCTTCAGCGAGTAATACGAGGCGTTGGTCTGTCCACCCGACGCATCGCGCGAGAACATAATGAGATGCTGCGCGACCATGATCGACGAGATCAGATATTCGATCTCGCCGCGCGCCAGACGCCGCAGCGCGAATTTCCAGAACGCTTTTTTGTAGTCGCCGAGCACGCCGACCTTCCAGAAGATGTTTCGCAACATCACGAGGCCCATCCTGATGTAACGCCACGACAATTGTTCGCGCGACACCGCCGGCTTCAGCCGGTTGGGATAGGTGTTCGTGATCTGGAACTCGAAACGCTCCAGCAACTTCTCGGGCTGATAGGCCGCACCCATGCAGGACCGCCACGTCCGCACGACGTCCTCATACGGCATGACGAAATCGACATTGGAATCGCGGCCGTCATCGTCCTCGATCAGCCGTCCTTCGCGTTTCAGGCGATCCCACAACGGGGTCTGCGGCAGCGCCTGCAACAGGTTGATCGTAAGAAGCGGGATCTTTGTTTCCTCGATGAAATGCAGCAGATTTCGGCCGGTCTCGGGCTTGTCGGTATCGAGACCGAGAATGATGCCGGACACGACCTCCATGCCGAAGGAATTCAACGTCTCGATCGCTTCCATGATGGGGACCATCATGTTGTGATCTTTTTTCATAGCGCGAAGCGCCTCGGGATCGGGCGTCTCGATGCCGCAAAAGATCGTTGCGAAGAAGGCTTCGCGCATTTGCGACAGAATTTCGGGGCGCTTGGCGATGTTCAGCGTCGCTTCGCAGGAAAATCGAATCACAAACCCGGTCTTCTTCTGCCATTCGATCAGATGCGGCATCAGGTCGAGCGCAGCCTTGCGGTTGCCAATGAAATTATCGTCGACGAAATACACCGAGCCGGCGATCCCGCATTCCAGGAGCTTGTCGAGTTCGGCGGTGATCTGTTGCGGCGTTTTCAGACGTGGATTGCGTCCGTAAAGCCCTGGAATATCACAGAATTCGCATTGATACGGGCAACCGCTCGAATACTGAATCGAGCCGAGGAAATAGTGCTTGATATCAGCCAGTTCGTAGGCCGGGATCGGAAATTTGGTCATGTCCAGGCGATCAGCCGTCTTGAGCACGACCTGTTCGGGCGGCCGCGACGGATCGCTGGCGATCCGCGCGATCAGATCGTTGGTGGCGTCGCCCAATTCGCCGACATGCAGATAATCGAACGACGGGTAGTATTCCGGGCACGCCGAAACCGACGGACCGCCGATCGCGACGGCCAGATTATGGGCGTGAGCGCGACGGCAGATGTCGTTCATTTGCGGGCGCTGAATGTGCATGCCGGAGACGAACACCGCTTCGGCCCAACGGAAATCCTCTTCCGTCGCCGGAGTGATGTTTTCGTCGATGAAGCGCACCGGCCAATGCTCCGGCATGTAGGCCGCTATCAGCAAAAGGCCTTGCGGCGGCATGAATGCCTTCACGCCGTCGGTGAGCGGATAGGAATATTCAAAGGTGCCGAAAGACGAGGTATATTTGGGAAAAACGCACAGAATGCGCCGTGTGATTTCAAAACCCTCAGCTCTCATCGATCGTCCTCTGCGTCACGCCTTCACTGACCCGAAAGATAGTAATCATCGATCTCAAGTCAGGTTCCACAGCGCCACGCGTCGGCGCATTCATAACTATATATCTGAATCTGCGACGAAATTCCTTCAACATTATGGCCATCGATCAGTTCGGGGCCCGCAAAAGGCGCGCCGCGAGCGTCGGCAGCATCGCATCGGTTGCGGCGATACGGCCATTGGCGTCGGCCAATCCTGCTTGAATCAGCCACGCTTCGAATTCCGGCGCGCGTTTCAGCCCGAGCAATTCGCGCAAATAGAGCGCGTCATGGAATGACGTCGACTGGTAGTTCAACATCACGTCGTCGGCGCCGGGGACGCCCATGATGAAGTTGACGCCGGCGGTGCCGAGCAGCGTCAGCAGATTGTCCATGTCGTCCTGATCGGCTTCCGCGTGGTTGGTGTAGCAGACGTCGATGCCGAGCGGCAGGCCGAGCAGCTTGCCGCAGAAATGATCCTCCAGCCCGGCGCGGATGATCTCCTTGCCGTCATACAGATATTCTGGCCCGATGAATCCGACGACGCTATTGACCAGCAACGGATCGAACGCGCGGGCCACGCCATAGGCCCGCGCCTCCAATGTCTGCTGATCGACGCCGTGATGCGCGCCGGCCGACAGCGCCGAACCCTGCCCGGTCTCAAAGTACATGACGTTGGCGCCGATACTGCCGCGATTCAGAGAAAGCCCTGCGGCATGGGCTTCTTTAAGCACCGCCAGATCGATGCCGAACGACGCGTTCGCTGCTTGCGTACCGGCGATCGATTGAAACACCAGATCGACCGGCGCACCTTGGTCGATCAACCGGATCGTCGTCGTGACATGCGCGAGGACGCAGGACTGGGTCGGAATCGCGAGCCGTGCGATCACGTCATCGAGCCGCCGCACCAGATTGCCGAGCACCGCCGAATCGTCACTCGCGGGATTGATGCCGATGCAGGCATCGCCCGCGCCGAGCAGCAACCCGTCGAGGACCGAGGCGGTGATGCCGTCGACGTCGTCATAGGGATGGTTCGGCTGCAGCCGCACCGACACGTGGCCCTTGAGACCGATCGTGTTGCGAAACCGCGTGACCACTTCGCATTTTTTCGCCGCCAGAATGAGATCCTGGTTGCGCATCAGCTTGGAGACGGCCGCGACCATCTCCGGCGTCAAGCCGTCGGCGATTTGTTGAAGGATTTCAGTGGTTACGGCGTCCGAAAGGAGCCAATCGCGGAAGCTGCCGACGGTCAAATGCGATACCGTGCGAAATGTGACGCTATCGTGGCACTCGACGATCAGCCGCGTCACCTCGTCGGATTCGTCGGGAACCACCTGTTCGGTGAGAAAACGGGCCAGCGGAACGTCGGCCAGCGCCATCCGCGCCGCGATCATCTCTTCGGCGGAGGTCGCCGCGATGCCGGCGAGGCGGTCGCCTGATCTCGGCGGCGTCGCCTTGGCCATGAGATCGCGCAGGCTGTCGAAAACGTGGCTCGTGCGTCCGATGGTGTGGCGATAGATCATGGTGCGAGCTTACGCAAAATGCACGCCAGCGCCATCACACATGCCGCCCGGCCGCATGGCCCGACGACCAGGCCCATTGAAAATTGAATCCGCCGAGATGGCCGGTGACGTCGACGACCTCGCCGATGAAATACAGACCCTTCACCGCATTCGATTCAAAACTGCGCGATGACAGCCCCGACGTATCGACGCCGCCGAGCGTGACCTCGGCCGTGCGGTAGCCCTCGGTGCCGGCAGGCCTGACGCGCCAGTCCTTTACCGCAGCGACGACCCGCGCCAACGCCTTGTCCGGGAAATCCGCGAGCCGCAGCGGGCCGTCGATCGTCTCGGCGACGCGTTGCGCGAGCCGCCTCGGCAAAACATCGGCGAGCACCGTCGCCAGTTCCTGACGCGGGCGCTCGCGGCGTGCCTGCTTCAGCAGCTCAAGCAGATCGACAGACGGCATCAGATCGATCGCGATGTCGACGCCCTTCTGCCAGTAGGACGAAATCTGCAATATTGCCGGGCCGCTCAAGCCGCGATGCGTGAACAAGAGCGCCTCGTCGAAACGGGCCTTGCCGCAACTGACCTGCGCATCGACGGCGACGCCCGAGAGCGGCTTGAACTGCACCAGCATCTGATCGTCGAAAGTGAGCGGCACCAACGCCGCGCGCGGCGCGATCACCTGCATGCCGAATTGCTGCGCGATGCGGTAGCCGAAACCGCTGGCGCCGATTTTCGGGATCGACGGTCCGCCGGTCGCGATGACCAGCGACTTGCAGACGAACAGGCCGGCATCGGTGGCAACGCTGAAACCACCTCCAATTTTAGCAACTTCTAAAATTTTGACGCCGAGCTTGAGTTGCGCGCGCGCCGCGCGGCATTCGCCGAGCAGCATCTCGATGATCTGCTGCGCGGAGCCGTCGCAGAACAACTGTCCGCGGGTCTTCTCGTGAAATGCGATGCGGTGCTTTTCGACGAGCGCGATGAAATCATGCTGCGTGTAGCTTTTTAACGCAGACACGCAGAATCGCGGATTGTCGGAGAGAAAGTTCGCGGGCGAGGTATGGATGTTGGTGAAGTTGCAGCGGCCGCCGCCGGAGATGCGGATCTTCTCGGCCGGCACGCGCGATTGTTCGAGCACGATCACCGAGCGGCCGCGTTGTCCGGCGATGGCGGCGCACATCAGCCCCGCCGCGCCTGCGCCGAGGATGATGACGTCTGATGTGGTGGGCGTGGGTGGCAAGTCAGTCTTTCAATTTAACGCGACGCTTAAGTTCCGCACGATTCTGGTTCGATCAGCACTTGCGACATATGCTGCCTCACCTCTCCCCGTGGGGGAGAGGTCGACCAGCGTAGCGCAGCGAAGATGGTCGGGTGAGGGGGTTCGCGCTTATCGATAGTTCGTACCCCCTCACCCCAACCCTCTCCCCATGGGAGAGGGAGCGCGCTGCCGGTGATGAAAAGGTTTTCTCCAATTACCAGCCTACAATGTCACTCCACCAGCACGACATCCACCGCGACGCCGAGTTTCTGGCGGCGCGAGCCGACGATGACGCCATCGACCGGCGACACGTCCGCGAAGTCGCGGCCGACGGCGAGTTCGATATGATGATTGGCGACCAGAATGTCGTTGGTCGGATCGAGCCCGATCCAGCCCATCTCCGGCCCGCACCACGCCGCGACCCAGGCGTGCGAGGCATCCGCGCCCTCAAGCCGCTTCTGGCCCGGCGGCGGCGTGGTCCTCAAGTAACCGCTCACATACGCCGCCGGCAGGCCGAGGCCGCGCAGGCCGGCGATCATCACATGGGCGAAATCCTGACAGACGCCGCGGCGCTTCTCGAACACTTCGGCCAGCGGCGTCGAGATCACCGTCGCCTTTGGATCGTATTTGAAATCCCGATAGACGCGCTGCATCAACTCGACGGCGCCGGACAATACGCCGCGTCCCGGCGCGAAGCTGCTGGCGGCGTAGGCCGTGATGGCCGGCTGGATCGGCGTCAGCGCGCTCGCGAACACGTAATTGACCGGCGATCCCGCATCGAACTGCGCCGCATCGAACGCGGCCTCGCGGATACTCTCCCAACCGGGGCTTTGCGCATCCCGCTGCGGCGGATGGCGATCGACCGAGACCCGCGAACGGGACTCGATCTTCAACAGACGATGCGGCGTTTCGATCACCACTGTCTCGATCAGGATGTTGAAGAAGTCGACGCGCTGCGTGCGCTCGATCGGCCGCGGACGAATGTCGACGCTGTGCGATTGCAGACTTTGGCCCGCGCCGTGCAGCGGCTTCAGCCGCAGCGCGCAGCGCGCGAACGAGACCTGGCTGGCATAGCTGTAGGTCGTGACATGCTTGACGTCGTAGATCACGCCAGCCCCGTCAGCTTCTCCGGCCGCGTCGCCGCCGCGCCATGCGGGAAATAATGCGAGCCGATCGAGTCCGACAGGGTCAGGATGTCCTGCTCAAGCGCGAACAAGGTCGGCGTATCGAGCATCGAGGCTTCCGCCGTCGTCAAGCGCGCCTGCAACGCAATCGCGAGCCGTTGCGGGCGCTCGATCAAACCGCCCTCCTTCAGCTTCGGCAATTGCGCGATGTGATCGGTCAGCGCCGCGACCTGAAACGCGGTCGAGCGCGGATTGTAGGGATCGAGCACCGCGAGATCGCGCACGGGCGCCAGCAGCGGCGCAATCAGATAGCGCGAGCGATAGGTGATCTGGCAATCGGCCAGCGTCAGCAGGATGTCGAGATCGTCATCGATCGCGCCGTCGAACGCAAATTGCCGGGCAAAGCGCGTCGTATTGATGGCGCGCTCGGCGCGGCGGCCCATGTCGAGGAAGCGCCAGCCGGCGGCGCGATTCATGTTCTCTTGCGCCAATCCTGCGAAGCTCGCCAATTTCTGCAACGTCAATTCGGCGGCGCTGACGACGCCGTCATCGTCTTCGATGTCGAGCGACAGCCGCTGCGCCATTTCGGTAATGACCTGCCAGGCGTCCGGCGACAACCGTTCGCGCAGCGACGTCGCGTTGCGCTGCGCGGCCTTCACCAGCGACAAGGCCGAACCGAACTGCTCGCCCTGCAACGCATCGGCGGCGATCCTGGCGGCCTGCGAGCGGGCCGTCAGCGTCGTCGCGCCCCATGTCACGAGCAGGCGCAAGATCCGATCGATCGGCGGGTTGAGCGCCGCGCCCCCCTTGCCGGGATCGCGCGCCGGAGCGCCGAGCGCACGAATGAGACGCAAGGTGGCTTCGGCGCGTTCGAGATAGCGGCCCATCCAGAACAGATTGTCCGCCGCGCGGCTCGGCACCCATCCGGCGATGCGGCGAATGCGGACCTCGTCGCCGGCCGGCAACAAGGTCGAGGTCGGCACGGTCTTGTCGGACACGACCCAGACATCGGCGGCGCGCGCGCCCTCGCCCATCGACACCGCACGCGAATCCAGTTGCTCGGCGATGCGGCAGAAGCCGCCCGGCATCACGGTCCAGCCGTTTTCCGTCGCCGCAGCAAACACGCGCAGCACGAACGGGCGCGGCGCAAGATGGCCGTCGTCCCACACCGGCGTCGTCGACAGCCGCACCAGTTCCTGCCCGACATAATCGACTCCGCGCGTGGCGATGGCGTCGGTGAGGCGCGCGCGTTCGTCGCGCGACATCTCGGAGGGCAGCAAGGCGCCCTTGCGCGTGAAGCCCGGCAGCGTGCCGCCGAACGCGCTATCGATGGCGAAGTCATCGAGCCGCGACAGCACTTCCTCGCGCGCCGTCTTCTGCCCGCACCACCATGTCGCGATATGAGGAAGCGACAGGCTTTCACCGAGCAGGCGTCCGGACAGGCTGGGAAGAAAGCCAAGGAGCGCTCGGGCTTCCATCACGCCCGTGCCGGGCATGTTGGCGACGACGACGCCGTTCTTGCGCAACACGTCGATCAGGCCGGGTACGCCCAGTTGCGACGACGAATCCAGTTCGAGCGGATCGAGCGAATTGGAATCGACGCGGCGCAGCAGCACGTCGAGCCGCTTCAGGCCCGCAACCGTGCGGATGTGGACGCGATCGCCGGAGACGGCGAGATCGTCGCCTTCGACGAGCAGGAAACCGAGATAGCGCGCCAGCGTCGCATGCTCGAAATAGGTTTCGGAGAATTGCCCCGGCGTCAGCAGGCCGATGCGCGGCTCGTCGCGATCGGCCGACGCGCGCAGGCCGTCGCGAAAGGCCTCGAAGAAGGGTGCGACGCGCTCGACATTCATCGCCTTGTAGAGTTGCGCAAAGGCGCGCGACAGGACGAGGCGGTTTTCCAGCGCATAGCCCGCGCCGCTTGGCGCCTGCGTGCGGTCGCCGAGCACCCACCAGCGGCCATCGGGGCCACGGCCCAAATCAGCCGCATAGAGATTGAGGTAGCGCCCGCCGGGCGGCGCGATGCCGCGCACCTCGCGCAGATAGTCGGTGCTGCCGGCGATCGCGGCGGCGGGCAACGCGCCGTCGGCGATCAGGCGGCCGTCGCCATAGATGTCCTGAAGGATGCGCTCGTGCAGTTGCGCGCGCTGGATCACGCCGGCGGAAATATGCTGCCATTCGGACTCGTCGATCAGCAGCGGCACATGGCTTAGCGGCCAGTTCCGGTCCGCAACATCACCCGGCGCGCGATAGGTGACGCCGGCCTCGCGCAGATGGCGGTCGGCCGCGCCGAAGCGGCGCTGGATTTCGGCGGGTGCGAGGGCCGCGAAGGCGTCGAAGAAGCGCCGCCAGACCTCGCGCGGCTGACCGTCGCGGCCGATGAACTCGTCGGGGATGCCAGGCAGCGCCGTGTAGCCGCGTGTCCACTGCGCGATCTTGCGATCGCGCGGACGCTGCTTGGTGATCGGGCCGGCGGCGGCATCCATGGGACGTGATTCTCCTCTCCAGTTTGGTCCGATCGCGTTGAAACGACGCACCCGTAGCGAGGCCAGCGTGTTCCCTCCCCCCTTGTGGGGGAGGGTTAGGGAGGGGGGGCAAAGGAAGCGCAATCCCTCGCGATACCCCCCTCTCCACCTCTCCCCCACAAGGGGGGAGAGAGCCGGCCGCGCCCGATGCGGCGTCGCGACTCAATCGAGAGCGTACCCGCGCAAAACACTCCCGTTTCAATGCAGGAGCGGGGTTCGCAAGTCGAGCGTTAAAGGAAATTCCAGACTGCGTTCTTCAGGCGGGGGGGTCATTATCCCCGGCGTATGACCATGATCCTGGAATCGGGCCAGCCGCCTTGCCTCGGCCTCATAGGTGTTGACCGGCTTGGTCTCGTAGCTGCGCCCTCCGGGATGGGCGACGTGGTAGACGCAGCCGCCGAGCGAACGGCTGTTCCACAGATCGACAATGTCGAAGGTGAGCGGCGCGTGGACGGGAATCGTCGGGTGAAGTCCCGACGCCGGCTGCCACGCCTTGAAGCGGACGCCGGCGACGGCCTCGCCGGAGCGGCCGGTCGGCGTCATCGGCAAACGGCGGCCGTTGCAGGTGACGATGTGGCGGCCCTCGACGAAGCCGGTCGCCTTGAGTTGCAGGCGCTCCACCGACGAATCGACGTAGCGCACGGTGCCGCCGGCCGAGCCTTCCTCGCCGAGCACATGCCACGGCTCCAGCGCCTGCCGCACTTCGAGCGTGACGCCGCCTTGCGTGACATGGCCGAACACCGGAAAGCGAAACTCGAGTTGCGCCTCGAACCATTCGGCGGCGAAGGCGTAGCCGGCGTCGCCGAGGTCCGCGAGCACGCTCTGGAAATCCTCCCACAGATAATGCGGCAGCATGAAGCGGTCATGCAGGGTGGTGCCCCAGCGCATGAACTTGCCGCCGAGCGGCTTTTTCCACAGCATCGCGATCAATGCGCGGATCAGCAATTGCTGCGCAAGACTCATGCGGGCATCCGGCGGCATTTCGAGCGCGCGGAATTCGACGAGGCCGAGCCGGCCGGTGGTGCCGTCCGGCGAATAGAGCTTGTCGATGCAGATCTCGGCGCGATGGGTGTTGCCGGTGATGTCGACAAGGATGTGCCGGAACAGCCGGTCCACCAGCCACAGCGGCGCTTTCACATCCGCCGGCGGCACCTGCGCCAGCGCGATTTCGAGTTCGTAGAGGCCGTCATGGCGGGCCTCGTCGAGCCGCGGGGCCTGCGAGGTCGGGCCGATGAACATGCCCGAGAACATGTAGGACAACGCCGGATGGCGCTGCCAGAACAGCACGAGGCTTTTCAGCAGATCAGGCCTTCGCAGGAACGGCGAGTTCTCCGGCTTGTCGCCGCCGACGACGACATGGTTGCCGCCGCCGGTGCCGGTGTGACGGCCGTCGACGAGAAAACGGTTGGCGCCGAGGCGCACATGCGCGGCGTCCTCGTAGAGAAACAGCGTGGTGTCGACGGCCTCGCGCCAGGTCGCGGCGGGATGGATGTTGATCTCGATGACGCCGGGATCGGGCGTCACCTTGATGACCTCGATGCGCGGATCGAAGGGCGGCGGATAGCCCTCGACATGGACCTGCATCTGCATCTCTTCGGCGGTCGATTCCACCACCGCGACCAGTTCGAGATAATCCTCCAGCTTCTCCACAGGCGGCATGAAGGCGCACAGAATGCCGTCGCGGATTTCGATCGACATCGCGGTGCGGACCGGACCGGATTCGGTGATGGTCTGCTCCTGCACCTGCTGGGCGGCGGGCTGCGCCTCCGGCGACGCGGCTTCGTCGAATACAGGGAGCGCGTCGCGCGGCTCCATCGGATCCTGCTCGACGATGTAGGGGAATTCCTTTTCGTCGATATGCGGCAGCGAGGCGATCGGCAGCCGCAGGCCGAGCGGCGAATCGCCGGGCGTCAGGAACAGGTTCCCGCGGCGCAGCTTCCAGCGCTCCGAGCGCCAGCGCCGGTCTTCCTTGACCTCGGCGTTCCAGCGCTGGATCGGCAGCACAAAACCCTTCGGCACGTTGAGGCCCTGATCGAACACCCGCGCCATGCGCGCGCGCTCCTCCGGGTCGGTCAGCTTGGAATCGCCGGGATCGACGTTCGGCGGCAGCCCCGCTTCCTTTTGCAGCCAGTGGTTCGGGTCTTCAAAGGCCGGCACGATATACTCTGGCGGCAGACCCAATTTTGCGGCGGCGGCCTCGGCGAACTTCTCGGCCTCCTCGATGCCCGATACGCGCGGGCCCTCGATCCTGGCGAGCAGCGCGTCGTTGTTCCAGATCGGCACGCCGTCCTTGCGCCAATACAGCCCGAACGCCCAGCGCGGCAGGCTTTCGCCGGGATACCATTTGCCCTGCCCGAAATGCAGCAGCCCGCCCGGCGCGAAGCGCGTCCGCAGCCGGCGAATGAGATCGTCCGCCAAGCCGCGCTTGGTCGGGCCGACAGCCGACGTATTCCACTCCGCGCCTTCAAGGTCGTCCATCGACACAAAGGTCGGCTCGCCGCCCATCGTCAGGCGCACGTCATGCGCCTTCAGCTCGACATCGACCTGCTCGCCGAGCCGATCGAGCCGGCTCCAGGATTCATCGGAGAACGGCTTGGTGATGCGCGGCGCTTCGCGCACCCGCGTCACGGTCATCTCGAAACCGAAATCGACGTTCGCAAATCCCACAGCGCCCGAGATCGGCGCGGCGGACGCATAATGCGGCGTCGCCGCCACCGGGATATGGCCCTCGCCGGTCAACATGCCGGACGTCGCGTCGAAGCCGATCCAGCCCGCGCCGGGGATATAAACCTCGGCCCAGGCGTGAAGATCGGTGAAGTCGTTCGCAACCTCCAGCGGTCCCTGCAAGGGATCGATGTCCGGCCGCAACTGGATCAGGTAGCCGGAGACGAACCGCGCCGCGAGGCCGAGATGGCGCATCGCCTGAATCAGCAGCCACGCCGAATCGCGGCACGAGCCCGACGCGTTGGTCAGCGTCTGCTCGGGCGTCTGGATGCCCGGCTCCATGCGGATGATGTAATTCACGATCGTGCGCAGCTTGGCGTTGAGATCGACGAGGAAGTTGACCGTGCTCGGCGCTTCGCGCGGGATCGCCGCAAGATACTCGGCGAATTTCGGCTCGACCGGCACCGTATGCATGTACGGCTCGAGTTCGAGCTTCAACTCGTCCGGATACTGAAAAGGAAACTTCTCGGCATAGGGTTCGACGAAAAAGTCGAACGGGTTGATCACCGTCATCTCGGCGGTGAAATCGACCTCGATCTTGAACTCGGTCGCGGGCTCCGGAAACACGTAGCGCGCCAGCCAGTTGCCCTGCGGATCCTGCTGCCAGTTCACGAAGTGGTTCGCGGGCGTGACCTTCAGCGAATAGGCAAGGATCGGCGTGCGGGTGTGCGGCGCCGGCCGCAGCCGCACCGTCTGCGGCGAGAGAACGACGGGGCGGTCGTAACGGTAATGGGTGGCGTGGTGCAAGGCGACGAAGATCGACACAGATTGAAAACTCCAGCAGCTTTTTTAAGCAGAACACCGGTACGGAACTGGAGCAAGCATTAACAACGGGCATAAGATGGCGCGGGGGTGGGCGGATGGACGGCGCACGGCATTGCGACATCGTTGGCCGTCATCCCCGCGAAGGCGGGGAGCCAGTACTCAGTGACCATCATGATCAAACATAGACCTCGCGGACTACTGGTTCCCCGCCTTCGCGGGGATGACGGTTGAGCATATTGCCAATCACCTCGATCGTCATCGCCCGGCAAGGGCGCACCTCTGCGCTCGCAGACCGGGCGATCCAGTATTCCGCGAGGTTCGTGATTTCAACGACACGTCACGAAATACTGGTTCCCCGCCTTCGCGGGGACGACGGCTGCATTCAGATCAGCGTCTCGAAGAGATCGTCCCAGTTCGGATTTTTCTCCTCGATCAGCCTGACCTTCCAGTCCCGATTCCATTTCTTCAACCGCTTCTCGCGCGCGATGGCGTTCTCGACATCGTCGAACTGCTCGAAATAGACCAGCCGGTGAACGCCGTATTTTTGCGTAAACCCTTCAACAAACTTCTCGCGATGCTCCCAGACCCGCCGGATCAGATCGTTCGTCACGCCGATGTAAAGCGTGCCGCCGATCTTGCTCGCCAGAATGTAGACGTAGAAATGTTTTTCTTTCATTTCTGACGCCTCGGATTACTGGTTCCCCGCCTTCGCGGGGATGACGGTTGAGCATGTTGCCAATCAATGTATTTCAACCTCGATCGTCATCGCCCGGCAAGAGCGCATCTCTGCGCTCGCAGACCGGGCGATCCAATATTCCGCGAGGTCGCGTTTAAACGAGACGGCGCGGATTACTGGTTCCCCGCCTTCGCGGGGATGACGGCTTGCATGCGTCGGTCGCATTTTCAACGCGCACAGCGTCACCATCCGCGAACGCGGATGGCCCAGTATTCCGCGAGGTCGCGTTTGAACGAGGCGGCGCGAAATACTGGCTCCCCGCCTTCGCGGGGACGACGGCAGCAAATGGTGCAACGGCGCCGACCCTCACATCGTCGCGCCGAGCACCCATGGCGCGAACTCCGCGCCGCCGAAATCGAAGCTCTCGCTCTTGGTAGGCTGACCCGAGGCCGTTGTCAGCATCAGATCGAAAATGCGCTGGCCGCATTGCTGCACGCTTTCGTCGCCGTCGAGAATCGTGCCGCAATTGATGTCCATGTCGTCTTCCATGCGCTTGAACATCGGCGTGTTGGTCGCGAGCTTGATCGACGGCGCGGGCTTGCAGCCGAACACAGATCCGCGGCCGGTCGTGAAGCAGACGAGATTGGCGCCGCCCGCGACCTGCCCGGTCGCGGCGACCGGGTCGTAACCCGGCGTGTCCATGAAGACGAAGCCCTTCTTGGTGATCGCCTCGGCATAGTTCAGCACATCGACGAGATTGGTCGAGCCGGCCTTGGCCATCGCGCCCAATGATTTTTCGAGAATCGTGGTGAGGCCGCCGGCCTTGTTGCCGGGGCTCGGATTGGCGTTCATCTCGGCGCCCTCGCGTTCGCAATAGGCCTCCCACCAGCGCATCAGCCCGACCAGCTTCTCGCCGACCTCGCGCGACACCGCGCGGCGCGTCAGCAGATGCTCGGCTCCATAGGTCTCCGGCGTCTCCGACAGCACGACCGTGCCGCCGTGGCGCACCAGGAGATCGCTCGCAGCCCCTAATGCAGGGTTTGCTGAAATACCGGAATAGCCGTCCGAGCCGCCGCATTGCAGCGCGACGATCAATTCGCTGGCGCTGACCTCCTCGCGCTGCACTCTATTGGCGTCGGTGAGCGCCTCGCGCACGAAGGCGACGCCGGCCTCTGTGGTCTTGCGGGTGCCGCCGATTTCCTGAATCTGCATCTCGCGCAAGCGGCCGGCGAGCTTCTGCTCCTGCATCAGCCCGCCGATCTGGTTGATCTCGCAGCCGAGACCCAGCACGACGACGGCGGAAAAATTCACATGCCGCGCATAGCCGCCGAGCGTGCGCCGGAGCAGCGTCAGCGGCTCGTCCTGCGTCATGCCGCAGCCGGTCTTGTGCGTCAGCGCGACGACGCCATCGACGTTCGGAAAATCGGCCAGCGGATTGTGGCCGGTGAACGGATTTTTCTTGAACACGTCGGCAACCATGCCGGCGACATGCGCGCTGCAATTCACCGAGGTGAGAATGCCGATATAGTTGCGGGTGGCGACGCGGCCGTCGTCGCGCTTGATGCCCATGAAGGTCGCGGGCAGATCGAAATTCGGCGTCGGCTTGACGTCGACGCCATAGGCATAGTCGCGCGAAAAGTCGCCCATGCCGCAATTATGGGTGTGGATGTGCTGGCCCGGCGCGATGGCCTGCGTCGCGAAGCCGATGATCTGGCCGTAGCGGATGATCGGCTCATTGAGTGCGATCGCGCGGACCGTGACCTTGTGGCCGGCGGGAATGCGGTCGGTGGTGACGACGCCTCTGGCCACCTCGACGCCGGGCATCAGCGACGTCCGCGCGATCAAAACGGCATCGTCGTCATGCAGGCGGATCACGGGGGACGGGCTGGCGCTGGCTGGCGAGTTTTGACCTGGCATGGCGTGTCCTTTTTCCTTCACCGCTCCCCGTTCTTACGGGGAGAGGTCGGATCGCTCTTGCGATCCGGGTGAGGGGCTGGGTTAAACGTTATCACGAACTCAGAGGTCGCGGGTCGGTCGCCCCTTACCCGCCTTCGCTTCGCGAAAGCACCCTCTCCCCGTAAGCACGGGGAGAGGGGAAAATTACGCCTTGCCGCCCGAGTTCTTCCGCGTTTCGCCGACCCAGTTCTTCGCGCCGGTGGCGAGGATGCCGCTGTCGTTGAGCAGCGTCACCAGCTTGAAGCCCATGCCGATGTTCTTCGCCGCACCGACCGGGCCCGAGCAATGGATGCCGGGGAAGATGCCGCGCTTGTCGCATTCCTTGATGAGCTTGTCGTAGATCTTCAGGATTTCCGGCTCCTCGCGGTCGAGCTTCGGCACAAGACCGTAGGAGAAGCCGAGATCGGACGGCCCGACATAGACGCCGGCGAGGCCCTCGACATCGAGGATCGCTTCCATGTTCTCGATCGCGGTCTTTGTCTCCAGCATCGCAATGCACAGCGTCTCGGCATTGGCCGTGTCCTGATAGGCGCCGCCGGAGCCATAGAGCCCGGCGCGGATCGGGCCGTTGCTGCGCGTGCCGTTCGGCGGATACTTGCAATACTGCACGAAGTTCTCGGCTTCCTGCCTGGTGTTGATCATTGGGCAGATCACGCCCATCGCGCCGCCGTCGAGCACCTTGCCGATGATGCCGGGTTCGTTCCACGGCACGCGGACCATCGGCGTGACGGGGTGGCCGTTCATCGCCTGAAAGCATTGCACCATCGACATGTAATCCTGCACGCCGTGCTGGATATCGACGGTGACGCTGTCGAAGCCGCATTGCGCCATCACTTCGGCGGAGAAGCCCGACGGAATCGCGAGCCACGCATTGACGACGACCTTGCCGGCCGCCCAGGTGTCCTTGACTTTATTGGGCATTGGAGTTTGTCCTTCTTTGTTGAGTTTTGTTGGAGACATTCATTCGTCATTGCGAGGAGCTTTCGGTTTTCATCTTTGAAAATCGAAAGCGACGAAGCAATCCAGTCTTCGCGTGTTGCCTCTGGATTGCTTCGCTCAGCCCGGCGTTCGCAAGGGCTCACTTCGGGCTGGCTCGCAATGAAGGCACGTCCTCATTCCGTCGCCGCATGGATCGCGCTCTCGCTGACGCCGACCTCGCGCGCGGTGGCGACGATCGCGGCCCATGTTTCGTCCGGCAGCGGCACGCCGTTCGCGGTGCGCTCGGCGCGCAGCTTCGCCTCGGGCTCGCCGGGGATCAGCACCTGCTCCACGCCCTGCGCAGGCTTCGTGTTCTTGAAGTAATCGATGTAGCGCGTCATGTCGGCATCGAAGAACTCCGCCGCGTCGATCTTTTTCGGATCGATGTAGATCGCGAGCATGCCGTTGGCGAACCGCTTGTCCGGGCCGGTCGCGCCGGTCCCCGTCAGCGCGCCGCCGAGCAGTTCGCAGACAAGCGCGAGGCCCGAGCCCTTGTGCTCGCCGAAGGCGCGAATCGCGCCCTTGCCCTGCGAGTGATCGCGCGTGCCCTCCATCTCGAACGGGCCGTACAGCGTCGTCGGGTTTTCGCTCAGGGCGCCGTCCGGATCGATCAGCGCGCCGACCGGCAATTTCTTGCCGCCGCGACTGGCGACCAGCACCTTGCCCTCGGCGACGATCGAGGTGGCGAAATCGAGCACCACCGGCGGCGCATGCCCGCGCGGGATGCCGACGCAATAGGGCGCGGTGGAGAGCCGGCGCTCGACGCCGCCATAGGGCGCGACCAGCACCGAGCCCGATGCGTTGACGAAGAAGATCGAGACGAGCCCCTCTTTGGCCGCCATCTCCGCCCAATCGCCGACACGGCCGAGATGGCCGGAATTGCGCAGCGCCACGACGGCGAGGCCCGATGCCTTGCACTTGTCGATGCCGATGCGGACGGCCTGCGGCGTCACCGTCTGGCCGTAGCCGAAGCGGCCGTCGATCACCGCCAGCGACGGCGTGTCGACGACCATCTCGATGGTCTGGTTCGGCACGATCGAGCCGTTCTTGTTCCACCGGACATAGACGGGCACGCGGATGACGCCGTGGCTGTCATGGCCGGTGAGATTGGCGGTCGCGAGATAGGTCGCGATGCGCGTGGCTTCCTGAGGCGAGGAGCCGGTCTTCGCGAAAATGGCGGCGACGAAATCGATGAGTTTGGCAAGTTGCAGTGTGACCATAGTCGGGTTTTTGCCCTGTTGTTATCGGTTGAATTCTATTCGTCAAAGACGTCATTGCGAGACGCATGAGTGTCTCGCCTTCGAGACTCTCATGCGACGAAGCAATCCAGTCTTCCTTTTACGAGCGAAGACTGGATTGCTTCGCTACGGACAAATCGAAACCGATTTGTCCTCCGCTCGCAATGACGAACTCTCACGCACACTATAAACTCGGCACCGCCGCCGCCTCCTTCGGCACCTTGGCGTGGCCGCCGAGATAGGCGGCGCGAATGGCTTCGTTGCCCCAGAGTTCGTCCGGCTTGCCGCCGAGCACGATCTTGCCGGTTTCCAGCACATAGCCGGTGTCGGCGACGGACAATCCCATGCGCGCGTTTTGCTCGACGAGCAAGACGGTCGTATTGCGGCGGATTTCCGAAATGATGCGGAACACCGCCTGCACGATCACCGGCGCGAGACCCAGCGACGGCTCGTCGAGCAGCAGCAGACGCGGCTTGGCCATCAGCCCGCGCGCGACGGCGACCATCTGCAACTGGCCGCCGGACAGCGTCCAGCCGAGCGAATTGGTGAACTTGCGAATGTCCGGGAACAGATCGAACATCGCATCGGCCTCGCGCGACAGATCGGCCTTGGCGGCGCGGCGGTTGGAGCCGCCGAGCATGATGTTCTCTTTCACGGTGAGGCCTGGAAACACGCGACGCCCCTCCGGCACATGCGAAATGCCCATCCGCACGATGGCTTCGGGGCCGAGGCCGGCGATCGACTTGCCGTCGTAAAGAATATCGCCCTGCGCTGGCTTGGCGAGACCCGAGATCGCTCGCAAGGTGGTCGACTTGCCCGCGCCGTTGGCGCCGAGCAGCGTCACCACCTGCCCTTCGGCGACGCTGAACGACACGCCTTGCAGCGCGACGATCTCGCCGTAGCGGACGTGAAGGTCGTTGATTTCTAGCAGCGCCATCAGTCGGTCCCGAGGTAAGCGGAGACGACGTCGGGATGGCGCAGCACCGCCATCGACTCGCCGTCCGCGATGCGGCGTCCGAAATTGAGCACGGTGATGTGCTGCGCGGCTTCCGACACCAGCGTCATGTCGTGATCGATGATGAGGATGGTGAGGCCCTGCGCCGCGATGCGCTTCAACAACTCGTGCAGTTCGAGTTTTTCCGATGAGTTGAGGCCCGCCGCCGGCTCGTCGAGCAGCAGCAGCACCGGATTGGCGGCGAGCGCGCGGGCGATCTCGATCAGCCGCTGATGGCCGTAGGAAAAGCTCGTGATCAGCTCGTTGGCGCGCGGGCCGAGGCCGACGAAATTCAGCGCCGACATCGCGCGCTGTTCGAGATCGGCCGGCCCTGCTTTGCCGATCAGCGTGTTGCCGGGCCGCTCCGCACCGATGATGACGTTTTCGATCGCGGTCATCGACCGGAACAGCCGGATGTTCTGGAAGGTGCGGCCGAGGCCGGCGGCGGCGCGCAAATGCGGCGGCATCGTCGTGACGTCGGTGCCGTCGAGCATGACCTTGCCGGCGGTGGCGTTGTAAAGGCCGGACAGCACGTTCAGCGTCGTGGTCTTGCCGGAGCCGTTCGGCCCGATCAGCGCGTGGACGCCGCCGCGCTTCACCGTCATGTCGACCTGATCGACGGCCTTGAGCCCTCCGAAATGCTTCGACAGTTGCGCGACCTCGAGCACGGTGTCGCCGCCGATTTTCGCCGGCGACAGCACCAGCGGCGGCGCGTTGACCGCGACATGCTTGCGCGGACGCAGCCTCTCATAGGCCGCATTGACGAAGCCCCAGATGCCGTCCGGCATGAAGCGGATGATCAGGATCACCGACAGGCCGTAAATCGCGAGATACAGCCCCGGCACGCTTTTGAGGAAGCGCAGCCATTCGGGAATCAGGATCAGCAACCCCGTGCCGATCGCAGACCCGATCGGCGACGCGACGCCGCCGAGCAGCGACATCGTCAGAAACACGATGGATTCGGCAAAGGAGAACTGATCCGGGCTGACATACGCGAAGCCGCCGGCGAACAGCCCGCCGGCAAGCCCGCCAAGGACGGCCGAGATCGCGAAGGCATAGACCTTGGTGCGGAACACGTCGATGCCGGTCACGCCCGCCGCGAGTTCATTGTCGCGCACCGCGCGCATCGCGCGGCCGAGCCGCGTATCCGGCAGGTGCCAGACGATGTAACCGACGATCGCCAGCATCGCGACGCAGAAGGCGAGATAGGATTGCGAGGATTGAAACAGGTCCGGCCGGCCGATTTTCGACACGCCGTCCGGGCCATGCGTCAGCCAGATCGCGTTGATCATGATCAGCGTGACGATCTGCTGGAACGAGATCGTCACCATCGCGAGGTAGTGGCCGCCGAGCCGCAGCGTCGAGAGCCCGAGCAGCGCGCCCGCCAGCAGCGCCATCACGCAGCCGGCGACGAGACACAGCCAGTAGCTGATCTGATAATCCGAGGTGCCGATGCCGACCGCATAGGCGCCGAAGCCGAAGAACGCCGCCTGCGCGAGGTTGATCTGGCCGCACAGGCCGAGCACGACGGACAGCCCGAACACGGCGATCGAGAACGTCGTCGCCTGCATCAGGATGTTGAGCACGTAGCCGTCGAAGCGCATCGAGGCGGCCAGCGCCACGACGATCGCGGCGCCGATGAAATACGGCGCATGGCGGATCAGCAGCGGGCGGGGGCGCGGCGGCGCGATGACGGCCGCCATATTGTCCGACGAGGCGCTCATGCTTTTTCCGCCACGCGTTCGCCGAAAATGCCTTGCGGGCGGAAGATCAGGAACATGACCAGCACAAGGAAGGCGAAGGCGTCCTTGTACGGAACAGACACATAGGCCGCGCCAAACGTCTCGATGATGCCGAGCGCCAGCCCGCCGATGATCGCACCGGTCACGTCGCCGAAACCGCCGATGATCGTTGCGGCGAAGGCCTTCAGCGCGATCGTCGCCCCCATCTGGATCGAGACGAACAGCACGGGGGCCACGAGAATGCCGGCGAGGCCGCCCAGCACCGCCGAATAGATGAAGGTGATCATGATCATGGTCGAGACGGAGATGCCGAGCAGCGACGCCATTTCCTTGTCCTGCGAGGTCGCCTGCAATTTCTTGCCGACCATCGTTTTCTCGAAGAACCAGTAATTGAAGGCGACCAGCACGATCGTCACCGCGATGATGAGCAGATACTGGCTGTCGAGATAGACCGGCCCCAACTGGACGCCGGGCGTCTCGAACCAGCCTTCCAGCACCTGCGGCTGCGGGCCGTACAGCGCCAGCACGCCGTTGGCCATCAGGATCGATGCGCCGATCGTGGCGATGATGACCGGCAGAAAGCTGCGATGCCGCAGCGGATAATAGACGCCGAGATTGAAGATCGCGCCGATCGCCGCCATGCCCAACAAAGCGAGGATGAACGACAGCCAGTATGGCAGCGCCAGATCGACGGCGAAGACCACCATCAGGAACGCCGCGACCATCGAGAATTCGCCCTGCGCGAAGTTGACCACGTTGGTGGCGCGAAAAATCAGCACGAAGCCGAGCGCGACCAGCGCATAGACCGCACCGATCCCGATGCCGGTGAACAGAAGTTGCAGTGCGAGATCCATGAGGGCGGTCCGGTCGGAGAGAAGGCGGCGGCTAAAGCTGCGTCATTCGTCATTGCGAGGAGCGACAGTCCTCGTCTTCGAGGAGTGTTGCGACGAAGCAATCCAGTCTCCTTCTTACAAGAGCTGGATTGCTTCGCTCGGTTCACGTCGGCGAAGCCGCCGACATCAACCGGCTAGCAATGACGGACTTCGGCATCGCGAGCGCCCCCGGAATGACGAACTCATCAATCATCGAACTCGATGTGCTTGTCGAAGACGATGTTGCCCTTCTCGTTCTTGACGATGTTGTAGCCATGCAGCCCGTCGCCCTTGTCGTCGAAATTATATTCGCCCTCGGCGCCGGCGAATTTCTTGGTGGCGATGATCGCCTCGCGAATCTTCTGCGGATCGGTCGAGCCGGCCTTGTTGATCGCCGCCGCCAGCACCGTCACCGCGTCATAGGGCCACGACGACTGGTTGTCCGGCGCGACCTTGTAGGCATCGCGATAGGCCTTGCCGAATTTCTTCGAGCCTTCCGACGAATCCTCCGCGTAATCGGCGACGCCGTAGGTCCCGTACAATGCCGGTCCGGCGAGCTTCAGCGCCGTGACGTTCACGATCGACGGCGAGCCGACCCACGGAATGTTGACGCCGAGCTGGCGCAACTGCCGTGCGAAAATGCCGAGATCGTTCTCGAAGGTGAAGTACGACCCCAGAATGTCCGCGCCGGATTGCTTGATCGCGAGCACGACCGGCGTGAAATCCTGACTCTGGTTGGCGTAGCCCTGGTCGATCGCGATCGTCGCGTCGAGTTTGCCGAGCGCCTCGGTCAACGCCTTGCCGCCGGCCGTTCCGAAGGCGTCGGTCGAATGCAGCACCGCCCACTTCTTCTTGCCGAGCGTCTTGACGCCGTAGTCTGCGATGACGCGACCGGAATAGCTGTCATTCGGACGAAACCGAAACAGCCAGGGGTTGCCGAGCTTGGTCAGGTTCGGATCGGTGCCGCCGAACATCACCGGCTTGCCGAGCTTCATGGCGTCGGGCTGCATGGCATGAACCTGCGTCGATCGGATCGAGCCGAGGAAGCCGACGATGTCGGACTGCGCCGCGAGTTTGGAGAAGGCCAGCACGATGCCCGGATTGGTGGTCTGGTCGTCCTCGACGATGAGTTCGAGCTGCTTGCCGAGCACGCCGCCGGCCTTGTTCACGGCTTCGACCGCGAGCTTGGCGCCGCCGGTGGCGTATTTGCCGGCTTCGGCCGCCGGGCCCGTGATCGGCGCGCACATCCCGATCTTGATCGTGGCGCCCTGCGCCCGCGCCGCGCCGCCGATCACGTAAGGCGCGGCGACGCCGACGGCGAGGCCTGCCCCGATTCCTGCCGTGAAATCACGTCTGGTGAGCTTCATCACATCCTCCCGTTCAGTCTTTTTTTGGGGCCGAGCTTGGCGTCGGACTTCCCTTGCGGCGCGGAGTTGAGCGAAAAACGCGCGCGATGTCCATGGGGTCGCGGCGGATGACGACTGAGCGTGCGATGAAATTTGAGGCTGCGTTCATCATTGCAAGCCGGCGGACAGCCGGCGCTGGCCGGCTGGTCGCTGGCGAAGCAATCCAGTCTTGTTGATGCAACAAGCACAGGCTGGATTGCGTCGTCGCGTCGGCCTCGCAAACGAGGACCGACGCTTTTCGCAATGACAATTCGTCTTACTGCTCATCCCCGCGCACCGGCATCGTGGCGAGACAATCCTCCAGCCGATGCAGCATGGCGTGCAATTCGGCGAGCTTGGCCGCCCCGTAGCGGCGGTTGAATTCGGCGTAGATCGCCTCCGATGTCGGCGCCACGGCGTCGATGAGCCGCAGGCCCTTGCGCGTGATCGACAGGATGTTGCGGCGCAAATCATCCTCCGCCGTGCGGCGCTCGATCAGTTTCCGCAATTCGAGATCGCGCAGGATCCGCGACAGGCTCGGCCCGAGCAGGAATGCGGCGCGCGCCAGTTCCGTGACCTCGATCGCGTCCACGTCGCCCAGCGCCCGCAGAATGCGCCATTGCTGCTCGGTCAGATCATGCGCGCGCAGCGACGGCCGGAAATGCCGCATCACCGATTCGCGGGCGCGCAGCAGCGCCATCGGCAGCGAGCGTGAAAACTCGCGCATCCGCGGCTTGCGGGGGTCATGTGCTTTCGGCATTCGTCGCCTCGCCATCCGCGCTGCATCGCACAACGTCATCCCGGTCAGGGAACGTTGTCGTAAACAACTTAACTTGTTAAGAAATTATTGTCATAGCGGGCGGCTTTCCGAAAGCGCCAGGCCCAACAGCGTCTTGCAATGACGCGATGCAACCGGATCCGTCATGCCGCATTTCACGATCGAATATTCCGCCGATCTCGATGTCCATCTCGACATCGGCGCGGCCGTCGAATGCGTGCGCAAGGCGGCGGTCGAGACCGGCATTTTTCCGCTCGGCGGCATTCGCGTCCGCGCCATTCCCTGCAAGCATGTCGGGATCGCCGATGGCCGCGCAGGGCTTTATTTTCTCGACATGGTGCTGCGGCTCGGCGAAGGCCGCGACCTGGCCGCCCGGCAGACGGCAGGCGCGCATATCTTCGCGGCGCTGTCGGATCATCTCGAACCGTTGTTTCTGGCCGGCACGAAACTCGCGCTGTCGTTCGACATGCAGATCAACGATGCGGCGACGAGCTGGAAGCGCAACACGATTCACGATCTGCTTCAACACGAGTCCGCGCAGGGATGACACGCTTGCAGCCGCGGACGTAAAGGGACCAGCCCATGACCAGACTGACCGGCGGCGAAGCGATCGTCGCCAGCCTGACCGCGCACGGAATCGATACGGTGTTCGGCCTGCCCGGCGCACAGATTTACGGCCTGTTCGACGGCTTTCACAAAGCGCAGATCAAGGTGATCGGCGCGCGGCACGAGCAAGCCTGCGGCTATATGGCGTTCGGCTATGCCCGCGCGACCGGAAAGCCTGCCGTATTCAGCGTGGTGCCCGGACCCGGCGTGCTGAATGCCGGCGCCGCGATGCTGACGGCATATGGCTGCAACGAGCCTGTGCTGTGCCTCACGGGCCAGGTGCCGACCGCCTTTCTCGGGCAAGGCCGTGGCCATCTGCACGAGATGCCGGATCAACTGGCCACCTTGCGCGGCTTCACCAAATTCGCGGACCGCATCGATCACCCCGGCCAGGCGCCCATGAAAGTCGCCCGCGCGTTCCAGGAGATGCAGTCGGGCCGCCGAGGCCCGGCCGCGCTGGAGATGCCGTGGGATGTGTTCATGCAGGCCGCGAACGTGGCCGACGCCGACGTGCTCGCGCCGTTCGCGCCGCCGCTGCCCGATCCGGACCGCATCGCCGAGGCCGCGAAGCTGATCGCCGCCAGCAAACATCCGATGATTTTCGTCGGCGCCGGCGCGATCGACGCCGCCGACGAGATACTGGAGCTGGCTGACATGATCGACGCGCCCGTCGTCGGCTTTCGCTCCGGGCGCGGCATCGTCAGCAATGCTCATGAACTGGGTCTCACGATCGCCGCCGCGTGGCGGCTATGGCCGCAGACCGATCTGATGATCGGCATCGGCACGCGACAGGAATTGCCGGGCTGGCGCTGGAGCGTGACGCCCGCGGGGCTCAAGTCGATCCGGATCGACATCGATCCGGCCGAAATGCGTCGCGTCAGGCCGGACGTCGCTGTTGTCGCCGACGCCAGGGAGGCGACGCGCGATCTCGGCGCGGCTGTGAGTCGCGCCGGATTCAAGAAAAGCCCATCGCGGCGAACTGACATACGCGATGCCGCCGCCGCCGCACAGGACGCGATCCAGAGCGTGCAGCCGCAGATGGCCTATCTCGACATGCTGCGCGCCGTGCTGCCGGACGATGCCATCGTCACCGATGAGCTGTCGCAAGTCGGCTTTGCCTCCTGGTACGGCTTTCCGGTCTACCGGCCGCGCACCTTCATCACCTCGGGCTATCAAGGCACGCTCGGCTCGGGCTTTCCGACCGCGCTCGGCGCGAAGGTGGCGCATCCCGACCGCGCCGTGGTGGCGATCACCGGCGACGGCGGCTTCATGTTCGCCGTGCAGGAATTGTCGACCGCCGTGCAGTTCAACATCGGCGTGGTGACGCTGGTTTTCAACAACAATGCCTATGGCAATGTGCGCCGCGATCAGATGGAAAACTTCGGCGGCCGCGTCGTCGCCGCCGATCTGGTCAACCCGGATTTCGTGGCCCTTGCAGAATCGTTCGGCGTCCATGCGGCGCGCGTGACCTCGCCGGCCGCGTTCAAGCCGGCGCTGGAAAAAGCCCTGGCGCATGGCGGCCCGTGCCTGATCGAGATCGTGACGCCGACCGGCTCGGAGACCAGCCCGTGGGGGTTCATTCATCCGACCAAAAGCTGGGTGTAGTCGCCGTCATATCGCATCATGGAAAATCACGCCGAGCGTATGGCGCTGGCCGGACCGGATGCGGCTGACGCCGTGGCGCAGATTGACGCGATAGGTTCCGCGCGTGCCCTGCACCGGCCGATGATGAACGGCGAAGACGACGGCGTCGCCCTGCTTCAAATCAACGACTTCGGCGCGCGACTGCATGCGCGGCCGCTGCTCGGTCAGCACGAATTCGCCGCCTGAGAAATCGCGGCCCGGTTCCGACAGCAGGATCGCGACCTGCAGCGGAAACACATGCTCGCCATAGAGATCCTGATGCAGGCAATTGTAGTCGCCCTCGCCATATTGCAGCAGCAGCGGCGTCGGCCGGGTCTGGCCGGCCTCATGGCAGCGCTTCAGAAACGCCTCGTGGCTGGCGGGATACCGCATGTCGATGCCCATCGCTTCGTTCCAGCGATTGGCGATCGGCGCGAGTTGCGCGTAGATCGCCGGCCGCAGCGTGTCGATCGGCTGCGGCAGCGGATAGGTGAAATACTGATACTCGCCGCGGCCGAAACCATGCCGGCTCATCACGATGCGGCTGCGGAAACGGCTGGCGTCGCCATAGAGCGTCGCCAGCGCACGGCATTGATCCGGCGGCAGCAGTTCCGCGATCACCGCGCAGCCGCGTGCATCGAGGTCGCTCGAGACCTGCGGCCAGTCGATCGCATCGATTTGCGACGGCGCATCCTTCATCCTTGCAACAGGCACATGATCGTTCCGCGATTGACGTCGTCCCACCATCACAAGCCGCCGTCGCCCCTTCCACCCGTTTTCCGACCGGAAGCCTATGACCCGCGCACGACGTCCTCGACGCCCGCCGCGATATCGAGGATCTCGCGGTCATGCCAAGCGGCGGCGGCGAGCATCAGTCCGACCGGCGCTTCATCGGACCGCGTGATCGGCAGCGAGATCGCGCAGCCGTCGATCATGTTGATGAAGGTGCAATTGCGCAGCGCCAGAATATTGGCTTTCGAGTAGGCCTTGTCGTCCCTCATGTCGGCGAGTGTCGGCGGCGCCTGCGCGGCGGTGGGCATCACCAGCGCGTCGTAAGGCTCCAACCGCAATGCCGCGCGCGCGATCAGCGACTCGCGCGCCTCACACAGTTCGATGTAGTCGGCCGCCGTCTGGCTTTCGCCGCGCATGATGCGGCCGATGACGCGCGGATCGTAGTCGCCGCCGCGCCGCTCCATCAGCCGGCGATGCCAGGCATAGCTTTCCGCCGCCGCGAAGCCGCCCTTCATGCTCATCGGGCCGACATCGTTGAACTCAGGAAACGGCGCCCGCGTGAAGATCGCCCCGGCGGCTTCGAGCTTCTTCAGCGCGACATCGAATGCTTTCGACACATGCTCGTCGAGTTCGTCGAGCACGATCGTCGTCGGCACGAGCAGCCGCAGCCCATGCACCGGGCGCGGCGCGAGCGGCACGATCTCCTCGTCGGCCAGCACGGCATCGAGAATCGCGCAGCACGATACGGTGCGCGCCAGCGGCCCGATGCTGTCGAGACTCGACGACAACGGAATGGCGCCGTCGCGCGGCACGCGCTCCGCCGTGGGCTTGAAACCGACAATGCCGTTGAACGCCGCCGGAATGCGGCACGAGCCGCCGGTATCGGTGCCTAAAGCGCCGAACGCCATGCCGTCGGCGATCGACACCGCCGCGCCGGACGACGAGCCGCCGGGGACATGTCCGATATCGCGACGCCAGATGCCTTTCGGCGTGTCGTAATGCGGATTGATGCCGAGGCCCGAATAAGCGAACTCCGTCATGTTGGTGCGGCCGACCACGACAAAGCCGGCGCGTCGCAGCCGCGCCACGGCCGGCGCGTCGGCGGCGGCGGGCGGCGTGTCGTCGAGCGCGCGCGAACCGGCTTTCGTCACCTGCCCCGTGATGTCGAACAGATCCTTGATCGACACGGGAATGCCGGCGAACGGCGACGGGGCGGCGTTGGCCTTGCGTAAGCTGTCCATCGCATCGGCCGTCGCCACCGCCGCCTCGCGATCGACATGGATGAAGACGCGCGCGCCTTCGCCCGTCGGGTCGGCGATGGCGGCAAGACACCGCTCGACCAGATCGCGCGATGTGGTCTTGCCGGCAGCGAGATCGGCGGCGAGCGAGGCGAGGGTCGGGTGGGCGGACATGTGGGTTCTCCTGCGAGGCCGTTTCTACATCGTCATTGCGAGCGCGCGCAAAGTTGCTCTTGCAACTTTGCGCAGAGCGAAGCAATCCAGTCTTCTTTCAATAAAGGGAACACCGGATCGCTTCGTCGCCGTCGATCCTCGCAGGCGAGGAACGAAGGCAGCTCGCATGACGTCGCGCCTCTAGGCACGTTTCCGTTTAGCCGAGGGCGTCGCGCTCCCGGTTTTCTTGCCCGCCGCCGGTTTGACGTTGCCGCCTTTCAGCTTGGCGCGCAGCGTCTCATTGATCCGGGTCTGCCAGCCGACGCCTGTTTTCCTGAAGGCCGCGACCACGTCGGCATCGAGGCGCAGGCTGACGGCCGTTTTCTTGGTGTCGGACTTCGGACGGCCGGGCGACCTCACGCCTTTTGAGACGACAGCAGTCTCCAGTTGCTCGTCTGTCCATTCCGGCGCGTCGTCATATTCGTGCGGCTGGATGACATGCGCGTCAGCCTTCTTTAAATCGCTTGCCGTAGCGCGTTTGCTCTTTGTCATTGCACTTCCTCATTGATATGACATGAACGGCACGGCCGCGCGGAGTCCAGACCACCATGACCATCCGCCCAGCCAAAAATCCGATCGTTTGAAAACGCTGCTCACCATAGTCCTTCCGGGTGTCCTCCGCCGTCAGCACGCGGCCGCTGAGAACAATCCTCGCATCTCGAAAATCGAGTTGGCGATCCGCCAGGGTCTCCCAGCCGTTTCGGCGGATCGAACGTAATCCTCATGCGAGATATCGTATATACATAAATGACCTGGGATCAAGCCACGGCACGCTCGACACGATGCGTCCGCCGCAGGGCGGCATGCGCGCCACTGCCCGCCGAAGCCGTTGACACCGCCGCCTTCCACAGCGCATCAAGAGCGGAATTAATTGTTCAATTAACTCTGCGTTCAGGGAGAGAGAGAGAGACCATGGCCGAGCCCGCCCGCGCACGTCCCAAACCGACACCCGAGACGCAGCATTACTGGGACGGCGCCAAGGCCGGCGAATTGCTCCTGCAAGCCTGCGACGACTGCGCGCACATTTATTTTCCGCCGCGTCCGTTCTGTCCCCAATGCGCGTCACGCAAGGTCAGCATCAGGAAGGCCAGCGGCAAGGGCACTCTTTACAGCTACGTCATCAACCATCGCCCGGCCGCGCCGGGCTTCACGCCGCCTTATGCCATCGCCGTGGTCGCGCTGGAGGAAGGCCCGCGCATGATGAGCAACATCGTCGACTGCCCGCAGACGCCGGAGGCGCTGGTGCTCGACATGGCGCTTGAAGTCGCGTTCGAGACGATCGACGACACGCTCACCCTCCCCGTGTTCAAGCCGGCGAAGGGCTAAATCACATGAAACGCAACCACGTCGCCGTCGTCGGCGCGGCCGAGACCACGAAACTCGGCGTCATCCCCGACATGTCACAGCTTCAACTGCATGCCGATGCCGCGCTGAATGCGATGGCCGACGCCGGGCTCCGGCCGTCGGACATCGACGGCATCGCCACCGCCGTCGAGACGCCGCAGCAGATCGCGCATTATCTCGGCATCACGCCGACCTGGGTGGACGGCACGTCGGTCGGCGGCTGTTCGTTCATGCTGCATGTCCGCCACGCGGCGGCGGCGATCGAGGCCGGGCTGTGCAAGACCGTGCTGATCACGCATGCCGAGAGCGGCAAGTCGATGATCGGCAAGGCGCCGCGCGCGATCCCGGCGGATTCGCTGCAAGGCCAGTTCGAGGCGCCCTATGGCGTCTACGGTCCGCCGAGCATGTTTCCGATTCCCGTGCTGCGCTACATGAAGACGCACGGCATCACGCATGAGCAGATCGCGATGGTGGCGGTGGTGCAGCGCGAATGGGCCGCGAAGAATCCGCGCGCGACGATGAAAGACCCGATCACGGTCGCGGACGTGCTGAACTCGCGGATGATCGCCTATCCGTTCCGGATCCTGCAATGCTGCCTCGTCACCGACGGCGGCGGCGCGCTGATCTTGACCTCCGCCGACCGCGCCAAGGATTTCCCGCACAAGCCGGTCTACATCATGGGCAGCGGCGAAAGCGTCGAGACACCGATGGTGTCGCAGATGGAATCGTTCGACCACTCGCGCGCGTTCCGAGTCGCGGGGCCGCAGGCGTTTCGCGAGGCCGGCATCGCGCACAAGGATGTCGATCATCTGATGATCTACGACGCCTTCGCGCATCTGCCCTTGTACGGGCTCGGCGACCTCGGCTTCATGCCGCATGAGGAGACCGGCAAATTCATCGCGGACCGCAACACCGCGATCGGCGGAAAATTGCCGATGAACACCAATGGCGGCGGCCTCAGCTACATGCATTCCGGCATGTACGGCATGTACGCGTTGCAGGAGAGCGTGCGGCAGATGCGCGGCATCGCGCCGGCGCAGGTCAAGGATGCGAAGATTTCCGTGTGCCACGGCGTCGGCGGCATGTTCGCGGCGTCGGGCACGGTGATTTTCACGAATGAGAGGTAGAGGCACGGCGCCCGCTACGCGGACGGCCTCACCTCTCCCTTCGGGGGAGAGGTCGGAAGCGAGCGAAGCGATGCTTCCGGGTGAGGGGGTTCGAGCCTATCGATAGGCCGTACCCCCTCACCCCAACCCTCTCCCCATGGGAGAGGGAGCACGCCGTCTTCTCGGCAATGTCATCAATTTTTAACAAGCAAGGAAAACCCACATGTCCAACATGCTCGACGGCAAGGTCATCGTAGTCACCGGCGCGGGACGCGGCATCGGCCGCGCGATCGCGCTGCAATGCGCCGCCGAAGGCGCGAAGGTCGTCGTCAACGATCCCGGCGGCGCGGCCGACGGCTCCGGCGCCAACGCCGCGCCGGCCGAGGAAGTGGTCGAGGAAATCCGCAAGGCCGGCGGCACGGCGGTCGCCAATTTCGACACCGTCGCCGAAGCGCTCGCCGCCGCCAACATCATCAAGACAGCCACCGATACCTATGGCCGTCTCGACGGCGTCGTGAACAATGCCGGCATCCTGCGCGACGCGATCTTCCATCGCATGAGCGTCGATGCGTTCGAGCAGGTCATCAAGGTGCATCTGATGGGCTCGTTCTACACAAGCCACGCCGCCGCACGCATCTTCAAGGAACAGGAATCCGGCTCGTTCGTGCACTTCACCTCGACCTCGGGCCTGATCGGCAATTTCGGCCAGGCCAATTACGCCGCCGCCAAGCTCGGCATCGTCGGTCTGTCGAAGAGCATCGCGCTCGACATGAGCCGCTTCCACGTCACCTCGAACTGCGTGTCGCCCTTTGCCTGGTCGCGGCTGATCGGCACGATCCCGACCGAGACCGAGGAAGAAAAGGCCCGCGTCGCGCGCATGCAGCAGATGGGCCCGGAGAAGATCGCGCCGCTCTGCGCCTTCCTGCTTGCGGATGAAGCCAGGGACGTCACCGGGCAAATCTTCGCCGTGCGCATGAACGAGATTTTCCTGATGGGCCAGTCGCGGCCGGTGCGCTCCGTGCATTGCGGCGAAGGCTGGACGCCGCAGACCATCGCCGAGCACGGCATCAAGGCGCTGAAGGGCTCGTTCTACAAGCTCGACCGCTCGGCCGATATTTTCAATTGGGATGCGGTGTAGACGCTCCAGTACTGCCGTCATCGCCCGGCAAGCGCGCGTCTCGCGCGCAACGACCGGGCGATCCAGTATCGCAGAGAGTTCATGCTTGAACTCTGAGATCACGGAATACTGATTCCCCGCCTTCGCGGGGATGACCGCTCAAGCTGTTGGGAGTCTCACCCGCTATTCCGCAGGCCCGCCGAGATGCCGTTGATGGTGATCTGAATGCCGCGCAGCACCTGCTCGTCGGCAACCTCGCCCTCGGGCAATTCCGCGCGGTGCTTTTTCAGGAGTTCGACCTGCACATGATTCAGCGGATCGAGATAGGGAAACCGATTGCGGATCGAGCGCTCCAGCAGCGGATTGCCTTGCAGCAACCGGTCGTGACCCATGATGTCGAGCGCCGCCTCGATCGCGCCGTGCCACTCGCGCCGAATGCGCGTGAAGATGCGCTGGCGTAGCTCGGCATCCGGAACAAGGTCTGCATAGCGCGAGGCGATCGCGATCGACGACTTCGACAGCACCATGTCCATGTTCGACAGCAACATGCGGAAGAACGGCCATTCGCGAACCATCTCCTGCAAAAACGCCATGCCCTTGTCGGGATGCGCCGCGACCCAGGCCTCGACCGCGCTGCCGAAGCCGTACCAGCCCGGCAACATCAGCCGGCATTGCGCCCATGAAAACACCCACGGGATCGCGCGCAGGTCTTCGATCGCCCGCGTCTTCTTGCGCGACGCCGGGCGGCTGCCGATGTTCAGGGTCGAGATTTCGGTGATGACGGTCGAAGCCCAGAAATACTCCTCGAAGCCGTCGGTCTCATAGACCAGCCCGCGATAGGCCTTGAAGGCCAGCGCGGAGAGTTCCTCCATCGCGTCGAGATAGTCGGTGCGCGGCGCGCTGTGCCTGGGTTGCAGGAGGCTTGCTTCGAGCGTTGCGGCGGCGAGGATTTCGAGATTGTTGCGGCCGACCTCCGCGTTGGAATATTTGCTGGAAATGATCTCGCCCTGCTCGGTGATGCGGATCTGGCCGTCGACCGCGCCGCCGGGCTGCGCCAGGATCGCGTCGTAGCTCGGCCCGCCGCCGCGCCCGACCGAGCCGCCGCGCCCGTGAAACAGCCGCAGTCGCACATGGTGCCGCGTGAACACATCGACGAGGCCGATCTCGGCCTTGTACAACTCCCAGCCCGAGGTGACGAAGCCGCCATCCTTGTTGCTGTCGGAGTAGCCGAGCATCACCTCCTGCACGCCTCCGCGGCTGTCGACGAATTTGCGATAGTCATGCAGCGACAGCATACGGTTCATGATGGCCGCCGAGGCCTGCAAATCCTCGATCGTCTCGAACAGCGGCACGATGTGGATCGCGCTGCGGCCGGTCGGATCGACGAGGCCGGCTTCCTTCAGCAGCACCGCAACCTCGAGCATGTCGGAGACCGATTTGCACATCGAGATGATGCAATGGGGAATGACGCGCGACCCGAACGCCGCATGGGCCTTCGCCGCCTCGCGCATCACTGCGAGTTCGCCCAGCGTCTCGTCGCTGTATTTGACGAAATGCGAGGTCAGCGGGCGGCTGCTTTTCAATTCGCCCGACAGCAGCGCGATGCGGGCCTCTTCGCCCAGCGCGAGATAAGACGTGCCGGGGATCGCCGCGTCGATCAGCTCGGCGATCACGCGCTCATGCACGGCGGAATTCTGCCGCATGTCCAGGCTGGCCATGTGGAAGCCGAACACGTCCACGGCGCGGCGCAGCAGCCGCAGCCGTCCGCGTGCGATCACGCCGGCATTGTCGGCCAGCAGCGAGCGATGCAACACGTCGAGATCGGCCTTGAACGCCTGCGGATGGTCGTAGGGCGCTGCATTGCCGACCGGCGGCCGCGAGGTCTCGATGTCGAGCTTCAGCGCGGTCGCGGCGAGCCGGGCATAGATGCCGCTGACGGCGAGGCGATAGGGTTCGCCCGAACGATGCGGCGACGGATCGGGCGAGTTCTGCGCCAGGGTGCGCAATTCGTCCGAAACGTCGGCAAGATGCGCGGCCATCGACAGTTCGCTGCCGAGCGTATGCACCTCGTCGAGATAGAAGCGCAGAATGCGCGTGCTTTGCAGTTTCAACGTGCCGCGCATCACCTCGGCGGTGACGAACGGATTGCCGTCGCGGTCGCCGCCGATCCAGCTTCCCATCCGCAGAAACGAGCCGATCTCGTTGGCCGCATCGCCGTCGCTGAGGCGATCTTCCAGCGCGCAATGCAATTGCGGCAACTCGCGCAGAAACGTGTAATCGTAGAACGACAGGCCGTTGGACACCTCGTCCAGCACGGTCAGCTTGGTCCGCCGCAGCAAATTGGTCTGCCATAGCGTCAGCACCGCGCGGCGCAACTGCTCGGCGCTGGCTTCGGTCTCCTCGGCCGTTAACTGCATGCGCTCGCGGCGGTCGAGCAGCGAGGCGATTTCCATTTCGCGGTCGATCGTGCTCTTGCGACGCACCTCGGTCGGATGCGCGGTCAGCACCGGCGACACCAACGCCGTGGCGAAAAACGCACGCAGCTTGGCCGAGCCGAAGCCGGCATCGCGCGCGCGCGCCACGGCTCCGGCCAATGTGCCTTCGGGCGGCGTGGTCGCGGTCGAACGCAAGGCGCGCATGTTGCGGATATTGTTCTGGTCCTCGGCGATGTTGGCGAGGTGCGAGAAATAGCTGAAGGCGCGGACGATTCGCACGGTCTCGGCGGTGCTCATGCCGTCGAGCACGGCTTCGAGTTCACGGCGCGCGAGCTTGTCGTCGTTGCGGTGAAAGCGGATCGAGGTGGTGCGGATGCGCTCGACGAGATCGAACACGTCGGCGCCTTCCTGGTCGCGCACGGTGTCGCCGAGAATGCGCCCCAGCAGCCGGATATCCTCGCGCAACCTCGCGTCGCCCTCCAGCGTCGAGGGCTCGTCATAACGTCCGGCCTGCTGATCGGGATCGGACATGGCGATTTTCAACGGGGTGGACGACATTAACGGCACTCCAGACAGGACGCGGCCGGAGCGTCGCCAGTTTTTCAGGCGCTGGCAAGCCGAAGCGGCAGGCGTTGTTGCCTGCGGGATGGGCAGATGCGTCGCTCCAGCCTCAGCCGTCATCCCCGCGAGGGCGGGGCCCCAGTAACACCATGCGTTCGTGACGAGCCGCGGACGTCGCGGAATACTGGGCCCTCCGCCTTCGCGGAGGGTGACGGCAGCCAGTGTGGTGAGGTCGTCTAAATCCTTCTTCCCGCCGCCTGCCAATACGGATCGCGCAGCCGGCACTTGAAAATCGGATTGGGCAGATGCGTCGCTCCAGCCTCAGCCGTCATCTCCGCGCAGGCGGGAATCCAGTAACACGAGGCGTTCGTGACGAGCCGCGGACGTCGCGGAATACTGGGCCCTCCGCCTTCGCGGAGGGTGACGGCAGCCAGTGTGGTGAGGTCGTCTAAATCCTTCTTCCCGCCGCCTGCCAATACGGATCGCGCAGCCGGCGCTTGAAAATCTTGCCGGAATCCTCGCGCGGCAGGTTGCGGCCGATCTCGATATGCTTCGGCACCTTGTAGTCGGCCAGCACCGCCTTCAACTCTGCCCGCAGTTTGGGAATGTCGAAGGTCACGCCGGGCTGCGGCTCGACCACCGCCATCAGCGCCTCGCCGAACTCCGCGTCGGGAATGCCGAACACCGCGCAGTCATGCACGCCCCGGATGCCGTGCAGCGCCGCCTCGATCTCGGCCGGATAGATGTTGACGCCGCCGGAGATCACCATGTCGCGCTTGCGGTCGCAGATGAACACATAGCCGTCGCTATCCAAATAGCCGACGTCGCCGGACGTGATGAAGCCGTCGCGGTCGATCTCGCCGCGCTTCTCGGGCTTGTTGTGATAGGTGAAATCCGGATTGCCCGCGATCCGCGAATAGATTTCGCCGATCTCGCCCTGCGGCAGTTCGCGGCCGTCGTCGCCGATGAATTTCAATTCCGCGCCAGGGGCGATCCTGCCGACGGTGCCGGGCTTCTTCAGCGCATCCCCGGAATTGGCGAACGTCACAGCGCCCGACTCCGTCGAGCCGTAGAATTCGTAGATCACCGGTCCCCACCAGTCGATCATCGCGCGCTTGACGTCGGCCGGGCACGGCGCTGCCGCGTGGATGATGTGGCGCAGCGACGAGACGTCATAGCGATCGCGGATCGCCTGCGGCAGCTTCATCAGGCGGATGAACATCGTCGGCACCATGAAGATGGTGTCGATCTTCTCGTCCTGCACGAGCTTGAGAAAGTCCTCCGGATCGAAGCGCGGCTGCAGCACCAGCGCGCCGCCGAGACGGCCCGCGCGAAGCCCGAACGAATTCGGCGCGGAATGATAGAGCGGCCCCGGCAACAGCGCTCGCGCCCCCGGCTTCAAGCCATAGATCAGCGCGCGCATCGCCTCGGCGTTCTTGCTCTGATCGGGCGTCGGTGCGTTGCGGCGCACACCTTTCGGATGACCCGTCGTGCCCGAGGTGTAGATCATGTTCTGCGGCTGCGGCACGGCGGGGCCGTCATAGGGCGTCTGGTGCTTCAGCCAGGTCTCGAAATCATCCGCGAATTCCGGCGTGGCGCAGGCGGCCGGATCGATCCTGTAATTGGCCAGAATCTCCGGCGGCGGCGTGACGCTGAGCACGGTCACGCCCGACGGCACAGCATCTTTCATCGGGGCCAGCAGATCGTCATGGCCGATCAGCACACGCGTCGCGGTGTCGGCGAGAATGTAATTCAGTTCCTCCGGCTTGAAGTGCCAGTTGACCGGGACGGCATAGGCGCCGAGCGTCATCACGCCGTAAGCCGCCTCGACGAAGGCGATGTCGTTGCGCATCAGCACGCAGACGCTGTCGCCGCTCTTGACGCCGAGTTTCTGCAAGCCGCCGGCGATCCGCGCCGCGCGATCGGCGACGGTGGCGTGGTCGCGCTTGCGCCCGCCGGAGATGATGCCGTTGAAAAGGGTGTCGGTCATTTTTGGACTCTTTTTACTTATCGAAAGTCTCCACACCCGTCATTGCGAGGAGCTTGCACTCCTCGTCTTCGAGGAATGCAAGCGACGAAGCAATCCAGTCTTTCTTGCTTCAGAGAGACAGACTGGATTGCTTCGCATGGCCATCCGTCAGCAAGAGCTGACGGATGGCCGGCTCGCAATGACGAACTTACACATCCGCGAATTTCGGCGCGCGTTTTTCGATATTCGCGCGCACGGATTCGGTCTGGTTCGGCTGGCCCATCAGCGCCTGCTGCTCGACCGACTCAGCTATCAGCGCCGGGCCGGGATCGCCGCCGAGATTGTTCATCAAGCGCTTCGCGGCGCGGATCGCATCCGGGCTCTTGCCGGCGATTTCGCGCGCCGCTTCGAGCGCCTCCTTGTAGGGATCGGCGCAGAGGCGCGTTGCGAGACCGTATTTATAGGCCTGCGTGCCCGAGAAGATGCGCCCGGTATAGGTGAGGTCGCGCAACACGTCGTCGCGGACCAGACGCGCCAGGATCGGCGTGCCGGCCATGTCCGGCACAAGGCCCCATTTGATTTCGAGGATGGACAGTTTCGTGTCGGGCGCGACGAAGCGCATGTCCGCACCGAGCGTCAGTTGGAAGCCGCCGCCGAGCGCCACGCCATGCACGGCGGCGATCACCGGCACCGGCAGTTCGCGCCAGCCCCATACGGCATATTGCGGATCGTTGACGACGCCGCGCGTGCGATCGACGAGGCTGCCGAGACGGCCGGAGCCCTTGCCCTCCTTCATCGTCTCGAAGCGCGACGTATCGAGCCCGGCGCAGAACGCCCTGCCCTCGCCGGACAGCACGACGGCGCGCAGGCCCTTCTCGGATTTCAGCCTGTCGCAGGTCGCGGTCAGCGCATCGAACATCGCGAAATCGAGCGCGTTCATCTTGTCGGCGCGCACCAGGCGCACATCGGCGACGCCATCGGCGATCGTGACCTTGATGCGATCCTCATGTGCCATCGCGTCTCTCCCCCATTTTCTTTTGCCGCTTTACAGATGAGCCCCAGCGTTTTAGTCAATCAACTAACTAACGCAACAAAATCTTGAGGGGAAAACATATGTTCGCATCCAATTTGCTCGCCGGGCGGAAGATTCTCGTCACCGGCGGCGGCACCGGGCTCGGCCGCGCCATGACCGAGAAATTTCTGTCGCTGGGCGCAGAGGTGCATATCTGCGGCCGCCGCAAGATCGTCTGCGACGAGACGGCGAAGGAGTTGATGGCCGCGCATGGCGGCAAGGTCGTGGCGCACGGCGTCGACATTCGCGATTCGCAGGCGGTCGATCACATGATCGAAACGATCTGGGACACCGGACCGCTGACCGATCTGATCAACAACGCCGCCGGCAACTTCATCTCGCGCAGTCAGGATCTGACGCCGCGCGGCTTCGATGCCGTCGCCAACATCGTGATGCACGGCACGTTCTACGTCACCCACGCGGTCGGCCGGCGCTGGATCGAACAGAAGCTGCGCGGCAACGTCGTGTCGATCACGACGACATGGGTCCGCAACGGCAGCCCCTATGTGGTGCCGTCCGCGATGAGCAAATCGGCGATCCATGCGATGACGATGTCGCTGGCGATCGAATGGGGCAAATACGGCATTCGCCTCAACACCATCGCGCCGGGCGAGATTCCCACCGAGGGCATGAGCAAGCGCATCAAGCCCGGCGACGAGGCCGGCGCCAACACCAAGAAGATGAACCCGATGGGCCGCGTCGGCACCATGGAAGAATTGCAGAACGTCGCAACGTTCCTGATTTCCGGCGGCTGCGACTGGATCAGCGGCGAGACCATCGCGATGGACGGCGCGCAGGGGCTGGCGACAGGCGGCAACTTCTACCAGCTCCGCGACTGGTCCGACGACGACTGGACCAAGGCGCGGGATTCGATCAAGGCGCAGAACGACAAGGACCGCGCGAAACGGGGGTGACTGGGCGTCATTGCGAGAAGGTGTCGGTCCTCGTCTTCGAGGTCCGACACCGACGAAGCAATCCAGTCTTACTTTAGAAAGGACTGGATTGCTTCGTCACATTTTGATCCTCGAAAACGAGGATCAAAATATTCCTCGCAATGACGAAAACTCCTACTTCCCCACCCGCTCCAGCATCCCCTTCGCCACCGCATCCGGCGATTCCGACGACGCGCGCAGATTGGCCGCGCGCATGGTGGCGATGTCGATGCGCCCGAGCAGCGGCGCGATCGCGTCGCGCAGCGCGTTGTCATCCGCGCGCTGCGGCGACAGCAGAACGATCGCATCATAAGGCGGGATCGCGGCTTTCGGATCATCGAGCACCACGAGGTCGTATTTCGCGATCAGCCCGTCGCTGGTGTAGCCGGCGATGACATCGACCTCGCCGGACGCCACCGCCGCATACATGAAGTCCGGCTGCATCGTGCGCTGCGTCTTGAACGCCAATCCATAAGCCTGCCGGAGGCCCGCCCATTCCGGCCGCGAGAAGAATTCATAATCGCCGGCGATGGTCAGGCCGCCCGCACGCGATGCAAGGTCGGCGATCGTCTTGATGCCGGCGGCTTCGGCCCTGGCGCGCGGCATCACCAGCGCATAGGCATTGGCGAAGCCGAGTTCGCCGAGCAGCGTCACGTCTGATTTCGCCAAATCTGCTTTCAACGCGTCGAGCAATTCGGCGCGCGGCCTGATGTCGGCATGGCCGAACTGGTTGGCCCACAGCGTACCGGAATAATCGACGTAGACGTCGATATCCCCGGTTTTCAGAGCATCGAAGATCACGTTCGAGCCGAGCCCTTCGCGCGTCGCTGTCGAAAGTCCTTTTGCGCGCAGCGTCTGCGCTATCAGGCTCGCCAGCACGTATTGTTCGGTGAAGGTCTTCGCGCCGACGCGATAGGTTGCCTTCGACGACGCGAAGCCCGGAAGCAAGGTCGCAAGCACCAATGCGAGAACGCCGAGCGCCCCGCTTAAAGTCTTGACGCGGCTCCGTTCGCGCAGGCCGATCTCGATCAGCGCCAATAATTGATCGACCGCCAATGCCAGCAAGGCCGCCGAGACACAGCCGAACAGCACGAACACCCAGTTCTGCGTCTGCAATCCCGCGAAGATGTAATTGCCGAGGCTGGTCTGGCCGATCGGCGTCGATAGCGTCGCCGTACCGATCACCCACACGGCCGCCGTGCGGATGCCCGCCATCATCACCGGCAGCGCCAGTGGCAGTTCGACCATCGCCAGCGACTGCCGCTCCGTCATGCCGACGCCCTTGGCCGCCTCGGTCAAGGCCGCATCGACGCCGTCGAGGCCCGTGATCGTGTTGCGCAGCACCGGCAACATCGAATACAGCGCCAGCGCCAGCACGGCGGGGAGAAATCCGAACGCCGAAAAGCCGACGCCGAACCACTGCAACGACAGCGCCGTCAGCGCCAGCAGCAGCGGATAGAACAGCGCCAGCAGCGCGAGGCCCGGCACGGTCTGGACGACGCTGGCGACGCCCAGCAAGGTGCCGCGCAACCAGGGCTTGTTGCGCGCGATCAAGGCGAGCGGAAGACTGATTGCAAGGCCGAGACCGAGTGCGGCCGCACTGACGCGCACATGGCTGCCGAGATAATCCGGCAGATGCGACAGCGCCTCAGCCCAGCGCGGGTCACTGAACATGCGTGTCGCCTTGCGGCAGCAGCGCGTTCAGGCGCTCGGCCTGCCGGCGCGGCGTCCGCATCAACTCGCCGACGTAAGCGTCGGGCGACGCCGCGAGTTCGGCCGGCGTGCCCTCGGCGAGCAGTCGGCCTTCGCGCATCACCGCGACGCGATCGGCGAGCAGGATCGCCTCGGTGATGTCATGCGTAATCATGATCGTGGTCAGGCCGAGCTTGTAGTGAAGCGCGCGGAAATCATCGCCGAGAGCGTCGCGCGTCAACGGATCGAGGGCGCCGAACGGCTCGTCCATCAATACGATCTTCGGCGAGGCCGCGAGCGCGCGGGCGACGCCGACGCGCTGGCGCTGGCCGCCGGAGAGTTCGCGCGGGCGGCGGCTCGCCATCGCGCGGTCAAGTTGCACGAGAGCGAGCAATTCATCGACCCGCGCTGTGATCTCCGCCTTTGGCGTGCCGAGCAGTTTCGGCGTGATGCCGATATTGTCCGCGATGCTTAGATGCGGAAACAGCGCGCCGGCCTGAAAGATATAGCCGATGCGCCGCCGCAGCGCGATCGGATCGGAGTGCGCGGTGTCTTCGTTGTCGATGCGAATGACGCCGCGATCCGGCGCGATCAGCCGGTTGGTGAGACGCAGCAAGGTCGTCTTGCCCGAGCCGGAGCCGCCGACGATCGCGAGGAACTCGCCCTTGGCGACGGTCAGCGACACGTCGTCGAGCGCCTGGACCCGGCCGCCATCGAAGCTCTTGCCGACATGGTCGTAGGCGATCAGTGGCGTGGTCATGCGGCTGTTGGTTAGCACAATCGCCGAATACGAACAAAGGCCGTCATTGCGAGGCGCAAGCGCCCTCGGCTTCGAGGGCGCTCGCAACGAAGCAATCCAGTCTTTCTTGCGATGGACGGAAGACTGGATTGCTGCGCGGGACGAGCCGTGTTGAGTTTCGCGCCCGCTCCCGCTACTCACACGACAGGGAGCAAACGATGACAGGGACCGCCCACGCAGCCGTGATGCTGCACGACGCCAGCGTCGCCTTCACGCTCGCCGATCGCAGCCTCTATACGGCCGTCGCCGGTGCGACGCTGGATGTCGCCGACGGCGAGTTCGTCGCCATCGTCGGGCCGACCGGCTGCGGCAAGTCCACTTTGCTCAATGTCGCCGCCGGACTGCTCGCGCCGGCCGCAGGACTCGTCACGAGTTTCGGCGCACCGCTGCGCGGCCTGAACATACAGGCCGGCTATCTGTTCCAGGCCGATGCGCTGTTTCCGTGGAAGACCGCCATCGACAATGTCGCCATCGGGCTGGAGATCGCCGGCGTCGCGCGCGACGATGCTCTGGCGCGCGCGCAACGCTGGCTCGATCAGGTCGGGCTCGGCGGCTTTGCCGGGCGCTACCCGCATATGCTGTCCGGCGGCCAGCGCAAGCGCGTCGGCCTCGCACAGGTGTTGATCCGCGATCCGAAGATTTTGCTGATGGATGAGCCGTTCGGACCGCTCGACGCGCAGACGCGGCAGATCATGGGCAACCTGCTGCTCGAGTTGTGGAGCGCCGACCGAAAGGCCGTCTTGTTCGTCACGCACGATCTCGAGGAAGCGATCGCATTGGCGGATCGCGTGGTCATCATGTCGGCGGGCCCACGATCGCGCATCATCGGCGACTGGCGCGTATCGTTGCCGCGCCCGCGCGATATCTTCGAGGTTCGGCTGACGTCGGAATTTCACGCGCTGCATCGCGAAATCTGGGGCGTATTGAAGGACGAGGTGATGAAGGGTTACGCGCAGGCGGCGGTGGGATGATGAATCGCGCCACTCTCCTGCTCTGCCAACTGCTCGTCGCCGTCGTCGCCTTCGGCGCGTGGCATATTCTCAGCACCACCCCCATCATGGGCGTGACACTGCTGCCGCCATTCTTCTTCTCGACGCCGGCGGCTGTGTTCAACCGCATCGTCAAGTGGATCGTCGACGGCACGATCTGGCGGCATCTGCTCATCACCCTGACGGAATCGGTGCTGGCCTTCGTCATCGGCTCGCTCGCCGGCGCGCTGATCGGCTTCTGGTTCGCGCGGCAGCAGACCGTCGCCGCGATCTTCGATCCCTATGTCAAGATGATGAACGCGCTGCCCCGCGTCGTGCTGGCGCCGATCTTCGCGCTGTGGCTCGGCCTCGGCATCTGGTCGAAGGTCGCGCTCGGCATCACGCTGGTGTTCTTCGTCGTGTTCTTCAACGTCTATCAGGGCGTCAAGGAAACCTCGTCCACGCTGGTCGACAATGCACGGATGCTCGGCATGAGCGAGCGGCAATTGCTGCGGCATGTCTATTGGCCATCCGCGCTGTCATGGATGTTCTCGTCGCTGCATACGTCGGTGGGCTTCGCGGTCGTCGGCGCGGTGGTCGGCGAGTATCTGGGATCGTCGGCCGGGCTCGGCTATCTGATCCAGCAGGCGGAGGGCGTGTTCGACGTCGCCGGCGTCTTCGCGGGCATGATCGTTCTGGCGGTGTTCGTCGTGCTGATCGACATGCTGGTGACGCTGGTCGAGCGGCGCTTGCTGGTGTGGAAACCGCAGGTCGGTGGGCGGCAGATTTGAGCGCGAGCGAACGAATGAAGACCACTCGATATTTTGATGAACAGGTGCTCCGCAAGCGACCATATTTGACTTTGGATCTATGTCTTATGGTTCTAAAGTCTCCCTTGACGACGGTCGTTCAACTCGACGGCAGAATTCGCTATTTCGGGCGCGTCGCGAGTCCGCCGGACGGTGACTTGAAAATATTGCGTGTCGTGACGCTTGAGGATGGTGAGACCATCCACAATGCCTTCTTCGACCGCGGCTACAAGGAGCAGGATACGTGAAGCTGCATTATTATCCCGAAACCGACAGCCTCTACATCGAATTCATGGACAAGCCCGGCGTCGAAACGCGTGAGATTGCAGTTGGTCTGGTCGCGGACTTTGATGCCGATGGTGCGGTTGTTGGCTTTGATATCGACGGCGCGTCGCACAAGCTCGATCTCGCAACGCTCGAAACGATTGCGCTGCCGTTCACAGCAGTCAAAGTTGCCTGATACCAAAAATCGACCGGGAGAGATTGCCGTGACGTTCAGGATTTTTACTGTCGTTTTGCTGGCCGCATTCGCCCACCCCGCCCACGCCCAGACCAAACCCGAAAAGCCGGACCTCGTGCTCGGCGTCGGCGGCAAGAGTCTGTTGTATTATTTGCCGCTGACGCTCACGGAGCGGCTCGGTTACTTCAAGGAACAAGGCCTCGCCGTCACCATCACCGATTTCGGCGGCGGCGCGAAGGCGCTGCAATCGCTGGTCGGCGGCTCCGCCGATGTCGTGACCGGCGCCTATGAGCACACCATTCGCATGCAGGCCAAGGGCCAGGACATCGCGGCCGTGCTCGAACTCGGACGCTTTCCGGGCATCGTGCTCGCCGTGCGCAAGGACAAGGCGGCGCAGGTCAAGTCGTTCAAGGACCTGAAGGGCTTCAAGATCGGCGTCACCGCGCCGGGCTCCTCGACGAATTTCTTCGTCAACGCGCTGATCGCGCGCGAAGGCCTGAAGCCCGACGACGTCGCCATCATCGGCGTCGGTACGGGACTATCCGCCGTCGCCGCGATGAAGAAAGGCGAACTCGACGCCATGTCGAATCTCGATCCCGTCATGACGAAACTCGTTCAGGACGGCGACGTCACCATACTCGCGGATTCGCGCACCGAAGCCGACAACATGAAGCTGTTCGGCGGCAACAATCCCGCTGCCGTTGTCTATCTCAAGCGCGATTTCATCGCGAAGAATCCCAACACGACGCAGGCGCTCGTCAACGCCTTTTACAAAACCACGAAGTGGCTGGAGAAAGCGACACCGGACGACATCGCCAAGGTCGTGCCGGAAGACTACTGGCTCGGCGACAAAGCGCTGTATCTCGCCGCCATCACGGCCTCCAAACCGATGTATTCGACCACGGGCATCGTGCCGCCGGACGGGATGAAAAACGCCTATCAGATGCTGGTGCAGTTCGACCCAGAATTGAAGGACGCCAAGGTCGATCTGAGCAAGACCTTCGACGATCGCTTTGTGAAAAAGGCGGCGGCGCCCTAGATGGCGACGCTGCACCGCGTCACCGCGCTCGATCTTGTCGTCGACGACTGGCATTGGCCGTTTGCGACAGAACGCCGCGCCGAGATCGACGCGCATTTTGCAATGCTGCGCGCGGCCAAGCCCGCGCTCTGGAATGGCCGCGTTTTGCTGGCGCGCGAGCCGCACTTCTTCGATGACACGTATCGCGCGCGCTATTTCGAGACGGATTTCGCCAGTTTCATCGCCTGGCGCGATTGGGGCTATCCCGACAAGACCATCCTCAACAGTTTCGGCATGGGCGCGCTGCGCGGCAGCGACGGCGGCTTCGTGCTCGGCGAAATGGCTGCCGATACCGCCAATGCCGGACGCGTCTATTTTCCATCCGGCACGCCTGATCTCACCGACATCGACAACGGCCGCGTCGACATCGCGGCCAGCGTCGCGCGCGAGGTCGAGGAGGAAACAGGATTGGCGCCGTCGGACTATGCCACCGACGCTGTTTGGCATTGTGTCGCCGACGGACAACTGGTCGCGATGATGCGCGTGCTCGACCTGCCGGTCCCGGCGATCGATATCCGTCGGCGCATCGAGGCCAATCTGAAGCGCCAGGCGAAACCTGAGCTGAGCGCGGCGCATGTGGTCCGCGGCACGTCGGACGTCACATCGGCGATGCCGTCCTTTGTCGCGGTATTCATCGCGGCGCAGGCGCGCGCTGCGGCCTGACGCATCTAGCGCCGAGCCGGCGCGCGGGGTAGATTGCAGACGCAAACAAAGCGGAGTCGCGTTCCCCTCATGAGTGGTAAATCGTCCAACGGCAAACACGCGATCGCGCGCCATGCCGGCCAAAAGATCTTCGTGACGCCGTTCCGCGTCGATGGCACGAAGCCCTTCGAGCTTTGCGGCTATTCGTCCGCCGATCGCGGCGGCATCGACAAGGATGACGGCAAGGACATCATCGAAGCCAACCGCAAACGCCTGCAAGCCTTGCAGGAAACGCTTTGCGCGCAGGACCGCTGGTCGCTGCTGCTGATCTTTCAGGGCATGGACGCCGCCGGCAAGGACAGCGCGATCAAAGCGGTCTTCGACGGCGTCAATCCGCAGGGCTGCGAGGTCACGTCCTTCAAGCAGCCGTCGAGTACCGAACTCGACCATGATTTCATGTGGCGCAGCACGATCCATCTGCCGCAACGCGGACGGATCGGCATCTTCAATCGGTCTTACTATGAAGAATGTCTCGTGGTGCGCGTGCATCCGGAGTTGCTGACGAAGCAGAAAATACCGTCCGAACTCGTCGGCGCCGACATCTGGCATGACCGCTTCGAGGATATTTCGGCCTTCGAGAAATATCTGACGCGCAACGGCACGGTGGTTCTGAAGTTTTTCCTCAACGTCTCGAAGGAAGAACAGCGTCAGCGCTTTCTCGCGCGGCTCGACGAGCCAGCGAAAAACTGGAAGTTCTCGATGGCGGATGTCACCGAGCGCGGGTTCTGGGATGCGTATCAAGCTGCCTATCAGGACATGATCGCCAACACCGCGAGCAGACATGCGCCGTGGATCGTCGTGCCGGCGGATCACAAATGGTTCGCGCGCGTGGTGATCGGCTCGGCGATTGTCGATGCGCTGGAGAGCCTTGATTTGAAAGTCCCGGGCGTCGACGCGGATTCGCTCAAGGCCTTTGCCGAGGTTCGCACGGTGCTGGAGCGCGAGGGCAACGGCAAGAAGCCCGCCGTGAAGCCGAAGCCGCAGGCGACGAACGTTGCTGCCGGCGGACGGTTTCCTACTGCAAACGGCAATATCGGTCCGAACAGCGAGGCCCCGGCCCGGAAAGTGGCGGTGAAGACATCCGTGCCGCGCAAACCGCGCGTGGCGAAGGCGGCAGCAGTCGTCTCGGACACGAAAGACACAGTGGCTTAACGTCCGATACGCCCCTTTTCTGTACTCGTGAGAATGAGAAGACCAATCCCGCCTTCTGTCTTATCGTTGTAATGCTTGCAAGCTCTGATATATTACTTTTGGTTGAGTAATTCTTCCACTCAGTAACACCACATGACGATCGAATCGCACCAGCCCTTTGCCGACGTCGCCGTGCATCCGGTCAATCGGCGGCGCGACTTGAGACAACAAACTCTTTCGAGCAAAGTATCGACCGGCCGCATCATTGCTGCGATGCTAGCATTGGGGCAGGTTTGCTTTGGCGCAACGACGACCGGCGCAATAGCGCAGCAAAGTGCAGTAACCGGATCCGAAGATGCGATGCCAGAACGGTCGAAGTCCTCTTCTACAGCCGCAGATTTTGCTGAAGAGGCCTTTTTAAGAACGCCCGAGATGACTCGATGGGTAGCTCGCTTTAACCTTCATATCCGTCAATTTGTACGTCACCCAGGTGCGGTTGCAAAACGGCAGGAGCCACTCTCGAGTTTGATCTCGTTCAAAGTCGACCAAGGTGGACGGCTATCTGGAATCAGGCTTGAAAAAAGCTCCGGATTGTCGGGTGTGGACGAGGCAGTGCTGACAGCTTTTCGGCAGGCCAGTCCGGTTCCCGCCCTTCCACCTGGATCGCCTATCAATGAAATAGAATTTACGGTGCCGGTCGTCTTTCGCACAGACTTAACATCTCAGCTCTCAGTTACTGAGTGCTCAACCACTCCTTCACAGTGTCCAATTACGCCACCTCTCATTAGCGTCAAGGAAGCCGACGATCGACTCCCGCTTTCGACAACGGATCGTACTGCGCTACAAATTCAGATTTCAGATTGCCTAAAGCTGGCCGCATCGAAGCGTGTGACATTGCGGCTTCGGCTTAATCGCGAGGGTGCGCTCGACGCGCCGCCAAGAGTCGATAGCAAGACCGACCAGGCCAGTGTCGCCGCGGCCGCAGGTGCAGATTTGATGAAATGCAAACCGTTCCGATTGACAGCGGAAAATTATGAGAGCTGGCGCGAGATTGTAGTGACGCACGAGCCCGGATTGCCGAACACAAAGACATCAGTGCGCGCGGCGAAATCGCAGAGCCGTTAAGCGACCTGCCCTCTCCCCGTATACGGGGAGAGGTTGATTAGCAGCGTTAGTTCTTCGTCTTGTCGACGAGCGCACCCTTCTTGATCCAGGGCATCATGTCGCGCAGTTTCGCGCCGACGTCCTCGATCGGATGCGCGGCGAGGCGCGCGCGGGTCGCCTTGAAGGACGACTGGTTGACCTTGTTTTCGAGCATCCAGTCGCGCGCGAACTTGCCGCTCTGAATGTCGTCGAGCACGCGCTTCATCTCGGCCTTTGTCGCCGACGTGACGATGCGCGGGCCGGTGACGTATTCGCCGTATTCCGCGGTGTTGGAGATCGAGTAGTTCATGTTGGCGATGCCGCCTTCATAGATCAGATCGACGATCAGCTTCACTTCGTGCAGGCACTCGAAATAGGCCATTTCCGGCGCATAGCCGGCCTCCACCAGCGTCTCGAATCCACCCTTGATCAATTCGACCAGACCGCCGCAGAGCACGACCTGCTCGCCGAACAGGTCGGTCTCGCACTCTTCCTTGAAGGAGGTCTCGATAATGCCGGCGCGGCCGCCGCCGACCGCCGACGCATAGGACAGGCCGAGATCATGGGCATTGCCGGACGCGTCCTTGTGGATCGCGATCAAACACGGCACGCCGCCGCCGCGCTGATATTCCGAGCGCACCGTATGGCCGGGACCCTTCGGCGCGATCATCAGCACGTCGAGGTCTTCGCGCGGATCGAGCAGGTTGAAATGCACGTTGAGGCCGTGCGCGAAGACGAGCGCCGCGCCGTTCTTCATGTTGTCGCGCATGTGCTCGCGATAGATGTCGCCCTGCAATTCGTCGGGCGTCAGCATCATCATGAGGTCGGCCCATTTGGCGGCTTCGGCGACTTCCATCACCTTGAAGCCGGCGGCTTCCGCCTTCTTGGCCGAGGCCGAACCCTTGCGCAGCGCGATGGCGACATCCTTGACGCCTGAGTCCTTCAGGTTCAGCGCATGCGCGTGGCCCTGGCTGCCATAGCCGACGATGCAGACCTTCTTGCCCTTGATCAGGTTCAGGTCGGCGTCACGATCGTAATACACTCGCATGGGTCGTTCCTCTGTGGCGGGCGCGCTCGCCCGATAGGGCCGATATCGCTGATCAATCGGTGTCCGGGATTGCGGCGAGTTCTAGGGCGGCGGCCCGAATGTGACAAGCCCGCACGACCCCGCAGCCCTGACTTTCTGCATGGCGTGCTTGCGGCATCAGGCTTCCGTGAGAACGGGATAAAGCGAGGCCAGCAGCAGACTAGCCATCACCACGTTGAACGCCCGCACCGCCCTCGGCGACGTCAGAACCGGCCGCAGCGCGCTGCCGAACAGCGCCCAGGCGGCGCAAGACACCGCCCCCAGCAGCAGGCTGAGCATGACCTGAATGACGATATTCCAAGGAAAGGCGGCAATCCCCGCATAGGCGGTGATGGTGCCGATCACCATCACCCAGCCCTTGACGTTGATCCACTGAAACATCGCCGCGCCCCAGAAGGTCATCGGGCTGCGCCCGGTGCGCTGTCCGGGCGTGACCGGCCCGGACAACGCGATCGCCGCCGCGAGGTAGACCAGATATGCAACGCCTGCATATTTGAGGATCGTCCGCAGCACCGGATAGGCGATGAAAATGGTCCCGAGGCCGAGGCCCACCGCGCCGACCATGAAGGCGAAACCGATCGTGATGCCGGCGACATGCGGCAATGTCCGGCGGAAGCCGTAAGTCAGACCCGACGACAGCAACATGATGTTGTTCGGACCCGGCGTGATGAACATCACCGCGGCGAAGACGACGAAGGCAATCAGAAGCTGGGACATCGTTGCACTCATGCGATCTTCGGCACGGTGGACGACGGCTTTGACAACAACATGATTGCGATGCCGCAAACCACGACGAGCATCCCGGCCGCGCGCAGCGGCCCGAAGGTTTCGCCGAACGCGAGGCTGGACCCGGCCGCGCCGACGAACGGCACGAGCAATGCGAACGGCACCACCTGCGCGGCGGTATATTGATGCAACAGCCGGCCCCACACCCAATAGCCGAGACTGGTGCCGACGACGCCCAGAAACACGACGCAGCCGAACACGAAGAGCGACATATGCGTCAGCGATTGCCATGTCGCGGCGGCGCCATCGACGAGAACCACCGTCGCCAGCAACGGCGCCATCGCGACAAGCCCGACCCATGCGCCGAGATCGAGCATTGACACGCCGCGGGCACGGCGCAACAAAAGGTTGGAAAACGCAAAGGCGATCGGCGCGATCATCACGACGACGAACGGGGCAACCTCGAAATCATAGCCGACCGTGCCGCAGATCATCAGCAGGCCGCAGGTCGACACCGCGATGCCGATCATTTGCGGGCGTGTCGGCATCTCGCTGAACAGCAACGCGGCAAAGGCGACCGTGAACAGCGCCTGGCTTTGCACGATCACGGCTGTCAGGCCGGCCGGCACGCCATGCGCAATGCCGTAGGTCTGCGACAGAAACTGACAGACGAGCATCAGGCTGATGCCGACCAGTACCGGCCAGGCCAGTTTCGGGCGCGGCAAAAATACACACGGCAACGCCATCACCGCAAAGCGCAACGCCGTCAGCAGCGACGACGACATCTCCTCGACCGCGACGCGGGTGATGACGAAGCCAAGGCCCCAGACGACGGCGATGCCGACCGCCAGAACGACGTCGAGAGGTTTCATTGCGTTTTGGTCTGCCCTCACGCCCGAGAAACGCCAGTATTCAGCCAAAGCAAATCGGTCAGCTTCTGATGAACTTGCGCCACTGTCGTCGGCGGGACACGCTCGACGACGTTGAAGGTCCGTTTTGTCCGGTCAATCGTCCTGATCTGATCAACCAGGATTGTACCCTTCGTTTGAAGGCCATCGGGCAAATTAACGTTCATCGACCAATCGCTTTGCTTTGACGTGATCGGACATATGATCGCACGACGCGAAACTTCATGATACGCGCGCGGGGTCAGGATTAATGCTGGACGTCTTCCGGCCTGTTCGGTGCCGAGAGCATCATCAAGATCAACCCAGGCGATGTCGCCCATGTCGGGCAATGTCATTTAGCGCCCTTGCGCCGGCCTGTAACGGTTTTCGGATTCGACCTGACGGGCATAGTGATCTCGCCACGTGAATAGGCGTCGTCGATGATTTCGGAGCCACGATCGGGGCCCCATTCCACCATCTCTGGTTCATTGCCGGGCCCGAGGCGTTTCATCTCGGCAATCATCTCGTCGAAACGCTCGCGTGATGTTCTTGCACTCATCTTCAATCTCAGCTCGCCGTTATCGATGACAAGATCGAGATCGGACCCAGCCGACGCACCGACAGCCTCGATAGCTGCCTTTGGCAATCGGACACCAAGGCTGTTCCCCCACTTCGCGACCTTGACCTTCATGACCGCCTCCTTTGGATATACAATGTATATCCAAAGGAGGCCGGAGTCTACATCCCCTCCGCGCCGCGGCCGATGGCGGCGACGCCGGTGCGGGAAATTTCGACCAGGCCGAGCGGCCGCATCAATTCGATGAACTGGTTGATCTTCGACGATGACCCCGTGATCTCGAACACGAAACTCTCATTGGTTGCGTCGATCACGCGGGCGCGAAACGCCTCCGCCATGCGCAGCGCCTCGACGCGGTGATCGCCGGTGCCGCGCAACTTGACCATCGCCAGTTCGCGCTCGATCGAGCGGCCCGACGTCGTCATGTCGACGACGCGATACACCGGGATCATGCGGTCGAGTTGATGCTTGATCTGCTGGATCACCATCGGCGTGCCGGTCGTGACGATCGTGATGCGCGACAGATGCTTCTGGCTCTCCGTCTCCGACACGGTGAGGCTTTCGATATTGTAGCCGCGGCCGGAGAACAGCCCGATGACGCGCGCCAGCACGCCGGGTTCGTTGGCCACCAACACCGACAGCGTGTGGGTCTCGTTCGGATCGATGCGGTCTTCCATGAAGTAGGCGGAGGCGGGTTGGGTCATTGGTTCGGTCCCGGTTGAAGTTCAATTGGCCGTCATCGCCGATACAGGCACGCCGTCATCTCCCCAGAGGCGGGGAACCAGTAGTCACCGATGTCTCGCCATAAACGAAACGTCGCGGAATACTGGGTCGTCCGGTCTGCGGGCGCAAAGGCGCCCTTGCCGAACGATGACGGCTCTGCCGCTCGCAGCGCTCTGTCGTCACATCACACCAGCGCCTTGCCGCCGGCGAACGCCGCCGCCGTGGCGTCGTCATTGGCTTCAGCCGGCAGCAGCATTTCGTTGTGGGCCTTGCCGGACGGAATCATCGGGAAACAGTTTTCCAGCGACGCCACGCGGCAATCGAACAGCACCGGCTTCTTGACGGAGATCATGTCCGCGATCGCGCCGTCGAGATCGCCGGGTTTGGTGCATTGCAGGCCGACGCCGCCATAGGCCTCCGCGAGCTTGACGAAATCCGGCAGCGCGTCGGAATAGGAATGCGACAGGCGGTTGCCGTGCAGCAACTGCTGCCACTGCCGCACCATGCCCATATACTGATTGTTCAGGATGAAGATCTTGATCGGCAGCTCGTACTGAACCGCCGTGGACATTTCCTGCATCGTCATCTGCACCGAGGCATCGCCGGCGATGTCGATCACAAGCGCGTCGCGATGCGCGACCTGCACGCCGAGCGCCGCCGGCAGGCCATAGCCCATCGTGCCAAGACCGCCCGACGTCATCCAGCGGTGCGGCTCCTCGAAGCCATAGAACTGCGCCGCCCACATCTGATGCTGGCCGACTTCCGTCGTAATGTAGGTGTCGCGGCCTTTGGTTAATTCAAACAATCGATGGATCGCATATTGCGGCAGGATCACGTCGTTGTTCTTCTTGTAGGCCAGCGAATTGCGCGCGCGCCATTTGCCGATCTCGAACCACCACGGATCGATCCTCGGCTTTTTCGCTTCCGCCTTGAACACCTGCAACATGTCGCCGAGCACGTTGGCGACGTCGCCGATGATCGGCACGTCGACGCGGATGTTCTTGTTGATCGAGGACGGGTCGATGTCGATATGGATCTTCTTCGAGTTCGGCGAGAATGCATCGGTCCGGCCGGTGATGCGGTCGTCGAAGCGCGCGCCGACGCACAGCATGACGTCGCAATCATGCATCGCCATGTTGGCCTCGTAAGTGCCATGCATGCCGAGCATGCCGAGCCAGTTGTCGCCCGACGCCGGATAGGCGCCGAGGCCCATCAAGGTCGAGGTGATCGGGAAACCCGTGACCTCGACGAGTTCGCGCAGCAGCTTCGACGCCTCGACGCCGGAATTGATGACGCCGCCGCCGGAATAGATCACCGGCCGCTTGGCGCCGGCCATCAAGGCCACCGCCTTGCGGATCTGATTGGCATCGCCCTTCACACGCGGATTGTACGAGACATGCACATCGGAGCGGCGCGGCGGATGATAGGCGCCGGTCGCGAACTGCACGTCCTTCGGCACGTCCACCACGACCGGACCGGGGCGGCCGGTGGTCGCGACGTAGAACGCCTCGTGCAGCACCTTGGCGAGATCGTTGACGTCGCGCACCAGCCAGTTGTGCTTGGTGCAGGGCCGCGTGATGCCGACCGTGTCGCATTCCTGGAAGGCGTCGTTGCCGATCAGGTGGGTCGGCACCTGCCCCGTGATGCAGACCAGCGGGATCGAGTCCATCAGCGCGTCGGTCAGCGGCGTCACCATGTTGGTCGCGCCGGGGCCGGACGTGACCAGCACCACGCCGGGCTTGCCGGTCGAGCGCGCATAGCCTTCGGCGGCATGACCCGCACCCTGCTCGTGGCGCACCAGAATGTGCTCGACATCGCTTTGCTGAAACAGTTCGTCATAGATCGGCAGCACCGCGCCGCCGGGATAGCCGAACAGATGCTTGACGCCGTGATCGGCCAGCGCGCGGACGATCATCGCGGCGCCGGTCATCTGATTGGGATCGTGAGGGGTGCTGTCGGTCATGTCGGCTCCGGATGCGCACGCAGGCGCGGCTTTTCGTTAAGTTCGGACAATAAAAAAGGGCCGCTGAGGGCCCTGACCACATCGCCGTGTCGAGAATGGCCTCAGCCACCTCCGGCGATGGGCCAAGGTACGACGACAATAAGCAGCTTGGTAATTTTATGTCGCATCTGATGCTCAGGATTTACGAAACTTGCGCGGGTTATAGACTGGATTGGATCGGAGTCAAGCCAAAGCCGCGTGTCTTGCCGAATTTGCAATCTAGCAACAGAACTCATTTTTCGCGAGCGAGAAATTTGCCGTGCAGCAATGCGCCCGCTTCCGCCGGCGGCAGCCATCGAAAATCGGGAAGTTGATGCCGGAACCAGGTGAATTGCCGCTTTGCATAATGACGGGTGTCGGCGCGGCCTATCCCGGCTGCGTCGTCCAACGACATGTCGCCGTCGACATATTTGATCAGCGCCGGAACTCCGTGCGCCTTCATCGCCGGCAATAGCGGATCGAGACGGCGATCTTTCAGCGCCGCAACCTCGTCCAGCGCACCGCCATTGAGCATCGCCTCGAACCGCGCGTCGATCCGCGCATAGAGCGTGTCGCGATCGACCTCCAGAAACACCGCATCGAAGGAGCCTCCAGGCAGCAGCGGCGGCAGCGCGTCCGCGTGCCAGTCCGTGAGCGAGCGGCCGGTGCCTTCGACCACTTCGAGCGCGCGGGCAATGCGCGAGCGATCGCGCGGGTTGAGCCGCACGGCGGAAGCCGGATCGCGCAGCGTCAATTCGGCATGCAGCGTCTCCGGACCGACGCGCTCCAGCCGGGCGCGGACGTCGTCGCGCACGGCGGCCGCGATCTCCGGCACCGCCGACAGCCCTTTGGTCAGCGCCCTGAAATAGAGCCCGGTGCCGCCGACGAAGATCGGCGCCTGCCCCGCCCCGCGCGCTTCCGCCAGCGCCGCGGCGGCATCGATCACGAACGCCCCGGCCGAATAATTCACCGCCGCATCGACGTGGCCATAGAGCCGATGCGGCACGGCGGACACTTCGGCCGCCGTCGGCCGCGCCGTCAGCACGCGCAGGTCGCGATAGACCTGCATGGAATCACAATTGATGACGACGCCGCCGACGCGCCGCGCCAGATCGAGCGCCAGCGCCGACTTGCCGCTCGCGGTCACCCCTGCGATAAGCACCGCCTTTCCGCTCGCTCGCAGGCCCGTCATGTCGTTCGTCGCCACGCTCATCTGCAATCCCGCAAACCCCGCGCTCGATAGCACGATCGTTGACGGCGCGCGCGCGATCCTGCCGGGGGCCGGCCCGGCGCAATGGCTGTGGGACGAGGTGGCCGTCGACATTCCGTTCGACAGCGACGAGGGCTTTGGCGTCATCGCGGACCGGCTGCGCGCCGCGCGGGGCGACCTGCCGATCGACGTCGTCGTGCAGCGCATCGACAACCGCCGCAAGAAACTATTTCTGGCCGACATGGACTCCACCATGATCGGGCAGGAATGCATCGACGAACTTGCGGACTTCGCCGGCCTCAAGACGCATGTCGCAGCGATCACCGAGCGGGCCATGCGCGGCGAGATCGAATTTGAATCCGCGCTGCGCGAGCGCGTCGCGCTGCTCAAGGGCCTCGACGTCAACGTCATCGACAACGTGCTCGACACGCGCATCACTCTGACGCCGGGCGGCCGCGAACTGGTGCACACGATGCGCGCTCATGGCGGTTCTACGTGCCTGGTCTCGGGCGGCTTCACGGCGTTCTCGCAGGTCGTCGCGCAGCGCATCGGCTTTCAGGAGAATCGCGCCAACGAACTGCTGGCCGAGAACGGCAAACTCACCGGCTTCGTCGCCGAACCCATTTTGGGACGCGCAGCGAAACTCGCGACGCTCCTGGAGCTGCGCGAGACGCACGACATCGACGCGATCGATACGATGGTGGTCGGCGACGGCGCCAACGATCTCGGCATGATCGAAAAGGCCGGCATGGGCGTCGCGTTCCACGCCAAGCCGGCGGTCGCGTCCGCGGCGCATGCGCGAATCGATTTCGGCGATCTCAGCGCGTTGTTGTATATGCAGGGCTATCGGCGAAGCGAGTTTGTGGCGGGGTAGATGCGCGGCCCATCACCATGCCCGACGTCATCCCCGCGGAGGCGGGGAAACAGTATTGCGGAACGTTAGTGTTGGACGAGACATCACGGAATACCGGGCCCTCCGCCGTCGCGGAGGGTCACGATTTTTGCGGAGCGACCGGGTGAATAAGCGCTACGACCCCGCCCAGACATCCAGCACGTAGCGATTGCCGGCGCCCATCCCGTCGATCCATTTGGCGCCGGTCGGTTCGTCCGCACCGGTCTTTGCCCGATAGATCGCGACCAGCGCCGCCTTGACGTCCGGCTCCATCCTGCCGCCGTCGCCGCAGACATAGATGATCGCACCCTGCTCGATCAACTGCCAGACACGGTCCGCTTGCGCTGCCAGTTGGTGCTGCACATAGGTCTTGGGACCCTCACCGCGCGAGAACGCAACGCTCAGCTCGGCGATCCCATCGACGTCGAATTGCTTTAGCTCCTGCTCATACAAAAAATCCTGGGAAGCGTTGCGGCAGCCGAAGAACAGCATCGCCGGGCCAAGCGCCGCGCCCTTCGCCTTCAATGCCGCGCGCTCCTGCAGGAAGCCGCGGAACGGAGCCAGGCCCGTGCCCGGCCCGATCATGATCAGCGGCACGCTTGCATCGTCTGGCAGACGGAAGCCGGCCTTGGTCTCGCGCACGACGGCGTGAATGGTGTCGCCGGCGCGGCGGCCGGCAAGGAAGTTCGAGCAGACACCTTTGTAGGCGCCGCGACCGGAATGTGCCGCGCCTTCGACCACCGCCGACGTCACGCTGCAACGTTGCCCATCCCCTTGCGGCGATGACGAGATCGAATAATAGCGCGGCGCGAGCAGCGACAGCATTTCCAGAAAGGCATGGAACGGCAGTTCGCAGGCCGGGTGCTCGTCGAGCAGATCGAAGACAGATCGACGCTTGGTCAAGATCTGCGCGCGGTAGATCTCGTCGTCGCCGATGAAAGCCAGCAGTTTCGGCTTGGTCATCGGGCAGCGCGTCTGCTCCGCCATGATCTGAATCTGCTTGCGCGTGGCGATCGCCTGCAACTCGACGAATTCGCTGAGCAGGCGCCCGACAGAGACGACATCGCCGACAGGCAATTGCGCGCGGCGGCCCTGCGCGACGTTGAGCCGGACCTGGTCCGCGGGCAGGAAACCGAAGCGCCGCGCCACGGCGTCGACCAGCACCGGATCGTTGCGCGGAATGACGCTGAGATGATCGCCGACGCGGTAGCTCGCGCCAACAGGCAATTGCACCTCGATGTGGCGCGTCGAGCGCCGGTTGTCGCCGGCGTGATTCTGAAGCTCACGGTTTTCCAGCACTTTCATCGGCACGATGCCGCCTTGCGACACCGGCGAATTGGCGACGCTCGCGGCCACCGGCTCGATCGTATAGAGCGGCGCATCATCGGCGCTGCGGGCGAGATTTCCGTCAATGCCGAAATGCTTCATCGCCACCAGCGCCATTTGCGCAAACCAGGCGTCGAACTGGCCGTCGAGATCGTCGCGCGCATCGCCCTCGCCGCGCGCGAACACGCCGATCGCGCCATGGGCGGCGAGCTGCTCGTCGATCAGGCGCGGGATCGATTGATAGGTCGCAAGCCAATCCGAATTGCCGCAGCCGAACACGGCATATTTCACGCCCTTGAAGGCATCCGGTGCGAGATCGCCGCCGAGCGACTTGACGAAGCGCGCGGCATTGTCCGGCGGCGCGCCGTTATAAGATGCGCAGAAGATCAGCACGCCGCCGTCCGTCGGCAGGTGGCCGACATACGCGTCCAGCGATGCAAGCTTGGTCGCAAAGCCGTTGACCTCGGCCAAGTCGGCAACGCGCGTGGCGAGTTCTTCAGCCGTGCCGAGATTGGAGCCATAAAGCACCAGCAGCGGCGTGTTGTGGCCAGGCCGCGCCCGCGCCGCGACGGCGGGAGCCGCCGCGTGAGCAGCCATGGTTGCGGACGGCCCGGCATAGGCGCTGCGGTCCGTGTCGCTGCGCGCACGGACTTTGATCTTGAATCCGTCCGGCTTGATCGTGAGCGTTTCCTTGAGCACCATCTGATAGCGCTCGTGGTCGATCAGCTTGAAGCGCTGCAATATCATGCCGAGCGCGAGCGCCGCCTCATGCATCGCGAAGCCGCGTCCGATGCAGGCGCGCTGGCCGTTGCCGAACGGCTTCCACGCATTGATCGGCCGCCTGGCCTCGGCGTCCTTTGAGAAATTCTCCGGATCGAAGGCGTCGGGGTTCGGTCCCCACACCGACGGATCGCGATGCAGCGCCAGCACGAGGATCGTGACGAAGGTGCCTTTCTTCAGCTTGTATTTGCCGCCGATGGTCTCGTCCTTGAGCGGCGCGATGCCATAGGCCGGCGCCGGCGGCCACAACCGCAGCGCCTCCTTCAGAATTTGCGTGATGTAGGCGAGCTGCGTCACCTGGCTATAGGTCGGGCGCAGCCCGGTATCCGGCCCGAGCACGCGATCGACTTCCTCATACGCCTTCTTGAGAATCTCGGGATGCTTCAGCAGCGCGTAGATCGCGCAGGACAAAAGCCCCGACGTCGTCTCATGGCCGGCGATCAAGAACGTGTTGATCTGGTAGCGGATGTTGACGTCGTCGAGCTGCTCGCCGGTGGCGCGATCGACACCGGTCATCATCGCGCCGAGCATGTCCTTCTTGCCGTCGGTGACGGCGGCATTCTTGCGCCGCTCGGCGATGATCTCGTCGACCATCTCGTTCATGAAGACGACGTCGTCGGCCATCTCGCCGCGGCGCTTCTTCATCCAGAGATTTTCGAGCGGCAGGCCGCGCGTCATCATGATGGTTTCGAGCGACCGCACCAGCGACTCGACGAAAGGGTGGTAGTCCTTGCGGTAGAACGAGTTGAAGCGATAGTCGAAACCGCACAGCCCGATGGTGTCGAGCGTCAGCGCGGTCATGTCGTGGACGACGTCGATCTCCTCGTCGGCGTTGAGGCGCTCCCATTTCTTGACGAGCTGCTCGGCGATATCGACCATATCAGGATGGTAGGACTGCATCGCGCGATTGCCGAACGGCTGCATCAGGATGTTGTGCGCCTTGCTCCAGTTCGGTTCTTTCGTGTCGGCCGTGAACAACCCGTCGCCGCCGACGGCGCGCACCCGGCGCAACGCTCCGCGCACGGCCTTGTCGAAGCGGGTCTCATCGGAGAGTTCTTCGACGAGATCGTGACCGGCGACGATCACCAGAGGCGCGCCCATCATGTCGAGCCAGAAGATCGGCCCCAACTCTTTGGAGAGCCGCACCAGATCCTGCACCGGCGCGGATGAATCCAGCGACAGCATGTTGCCGACCACCGGCTTCTTCGGCGGATGCGGAATGGGCGCGAGCGCGTTGGTGGACGCCATATTGAACATGTCTCCTGCCGGGGTGTCGTGCGGCGGCTTCTCTTGAACGGGAGCCTGATGCAAAAGCTACTTGGGGGTGAGCGGGTTGGAAAGGGGGTTTTGTATGAGGCTTGACGCTCATACGATTTCAGACGTCATGCCCGCGAAGGGCGGGCCCCCGGTCGTTCGAGGCATTCGTCCAATCACGAGCGTCACGGCATACTGGATCGTCCGCCGTCGCGGACGATGACGCTGTGCTTGATGGCAGACCTTGCTCTCACCCGAACCTCTTGTTCCGCCACTCGATCAGCACGCGGCTGACGTCTTCCGGCTGCTCCTGCTGGGTCCAGTGGCCGGAGTCTTTCACGAGATATTTTTCGAGGTCGGGCACCACGGCCTCCATGCCGTCGGCGGCCGACGGCGGCAGCACGGCGTCGTTCTCCGCCATGATCATCAGCGACGGCACCCGGACCACGTGATCGAGATCGGCCGAGCGCTCCCAGTTGCGGGTCATGTTGCGATACCAATTGATCCCGCCGGTGAAGCCGGTGCGCGTGAACGTGTCGATGAAGACCTGCATTTCCTCGGCCGACAGGACCGGCTTGCGCGGGTCTTTCGTGACGTCATAGGCCGCGACCATCTGCGGGAACGCCAGATTCGTTCCCGCTGCCGCGCCGACGCCTGCGGTTGCAGGCTCGGCTTCACCACCAGTCTTGCGCGGCGGCAGCGGCTTCTTCATGAACGCCTCGAACAGCTCCCGCGTCCGGCCGGCGAAAATCTTGTCCGGCGCGTGCGAGGGATCCTGAAACTGCACGATGTACATGCTGTCGCCGAAGCGCTTGCGAAACAGTGCGATCGGATCGGCAGGCGCGCGCGGCGTGTGCGGCGTGTTGATGCCGACGACGCCCGCCACCCGATCCTTGTGCCGCAGCGGCATTTGCCAGACGACGAAGCCGCCCCAGTCGTGGCCGACGAAGATCGCCTTGTCGATGTTGAGATGATCGAGCAGCGCAACGAGATCGCCGGTGAGATGTTCGAGGTCGTAGGCCTCGACGGCATCGGGCCGCGACGTCGCGCCGTAGCCGCGCTGGTCCGGCGCGATGACGCGGATACCGGCCTCGCTGAGCGCCTTGATCTGATGCCGCCATGAAAACGCGATCTCCGGCCAGCCGTGGCAGAGCACCATCGGAACGGCGTCGGTTTTCGGCCCGGCGTCGTAATAGCCCATGCGGATGCCGTTGATATCGGCGTGGTGCAGCGGTGGCATGGTGATCATTCTAATGTCTCCACACTCGCGGCGTCGTCCCCGCGAAGGCGGGGACCCAGTAAGCCGCATCGTTCAGGTTTGGCTCCACGGTGTTACCAGAGCATTGGCGTTAGTGTTTACGGGGTCCCCGCCTTCGCGGGGACGACGCCGTGCAGTTTGAGAAGTTGCTGCTCACTCTGCCGCACTTTGCTCCGGCTCCGCGAATGCATCTTGCAACAGTGAAAACTCCTCCGGCAGCAGATCGCACAATTCCTGCACATGCGGAATGATGTTGGCGCCCGCGATGAAACCGAAATCGAGCTGGTCGCGATAGCTCTGTACGGTGATGTTCAACGCCAACCCATGCGTCGAGATCGACACCGGGAAGATATGCAGCAATTCCGCGCCCGCCGCGTACAGCGTCTGTCGCGGGCCCGGCACGTTCGAGACCGTGATGTTGGCGGCCGGCGGCAAGACGTCGGACAGGTTCGAGCGGCTGTACAGCAGCGCCAGCACCTGCACCATGATCGGCGCGCCGAGCATCGAGACGTTCGACATCTGCGGCATCAGCGCGCGCAGCGGATGCGACATTTCCTTCGATTTGGTGGACTGCGCGATGATGGTCAGCAGGCGCTCCTTGGGGTCGGCGATGTCGGAGGCGATCGAGCACACCATGCCGAACACCTGATTGTCCGACGTCGTGTTGCCTTCTTCCCGCAACGAGATGGGGACCGCCGCCGTCATCGCCTTGCCCGGCAGCGCGCCGCGCGCCAGCAGATATTGCCGCACGACAGCGGAGGACAGCGCCAGCACCACGTCGTTGAGCTTGCCGCCGGATTTCTTGGCCACGGTTTTCGCGGCCGACAACGAAATCGACGTGCCGGCGAAGCTGCGCTCGGACGAGACCGACTTGTTGAGGATGGTCGGCGGCGACAGCATGCTGACGATGTTGTCGCGCGATTTCGGATCGGACACCTTGCCGATCACGTCCGACATGCTTTTCAGCATCGCCGGCACGGCATTGGCGAATTTCATCGCGCTCTCGATCTGGAACATGGCGTTGTCGAACAGGATCGAGCCGATGTCGCTCTTGCCCGAGCGCGGCAGGTCGATCGCCTTCGGCGTCTGCGTGCGGTCGACAGGTTGCTGCCACAACTGCTGATACGAATCGATCAGGTTCGCGGCGATGTCGCGCGGCTCTTGCGCCACCTTGCGCGCAGCGGGTTTCGGCACGTCGCGCGGCACCGGCGTGATGTCGTAGATCATGTTCGTCAGCGCGGCGCCCGCGCCGCCGTCGATGCAGGCGTGATGGATCTTGGAATAGAGCCCGATCTCATTGTTCTTCATGCCCTCGAACACATAAAATTCCCACAGCGGCCGGGCGCGGTTCAAGAGCTTGGCATGCATCCAGCCGACCAGCCGCTCCAGCGTCGCGCGATCGCAAGGCGCCGGAAGGCTGCCGCGAAAGATGTGGCGGTCGATGTCGAACTGGTCGTCCTCGACCCAGGACGGATGGTCGATATCGAGCGGCGCTTTCTGAAGGCGGGCCTTGAGAATCGGCGCGACATGCAGCCGCGAGGCGATCATCGCCTTGAACTCTTCAAAGAAATTGCCGGAATAGTTTTCAGGAAGCCGGAAGATCGCCATGCTGCCGATATGCATCGGCATCTCGGGCGTCTCGAGATAGAGAAACGATGCGTCCATCGAGGACAGCTTTTTCCCGTCGACCATGATCATCCCTCCCAAAACCCGCAGCGACGCCTTGAAGGCGTTCTATGGGGGAGTGTGCATGGTTCCGCAGGGAGATGGCAATGGGGAAGACGCTCGCGCAAGAGCGCGATCGCCCCGAAATGACGCTGCCTTGCTGCGAGAGGCTATTTATCCTTTGCGCGCATCGCGCCGAGGCCGGTCATGTTGACGAACATGTCGCCGAATTTCTCGGCCATCTTCGGATCGAAGGTGAACCAGCTCTGGATGATGCCGTCGGGAGAGAACTTGTCGATATTCTCCATCATCTTGTCCTGCATCTTGTCCATCATCGCGGCCTGCATCGGCTGCACGTCGGGAAGCCCGAAAAAGGCGCGCGCCTCGATCGGCGTGCAATCGACTTCGACGGTGATCTTCATGGGCATGGCTCCTTCAGGTGACGAGATGCCCGGCGGAGCATGACGACGTGACGATGACCGGACAATATCGCCACGCCACGCGTCGCGATGCAAGCGGCGGAAACCTTAATTCAGAAACCCTGCCGAACCGAGGCCGGTCCGTATCAGCCGAAGCGCTCGGCTGCAAACGGCGCTGCATCCGCGAAGGGCGTTTCGCCGGTCATCATCTCGGCCAGCAACCGGCCGGTGACGGGGCCAAGCGTGAGCCCGTGATGCTGATGGCCGAAATCGAACCACAGACCCGGATGGCGCGCCGCACGGCCGATCACAGGCAGCATGTCAGGCAAACACGGCCGCGCGCCCATCCACGGTTTGGCGTCGACCTGCGCGCCCAAGGGAAACAGATCGCGCGCCATCGGCAGCGCCGCATCGATCTGACCGGGTGTCGGCGGTGCGTCGCGCCGCGCGAATTCCGCGCCGGTGGTCAGTCGGATGCCGCGATTCATCGGCGCCAGCAGAAAACCGCGATCGGCATCGAGAACCGGATGGTGCAGCACGGCATTGCCCTGCGGCTGCAGATGCAAATGGTAGCCGCGCTTCACCGCGAGCGGAATGTTGTACCCAAGCGGCCTGAAGATCGTATCCGACCACGGCCCCATCGCCACGACGACCTCGCGGCCGGAGACACCGCCGCCCGGCGTCGCGACGCGCCAGTCGCCGCCCGAAGGCGCGAGCGTCCTTGCATCGGCCGCAACGAACCGGCCGCCGTTGCGCACAAACAAGTCGGCATAGGCCTTGGCCAGCGCGCCGGGATCGGGAACGAAGCCCGGCTGCGGCCAGTGGATCGCACCGGTGAAATCGCCGTTCAGGTTCGGCTCGTGCGCGGCGATGCCGGCGGCGTCGAGCACATGGCCATCGACGCCGAATGCGCGGACCTTTTCCAGTTCGACGAGGCTCTTCTCCATGCTGGCGTCGGTGCGGAACAGCTTGATCCAGCCGGTCTTGCGCAGCAGTTGCGGCACGCCGGCCTGTTCGATCAGCGCCTCGTGCTCGATCAGGCTGCGCGTGATCAGCGGCAGCGCGGCCTTCGCACTGCGCAACGCGCCGTCCGGCGACGACGCCAGAAAATATTTCAGCAGCCACGGCATCACGACAGGCAGCGCCGAGATATGAAAGCGCATGTCGGTGGAACGATTCAGCGCGTACCGCATCACGGCGCGCCAGTCGCGCGGAAACATATAGGGAAAGACCGAGGCGCATTCGATCAGCCCGGCATTGCCGTAGCTGGTTTCCTCGCCCGCGCGCCCGTGCCGATCGATCAGCACGACGTCGCGACCGCGCTGTTGCAGATGCAGGGCCGCCGACACTCCGACCATGCCCGCGCCGAGCACAAGAACGTCGGCCTTCATTTCCGTCATGTCGACTCCGCCATGTCTTCCTTCTCGTTACATGTCTTCCTTCTAGTTAGGTGAAGGCCTTCGCAGGCGCAAACAGACGATTGACCATCAAACTTGCAACAACTGCCGAGGAACCCGCCACGCCCTCGTCACAATGCCGCTTGCGCCAGACATCCGTTCTGGCAACATGCCGCCGGTTTTCAAGTCGAGGCTTTTGAAGCCAACAGATTGAACGAAAGCGTAAAGGTGCGATCCATGACGATTCGACGAAACCTGTTCGCCGCCGCTGTCGCCTGTGCGCTCGCGACAACAGTTGCGGGTGCGACAGCCGCGAGCGCACAGCAAACGCAGACGCTGCGCTACGCCAACCAAGGCGACCTCAAATCACTGGATCCCTATACGCTCAATGAGACCACCACGATCGCCCATCACGGCCAGGTCTATGAGGGGCTTACGGCCCGCGACAAAGACCTCAAGATCGTTCCGGGGCTGGCCGAGAAGTGGGAAACGCCGGAGCCGACGCGCTGGCGCTTTTACCTGCGCAAGGGCGTGAAGTTTCACAATGGCGACGACTTCACCGCCGACGATGTCGTGTTCTCCGCCGAGCGCGTTCGCGCCAAGGGATCGAACTTCCAGACTCGCGTTCCCTCTGACGCCAAGGTCGTCAAGATCGACGACTACACCGTCGACTTCGTGCTGACCTCGCCCAATCCCATTCTGAACTCGCAATGGGATACCTGGTACATCATGGACAAGAAGTGGGCGGAGGCGAACAACGCCGTCGCGCCCACCCCGGCCGCCGCGACAACGCCGAGCTTCGCCTCGCTCAATGCCAACGGCACCGGCGCCTTTACGATCGAAAGCCATCAACCCGGCGTCAAGACTGTCTTCAAGGTCAATCCGAACTGGTGGCAAAAAGCCGAACACAACCTCAAGGAAATCATTTTCACACCGATCGGTTCGGACGCCACGCGCGTCGCCGCTCTGCTCTCCGGCGAGGTCGACATTATCGAGCCGGCGCCGATTCAAGACATTGCGCGCATCAACGGCAGCGCCAACGCGGCGGTGCTGACCGGACCCGAATTGCGCACCATTTTCCTCGGCTTCGACCAGACCCGCGACGAACTGCTGTTCTCCAGCGTGAAGGGCAAAAACCCGTTCAAGGATATCCGCGTCCGCGAGGCGTTCTACAAGGCGATCGACATCGAGCTGATCAAGACCCGCGTCATGCGCGGACTGTCGACTCCCTCGGCGCTGATGGTCGCACCGCAAATCTTCAAGCTCTCGAAGGATTTCACGCGACCGAAACTCGACGTCGACGGCGCGAAAAAGCTTTTGGCGGACGCCGGCTACGGCGACGGCTTCGAGGTCGGCATGGATTGTCCGAACGACCGCTACGTCAACGACGCCGCGATCTGCCAGGCCGTGGTCGGCATGCTGGCGCGGGTGGGCATCAAGGTGAACTTGCTGGCGCAGCCGAAGGCGCTGTATTTCGCCAAGATCCTGAAGTCCGGCAACTACAACACATCGTTCTATATGCTCGGCTGGACGCCCGGCACGCTCGACTCGCACAACGTGCTGTTCGACATCATGGGTTGCCGCGACAATCCGCAGTCGTCGCGCGGCGACTCCAATCTCGGCGGCTATTGCAACAAGGAGTTCGACACACTGACCGACAAGGTGCTGCAGGAACTCGATGCCGCCAAGCGCGATCAACTGATCAAGGCCGCCTTCGAGATCGGCAACAAGGATTTCAGCTATATCCCGTTGCACCAGCAGGCCCTGGCATGGGGCGTCTCGAAGAAGGTCTCGTTAACGCAGCGCGCGGACAATCAGGTGCTGCTGTATTGGGCGACGAAGAGGGAGTGATGAGTTCGAGGGATGCGTGTCGCCGGCGGCAGCGCGTTTTCCCCTCTCCCACCCGGCAAAGCAATTGCTTTGCCTGGGGAGAGGCGACGATGAACATGGGCCCCGTGAATTCGTTCAAATCGGATAGTCGCTAAAGAAAGGACTCCATGCTCGCGTTCACGCTGCGCCGCGCGCTGCAAGCCATCGGCGTCATGATCGCGGTCGGGATCATCTCGTTTTCGATGTTTCGCTTCGCCGGCGATCCCGTGAACCAGATCGTATCGCTCGATACGTCGGCGGCCGAACGTGAACAGGTCCGCAAGTCGCTCGGCCTCGACGATCCCGTGCCGGTGCAGTTCGTGCGCTACTTCGCCAATGCCGCGCAGTTCAAGTTCGGCAATTCCTACCAATTTCGCCAGCCGGTCGCGGACCTGCTCAAGGAACGCATGCCGGCGACGCTCGAACTGGCGACCTGCGCGACCATTCTGGCGATGGTGTTCGGCATTCTGATGGGCGTCTATTCGGCGCTTCACAAGGATTCGCTGCTCGCCAAACTGTTTCAGGCGGTCTCGCTGATCGGCATCTCGTTGCCGACATTCCTGATCGGCATCCTGCTGATCTATCTGTTCGCCGTCATTCTCGGCTGGCTCCCGTCGTTCGGACGCGGCGATGTCGTCAAGATCGGTTGGTGGAGCACCGGGCTCCTCACCGTCACCGGCCTCAAGGCGCTGATCATGCCGTCGATCACGCTCGGCCTGTTCCAGATGACGCTGATCATGCGGCTCGTCCGCGCCGAGATGCTCGAAGTGCTGCGCACCGACTACATCCGCTTCGCCCGCGCCCGCGGACTGACCACGCGCGCGATCCATTTCGGCCATGCCCTCAAGAACACGCTGGTGCCGGTCATCACCGTGGCCGGGCTGCAATTTGGCTCGGTCATTGCATTCGCCATCATCACCGAGACGGTGTTCCAGTGGCCGGGCATGGGGCTCTTGTTCGTGCAGGCGGTGCAGAATGTCGATATCCCGATCATGGCGGCCTACCTGCTGGTGGTGTCGCTGATCTTCGTCACCATCAATCTGATCGTCGATATTCTCTACACGGTGGTCGATCCCCGGCTCCGCGCTTCGGTGCAACGCCATTGAGCAAGATTGGACCATGACGGAATCCATCGTCACATCGGACACTGCGAAAGCGCCCGGCCGCGTCAGCCGCATCATCGACAGCGATCTGCTGTACGCGTTTCGCCGCTCGAAGATCACCATGGCGGCGGCCGTCATCGCGCTTGTTCTGATGGTGCTGGCCGTGCTCGCGCCAGTCGTCGCCGTGCAGAATCCGTTCGATCCCTCGCAACTCGAACTCATCAATTCGCGCATCTCGCCGCTCTGGACCGCCGACGGCCAGAGTCCGTTCCTGCTCGGCACCGACGAACAGGGCCGCGACGTGCTCTCCGCGATCCTTTACGGGCTGCGCGTCTCGCTGACCGTCGGCGTGCTCGGCGTCATTTTCGCAGCCGTTCTCGGCATCGGGCTGGGGCTGATCGCCGGTTACTTCGGCGGCTGGATCGATGGCCTCATCATGCGCGTCGCCGACGTGCAACTGACCTTCCCCGCCATCCTGATCGCGCTTCTCGTCAATGGCGTGGTCAAGTCCGTGCTCGGCAACCGCCTCGACGCGATGGGGACGCTGGCCGTGCTGGTGGTTGCGATCGGCCTCAGTTTCTGGGTGCAATATGCCCGCACGGTGCGCGGCTCCGTGATGGTCGAAAAGGGAAAGGATTATGTCGCGGCGGCGCAACTGATCGGCCTGCCCGCGCGCGTCATCATGCTGCGCCATGTTTTGCCGAACACGATGGGGCCGATCCTTGTCATCGCCACCATCAACCTCGCGCTCGCCATCATCACCGAGGCGACGCTGTCGTTTCTCGGCTCGGGCATGCCGGACACGATGCCGTCGCTCGGCACGCTGATCCGCATCGGCAACAACTACCTGTTCGCCGGCGAATGGTGGGTGATCGGTTTCCCCGGTCTGGCCCTGGCGGCGCTGATCCTGTCGATCAATCTTGTCGGCGACTGGCTGCGCGACGCGCTGAACCCGAAGCTGCAATGAGATCAGTCATGAGTTTGTTGATGTCATTGCAACAGGCATTGAGCAACCTCTCCCCGTGCGGGAGAAGTCGGCGCGCTGCACCGGGTGAGCCTGCCTCGCTCCGTCGAAGCGTTTCATGAGCACGCCCGTTCTCTCCCTCCGTGATCTGAAAGTCGATTTCGTCACGCGGCGCGGCGCGCTGCATGCGATCGACGGCGTCTCGTTCGACATCGCGCGCGGCGAGGTGCTTGGCGTGGTCGGCGAATCCGGCGCGGGCAAATCCGTCACCGGGCTTGCGGCGATCGGGCTGATCGATCGGCCCGGCCGGATCGCCGGCGGCAGTATCGAACTCTCCGGCCTGCGCATCGACAACCTGCCGGCCGAGCAGATGCGCCGGATTCGCGGCAAGCGCATCGGCATGATCTTTCAGGATCCGCTGACCAGCCTCAACCCGCTCTACCGGGTCGGCGACCAACTCGTCGAGACGATCCGCACGCATTTGAATTTGAACGAGTCCGCCGCCCGCAAACGCGCGATCGACCTGCTCGCCGAGGTCGGCATCTCCGCGCCCGAAAAACGCATCGATGCGTATCCGCATGAATTCTCGGGCGGCATGCGCCAGCGCGTCGTCATCGCGCTGGCGATCTGCGCCGAGCCCGAATTGATCATCGCCGACGAGCCGACGACGGCGCTCGACGTCTCCGTGCAGGCGCAGATCATCGGCCTGATCAAGCGACTCGGCCGCGACCACGGCACCGCCGTGATGCTGGTGACGCATGACATGGGCGTGATCGCCGAGGCGTCCGACCGCGTCGCCGTGATGTATTCAGGCCGCATCGCCGAGATCGGCCCGGTGCGCGACGTCGTCCAGCGCCCGCTGCATCCTTATGCGAAGGGATTGATGGGCGCGATCCCGACGCTGGCGAGCGATGCGAAACGCCTCGTGCAGATTCCCGGATCGATGCCGCGCCTGTCCGCTATTCCGAACGGTTGCGCGTTTCATCCGCGCTGCGAATTCGCCTTCGACCGCTGCCGCGTGGAGCGTCCGGAGCCGAGACCGAACGGCGCGCAAATGGTCGCCTGTCACCTTTATGATGCGAAAGATCACGCGGCATGAACGCTCTCGTCCAGGCTCGCGACCTGAAGCGCGCTTTCGACGTCTCGAAGCCGTGGCTGAACCGCGTGCTCGAAGGCGGCAAACCGGAATTCCTGCGCGCCGTCGATGGCGTCTCGTTCGACATCGCCAAGGGCGAAACCTTCGCGCTGGTCGGCGAATCCGGCTCCGGCAAGACGACGGTCGCGCGAATGGTGGTCGGTTTGCTGCCGCCGAGTTCAGGCGAGGTCGCGATCGACGGCGTGTCGATGACGGACCGCAGGCAGGCCGGCGCGCGACGCGCGCTGCGCAAGCGCATCCAGATGATCTTTCAGGATCCCTATGCCAGCCTCAACCCGCGGCTGCGGGTGGATGCGATCATCGCCGAACCGATCCGCGCCTTCGATCTGATCCTCAACGAGCGCGACATCCGGGCGCGCGTCGGCGACTTGTTGCGGCTGGTCGGGCTGCATCCCGATGACGGCGTGAAATTTCCGCACCAGTTTTCCGGCGGCCAGCGCCAGCGTATCGCGATCGCCCGCGCGCTGGCGTCCGAGGCCGAGTTCATCGTTTGCGACGAACCGACCTCGGCGCTGGATGTTTCGGTGCAGGCGCAAATTCTCAACCTGATGCGCGATTTGCAGGACAAGTTCGGCCTGACCTATCTGTTCATCAGCCACAATCTCGCGGTCGTGCGCCACATGGCGACGCGGATCGGCGTGATGTATCTCGGTCGCATCGTCGAGGTCGCCGACGGCCGCGAACTCTTCGCCAATCCGCGCATGCCCTACACGAAGATGCTGCTCGGCGCGGTGCCCGATCTGGCCATGTCCGGCCGCGCGCGGATCGCGGTCAAGGGCGAAATTCCGAACCCGATCGATCCGCCGAAGGGATGCGCGTTTCATCCGCGCTGTCCGGAAGTTTTCGATCGCTGCCGCGTCGATGCGCCGGCGCTGGTCGACGGCATCGCATGCCACGCGGTGAACGGCGTCGCGACCTAAAGTCTGATCCACCTATGTGGAAACGCAGAGTTTACAACGGCGTCAGCGCGCACCCTCTCCCATGGGGAGGGTGTAAAGCGTATCGATAAATTCGTCCCCCCTCACCCGGAAGCGTCGCTTCGCTTGCTTCCGACCTCTCCCCGACGGGGAGAGGTGAGTCAGTGCCTGTACTGAAACACGGCCACGATGAACCGGTAATTTCCGGCAGGGAAGTCGCGCGTCATGGAAGCTGCTCCGATGTTCGAGCCGCAACGTAGCCAAGCCGAAGGGGTACGTCATCCCCGCCGAGCACAAGCAGCGCCTTCGCGCTGCCTTTGCATGAGCGGGGATCCAGTCCTCACATCATTGATGTTGCGGAATACTGGGTCGCCCGGGCTTCGCGCGCAAGATGCGCGCTTGCCGGGCGACGACGTCCATGCCTTGCAACGCTCTCTATGTCGGCTTCAGCGCACCATGCGGCAAGTCGGCATTGTCGAAGTCGGCGATCTCTTTCGCGCGTTGGGATTCCGCGCCGGCGCGGTGATCGGTCGCGATCGCGACATACACCGCGGGCAGCACGAACAGCGTGAAGAGCGTGCCGATCGTCATGCCGGAGACGACGACGAGGCCGATCGAGAAGCGGCTCGCCGCGCCCGCGCCCGACGCCGTCAGCAGCGGCAACAGACCCGTCACCATCGCCGCCGTCGTCATCAGGATCGGCCGCAGCCGCACCCGCGCCGACATCTCGATCGCCGAGCGTTTGTCGAGGCCTTCCTTCAACTGAAGCTCGTTGGCGAATTCGACCATCAGGATGCCGTGCTTGCTGATCAGACCGATCAAGGTCAGCAGCCCGACCTGCGTGTAGATGTTGATCGTCGCGACGCCGAAGAACAGCGGCAGCAGCGCGCCCGAAATCGCCATCGGCACGCTGATCAGGATGACAAGCGGATCGCGCATGCTTTCAAACTGCGCCGCCAGCACCAGGAAGATGATGATCAGCGCGAAGCCGAACGCGACGGCGAGCTGATTGCCCTCCTGCACATATTGGCGGGAATCGGCGAGGAAGTCGTGGTTGAATCCCGACGGCATGTTCTTGGCCTGGCTTTCGAGGAATTCGACGGCCTTGCCGACCGTCACACCCGGCATCGGCACCGCCTGGAAGGTGGCGGAGTTGAGCTGGTTGTAATGCGTCAACGCATTCGGATTGGTCGCGGTCTCCACCGAGACCAGCGTCGAGAGCGGGATTTGCTGACCCGAGGTCGAGGCGACGTAATAGTTCTCCAGCGATTCCGGCGAGATGCGAAGCGCGCGCGGCACCTGCGGGATCACTTGATAGGAGCGGCCTTCAAGGTTGAAGCGGTTGACATAGTTGCCGCCGAGCAGCGTCGACAGCGTACCGCCGAGCGCCTGCATGGTGACGCCGAGTTCGTTCGCCTTCGAGCGATTGATGTTCACCTTGACGACCGGCTGGTTGAAATCGAGATCGCTGTCTGAAACGATAAACAGCCCGCTCTCGCGAGCGGCCTTCTTCAGCTTGTTCATTTCCTCATAGACGGTCTGGAAGCTGTTGGTCGAGTTGATGACCATCTGCACGGGTAGCCCGCCCGGACCTCCCGGCAGGGCAGGCAGGTTGAACGCGAAGGCGTTGACGCCGGTGATGTTGCTGAGTTCGTTTTGCACCAGCGGCTTCAACTTCAGCGACGAGCGCGTCCGTTCATCCCACGGCTTCAGCAACATGCCGGCGATGCCGTTGCTCGGACCGTTGGTCCCGTTGATGACAAAACGCAAATCGGTTTCGTCGAACTTTGCGAACGCCTTGTCGAGCTGCTCGCTGTAATAATTGGTATAATCGATATTGGCGTATTTGGGCGCCTTGAGCACCGAGAACACGATGCCCTGATCTTCCTCGGGCGCCAGTTCCTTCGACGTGTTCATGTACATATAGCCGACCAGAAACAGGATGCAGACGGCGAACAGCGCCGTGACCGGACGATAATCGAGCGAGCGGTCGAGTCGGCGGCCATACCAGCGCGTGACCGCGCCGAAGACCTTGTCAACCTTCTGCGCGAACCAGCCCTGATGGCCGCCCTTCAGCAGCACCGAGCACATCATCGGCGACAGCGTCAGTGCGATGATGCCGGACACGATGACGGAGCCCGCCAGCGTGAAGGCGAATTCCCGAAACAGCGAGCCGGTGAGACCGCCGAGGAATCCGATCGGCGCGTAGACTGCCGCCAGCGTGATCGTCATCGAAATGACGGGACCGACGATTTCACGCGCGCCGATCAACGACGCCTGGACGGGCGGTTTGCCCTCCTCCAGATGGCGGTAAATGTTCTCCACCACCACGATGGCGTCGTCGACGACGAGCCCGATGGCGAGCACCATCGCCAGCAACGTCAACAGGTTCAGGCTGAACCCCATCACAAGCATAAGCGCGCAGACGCCGACCAGCGACAGCGGAATCGTGACGACGGGAATGATGACGGAGCGGAACGACGCCAGAAACAGAAAGATCACAATGATGACGATACCGACGGCTTCGATCAGCGTCTTCTGCACCTCGTCGATCGACGACTGGATAAATTTCGTCGAATCATAGGCCACCTTCATTTTCATCGACGGCGGCAGATTACGCTCGATGTCGGGGAAGAGCGCACGGACACCCTTGACGATGTTGAGCGGATTGCCTTGCGGCGTCGCCTGCACGCCGATGAAGATCGCGCGTTGCCCGGAGAACGCGACGCTGGCGTCGGTCGACTGCGCTGCAAGCTCGATGCTGGCGATGTCCTCCATGCGAACGAATCCGCCATCCTTGGCCTTCACCGTCATCCGCTTGAACTGCTCGACATTCTGCAGATCGGTGTTCGTCGTCACGTTGGAAACGATGAAGAAACCCTTGGACTGCCCCGCGGCCGCCTGAAAATTGTTGGCGCGGATCGCCGCGGAAACATCGTCCGGCGAGACATTCCGCCCGGCCATCTTGGTCGGGTCGAGCCAGATCCGCATGGCGAATGTTTGCCCGCCAAGAATGTCGGCCGACGCGACGCCGTTGACCGTCGACATGATCGGTTGCACGACGCGGGTGAGATAATCCGAGATCGCCGAGCCGGAGAGTTCGTCGCTGGAGAAGCCGATATACATCACGGCCGTGGTTTCGCCGGTGCTCTTGAGGATCACCGGGTCGTTGGCTTCGCGCGGGATCAGATATTTGACGGAATTGACCTTCGACAGCACCTCCGTCAGCGCCGCATTCGGATCGTTGTTGAGCTTGATGTAGACCGTGATCAGGCTCGTGCCCTGCGTCGAGGCGGAGGTCATGTAATCGACGCCTTCGGCGGCGGCGACAGCCTGCTCGATCGGCGTGGTGATGAAGCCCTGCATCAGGTCCGGCGACGCGCCGGGATAGGCCGTCGTGATGGTGATGACGGTGTTCGAGAGTTTCGGATATTGCCGGATCGGCAGGCTGGTCGCGGCCTTGAAACCGATCAGCAGGATCAGAAGGCTGACGACCAGCGCCAGCACGGGGCGCTTGATGAAGATGTCGGTGAAGGCCATGGCGGCAGCTCCGTTCAAACCTGACAGCGCGTTCGCGCCGAATAATGTGTTGGCCTGTCCCGGACCAAAAGCAGCGCGTTTGCGTTGCACCGCGCCCGGGACACGCGCTAGTTCAGCGGCGGCTGCGCCGGCACCACCGGCGGCGGATCGGACGAGATCGTCACGGCCGCGCCGGATTGCAGTTTCAACTGGCCTACGGCGACGACGCGGTCGCCGGGCTTCACGCCGCTGACGATCACCGCGCGCCCGTCGATGCGATCGCCGGTCTTGACGAAGGTCCGTTCGGCCGTGAGCGTCGTTTTGCCGTCCTCGGCCTTGGTTTCCTTGATGAGATACACGCTGTCGCCATAGAGCGTGTAATCCACCGCTGTTTCCGGCAGCGTGATGACGGCGGGTTTGTCCGGCAAGACCACGGTGGTGGTCGCGAACATGCCGGGCTTCAGGATCTGATCGGGATTGGCGAGCGTCGCCTGAATGCGGATGTTGCGCGTGTCGGCGCTGATCTGCGGCTCGATCGTCGTCACCTTGCCGTCGAAGGTGCGGCCCGGATAGGCGTCGACCGCGATGCGCACGGTCTGGCCGACCTTCAAGGTCGCGCTTTGCTTTTCCGTTGCGGTGAAATTGACGTACAACTCCGACAGATCGGTCAGCGTCACGATCATCGTGCCCGCCGTGAGATATTGCCCGACTTCCACGCGGCGCACGCCGAGATCGCCGTCGAACGGCGCGCGCACGAGCTTCTGCGAAATCGTCGCTTCCGTTCTTGTCATCCCGGCTTTCGCCTGGTCGAACAGGGCCTGGCCGGAATCCACCGTCGCTTGCGGGCCGAACTGGCGAGCCGCCAATTGCTTGGCGCGGTCGAGCGAGAGTTGCGCGCCCGTCATCTGCGCCCTGAAACTCGCAAGGTCGCCCTGTTCGACGCCGTCAAAGAGTTGCAGCAACGGCGTGCCCTTCTTCACCTTGGCGCCCGCGGTGAACATGATGTCGGTGATGCGGCCGTTGACGTCCGACGTCACATTGACCTGATGCACGGCGGCGAGATCGCCGACCGCGGTCTGCAGGTTCGGGATCACCTCCGTCTTGGCCTCGGCGACGGTCACGGAAATCGGCGGCCGCGGCGCGGAGAGAATCTTCGCAATGAAGCCGTTGATGAAGATCTTGAAGCCGACGAGACCGCCGATCAGAATCGCCATGATCAGACCGATGATGACGAACCACAGCACCCGGCGGGGCGGCTTGCGCGTTCGCGGCTTGCCGTCCGGGGCGCGGTTGATCGTCGAGTCAGGCGGCGTCTTGGATTCCGAGATGATGCTCATGTCATGCACTTTCTGCATTTTCCGGCTGCACCGCCGGCGCGGGGTCGCAAGTCAAATGCTGGTCGATCGTCGCGTCGCGCAGCCCGATGCCGCGCAGGACGAACTCGCATAGTTGGCGATCGAGATCGGGGGCGTTGCCATAGGCCAGGCACGGCACGGCCGGAAGCCGCGACAAGGCGGCCATCATCACGGTGTGATGCGCAAACCAGAACAGGTTGAGCGGCGCGAGGCCGACTGGTCTGGCGTCACCGGCGGCCACCGCGCGTTCAAGCGAGCGCACGAAAACCTGACCGATCATGCCGCCGAACTTCTCATACATCAGCCGCGCGAATTCACCGTCATTGAGGTGGCTGATCGCCATCAGCCGCAAGCGCTGCGCCTCCTGCTGCTCGGGGGCATCCGAGACGTCCAGGAAATGGCCGACCATGCCGCGCACCAGTTCGACCAGCGTGGCCGTGGACGGTTGGCGATCCAGCAGTGCATCCATCGCCGGATCCGCCTCGCATTCCTCGGCGAGGATTTCGGCGTAAAGCGCCGACTTGCTGGGGAAATGCTTGAACAGCAGGCCTTCGGAGATCGACGCGGCTGCGGCCACGCTCTTGGTCGTGGTGCCGGCAAAGCCGTTCCGCGCGAAGCAACGCTTGGCGGCGCTCAAGATCAATTCCCGGCGCAGGTCACTTGTCATGCGGAGTGCTGTCATCGGCGCGTGAGTAATCACTCACCGGGAATTTTGTCAAGAATTAAGTTGCAACGCAGCATAATCGTGATCCGCGATTGCGGTGCGGACGCCGGAATTATGACCTGCTATGGCGTGATCCGACGCCATCCCGGACCCGCCGTGCCCGCCATCATCGCCGATCCCGCCTTCTACCTCGCCGCCGTCCCCGCGGTGATTCTGCTCGGCCTCTCGAAAGGCGGCTTTGCCGGCGTCGGCACTGCCGCGACGCCGTTGCTGGCGCTCTATCTGCCGCCGCTCGAAGCCGCGGCGTTGCTGCTGCCGGTGCTGATCACGCAGGATATTATCTCGGTCACGGTCTATCGCCGCGACTGGGACGCGACCAACATCAAGATTATGCTGCCCGGCGCGCTGATCGGCATGGCGTTGGACTGGCTGCTCGCCTCCTTTATTTCCGACAACGCCGTGCGGATCTCGGTCGGCCTGATCGGCGTGATCTTTGTCGCGCATGTATTTCTGCAACGCGCCGCGCTGGAGCCGCGCGGCGCAAGCGTGACGGCCGGAACGTTCTGGGGCGGCGTGACGGGTTTTACATCCTTCATGACGCAAGGCGGCGGCCCGCCATTTCAGGTCTACATGCTGCCGCAGCGTATGCCCAAGCTGATGCTGGTCGGCACGACGGCGATCTTCTTCGCAATCATCAACGCGCTGAAGATCGTGCCGTATTTTCTGCTCGGTCAATTCACACCGGTCAATCTGTGGACGTCGCTGGTGCTGCTCCCGGTCGCGATCGCCGCCAATTTTTCCGGCATCTGGCTCGTCAAGCACACGCCGACGGGGCTGTTCTACAAAATCGCCTATGCGCTGCTGCTGGTGATTTCGCTGGCGCTGCTGTGGCAGGGCGTGAGCGCGTCGGTGCATTAGGCCGGCTTGGCCGACGGTTCCAGCAGCAATGTCGGCACGCCGCAGGTCGCGGATTTGACCGACATCACCCGCGTGCCGGGTTTGCGGCCGATGCGGACGTCCGAGACCTCGACGCCGGCGGCAACGAGCCGCGCGCGCGCCGCCTCGAGATTTTCCACATGCCACGTCACGCCCCACACGTGGTCATCCCGCGTGAGATCCATCTGGCCCGGCCGCTGCACGATCTCGACGATAAGATCGCCGCAGCGAAAGAACATCAGTCGGCCCCATTCAGGCTTCGAGCGATCCAGCGCCATGTCGAGCCCGAGCCGGGCGCCATAAAGCGCCGCCGCGCGCTCGGGCTGATGGGTCGAGATCACGACATGATCGAGTCCAAGAACCGGCGCGTCACCGAATGGCGCGGATCGCGGCCGCTCCTGCGCCATCTGCAAGAAAAACAACCGCACGCCATGCGCGGCCCTGGTCGCCGCGCGCGTGCGCTGCCATGCCAACGTCACTCCGCTCATTTCATTCGTGCTGCTGCCGTTGGTGATCGGATCCGGCTCCAGGGCCAGCCGCGACAGGCGATGATGCATCTTCGGCAGATCGCCAACGCGAAAACACAGGCTCGCGATGCCATCGCCCTGCGTCGCATGGGCCGCACGGATTTTGTCCGCCGTCACGCCGACGCCGTCGCCGGCCATCAGCTCGACCGTCATGTTGGCGAGCGTGAACAGCACTGTTGCCGCACCATCGTTGCGGCTGCGCCATGACGGCCTGCGCGCGAACAGCGTCTCATATTCCCGTGTTGCCGCATCGAGATCCGCGACGAGAACGACGATGTGATCGAGTGCGGTAATCATTCGCTGCGTCCTTTCGCAAAACCTAAAGCATCGCGGCCGGCGAACATCGCGTCACGGCCGAGGGCTTCCTCGATCCGCAGGCACTCGTTCCATTTCGCCATCCGTTCGGAGCGCGAGAACGACCCGACCTTCAACTGCCCGGCATTCCAGCCGACCGCCAGATGCGCGATGGTCACATCCTCGGTCTCGCCGGAGCGCGCCGACACGATGGTGCCGAAGCCCGCCGCCTGCCCGGCCTCGAACGCCGCCAGAGTCTCCGTGATCGTGCCGGCCTGGTTTGGCTTGATGAGAACGGCCGTCGCCGATCCTTCACGCGCGGCGGCGGCGACACGCCCGGCATTTGTCACGAAGAAATCATCGCCGATCACCTGACAGCGCGCGCCATAGGCTTGCGTAAACGCTTTGAAGCCCGCCGCATCGTCTTCGGCGACGGGGTCTTCGATCGAGACGATCGGATAGGCGTCGAGCCAGCGGCCCAGCATCGCGATCATGGCGTCGGTGTCGAGTTCGCGCTTGTCGAGCGCCAGCGTGTATTTGCCGTTCGCACCGAATTCAGACGCCGCAACGTCGAGCGAGATCGCAACGTCGCCGCCGGCCTTGAAACCAGCCTTGTCGATCGCGATCACCAGCGTATCCAGCGCTTCTTCATTGCTGGCGAAGGCCGGCCAGTAACCGCCCTCATCCGCGACGCCTTGCAGCTTGCCGGCCTGCTTCATCAGCCCGCCGGCCGCAAGATAGACCTCGGCCGTCCATTCCAACGCCTGCGCAAAGGAATTCGCGCCGGGACACATCACCATGAAATCCTGCACGTCGACGCGTCGCGCCGCATGGGCGCCACCGCCGAAAATCTGAATCTCCGGCATCGGCATCCGCACCGTCTTGGCTTGCGCGAGATACGCCCACAATGGCTGTTTCGCGGCGTTCGCGGCGGCGTGCAGCACCGCCATCGACGTCGCGACGATGGCATTGCCGCCGAGCCGGCCGCGGTTGGCTGTGCCGTCGAGCGCGATCATCGCATGATCGATCGCGGCCTGATCGGTGACATCCATGCCCTGCAGCTTCGGCGCAATCTCGTCGCGAACGGCATTCACCGCGCGCATCACGTCGAAGCCGCCGAGCGCCGTGCCGCCGTCGCGCAGGTCGACCGCCTCGCCCGAGCCCATCGACGCTCCCGCCGGCGCGATGGCGCGGCCGGTCACGCCGTCGCCGACGACCACATCGACTTCGACGGTCGGACGGCCCCGCGAATCCCAGACCCGCCGCGCCTTGATGTCGGTGATCCCGGTCTCGGTCATGATGCAAACTCCCTCGCCCATGCGGCGCGAATGTCGTCCAGCCGCGCGGGCGCATCTTCGATCAATGGGCAGGCGACAGCGCGCACGCGCGCTTTGTCGGCTTCTTCGGTGATGTATTCGACCGGCGACTTGCCGTCGATCCGCCCGAGCAGCAGTCCCGGCAGCAGCGCCGCCGCGCGCGCTTCGAGCGCCTTCGGCGCTTCCCACGATATCTTGCCGCGATACGCCTCCGCCAGCGCATCGAAACAGGCGAGAAAGCCCCGCGCAGCATGGGGCGCCCACACGCATTTCAGCAGCATATGGTTGAGACAGAAAGCAACATCGAAGGCAGGATCGCCATACCACGCGCATTCGGCATCAAGAATGACGGGACCGTTCGGTCCGATCAAAATGTTCTTGGGGCTGACATCGCCGTGCACCAGCGCGATCTTCGTCGCCAGCGTGTCGCACGACAGCGCCATCAATCTGCCGGCCAGCGCCGGATGCGATCCCGCCGTCGCTTCAAGATAAGGCTCCAACCGGATCGCATGGAAAAGCGCATCGTTGGCGAAGCGTTGTGCCATCATATCGGAATTTGCCGTCGCGGCATGAATCTCGCCGATCGTTGCGCCGACTTTTGCCGCAAACGGCGGATCGGCGCGACCGGCCGCCAGTTCAGCCTTCCACACCGGATGCTCGGCGGGATCGAGATACTCCATCGCGAACGCACCGACCTCGGCGTCATGCGCGAGAATGCGCGGCACGGCGGCGGGAACGATCGCGCGCGCGGCGCGCAGCCACGCGACTTCGCTGGCATTGCGCGACGTCGGCACGATCCATTCGCGAGCGACACGCAACTTTTGCAGCGCGCGCTTTACAGCGATCGTGCGCGTGCCTGTTTCGACCTTCCAGATGTCGGCGGCAACGCCGCCGGTCAGCGGCGTAAAGGCCGCCTGCTCGCCCGCCGCGATCAAGCCTGCCGCGCGCAGAAACGCCGCAACCTCGCTCGTCTCCATCCCGTTTGAATCCACAGTCTTCATGCTGCGCTGGATATCGGTCTCGGAAGCCTATGGGAATAGTCCGCGCGTGGCCTTGGCGGCGCGGACTTTCTCGACGCCGATCGCCATTGCCGCCGTCCGGTGCGAAATCTTGTCGGCCTTGGCGCGCATCGACATCGCCTCGAAGGCGCGGTCGAGAATTTTGTACTCGCGGCGCATGACCTCTTCCTCCTCCCAGAACAATTGCTGCAGATCCTGCACCCACTCGAAATAGCTGACGACGACGCCGCCCGAATTGCACAGAATGTCCGGGATCAGAAACACATCGCCACGGCGCCTGTCGAGCACCAGATCGGCGTCCGGCGTCGTCGGGCCGTTGGCGCCTTCGGCCAGAACGCGGCATTGCAGTTTCTCGGCGACGGCGGCATCGATGACGCGCTCCATGGCGCAGGGCGCCAGGACATCGCAGCGCAGGGTCAAAATCTCGGCGGGATCGAACGCCAGTTGCGTCGAGAAGCCCTTGATGCTGCCGTGCTCGGCAGCGTGGCGCATCAACATCGGAATATCGAGACCGTTCGGATCGTGCAGCGCGCCGGTATGATCGCTCACGGCAATCACCTTGAGGCCATAGCTGTGCAGCTCGAGCGCAGCATAGGAGCCGACATTGCCGAAGCCCTGAATCACCGCGACGCCGCCGCCGAGCGGCAGTGACAACTCATTCATGACCCGCTTGGCGAGATAAGCGACGCCGCGTCCGGTGGCCTCGCGGCGGCCGAGCGTGCCACCGGAAGCAACCGGTTTGCCGGTGACGATCTCCGTCACCGTGCGGCCCTGATACATCGAATAGGTGTCCATGAACCAGGCCATCACCTGCTCGTTGGTGCCCATATCCGGCGCCATCACATCGGTATGCGGCCCGACGAAGGGGATCATCTCCTGCATATAGCGCCGCGACAGCGCCTCCAGTTCACGCCTGGATATCTGGTTCGTATCGACTCTGACGCCGCCTTTCGCGCCGCCATAGGGCAAGCCGACCAGCGCGCATTTCCAGCTCATCCAGATCGCGAGCGCCGCCACTTCGCCGATATCGACACTCGGCGCGAAGCGTGTGCCGCCCTTGGTCGGACCGAGCGTCAGATGATGTTGGACGCGATAGCCCTCGAAGACCGCGACGGTGCCGTCGTCACGGTGGATCGGGCACGCGATGGTGATCGCGCGCTTTGGCAGCAGCAGCCGGTCGCGCTCGTCCATCGGGATCGACAGGTGGTTGGCGATGACGCCGAACTGATCGACGGCCATATCGAACACGGGACCGGAATAGACCGTCATGGCGCCACCTCGCATGTCATCCCGCAAAAGGGATGACCAAACCACTATGTTATGCAACTTTGGGAGATCGGTTGCGAATTATTTCCGCCCGGCGTTGCCGATAAGCAGTGCTAATGTCGCGCAAGACCGCCCCTGAAATGGACAGATGATGCAAGCCCTCTTCATCGGACAGACCTATATCGACGTCACCTTCATCACCGATCACATGCCGACCGGCGACGAGAAACACGTCGCGAGGGATTACGCCGTCTCCTTCGGCGGAAATGCCGTGACGGCCGCGTTTTGCTGCGCCAAACTGGGCATCGTGCCGGACCTGGTCGCGACCGTCGCCAACGACTGGCTCGGCCGCATGTTTCAGGACATGAGCGCGAAATATGCGATCTCCGTGCATCCGCGAAAGGTCAATGCGTCGTCGCTGTCCTTCATCATGCCGAAGGACGGCAAGCGCGCCATCGTGCGCTGCCGCGACGACGAACACATCCATCCGTTTCCGATTCTCAACCTGAAAGGCTGCCGTGCGCTGCATGTCGATGGCCATCAGCCCGATGCTGCGATTCATTACGCAAAACTATGCCGGGAGGAAGGCATCCTGACCTCGCTCGACGGCGGCGGCCTGCGCGCCAACACGCATGAGCTGTTGCAATATATCGACGTCGCGATCGTCGCGGAGCGGCTGTGCGAGCAGATGGACAAGACGCCGGAGGCAATGCTGGATTATCTGAAAGAGCGCGGATGCCGCGTCGGCGGCGTCACGCAGGGCGAGAGGGGCCTGCTCTGGTACGACGAAACGGGAACGGTTCATGCGCTGCCGGCCCTGAAACTCGCCCGCGAGCGCGTGATCGACACCAACGGCGCAGGCGACGTGTTTCATGGCGCCTATGTGTATTCGTATTTGAGCAATCCCGAAAAAAGCTGGCATGAGCATTTTGTCTTTGCGCGCGCCGCCTCGACATTCAAGATCCAGCGTCTCGGCAACGAAGCGGGACTGCCGACGCTGCCCGATATCGCGGCCGTCCGCGCGGAGTTTGAAGCAAGGGTGTGACCCCCCGCACGACAGCGTCATCCTGAGAGTCTGGCCGGAAATGGATTCAAAAAAGTCAGGCTTTGAGTTCGTCCTTGCGAGGAGCCAAGATCTTCGTCGTCGAAGACCGTGTGCGACGAAGCAATGTCGCGGAGAGTGTTGCCCAGGTCTTCGGTATGACCCGTCGCATTTGAGCAAGTCTCTCAGGATGACGCCTTGCTTGTGGCTTTCCTCAATTCTTCCCGATAGCTCATGTAATTCGGCTGATCGACCGCGAGCTTCTCCATCGTGGTCTGCCACAGATGGTCGGCGACGCCGGGCGATGCGAGGCTGATCTCGCCGCTGGCGATATCGTCGGCGAGCGCCTTGTTCAAATCCTTCAGCGTGCCCTGCACACCCATCAACTGCGCCAGCCGCGCGTTCTCGGCGGCGTCGCTATCGCAGCTCAACGTCAGTTCGCGCGTGACGAGATCGAGCGCGTTGATCGCCACGCGCAATTTGAACGCGCTGTGACCACCCGCGATCTGCGGTACGATATCGCTGCGCAGAAACGCCGCCACCGTCGCGAGGAGTTCTTTCGTCGTCGGTTCGTCCTGCATCGCTTATCCTCTTGGTGCGAGAAGCCGCAGCAAATCGATCTCCGTCTCCGACGAACGCCGGCCGATCATCGCGCGCTCCATCGAATGATCCGGACCTTGCCGAAAGCGCTGCATCATGCCGCAGCACATGATGCCCCAGCGCAGCGTGCCCATCACTTCCCAGAATTTCACGCGGCCTGCATCGACCCGGCGTTTCGTGGCGGCTTCATAACCGGCGAACATCTCCTCGCGCGTACCGAAGCCGCCAACGGGCTTGTCGATGCCGCCGAAGCGCCATGAGTTCACGCAGACCCAGCCGAGGTCTTCCATCGGATCGCCGAGATGCGCCAATTCCCAATCCAGTACCGCACGAATGCCGTCCGCGCCGATGATGAGGTTGCCGTGACGGAAATCGCCGTGCACCAAAGTCACCTCGGACGACGGGCCGGGATCGTGATCGCCGAGCCAGCGCAGCGCCAGATCGAAGACCGGCCGCGGCCAGTCCATCGCGCGATAGTCGCGCGTCATCTCGGCAATTTCCTTCGCAGCAGTCATGCTGCGGAGTATCGGCAAATGAGCCATCGGCAGATCGTGCAACCTTGCCAGCGTCTCGCCGACCTGCCGCGCTAGAATTGGTCGCGCGGCGGCGAATTCATCGTCGCGTAAGATCTTGCGCGGAATGGTCTCGCCGGCGACGCGGCCCATGATGAATCCAGTGCCGAGATCATCGGCCTCCGTCAGCACATAGAGCACTTCTGGCGACGGTACGCCGGCCGCAAAGGCCTGCTGCATCAAAACCGCCTCGGCATCGAGACCCGCCGCGCGGCAAGGCGCGGCGCCATAGCCCTGCGGCGCGCGGCGCAGGATAGCCCCGCGCGAACCATCGGGATGATCGATATCGAACGACCACGTCTCCTGGCTGGCCCCGCCCGACAGACGTTTGACATCGCCTACGCCGCTCGCGCCGTCACACCACGCCTGCACGCAGCGCGACAGCGCCAACTGCATCTCGTCAGGTGTCACGCGCTCACTTACCTTTGAACTTGGCGGGACGCTTTTCGAGGAATGCCGTGACGCCTTCCTTGAAATCGTCCGCCGCGCCGGCGACGCGCTGCGAGCGCTGTTCGAGATCAAGTTGGTCCTCGAACGAATTGTCCGTCGAGTCCCAATACATCTTGCGAATCAATGACAGCGCGATGGTCGGGCCGTTGGCGAGATCATGCGCGAGCTTCATCGTCTCGTCCCACAAGGCCGCATCGTCATACACGCGATTGACGAGACCCCAGTCCAACGCCCTCTCGGCCGGCAGCTTTTCGCCGAGCAGCGACAACTCCACCGCGCGCGCCTTGCCGATGATGCGCGGCAGGATCCATGTCGAGCCGCAATCCGGCACCAGACCGATGCGGCGGAACGCCTGCAGGAAATAGGACGATTGCGCGCAGAGGATGAGGTCGCCCATTAATGCGAAGCTCATCCCGGCGCCCGCCGCCGGGCCGTTCACCGACGTCACGATCGGGCAATGCATCAGGCGCAGCCGGCGCAGGAACGGATGAAAGCCGGTCTCAAGCGAGGCGCCGGCATTGCTGCGGCCCGGCTTGGCCTCGGTCTTGTTGCGGCCCTGAAGGTTGGCGCCCGTACAGAAGGCGCGGCCCGCGCCGGTGATGACGAGACAACGCACATCGTCGCGCCTGTCGTCGATCGCATCCAGCGCCTCGCCGAGGCCGCCGAGCATGTCCATCGAGACGGCATTCATCACCTCCTGATGGTCGAGCTTCAGGATGGCCACCGGGCCGTCGAAGTCGAGCGTGCAGTGCTTGAATTGCATGGTTTCCTCGTTTGTGATCCGCGCCTTGTTGGTTTCGTCGCGGCGGGTTTGCGGTCGTGGAGTGGATTTGACATTCGCACCCCCTTGCCGCGCATTGGCAAGCGAATGTCAAATCCGAAACTCCACGAGATACTTATAATTCCAGTGGTCCTTTTATTCCAACATTCGCAAACCAAAGGCTGTTGAACCGGTGTGCGAATGTTGGAATGGGACCACTGGGGCGCATATTTGATTTTTGCGGGCGGCTTGTCCATGCTTCCATGAACAGACGTCGTCCGGCATCACTGCGCCTGCGTCATAACAACAAGAACAGGGGAAGCACCCATGTCCAATTCCAATCCGATTTTCGATCTCACCGGCCGCGTCGCGGTCATCACCGGCGGCAATGGCGGCATCGGCCTCGGCATCGCGCAGGCGCTTGCGGCGTCCGGCTGCACGGTCTCGATCTGGGGCCGCAACGCCGCCAAAAGCGACGCAGCAATGGCGTCGCTCAAAGGCTGCGCCGGCAAGGTCGAGACCCGGATCTGCGATGTCAGCGACCCCGCCTCGGTCAAGGCGGCGATGGCCGCCACGCTCGACGCCCAAGGCCGCGTCGACGGCTGCTTCGCCAATGCCGGCATCGGCGGCGGCGGGCGGCATGCGTTCATCGATCGCACGGAAGAGCAATGGCGCAACATGTTCGCGACCAATCTCGACGGCGTCTTTCATGTGTTTCAAGCCGCCGCCCGGCACATGACCGAACGCGCAACGGCGGGTGACGCCTTCGGCCGGCTGGTCGCGACATCCAGCCTTGCCTCGATTTTCGGCACCGCGCGCAACGAGCATTACGCGGCGACGAAGGCGGCCATCAACGCGCTGGTGCGCGCGCTGGCGGTCGAACTGGCCCGACAAGGCGTGACGGCGAATGCGATCCTGCCGGGCTGGATCAAGAGCGACATGACGGCGAACATCATGCAGAACGAGAAGTTCGTGGCCAACGTGATGCCGCGCATTCCGACGCGCCGCTTCGGCGAGCCGAGTGATTTCGGCGGCATCGCAGTCTATCTGATGAGCAAGGTGTCATCCTATCACACGGCGGATACGTTCGTCATCGACGGCGGCTACACGGCGTTCTGATTGGCCTTCATTGCGAGCGCACGACAAGGCGGCTTTTGTCGACTTGTCGTGCGCTCGCAATGACGCGTTACACCGCCGCCCTTTTCTTCTCCGCGTGAGCCGCCGTCATCACAAACCCCTCATAGTCCTTCGCGGCGACGTCCTTCAATTTCTCGCCATAGACGTGGACCCCACCGATATAAGGCATGAAGATGCGCGGCTTGCCGGGCACGTTCGCGCCCATATACCAGGAATTCGCCTGCGGATAGAGCGTGCCCTGCGCGACCTCGTTGACATGCGCGACCCATCCGTCCTCGGCCGTGACATCGGCCTCGATCACATCGAGACCGCGATCATGCATGGTCGCAAGGCAGTCGCTCAGCCAGTCGACATGCTGCTCGATCGCCACGATCATGTTGCTGAGCACCGACGGGCTGCCCGGTCCCGTAATCAGAAACAAGTTCGGAAATCCGGCGCTCATCAGGCCGAGATAAGTGCGCGGCCCCGCCGCCCATTTGTCGTTGAGCGCCATGCCGTCGCGGCCGCGAATATCGATCTTCGCCACCGATCCGGTCATCGCGTCAAAGCCCGTCGCCAGCACCAGCGCGTCGAGCGGATAATCCGTGCCGCCACTGCGCAGGCCCGTCGCCGTGATCGTCTCGATCGGGTTTGCCTTGAGATCGACAAGCCGGACGTTGTCGCGATTGAAGGTTGCGAAATAGTCCGTGTCGACGCAGATGCGCTTGGAGCCGACCGGATGATTATTCGGCTGCAACAGCTTCGCCGTCTCAGGATCGTTGACAATCTCGGCGATGCGGGCGCGGATGAAATCGGCGGCCGTGTCGTTGGCTGCTTTATCCAATGCTAAATTATTGTAGGCACCCATGAAGGTCAGCCCGCCGCGCGTCCAGCGATCCGTGTATTTGGCGTTGCGCACGTCGTCGGCATCGTCGTGCGCGCCGCGATCCGGCACCTCCTGCACGATGCCGTTTTTCATTTCTTCGCGGGCGCGGCGGCGAATTTCCGGGTAGTTGTCGCGGAACGCCTTGCGCTCGTCGGCCGTCAGCGCCGCGTTGCGTGCCGGCACGCTGAAATTCGCGGTGCGCTGAAACACCGTAAGTCGGCTCGCCTGTTCGGCAACGACCGGAATCGACTGGATCGCCGACGACCCGGTCCCGATGACGCCGACTTTCAACCCGGTGAAATCGACGGTCTGATGCGGCCAGTGGCCGGTGTGATAGACCTTGCCTTTGAAATCGGCGAGACCCGGCAGATCCGGCACCCGCGCATTCGACAGGCATCCCGTGGCAAGTATGACGAATTGCGCGCGGACGCGATTGCCGTCGCCCAGCGTCACAGTCCAGCGATTGTCACCCTCGTCGAAGATGGCGGAGGTGACGCGCGTGTCGAACTGGATATCCTTGCGAAGGTCAAAGCGGTCGGCGACATGGCCGGCATATTTCAGGATTTCCGGCTGCGGCGCATAGCGCTCGGACCAGTCCCAGTCCTGCTGCAAGTCGTCCGACCATGAATAGGAATATTGCATGCTCTCGACATCGCAACGCGCGCCGGGATAGCGATTCCAGTACCAGGTGCCGCCGACATCGCCGCCCTGCTCATAGACCCGCGCCGCGAGTCCAAGCCCGCGCAGCCGGTGCATCATGTACATCCCGGCAAACCCGGCACCGACCACGACAGCGTCGTAGCTCTGCGTCGCGATCTGCGGGATTGAGGATCGAGGTTGAATCGCGGGCATGTCGCCCTCCCGTCTGATCTTGTTGTTGCCGTCAGCATCGAATCCGACGCGGCAAAGTGCAAGCGCGAATTCGCCGCGGAGGAGCAGCATTCTGTGCGGCGGAAATTCAGTCGATTCAGGCAGGGCCGTCTCCCTCCGCGAAAGCGGCGGGCCCAGTGCGCCCATCATCAACGCTCTGGAATACTGGGCCACCTGCCTGCGCGGGTGCTGACGGTCGTGCGTGCTGCGAGCCTGCCACCCACCCTTGGCACCATCGCACCGAATGCGATAGCGTTCGCAAGCAGCGCGCCCAAGACGTGCGCACAGGGAGCACATCCATGAAATCGCCGATCTGCGACATGCTGGGAATCGATTTTCCGCTGCTGGCCTTCAGCCATTGCCGCGATGTCGTCGCCGCCGTCAGCCGCGCCGGCGGATTCGGCGTGCTGGGCGCGACCGTGCATTCGCCCGCGTCGCTCGAACGCGAGTTGAAATGGATAGATCGTCACGTCGACGGCAAGCCCTATGGCATTGATGTTCTGATCCCTGAAAACATCTCGACGGCGGGCGAGAAGAACGTCACCTGGAAAAGCCTGGAAGCGCGCGTGACGCCCGCGCATCGCGCCTTCACCTGCGACCTGTTGAAGAAGTACGGCATCGAGTTGAAAGCCACCGAGGTCGATCCGGACGAGCCGCAGCCGTTCGACGGAGAGACGGCGCTGCAATTGCTCGATGTCGCCTTCAATCATCCGATCCGGCTGATCGCCAACGCGCTGGGCGTTCCGCCCAAGGCGATGATCGAGATGGGCAAGACGCACAACGTGCCTGTCGCGGCATTGGTCGGTGCGAAGGAGCACGCGATCCGGCAGGTCGCCGCCGGCGTCGATATTCTCGTCGTGCAGGGCACGGAAGCCGGCGGCCATTGCGGCGAGGTGACGACCCTCGTGCTGGTGCCGGAAGTGATCAAGGCGATCAAACCGATCCGCAATGTGCCGGTGCTGGCCGCCGGCGGCATCATGACCGGCGCGCAGATGGCGGCCTGCATGGCGATGGGCGCGGCGGGTGCATGGACCGGGTCGGTGTGGCTGGCGACGACCGAATCCGAGACATCCGAGATCTTCCGCGAAAAAATGATTACGGCGTCGTCGCGCGACGCGATCCGCTCGAAAGGCCGCACCGGAAAACCGGCGCGGCAATTGCGCTCGGTGTGGACGGATGCGTGGGATCGCGGCGCGGACTCGCCGGGCGCGCTGCCGATGCCGCTGCAAAGCATCATCAGCCGCGATGCGTTTGCGTCGATCGACAAGTCCGCCGCCTCGGGCAATGCCGCGGCGCGCGATCTGGTGAGTTACTTCGTCGGCCAAGGCGTCGGCTTGATCGACAGCGTCAAATCCGCCGGCGCCGTGGTGCAGGAATTCAAGGAAGACTTCGCTGACGCAATCGAGCGCATGAACGCGTTGGTGGCGGAATGAGCCATCATGAGCCGGCGCTCTGCGGCCCTTGGCGTCGCAGCGCCGAGCGAACCAATCCAGTCTGCTCTTGCTCTAGAATGGGACTGGATCGCTTCGTCGTCCGCGTTTCTCGAAGGCGAGAAACGTAACCTCCTCGCAATGACGGCTGGGTCCTATAAACAAACCGAAAGCAAGAAAATGTCTGACCAAACTCCTCTGCCCGACGATCGGATTCCCGTTATCGTCGGCATCGGCGAGATCGCCGACCGCCCCGCCGAGATCGCGCAAGGTCTCGAACCCATGGCGCTGCTCGAAGCGGCGTTGCGGCGCGCCGTCGACGATGCCGGTGCGCCGCTGCTGGCGGAGATCGACTCGCTCGACATCGTGAATTTCCTGAGCTGGCGCTACGACGCGCCGGAAAGACTGCTCGCCGAGCGGCTCGGCGTGAAACCGATGCATAATGACTATGGCCCGGTCGGCGGCGAGAGTCCGATCCGCTATTTGCACGAGGCCGCGCAACGCATTGCGCGCGGGGAAAGCAAGGTGGCGGCGATTTGCGGCGCGGAGTCACAGGGCACCGCCACCAAGGCCGCGCGCGCCAAGATCGATTTGCCGTGGACGCCGTTCGCACATCACATCGAAGAGCCGAAACGGGGCGCCGCTTTCCAGAAGCCGCTCGCAGTGACCCTCGGCGTGTTTCGGCCGATCACGGTCTATCCGCTTTATGAGAGCGCGACTTCGGCGCATTGGGGCCAAAGCCCGCGCGAGGCGATGGCAGAATCCGGCGCGTTGTGGGCGCGCTATTCGACCGTCGCCGCGACCAATCCACAGTCCTGGATGACGCGTGCCGTGAACGCGGAAACGATCACGACGCCGACGCCGGAGAACCGCCTGATCGCGTGGCCCTACACCAAATTCATGGTCGCCAATCCGACGGTGAACATGGGTGGCGCCCTGATCATGACGTCGCTGGCACATGCCCGCGCGCTTGGTATTCCCGATGCGAAAATGATTCACATTCACGGCGGCGCATCGGCCGAGGAGAAGCGCGATTATCTCGAACGCGATCAATTTACGGAAAGTCACGCGCAGAATGCCGTGCTGCAATCCGTGACGGACCTCGTCGGCGGCGACGGCACCGTCTTCGACGCCATCGAACTCTATAGCTGCTTCCCGGTCGTGCCGAAGATGGCGCGGCGTACGCTTGGCCTGAGCGACGACGTGATGCCGACCGTGACGGGCGGACTGACGTTTTTCGGCGCGCCGCTGAATACGTATATGACGCACGCCGCCTGCGCGATGGTGCGCAAGCTGCGTGACGGCGCGAAACTCGGTTTGCTCTACGGGCAAGGCGGCTTCGTCACCAAGCATCACGCTTTGGTGCTGTCGCCCAACGCCCCGGCGCAGCCGCTATCGCAGGAAACCTCGGTGCAGGCGGTCGCAGACGCGGCGCGCCATCCGGTGCCGGCCTTCGATGCGACGCCGTCCGGCAACGGCAAGATCGAGGCGTTCACCGTTCTGTACGGCGCGAACTCAGCGCCTGACTATGGCGTCGTGATGCTGCAGACTGAGAATGGTCAACGCACGCTCGCGCGGGTGCCGGTCTCGGACGATACGACTTTGCAGCATCTGATGAACATGGACCACACGCCGGTCGGGACAACAGGCGTCATGTCGATGGCGGCGGACGGCGTGCCGAAGTGGCAGGTGGGGTAAGCACCGTCATTGCGAGGAGCCTGCACTCCTCGCCTTCGAGGAGTGCAGGCGACGAAGCAATCCAGTCTTTTTTGCCTCTGGATTGCTTCGCTCATGAAAAAGCCGGCGACGACGCCGGCTTCCTCATGGCTCGCAATGACGATGCTCACCGATCCGGGTTCGGATACACCATACTGCGCCAACCGCCGCGATTGAAATGCGACCATTGCCCTTCTGCCTGCGCGAGACGGTCGGCGACCGCATAGACCACAGCCGGGTGATGCGCCATGCCGCAATGGCTGCTCTCGACTTCAATGCTTTCGGACATGGCCGTGGTTTTTTCCATGCAGCCCTGCCAGGCGCAAATGCCGTCGGTGCGACTGAAGATCGCCGTGGTCGGCACCGGCGGGGTCTCATGCAGCGCGCCGCCAAAGCTCGAATCCGGCGCTTCGTCGGCGCTGCGTCCGCTCGCCATTTCATAGACGCGCCACGCATTGGTCGCTTTCGGGCTCGCCGCGAACGGGCTGCCGAGCGAGATCACCGACCGCACCTTGTCCGGCATCATCTTGGCGAGCTGGCGCGCGTAGATGCCGCCGAGGCTCCAGCCGATCAGGCTGACCTTGCGGCCCGACGTGTCGTACATCTCGTTGACGAGATCGACCATCGAGTTCTGTACGCCGTCGCGCAGACCGAGATTGCGGCCCTGCTTCCAGCCGCTGACGTTGTAGCCCTTGCTGCGCAAGAAGCTGCGCAGCGGCCGTGTCGAGACATCGCTTGCGACGAGGCCTGGCAGCACCAGCACCGAATGACCGTCGCCGCGCGGCGCCAGACTCAAAATCGGCAAAGCGCCAAGAAACGCGCCGAATTCGCTGAAAGCGCGCGTCTCAAGAAACATCAGTGTTTTGGATGGCGGGCGCATCGTGCCCATGGCAGTGGTCGCGGACATCTCAAATTCTCCCTGCGCCCTAATCGCGGCATCAATATCCAAGTGGAACACATCCCGCCGCGATTGCGCAACGATTCAGAAGACGGATCATCCAGGATGCTGGGGAGTCATGTGTGCGTTGCAGCGCAAATTAAAAGGTCAACCGGCGTGACATTTCGACGGCCGCATTGTCACGGTAGCCGCAGCAGCATTTCGATCGTGTGCAACACAAGCCCCGCAAGGCCGCCGATCAGCGCGCCGTTGAAACGGATATATTGCAGGTCGCGGCCGATATTGATTTCGATCAGCGAGATCAATTGCCGCATGTCCCACGCCTTCACCTGATCGGCGATAAAGGTCGAGACGCCGCTCTTCTGATCGGCGATGAACGATCGCGCGACGGCCACAATGCCGTTGTTGATCTCGGCGCGCATTTCGATGTCCCCGGCGAGGGCGCGGCCGGCGTCTGCGAACATCTTCGCCAAATGCTGGTGCAGCACATTGTCGTCGCCCGATGCGGCGCGTTCGACCAAGCCACGAATATTGTCCCAGATGTTGCGCGCGAGAAGACCGAGTTCGGGCCGCGCCAGCAGATCGCGCTTCAATCCATCGATCCGCTCTGCGTAAGCGGGATCAGTGCCAAGTCTGTCGACAAGAGACAGCAGCATGCGATCGAATTCCTCGCGGAACGGATGCGCGGGATCGGTGCGCACTTCATCGAAGAAAGCACTGGCAGAGGCGACGATCTTCTTCACGAGAAATGCATCGGTGCGATAGAGCTTCAGCAATGTCGGCAATTCGTCGCGCACCTTGTCGCGGATTGTCGCCAGCATCTCGGGTTTTTCGAGCGAGTCGTGCAGCGCGCGCATCAGATCGTCGAGCAGGCCCTGATGGCGGCCCTCGCTGATGAATCCGCGCAGCGTGCCCGCGGCGAGCGGTGCGAGATCGATCGCCTGCATCTGCGTGACGATGCGACGCATCGCAAACGTCTTCAGCCCGGAATTCTCGACGGCCGCCAGTGCTTCAGGCAACATCCGCAACACGAAGCGTGCGAGATCGGCGCTGCGTTTGCCGTCGCGCAGCCAGTCCGAGACAAAGGATGCGAAGTCGACCTGGCGCAGTTTGGCGTCGACAGGCGTCGCTTCAAGAAAGTGCGTCTCGATGAAATCGCCGAGCTTGTCGGCAATGCGATGCTGATTGGCCTGAATGATCGCAGTATGCGGAATCGGCAGGCCGAGCGGCCGGCGAAACAAGGCGACGACGGCATACCAGTCGGCGAGCCCGCCGATGGTCGCGGCTTCCATGAAGGCCGCGATATAGCCGAAGGCGGGATGCACCGGCAGCATCCAGCGAGCGGCGATGAACGCGGCGAAGGTGACAACGAGAACGCTCGTGGCCAGCGCCTTGATGCGACGCAACTCCGCCGCGCGTGTGAGGTCGGCGGCGTTGGGTGTGAAGGCGGATGCAGCGGGCATGGGTATCGATTCAATGCGAGCGAGTTGGGCCGACATTAGCGCAATGCCGTTCCTCCAACATCAGCCGTCATCCCCGCGAAAGCGGGGAATCAGTAAACGCAGGCGCTGGAAGTGAAACGAAACCTCGCGGAATACTGGGCCACCCGCCTACGCGGGTGGTGACGGCAGTACGCGCGGATGCACCATGAGCTACAACACAAAAAAGAAGGCCCGCTTGCGCGGGCCTCCGAATTCGTCAGTTCGTCGAAATAGCGCTTACGCGGTCTTGGCGTAGGACGCGGCCTTGGACATATTGTCCTGCGCGGTCTTGGCGCCGTCGGCGACGATCTTGCTCAGATATTCCGTGGTCGACTTGGCGCGCGCAACGAACACTTCGCCGGCGGACTTCACCATATCGGTCTGGATCTGAGCCGCTTCGCTCAACGACTGCGCGGAGGCCAGCTTCTCGATGCCCGAGAAATAGGCTTCGACGTCGTTGTACATCGCCTTCTGAATGTTACGGGTGATCTTGGCGATCTCGCTTACCGAACCGGCGGCGGCGTTCTCGATCACGGTCGTGACCTTCTCCGAACCCGTGTGGATGTCGGCGGCGCGGTCCTTGGCGGTCGAAGCGGCGCGCTTGACGAAATCACGCGCGGCTTCCGGCACTTCGATATTCTTCAGTGCATCGGTCATCGGAGCGAAAGCGGACTTGACGTTCTCGGTGGCGGTGTTCACGGCCGCTTCCATCGTCTCGTTCTGATTGGTCATCTTGATATCTCCATCCTCTAGGTTGAGCGAAGGCTCGCCCCCGTCCGAATGGCCCGGGGTTATCGTTCTATGCCACGTTAACCTGTGCGCTGCAATATGGTTGCTGCACTGCAATATCACAAAATAGTGATGTGCCTGTTTAACGGGCTGACCGCTGTCGGATATGCGGTCAGTTCGCCACCGCGCCGGGCAACCCATAGGCGTCCATCTGCGCCTGCACCTGCGCGACGTTGTGGCCGAGCATGACGATGTCATGCGTGTTGCCGTCGACGTCGCGAACATGGTCGCGCAGGAGCGCCTCGGCCTTGAAGCCCATGCCCTCGAACAGCGTGATGGCCCCGGTCTGATCGACCGTCATCTGCACCAGCATCTTGGCGAGCCCTGACGACAGCGCCAGCGCGAAGGTCTCCTGTGACAGCATCCGGCCAACGCCCTGTCCGCGCACGCCGGTCGACACCACCATGCGGATTTCGCCGACATGCGGCGACCACGAATGCGGGTCGAGCACCAGCGTGCCGCAACCGACCACCTCGCCGTCGCGCAACGCCAGGATGCTGGTGATCGCGCCGCGTTCAATCTCCTTGACCCAGGCCGACAACACTTTCGGCTCACTGATATTGCGCGGCAGGAACAGCAAATCATGCACAGGCAGTTGCTGTGCGAAAGCGAGCACGGCCGCCTCGTCGGCCTGTGTCATCAGATGGAATTCGATCTCACCGGCCGGGGTGGCCACGTGGCGCGGATACTTGCGTGTCGTGATGTTCATGTCGATCTCTCGCCCAACCAGGAATCCAGTTTCGGCCATAGCCGCTTGATCGCGTTCGCACCGGCCACGAGGCTGACGTGCCCCCCCTTGAGGATCACCTCCTGCTTGTCCGTCGAGCCGACCTTCGTGATCAGATGTTTCGCCGCCTCATAGGGCACGATGTGGTCGTGCTCGGCGACGGCGTGCAGGATCGGCACTTTGATGGCGCCAAGATTTGCGGGTCTGCCGCCGACCGACATCGTGTCGGTGAACAGCTTGTTGTCCCACATCAGGTCCTTGGTGATGGTGCGGAAATATTCGCCGGCCAGCGGCAGCGTGTCGGTCGCCCAGCGGTCGAACATCCGGTAGCTCTTGACGAATTCGTCGTTCCAGATGTTTTCCCAAAGCTGCACCTGCCCGGCCATGCGCGACGCCGGCCGCAACATCTCGAACGAGGTCAGGATCATTTCCGGCGGCACGTTGCCGACCGAGTCGACCAGCCGATCGACATCGAAATAGCGCCGGTCGGAGAAGTTGTGAAACAGCTCCATCTTGGTGAAATCGACCGGCGTCGTGAAGCAGATCAAATTCTTCATCGGCCCGTCCGGGAAGATCGAGCCATACAGCGTCGAGAGCACGCCGCCGAAGCAGTAGCCGATGACGCTGACATCGGTCTCGCCGGAATCCTTCTGCACGCGGCGGATCGAATCCGGAATGAAATCGAGGACGTAGTCCTCCATCCGCAAATTCTTCTCCTCCGGCTTCGGCGCGGTCCAGTCGAGCATGTAAACGTCGTAGCCGCGCTTGAGCAGGAATTCGATGAAGCTCTGGCCGGGCACGAGATCGAGAATGTAGCCGCGGTTGGTCGTGGCCATCACGATCAGGATCGGCACGCGGTAGATCTCGTCGGTCATGGGCCGGTAGTGATAGAGCTTCATCGTGCCGCGCGAATGCAGCACGTCTTTCGGCGTGGCGCCGAGCGCCGGCCCCGACGAGGCGATATATTCGACGCCCTTGATGCTGCGCTGGATCGCGCGATTGACCTCGGCCTGGATACGCTCGGGAAGGCCGGCAAGATCGATCACCGGCGACGCGCCGGCGGTGGAGGCGCTCATGCGCTCTCCCCCGCTTTCGTCGGTGGGCGCTTCGTGCGGGGCGGCTTTGGCGCAGCGCTGCCCGACGACGCGCCGCCGGTCTGCTGGCGCATGTCGCGCAGGATCGAGACGACCTCAGCCATCTGGCTTTCGATCGCAGCCAGACGCTCGCCGAAGTCGGTCATTTGCGCGCGGCTCGGCAGGTTCATGCCGCTAAGATATTTCTCCATCATATCGCCCATCTGCTTCTGGGCGCCGACCGAAACGCTGCCGGCCTGATTGACAACCTTGGAAAATTCGGGCGACGCCATCGCCTGATTGGCGAACGCGTTGAATCCCTTTTCCATCTCGCCGACCATGGTCCGCCACATCTCGACGGGGTCGTTTTTGTTGTCCGCCATGATTTCCTCCGACCCGAACGGGCCACAACGTTTTAGGCATTCCATACCGTTGCCAAGGCATCGTCAACGTCGACCGGCAGATCGGTCCGTCGCAAGGCTCTCGCTCGCCCGGTCCCGCGATCCGTGCCATAGCTGACCCGCAACATACAATGAGGACTTGCCGTGACCGCTCTGGATCATCAGCCGCCACAGCTCGCCAACAGCAATGGCATCGAATTGTGCTACGAGATTTTCGGCAAGGCCGATGCGCCGCCATTGTTTCTCATCATGGGCCTCGGCGCCCAGATGATTCTGTGGGACGACGAATTCTGCATGATGCTGGCCGCGCGCGGCTTCCGTGTCATCCGCTTCGACAATCGCGACATCGGCCAATCGACCAAGCTCAGCGGCGGCAAGAAGCTGACGGCGTTCGAACTGATCAAGCTGCGCTTCCTCGGCTCGCCGGTCGCGTCGATCTACAGACTGAGCGACATGGCCGCCGACACGGTCGGCCTGATGGACGCGCTCGGCATCGCCAGGGCGCATATCGTCGGCGCATCGATGGGCGGCATGATCGCGCAGGAGATCGCGATGCGCCATCCGCAGCGCGTGTTGTCGCTGACCTCGATCATGTCCACGACCGGCAATCCGAAACTGCCGCAGCCGACCCGCGAAGCCACGGCGATGCTGATGGCCGCGCCGCCAGCAACCTATGAAGAGTATCTGGCGCGCTTCGCGCAGACGTGGAAACTGCTGCGCGTCGGCTCATTTCCGGAAGACGAAGCCAAGGATCGCTCGCGCGCCGAGCGCACTTATGCGCGCGGCCTCAACGCGGCAGGCGTCGGCCGGCAATTGCGTGCGATCCTCGCATCGGGCAATCGCAAGCCAAGGCTGGGAACCGTCAAAGCGCCGACGCTTGTCATTCACGGCACGGTCGATCCGCTGGTGCGGCCCGAGGCCGGTCGCGACACAGCGGCGTCGATCCCCGGCGCGAAGCTGGTCGAGATCGCCGGGATGGGCCACGCGCTGCCGATTCCGATGTGGCCGCAGATCGTCGATGCGATCGATCGGCATGCGAAGGGGGCAAAAAACTGAATCAAAGTTTGTCATTCCGGGATGGGCCGATTGCCGGCTAAGCCGGCAGTCGGCACAGGCCCGGAATCCATAATCCCTGTGTCAGTTCTGAAACAAGGCAAAGACTCTCTTCACCAACGAGCACAGGGATTATGGATTCCGGGCTCGCATTTGCTGCACGAAGCTGTGCGGCTCACGCGCCCCGGAATGACAAGCTACGGCACGCTCAGCGCCACGAACCGCAATTCGCCGTCGGCATTCGAGACCAGCAGCAGCACGGATTTCTTGCCGTCCTTCTTCAGGGCATCGACACGCTTCCGGATGTCGCCGGCATTGGTGACGCTCTCCTGCGCGACCTCGACGATGACGTCGCCGGCCGACAGGCGCTTCTCGGCGGCATCCGAATTGCCGTCGACGCCGGTGACGACGACGCCCTTCACCGAGTCCTTGATCTTGTATTTGGCGCGCAGATCCTTGCTGAGCCCGGCGAGATCGAGGCCGAGCGCCTTCTGCGTGGCCGGCTTGTCGGGCTGAACCTCGGTCTTGACCGACGCCGGTGTCGGCTTGTCGCCTTCGTCGAGCCGCGCCAGCGTGACCTGCTTGGTGATCTCCTGTCCCTTGCGGATGATGATGACATCGACCGCCTTGCCGACCGCCGTGTCGGCGACGCTGCGCGACAAGTCTTTCGGCTCCTTGATGTCCTTGCCGTCGAACTTGACGACGACGTCGCCGGGCTCGATGCCAGCGGGCTTGGCCGGGCCCTTGTCGTCGATGCCGGCGATCAGCGCGCCGCGCGCCGGCTTGATGTTGAGGCTTTCGGCGATCTCGTCCGTCACCTGCTGGATGCGGACGCCGAGCCAGCCGCGACGTAATTCGCCGAACTGGCGCAGTTGATCGACGACGACCGAGACGGTTTTTGAGGGAACGGCGAAGCCGATGCCGATCGAGCCGCCGGACGGCGAGATGATCAGCGTGTTGACGCCGATGACTTCGCCATCGAGGTTGAACAACGGACCTCCCGAATTGCCGCGATTGATCGCGGCATCGGTCTGGATGTAGCTGTCATAGGGACCGGAATTGATGTCGCGGTTGATCGCAGAGACGATGCCGGCGGTGACGGTACCGCCGAGCGAGAACGGGTTGCCAATCGCGATAACCCATTCGCCGAGCCGCAGCTTGCCGCTATCGCCGAACTTCACGGCGGTCACGGGTTTCACCGGCGTGAATTTCAGCACGGCGAGGTCGGTCTTCTTGTCGACGCCGACCAGCGTCGCCTTGATCTTGGTGCCGTCGTTCTGGATGACCGTAATTTCGTCCGCATCCGCGATGACGTGATTGTTGGTGACGACGACGCCGGACGAATCGACGATGAAGCCGGAGCCGAGCGAATTGGTTTTGCGCGGCTGGGCCATGCCGGGGCCGCCCTTGCTGTCACCGCCGCGCTTGTTCTTGAAAAAGTCGTCGAAGAACTCCTCGAAGGGCGAGCCAGGCGGCAGTTGCGGCATCGCGCCCCGCTCGCCGTCCTTGCCGCCGTTTTTGGCTTCGACGGTCTGCGTCGTCGAAATATTGACAACGGAGTCGATCACCTTTTCGGCCACGTCGGCGACGCCTTCGGGACCGCGCGCCGACGCCGGCGCGGCGGCGGCCAGAGCAAGTGAGACACCGAGCAGAAGCGGACGCAGACGGCGGTTGAGCGGTGCAACGGACATGGATGGACTGTCTCCAAAAGGAAAAGGGCTCGCTCAGACAAAGAGGATCGCGAAGGAGCTATGCACAGACTGCGCCGTTTCAGGCCTTGCGCGCAAGGTGGCGCAACGCGACCGGCAGCGCATCAGCGCAGGCAAAGGCGGTGGAATTCGGGCCGGTCGCGCAGCTTACCGCCGCACCAGCCAGATCAGGATCAGGCCAACCACGGCCGAGACCAGACCGACGATGCGCAACATGTTGTCCGGCGACGCCAGCGCGCTTTTCATCGCGCGGCGCATCCAGGCCGGAATGGCTGCGAACAGCAGCCCTTCCAGAACCAGCAGGATACCGAGGCCGATGAGGAAGTCGGCAAACGCTATGGACCTCATCGCGCGTGTCTCCCGTGACGATTCTTATTGTCGCGCGACCGGCGCGAAACCTGAACGGATTCGCGCCGGCAACGCTGCAAGTCTTTGATAAAGCACAGTTGCGGCTAACGCAAAGCCGCAACCTGTTACGGGCGCGGAGCCGCCGCGGGGGCCGCTGGAGGCTGGCCGCTGGCGCTGCCGAAGAAGCGGAAGAACTCTGAATCCGGTTTCAGCAGGAAGCGGGTGTCGTTCGACTTCAGTCCGGCCTCATAGGCGCCCATCGAGCGATAGAACGCGAAGAAATTGGCATCCTTGCCGTAAGCGTCCGCGAACAGCCGGTTGCGTTCGCCGTCGCCTTCGCCGCGTGTCTGCTCGGCCTTGGAATTGGCTTCGGCGACGATGACGGTCGCTTCACGGTCGGCGCGGGAGCGAATTTCCTGCGCCTTCTGGCCGCCTTGCGCCCGGAACTCGGCCGCCTCGCGCTGACGCTCGGTCTGCATTCGCTGGTAGACCGCCTGGCTGTTCTGTTCCGGCAGATCGGCGCGCCTGATCCGGACGTCAACAACCTGGATGCCGTAGCCGTCGGCTTCCTTGTCGAGCTGATCGCGGATCTTGTTCATGAGGGCTTCGCGCTCGTCACGCACCACCTGAATGAAGGTGACTTCGCCGAGCACACGACGCAGCGATGCGTTCAGCAGCGTGGTCAACTGGATGTTGGCGGCCTGGATCGAACCGATGCTCTGGTAGAAGCGCAGCGCATTCTTGATGCGGTAGCGCGCGAAGGCGTCCACCACGAGCCGCTTCTGGTCCGACGCGATCACTTCCTGCGCCGGGTTTTCCAGGTCGAGGATGCGCTTGTCGATGCTGATGACCGTGTCGATGAACGGGAACTTGAAGTTCAGGCCGGGTTCGGTAACGACGCGCACGGGCTCGCCGAGGCGAACCACGAGCACCTGTTCGGTCTGGCGCACGGTGAACGTGCCGCTATAGGCGACGACGATGAGGACCAACAACACGAAGAGTGCGACGATCCCTGAAATGCCGGACTTCATCGGTTGGTGCTCCCGCTCTGTTGTTGCGGCTGCGCCGGCTGGGCCGGGGCTGCCCGGCGCGTGGTCAGTTCGTTGAGCGGCAGATAAGGCACGATGCCCTGCCCGCCCTGGCCGTTCTGGCCGCCGCCGTCATAGATCAGCTTGTCGGCGCCGCCGAGGATACGCTCCATCGTTTCCAGATAGATGCGCTGCCGGGTGACGTCGGGCGCCTTCTTGTATTCTTCGTAGACGCTGAGGAAGCGCGCGCTCTGGCCCTTGGCCTCGGCGACCGCCTGCTCCTTGTAGCCTTCCGCGATCTGCATGATCTGCGCGGCACGCCCGCGGGCATCCGGGATGACGCGATTGGCATAGGTCTGCGCTTCGTTCTGCAGCCGCTCCAGGTCGGCACGCGCCGCCTGCACGTCGCGGAATGCATCGATGACCTGGGCCGGCGGATCGACTTTCTGCATCTGCACCTGCTGAATGAGAACGCCGGCTCCGTAACCGTCGAGCGTCTTCTGCATCAGTTCCTGGACGCTCGCCTCGGTCGTGGTGCGCGCGCCGGTCAGGATCGGCTGAATGAAGTTGCGTCCGACGACTTCGCGCATCGCGCTTTCCGCGACGGCTTTCACGGTGCCTTCGGGGTTCTGGATGTTGAACAGGAAGTTGCCGACGCCGTCAGGCTTGATACGCCACAGCACGGTGAAATCGACATCGACGATATTTTCATCGCCGGTCAGCATCAGGCTTTCTTCCGGCACGTCGCGCATCGAGCGGCCGCGGCGGGCGGGATCGTCGATCAGCGTCATGCCGATCGACAGCGTCGACACGCGCAGCGCCTTCGGCAGCAGCACGGTCTCGATCGGGTAAGGCAGATGGTAATTCAGACCAGGCTGAACGGTGCGGACATGCTTGCCGAAGCGCAGCACGACGCCGAGTTCTTCGGACTGCACCCGGAAGAAGCCAGACAGGCCCCAGACCGCGAGCGCGCCGACCAGCACGATCGCAACGCCGATGCCGCTGAACGAACCGCCGGGCAACATGCCCTGAAGGCGATCCTGACCGCGCCGCAGCAGGTCTTCCAGATCGGGCGGCCGCGGACCTGGGGTTTGCGGGCCATTGCCCCATGGTCCCTTCGGACCCGAGCCCCACGGCCCACCGCCTTGATTCTTCCACGGCATTCAAAATTCTCCCAAGCACCGGAACAGGATTCCGGTCTCACATATCTGAACGGCCTTATAGGGGAGGCTTCCAGAGCGCACAACGCGGCGTGTGCTGGTCAGCAGCTATGATCACACCCAGTTTTGTCAATGAAAACATTGCTACGATGGGTTAATCGGCCGCGGCTCGGCGATATGTCACATAGGAGAAATCGACGCTGTCGACCTCTCCGGCCGCGTGGCGTTCGCGCCCGACCTCCTTCCAATGCGCCGGATCCGGCATCTTGAAATGCGCGTCCCCCTCGGGGGCGGCATGAACCAGCGTCAGATCGATGCGGTCGGCAATGTCGAGGGTCTGTGCGTAAATTTCGGCGCCGCCGATGATGGCGATCTCGCCCGCGCCGCGCCGCAGCGCGTCGCCGCGCGCGACGTCCAGCGCATCGTTCACCAAGCTCGTGACGACCGCACCGGCGGCGTGGAAGCTTTTGTCGCGCGTGATGACGATATTGGTGCGGCCCGGCAGCGGCCGGCCGAGCGAGACGAAGGTCTTGCGACCCATCACGATCGGCTTGTCCATCGTCAACGCTTTCAAGCGCAACTGGTCGGTCTTCAGCCGCCACGGGATCATGTTGCCCTGCCCGATGACGCCGTTCTCGGCGACGGCGACGATGAGGGTGACGGCAATCACGCTGCGGGACGCAACACGTAAGCCTCGTCGACATAAGTGCCGTTGCTATAGGCGCCACGCACATGGCCATCCGGAGAAGAAGCGGACCTAATCGCCTTCACAATCGGGTTGTCGGACTTCACGACGGAATACGACAGGTCGTGGCGACCGGGCAATTCATCCTTGTGATTTACAATCGTGTGGGCAACGCGAATTGTCTGTTGCAGATCGCTATCGCTTGCATCTTCTGGGACAATGTAAAGGCGACCACGACCTTCATCGTCGAGAGCCCAGACGGCCGCCTTGATTGCGAAGCCGTCCTGCTCAAGCAGCGCAAGCAATCTAGAAGCAGTTCCAAGTTCTCCGACTAAAGTTTGCTCCGCAACCACGGCCCCACTCCATGTTCCGAGTTTTCGATCGCCTCGATAAACTCTGCTGCTGCCTCGCGATTCATTTCCTCGTAGCGGCTAGCCTCAGTCCAGCCTTTGACGACCTGCCAATAAGCACCGAAATCGGCGTCGCTATCTTCTCGCTCTTTCAAGTCCCGGGTCAATTGACAATGCTCCAACAACCTTCCGAGATTATGAATAAAGACGTTATTCAACAACGCCTTGTCTGGAATGGTGTTGGCCTTGAATTGACCAGCGAGAATCGCCTTCAACATCAACTCGACCGCGTAACCGGCAAGGTAGTAGGCATTCCCGAAGCGATCGGCGGCGAACAGAACTTTTGCATCGGACAACTTGGCGTCAGATAATTCGACCAGCTTCGTCTTTGAGATTTCCGCCATCTCACACCGCCACCTCGGCCTTGATATGCGGGTGTGGGTCATAGCCGCGCAGCGTGAAGTCCTCGAACTTGAACGCAAAAATGTCTTTGACGTCGGGATTGATCGTCATGGTCGGCAACGGCCGCGTCGGGCGCGTCAGTTGCAGCCGCGCCTGCTCCAGATGGTTGGAATACAGATGCGCGTCGCCGAGCGTGTGGACGAAGTCGCCGGGCTTCAGCCCCGTCACCTGCGCCACCATCATCGTCAGCAGCGCATAGGACGCGATGTTGAACGGCACGCCGAGAAACACGTCGGCCGAGCGCTGGTAGAGCTGGCAGGACAGTTTGCCGTTGGCGACATAGAACTGGAACAGGCAATGGCATGGCGGCAGCGCCATCTTGTCGACCTCGGCCGGATTCCAGGCCGTCACGATCAGCCGGCGCGAATCTGGACTCGTGCGGATCATCCCGACGACGTTGCTGATCTGGTCGATGGCGCGGCCGTCCGGCGCGGGCCATGACCGCCACTGTGCGCCGTAGACGGGGCCGAGATCGCCGTTTTCGTCCGCCCATTCGTCCCAGATCGAGACGCCGTTGTCCTTGAGGTATTTGATGTTGGTGTCGCCGGCGAGGAACCAAAGCAATTCGTGGATGATCGCCTTCAACGGCAGCCGCTTGGTCGTCAGCATCGGAAAACCCGAGGCGAGATTGAAGCGCATCTGATGGCCGAACACCGACAGCGTACCGGTGCCGGTGCGGTCGTGCTTCTGCGCGCCGTCGGCGAGGATGCGCTCAAGCAGATCGTGATACTGGTTCATGGGCAGATGTCCGGATCAGGCACCGCCGTTCTAGCGCGCCGCGTTCATATCCGACAGCGCCGCCATCGCCGATGCACAGGGAATCTGTGACGCCACGCTGCAAACGACAAGGGCGGGAACTGACTGTCCCCGCCCTCGCAATCACGGCTGATACGCTCAGTTGGTCGGCTTCAACACCGATTTCCACCGCGCCACGTCGCTCTTGACCAACGCGGCCAGCGCTTGCGGCGTGCGGCCCTCGGCCTTCGGAATGTCGCTGCCGAGATCGAGCAGGCGCTTGCGGACGTTCTCATCGTCGAGCGCCTTGGCGGCCGCTGCGTTCAGCTTGGCGAGGATCGGCGAGGGCGTGCCCTTCGGCGCGAAAATCGCGTTCCACGCCGAGACCTGATAGGTCGGCAGGCCGGCTTCCGTCGTGGTCGGAAGGTTGGGCAGCGACGCGTTGCGCTCGGGTGTCGCGACGCCATAGGCCTTGATGGTGCCGCCATTGATCTGCGGCACTGCGTTGACGATCTGGTCGCACATGTAGTCGACCTGACCACCGACCAGCGCATTCATCGCGGGGCCGGTGCCGTTGAACGGCACGCCGGTCGGCTTGATACCGATCACGGAATTCAGCAACTCGCAGGTGACATGCGACACCGCGCCGATGCCGGCATGGGCCTGGTTCACCTTGGTCTCGTTGGCCTTGAGGTAAGTGACGAACTCTTTCAGATCCTTCGGCTCGAAATCCTTGCGCGCCAGGATCAGGATCGGCGTCCCGGCCGCGAGCATCACGGGTTCGAAATCGGTTTCCGGATTGTAGGCAAGTTTAGGATACAGCGCGACGGAGGCGGCATGCGTGCCCATGTGGCCCATGATCAGCGTATAGCCGTCATTGGCCGCGCGCGCCGCGCGCGTGGCGGCGGTGGTGCCGCCGGCGCCCACGACATTCTCGATGACGATCTGCTGGCCGAGGGTCTTCGACATGTCGGAGGCGACGATTCGCGCGATCACGTCCGTCGGGCCGCCGGCCGCGAAGGGAATGATCATCGTGATGTTGCGGGTCGGATAGTCCTGCGCGGCGGCAGGCGACACCGCAAGGCCAACGGCCATGCTCGCGGCAATGCTGCCGACCGCAATCATGCGGGTAAAGCTGTTCATCTTGTTCTCCGAGGAAAAGGCGAAGGCCTGTCTGAACCAGAGAGGCCGGTGCGCGACCACACTACAGCGCGCTCCGGCGGTCCATTCGACTTCTGCACGCGGCGGTTCGCCGCATGCCGACCCTTTCAAGGTCTAGCTTTCCGACTCGACGAAGACCTCGTCGCGCTTCTTGCGCAGCGACGGCAGAATCGCCAGCACCAGCAGGAAGGCCGAGATCGCCATCAGGCTGGCCGACAACGGCCGGGTGAAGAATACCGTGCCATCGCCGCGCGAGATCAGAAGCGCACGACGCAGGTTTTCCTCCATCAGCGGGCCAAGCACCATGCCGAGCAACAGCGGCGCGGGCTCGAAATCATGCTTGATCAGCCAATAGCCGAGCAGACCAAAGATCCCTGCGAGCACGACGTCCATCGGCGCGTTGTTCACCGAATAAATGCCGATCGAGCAGAAGATCACGATCGAGGGGAACATCAGCCGATACGGCACGCGCAGCAGGCGAACCCAGATACCGACCAGAGGCAGGTTGATGATCAGCAGCATCAGATTGCCGATCCACATCGAGGCGATCATGCCCCAGACCAGTTCCGGCTGTTTCTGCATCACCTGCGGACCCGGCACGATGCCGTGGATCGTCATCGCGCCGACCATCAGCGCCATCACCGCGTTCGGCGGAATCCCGAGCGTGAGCAAGGGAATGAACGAGGTCTGGGCCGCGGCATTGTTCGCGCTTTCCGGCGCCGCAACGCCTTCGATCGCGCCGCGCCCGAAACGCTCGGGATGCTTCGAGAGCTTTTTTTCCAAAGTATAGGCTGCGAAGGACGCGATCACCGCGCCGCCGCCGGGCAGAATGCCGAGGATCGAGCCGAGCGCCGTGCCACGCAAGATCGCCGGCGCGGAGTCCTTCAAGTCCTTCCTCGTGGGCATCAGGCCCGTCACCTTCTGCTGCACCAGATCGCGGTCGCTTTCTCCGCCGGCATCAAGGTTGCGGATGATTTCGGCGAAGCCGAACAGACCCATCGCGACGGTGGCGAAGCCGAGGCCATCGGCGAGTTCGGGAATGTTGAACGACATGCGGGACGCGCCGGTCTCGATGTCGGAACCGACCATCGACAGCAACAAGCCAAACACGATCATCGCGATCGCTTTCAGCACCGAGCCCTTGGCAAGCACCACGGCGAAGATCAAACCGAGCACCATCAGCGAGAAGTACTCCGCCGGGCCGAACGCCAGAGCGAGTTTCGTCAGCGGCGCGCCGAGCACGGCGATCAGCACGGTCGAGACGCAGCCTGCGAAGAACGAGCCGATGGCGGCGATCGCCAGCGCCGGACCGGCGCGGCCTTGCTTGGCCATCTGGAACCCGTCGAGCGCGGTGACGACGGAACCGGCCTCACCGGGAATGTTGACGAGAATCGACGTGGTCGAACCGCCATACTGCGCGCCGTAATAGATGCCCGCGAGCATGATCAGCGCGCCGACCGGCGGAAGCCCGAACGTAATCGGCAGCAGCATCGCCACCGTCGCAATCGTGCCGATGCCCGGCAGCACGCCGACCAGGGTTCCGACCAACGCGCCGATCAGGCACAGCAGGATATTGATCGGAATCGGAATCGACAGGCCGCCGAGCGCGGGCGGCGCCCATTGTACGAACTGGAAAACGGTCGAGAAGCCGAGTGCGAGATTTGAAAACAGATCGCCCATGATGCCCTCAGCGGATCAGAAAGGTTGGCAACATCTGCAAGGGCAGACCGAGCGCATAGGGAAACAGCAGCGCGCAAAACGTCGTGAGGCAGACGCCGACGATGAAGGTCTCGAGCCAGCGCGTCTCATGCGAGCCGATCGCGGCGACCATGAAGCTTGCCATCGCCGAGAAAATCATGCCCATCGGACGGATCGACACGGCGAAGCACAGGATCGCCAGCATGACGAACAGAGGTCCACGCCAGGCGTAGACCTGCAATCCCGGGCCTTCGGTGAAGACGCCGACGGCGGCGATGCCCGCGCCGAGCGCCAGCAGGAGATAGCCGAACATGCGCGGCGCGGTGCCGGCGCCGAAGGAGAAGCCCTGCATGCCCTGCAGATCGCTGGACGCCCACAGCGCGAACAGCGCGATGGCCATCAGCGCGAGGCCGCCGAAGAAATCCTGCGGTCCGCGAATCCACGCCGGTAAGATTGATTTGTAAGGCACGCTGTTCGGCGTGTCGGTCATTTCACGTCCCCCGTGATGAGCTTGGCGCTCATTGCGTTCTTGGTTGTGGTCAAAGCTATCTTGCGTCCTGCCTAGCGATTTTTCTCAGATAACGCCAGCGAAACCCAGACAAGCGCCCGCCACCAACAGCCACAGCGGATTGAGCCGCGTGGTGAAGGCCAGCACCGCCGCACCGCCTGTTATAAAGGCAGCGGCCCATGACGTATCCGATGCCCAAGCAAGGATCAATCCGCTGGCCGCCATCAGACCGATCGAGACTGGAACCAGCGCCGCTTGCACCAAGGCCGGCCAACGTGCGTCGCTCGATCGCGTGAAGATGCGCCCGACAGTGTAAGCGAGCACGGCGCTTGGGCCACACATAGCGGTTGTCGCGATCGCAGCACCCAGCACGCCGGCGACCTGATAGCCGATCAGCGTCACGATCAGCACGTTTGGTCCCGGCGACAGTTGCGAGATCGCGAACACATCGGAGAATTGCTGGTCGGTCATCCAGTGCCGTGCATCCACAACGATGCGATGGATTTCCGGAATCGCGGAATTGGCTCCGCCGACTGCGAACAGCGACATCAGGCCGAAGGTCCAGGCCAGCGTCCAGAGCGGGTTCGCGTCGGTGTCGGTCATGCCGGCGCCTTGCGTCGCACAAACCACGTCACGACCAGCGACATCGGAATCGCGATCACCAGCACCGCTGGCAGCGGCAGGCGCGCGATGCCGATCGCGATTAATACGGCCACGAGGATCGCAAGCGCGATGCCGTCACGTTTGACGAGCAACGGCATCATCATGCGCGCGACGACTGCCAGCAGCAGCCCGACCGCCACGCATGACACGCCGGCCAATGTGCGGCGCAAAGAGTCGATATCTCCATAGCGGGCGTAAAGCGCCGCGAGCGCCGTCACGATCAGGACAGGCGGGCCTAGCAGACCGGCAAGGGCGGCGATGCTTCCGGGGATGCCGCGAAAACGGGCGCCGAACACGACCGAGAGATTGACGATGTTCGGGCCCGGCAGAAAATGGCACAGCGCGAACGTCTCGTTGAATTGCTCCGGCGTCATCCAGCGATGCTGATCGACGATTGCCCGACGCGCCCAGACCAGAACGCCGCCAAAACCGGCCAGCGACATCTTTGCAAACGCCGCGAACAACTCCAGCAATCCCGGCGGTTCGGTCGTCGGGAGCGGCATCGATGGAGCGAGAGGCGCGATGGGCATGGCACAGGTCTAGATCGTGACAGCGCAAGCGCCAAGCCGGAATCGGGATGGAGTTCGATGAAAAGAGCGTGTCCGCAATCCGCCGGCGTGCAACCTTTCCCGCGTTCGCTCTTTGATCCGGACAAGCGACATCAGCCATTGTGAAAGCGGGGCTGACCACTTGACCGAACCACGCTAGAATAAGCGTGTGAGTCGGCAAAGATGTTGCCTTCGACCTGCCGACCGCATGGCCAAACGAGACTGACGACGATGGCGACCGATCACATCCGATACGACGTTCTGGCCCGAGACGCATTGCGTGGCGTGCTGCGCCGCGTTCTCACCGATGCCGCCGCCAACGGCCTGCCCGGCGACCATCACTTCTTCATCACATTCATCTCGACCGCCGAGGGTGTAAAACTGTCGCCGCGGCTGCTCGCGCAATATCCGCAGGAAATGACCGTGATCCTGCAGCACCAGTTCTGGGATCTGGTCGTCACCGAGGACCGCTTCGAGGTCGGGCTGTCGTTCGGCGGCGTTCCGGAGCGCCTTGTCGTTCCGTTTTCCTCGATCAAGAGCTTCTTTGATCCGTCCGTTCAGTTCGGTCTGCAATTCGAGCCCGTCGACGCCCTCGCCGACGCCGACAGCCCGGCAAAGATGCCGTCCGGGCCCGCCCCGGCCACGCTGACCGTACCGGCCGCGCCGGCGGTTGCGGAGCAGGCGGTCGCCGACGACACGCCGGCGAAGCCGAGCGAAGGCGCCGAGGTCGTGCGTTTGGATCGTTTCCGGAAAAAATAGTCTGCGTTTCGTCTATGATCGTGTCGCGTACGCCGGTGCGCGGCTGACGCTTGCCCGAAGGCAGCGCAGCCTACGATCAGATAACGGACATGTTTCATGGCTCCTGCCCGCAAGACGCCTGCTTCCAAAACCACAGCGACCCGCAGCGAGAGCGACAGCTTTGGTCCGATCGAAGTCGCAGCCGATCGCTACTGGGGGGCGCAGACCGAACGCTCCCGACAGAATTTCAAGATCGGCGCAGACCGCATGCCGATGCCGCTCGTCCGCGCGCTCGGCATCGTCAAACTGGCGGCGGTCGAGACCAATCGCGAATTGGGATTGATCGACGACAGGCGCGCCGACGCCATTGCAAAAGCCGCGCGCGCCGTGATCGACGGGGAACTGGACGATCACTTTCCGCTGGTCGTGTTTCAGACAGGGTCCGGCACGCAGACCAACATGAACCTCAACGAGGTCATTGCCAACCGCGCCAACGAATTGCTCGGCGGCAAACGCGGCGACAAATCGCCGATCCATCCAAACGACCACGTCAATATGAGTCAGTCGTCGAACGACTCATTTCCGACCGCCATGCATATCGCCGCCGCGCAAGGCGTCGCGCATGATCTGGTGCCGGCTTTGACCAAGTTGCACGATGCCTTGCGCGCCAAAGAGAAAGCCTTTGCGCCGATCGTGAAGATCGGACGAACCCATACGCAGGACGCGACGCCGCTGACGCTCGGGCAGGAGTTTTCCGGCTACGCCGCACAGGTCGAGAGCGGCATCGCGCGATTGACCGTCGCGGCGATGGATCTGTTGCCGCTCGCGCAAGGCGGCACCGCCGTCGGCACGGGGCTGAATTCCAAACCGCGATTCGCGAAATTGTTCGCCAGGCACGTCGCCGCCATCACGAAGCTGCCCTTCGTCACCGCGCCGAACAAGTTCGAAGCTCTCGCATCGAACGACGCCTATGTCTTCGTGCACGGCGCGATCAATTCGGTCGCGACGGGTCTGTTCAAGATCGCTAACGACATCCGGCTGCTGGGCTCCGGCCCGCGCTCCGGTCTCGGCGAACTGATCCTGCCCGAGAACGAACCGGGTTCATCGATCATGCCGGGCAAGGTCAATCCGACCCAGTGCGAGGCGATGACGATGGTGTGCTGCCAGGTGTTCGGCAACCAGACCACGATGACGATGGCGGGCAGCCAGGGGCACTTTGAATTGAACGTGTACAAACCCGTGATGGCCCACGGCATGCTGCAGTCGATCCGCCTGCTATCGGACGTCTCGCACTCATTTACCGACCATTGCGTCGATGGCATCAAAGCAGATGAGAGCAAAATCAAGCAGTTGATGCAGCGCTCGCTGATGCTGGTGACAGCGCTGGCGCCGACCATCGGCTACGACAACGCCGCCAAAGTGGCCAAGACCGCACATGCGAACGGCACCACCTTGAAGGAGGAAGCCGTCGCGCTGGGCTTCGTGACAGCGACCGAATTCGACCGTCTGGTCCAACCGCAAAAGATGACGAAGCCTGGATGAACCAAAAACGTGCCTAGCAGACTCTTAACAAAGCGAACCAAGGTGGAGGTACTAAAGCACGGTGTCAGGCGATGGAACTTGCCGGTATAATGTCCGGGCAAGGCAAGTGTCTGACTCGTTGTTAGTAATGGAATGCTCCATTCGGGCGTCGAGATTTTCGACGCCATCCGGACCGAGATGTCCGGACTGATCGCAGTCAGCGATGGGATTGATTGGAGTTAGCGCGCATGGGTGACGTGGTGAACCTGAAACGGATCAGGAAGCGCACGGAGCACGATCAGGCAACCAAGCAGGCCGAGGTCAATCGCGCTCGTTTCGGACGCACCAAGGTCGAACGCGCGCAGGCGAAGGAGCGTTCCGATCGCGCAAGCGCGATGCTGGAACAACATCGTCTTGCGCCGGAGGACGACCGATGAAGTCTCCCGTCGTCAAGCGCTCGATCGTCGTCGCGGGACATAAAACCAGCGTCAGCCTCGAAGAGGCGTTCTGGAGCGGCATGAAAGAGATTTCGAGTCTGCGCAACATGACGCTCTCCGAACTCGTCGGCGAGATCGATACCAATCGCCAGCAGGGCAATCTGTCGTCGGCGATCCGGCTGTTCGTGCTCGATTACTTTCGCTCGCGGACCGCCGGCACGATTGCAGAATCGCATTCCAAGAACGACGTTCTCATCGATAGCTAGCCTAAACATTTTCGGATCGAGCTATTGCCGCGGCAGGTTCTGCGGCTGCGGCGTCAGCACCAAAGGCGCACGCGGTCGCGGCGCGTTGCCCGGCGGTGGTCGCACCTCGATCGCCGGCGGCAACGGGGCCACCTGCAAATTCGTGCTCGGTGCCGGCGCGGGAGGCGGCGCTGGCCGTGGCACGGTAATGCGTGGCCGCATCGGACCAGGTTTCGGGGTCAGCGCTTGCGCAGGCGTTTGGTCGCCAGGGCTCTGCGTCGCCGCGGGCGGAATTGCTGTCGGCACCGGCATCGTTTCACGCTCCAACTGGTCAAGCCGCCGCGTCTCGCGATCAATCGTGCGCACGGCGAGCCATGTCGCGAGCGACGACACCTCGATGCTTTTGTTCAAGGCATCGGGCGGACCCGCCGCGAACAGCCGTATTTCCGGGCTACTGCCGCCGCCCCCAGCCGTGGTCGGCATAAAGGTCGTGCGGATGTCGGCCTGATCGGCGGCGATATCGTAACCGCCAGAAACAATCGCGCGCGCGCCGTCGCCTTCGAGCGTCGTCGCACCGATCCGCAGATTGCCGTCCCTGATCGCGAGGCCGATTTGCGCCGATGCGACAGTCAGCGGACCGGCGTTCAACGCCGTCTGCATGACCTGCATCAGCCGCGCCTCGTCGGCGACGCGGCCCTCGTCGCTGGCGCGCACGACGACATCGAACGCGCGCGGGTCAAGTCCCTGTATTTTAGCCTTTGATAAAATGAGGATACCGTCGCCGGACAGCGCGTTGGCGAGCGCCTCGGCGCTGCGCCCCTGGCTCGTCAACGTCATCTTCAAGCCGGCGCGCCCCGGCATTGCCTGCGCGCGATAGCGCAGGGCCGCGCCATCCACATTCGCCATGTCGATCCGCGCATTGATTGCGAGACCCGCGAGCCCCGGCCGCACATCGATGTCGGCTGTGACGTCGCCGCCGCCGATGCTGCCCTTGATCGTCTCGAACACGAGAGACTGGCCATCGCTCTTGACGATGCCGCCGACGGGACGCAATTCGTTGCCGCCCGGCAGTCCGCCGCGCAGCGCCTGAAACGACACGCGCCCGCGATAGCCCTGCACGAGACCGCGGCCAAGGGGCTCCGCCGCGGTCGCGGTGGCGCTGCCGATGGCCAGATTGAACAGCGGCGCGAGTTCCAGCGAGTCGAGACCCAACTCGCCGTCGATCGATCTTGGCTCGGCTGTTGTCACCGCGAGTTTGCCGCGCAGACGCGCCCCGGCGATGGCGCCGTCGAGACCCTCCATCGCGAGCCGATCGCCGGCGACGGTTAGTCTGGATGTCAGGGACGTCACCTGTGCACGCGGATCGCCCGGCTTGAGCGCCAGCACCGGCGCAAAATTCGCGCGACGCACCGCGAGATTGAGCGCGGCCTTGCGCGGTTCAGCGAAGGGTTCGGCATTCCCCTGCAATTCGGCGTCGAGCGCCGCGCCGGTGATCTTGGCTGTCACCCGAAGCGGCGCTGTCCATGCGCCGTTCAGTGTGGCGTCGAGTTGAGCGGCGCCGGTATCCGCACCCACAATCGCGTCGAGCCCCAGCAACGCAATCAGATTGCGCGCTTGCGGCGCCGACAGTTTCGTGGTGAGCGCGATGTCGCTTGTCTTCAGCGCATCGACATTCAGGGTACGGATGGCGGCGAGTTCCGGCGTCGCCGTGATGCGTGCCGTACCGGCGAGTTGCGGGCCGTCGAGCGTCAGTGTCGAGGTCAGGCTGGCGCGGTCCGGCTGCGTCGGATGCGCCGCGACGTCGAGCGCCAGACGCAATTTCACCGCGCCGGGCGCCGTCGGCAAGACAGCAAGCCGCGCCGCGACCGCCGGCGCAAACGGCGCGACCAACGCACCGACTTGCGTCATCGATGCCGATGCCGTGCTGAGTGCGAACTTGCCGGTCGCAGCCAGACGGTCGAACGCACCTGCGCCATCCAGCATCACGCCGCTCGCCTCACCGACGCGCAGTCGATCGAGTGCGATGGTCCGCGCGCCATAATTCAGATCGACGCTAAACGGCCGCATCTCCTGCCCGGCCGACACGGCGCGGCCGATATCGAGCGAGAGTTGCGCCTCGTCCGGCCAGTCGGCGTCGGGGCCGGCGAGCGAGCGCGCCACGGCCATCACCGAATCCAGATCAAGCAGATCGGCCTTCAACCGAACCTCGGCGCGCGATGGCGCATTGTCCGGAAACAGCATCGCAAGCCGGCCGTCGACCGCGCTGCCGTCGATCTCGCCGCTCATCGCGTCGAGCGTGACGCGATCCGGCGCCACTTCGAGTTGGCCGCGGAGCCGCAGCGGCTTCTGCACACGCAGCGGCGCATCGGCGCGGCCCTGCAGCCAGGCTGCAAAACTGTCCGGCTCGGCGGAATCCAGCGTCATCGCGCCGCTGAAGCCCGCCGAAGCCGTCGGTTGCGCTGCGACTCCGGCAAGCGTGACGCGACTGGCGCCGGGGGCCCGTGCCTCAAAGCGATCGATCCGCCATGCCTGGTCTTCCCTGCGCAGGTCGGCGAGCACGCTCTGAACGGGTTTGCCGCCAAGGATGATCTGGTCCGCCGCAAATGAAATCTGCGCCGGGATCGGCAGCGCGGGCGCCTCGGCCAGCGCGTCACGCAGCATCGGCAACAACGCGCCGGGTTTCACGTCTTGTCCGAGCAGGCGATCGGCATCGATATTCTTGGCGGTCAGCGTGGCTTGCGCTTGCGGCGACGCGCCGAACCGAAGCGCTGCAACACCAGCAAGTTTCAGAGACGTCTCGTCCGCGCCGTAGGAGGCTTCGATCTGATCGAGCGAAGCCGTTGCAGGATCGGCCTTGAGCTTCGCCGTGACGCGCCATGGCGGCGGCGGATCGGTGACGTAGCGGGGCGGCAACGGGCGCGCCAGCACCAGCGCGCCATCGAACCGCGGCGCGCGTTTGTCGAAGATCAGCAATCCATCGAGATCGATCGACAGCGGAACATCCGCCGGATCGATCGTCAGATGGAGGCGGGTGCCGACATTGCCGACACCCGGCGACGACGAGACGCGGAACGGATAACGATTGCCGGACAGCCGGAAATTGCCGTCGCCGCGAACGGAGCCGGCTAACGCCCGCACGTCGCCGCTGAATGCGATGTCTTCCAGCTCGATGGTGCTGCGGCTGGCCGCGTCATGCAGTGCAATGCGCCCCGTCAAGTTTATGCGATCGATCGCAACCGCGCCGAGATTGTAGCCGCCCGTCGACGACGGCCAGTCGATGCGACCATTGGAGTCGAGGCCAAGATCGAGCGCCGCGCCATTGATGGTCAGTTCATTGGCGCGAACCTCGCCGCGCATCAGCGATCCCAGGCTGAATTCGACGTCGAGCTTGTCCGCGCGGATCTTGCCGGAATCATTGATGCCGCCGACCTGAACCTCGTTCAGGCGCAGCGACGGCACCGGCAAGAGCCGCGCATCGAGCCTGCCGGCGACCCGCACCGGCGTGCCGAGAATACGGCTGGCCTCCGCCTCGAATTGCGGACGATATTGGTTCCAGTCGATGAAAAACGGCCCGATCAGGGCAGCCAGCAGCGCGATGATGAACGCGATCGCCAGTCCGAGCAGCGTCGTCTGCACGGCGTCTCCCTCTGAATGCGTGCGGCGAACCCCACGCTCTTATACAGCAAGAAGTGTGGCGGAGTCACAGCGGCGTTCATTCGCTGTGGGCCGGAGCATCAAGCCGGCACCCGGTCGATCTGACCAGCCACTGCGCGAATCTTGCCGGGCGACGCCATCCAGATCGTCACGGCCCCGAGCAGGCTCATGACGATGCCGACCGCAAAAGCCAGCGTGTAGTTGCCGAAATAGTCGTGCAGAGCGCCCGTCACCCACGGTCCACAGGCGCCGCCGGCCAGCGCCGCCAGCATCAGCGTGCCGAAAATACTGCCATAATGCCGGCCCTGAAAGATTTCCTGCACCACCGCGCCCATGATCGACGTGCAGGCATAGCCCAACAGACCCTGGGACAGCACCATCACGACAATCAGCGCGGGGTGCGGCGACACAGCCATCAAGATCAGGGCCGCGTAACAGATCGCAAAGCCGATGCCGCTGATCGACCAGACGGCCTCGCGACCGATCCGATCCGACAGATGGCCGAAATAGATTTGGCCGGGAACGCCGACAAGGCTGACCAGGCCGAGCGCCCAGGCCGCGGTGCCGCGGCTGAAACCGATGTCGAGCAGATATTTGGTCTGATGCACCTGCACGGCGTACCAGACATAAAGGCCGCAGAAGAAGCCGCCCGCGACCCACCAGAACCGCGCGGTGCGGATCGCCCGCGCCAGCGTCCAGTCGACCGCAACCCATTCGCGATCGATGACATTCGACGCCGGTCTGTGGATACTGCCGTGCGCGCCATCGCCGTCCGGCTGCAGCCCGATATCTTCCGGCCGCTTGCGCAGCAGCAGGTTGAATGGCGCCAACACGATAAGCACCAGCAAGCCCATCGCCACGCAGGAACTGCGCCATCCCGAGGTCTCGATCAGCCGCTGCACCCAGGGCAGCATCGTGACTGACCCGATTCCGACGCCGGCAAAAGCGATCCCGATCGCAAGCCCGCGTTTGCGGATGAACCAGTTCGGCAGATACAGCGATTGCCCGGAATAGCCCAGACAAATGCTGCCGCCGCCGACCATCACGCCGATGGTGAGATAAAGATGCCAGGGCTGTGTGGTCAGCGGTGCGAGCAACAGCCCGCCGGCCATCAGAAACACGCCGATTTCCATCACGAGGCGCGGTCCCGAGCGATCCATCATCCGCCCGATCAGCGGACTCATGATCGCCGAGACCAGAAATCCGAACGAGAACGCCCCGGCCGTGACGCCGCGCTCCCAACCGAATTCATCGAGAATCGGCGAAAACAGCAGCGAAAAGGCCGTGCGCGCGTTCACGCCGATCGCCATCGTCACGAAGGTGACGCCGACCACGACCCAGCCGTAATACAAGCGAGATTCGAAAAAACGATGCGGCAACTTAGACATCGCCTCCGTGAATCTCTTGGACCGCGCCTATCGCTTGTCGCCATTTCAGCAATCAATGGCGGCAATATGGTCTGGTTGCAACCCTGTTGTGTGCCTGGGGCGAACGAACTTGCGTCCATGCTTTAGACTTAACTAAAGCTGACCCGACCGCACGCTGCGCTTACCCGGCAGGTAATATTTTTCCAGGATTGAAGATGTTCTGCGGATCGAGCGCCTGCTTGACCGCGCGCATGGCGTCAAGCGCCGGAACACCAAGTTCCGCCTGCAGATATTTCTGCTTGCCCTGCCCGATGCCATGTTCGCCGGTGCAGGTTCCACCCATGCCCTGCGCGCGCTCGACGAGGCGATGCATAAATTCTTCGCCGCGCGCCATCTCGTCGGGATCGTCGAGATCGCACAGCAGCGAGCAATGAAAGTTGCCGTCGCCGACATGGCCGACGATCGGCGACTGCAGACGCAGCCGCAATAAATCGTCCTCGGTCTCGCTGACGCAATCCGCCAGTCGCGAAATCGGCACACAGACGTCGGTGGCGACGACGCCCGCGCCGGGGCGCAGCGCCTTCACCGACCAATAGGCATCATGCCGCGCCTGCCACAGTTTCGTGCGATCCTCGGGCCGCGTCGTCCAGGTGAAATCCCCGCCGCCGCAGTCGGCCGCGATCTCCTTGAAATTCTTCGACTGCTCGGCGACCTCGACCTCGCTGCCATGAAATTCCAGCAGCAGCAGCGGCGTCTCGGGCAGCGTCAGCTTGGAATAGGCATTACAGGCCTTCACCTGCGCGGCGTTGAGCAGTTCGATGCGCGCCACCGGAATGCCGGTCTGGATCGCCAGAATCGTGGCCTGACATGCGCCTTCGACGGTCTCGAACGAGCAGGCCGCGGCGGCGATGGTCTCGGGGATGCCGCGCAGCTTGATGGTCAATTCGCTGATGATGCCGAGCGTGCCTTCGGCGCCGACGAACAAATGCGTTAGGTCGTAACCGGCCGAGGATTTCTTGGCCCGCGTGCCGGTGGTGATGATCTCGCCGTCGCCGCGCACAACCTTCAGCGCCAGCACATTGTCGCGCATGGTTCCGTAGCGGACCGCATTGGTGCCGGAGGCGCGGGTCGAGGCCATGCCGCCGAGCGAGGCGTCGGCGCCGGGATCGATCGGGAAGAACACGCCCTGATCCCGCAGATGTTCGTTCAGCGCCTTGCGGGTGATGCCGGGCTGGATCACGCAATCGAGATCGTCGGCATGGACTTCGAGAACCCGGTTCATGTCGCGCAGATCGATGCAGACGCCGCCGGCGGGTGCATTGACCTGCCCTTCCAGCGAGGTCCCGGTGCCGAACGCGATCACAGGCACGCCATTCGGCGCGCAGATTCGCACCACATCCTGGATATCGGCCGTCTCCTGCGCCATCACCACCGCGTCGGGCGGCTGCGCTGCGAGCCACGTCGTGGTGTGGGCATGCTGGTCGCGCACCGCCTGCGAGGTGATCAGACGATTGCCGAAGCGGGCGGTCAGCGATCCAAGGGTAGAGGCAAGCGCCTGCGGCTGCGGCCGGCTGGGTATAGCGGTGCTGGTCAGTCCCAAATCTCGATCCTCCCTCAATGCGGCGGACCGTGACAAAGGATGTATAGTCGGTCAAGGGAACAGACGCTTCTATCAAGGAGGGGAAATACCGATGACGACGACCAATCCCAGCCCCGTTGCCGGCCTGACCGAACTGCCGTTCGCATCGACCCCGTTCTTGTCCTCGATCATGCAGATCGAGCCGCAATGGATCGACTATAACGGCCATCTCAACATGGCTTATTACAACGTCATGTTCGATCGCGCGATCGACGAATTGTGGCTCCGGCTCGGGATCGGTCCGAACTATCTGCGGGCCCGCAAATGCTCGACCTTCACGGCGGAATGCCATGTCCGCTATGTGCAGGAAATCAAGCTTGGCGATCCGGCCCAGGTCTCGATCCTGATCGTGGCCGCCGACGACAAACGGATTCAGACGTTCAAGGAGTTGCGCCACGCCACCGAAGGGTGGCTGTCGGCGACGTCGGAGAATATGACGCTGCATATGGACATGACGACACGGAAAGTTGCGCCGTTTCCCTCCGATATCGCGATGCGAATTCACGCGATGGCCGATGCTCAAAAGGAATTGCCGCGCTCGGACGCGATCGGTCGCAGCGTGGCAATGCCCGCCAAGAAATAGCGGCTCAGGCCGTCAATCGGCTGCGTGTGCGCAAATAAGCCGATCCGGCTGCGCAAGTCCCAGCGGGCCATACGCAACCTGAACGGCACCCTGTGCAGCGCCGCGCCGAGTGCCTATATCGGGGCAATCCTGCTAACAGGCTCCCCTTCGCGTCCCCATGGTGTCATCGTGGGCGACCACGATTCGCATGAATGATCGCAACGCATCCTGATGTCTGGACCGCATAATACGCCCTCCCACCAGCCGGCCGCCGGCGGCATCGCCGCGCGGGCGCGCGCTGCTGCCGCTCCGCCCTATCTGACGGGACTCAATCCCGAACAGCGCGACGCGGTCGAAACGCTGGACGGCCCGGTTCTGGTCCTCGCCGGCGCCGGCACTGGCAAGACCCGCGTGCTGACCTCGCGGGTCGCGCATATCCTCTCGACCGGGCGGGCGCGACCTCAAGAGATTTTGAGCGTGACCTTCACCAACAAGGCGGCGCGGGAGATGAAGCACCGCCTCGGCGGCATGCTCGGCCAGACCGTCGAGGGCATGCCGTGGCTCGGCACCTTCCATTCGATCGGCGGCCGCATTCTCCGTTTCCATGCCGAACTCGTGCAGCTCAAGTCGAATTTCACGGTGCTCGATGTCGATGATCAGATCCGGCTGCTCAAGCAACTCCTCGCCGCCGAGAATATCGACGACAAGCGCTGGCCCGCGCGGATGCTCGCCGGGCTGATCGACGGCTGGAAGAATCGCGGCCTGACGCCGGCGCAGGTGCCGGGCGGCGAAGCAGCCGTGTTCGGCAACGGCAAGGGCGGCAAGCTCTATACGGCGTATCAGGAGCGACTGAAGACGCTCAACGCGGCCGATTTCGGCGATCTGTTGCTGGAAAACATCCGGCTGTTTCGTGAACACCCCGATGTGCTGCGTCAATATCAGCATCGCTTCAAATACATTCTGGTCGACGAATATCAGGACACCAACGTCGCGCAATATCTGTGGCTGCGGCTGCTGGCGCAGGCGCCTTCTTCCTTCACCTCTCCCCGTCCTTCACGGGGAGAGGTCGGTTCGTCCGATAACGCGCTTGCGCGCACGGACGAACCGGGTGAGGGGCTACCTTTGGCACCGGCAAGCATTGCAGGAGCCCCTCACCCCGACCCTCTCCCCGTGAAGAACGGGGAGAAGGAGACACAACGCAACATCTGCTGCGTCGGCGACGACGACCAGTCGATCTATGGCTGGCGCGGCGCGGAGGTCGACAACATCCTGCGCTTCGATCACGATTTTCCCGGCGCGAAGGTGATCCGGCTCGAACGCAACTACCGTTCGACCGGTCACATCCTCGCCGCCGCCTCGCATCTGATCGCGCATAATGAAGGCCGGCTCGGCAAGACGCTGCGCACCGAAGACGAGGACGGCGAGAAAGTCACCGTTACCGGCTCGTGGGATTCCGAAGAGGAAGCCCGCGCCATCGGCGAGGAGATCGAACAACTCCAGCGCGCCGGCAACAAGCTCAACGAAGTCGCGATTCTGGTCCGGGCCTCGTTCCAGATGCGCGAATTCGAGGACCGCTTCGTCACGCTCGGGCTTCCTTACCGCGTCATCGGCGGCCCGCGCTTTTACGAGCGCGCCGAAATCCGCGATGCGCTGGCCTATCTGCGCGTGATCAACTCGCCGGCCGACGATCTAGCTTTCGAGCGCATCGTCAACGTGCCGAAGCGAGGCCTCGGCGACGCGACCGTGCAGATGCTGCACGACATCGGCCGCAAGCGGCGCATCCCGCTCAGCGACGCGGCGCGCGCCGTCGTCGAGACCGACGAGATGAAGCCGAAAGCGCGCGGCAGCCTGCGCGAACTGATGCTCAATTTCGAGCGCTGGCGCACGCAGCGCGAGGTGGTCTCGCATACCGAACTGGCCGAGATCGTGCTCGACGAGAGCGGCTACACCGAGATGTGGCAGAAGGATCGCTCGGCCGATGCCGCAGGCCGGCTCGAAAACCTGAAAGAACTCGTCCGCTCGATGGAGGAGTTCGAGAATCTGCAAGGGTTTCTCGAACACATCTCGTTGGTAATGGACCGTGACAACGGCGCCGATGCCGACGCCGTATCGCTGATGACGCTGCATTCGGCGAAGGGCCTCGAATTCGACAGCGTGTTCCTGCCCGGCTGGGAAGAAGGGCTGTTTCCGCATCAGCGCGCGCTCGACGATCAGGGCCGCGCCGGGCTCGAAGAAGAGCGCCGCCTCGCCCATGTCGGCATCACCCGCGCGCGTCGGCGCGCAAAGCTGTATTTCGCCAGCAACCGCCGCATTCACGGCACCTGGAATACGACGCTGCCGTCGCGCTTCCTCGACGAATTGCCGGCCGACAATGTCGAGATCACCGAGAGCAAAGGCGGCAGCGGCTGGGGCGGATCGAGCGGCTACGGGCCGTCGCGCTTCGATAACGTCGAATCCTTCGGCTCGACCTATACGACGCCGGGCTGGCAGCGCGCGCAGGCGCAGCGCGCGCGCGGCTTTGGCGGCGGCGGTTCAGGCGGACAGGCCGGCGGCGGCTTCAACGAGGACCAATCGCCGTTCTCGTTGTCTCGCACGAAGCGCGCGCCGCTTACGATCGAGGGCGAACTGGTCGCGAAATCGACCGGCGCGGATTCGGACTTCACGCTCGGCGACCGCGTGTTTCATCAGAAATTCGGCTACGGCGCGGTGGCCAGGATCGACGGCAACAAGCTCACCATCGCGTTCGAGAAGGCCGGCGAAAAGAAGGTCGTCGACAGCTTTGTCGAGAAGCATTAGTTGGGGATAAGCAGATATCCGTGAGACAAATAACGGATTGATCCTGTTGGCCCTGAGGTTAAGTTTGCCGGAATGGCTTGGCTAAGCCTCTTGATCGGAAGAGTGCGTAAGATCAACTGGAGATGATTTTCGGAGCATCTCCATGCTGACCAACAGCCGCGATATTGTCCGACGCCTTAATTCGAGGGTTGGGCTGAAGTTCGAATCAAGGGCTCGCATCATGTGTTCAAGCATCCCAATTTTCGGCATGTAATAACCGTGATGCATCCGCAGAAAGATTTGGGCAAAGGTCTCGTTCGGCAGATATAAAGACGCAGGCTGGGAGATCGATTGAGCAGACATGACGCACTACATCGCAATCATTGAAGACGCCGGTCCCGAATTTGCAATCGGCGTTTGGTTTCCTGACCTGCCGGGATGTACATCGGCGGGCGATGATATCGATGAAGCTCTTCGGAATGCACCAGAAGCCTTGGCTCTCTATGTTGAAGACATGAAAGAGTTGCCGCGTCTGCGGTCTCTTGCTGAACTGAAGGCTGATCCCAAGGTCGTAGAAGATATTCGGGATTACATCGTCGCCTTAATCGAGTTGCCCGCACGCGCTCACGCGGCCGAATAGATTTTCCGAGCCCGTTGCGCTGCAGCATGGGCGCTCCTATGTACGATCGCGGTCATTTCGCGACAGCCTGTCGGATCGCGACCGGTCGAGACGTCCTTGTCTCGAGATAGACGATCCGTATTTGCATCATATTGAGCCGCCATGCATTCCAGCGCAGCCTCTTCCATCATCTCCGTTTCCAACCTGTCGAAGACCTATAGTTCAGGCTTCACCGCCCTGAAGAATATCAATCTCGACATCGCCAAAGGCGAAATCTTTGCCCTGCTCGGCCCGAACGGCGCCGGCAAGACGACGCTGATCAGCGTCATCTGCGGCATCGCCAATCTCTCGACCGGCACGGTGAAGGTCAACGGCTACGACATCGTCAAGGACTATCGCGCGGCGCGCTCGCTGATCGGCCTCGTGCCACAGGAATTGCACACCGACGCCTTTGAGTCGGTCTGGGCGACTGCAACGTTCAGCCGTGGCCTGTTCGGCAAGCCGCCGAATCCGGCGCTGATCGAAAAGATCCTCAAAGACCTCTCGCTATGGGACAAGAAGGACAACAACATCATCACGCTGTCCGGCGGCATGAAACGGCGCGTGATGATCGCCAAGGCGCTGTCGCACGAGCCGCAAATCCTGTTTCTCGACGAGCCGACCGCCGGCGTCGATGTCGAATTGCGCAAGGGCATGTGGGAGGTGGTGCGGCAGCTACGCGCCGCCGGCGTCACCGTGATCCTGACCACGCACTACATCGAGGAAGCCGAGGAGATGGCCGATCGCATCGGCGTCATCAACAAGGGCGAGATCGTTCTGATCGAACAGAAGACAGCGCTGATGCAGAAGCTGGGACAGAAGCGGCTGAAGTTGCATCTGCAGGGCCGCATCGACGTCATTCCCGACATCCTCGCGCCGTACAATCTCGAATTGCGCGATGGCGGCACTGAGCTTGTCTATAACTACGATACCACGAGCGAACGCACCGGCATCACCAGCCTGCTTGGCGATCTGCGCGCCTCCGGCATCCGCTTCAAGGATCTCGACACCACGCAAAGCTCGCTGGAAGACATCTTCGTCAGCCTGGTCAGGACCTAGTGCCGCCGATCCGACGCTCCTGCACCGTTGACGCTGGCTCTCACCAGGGCCTTCGGATCGATAAGCGGCACTGGCATGAAATTGAGTCCGGTACTCCTTCGTTTCTAAAGTTCGTGGGAGGGTTGCTGAGGCGGATCACGAACTTTGGAAACGGAGCACCAGCATGAACTATCGGGCCGTTCGCGCGATCTACCTGTTCGAGATGGCGCGCACCTGGCGCACCGTCATGCAAAGCATCATCTCGCCCGTGGTTTCGACGTCGCTGTATTTTGTCGTCTTCGGGGCCGCGATCGGCTCGCGCATTTCGGAGATCGACGGGGTCAGCTACGGCACGTTCATCGTGCCGGGACTGATCATGCTGTCGGTGCTGACGCAAAGCATCGCCAACGCCTCGTTCGGCATCTATTTTCCAAAATTCACTGGCACGATCTACGAGCTGCTGTCGGCGCCGGTGTCCTTTTGGGAAATCGTCATCGGCTATGTCGGCGCGGCAGCGACCAAGTCGATTTTCCTCGGCCTGATCATTCTGGCGACCGCGTTCCTGTTCGTGCCGCTGCACATCAATCATCCGTTCTGGATGCTGACCTTCCTGGTGCTAACCGCGGTGACGTTCAGCCTGTTCGGCTTCATCATTGGCATCTGGGCCGACGGATTCGAGAAACTGCAGGTGATCCCGCTGCTGGTCGTGACGCCGCTGACGTTTCTCGGCGGCAGCTTCTACTCGGTGAACATGCTGCCGTCGGGCTGGCGCACCATTACGCTGCTCAATCCGGTCGTTTATCTCATCAGCGGCTTCCGCTGGAGCTTCTACGAAATCTCGGATGTCAGCGTCGGGCTGAGCGTGGGCGTGACGATGTTCTTCCTCGTCGCCTGCATGATCGCGGTGTGGTGGATCTTCAAGACCGGCTACAAGCTGAAAAACTGACGGCCTGATTCCGGCAAGCGGGCTTCCGCTTTTCGGCCGAGATCATGCCGCAACAAAAAAGGCCCGGATTGCTCCGGGCCGATCTGCTGCGGGAGCCTGAATTAGAGGCTGAATTAGCGGTAGCAGCGAAACGAGCCGGATCGGGTGTAGTAGCCGCGACACTGATATCCACGGCGATAGCCGCGATCCGGAATGCCGAGCACGCCCCTGACGCCGCCAACCGCACCGCCCACGCCGGCGCCGATGGCGCCGCCGACGAGTCCTCCGACCGGACCTGCGACACGATTGCCCTCTCGCGATCCGTCGCGCGCACCGCCGACGATGCCCTGGGCATGGCCGAGCGTCGGGATCGACAGAAGCGCCAGCACGGCCGCGACAAGCGCCAACTTGACCTTGTTCGACATCGGGGCGGGCAGCGCAGCGGTCTTGATGCGGGTCTTCATCGGAAATTCCTCTCGAACGGCATGTTAGCCATATGATGCGCGAGCCGATGTAACGCAATGACTCTCAAAAGGTTTCACGTCATCGTCATGAGCGGTTTTCGGCCCCATCCCGGACACGTTCGCGCCCCGTCATGTTATTAAGACTGATATCATCCGGCGGCCAACGTTCTGGTACGAGGCGCTGGAAACCGTATCACCTGTCGGGCATAATCCTGCCAGGGCGTGATGCGGTCGGGACCAATGACGGCCTGGAGGCCAAAATAAAATGTGTGCGTTTCTTTCTGTGCTGTCCGGCGCCTTTGCAATCACGCTGGCATTGGCAGGTGTGGCCGAGGCGAAAATCGCCATCACTGTGGACAAGGACGCGCAGCAGATGATCGTCGCGGTTGACGGCGAGCCCCGCTACACATGGCCGGTGTCGACCGGAAATCCGTCGCATGAGACGCCCAACGGCAAATTTCAGACATTCCGGATGGAGGAAGACCACTACTCCAAGGAATTCGACGATGCGCCGATGCCGCATGCGATCTTCTTCACCAAGCAGGGCCACGCGATCCACGGCACTGATTCCGTCAACAGGCTCGGCAGCCCCGCCTCCCACGGCTGCGTGCGGCTGTCGCGCGCCAATGCCCAGACGTTGTGGGATATGGTCAAAGCCGACGGCGTGATGAACACCAGCGTGACGCTAACCGGCTCGTCGCAGGTGGCTCTGGCCCGCAATCCGCGCCCGGCGTCACGCACGGCGCGCCGCGAGCCCCAGCCCGATTACGTGACCTCGCCCGATTACGACGCCGCCGGCAATGCGGTGGCGTCCGCCGTCGATCCGCTGCCGCCGGCACGACAGATCATACCGCGACGCCAGGCGCCCGCCGGTTACGTCTATTCCGACGGCACGCAGATGGACGGCAATGGTTATGCGCTGCCGCGCGGCTATCGCCGCAGCTATGATGCGCAAGGCAACGCGCAGCAGTCTGATGGCGATCGCGGCTACGCCCGTCAGGGCTACGGTGCGCAATATGCGCCGCGGCAGCAATATTATCAGCCGCGCGGGTATTTCGACCAGTATTGAGACGTCCTGATCCGGGACGATGTGGCGCGAAGCACTGCGTCGCAGAACCGGGATCGGGTCAAAGCCATGATCCGAAACGGCCCCAGCCCTACTTCTCCCCGTCCCTGAGCCGACGCAGGACCGCGCCCAGCACGTTGGAATAGTCATCGGTCCAGACCCGCTGGCCCTCGGTCGGATCGGTCTCGGTCCATGCGTCCGATGTCGCGAGTTTGCCGATATCGGCCTCGGCGCGGGCGGAGATCACCACCGACGTCGAGAAGATGTATTCGGCGTCGCGGCCGGAATCCTCCGAATACACCCAGCTCTTGAGATCATTGGCGTCGGCAATGCCGACGATCACGCTCGCCAGTTCGAGATGGCGGTTGGAGACATGCATCGCCACCACGCCCTGCGGCGCGAGCTTGGCCTTGTAGATCTCCATCGCCTCTTCGGTCGCCAGATGAATCGGGATTGCATCCGACGAATAGGCATCGACGATGATCATGTCGTAGACCCCGTCCGGCTCTTTCGCGAAGGTCAGCCGCGCATCGCCGATGACGGGCTTGAGATCCGGCTCGCATTTGCTGATGAAAGAGAAGTATTTCGGATCCTTCGCGGTATCGACCATCGACTGGTCGATCTCGAAAAACCGCCAGTCTTCGCCGGGCAGCGACGCGCAGGTCAGCGAACCCGAGCCAAGCCCGATGACGCCGACCTTGATCGGGCCGCCCTTGCGCTCGCGAATCGCCGAGATCGCCTGCCCGATGCCACCGTCCTTGTAGTAATAGGAGATCGGTTCGGGACGACCCGTCACCGGCGTGCCGTCGTCGTTGAGATATTTCTCAGCGCCGTGAATCGTCGTGCCGTGCATCAGCACATGATATTGTCCGTCCGGTGTGACCACGATCTTGTGGACGCCGAAGAAGCTGCGCACGGTCTCGACGCGTCCGTCGTCGGACGGATAGGCGCGGATCATCACCAGCGCCAGGACGACGGTCGCCGCGACCTTCCAGCGATCGGCCCGCAACAAGACGGCGGCGATCATTGCGAGGATCGCGACATCGGCGACGAAGACGACGCGATGGTCGGTGATCCATGTGAATGTCTTGCCGCCGATCATCGCCGGGGCGAGCGAGATCGCCGCGACGACGGCCAGAAACAGCCAGTAATATTTCAGCCAGCGCGCATAGCGCTCATCCTCGGTCGGGCGACACAGCACCGCCAGCGCCAGCAGGATCGGATATTCCGCGATCCATGAAAACGTGAACGGCGCGATCAGCCCTGCGAACAGGCCGCCGACCATGCCGCCAAACGACAGCGCGACATAAAAGCCCGTCAGATATTTTGCGGCCGGGCGCGTGCGCGCCAGTTCTCCGTGGCAGGCCATCGCGATGATGAAGAAACAAATTTGATGGCCGCCGAGCGTCAGCAGCAGGTTCTGCTCGCCGCCGATTGCCAGCAAGACGATGACGCCGGCAATCGCAATCGGCTGCATCAGCAGCATCAGCCAGTGCGGCAGCAGCGGCCGCGACTGAAACACCAGCACCCATGTCAGCAGATACAGCGACAGCGGCAGCACCCACAGCAAAGGTGCGGCAGCCACGTCGGTCGAAATATGCGCGGTGACGGCGATCAGAAGCCCGGACGGCACGGCGGCGAGGAATATCCAGCGTGCGCGCAGAATCCACGACGGCGCCGGCGCTGTCTCGTCGACGCTTCGCTCCGGCATCACCGCCATCATCGGCGAGCGCCGCAGCAACACGCCGCAAGCCGCGATCTGCAGGATCAGCAGGCCATAGCCGCCGGTCCAGATCATGTTCTGCGCGCGCAGCGTAAACATCGGCTCCAGCAGAACCGGATAGGACAACAGCGCCAGGAAGCTGCCGATGTTCGACGACGCATAGAGGAAATACGGGTCCGGCCCCTGCGGATGGCCGGTCCGGACAAACCACGCCTGCAGCAGCGGATTGTTGGCGGCGAGCGCAAAGAAGGGCAGCCCGATCGACACGGTGAAGAGGCCGAGCAGCCAGAACGCATAGCCGGACGTCGGCGGCGTCCCCCAACCGTCCGAGATCGACAGCGGCAGGGTCAACAGCGCAATCACCAGCAGCACCAGATGCACGACCACCGGCGCCATCCGGTTCTTTACCTGCATGAGATAATGCGCATAGGCGTAGCCGCCGAGCAGCAGCGACTGGAAGAACACCATCGCCACCGACCAGACCGCCGGCGATCCGCCGAGCCGCGGCAGCACCATTTTCGTAAACAGCGGCTGCACCGAGATCAGCAACAGCGCACTGGTGAAGATCGACGCGGTGTAGACGATGAGGACAAGCCGGTTGCGGGACGCCGACATCGGCGCTGCTGCGGTGGTGGTCGGCGAAATCATGTTGGCTCCGGCTTGCGCCGGCGAACCCGGCGGCGGACAAAACCACAGCGTGGAGACCCGGGCAATCGGAACTGCAGGGAGACGCTTGCGAACCGCTCGATAGGACGCCTGCCTCAGTTGACAGCGCTTGAGTTCGACCACCTCTCCCCGCCGGGGAGAGGTCGGAAGCAAGCGAAGCGCAGCTTCCGGGTGAGGGGGTTGGAGCCTATCGATAGACCGTACCCCCTCACCCCAACCCTCTCCCCATGGGAGAGGGAGTTCGCTGCCGGCAACTTAGATGCATCACGCAAGACGCGACAACAATCACGAACGCAGTTATGACACCCGCATGACCGACACCGACGTCTGCATCATCGGCGCGGGCCATAACGGCCTGACCTGCGCGGCCTATCTCGCTAAAGCAGGATTGCGCGTCCGTGTCGTCGAGCGCCGCAACGTGGTCGGCGGCGCGGCGGTGACGCAGGACTTTCATCCGGGCTTTCGCAATTCCGTCGCGGCCTACACCGTCAGCCTGCTCAACCCGCAGATCATCACCGATCTCGATCTGCACGGCCACGGTCTGCGCATCGTGGAACGTCGGGCGCAAAATTTTTTGCCCGCCCCGGACGGCTCGTATCTCTTGACCGGCGAAGGTCGCACGCAAACCTCGCTTGCGCGGCTGAGCCCGCAGGACGCGCCGCGCTATGACGACTTCACGCGCGATCTCGAAATCATCGCCGACGTGCTGCGCGCCTTCGTGCTGCGCGCGCCGCCGAACCTCGTGCCGGGCCTGTCGATCGGCGGTCTGCGCGAGACGCTGAACGCGCTCGGCACGGCGAACATTCTGCGCGGGCTTTCGATCGAGCAGCAACGGTTGCTGCTCGATCTCTTCACGATTTCCGCCGGCGAGATGCTCGACGATCGTTTCGATCATGATCTGGTCAAGGCTCTGTTCGGCTTCGATGCAATCGTCGGCAATTACGCCAGCCCTTACGGCGCGGGCTCGGCCTATGTCATGCTGCATCACGCCTTCGGTGAGGTGAACGGCAAAAAGGGCGTCTGGGGACACGCCATCGGCGGCATGGGCGCGATCACGCAGGCGATGGCGGCATCGGCGCGCGCCGCCGGCGCCGTGATCGAGACCGACTGCGGCGTGCGCGAACTGATCGTCGACCATGATCGCGTTGTCGGCGTCGTGCTCGATGACGGCCGCAGCATTCGCGCCAAATACATTGCCTCGAACGTCAATCCAAAGCTGCTGTATACGAAGCTGGTGCCGGACGGCGCGTTGCCGTCTGCGTTCATCGATCGCATGAAGCACTGGCGCAACGGGTCCGGCACGTTCCGCATGAACGTTGCGCTCTCGAAGCTGCCATCTTTCACCACTTTGCCCGGCGACGGCGATCACCTCTCAGCCGGCATCATCATCGCGCCGTCGCTGGCCTACATGGACCGCGCCTGGCACGATGCCCGCGCCGAAGGCTGGAGCCGCGATCCCGTCGTCGAAATGCTGATCCCCTCGACGCTGGACGACACGCTGGCTCCGCCCGGCCAGCACGTCGCCAGCCTGTTTTGCCAGCACGTCGCGCCGGTGCTGCCGAATGGCGTGTCACGCGACGATCGTCGCGACGAGGTGACGACATGGGACGATCATCGCGACACGGTCGCCGATCTGATGATCGCCAAGGTCGACGAATACGCGCCGGGCTTCAAGGACAGCGTGATTGGCCGGCAGGCCCTGACGCCGCTGGATCTGGAGCGCGACTTCGGGTTGCTCGGCGGCGACATCTTTCACGGCGCGCTGAGTTTGAACCAGTTGTTCTCAGCTCGGCCGATGCTAGGCCACGCGGATTATCGCGGCCCGCTGAAGGGGCTGTATCATTGCGGCGCCGGTGCGCATCCCGGCGGCGGCGTCACCGGAGCACCGGGCCACAACGCCGCCCGCGCGATCCTGAAGGATCACCGGCGGCTGTTTGTGTGAGCTGATCGGGCTAAAACGTTGTCAGCCGTCATCCCCGACAAGTGCGCTCTTGCGCACGCGTTCGCGGGGATGACGGCTGTGCGTGTTGACAGGCGCTTGTCCACATGCCTGTGGACATCCCTGTGCACAACCGATGTATAGGCGGTGCAAAGCTATGGAATAACTCAATGCCCGAGACTCCTGCCACCGCCCGCGCGACCTTCGCCATCGGCCTTGAAGCGACGGCGCGCAAAGTCGTCGACGTCCTGACCGAAACCTTCGACCACGACGAGACGGCCGTCGCCGCCTTCGAGCGGCCGGACGGGCGTTGGGATATCACCGTGCACTTCGCGCAAGCGGCGGATCAGGACGCGGTGTCGCACCTCGTCACGCTCGCCGCCGGTGAAGACGCCGCCGCGACGATCGTGTTTGACACCGTTGAAGCGACCGACTGGGTCAAATCGAGCCTCGATGGACTCGCTCCGGTTCGCGCCGGACGTTTCATCGTCCATGGCCGGCACGATCGCGACAGGATACCGCTCAACAAAATCGGCATTGAGATCGAGGCGGCGCTCGCCTTCGGCACCGGCCATCACGGCACGACGCGCGGTTGCCTGACCTTGCTCGACGAGGTGCTGCGCGAATATCTGCCGCGCCGCGTACTCGATCTCGGCTCGGGGTCGGGCGTCCTCGCCATCGCCGCAGCCAAGGCGACGCGCAAGCGCGTTCTCGCCAGCGACATCGATCCGCGCGCGGCGGAGGTCGCGCGCGAGAATGCCAAACTCAACGGTGTCAGACATCTGGTCAAGTCGATCTGCGCGACCGGCTTCGATGCGCCGCAATTCAAATCCTGCGCGCCGTTCGATCTGGTGCTGGCGAATATTCTCGCCAATCCGTTGCGGGCGCTGGCAACCCCGGTGGCGGAGCGACTCGCGCCGTCCGGGCTGGTGATTCTCTCAGGTCTGCTGCCGCCGCACGCGACCGGCGTGATTTCCGCCTATCGCAGCCGCGGATTGGTCATGCGGCGTCATCTTCAACTCGACGGCTGGAGCAGCTTGCTGATGCAGAAAGCCGGCTAACGGCGCGGAGCGAATTGAAACCGAGTTCGTCCGAAGCGCCTAATCGGGAGGATGTCGTTTGGCGGGCGATTCAGAGGGTGCTTCGGCGGCTTCGCGCTCTGTACGCGCCGAAATCAGGCGATCCATCATATCGAAAATGAGACCGCGCGAACGCTTTGTTGAAACCTGTTCGCTATTTCCGGTGATGACGACGGGCGGCGTGGTGCGCCGGATCGGAGATGATATTTTCTCGAACGTGAAAGCAGGCATCGTGCATCCCCTCTTCGTTGAGTTGAAACACAGTTGCAGAAAACGCCGGTTCGCCTCCTGATGACAGATTAACGACGAACCACAACAAATCGTTCCGGCATCCGCGGGTGCGGACTTTGCGTCAAGCATAGATCGTGCCATTTATGCCGCGATGCAGCATGTTTCGGCCGTTGGCCGCGGCCTTCTAGGATGCATAAAATGTTTGAAGCGCTCTTCCAGACGTTTGAAGACCCTGAAGGCGGCATTGCGCTGACGGCACGTCTCGCCGCCTTTTGCGAAGAGTTGCTGCGACAGAATTTGACAGGGTTTGTGATTCCCCGCGCGGATCAGCAACAAAACGAATATGTCGCGCCCTCCGAAGAAAGACTCGCATGGCTGACCGGCTTTACCGGATCGGCAGGAATGGCCATTGCGCTGCTTCACGAGGCGGCCGTGTTCGTCGATGGGCGCTATACAATTCAGGCGGCCAAGCAGGTCGACGGCAAGGCCTGGGCGGTTGAATCCCTGATCGATCCGCCGCCCGACCGATGGCTGGCATCCCATCTCAAACCCGGCGATCGCCTCGGATTTGATCCGTGGCTGCACACATCTTCGGCAGCGGAGAAACTTGCCGCCGCGTGCAAGGCGGCCGGAGCGGATCTGATCGCCGTCGACAGCAATCCCTTGGACAGCGTGTGGACCGAACGTCCGGCCCCGCCGCTGGGCCCGGTGGCGATCCACGCTGTCGAATTTGCAGGCCACGATGAGGCGACAAAACTCGCGCAGATCGTCGGCGAGATCGCCAAACTGGGCGCCGACGCGCTGGTGCTGTCGGATTCGCATGCGGTGGCATGGACCTTCAATATTCGCGGCGCGGATGTTTCGCATACGCCGTTGCCGCTGTCCTATGCGCTGGTGCGCAAAGACGGCCGGCCGACGATCTTCATCGACAGCCGCAAGCTGTCGAACGCGGCGCGCGATCATCTTGAAAAGAATGCCGACGTGCGCGAACCCGATGCGCTGGCCGCGTCTCTGGCGGGTCTTGCGAAATCCGGCGCCATAATCGCTCTGGACAACGCGACAGCCGCCGATGCTTTGACGCGGCTGATCGTGGCCCATGGCGGAACGCCGCTGCGCGGCGCCGATCCGGTTGCGCTGCTGAAAGCAGTGAAGAACGACACCGAGATCAAGGGCGCCAAGACCGCGCATCGCCGCGACGCCGTGGCGCTGGCGAAATTTCTGGCGTGGATCGACCGCGAGGCGCCGAAAGGCAGCCTGTTCGAGATCGATGCGGTCGAGGCGCTGGAGAGCTTTCGGCGCAATACTGGCGCGTTGAAGGATGTGTCGTTTCCCACGATCGCCGGCACCGGACCGAACGGCGCGATCGTGCATTACCGCGTCACCCGCAGGACCAATCGCCGCATCGCGTCGGGCGATCTGCTGTTGATCGATTCCGGGGCGCAATTCGAGGACGGCACCACGGACGTCACCCGCACCGTGGCAATCGGCGAACCGACGCCCGAGATGCGCGACCGCTTCACGCGGGTGTTGCGCGGGCATATCGCGATCGCGACCGCCGTGTTTCCCGATGGCACGTCCGGCGCGCAGATCGACTCGTTCGCACGGCAATATCTGTGGCGCGCCGGTCTCGATTTCGAGCACGGCACCGGCCACGGCGTCGGCAGCTATCTGTCGGTGCATGAAGGGCCGGCGCGCATCTCCAAACTGGGCGCCGTGCCGCTGAAGCGCGGCATGATCCTGTCGAACGAGCCGGGCTACTACAAGACCGACGCCTTCGGCATCCGCATCGAGAATCTCGAACTGGTGGTCGGCAAGGAGATCGAAGGCGCCGAGAAGTCCATGAACGGCTTCGAGGCGCTGACGCTGGCGCCGATCGACCGGCGCCTGGTCGATGTCGCGCAACTCTCCGACGACGAGTTGCGCTGGCTGAATGACTACCATGCGCGCGTGCGGCGCGAGATACGCCCCTTGCTGGATGACGAGGCCACCAAAGTGTGGCTCGATGCGGCGACGGAGATGCTGGGGCGCTGACACATTCAATGTGCGGATGTTCTGCGACCCCTCTCCCCTCTTGGGAGAGGGGATGCAGAACTCCAATGTTCATCGTGTGATCCAATAAAGAACAAGAAGCGCATGGACGATCTGACCGGCCGCGGGCCGACCACGCGGCTTACCCCGCCCGCCACGCGCACCACATTGTTGCTGCTCGTCGCGATGACAGGCGTGGCCCCGATCGCGCTCTATATCTTCGTGCCGGCGCTACCCGTTATCGTCTCGACCTTCGGCAGCGATATCGGCATCGCGCAGATGACCGTGTCGCTGTTCATGGTCGGGCTCGCAGTCTCGCAACTGGTGATGGGCCCGCTGTCGGATCGCTTCGGCCGCAAGCCGGTGTTGCTGGTCGGCCTCTCGCTGATGGTGATCGCCAGTGTCGGCTGCATCGTCGCGCAGACGCTGCCGCAACTGATCGTCGAACGATTCCTGCAGGCGCTTGGCGGCGCGACCGGCATGGTCATCAGCCGCGCCATTATTCGCGATCTTTACCCGCGCGACCGCGTCGGCGCGATGATCTCGATCGTCATCGCCGTGATGATGATCGCGCAGATGCTGTCGCCCCTGATGGGCGGCCTGATCGAGACCGCGTTCGGCTGGCGCACGATCTTCTACGTTGTGACGGCCGGCGCGGTCCTGACAACGGTTGCGGTCGCCGTGGCCCTGCCGGAAACACGGCGCGTCAACGAGCGTTCGGCCGGCGGCGGTTTTCGCGCGGACGTCAAAGGCCTGCTGCGCAGCCGTGCATTCATCGGCTACGTGCTGTGTCAGGTGCTGGCGTCGTCGATCATTTTCACCTTTGCCGGCGGCGGGCCCTATGTCGTCGTCACGCAGATGGGGCGCTCATCCGCGGAGTATGGCGCTTGGTTCGCCACGTCGGGCCTTGCTTACCTGACCGGCAATCTGTTCTGCGCACGTTTCGCCCCGCGCCATTCGATCGAAAGGCTGATCTGGCTCGGACTCGCGCTGCAATTCACCGGCGCGTTGCTCAATCTGGGATGGGGCCTCGCCGGCCTCAATTCCGTGCCGTCATGGCTGTTCATCACGCATATGCTGATTACGTTCGCCAATGCCTTCGTGATGTCGAACTCGGCCGCCGGCGCGATCAGCGTGCGCCCGGACGCCGCCGGCACGGCGTCCGGCGCGATGGGTTTTCTGCAAATGGGATTCGGCTCGTTGTGCTCGCAATTCGGCGCCTATCTGGGCGGCCATTTCGCCACGCCGGTGCCGCTCAACATCGCGATCGTCGTGCTGTCGCTGCTGTGTGCGGCGTCGATGATCTTCCTGGTGCCGCGCCGGCCGACCGTGGCGACGGAGGAACTGGTCGAGAAGGCCGAGAAGGAAGAGACCGGGTTGTTGTAGGGCATTGCGAGAGCGCAAGGCGGCGCGTCGCTTGCTGAGTCGTCCCCGCGAAGGCGGGGACCCAGTATTCCAGAGCATGAATGATGGGCGTACTGGTTCCCCGCCTGCGCGGGGATGACGGCAGTGCCTGTGGTGACGGCCGTACCCGTTATGCCTCGCCGATCAACTTGAGCCACTCCTCTTCCGACATAATCTTAACGCCGTGCTTTTCTGCGTCTTTTAGTTTTGAACCAGCCTTTGGCCCCGCGACGACGTAATCGGTCTTCTTCGACACCGAGCCCGCGACCTTCGCGCCAAGCCGTTCGGCGCGGGCCTTGGCCTCGTCGCGGGTGAATTTTTCCAGCGAGCCGGTGAACACCACCGTCTTGCCGGCGACGGGCGATGACGCGGCGACTTGCGCCGCAGGAATGACGTCGTCGAGTTCGTCGATCAGATCATTCAGCGCCGTGACGTTACGCGGCTCGGCGAAGAACTCGACCAGCGCCTCCGCGACGATCTCGCCGACGCCGTCGATGTCGTTGAGATCCTGATAGGCTTCGGACGCATTGCCGTCGTCCGTCTGGCCGGCGGCAGCGTCGGTCATCGCGGCGCGAAACAGGTCGATACTGCCGTAATGCCGCGCCAGCAATTTGGCATTGCCCTCGCCGATATGGCGAATGCCGAGCGCGAAGATCAGCCGGTTGAGTTCGATCCTGCGGCGGTCGTCGATCGCCGCGAACAGATTGCGGACGGAGACCTCGCCATAGCCCTCGCGATCGGCGAGCTTCTTCTCTGCGCGCTTGTCGCGCTTTTCCAGCGTGAAGATGTCGACCGGGTGCATGACGCGGCCATCATCGTAGAATTCCTGAATCTGCTTGTCGCCGAGACCGTCGATGTCAAAGGCGAGCCGCGACACGAAATGCTTCAGCTTCTCGACCGCCTGCGCCGGGCAGATCAACCCGCCGGTGCAACGGCGCACGACCTCGCCTTCCTCGCTCGCGACATGGCTGCCGCAGCGCGGACACGTCGTCGGAAATTCATATGGCGTCGCCGCCTTCGGCCGCTTGTCGAGCACCACGCTGACGATCTGCGGGATGACGTCGCCGGCGCGCTGGATGACGACCGTGTCGCCCTCGCGCACATCCTTGCGCGCGATCTCGTCGGCATTGTGCAGCGTCGCATTCTGCACGACCACGCCGCCCACCGTGATCGGCTGCAAGCGCGCGACGGGCGTCAGCGCGCCGGTGCGGCCGACCTGGATCTCGATCTTTTCGAGGATCGTCGTCGCCTGCTCGGCGGCGAATTTATGCGCGATCGCCCAGCGCGGCGCGCGGCCGGCGAAGCCGAGCCGCTCCTGCCAGTCGAGCCGGTCGACCTTGTAGACGACTCCGTCGATGTCATAGCCGAGCGTCGCGCGCTGCTCGCCGATCCTCTTATAGAAGGCAAGGATGTCGTCGACGTCTTTGCAGAGGTCGATCAGCGGATTGACGGTGAAGCCGGCTTTGTCGAGCCAATCGAGCATGCCGTGCTGGGTGTCGCTCGGATAATCGCTCATTTCGCCCCAGGCATAGGCGAAGAACTTCAAAGGACGCGACGCGGTGATCGACACGTCCTTCTGGCGGAGGGAGCCGGCGGCCGAGTTGCGCGGATTGGCGAACACGGTGTCGCCGGCCTCTTCCTGCTTTGTGTTGAGGGCGAGGAAGTCGGTCTTGAGCATATAGACCTCGCCACGAATTTCGCAGGCGGCGGGAATCGATTTGCCTTTCAGCGTGTTCGGAATTTCTGTCATGGTCCGCGCATTGGCGGTGACGTCCTCGCCGGTAAACCCGTCGCCGCGCGTGGCGGCTTTTACCAGTTCGCCGTCCTCATAGCGCAGCGACAGCGACAACCCGTCGATCTTCGGCTCGGCGACGATCGCGGGAAACATGTCCGCGGCGAGTTTGAGAAATCGCCGGATGCGGGTGACGAATTCGGAGACGTCTTCGTCGCTGAAGGCGTTGCCGAGCGACAGCATCGGCACGGCGTGCTGCACTTTCGCGAAACCGCGCGCGGGGGCCGCGCCGACCGTCTGCGTCGGGGACTCGCTCGTGACGAGATCGGGGAATTTTTCTTCGATCGCAACGATGCGCTGGCGTAACGCATCATAGTCGGCATCCGAAACGGTCGGCGCGTCTTTTTGGTAATAGCGTTCGTTGTGCGCCTCGACCGTCAGCCGCAACCGCGTCAGCTCGACCTTGGCTTTCGCCCTGGTGAGGGTGGAGAGATCGGAGGATGTGGGTTTTGCGGTCTTGGCCATGGGTTAGGAATACGACGAAGCGGATGAACAGAAAAGTGCGAGGCATTCGACCCAGGCACGGCGTCACCCTCCGCGAAGGCGGAGGGCCCAGTATTCCGGAGCATTGATGCTGGGCGTACTGGTTCCCCGCTTTCGCGGGGATGACGACCGCGTCCGCCAAGAGGCGGCCGCGCCCCGGAACGACGAATTCTAAGCCGCGCCCTTCAGCAGCCGGTCCGCCGCAGCCCTCGCCTCGGTGGTGATCTCTGCGCCCGCCAGCATCCGGGCGATCTCCTCGCGGCGATGGTCGTCGGCCAGCGCGTTGACGCGGGTGGCGACGCGGCGACCCTTGTCGAGGGCTTCCTTGGAGATCAGCAGATGCTGGTCGGCGCGGGCCGCGACCTGCGGCGCATGCGTGACCGCCATCACCTGCACGGAGCCGGCGAGCCGCGCCAGCCGCGCGCCGATGGCGTCGGCTACCGCGCCGCCGACGCCGGTGTCGATCTCGTCGAACACGAGCGTCGGCGCGGAGCCGCGATCCGACAGCACCACCTTAAGCGCCAGCAGGAAGCGCGAGAGTTCGCCGCCCGAAGCGACCTTCATCATCGGCCCCGGCCGCGTGCCGGGATTGGTCTGCACCCAGAATTCGACGCGGTCGATGCCTTGCGGACCCGGCGACGTCGCATCGCTATCGACCTGCGTGATGAATTTCGCGCGTTCGAGCTTGAGCGGCGCCAGCTCGGCGATGACGGCCTTGTTGAGCTTTTCGGCCGACCTCTTGCGCGCCATCGAGAGTTTCGACGCGGCGGCGTGATAGGCGGCGTCGGCCCTGGCGGCGGCGGCGTCCAGCACGTCCTGTTGCCCCGCGCCGGCATCGATCGCCGCGACATCGGCGGTGTATTTTGTCGCAAGGGCCGCGAGTCCATCGACCGGCGTCGCGTATTTGCGCGCGGCGGCCCGCAATGCGAACAGCCGCTCCTCGATACGCTCCAGCTCGGCCGGATCGAAGTCGGCGGCGATCAAGGCCGCCGTGAGATGCTGGTCGGCTTCCTCCAGCGCATTGATGGCCGTGTCGATCGCCTTCACGGCGGGCTCGACCAGATTGGGCGACGAACCGGCGCGGCGCTCCAGCCGGCGCACGGCATTGGCCAAAGCCGAGATCGGCGAGTTGTGGCCGCTGACGGCATCCTGCGCCTCGCGCAGATCGCCGGCGATCTTTTCGCCCTGCATCATGCCAGTGCGGCGCTGCGCCAGGTCGCTCTCTTCGTTGTCTTTCGGCGCGAGCTTTTTCAGCTCATCCGCGGCGTGTCGCAGATAATCCGCATCGCGCGCGGCGCGCTCCATAGCGGCGCGATGGTCGGCGAGGACGCTCTGCGCCGTGCGCCGCGTCTCCCAAAGTTTTTCGAGCGCGCTGACGTCCTTGTCGAGCCCGGCAAAGGCATCGAGCAACCGCCGATGCGTCGCGGCATCAACCAAAGCGCGCTCGTCATGCTGGCCGTGGATCTCGACCAGCGCCGCGCCGACGGCCCTCAGCGTCTGCACGCTGATCGCCTGATCGTTGATGAAAGCGCGGGTGCGGCCGTCGGCCAGTTGCACGCGGCGGAGGATCATCTCGCCGGTATCGTCGAAGTCATGCTCGGCGAGAATCGCGGACGCCGGATGGCCCTTGGGGACATCGAATACGGCCGTGACCTGGCCCTGCTCCGCGCCGTGGCGTACCAGCCCCGCATCGCCGCGGCCGCCGAGAGCCAGCGCGAAGGCGTCGAGGAGAATCGATTTGCCGGCGCCGGTCTCGCCGGTCAGCACCGCGAGACCGCGATGGAATTCGATGTCCAGCCGCTCGATCAGGACGATGTCACGGATCGACAGGCGCGCAAGCATTTGGAAAAGGCCTTATCCGAGACCAATCTTCTTGAAGGCCCGTGAAATATAGGAGCCCTTGTTCTCGCTCGGTTCGAGACCGCCGGACTTTACAAGATTGTAGGCGTCTTTGTACCAGCGGCTGTCAGGAAAGTTGTGGCCAAGCACTGCGGCCGCCGTCTGCGCCTCGCCGACGATGCCGATCGCCATATAGGCCTCGGTCAAACGGGCCAGCGCTTCCTCGACATGGCGCGTGGTCTGATATTGCGTCACCACGGTCTTGTAACGATTGATCGCGGCGGTGTAGTCGCGCTTTTCCATGTAATAGCGGCCGACGCTCATTTCCTTGCCGGCGAGTTGGTCGCGCGCGCCTTCGAGCTTCTTCTTCGCGGATGTCGCATATTCCGAGGTGGGATATTTGCGGATCACCTCCTCGAGCGAGGCCATCGCCTTTTCGGTGCGGCCCTGATCGCGCGAGATGTCCGGTATCTGGTCGTAATGCGAGGCAGCGATCAAATACTGCGCATAGGCCGCATCGGCGCTGCCGGGATGCAGCGTCACGTAACGCGTGGCGGAGCCGATCGTGCTGTCATAGTCGCCGGCCTGATAGAACGCATAGGCCGACATCAGCAATGATTTGCGCGCCCAGTCGGAATACGGATGCTGACGATCGACTTCCTCGAACTTCTTCGAGGCGGCCTTCGGATCCTTGCTCTCGTTCATGAGGTACAAGCCCTCATTATAGAGCTTGTCCGCCGGCTCTTCGGCGAATGCGTCTTCTTTCGAGGTCGAGAACTTGTCGAGCAGCGAGCCGGTGCCGCAGCCGCCAAGCGCAAGCGCGCCGGTCGCGAGCAACGCCACCACACCGCAACGGCGCAAAATCATCGAAGACCTCTGGAACATCGAAACGCCTGACGCATTTTATGGCTCTGTCGCGACCCGCCTGGCCAGCCACCGGATGATTATCATCAATCATCGGATACGAAGCTAATTCGCCGGGATTAAGGCGACGCCGGCAACATCATGGCCGAATATGGTTATCGGAAGCGTTAGCGGCGCAATGTGTCGTTCAGGACACCCTGCCTTCAGGACACGTCCGGCGCAAACGCTGGAGCCACTACGCCGCCGACCATGCCGGCGACGACATCGGCTGCGCCGCGCGGGCGACGGGCGGTCTCGGATTCGATGACACGCCAGGCGCTACCGTCGGCAAGCAGAGCAGACAACACCGCGTAATTCAGCCTGTGGCCGCCGCGAACCGAGCGGAAAGCGCCAAGCAGCGGCAGACCGGCGAGCGCCAGATCGCCGACCACGTCCAGCACCTTGTGGCGGGCGCATTCGTCGGCGTAGCGCAGACCCTCGGTATTGAGGATCTTGCTGTCGTCGAAGACGATGGAGTTCTCGAAGGACGCGCCGAGCGCGAAACCAGCCTGCCAGAGGCGGGCCACATCGTTCATACAGCCGAAGGTGCGGGCGCGGCTGACGTCGCGGCGGAAACTCTCGGGGCTGACATCGAGCGCGAAGCTCTGACGGCCGATCGCCGGATTCGTGAAGTTGATATCGACTTCGGCGCGGAAGCCGGCGGCGTGGGGCCGGATTTCACCAAAGGAATCGCCGACGCTGGCCTGAACGGTTTTGAGAACCTGAATGTAGCGGCGGCGGGCGGACTGTTCGACGATGCCGGCCTGATCGATCGCGGCGACGAAGGCGCTCGCGCTGCCATCCATGATCGGCACTTCGGGACCGTCGACTTCAATGATGGCGTTATCGACGCCCATGCCCCGCAATGCCGCGAGAACATGCTCTGCCGTCGAAACGACCGGGCCGTCGCGATCGCCGAGCACGGTGGCGAACTCGGTGGCGATGACGGATTGGACCGTGGCGGGAACCTCGCGATCGATACCGTCGGCCCCGGTACGGGCAAAAAGAAAACCTGCATTAACGGGTGCAGGTCCGATTGTCAGATTGACCGGAAGACCGGAATGGACACCGACACCGGTAACGGTGGCTTGCGACCGAAGTGTTGTCTGACGGCTGAATTTCATTATCAAAGTGCCCACATTGACCCACTTTTGATCGGAATCCGAACCGATCGCAGTGTTCCCTGAGTCACCAATGATCATACTGAGTGCCCGAAAGAGCGCCAACTCACGCTTTTTTACGGATTGTTACCCCATCTCCGCCGCATTCGCGCCAAGCGTTAACCCATTTTCAAAAGCGACCGGTCGACAAAATCCCGGCGAGAAACATGGACGAATGTTAATAACACAGCTTTAACATAGACTTGCGTGCGAGCGGGCGACGATCATTGGCCCAAAGCAAAGGCCCCGATTGATTAAATCGGGGCCTTGCTCACCGTCGCGATTGTTACAATTCGTCAGTTTGCCTGGCGGCGCAGGAACGCCGGGATATCAAGATGGTCGTCGCCCTGTGGCGCTGGCGCAACAGGTGCGGGACGGCCGTGGCTGTCCAGACCCTGCGGTGCCGGGCGACGGGCATACTCCGACACCGGATCCTGACCCATCTGCTGCGCGACGCTCCGCTGCGGCTTGCGCTCCGGCAGTGGCGGCATCGGCGCCATCTGCGGGATGTGTCGCGATTCGGCTTCGGATTCCTCACGACGGCCGAGGCCGACATTGGCGAGGCGCTGCAGCAGCGACAGACGCGCCTTCTGCGGATGCTCTTCGTCCGACTCGCCGCGGGCCTGACGAATTTCATTCTGGGCGGGCATCGGCAGGTCCTCGAACTTCGGCATCCGCGGTGCGCGCATCGGAGCCCGTTCGGCCGCCTGCGGAATGAATTGCTCAGGCGGAGCGTGGTCTTGCATATCCTGGCGGGCGATATCGTGCTCGGGGAACAGCGAGGGCTTCTGGGCGATCGGACGCACTGTCACGTCGCCATAGGCACCAGGTTGCACCGCGTTGATCTTCTCCGGCGAGACGGCCGCGGCAATCGCGGCCAGAGCCGCACGCTCATGCGTGCTGGTCGGGCGCTGACCGTTGCCGGCCGACGCCTGAGGCGGCACGGCCGCCTGAGCCGCAACGGTGCGCTGGTTGTCGGCGCGCAGCTTCGCGGTGAGGTCAGCCAGACGGGTGTCGGGCGACACGGCATTGGTGACGATCGTGGTCGGCGCCGCGGCGTTGCGGGCGAGCAGCGCCTGCTCGATACCGGTTGCGACCACGGAAACGCGGATGATGCCGTCGAGCGATTCGTCGAATGTCGCGCCGACGATGATGTTGGCGTCCTGGTCGACTTCCTCGCGGATGCGGGTCGCGGCTTCGTCGACCTCGAACAGCGTCAGATCCTTGCCGCCGGTGATCGAGATCAACAGACCGCGTGCACCCTTCATCGAGGAATCATCGATCAGCGGGTTGGCGATCGCGGCTTCGGCGGCGGTCAGCGCGCGCTTCTCGCCGGAGGCTTCGCCGGTGCCCATCATCGCCTTGCCCATCTCCCGCATCACGGCGCGGACGTCGGCGAAGTCGAGATTGATGAGGCCTTCCTTGACCATCAGATCGGTGATGCAGGCGACGCCCGAATAGAGCACCTGGTCGGCCATCGCGAAGGCGTCGGCGAAGGTGGTCTTCTCGTTCGCGACCCGGAAAAGGTTCTGGTTCGGGATGATGAGCAGCGTATCGACGACCTTGTGCAATTCGGCGATGCCGGACTCGGCGGTACGCATGCGGCGCGCGCCCTCGAAATGGAACGGCTTGGTGACGACGCCGACGGTGAGAATGCCCATGTCGCGCGCAGTCTTGGCGATGACGGGCGCCGCGCCCGTGCCGGTGCCGCCGCCCATGCCGGCGGTGACGAACACCATGTTGGCGCCCGACAGATGATCGCGGATTTCGTCGATCACTTCCTGTGCCGCGGCCGCGCCGACATCCGGCTGCGAGCCGGCGCCGAGACCCTGCGTCACCTGCGTGCCCATCTGAACGATGCGCTGCGCCTTGGACATCGTCAGCGCCTGCGCGTCGGTGTTGCCGACGACGAAATCGACGCCCTGCAGACCGGCGGTGATCATGTTGTTGACGGCATTGCCGCCAGCACCGCCGACGCCGAACACGGTGATCCGGGGCTTCAGCTCGCGGATATCTGGAACGTTGAGATTGATGGTCATGATTGCCTCTCGATTAACCGCGCGTGGGTTCGCTGGGCCCGCGGCCGAAGGCCGAAGGAGTTGATTGGAATTGGGTGTGTGTCATCTGGATCATCAGAAGCCCTCGCTGAGCCATCGTCCGACCTTTCCGAAGTAGCCGTCATTCGCAGCCTTGCCGAACTGACGCGCATGACGCGGAGCGACATGTTCCAGATGCGCGTATTGCGGATAGACCAGCAGGCCGGAGGGCACCGCGAAGGATGCGCCTTTGGCCTCATTCGGCAAACGGCCGAAACCAAGCGGACGGCCGATACGGACCGGACGGCCGAGAATCTGGGTCGCCATATCGACGACGCCGGTGAGCTGCGATGCGCCGCCGCTAAGCACCACCTGGGCGCGCGGCTCCGAAGCGAAGGGGGAATCGGCAAGCCGGTCCCGAACCATTTCAAAGATCTCCTCGGCGCGCGGGCGCACGATATTGGCGACGGTGGCGCGGGACACGATATGCGGCGCGTCGCGTTCGTCACCGGCCGTCGGCACGGTCAGCATCTCGCGCGAATCGGATCCGCCGGTGAGGACGCTGCCGTATAACGTCTTGATTCGCTCGGCATCCGCAATGCACGCACCGAGGCCGCGCGCGAGATCCATCGTGATGTGTTGCCCGCCGAGCGCAAATCCGCAGGCATGAACGAAGCGCCCGCCGGAATAGGTCGCGATCGTGGTCGTGCCCGCGCCCATTTCGACGACGGCCGCACCAAGATCGGTTTCGTCATCGGTCAGCACCGAGAGACCGGCAAGATAAGGCGACGCCGCCATCGCTTCGACGTTGAGATGGCAGCGCTCGACCACGAGCATCAGGTTGCGCGCAACCGACGCATCCGCCGTGACGACATTCATGTCGACGCCGAACTGCGTGGCCACCATGCCGCGCGGATCGCGGATGCCTTTGACGCCATCGAGCGTATAGCCGACCGGCAATGCGTGCATCACCGTGCGGCCATGACCGGTTGCGTGCTGCATGCCGGTGGACGTAATGCGCGCCATATCTGACGGCGTCACCGCGCCGCCTTTGATGTCGGCTGCGACTTCGATCAACTGGCCCTGCAGGCGGCCGGCGGACACCGACAGCAATACGGACTCGACGCGCGCCTTGGCCATTTTTTCGGCGAGCGACACCGCCTGCCGCACAGCCTGTTCGCATTCGGCGAGATCGACCACCGCGCCGGCCTTGACGCCGCGCGACTGGATCTGGCTGTAACCGATCAGTTCGACCGCATGGCTGCGGCCGCGCAGCGCGTCATTCGGCGCACACGGCTTCAGACGCGCGATCATGCAGGCGATCTTCGAGGTCCCGATGTCGAGCGACGCCACCAGCGCGCTGCGGTTGTGCGCCAGCGCGCGGGTCTTCGGGGTCTGGCCGCGATCAAGGCTGGTCATGCGTCGTTCGCCTTGCGCTTCGGCTTCTTGTCTTTGAACAGCTCGTCGCGCGCCTTGCCCGCCTCTTCCGAGAGCCGCACGGTGACGCGATCCGGCAACCGCAGATCGACCGCAACGATGTCGCGCGAGAACAATTTGGTTTCGCTGTCGAGCTTGCCCAGCAGCGCAAGCGCATTGCCGACGTCGTTTTCCGGCAGGCGAATATCGAGGCCGTCTTTCAAACGCAGATTCCAGCGGCGCTCGCCGACATAGATAGCGGCCTTGGTCACGGAGCGAACAGCCGGGTAGCGGTCGAGCAGCGCGAGAAAATCCTTTGCATGGCTTTCCGCGCCCTTCCCGACCACAAGCGGCAATCCGGTGAAGCGGCGCGCGATATAGGATTCCAAGACAGCGCCGTCGTCTGCGATGATCTGCAACCGGCCGTCCTGCTGCCAGACCGCGAACGCCTTGCGCTCGGTGACGTCGATCTGCAGCCGATCAGGATACAGCTTCAGCACGTTGGCATCGGCGATCCACGGATTTGACTTCAGCTTGTCGCGCACGGTGGCGGCATCGAGAAACAGCAGCGACGAGCGGCCGGTAACGCCGCCGATCGCCAGGATTTCATCCTGCGTCAATTGCTTGCGGCCGTTGATCGTCACCTCGGCAATACGAAACCCGGCCGTATTGGCGGCGGCATTGCGCGTGTCGTTCAGAATCGACAGGATTTCATCGACATGGTTGCCCTTGACGATGCCGAACGTGCCGCTGGCGACCAGCATCGCGACAGTCGCGGCGACGCCGATGCGGCGGGGCATGAATCGTTCGAGAAACAAAATCGCGCGGCTCGGCGGCATGGCGCGGCGACGCGCCTCATTTGCGGCGGCGGCAACGGTCCGCTTGCGCGCGCGCGCGTCGAGCCATTCGCGCAGCAGAATGCGCGCGCCCTTCGCCGCGGCCATCAGATCCGTTTGGGGCCCCGGCGATCGCTGTTTCGACCGGACGAGACGTTCTTCACCACCCATTGCACGAGTTCCCGAGGGCCGAGCGCAATGTGCGCAGCCCGCGTTAACCTTCGGACGTCCTGGTAAACAACTGGTAAACGCGCGCCGGTCACGGCAAGATTTGCCGTGGTCCGTGAGGCATTTGCGGCCGGCGTTGGCGCGCGGACACACCGGACGGGTTCCCGGATCGAAATGTCGTTCCGGGTTCGCTTGCGCTAACGCGCTTCGCGCGCCGGAACGACGATGCGTGGTTACTCGCCCCGAGCCCGCCGCAGCGCGATTGCGATCTGGCCGTGCAGAAACTCGGGGAAACCGATTCCCTGCGCCGCCAGCGCCTTCGGATAAAGCGAAGCCTTGGTCAGCCCCGGCAGCGTGTTGGTCTCCAGATAGACCGGGCCCGTATCGGAGACGATGAAATCGGTCCGGGAGTAGCCGCGGCACGACAGCGCCCGGTGCGCCTTGATCGCCTGCTGCTGAATCTCCGTCGTCATCTCGGGCGAAAACCGGCCGGGGCAGATTTCCTGGGTCGATTTCAAGAGATACTTTGCAGTATAATCGAAGGCGCCGGCCGGCGGGATGATCTCCACCGGCGGCAGCGCGATCAACGCGCCGTCGCTCTGCTCCAGCACGCCGCAGGTGCCCTCGACGCCTGCAATGAATGGCTCGATCAGATAGTCTTCGGTCGTTGCGGCGATGCGAACCGCGAGGAGGTCTTGCGTCGCATTGACGAAGATCAGGCCATAGCTCGAGCCGTCGCGCGCTGGCTTGGCGATCAGCCGGCCGTGTCGGGCAAGCGCTTGGTCGATATCGTCCAGCAGGATTTCACCCGGCGATCCGACGCCGGCCAGCGCCGCGAACTTTTTCGCAGCGATCTTGTCGAACGCCAAATGCGACGACGCTGAGCCGGAGCCGGTAAATGCGACCCCCCGTGTTTCGCACATCGCCTGCAATTCGCCATTCTCGGCCGTGCCGCCATGCAGCCCGAGCACCAACACGCGATCGTCGGCCTTGGCGCGATCGAGCGCCTGCGCGATCCGCCCAAAGTTGCGGCCATCCGGCTCGAACGCATCCTCGAACGGTCTGGCATGCGCCAGCAACGCCTGCGGCGCGGTGTCGTAAACGACATCGTCCGCACCCCAGAACCACAGCTCGGCCTCGGGCAATGCCGAATGCAGCGCCTGCGCCGTCGCAACCGAGACAAGGCGCTCTTTATTGAGGCCGCCGAACAGGATTGTCAGGCGCGCGGTCTCATCTTGCATTCCCGTCATGGCTCTTCCCCGATCCCGAATCCGCCGGCCCACCAGCCATTAGCATTCCAGGCCAAGTCAGGTAATGGCTAGCGATCAAGGCAGCCTGAACGGGACTTCTGACGGTCAGAACTTCACTCGATTTTCCCACCTTCGGCATCTTCGCGACACTGGGCCTGCTGTCTTTTGGCTCGGCGCTGACGGTCTGACACCGACTATTCTCCACAAGGCGCGGCTACGCTGGTGGAGGCGGATCGCCTACGCCATCAGGTGGAATTTCGAGTCCCTTGAACAGGATGAGAATGATGGAGTCGCTGAAGGATTGCAGGGATCTCTCCGACGTGAAGTCGACTCCATAAATCTTGCTGGTCACGGCGCCGATACTGTGCGTCAAAACGGTCGCCGATGTCAGGATGCTGGTGATTTCGCTGACGGGAAGGTCGCGAATGACGCCGGCCTTGACGGCCAGTTTCACGGCGCGATCGAAGGCGTCGAATCCGGCGCCGATATAGGTGTCGATCAGCCAGTCCAGTCGCGGCGTGCGCGCAATCGCCTCGTGCATCAGGATGCGCGCGTAATTGGGTTCGGCCGCGTTCGCCTCGACCAGACGCCGCACCAGAATTTTCAGCCGCGTGACCGGATCGACATCCTTGAACTCAAGACGCGACACCGGGAAGACGCGACCGCGATTGCGCATCAGGCGATCGATGGCGGCCTTCCAGAGCAACTCCTTCGAGCCGAAATGATAGTGCACCATCGATTGCGTCAAAGCGGCGGCCTCGGCGACCGCCTTGGTGCTGACCGGATCATAACCGTAGCGCGCGAACAGATCGATCGCGGCGTCGAGCAGCTTGTCGCGCGAACTGGCATCGTCCGCGTCATTGCGCAGCGGACGCCCGCGCGGCCGCGGCGGCTTTGTCGTCAAGTCGTCAACCGACGATCCTTTCGCAGTCGCTTTGATTGCAGTTCGCTGCGGTTGGCTTTTCGTCATGACGTCCTTCGTCCGAACCGCCGGCCGAGCCGTTGCGGTAATTAATTGACCTATTGATTTATTCGATCGTCGATAATAATAATCAGAAAAATTGAAAATGCGAGGGAGGACGACATGCGCCGGCAGGCAGCGATGATGTTGACCGCAGTGGCGATCATGCTCAGTACAGGCGGCGCCGCACGAAGCGACGACGCCACCGTCAGGATCGGCGTGCTGAGCGACATGAGTTCGATCTTTTCGGGTTTCGGCGGCCCCGGTTCGGTCGTCGCCGCGAAGATGGCGGTCGAGGATTTCGGAGGCCGCGTGCTCGACAAGCCGATCGAGATCGTCTCGGCCGATCATCAGAACAAGCCGGATATCGGTCTCGGGATCGCGCGACGCTGGTATGACGTCGACGGCGTCGATGTGATCGTCGATGTGCTGAATTCCGGTCTTGCGCTGCCGTTGCAGGGACTCGCCGAGCAGAAGAACAAGCTGGTGTTCTTTTCCGGCGCGAACAATCTGGACCTCAACGGCAAGCAGTGCTCGGCGCACGGGTATGTCTGGGGCTATGACAGCTACTCGCTCGCCAACACGAACGTCACTGGCATCATGCAGAAGCCCGGCCATGAGTCATGGTTCGTCATCACGATCGATTACGCGTCGGGCCACAATCTGGAACGTGACGCGATATCCGCCATCAAGCGCAATGGCGGCAGCGTCAAGGGCACGGTTCGCTATCCGCTCGGCATGGCCGACTACGGTTCGGTGCTGCTGCAGGCGCAGGCGTCCGGCGCCAAGGTCATCGCCCTCGCGACCGGCGGCGCGGACATGCAAAACCTGATGAAGCAGGCCAAAGAGTTTAACGTCACGCAGCGGCTGGTGCCGCTGTTCCTGACGACGATGGACATTCAGGGCCTCGGGCTCGACGTCACGAAGGGCGCTCCGCTGGTCGTCGATTTCTATTGGGACCAGAACGACGCCACCCGCGCTTTCAGCAAGCGATTTCTCGAGCGTCACAAGCGAATGCCGACCGACGTGCAGGCCACGGTCTACAGCGAAGTGTCGAGCTACCTGAAAGCTGTCGCGAAGGCCGGCACCACGGAGACGAAGGCTGTCATCGCCAGCCTCAAGGACTTGCCGGTCACGGATTTCATGACCGACAATGCGCGCACACGCGCCGACGGGCGGTTGCTGCGCAACATGTATTTCGGCGAGGTGAAGGCCCCGGCGGACTCGAAATCCGAGTTTGATTCCGTGAAAATCCTGACGATGATCCCCGGCGATGCCGCATTCAGGCCGGCCAGCGAGAGCGAGTGCCCTGCTCTGAAGAAGTCGTGAGGCGGCAATGAGGACGGTTCGCTCAGGTCGCGCGGTCAGCAACGCCAGACGAAGACTCTGATGCTCCGACGTGTCCTGATCGCCAATCGCGGCGAGATCGCCATCCGCATCGCGCGCGCCTGCGCCGATTGCGGGATCGGAAGCGTCGCTGTGTATTCGCGCGACGATGCTGACGCATTACATGTCGTCAAGGCCGATACCGCGGTCATGCTCGACGGCGAAGGTGCTGCGGCCTATCTCGACGGCGCTGGCCTGATCGACGCCGCGAAGCGCTCCGATTGCGATGCGATCCATCCCGGTTACGGGTTTCTCAGCGAGAATGCCGCGTTCGCAAGTCTCTGCCGCAAAGCCGGGCTGGTATTCGTCGGGCCGTCATCGCAGGCGTTGAGCCTGTTCGGCGACAAGGCCCGCGCGGTCGCGCATGCGGCCGCGTTGGGCGTTCCGGTCGCGCGCTCCACGGATGGCGCTATCGAGCGTGATGCCGGTCGTGCTTTTGCCGAAAGCGTCGGCGGTGCGGTCCTGATCAAGGCGGTCGGCGGCGGCGGCGGCCGGGGCATCCGCGTCGTCAACGATCTCGACCATTTCGACGACGCGTGGCGGCGCTGCGCATCCGAGGCGACAACGGCCTTCGGGTCCGGCGCACTCTATGTCGAGGAACTCGTGGCCCGCGCGCGGCATATCGAGATTCAGATTCTGGGCGACAGCACAGGCGTCGTGTCGCACCTGTTCGAGCGCGATTGCAGCGTCCAGCGCCGCTTTCAGAAGATCGTCGAGATCGCGCCGAGCCCATGGCTGGGACATGCGATGCGGGCGAAGTTGATCGACGCTGCGCTGCGGATCGCGCGGGGCACCGGCTATGTCGGGCTGGGCACGGTTGAATTCCTTGTCGAGATCGACGGCGATGGACGCGAGACCGGGCCTTTCATTTTCATCGAGATGAATCCGCGCCTGCAGGTCGAGCATACCGTGACTGAAGAGGTAACGGGCGTCGACCTGGTGCAGACCCAACTGAAGCTTGCCGCCGGTATGACGCTGGACGAACTGGGTCTTGTCGAAACACCGTCACGGCCGCGTGGTTTTGCGATCCAGCTCCGCATCAACATGGAGACGATGGGGGCTGACGGTGTCGCGCGGCTGGAAGGCGGGCGCCTCTACATGTTCGAGCCACCGTCCGGGCCAGGCATCAGGATCGAGACATCGGCGCATCCCGGCTACGTCGCCAATCCGAATTTCGACTCGTTGCTCGCCAAACTCATCGTCCGCAATCCCTCTTCCAAATTCGCCGATACGATCCGCCGCGCCTATCGCGCCCTGTGCGAGGTCAATGTCGGCGACGCCAGGACCGGCATTCCGGTGCTTCAGAACCTGCTGATCCGGCCGGAATTCGCCATCGGCCTCATCGATACGCGGTTTGTCGAGCGCCATGCGAGCGAACTGGCCGCCAACGCACCGAGTGCTCATCCCGGATTTCTGCGCGCCGCCGGCGATGTCGTCGCCGAGACATCGGCTCACGAAACGGAGTTTGTGACCGACGACACAATTGTGCGTGCGCCGATGCAGGGCCGCCTGATCTCCGTCGAATGCGCCGCCGGTGATTCCGTGCGCAAGGGGCAGACAGTCTTTGTCATCGAGGCCATGAAAATGGAGCATGCGGTCGTCGCCGACGTCTCCGGCCGGATCGTCGACGTGCTGTGTCCGCTCGGACAAGCCGTGCGGCTGGGCATGCCCGTCATCTTGATGGAAGCGGACGATTCAGTGGCGACCGAGGCCGGCGCCGTTCTCGCGGACATCGACACATCGTCGGCCAGTCTCGATCTGGTGCGCGAACGCAAGGACGCCCTGCTCGACGCGGCTCGGCCGCAGGCTGTCGCCCGCCAGCGCGATCGCGGAGCGCTGACGGCGCGCGAACGAATTGCGCTGTTGTGCGACGCGGATAGTTTCGTCGAATTCGGCGCGCTGGTTCATCCTGAGCATGCGTCGAAGGCAGCGCCGGCGGACGGCGTCATCACCGGCACGGGACGCGTCGACGGCCGGTCGGCTGTTGTCTTTGCCCAAGACTTTACGGTGTTCGGCGGCAGTGCCGGTCATCTCGGCAGCGCCAAGATCGACCGCGCGCTGGCGCTGGCGCTCTCCAACGGCATTCCGCTGATCATGCTGCTCGATGGCGGCGGGCACCGCATTCAGGACGGGCAGAATTCCCGCGCCTATGCCCATGGAGCGGCGACTTTTCATGATTTCGCGCGGCTCTCCGGCTGGGTGCCGGTTATCGCCGCGGTTCTCGGGGCTGGCTTTGCCGCGAATACTAATTATTCGGGACTGGCGGATTTCGTCATCATGTTGAAGGACCGCGCGACGATGGGGCTCGCGGGGCCGGCACTGGTCCGGGCCGGCACCGGCGAAGAGATTTCGGCACAAGCGCTTGGCGGGGCGGCCGCGCAAGTCGATCGGCACGGGCTCGCCGACCTCGGCGTCGAGACGGAGCAGGAGGCGATCGATGCGGTCCGCACCTTCCTGTCCTACCTGCCGCAGAACGCACAAGCCCCGTCGCGCCGCGCCCCCGTACCGGCGGATGCAAGCGATCCCGCACGCGCGGCTGAGCTGCTCCATGTGTTGCCGGCGAACCCGCGCCGAAACTATGACGTCCGGCCGGTAATCGTGCTGATCGCCGATCCCGGCAGCGTCTATGAAATCAAGCCGACATTCGCCCGCAACATCGTGACCGCTTTTGCCCGGATCGATGGCCGCGCGGTCGGCGTCATCGCCAATCAGGCACTGGTCGCCGCCGGCATGCTGGACTCGCCGGCCTGCGAGAAGGCCGCGCATTTCGTGGCCTTGTGCGACGCGTTCGGATTGCCGCTGGTCTATCTGATCGACGTGCCTGGATTCTCCATCGGATCGGAGGCCGAGAAGACCACGCTGGGACGGCGCAGCGCCAAGCTGATCTACGAGCTTGGTCATGCCAGCGTGCCGCGCATTTCGATCGTGCTACGCAAGGGCTACGGCCTCGGCTACGTCGCGATGGGCGGCGGGCGCAGCTTCGATGCCGACGCGGCGCTGGCCTGGCCGACCGCGGAAATCTGCGCGATGTCGGTCGAAGGATCGGTCGATGTGGCGTATCGTGCGGACTACGAACGTGCGGACGATCCGCAGGCCCGGCGCATGGAATTGATCGACTCGATCCGCACCAGGATCGGTCCGATCCAGGCGGCGGAAGGCTTCGGCATCGACGAGGTGATCGACCCCAGGACGACGCGTGCGCGGCTGATCGAGGTTCTCGATCGCACGCCGCCACGACGCAACTCGCGGCAGCCGCCGAAGCATCGATCGATAAGCCCGATCTGACGGGTTCGCAAAAGCGGGAGGAACACATGTCGGCCGACCAGCGAATTCCCCCACGCGATGAATGCGTGCTGCGTTACATGTTCGACAAACGCGCTGCGGCGATGCCGGACAAGACGTTCGTCGTCTTTGAAGACGGAACCGAGTGGTCCTACGCCGTATTTCGCGACAAGGTGCGCGTCACGGCGGCCGCGCTTCAGGACCTTGGCGTGAAGCAGGGCGACCATGTGCTCGTCTGGTTGCCGAACGGCCTCGACTGCCTGAAGGTCTGGTTCGCGATCAACTATATCGGCGCGGTCTATGTGCCGCTGAACACGGCCTATCGCGGCAACGTGCTCGAGCACGTCGTTCGACTGTCCAACGCAGCCGTCGGAATCGTGCATGGCGATCTCGTCGATCGCCTGTCAGAGATCGACCGATCCCGCCTGCAACGGGCCGTCATTCTGCATGACAAGGGAGGTCAGGTTCCGGGTCTTCAACTCCTGAACGCTGATGTGCTCGACAGCGCTACAACCGACGTCTCCGAGCCTGACGTGCCGATCGAGTCGTGGCACCCGCAATGCATCATCTACACGTCCGGCACGACCGGGCCATCGAAGGGCGTGCTGTCGTCCTATCTGCATCTGCTGTCGACGGGCGACGGGTTTCCGCTCGTCACCGAAGACGACCGCCACATGGTGACTCTGCCGCTGTTTCACGCCGGCGGCACGATTCCGATCTTCACGATGCTCGCCAAAGGCGGTTCGATCGCGCTCGTGCGCGGCTTCGACACCAACAGTTTCTGGTCGACCGTGCAGCGAACCCAGACCACGACGGTGATCCTGCTCGGCGTCATGGGCGGGTTCCTGATGAAGCTGCCCGATCCTCCGAAGGAGCAATATGCGTCGTTGAGATGGGTCACGGTGATTCCGCTCGACGAAGACGCCATCAATTTCGGCAAAAGATTTGGCGTACCCATCATCACCGTCTTCAACATGACGGAAGTGTCGTGCCCGCTGGTCTCCGAAGTCAATCCGACGCTGGTCGGCTCTTGCGGACGACCGCGCGAGGGCGTTGAAGCGCGCGTGGTCGACGAGAATGACTGCGAAGTCGCTGTCGGCGACGTCGGCGAGTTGATCTTGCGAACGGATCGGCCGTGGGCGATGAACAGCGGCTATTACGGCAATCCTGACGCGACCGCGAAGGCATGGCGCAATGGCTGGTTTCACACCGGCGACGCGTTCCGCTGCGACGCCGGCGGCAATTTCTTCTTTGTCGATCGCATGAAGGACGCGATCCGCCGTCGCGGCGAGAATATCTCGTCGTTCGAGGTCGAGGCAGAGGTGTGCGCGCATCCGGCGGTTCGGGAAGCGGCGGCGGTCGCCGTCAGGAGCGAGATTTCGGAGGATGAAGTGCTGGTCGCCGTCTCGACCACGCCGGGCCAATCCCTCGACCCGGTTGACTTGATTCAATTCCTGCGGCCGCGGATGGCGCATTTCATGGTGCCTCGCTTCATTCGTGTCGTCGCAGAACTCCCGAAGACGCCGACCCAGAAGGTGCAGAAACATATCCTGCGTGACGAAGGCGTTACGCCGGACACGTGGGATCGCGACAGAGCCGGCATCCAGGTGAAGCGCGAGAAAATCTCGGATGTCTAGAGTCTGATCCACCTATGTGGAAACGCAGAGCTTACAACGCGGGCAGCGCGCTCCCTCTCCGAGGGTTGGGGTGAAAGTGTAAGGCCTATCGATAGATTCGTCCCCCCTCACCCGCAAGCGTCGCTTCGCTTGCTTCCGACCTCTCCCCGACGGAGAGAGGTGAGTCAGCGCCCGTGGTGTCGGCCGATTCCAACTTGATGGATCGGACTCTCGAGTTGGATCAACTTTCGTTAAAACAGCCTCCGCTCATTCCCGCGCAAGCGGGAATCCAGAGCGACGCGGTTTGCTTGGCAAGGTCTGGATCCCGGCGTCCGCGGCGACGAGCGGATATTCTGGCGCGATCCTCCTGAACTGAATCAGCTTCTAGACGAACGCGCCACACCGATCCGCTTGATCTCCCAGTGCAACGCAACGCCCGATTGGGCCTTCACCCGCGCCCGCACGGTTTCGCCGAGCGTCTCGATGTCGTCAGCCGTCGCATCGCCGGTGTTGATGAGAAAATTGCAATGCATCTCGGAGACCATCGCACCGCCGACGCGCAATCCGCGACAGCCCGCGGCATCAACCAGTTTCCACGCGCTGTGGCCATGCGGATTCTTGAATGTCGACCCGCCGGTCTTTTCGCGGATCGGCTGCGCGGTCTCGCGATGCGCCTGCACGGCGGCCATTGTCTCGCGAATCGTTTCCGGCCCGGCGATCGAACCGCGATAGGTTGCCGACGTGAAAATGATCGACGGATCGACGCCGTTGCCGCGATAGACGAACTGCATGTCGGCATTTCTGAATGTGTGCCTCGCGCCGTCGCGACCAATGCCCTGCGCTGCGACCAGAACGTCTTTGGTCTCGCCGCCATTGGCGCCGGCGTTCATCCGCAAGGCGCCACCGATCGTGCCGGGGATGCCGAAGTAGAATTCGAGCCCGGAGATGTTCGCCGCAGCCGCGGCTTCGGCAACGCGCTTGTCCAGCGCGGCGGCGCCCGCGGTGATCGTGTCGCGATCGGCTGTGATCGTTCCGAAACCGCGCGGCGACAGCCGGATCACGACGCCTTCAATGCCGCCGTCGCGCACGATCAGGTTCGAGCCGACCCCGATCACGACGACGGGGATTTCTTTTGCGAGATGCGCGAGGAAGTAAGCGAGGTCGTCCTCATCCGCCGGCGTGAACAGGATCTGCGCGACGCCGCCGACACGAAACCATGTCAACGGACTCAACGGTTCGTTCGCCAGCAGCCGCCCGCGCAGGTCGGGCATCGCGGCTTTGAGGTCGGGCGTGAGGTCGGGGAAGGTCATGAACTCTCAACCGCTTCTGAGTCGCAGCGGGCAAAGCCAGCACGTTCGTCATGGCCGGGCTTGTCCCGGCCATCCACGTCTTGCAGATTTAGATCATGGCGGGCGGCTGGGTATATTTCATGACCAATCGACCGAACGGCATCCTGTATGTCGGGGTGACGAGCGACCTCGTTCGCCGTGTTTTTGAGCATCGCTCGGGTTTCATCCGAGGCTTTACTCAACAATATGGTCTGAAACGACTGGTCTATTTCGAGCGGTACGACGACATCCGCGATGCGATCCAGCGCGAGCACAACATCAAACATTGGCCGCGTGCATGGAAGGTCAGACGGATTATGATCGACAACCCCGATTGGAACGATCTTTACGACGAGATTACGAAGTGAAGGCGTGGATGGCCGGGACACCGGGCGCGAAGACGCGCCCTCGCCCGGCCATGACGAAGTTGAAATCATTTTCCCATCGCCTGCAATTCGCCGGGCAGCGCGTAGGCCCATTGCGTGATGTTGCCGGCGCCGAGCAGGACCACGTAATCGCCGGGCTTCGCCACGCCGTGAACGACGCCCGCGAGCGCGGAGGATTCCTGCAACGGGATCACCTCGCGGTGGCCGTGCGCGCGCAGGCCAAGCACGTAATTGTCGCGGTCGATGCCGGGGATCGGCGCTTCGCCGGCCGGATAGACTTCGGCGACGATCACCGTATCCGCATCGTTGAAGCACGTGCAGAATTCCTCGAACAGCGACTGCAGGCGCGTGAAGCGATGCGGCTGCACCACGGCGATAACCTTGTTCTTGGTTGAATCCCGGGCCGCGCGCAGGACTGCTGCGATCTCGACGGGATGATGGCCGTAGTCGTCGATGATGGTCACGCCTTTCCACTCGCCCGTTTTGGTGAAGCGGCGCTTGACGCCGCCGAAGCCCGCCAGCGCCTTGCGGATCGCCGCGTCCGACATGCCGAGTTCATGCGCCACTGAAATCGCCGCCGTCGCGTTCAGCGCGTTGTGGCGGCCGGGCATCGGCAGCATCAGTTCGGCGATCGCATGGGTGGTGCCGGCCTTGCGGTCGCGGAATTCGACCTTGAAGGACGAGCCGCCGCCCAACGGAGTGAGATCGACGAGCCGCACATCCGCCTGCGGATTCTCGCCGTAGGTGATGATGCGGCGATCCTCGATCTTGCCGACGAGCGTCTGCACGATCGCATGGTCGATGCACATCACCGCGAAGCCGTAGAAGGGCACGTTCTCGACGAACGTCCGAAACGCCTCCTGCACGGCATCGAACGTCTTGAAGTGATCGAGATGTTCGGGATCGACATTGGTGACGATCGCGACGTCGGCGGGCAGCTTGAGAAACGTGCCGTCGCTCTCGTCGGCCTCGACCACCATCCAGTCGCCCGCACCCAAGCGCGCATTGGTGCCGTAGGCGTTGATGATGCCGCCATTGATGACGGTCGGGTCGAGATCGCCGGCGTCGAGCAGCGCCGCGACCATCGAGGTCGTCGTGGTCTTGCCGTGGGTGCCTGCAATGGCGACGCAGCTTTTCAGCCGCATCAGCTCGGCCAGCATTTCGGCGCGGCGGACGACGGGAATGCGCTGCGCCCGCGCCGCCAGCAATTCCGGATTGTCGCGCTTGATCGCGGTCGAGACCACGACGACATCCGCGCCCGTCACATTCTCGGCGCGGTGGCCGACAGTGATGGCGATGCCCTTGTCGCGCAGCCGCGTGACGTTGCCGCTCTCCGAGGCGTCCGAGCCCTGCACGGTGTAACCGAGATTGCACAGCACCTCGGCGATGCCGCTCATGCCGATGCCGCCGATGCCGACGAAATGAATGGGGCCGATCTCGCGCGGCAGTCTCATAGATTGGTCTCGCTTATCAGGGAGAAAAAAGTAGGCAGAGATACGTTTTGACGTAATCTCAATTCAGGTCTGGCCATCGGCCTTGTCGATTACAGAAAGCAACTGCTTCGCAAGCATTCCGCGAATCATCGTCTCCATTTCGTCGACATTTTCGCCGCCTTCTGCAGCCGCGGCATCAGCCATTTCAAGCGCCTCGATGTAATGGGAGTTATCTTTTTCGATCTGCTGAAGGATCGTTGGCGAGCCTGGGAGAATGTAACCCAGTTTTATGTTGAGAAGCGCATATGAGAGCGCCCTCGATGTCCGTCCGTTGCCATCCGTAAAGGGATGAATCCAGTTCAACCGCCACATCGCATGAGCGGACAGAAAAAACGCAGTACGCTCGTGCCAGTTGTCATTGATGTATTCGCAAAATTCAGTGAGATGGGACTGCACCAGGTGCGGCGCTGGCGGCGCATGTTTGCTTTTATGGATGCCGACCGCCACGCTTCTGATTTCACCGGGCGTCGATTCAATTCCTGCAACAGCTTCACGCTGCAGATCCAGAATCAAAGGAATCCGTAGCGCGAAGGCCCTGTCGGGCTCCAGATAGTAATCTATGATATCGAGCGTCAAATCGTGCTGGCGAAATCCATTCTCGATCTCACGCTTCGTGTTGTGGTCGATCGCCACTTTGTACTCTACAAACGGCGACCGGTTTTTCGAGGCATTCGACGCGAAATCTCTTCCACGAGCTCGTACGTCACGTCGCTATTTTCTATTTTCGTATTCCCGTACACGAAGCTGTTTCGCTGTTCGTTACGTTGCTCGTCGTTCATGCGCACGCCTTTTGCCAGTTCAACGAGCCTCGATAGATTATGATCCGGCATTGATGCCTCCTGTCGATTTGACCGCTAATCTAGCTTGCACAGATGCCATTGCCAATGCGCCGGTGGGTGCTTCGTCCCATATCTTTTCTTCACAGCATCTGCGGGATGCATTTCAAACTTTGGCCACCTTCACCACCAGATCGGCCAGCCTTTCGGCCGCGTCGAGCGTGCCCGCCGATCGCGCGTCTTTGGCCATCGCCGCAAGCCGCGCCGGTTCGGCAACGAGACCCGAAACCTCGGCGGCAAGGCGGTCCGGCGTGAATTCCGGCTGTGCGATTCGGATCGCGCCCCCGGCCGCGGCCAGCACGCCGGCATTGGCGAATTGGTCCTGATCCAGTGCGCCGGGCAGCGGCACCAGAATGGAGGGGCGACCGATCGCGGCGAGTTCGGCGACGGTGCCGGCCCCCGAGCGCGAGATGACGAGATGGTGTGAGGCCAGCCGCGCCGGCAGATCGCTGAAGAAGGGCGCCAGTTCGGCCTGAATTTTCAACCGGTCATAGACCGCGCGAACGCGGGCCAAATCCTCATCGCGCACCTGCTGCGTCAGCACCAATCGCGACCATAGCGCCGGCTCCAGCCGCTCGACTGCGCCGGGCACCGTGTCTGACATCACGCGCGCGCCCTGGCTGCCGCCGACGACGAGCAAACGAAAAACGCCGCCGATGTCCGGCGCGGCATAGGGCACCGCCGCGGCGGCCAGAATAGCCGGCCGCATCGGCGTGCCGGTCATCGTCGTCTTCGCCGCCAATGACGCATCGTGATCCAGCACGCCCGGCAGCGAGGTCGCAATGGCGGCGACGCGCTTGCTGAGCAGCCTGTTCGCGCGACCCATCACCGCGTTGGAATCGTGAATGATGGTCGGGATGCCGCACAGCCTTGCGGCGAACAAAGGCGGCAGCGTTGGATAACCGCCGAAACCGACCACGGCCGCCGGCTTCAGCCGCCGCATCAAAGCCACCGCCATCGCGGTGCCGGAGCCGAGCGCGAGTCCTGTTTTCGCGAGTGCTAAAGGAGATCGCCCGCGCAGGGTCTCGCTCGGCACGACATCCATCATGTCTGTCGAAAACAGTCCGCCGAAGCGCGTTGCGCGCGAGTCCGTGATCAGCCGCACGCGAAACCCGCGCTGCATCAGCGTGACGCCGAGCGCCTCGGCCGGAAACAGATGGCCGCCGGTGCCGCCGGCGGCGAGCATGATCAGCGGGGCCAGCGTCATGCGTAGGTCGGCGCGGCCGTCGCATCGTTCATCGAGATGATCTCGGTGCGCGGACGCAGCCGCGTCAGCGCCAGCAGCATGCCGGTGCCGTAAGCCAGCGACACCATCGACGAGCCGCCATAGGAAATGAACGGCAGTGTCATGCCCTTGGCCGGAATGAGATGCAGATTCACCGCCATGTTGATGGCCGCCTGCGTGCCGAACAGGATCGCGAGGCCCGACGCCGCAAAGCGCGAAAACAGGTCTTCCGTCGCATAGGCCCGTTGCAGCGCGCGAATCACGACGAAGGCGAACAGGAAGAGCACGGCCAGGCAGACGATGATGCCGAATTCCTCGGCGGCGACGGCGAACACGAAATCCGTATGGCTATCCGGCAGGCTGCGCTTGGCGATGCCCTCGCCCGGCCCTAGCCCAAACCAGCCGCCATTGCCGAAGGCTTCCATCGCCGTGTCGACCTGAAACGTGTCGCCCGAGGCCGGGTCCATGAATCGCTTGATGCGGCCGGCGACGTGCGGCACGAGCAGATAGGCGGTGAACAACCCGCCGGCCGCTGTGGCGGCGAGGCCGAACACCCAGATCATCCGCATGCCGGCGATGAAGAACAGCGCGCCCCAGGCGGTCAATATCAACATGGTCTGGCCGAAGTCAGGCTCAAGCACCAGCAGCGAGACCAGCATCAAAAGGATCGCCACGGCAAATGACGTCGCCGGCATCTCCGGGCGCTTGGTCGATTCCGCGAACAGCCACGCCGCGACCACGACGAAAGCGGGCTTTGCGGATTCAGAGGCCTGAATGTTGATTCCGATGATGGTGATCCAGCGCCGTGCGCCCTTCACCTCGGCGCCGAAGGCAAGCGTCGCCACGATCAGCACGACACTGATGACGAAAACGATCAGCGCGCCGCGCCGGATTTGGCGCGGCGACATGAAGGACACGCCGAGCATGACGATCAGCGACGGCAGCAAAAAGAAGACATGGCGATTGAAGAAGTGAAACGGATCGAGGCCGATTCGGGTCGCGACCGGCGGCGACGCCGCCAGCGACAGGATCACGCCGCCGAGCACCAGCGCCACGATCGCGCCGAGCAGGAGCTTGTCGATCGTCCACCACCAGTCCGACAGCGGCGTGCGTTTTTCACGGGAGATCATCAGGCAGTCCTGTGGCGTAGGCTCCGAACCATTCGTGCGCCATCATGGTTGCCAAGGCGTTAATGGCGGAGATGATTTGCGCGACGTGGCCCCCAACAAACCGTCATCCCCGCGCAGGCGGGGAACCGGTACGCCGCGCCGATCATGTTCCATCGCGACGTCTCGACATACTGGATCGCCCGGTCGGCGGGCGTGACCGGACGACGAAGACGTCGCCGGCGGCCCTTGCCGGGCGATGACGGCGGTGCCGTTCAATAAGGCTCCGAGCCACATCCCGGAATGACAATCACACTCGCTCCATCCCCTCCAACCCCAACACCAGATCCCGAAACGCATCGCCGCGGATCTCGAAATTGCGGTACTGGTCGAACGAGGCGCAGGCCGGCGACAGCAGCACGACAGCGTCGGCGATCGCGTCCGTTTCGGCGTCACGCGACGCTGCCGGGATCGCTGCCTCGAGCGTGCATGATCGTTCGTAAGGCACCTTGCCATCGAGCGTCGACGCGAACTCCGCCGCCGCCTCGCCGATCAGATAGGCCTTCCGGACACGCGGAAAAAACTCGGACAGCGACGTGATGCCGCCGGATTTCGGCCTGCCGCCGGCGATCCAGTAGATATCGCCAAATGACGACAGCGCTCGCGCCGCAGCGTCCGCATTGGTGCCTTTGGAATCGTTGACGTAAAGCACGCCGCGGCGCGCGCCGATCTGCTCCATGCGATGCGCCAGCCCGGGAAAGCTGCGTAATCCTGTCTGCAAAGCCTCAGGCGACACGCCGAGCGCAATCACGGCGGCCGACGCGCAAGCGGCGTTCTGCGCATTATGCGCTCCGCGCAGCGAGCCGATATTGCCGATATCGGCGATCACCGTCGCCGCCGTCCCGGCGTTTTTCATGATCGATGTGCCATTCATGCTGATGCCGTCCGCGACAGGTCGCGTGACCGACACCCGCACGACGCGCTTGCCGGATTGCGCGAGCCGATCGGCGATCCCGCTCGACAGATCGTCATCGACGCCAACGATGGCCACACCGTTCGCCGGCACACCGGCCACCAGGCGCTCTTTCACCGCCGCGTAATGCGCCAGCGTGCCATGCCGGTCGATGTGGTCCTCGCTGATGTTCAGGAGGATGCCGACGCTGGGATCGAGCGACGGCGTGAGATCGATCTGGTACGACGACATCTCGACGACATGGACGCGTCCGGCGCGCGGCGGCTCGAGCGACAGGATCGCGGTGCCGATATTGCCGCCCATCTGCGTGTCGTAGCCGGCCGCGCGCATCAGATGCGCGATCAGGGCGGTCGTGGTCGATTTGCCGTTGGTGCCGGTGATGGCGACGAACGGCGCATCGGGCGCGTGACGTCGGCGCTCGCGGCAGAACAGTTCGATGTCGCCGATGACCTCGACACCGGCCGCGCCCGCGAGAACGACGGTCCAGTGCGGCTTCGGATGCGTCAGCGGCACGCCGGGCGTCAGGATCAGCGCGGCAAAGCCCGCCCATGACACCGTGCGCAGATCTGCGGTGATGTAGTTGGCCTGCGCCGCCTGCACCATACGGTCGAGATCGTCGTCGCAGGCGATCACCTCCGCGCCGCCGGCCTTCAGGGCCGCGCAGACCGCAAGGCCGGAGCCGCCGAGGCCGAACACCGCAACGGTTTGTCCGGCGAATGACGTGACGGGGATCATGGGAACGTGCTCCGTGCGCCGCCAGGGATGCGCGGTCCCCTCATGATCACCGCAGCTTCAACGTCGAAAGCCCGATCAGCGCCAGCATCACCGAGATGATCCAGAACCGGATCACGATCTGCGGCTCGGTCCAGCCTTTCTGCTCGAAATGATGATGGATCGGCGCCATGCGAAACACGCGCTTGCCGGTCAGCTTGAACGACGTCACCTGCACGATGACCGAAACGGCTTCCAGCACGAACAGGCCGCCGATCACCGCCAGCACGATTTCGTGCTTCACGGCGACCGCGATCGAGCCGAGCATGCCGCCAAGCGCCAATGATCCGGTGTCGCCCATGAAGATCGACGCCGGCGGCGCGTTGAACCACAAAAAGCCGAGCCCTGCCCCCAGCACGGCGCCGCAGAGAACAGCCAGTTCACCGGTGCCGGCGACATAATTGATCTGGAGGTAATCCGAAAACACGGCATTGCCGACGAGATAGGCGATCATGCCGAAACTTGCCGACGCGATCATCACCGGCACGATCGCCAGGCCGTCGAGACCGTCGGTGAGATTCACCGCATTGCCCGCGCCGACGATCACCAGCGCACCGAAGGCAACGAAGAACCAGCCGAGATTGACCACGACTTCCTTGAAGAACGGAATGACCAGCGAACTCGACAGCGGATCGCGTCCGAGCCGCACCAGCGCGAAACACGCGACCAGTGCGATCGCGATTTCGAGGATCAATCGCGTGCGCCCGGCGAAACCGCCATGCGTCTGCTTCGTCACCTTCAGATAGTCGTCATAGAATCCGATAAAGCCGAAACCGAGCGTGACGGCGAGCACGATCCAGACATAGGGGTTGAGCGGGTTGGCCCACAGCACCGTCGAAACGACAAGCCCGGACAGGATCATCAGTCCGCCCATCGTCGGCGTGCCGCCTTTTTTCAGGTGCGTTTGCGGGCCGTCGGCGCGGATCGGCTGGCCCTTGCCCTGCCGCAATCGCAGATTGTCGATGATCCACGGCCCGAACAGAAACACGAACAAGGCCGCCGTCACCATCGCGCCGCCGGTCCGGAAGGTGATGTAGCGGAATACGTTGAAAACAGGTATCGCGCCCGCGAAATCGATCAGCCAGTAGAACATAAAGATACCGCCTTACACCGCCGCGTCGTCGAGCGCGGCATTGCCGGGAAACCGCTTTTCGAGCGTCGCGACAATCGTCTTCATTTTTGAACCGAGCGAGCCCTTGACCATGATGACGTCGCCCGCGCGGATCGCGCCGATCACCTGTGATTCGAGGCTGGCGGCGTCATCGGCATAGCCGCCCCGCTTGCCGGAGGAAAGGGCATCCCACAGATGCCGCATCAGCGGCCCGCAGCAAAACACCAAATCGACGGCGTTGTCAGTCACCGCATCGATCAGCCCGCGATGCAATTGTCCGGCGTCGGGGCCGAGTTCGAGCATGTCGCCGAGCACCGCGATGCGACGCCCCTTGCCGTCGATCGAGGAACGCCCGAGCACCGAGAGCGCCGCCGCCATCGAAGCCGGATTGGCGTTGTAACTCTCATCGATCAGCATCGCCTCGCCGCCGGCGACATCGAGCGGCTGGCGCACGCCGCGGCCGGCGGCGGGCGCCACGCGCGACAGCGTCAAGGCTGCAACCGCAAGGTCGCAACCGGCGAGCTGCGCCAGCGCCAGAACGGCGAGCGAGTTCATCGCCATGTGGCGACCGGGTATTGCGAGCTTGTAAGTGACGTCGTGCTTGAGAATATTGGCGTGAACCGCCGAGCACGTCGCATGCAGCGACACGTCGAGAAGCCGCGCGTCGGCTTTGGCATGTTCGCCGAACGAGATGATGCGCGTGATGCCGGCGGACTTGGCCTTCCTTGACAACCGCGCGAATTGGGCGTTGTCGCGATTGAGCACGACCGCCCCGTCCGGCTCGACACCCGCGAAGATTTCGGCCTTCGCATCGGCAATCGCCTCGATGCCGGAAAAGAATTCCAGATGCACCGGCTCGACGGTCGTGATGACCGCGAGATGCGGCCGCACCATTTTCACCAGCGGCGTAATTTCACCCGCATGGTTCATGCCGATCTCGAACACCGCATATTGCGCAGATGCCGGGCACCGCGCCAATGTCAGCGGCACGCCCCAGTGATTGTTGAACGAGGCGATCGAGGCATGAGTCTCGCCTTGTGCGGTGAGCACGCCGCGCAGCATCTCCTTGGTCGAGGTCTTGCCGACCGAGCCGGTCACGGCGATGACCTGCCCTGTGAGGCGTGCGCGTGACGCGCGGCCGAGGTCTTCCAGACCTTTCAGGACATCGTCGACGATCAGCAGCCGCGCATCGGCCGGAAAATCCTTGCGGTTGTCCTTCGCAACGACAGCGAGCGCCGCGCCCTTGTCGAGCGCGGCCTGTACGAAGACGTGCCCGTCATGGACGTCGCCCTTGATCGCGAAATACGCATCGCCCGGCATCAGGCTGCGGCTGTCGATCGAGATGCCGGTGATGGTCTCGTGCGGCGCGCCGGAAACCTGCGCGCGCATCGCCGCGATCATGTCGTCGCAAGTCCAGAGCGGTGTCGTCATGTCGTCCTCAAAGCAGCGCGCGCCGCGTCGTGATCGCTGAACGCAAGCACGCGGTCGCCGACAATCTGGCCGGTTTCATGACCCTTGCCGGCAATCAGCAACGCGTCACCGTCTTCGAGCCCGCCGATTGCGGTTTCGATCGCGCGGGCGCGGTCGCCGATCTCGGTCGCACCGGGAGCCTCGGCCATGATCGCCGCGCGAATGGCCGCGGGGTTTTCACTGCGCGGATTGTCATCCGTGACGATGACACGATCGGCATGATCGCGCGCGATCGCGCCCATCAGCGGCCGCTTGCCGGCATCGCGATCGCCGCCCGCGCCAAACACAACCACGAGCTTGTTCTTCGCGTAAGGCCGCAAGGCTTCGAGCGCTTTCTGCAAGGCATCGGGCTTGTGCGCGTAGTCGACAAAAACCGGCGCGTTGTTGCGCGCACCGACACGTTCGAGGCGACCCGGCGCGCCTTCGAGATGTTCGAGCGATTCAAATATCTTGTCCGCGTCGCCGCCGCTGCCGATGACGAGCCCTGCCGCGATCAACGCGTTCTCGATCTGGAATTCGCCGACCAGCGGCAGCAACAGGCTGTGCGTTCTGCCATCATGCTGAAGCGTCAGGCGCTGCGCAAAATTCTCGATCGTCGCATCGACGAGGCGAATGCCGTTCTGGTTGTCTTGGCCCTTGCGGCCGACGGTAATGGTCCGCAGCCTGCGCAGGCTTGCCGTATCGATGACGGCCTTGGATTGCTCATGATCGGCCGAGATGACGGCGACGCCATCGACCGTAACGAGTTCAGAAAACAGCCGCAGCTTTGCGCCGAGATAATGCGCGACGTCCGGATGGTAGTCCATGTGATCGCGCGACAGGTTCGTGAAGCCCGCAGCCGTGATGCGGATGCCGTCGAGACGATGCTGGTCGAGCCCGTGCGACGAGGCTTCCAATGCAAGATGCGTTACGCCTTCGCTGGCGAGTTCATCGAGTTGTCGATGCAGCGCGATCGGATCGGGCGTCGTCAACGATCCATAGATGCTGCGATTGGGCGCGACGAGGCCGACAGTGCCGATGCTGGCGGCCTGATGGCCCAGCGTTGCCCAGATCTGCCGCGTGAAAGCGGCCACGGATGTCTTGCCCGACGTGCCGGTCACGGCCGCGATCACGGACGGCTGGCGCGGATAGAATTTGGCGGCGGCGAGCGCGAGCGCGCGGCGCGGATTGTTCACTTTGATGAATGGGATGTTCAGCGACTCCGGCGCAAGACTTCCGGCAATTGCGACGGCGCCCTTCGCGAGCGCCTGATCGATAAAGCGTGCGCCATCGGTCTTCGTGCCGGCCAGTGCGAAGAAGAAATCGCCCGGCTTGACGGCGCGGCTGTCCATCGCAAGGCCGCCGATCGTCACGTTGCCGGCCTGCGGATCGATCGTCGCATCGTCATCGAAGAGGTCGCGAAGTTTCATGCTTGTCCATGGCGGCCCGCACCGAAGACCGGCAACAGGCCGCTGCTGCTAACCGAACCGACAGGGATACGCAACGCAACCCTCACATTCGTCATTCCGGGGCGCAGGCGGCGCAAGCCGAATGCGAATCCGGAATCTCATCATGTTCATCTTGATGAGATTCTCAGTTGCGCAATTGCGCACCGTCGTTCGCGCCCGCCAGAAGGCGTGCGCGCCCCGGAATGACGGATGACTCAATAGCGCAACGCAATCTCCAACGTGCAACTCACCGCGCCGCCGCCGTCCTGGATGTCGCAAGAATAAGGCCATCCGCAGGCGCGAGATCGAATCGCGGCTCCAGTCCGAGCAAAGGGGCCACGCGGGCGATGACTTTTCCACTGACGGGAACCGCGTTCCAGCCGGAGGTGATGAAGCCGTGGGTTTCCGGCAGCGCCTTCGGCTCGTCCAGCATCACCAGCACCTGGAATTGCGGATTGTCCATCGGCAGCACGGCGGTAAACGAGTTCAGCACCTGCTTCTTGGAATAGCGGCCGTTGATGACCTTTTCCGCCGTTCCGGTTTTGCCGCCGATATAGTAGCCCTTGGCGATCAGTTCGGCCTGCTTCGCCGTGCCGATTTCGGCGTTCAGGCGCATCATGTAGCGGACCTTGTCGCTGGTCTCCTTGCGGATGACGCGCTTGCCGATCGCCAGCGCTTCCTCCTCGGTGCGTTTGAGGAAGGTCGGCGGAATGAGATTGCCGCCATTGATCATCGCATTGATGCCCATCACCGCCTGCAACGGCGCCACGGCCATACCGTGACCAAACGCAATCGTGATGGTGTTGAGTTCGCCCCAGCGTTTCGGCACGATCGGCGAGGCGCTTTCCGGCAGTTCGGTGCGCAGGCGATCGAGCTGGCCGACCTTTTTCAGAAACGCCTTGTGCGCCTCGACGCCCTGCCCGAGCGCGATCTTCGCCGCGCCGATGTTCGACGAGAACGTGAAGACCTCCGAAAGCGTGATCGGCCGTGGCAGCGGATGGGTGTCGTGAATCTTGAACTTGCCGTAACTCAAGGGATAGCGAGTATCGTAGAGCGTACCGAGGTTGACCTTCCCGGAATCCAGCGCCATCGCCAGCGTCAGCGTCTTGAAGGTCGAGCCCATTTCATAGACGCCGGTGGTCAGCCGATTGATGCGATCGGGGTCGTGCACCTCGCGCGGATTGTTCGGATCGAAGTCCGGCAGCGACACCATCGCGACGATCTCGCCGGTCTTGACGTTGGAAATCAATCCCGAAGCGGCCTTGGCCTTGTATTTCTCTTTGGCTTTCATCAACTCGTCGCGCAGAGCGTGTTCGACACGCAGATCGACGGCGAGTTCGACCGGCTTTTGCAGACGATCGGAGGCGAAGCCGGCGCGGTGCAAATCCGCAAGGCCATTGGTGTCGAGCCACTTCTCGATGCCGGCGATACCCTGATTATCGATGTTGACGAGCCCGATCAGATGCGACACGGCCGGTCCGCTCGGATAGACACGCTTGTTCTCGCGCAAGAATCCGATGCCGGGAATGCCGAGCTTGTGAATGTCCTGCTGCTGCCGCTGCGTGATTTCGCGCTTCAGCCAGACGAAGCCCTTCTTCGTGTTGATGCGGCTGCGCGCTTCGCCGGTGTCGAGGTCCGGCAACGTCGCAGTCAACAATTCGATAGCTTCATCCTTATCGATGATGCGGCGCGGTTCGGCGAACAGCGACGGCGACTTGACGTCGGTCGCAAGCACCGCGCCGTTGCGATCAACGATGTCGGGACGCGCAGTGGCGATGGCGTCGCCCGATCCGCCGCGCCGCGCGCCGTGGCCTTCGCCGCCGACGGCGAACATCACAAGGCGCACCGCGATGATGCCGTAGATCGCGGCGAACGCGACCATCGCAAAGCCGACCCGCGCGCGCGCCTTCGCCGCGCGGTCGACATTGCGCCCGTAAAGCAGGCTGCGAATGATGCGCTGACGCCAAGGCTCTTTTTTAAGGGGTTCCTTCTTGAGCGAAGGCGAGACCGGAAGGCGCATGAGGGATTGATCGGTCAACGCTCGTCCTCCGCGCCTTTCGGCTCACCCGTCATCGGCGGGGGAGCCGGCAAAGACCCCGTGATGATGTCGGGATCGATGATCTCGATCATCGATGCGATCGGATCCGGGTCGGTCGGCTTGGCAAAATTCGCCGGACGCTCGGGCAAGTTCTTGAATTGGTCGAACTGATTGGCGACGATCGGCTTCAGCGCCAGATGGCGCTCCGCCAAGCCTTGCAGGCGCATCGGCGCGTCGAGCTTGGCCCATTCCGAACGCAGCGCGGCTATGGCGTCGCGCTGCTCGCGCGCCTCGGCCTGCAGCCGCAGCACACGCTCGGTGCGCGTCGTCGACTCCATCTTGATGCGATAGACATAGGCGGCCGCAAAAACCAGAACGCCGATGACGAGAAGATGAATGAGACGCATGTCAGCCGCCCTTGATCACAGTGGCGAGCGACGGCCATTGCGGCAAATCGGCTTCCTTGAACGCGGGCGCATCGGTGCGCTCGGCCGCGCGCAACTTCGCCGAGCGCGCGCGTGGATTGGCTGAGACTTCATCGGCGCCGGCAAGGATCGGACGTTTGGTGACGGCCACGAAGCTCGGGGCGACGTGCGCGACCTGCGGCAGATGCCGCGAGCCGCCGCCGGCCTTGCTGCGCTCGCCGAGGAAGTTCTTGACGATGCGATCTTCCAGAGAATGAAACGACACAACCGCCAGCCGACCACCGGGTTTCAGCATGCGCTCGGCGGCGGCCAAAGCGAGATGCAACTCGTCGAGTTCCTCATTGACGAAGATCCGCAGGGCCTGAAATGTCCGCGTCGCCGGATTGATCTCGCCCGGCTTGCTCCACACGACCTTTGCGACGATGTCGGCCAACGCTTTCGTCGTCGTGATCGGCGTTTCCTTGCGCGCGGTCACGATGGCGCGGGCGACGGCGCGGGAATGCCGTTCCTCGCCGAAGATGTAAATGATGTTGGCGAGATCGGCCTCGGAGGCGTGGGCGACAATATCCGCGGCGCTCGGACCGTTTTGGCCCATCCGCATGTCGAGCGGCCCGTCATGACGGAAGGAGAAGCCGCGTTCCGCCTGATCGATCTGCATCGACGAGACGCCGACATCCATCACGATGCCGTCGACAGCGTCGAGGCCCTGCGCCGTGATGACGTCGGCAAGATTCGAGAAGCGATCCTCGACCAGCGTGAGGCGACCGTCCGACGCCTCGACAGCCGAGAAGCCGCCGGCAATTGCCGTCCGGTCGCGATCGATGCCGATCACGCGGGTGCCGGGAACGTCGAGCAGGATCCGCGCATAGCCGCCGGCGCCGAACGTCGCGTCGATATAGATGCCGCCGGCGCGCGGCGCGAGCGCGTTCACGGCTTCGACGCCGAGCACCGGAATATGGCGGGGCCCGTCCGCGCTCACGACGCAGCCTTCAAGACGGCGACGGACGGCATGAAAAATCTGAATTCCTGCATCCGGCCCATGCCGCTTCGATCGCCTTGATATGCCGCCGACCGGACGGATCGCCGCTGACCGTGCAGACGACCGCAGGCCTGCGTGCGACACGCGCAAGGCCGGCGAACCGCATCGGTTAAAAGGAACGGCCATGACGGTTGCGTTTTTGAACCTCGTCCGTCCCCGCCGGGCCGGCTGTTCACCAGTAACGGCAGTTAGCGTTAAGAAAGCGTTGACGAGATGCTGTTGAACTGCACAACACCAATCCGTGACAGCACCTGCTGCCCGTTCTGATTCCGATGAAATGAGCCTGATATTGCCCGGCCCGTTCGCGCCCGATCCCGAACCCAAACGCAAGCGCGCGCTGCCGCTCCCCAAGGGCGGCACGGGCGCCGACATGTTTTTTCCGGATTCCTCGGTCGTCTCCGACGTGATGCCGTCGCCGAATTTCGGCGACCGCAATGACGGCCGGATCATCGACATGATCGTGCTGCACTACACCGGCATGCCGGATGTCGAGGGCGCGCTGACGCGGCTGTGCACCGACGGCACGGATGTCTCCGCGCATTATGTGGTGCTGGAAGACGGCCGCATTGTGCAATGCGTGCCGGAATCCAAGCGCGCATGGCATGCCGGAAAGGCCTTCTGGGCCGGCGAGACCGACATCAATTCCTGCTCGATCGGCATCGAGATCGTCAACCGTGGCCATGACTGGGGTTATCCCGACTATCCGCTGCGGCAGATCGCGGCCGTCATCGCACTGTGTCGCGGCATCATGCTGCGCCACAATCTGGCTTCGCACCGGGTGCTCGGCCATTCCGACGTGGCGCCGGGCCGCAAGCAGGATCCGGGCGAGAAATTTCCGTGGCAGTCGCTGGCGCATTCCGGCGTTGGAGTCTGGGTACCGCCCGCACCGATCACGCGCGGGGGCACGCTCAAAATGGGATCGTCCGGCGAAACGGTCATGGGTCTGCAGGAGGCGCTTGCGACCTATGGCTACGGTCTGCCGGCCAGCGGCGAATATGACAAGGCAACATTCGAGGTCGTGACGGCCTTTCAGCGCCACTTCCGGCCCGAGCAGATCGACGGCATCGCCGATCACTCGACGCTGACCACTTTACAAGCGCTGATCCGCGCGCTGGCCAACCAGGATGCGTTGACTTCGCAAGGGTGAGCCGTCATGGCTTGCCGTGTCAGTCGGCCGGACGGCCGCTCCGGCGATCACCGAAAGGTGGCCGGGGAGGAAAGTCCGGGCTCCATCGACATACGGTGCCGGATAACGTCCGGCGGGGGCGACCCCAGGGACAGTGCCACAGAGAACGAACCGCTTCTCCTCCGGGAGCAGTAAGGGTGAAAAGGTGCGGTAAGAGCGCACCGCGGACCCGGCAACGGGGACGGCATGGCAAACCACACCGGGAGCAAAACCGAATAGGGACGGCAACGCGGGCCGTTCGCGCAAGCGATAACGCCGCAGGGCCATGTTGGGCTCGACCGTCCGGGTAGGTTGCTTGAGGCCATGCGCAAGCATGGTCCCAGATGAATGGCCGTCACGTATCGTCCGTGCAAACGGGCGGTGCCCTCCAAAACCCGGCTTACAGGCCGGCTGATGCTGAACAACGAGGGGGCCGGCGCAATCACGCCGGCCCCCTCGCCAGTTGTGACGGAAGCGTCAGTGGCCGCCGGCGGCCGCCGGATTGGCCGGCTTGGCGACCATGAACACCAGCAGGCTCAGGCCGAGATAGAAGAACGTCAGCAGATAGAACGCATCGCCGAAGCCCATCACGACGGCCTGACGATGCACGATCTGCTGCAATTGCTTCATCGCCATCAGCGACGCATCGCCCATGCCCTGAAACTTCTGCGTAAAATTATTCAGCGTCTCGACCGCCATCGCATTGCCCCACGTCACCTTGTCGTGGAGGCGCGAGATATGAAAGTCAGTGCGGTGGTCGAGGATGGTATTGATCAGCGCGAGGCCGACCGCGCCGCCGAGATTGCGCGTCAGGTTGAACAGGCCGGAGGCGTTCTTGACCAATTCGGGCGCGAGCGTCCCGAGCGCGATGTTGTTGACCGGCACCATCGCCAGCATCATGCCGATGCCGCGCAAGATCTGCGGCAGCAGCAATTCGTAGAAATCGTAGTCGCGGGTGATGCCGGTCATCAGCCATGTGCCCGCGGCGAACAGCACGAGGCCCAGTGCGATCAGGATTCGCATATCGACCTTGAGCATCAGTTTACCGACGATCGGCGCGGTCATGAACATCGCAACGCCCGAGACAAACATCGTCTCGCCGATCATCAGCGCGCTGTAGCCCCGGATTTCGGCGAGGTAGCGCGGGTAGATGTAAGTCAGGCCATAGAGGCCGATGCCGACGCAAAACGAAAACAACGAGCCCAGCGCAAAGTTGCGGTTGGTGAAGGCACGGATGTCGACGATCGGCTCCTTCGCCGTCAACACGCGCCAAAAAAATACGACAGCCGCGAGGACGCAAACGACGGCGAAGAAGGCGATCAACTCGTCCTGAAACCAGTCGTTGCGCGGCCCTTCCTCCAGCACATATTCGAGAGAGCCGAGAAACGCCGCCATCGTGCCGAGGCCAAGCCAGTCGAAATGGTCGAGCAGGTCGAATTGCGGCTTGTCGAAATCGACCAGCGTCAGGACGCCGATCACGATGCCGACGCCGGGTATGACATTGATGAAGAACAGCCAGTGCCATGACAGCGCGTCGGTGATGTAGCCGCCGACCGTCGGACCGATCGTTGGCGCCAGCGTCGCGACGAGACCGATAATCGGACCGACGATGTGAAATTTGTTGCGCGGAAACACCGTATAGGCGGACGCGAACACGGTCGGAATCATTCCGGCGCCGAGAAAGCCCTGAATGGCGCGCCAGACGATCATCTGCGAAATCGACGAGGTCAGGCCGCACATCAGGCTGGCGAAAGTGAAACCCGTTGCCGAGATCGCAAACAGATAGCGCGTGCCGAGCGCGCGCGAGAGAAATCCAGACAGCGGAATCGCGATGACCTCGGCGATCAAATACGCGGTCTGCACCCAAGAGACTTCATTGGACGATGCCGACAGTCCGGCCTGGATTTCGGACAGCGACGCCGAAACGATCTGAATGTCGAGGATCGACATGAACATGCCGAACACCATGATCAGAAACGCGAACAGCCGCCGCGGCGCGATCCGCTCTGCGGCGGCCGATGAAGCGCCGGGCATGACGCTGGAAGAATTGGCCGTGGTATCGGACATGTTGTTCTCTCAAAGAACCAATCGGTTTGTCATTCCGGGGCGCTCAGATCGATCGAGATCGGCGCGAAGCGGCGATGTCGAGAGGATGAGCGAGCCCGGAATCCATATTCCCTGACAGGGGTTATGGATTCCGGGCCTTCAATAAAAATCGGCTTCGCCGACATTTGTTGAATCCCGGAATGACCGCATCACTTGGTATCGATCGTCACATAGACCGACATTCCGGCGCGGATGTTGTTCTCTTTCGCCACCTCGGCGGGCACGCGGATGCGAACCGGCACGCGCTGCACGATCTTGGTGAAATTCCCCGTCGCATTGTCCGGCGGCAGCAGCGTGAACACCGACCCCGCCGCCGGGGCGAGGCTGTCCACGACTCCTTCGATCTTGCGGCTGCTATAGGCATCCACCGAAATCCTGACCGGCTGGCCGGGCTTCAGCCCCGCAAGCTGGGTCTCCTTGAAATTGGCGTCGATATAGACGTCGTTGAGCGGCACGACGTTACCGAGGCGCTGACCGGCCGAGATGTAATCGCCGGTGCTGACGATGCGGTTCGAGAACACGCCGTCGACCGGCGCGCGAACTTGCGTGAACGCCAGATCGCGCTCGGCCTTGGCCACCGAGCTTTGCAACTCGACCAGTTGCGCGCGCGCTTCGTTCTGCTGCGCCTTGGTGACTTCGACATTGTCGCGGGCGGCGTCGAGCGCGGCCCTGGCCGACTGCACGGATGCGGCGCTCTGGTCCTTGCCGGCCTGCGAGCCTTCAAACACCGCGCGCGAGGCGAAGCCCTTGGTGCTCAGCGCCTGCTGACGGTCGAAATCAAGCTGCGAGCGGGTCGAGGCGGCTTCGGCGGACGCCAGTTGCGCCTGCGCCTGCTCGACCGCGCTTTGCATCGCGATCACCTGACGGCCGATGCGATCGATCGTCGCCTGCTGCGTCGCGCCCTTGGCGCGCGCCGCGTCGAGCGCGATCTTGTAATCGCCATCGTCGATCCGGAACACGACGTCGCCGGCCTTCACATTGGTATTGTCGCCGGGCAGGATCGCCGCGATGTGACCGGCGACGCGTGCACCGAGCATCGAATTGTTGGCGCGCACATAGGCGTCGTCAGTCGAGACCATGAAGCGTCCGACAAGGTAGTAATTCACGCCGTAAGCCGCGGCAGCAATCGCCAGGACCAGACCGACGCCCATCAGGATGAATTTGCGCTTGCCGGACTTCGCCGGCGCGGCGGGCTTGGCGGCGGCCGCGTCGGCCGGAATTTCAAACGGCGCTTCGGAGACGGCGGGCCTGCCGGCTGCTTCGCGCAGGGGCAACGGCTCGACCGTCTCGGCGTCGGAACGAATGATGCGGGCGGCTTGATCGCGTGAACCGGCCATGATGGCTCCTGACAGCGGGCAGCAAAACAGGCCGGACCCTGCCGACCTTGTAATCTTGACGATGTCAATATCATTGACCGAACGGTTCGGTCAAGCTATATCGGTGAACCAATCATCACGTCTTTGTTGCGTTTTGGGCGATCCAAACCGCGTCCGCCTGGATTTGACGGTCATGACAGCGCGAAACATCCCTGCTTTGTCCATTGTCAGCGACGAAGACAATTCCAAACGACGCCAGATCATCGACGGCGCGCGCCGCGTGTTCATGAATCTTGGTTTCGACGGGGCCAGCATGGGCGAGATCGCTCGCGCCGCAGGGGTCTCGAAAGGCACGCTTTACGTTTACTTCGCCGACAAAAACGGGCTGTTCGAGGCCATTGTCGAGCAGGAATGTCTCGAGCAAGGGGCGATCGCGTTCAATTTCGATCCGGCGCGCAATGTCGAGACGACTTTGCGCGACTTCGGTCACGCCTATATCCAGTTGCTGTGCCGGCCCGGCGGCGGTTCGGCGACCCGCACCGTGATGGCGATCGCCGAACGGATGCCCGACGTCGGTAAGCGCTTCTACGACAATGTCATCGCGTTGACGATGAAGCGTTTCGCTGTCTACTTGGCCGCACGAGCCGACGCTGGCGACATCGCAATGCCGGATGCCGAACTGGCGGCGATGCAGTTCATGATGGTGTGTCAGGCGACGTTGTTTCAGCCTTATATTTTTCAGGCCCGTCTCGCGCCCGCGCCGGACGAAATCGCGCGTGTCGTCGACAGCGGCGTGCGGATGTTCATGGCGGCGTATCGGGTTCAATCGCGTTGATCGATGCACCTCGTTGTCGGCGCCCTGCCCCCTCTCCCGCTTGCGGTAGAGGGGGCGCGCCGTGTTCGCAACCTGCTTCGGAATCTAGACTCGCTCACTCGTTGCCGTAGTCCACGTCATCGGTGCTCTTGCGACGGGACGCGCGGCGGCTGGTGTTGATCGACCCGGTGATCGATTGGTCGCGCCCGGCATAGCCGCGATTGCTCGGCGCATAGCGCGCGACGATCTCGTCGGCGGTCAGCGCGATCGGCTTGCAGATGGTGCGGCGGCTATTGCGGCGCATCAGGTCCACATGAATGTGGTCGTAGTGATAGACGTTGGAGCCGGGTGCGAGCACCGTGTTGAAATTCTCGCAGGCCGAGCCCTGCACCTCGCGCAGGAATCCCTGCTCCTCCTGCATGCCCTTCCAGCCGTCCTTGACGGTGATCTTGCGCCCGTCGGCCAGCGTGAAGGCGGCGATGTCCAGCGCGTTGCCGAAAGCATGCTCCGAAATATGGGCGCGCGAATTGCCGTTCATGCCGCGGCAGGAATAGGCGCTGATCTGCTTGATCTCGGCGACGCGCGATCCGAACCAGCGCATCGCTGCGGGCTGGATCGATTCCGCAAGCCAGCGATCGAGCGCCGAAACGATCGGACAAGCCAGCGTTGCCGTCGGCTTGACGAGCACCGGCCCGAACGCCGCAACGGAGCTGCCGGCCGCAGGTCCGGGACCGAGACGCGGCAACGGCCGCTCGGCCGGCTGAGCGTAAGGGTTGCGCATCGCCGAACCGCCGCGTGCGGGCGGCGCATCGTTTTCCAGTTCGGCGGCGATCTCGTCCTCGCCCGACGGAGCGACGCCGGGCGCCGACAGCGACATCGGTCCGCTCAAACCGGCATCATAGTTGGGTTGCCGAACCGCCGTTTCGGGATAGGAGTTGCGCTGCACGGGTGGCGCGGCATTCCAGCGCGGCCCGGAATTTCCGACGCTGCCCGGCGGCCGCAGATCGTCTGCGAAGCCGAGCGCATTGCCGTTTTCGCCGAGCGCCGCCACCTTCAGCGGATACTCCGCGCCGCAGATGCCAGGACCCGAGATCGGGCTGATCCGGACCAGATCAGGATTCTCCCTGACTGACCCTGATTTCAGACAAGCGACTTCTGCCTCGGCCCGCCACGGTTCGCGTTCGGCAGACTGAAACAGTCCGCGACCGCAACCCGCAAGCGAAACGAGGACGAAGGAGCCGACGAGATACAAACGAACTCCGCGCGTCATCCGCGCACAATCCACGAATTTATTTAACGATGACTCAACATGTTGAATTCATTTATTTTTAACCATGTTCACCGCAGCGCATCCGAACGCTGCCCTTGAATGACGCCGTCCCGCCGCGACGACACAAATCTTCCTCGGGACGAAACCATTTCCGCCGGACGACGCAAATCTCCGGAAACGCCCGCCTTCTATCAATCGCTGCAACGAGACGCCGAAATTCAGAACCGGCGCATCATCACAGGCGATCACAACGGAGACGGACCATGTTCAACCGCATCACACTCAAGACCGCTGCCGCGCTCGGTGGCCTCGCGCTCGGCCTGCTCGCCACCTCGGCGAATGCCGCTCCGCCGTCGCTGTTTCCATTCCTGCTGCTGCCCGCGCCGATGCAGATCGAGCCGCAATATTTGCCGCCGGCGGTTCAGGCCTATGTGCCGACCGATGACGGCGCCGCCGCCGAGCAGCCCTCGCGTTTCCGCCGCCAGACCGTCAGCTATGCGACCCGCGAGGCCCCCGGCACGATCGTTGTCGATACGGCCAACACCTATCTCTATTACGTGCTCGGCAACGGCCAGGCGATCCGCTACGGCATCGGCGTCGGCCGCGACGGCTTCACCTGGTCCGGCGTGCAGACCGTCAGCAAGAAGGCCGAATGGCCGAACTGGACGCCGCCGGCCGAGATGATCCGCCGGCAGCCCTATCTGCCGCGCTTCATGGCGGGCGGCCCCGGCAATCCGCTCGGCGCGCGCGCAATGTATCTCGGCGGCACGATCTATCGCATTCACGGCACCAACGATCCGTCGACGATCGGCCAGAACGTGTCGTCCGGCTGCATCCGCCTGACCAATACCGACGTCGCCGACCTCTACAGCCGAGTCAATGTCGGCACCAGGGTCGTCGTCCTGGCCGGCGAACGCCGTGCCGAGACAGGCAACGGCCGCCGCGGCTAACATCCGCCAAACACGGCGTAAAAACGGCACGGCCAACCGTGCCATTTTCGCGTCTGGCGTCGATGGGCTCCGGATTGTAGGCTCCGCCGAATTGTCCGGGAGCCTCCATGCGCCTCAAACCTGTTCTGTTCGGCATCGTCGCGCTGGCGATTTCGTTCGCCGTCGCGCTCAAGGCGATGGACTGGCTCGCGCCGGGAAGCGCCGGCACGGCGCCGGTGCTGGTCGAATTGCCGCCGCTGCCGCCGGTGCAATCCACATCGACCATCGTCGCGCCGATCGCGATCCCGCTGACGGCGATCAGCAATTCGGCCGAGCGCGCCGCGCCGCGCGACTTTGCCGGCCGGGCCGACAATCCGCTGCCGCAATTGATCAAGGACGCCAACATCACCTGGGCCGCGCAGCGCGGACCGATCGTCGCCAACGGCGCGGCCGAGAGCCTGTCCCTGTCGACGCCGCTCAACGGCGCGCTGAAATTTTCGGGGGCCCTTTCCGGCAATGCACAGAGCGCGCTGGGCAACGCCCTCGGCAGCCTGCTCGGCGGCGACGTCGCCAAGCAATTCGGCAACATCAACATCAAGGCGATAAACGCCAATGCCGATATTCGCGGCGTCATCGGCATCACGGCGCGGCCGACGCTGCTGCCGAATTGGCGGATCGATCCCGGCCTGACCGCACAGGTCAATCTCAACGACACGAGTCTCTCCGTGTCGGGCCTTCGCGTGAACGTGCCGAACGAAGTCAAGCCGGTGATCGATCGCACCGTGAACGACCAGATCGCGCAATTGCAGCAGCGCTTCCGCAACGATCCGGCGCTCGAACAGGCGGCGCGCCGCGAATGGACCAGGATGTGCCGCTCGATTCCGCTGCCGAGCGCCGCACCGGGCTTGCCGCCGCTGTTTCTCGAAATGAAGCCCGTGCGCGCCATCGCCGCGCAACCGAAAATCGACGCGGCCAATGTGACGCTGACGCTCGGCCTCGAGGCGGAGACGCGCATCACGTCGGCGGCGACGACGCCGCAATGCACTTTCCCCGCGGAGCTTGCAATCGTACCCGCGCGGCCGGGCCTGATCAATATCGGCGTGCCGATCGACATGCCGTTCACCGAGTTGAACAAGATCGTACAGGCGCAGATCGTCGGCAAGACGTTTCCGGAAGACGGCAGCGGCGCGGTCGATGTCACCGTCAAGACTGCCAGTATCGCGGCATCCGGCGACAGATTGCTCGTGTCGATGCTCGTCAATGCGAAGGAAAAGAAGAGTTTCTTCGGCTTCGGAGGCGAAGCCACGATTCACGTCTGGGGCAAGCCGCTGCTCGACAAGGCGCAGCAAACCATCAAGCTCACCGACATGACGTTGGCGGTAGAATCCGAAGCCGCCTTCGGCCTGCTCGGCTCGGCCGCCCGCGCGGCGATGCCCTATCTGCAAACCGCGATCGCCGAGCGCGCGACGGTCGATCTGAAGCCGTTCGCCGCACAGGCCCAGCAGCAGATCGCCGGCGTCATCGCCGACATGCAGAAGAACGACAATGGCGTGAAGATCGCCGCGCAGATCACATCGCTGCAACTCGGCGGTATCGCGTTCGATTCCAGGACGCTGCGGGTGATCGCGAATGCGCAAGGCGGCGTGAGCGTGGTCGTGTCGCAGTTGCCGGGATTGTAGGTCTCTGCGGTGCAGCGACGGCAACCGTCATCCCCGCGCAGGCGGGGACCCAGTAATCCGCGACGTCCATTCTTGCATAACCGCTTCGGAGTACTGGTTCACCCGCCTGCGCGGGTGATGACGGCCGTGGCTGTTGCGACGCCCTGCCCTCAAATCCCCAGCACCAGCTTGCCGATGATATCGCGCTGGATCTCCGAGGAGCCGCCGAAGATCGTATAGGCGCGGCCGTTCAGATGCTTCGGCACCACCGGCAGCAGTTCTTCCGCGACCACCGGCTGATGGTTCAACGTGTAAAGCGGCCGCATCGGCTCGACGACAAGACCGTCAGTGCCGATGACGTCGACTCCAAGCCGCGTCACCGCCTGATGGATTTCGCTCACGCGCAGCTTCAGCATCGACGACACCGCGCCGGGGTTCTGACCGGTCTGCATGGCAGACAACACGCGCAACTCGGTCATTTCCAGGGCGTCGATATCGACTTCGGCCTCGGACAGCCGCAGCGAAATATCCGGATCGACGATCGCGTGGCCGGTCACGTCCGATTCGGCCAATGAGGCCACCATCTTCAGCGCTTCGCGCAACCGCGCCGAGGCGATGCCGCCGCCGCGCTCGAATTCGAGCAGATACTTGCCGTAGGTCCAGCCCTTGCCTTCGTCGCCGACGCGATCGCTGACGGGGACGCGGACATCGTCGAAGAACACCTGATTGACCTCGTGATCGCCGCCGATCGTGAGGATCGGCCGGATCGTGATGCCGGGGCTCGTCATGTTGATCAGGATGAAGGAGATGCCGTCCTGCTGGCGCGGCTCGTCTGATGTGCGCACGAGCGCGAACATGCGGTTGGCGTGATGCGCATGCGTCGTCCAGATCTTGGTGCCATTGACGATGTAGTGATCGCCATCGCGCACTGCGCGCGTTTTCAACGACGACAGGTCGGAGCCGGAGCCCGGCTCCGAATAGCCCTGGCACCAGCGGTCCTCGCCGGACAGGATGCGCGGCAGATAGTAGTTTTTCTGCGCGTCGGTGCCGAAGCCGATGATGACCGGCCCGACCATCTTGGTGCCCATCGGCGAGATCGACGGTACGCCGTGGAGCGCGCATTGCGTCTCGAAAATCCAGCGCTGCGCCGGCGACCATCCGGTGCCGCCATAGTGCTGCGGCCAACCCGGCGCGACCCAGCCCTTTGCATGCAGCGCCTTCTGCCAGCCGACGACGATCTCCGGATCGGAGAATACCGATGGTGTCAGCGCCTGCGCGCGCTTGATGTCGGCCGGCAGATTGGCGCGGATGAAATCACGCACCTCCTGCTCGAAGGCCCGTTCGTCGGCGCTGAAGGTCAGGTCCATTGGAGTGCTCCCATCCGATCAAATTTCGAGCCGTCGCCCTTTGAGGCTCGCCCAAGATAACCGCGCAAGAGCGCGGTCGGGCTCGCACCTCAGGGTGACGGCAACCACAAACGCAGCGTCATCCTGAGGCGCTCGTTTCAACGACATCTTTGTCGTCGAAACGAGCCTCGAAGGATGGCCGCAAGGATCACTCATCTTCCACTCAACGCCGCGTGACGCCGGTAATGATATGTGGTGCCGCCGAACAGCGCCTCGAACGCCAGCAGCCGCTTGAAATAAGCGCCGATGTCGAGTTCGTCGGTCACGCCCATCGCACCGTGGCACTGCACGGATTGCTCCGCGACGAAGCGCGCGCCCTTGCCGATTTTCGCTTTCGCGCCGGACGCCGCGCGGCCGCGTTCGTGCGGCTCGGCGTCGGCCAGCATCGCCGCGCGCAGCGCCATCGAGCGCGCCTCGTCGCAAGCCACCGATATGTCGACCAGGCGATGGCGGATCACCTGATTGGCCGACAGCGGCTTGCCGAACTGCTTGCGGATTTTTGTGTAGTCGAGCGTCTTGTCGAGCAGCGTCTGCATGATGCCGACCGCCTCGGCCGACAACGCCGCCAGCGCGCGATCGATGACGGCTTCGACCGCCGGCATTGCGTCTGCATCGCCGAGGCGGGCATCGTGTGCGACGTGCACATCGGCCAGAGCCAGATTGCAGCCCTGCCCGCCGCCGAGCCGCGGATAATCCTGCAACGTCACGCCCGCTGCATCCGGCGCGACGAGAAACAGTGCGAGCTTGTTGTCGTCATCGATCACGCGCGCGGAGACGATGATGTGCTGCGCAGCGCGGCCGTCGAGCACCGCCACCTTGCTGCCGTTCAGCAGCCAGCCGTCGCCGTTGCGTGCCGCCGTGGTCTCGACATGCGCGAGATCGGATCGCGCGGCGCGCTCGCTATGCGCGAAAGCCAGATGCAGCGACCCATCGGCGACCTTCGGCAACAATGCCGCCTGCTGTGCCGCGCTGCCCGCTTGCGAGATCAGCCCGGCCCCGAGCACCACAGTGGCCAGATAGGGTTCGCTGACGAGGCCCCTGCCGAAGTTTTCCATCAGGATGCCGACGTCGACGGCGCCGCCGCCAAGGCCGCCATGCTGCTCGGCGATCGGCAGCGCGAGCCATCCCAGATCGGCAAACTGCTTCCAGATCGCCGCGCTGAAGCCCAGCGGCTCGCGGGCATTGGTCTCGCGCAATGCCGTCGTGTAGGTTCCGTTGATGAAACGAGCCGCGCTGTCGCGCAGCAAACGCTGTTCGTCGCTTTCGGTGAGGTCCATCGCTCAGGCCTTCTTCACCGTGTCGCGGAACGACGGATGCAGCCCGGCCGGATCCACCACGATGCCAAATTGTTGGATGTTGAAGGCATGACAGAGCTGATGCAGCCCGAACGCCTGATCGATCGCGGCCTGCTGCCCGGTCGCATCCATCGCGCGATTGACGGCCTCTTTCGTCATCTTCAGCGCGAATGCGGGTTTTGACGCAATGCGCCTGGCCATCGCCAACGTATAAGCGGACAATTCCGAGGCCGGCGCCACCTGATTGACCATGCCGAGCCGATGCGCCTCGGTGGCGCTCCAGGCGTCCGCCGTGAACAAAAGTTCTTTTGCCTTGCGCGGGCCGAGTTCAAACGGATGCACGAACCATTCGACGCCGCAGACGCCGAGCGTCACGACGGGATCGCAGAATTCGGTGTCGTCGGCCGCAATGATCATGTCGCAGGCCCAGGCGATCATCAGCCCGCCGGCAAAGCATTTGCCCTGCACCTCGGCGATGGTGGGCTTGGCGAGATTGCGCCAGCGTCGCGTCATCTGCAGATAGATTTCCTGCTCGCGCGCGAAACGGCCATGCGCCTCCGGCTCGCGAAAGCCGCCCCAATTGCCGACCGGCGGAAAATCCTCGCCGGCCTTGTTTTTGGTCGTGGCGCGCAGATCGTGTCCGCCCGAAAAATGCGGTCCCGAGCCCGCGACGATGATGACCTTGACCGTGTCGTCCAGCGCGGCTTCGTCGAGCGCATCGTTGAGATCATAGGTCATCTGGAGATTTTGCGCGTTGCGCGCGGCGGGCCGGTTCATCACGATCCGCGCGATCTGCGGGTCGGGTCGCTCGACCAGAACGGTCTCGTAGGTGCTCATCTGTCCTCCCTATGGCGCTGCGCCGGCTCGCGGAGGCTTGGTCGTAAAATGCCCGTTGATGCGCGGTCTTGATTTTGCGAGGACTATCGCAGGCGCGCGATTTCGCACAAGCGCAAAAATGCGGAGCCGTCCCCGATCACGGGCGATCCGCCGCGAGATTTTATTCTGCGGCAGCCTGCGGAATATGCACGTCGGTCGGATCAATCTCGGCTTCGCGCTTGGCCCGGCCCCAGCCGGCGATCTTGTCCGAGAGCATGTCGAGATAGACATAGACCACCGGCGTCGTGAACAGCGTCAGCACCTGGCTGACCAGCAAGCCGCCGACCATGGCATAGCCGAGCGGCTGGCGGATTTCCGAGCCGGTGCCGGTGCCGAGCATCAACGGCACGCCGCCGAGCATCGCCGCCATCGTCGTCATCATAATGGGTCGGAAGCGCAACAGCGCGGCCTTGCGCACGGCGTCCTCGGCCGAGAGATGTTCGTCGCGCTCGGCCGAGATCGCGAAATCGACCATCATGATTCCGTTTTTCTTGACGATGCCGATCAGCAGGATGATCCCGATCAGGGCGATCAGGCTGAAATCGAAGCCGAACAGCATCAGCGTCGCGAGCGCGCCGACGCCGGCCGAGGGCAACGTCGAGAGAATCGTGATCGGGTGGATGTAGCTCTCATAGAGAATGCCGAGAATGAGATACACGACCACGAGCGCCGCGAGGATCAGCAGCGGCACGGTGCCGAGCGACTGCTGGAACGCCTGCGCGGTCCCCTGGAAGGTGCCGTTGACCGTCGAAGGCGCGCCGATCTCATTCATCGCCTGCTGCACGGCGTCGGTCGCCTGCCCGAGCGCCACGCCTTGCGCGAGGTTGAAGCTGATCGTGATCGCCGGAAACTGACCCTGATGGCTGATCGACAGCGGCCGCACCGGCACGCTGGTCCATTTCGCGAAGGCCGACAGCGGCACCTGATCGCCGCTCAATGGCGACTTGATGTAGATCTTGTCGAGCGACGACAGATCGCCCTGCAACTCCGGCAGGATTTCCAGAATGACGTGGTAGCTGTTGAGCTGCGTGAAATATTGCGCGACCTGCCGCTGGCCGAAGGCATCGTACAACGTATCGTCGATCAGTTGCGGCTGAATGCCGAAACGCGACGCCTGATCGCGATCGATCGTCAGCGTCAGCGTCGTCCCCTGCGTTTGCTGATCGGTCGCGACGTCGCGCAACCGGTCGAGCGTTTTCATCTTGGCGAGAATCTTCGGCGCCCATTCGTTCAGTTCGGTCAGGTTGGCGTCCTGCAAGGTGTATTCATATTGCGTGCGCGTCGCCCGGCCGCCCAGCCGCACGTCCTGCGCCGCCTGCATGAACAGCCGCGCGCCCTGCACTTTTTCAAGCTGCGGTCGCAGTCGCGCGATGATCTGCTGTGCATTGGCGGCCCGTTCGCCGCGCGGTTTCAGCGTGATGTACATGCGGCCGGTGTTCAGCGCCGTGCCGCTGCCGCCGATCTGCATCGCGACGCTGCCGACGTCGGGATCCTTGAGCACGATCGCGCCCAGTTCTTCCTGATGCGCCTTCATGTCCGCGAACGAAATATCCTGCGCGGCTTCCGACGCGGCCGTTATCAGGCCCGTATCCTGTTGCGGGAAGAAACCCTTCGGGATCACCACGAACAGATAGACCGACAGGCCGAGCGTGACGAAGAACACCATCAGCGTCGTCAGACGCCAGCGCAGCACGAGATCGAGGCCGCGCTCATAGGCCTGCAGCATCGCCTCGAAGCCGCGCTCGCTGATCTGATAGAACCGGCCGTGTTTGGCCTGCTTTTCCGAGCGCAGGAAACGCGACGCCATCATCGGCGTCAGCGTCAGCGACACCACCAGCGAGACGAAGATCGCCATCGTCAGCGTGACGGCGAATTCGCGGAACAGGCGGCCGATGATGCCGCCCATCAGCAGCAGCGGAATGAGAACCGCCACCAATGAAATGCTGATCGACACGATGGTGAAGCCGATCTCGCCGGCGCCCTTCAGCGCCGCCTGCATCGGCGTCTCGCCCTCCTCGATATAGCGCGTGATGTTTTCGAGCATGACGATGGCGTCATCGACGACGAAGCCGACCGAGATCGTCAGCGCCATCAGCGACAGGTTGTCGAGCGTGTAGCCGAACACCCACATCAGCGCGCAGGCGCCAAGCAGAGCCAGCGGCACGGTGATGCTCGGGATGATCGTCGCCCAGAGGTTGCGCAGAAACACGAAGATGACCATCACGACAAGCGCGATGGTCAACAGCAGCGTGAACTGCACGTCCTCGACTGCGGCCCGGATCGTCGTGGTGCGATCGCTGATGACGGCGATCTTGATCGACGGCGGGATCGCCGCTTCGAGCCGCGGCAGTTGCGCCTTGATCTTGTCGACGGTCTCGATGACGTTGGCGCCGGGCTGCTTGAAGATGACGAGGAACACGCCGCGCTTGCCATTGGCCCACGCCGCCTGCTTGGCGTCTTCCGGCCCGGTCACGGCCTGCCCAATGTCCCTGATGCGCAGCGGGCCGCCATTGCGATAGGCGATGACGACGTCGTTCCAGTCCTTCGATTGCGGCAACTGGTCGTTGGCGTAGATCGTGTAGCTTTTGGTCGCGCCGTCGATATTGCCCTTCGGGCTGTCGACCGTGGTGATCGCGATCTGGGTGCGGACGTCTTCGAGGCCGATGCCCTTGGCGACGAGTTTTGCCGGATCGATCTGGATGCGGATCGCCGGCTTCTGCTGGCCGCCGATCACCACCTGCGCGACGCCTGGGATCTGGCTGATCTGTTGCGCGAGCTGCGCATCGACGCTGTCGCTCACCGTCGTCAGCGGCAGCGTGTCGGACGTCGCCGACAGCAGCAGGATCGGCGAATCCGCCGGGTTGACCTTGCGATAGGTCGGCGGGCTCGGCAGGTTCTTCGGCAATTGACCGCCGGCGGCATTGATCGCGGCCTGCACGTCGTTCGCCGCGCCATCGATGGCGCGGTTGAGATCGAACTGGATCGTCACGGCGCTGGAGCCAAGCGACGACGTCGAGGTCATCTGCGCGACGCCGGGGATTTGTGCGAGTTGCCTTTCCAACGGCTGCGCCACGGATGACGCCATCGTCTCGGGGCTCGCGCCCGGCAGCGTCGCCGACACCTGGATGGTCGGGAAGTCGACCTGGGGCAAGGGCGCGACCGGCAATAACGGATAGGCAACGATGCCGACGAACAGAATGCCCGCCATCAGCAGCGACGTCGCGATCGGGTAGCGGATGAAGGGCGACGAAATGCTGGCCGTCGAATGATCTTTGGAATGATCCTTGGCTTGCATCGTCATGGCGCCCGGGCTGTCGTGCCGGCGCTCGACACCGCAACGCTGACGCTCGTGCCCGGCTGCACCTTGTACTGCCCGGCGACGATGACGCGGTCGCCGGCATCGAGCCCCTGCGCGATCACCGTGCGGCCATCGACCGAGGGGCCGACCTTCAGCTTGCGCATCTCGGCCTTGTTGTCGGCATTCACCGCATAGGCATAGAGCCCGTCATTGCCGTGCTGGACCGCATCGTCCGGCACCACGATCGCCTTGGGCAAGGTCGTGACCAGCAACCGCGTCGAGACCGACAGGCCTGGCCACAATGCATGGTCGGTGTTGTCGAATGTCGCCTTGAGGCGGACCGTGCCGCTGGTCGTGTCGACCTGATTGTTGACGACGGCGAGCATGCCTTCGGAGAGCACCTTCTTGCCGTCGGTCTTCAGCGCGACGACCTTGAGCGGCCCGGCATGCATCGCGGCATTGATCTCGGTCAACTGGCCTTCGGGCGCGGTGAAGACCACCGCGATCGGCTCGATCTGCGCGATGGTGACGATGCCCGTTTGTGTCGTGGCATTGACGATGTTGCCCTGATCGACCTGGCGAAAGCCCGTCACGCCGGTGATCGGCGCGCGAACCGTCGCATAGTCCAGTTGCGTCTGCGCGTTGGAGATCGCCGCATCGTCCGACGAAATCTGCGCCGTGACCTGCGCCACGGTCGAGCGCTGGGTGTCGGTCTGTTGGCGGGTCGCGAAGTCCCCGAGCTTGGTGTAGCGTTGCAAGTCGAGGTTCGCATTGGCGAGATTGGCCGAATCCTGCGCCTTCTTGGCCTTGGCCTGATCGAGCGCCGCCTGATAGGGCCGCGGATCGATCTCGGCCAGAATGTCACCCTGCTTGACGATCTGGCCTTCGGTAAAGGCGATCTTGTTGACCTGCCCGTCCACCCGCGTGCGCACGACCACGGTGTTCAAGCCCTGCACGGTGCCGAGCCCGTTCAGATAGATCGGAAAGTCGATCTGCTCGGCTGTCCCGAGCGTGACCGGAACGGCGGGAGGAGCGTTGGCGGTTTTTTGGGGGCCCGCGGCTTGCTGGGCCTTTTCAGTGCCGGAACGCGCATGCCACACGGCGTAACCGCCCGCGGCCAGAACGATGAGAACCAGGATGGTGGCGTGCGAGCGTTTCAAAGGCGCGATCCGGTTGGGGCGATATTGCCTGCGTCAAAATGTCCAAATTTAACCTAAATCCGGCCCCCGGAATGTAAACACACGTAAGCGCGAGACCACCGTTCATTGCCAAATCTTCATCTGGCGCAACGCCTTCGGTTCGGGTTCACTTGGATTCAATGTTACTCCGACTCAAGGTCAATGCGCCGCTGCCGGCTTGGCGCTGCGATCCACCGAGCGCAACGACAACGCCAGCGGCACCATCACGACGGCGATAGATGCGATTTGACACAGCGTAAGCGCGGGACGGGCAAGAGGCCGAATTCGCTCAGACCAGATCGCCGTTTCCGAACAGGTTCAGATTGTTAACCCCGTTCAGGCGGATCGCTTCGTCCGGTATGTGATCGACCCCGGTGTCCCAGAACAGCCAACCGAAGCTGCTGCCCGCGACGAAGACAGCTTTGACGCCGGCGTCCGCCGACATCTGTGCATTGGCGGCATTGAGGGCCGTGCCGAAGGCGTTGCTCGCGATGGATGTTTCGGCATACGCCCCGGCAGCGAGCGAGCCGGACGCGATCGCGAGATCGATGCGGTCCGTCCCGCTCACGAAGTCGGTGACGATGTCGATCGTCGTGCCGGTGAGGCCGGTATCGCCGGTCTTGAAAACGAACGTGTCCAATCCAAGCCCGCCCGAGAGCGAGTCGCGGCCGACGCCGCCCTCCAGCGTGTCGTTGCCGCCGCCCGCGATCAGCGTGTCATCGCCGGCGAGGCCCTTGAGCACGTTGATGCCGTCGCCACCGGAGATGCGATTGGACAATTCGTTGCCGGTGAGATTGCCGTTGAAGTTGCCGGGCCGAATCTCGAGCTGCTCGATGCCGCTCCCGGTTTTCAGCGTGAAACTGCCGACCGAGATGACGCGGTCGCCGGTGCTTGTGCCGGAGTCGATGACGGTATCGGTCACGTCGGCGTAGTAGATGTCATCATCGGCGCCGCCGTCCATCATGTCGGCACCCTTGCCGCCGGTCAGCGTGTCCTTGCCGTCGCCGCCGAGCAGCGTATCCGCGCCATCGCCGCCATTGAGCGTATCGTCGCCGCCGAGGCCTTCCAGCTTGTTCGCTGCGCCATTGCCGAACATCAGATTGGCAAGCGCGTTGCCGACGCCGTTCAGCGGATCGCTGCCGGCCAGCGTCAGGTTTTCGACGTAGCGACCGTTGGTGGTCGACAGGTCGAACGAGATGGACGAGACGATGGTGTCGATCCCGCCGGGATCGACATTGCCGGCCGCATACTCGCGAACGATATCGCCAACGCTGTCGACAATGTAGCTGTCGTCGCCGGCGCCGCCGGTCAGGGTGTCGTTGCCCAGACCGCCATCGAGCGTGTCGTTGCCGTCATTGCCGGTGAGCGTGTCGTCGCCGTCGCCACCCATGAGCTGGTTGGCGAGCGCGTTGCCGGTGAGCTTGTCGTTGAACCCGGAACCGAGAACGTTTTCAAAGTTGACGAGGGTGTCGTGGCCGGCCGCGCCGGTATTCTGCTCGCCGGTCTTCGATAGATCGACCGTGACACCGGACGAAGCGCCGGCATAGCTTGCGGTGTCGATGCCTTTCCCGCCGTCGAGGATGTCATCGCCCAGACCGCCGGAGATGACGTTGTTTCGGATGTTGCCGGTAATGCGATTGTCTGCGGCATTACCGGTTCCGTCGATGTCCGCGCGGCCGGTCAGGAACAGCCGCTCGATGTTGACCGGCATCGTGAACGTCACGCTGGAACGGACCGTATCGATGTCGTACGCGAATGTGTCGATGACAATATCGCCGAGGTCATCGACGACGAATGTCGTCCTGCCGTAATCGCTCATCATCGTGTCGGCGCCGGTCCCGCCGTCCAGCCAGTCGTTGTTGTAGTCGGCGATCAGAAGGTCGTCGCCGCCGCCACCGAACAGCATGTCGTCGCCTCCGCCGTAGCTGTCCTGCAAACCAGCCCTGATGATGTTGCGGCCGTCGTCACCGGTCAGAACGTCGCCGTAAGCGGACCCGGTCAGATTCTCGATGCCGATCAACGTGTCCGAGCCGGAGCCGCCGGTGTTCTGCGGACCGGAGAGAAGCAAGCTCACCGTGACGCCCGCTGTGGCGCTATCGTAGCTCGCGGTGTCGATTTGGCCGCCGCCGTCAAGCGTGTCGTCGCCCAGGCCGCCGTCGAGGGTATCGTCGCCCGTCCCGCCGGTCAGTGAATCGTTACCTAGCCCGCCATTCAGCGTGTCGATCCCGCTCCCGCCGTCGAGCGTGTCGTCGTCGTCGCCGCCATCGAGCGTGTCATTGCCCGCATTGCCGACAAGCGTGTCGTTGCCTTTTCCGCCGACGAGATTGTTGGCCGCCCCGTTGCCGGTGAGCTGATCGGCGAAAGCGGAGCCGATCAGATTCTCGACGCTCAGCAATCGGTCAGTGCCCGCGCTGCCTGTGTTCTGCGCGACCGTGACCGACAGGTCGACCGTCACGGCCGCTGCCGCGTTGGCATAGGTCGCGGTGTCGATGCCGTCACCGCCCACGAGCAGGTCGTCGCCAACGCCGCCCTCCAGCGTATCGTTGCCGTTCCCGCCCGACAGCGTGTCGTTGCCTGCCCCGCCGACCAATCGGTTAGCCAGGTCCGAACCGGTCAGCCGATCATTGTAATCCGAGCCAATCAGATTCCTGATGCCGGTCAGTTGGTCGGAGCCCGCGCCGCCGGTCGCCTGGGCGGTCGTGACGGTGAGGTCGACCACGATTTTGGACGCGGCCGAACTGTAGTCCACGGTGGTGCCAACACCGAATGTGCTGGCGAAGCCCTTTAAAACGTCGTCGCCCAGGCCGCCGACCAGCGTGACCTTGTCGGCCAGCGCGATCAGCGTGTCGTCGGCGTCGCCGCCGATGACACGAACATTTGCATTTAGCGTCGTCAGCGTGAGCGGGCCCGCCCCGGGTGCTGCGGCAAGGATTTCAGCCGGCGCGGACAAGGAAGCGAAGGGAAGCGTGTAATCCACGCTTGCGTAGATCGTGTCGCTGTCGCCAAGACCGCCATCGACGATGTCGTCGTTGGAATCGACGTAAAACGTGTCGTTGCCCGAGCCACCGATCAAAATGTCCGCCCCGCCGCGGCCATCAAGCACGTCGTCGCCATCGCCGCCGATGAGGATGTTGGCATTGCCGTCGCCATAAAGATGGTCGGCGAAAGCCGAGCCGGTCAGGTTCTCGATGCCGGTCAGAGTATCGAGGCCGTCGCCGACGGTGTCTTGTTGACCTGTAATCGCGAGATCGACAGTAACCGCGGCGGCATTCTCATAGCTCGCGGTGTCCATGCCAGCGCCGCCGATCAGCGTATCGTTGCCGCCGGCCCCGATCAGGATGTCGTCAAAGTCGTCGCCGACAATCGTATTGTCGTCGGCGTCGCCGGTCTGCGTACGGACGACACCATAGTTGGTGTAATAGAGGGATTCGTAGATCTCGCGGCCGGTATCGTAATAATCGAGAGTTGCCAGCACGAGTGGCTTGCCGGGGCTGGTCGCAAGATCGGAATCGCCGAAGTAACTCGGGAAAGAATACTGCGAGGTGATCGGCGTCGAAATAAAGCCGGTCGACGTATCGATGAGGCGAAGCGAATGGCCGCTGGAGCCTTCGCTGTCGAGAGCGAGCACGCCGGGACGGACCTCGACGACCGACGATTCCTGGGTCAGCGCGGGATCGACATTGGCCCGCAGCTTGGTTTGCGCGTTGCCTGCCGCATTCAAAGTGGCGATCGTGATGTCTGCTGTGCCGGCATATTCGTTATCGGTATAAGCGACCGCGAAACCGCCATTGCTCAGCGCTGTGACATCAGGTCGTCCATTGTACGCGCCGGTGTCATCGAGCAGCGTCGGGCCGGTACGGACGTCGCCGTTCGCCTCATAGACTGCGGTCCAGATCGCCGACGTCGATCCGCTCGTCCGTGTCCAGGCGACGGCAAAGGCGCCGTCCGCAAGCGCTGCGACGCTCGGGCTGCCGTCATTGGCCGCGCCGGTTGCGACCGTCACGACCGGACCAGCGGTTCCGTCGGCGGCATAGAGCCGCGCTTCGATATCGCCGTCGGACGCGGCCGCGTAGGCAACGTCGACAATGACGAACCCGCTCGCCGGACCTTTCAGTCCGATGACGTTGAGGGGATGGACCGATTGCGACCCGAACGAGCCGGACGCCACCTCCGCGCCGTCCGGAGTTTCGACGACGAACGTGTCCGGGGACGCGTAGTTCTCGAAGACCTTGACGGCGTTGCCGTTGGCGAGCGCGGCGACGAGACCCGTATTGTTGATGACCACCTGGCCGCCGGAGAGGACCGCGGCGTTGGCATCATTGGCATAAGACCCGGCGTCTTGAGTGCCGTCGTCGCGAAGCGAATAAGTGGTCGTGATCGCCATTGCCGCATCCCTCGATGTAAATTTTTTTAGCCGAATGATCTTTGTCAAACCAAGCTGTTATGTCGCAATTTCATTTTCGATGGTGCGGCAGGTCATCGTTATAGTCCTGACGTTTTGATGCGCACAAATCTACGCCACGATGCTGCATGCCTTCAAGTGACGGCTCGATGACCGACCGCAATGTCGGCGAGGAATTGCCGGCCGTCCCGCGGATCGTCCGAAGACCTGCGCGACGCCGCCGCGACCGCGTTACGCGGAATCGCGTTACCGCTTCACCATGGAAAGCGCATATCAGCTCGCCGCTTCAAGGCCGAAGGCCGAGCGCATCGGAAAAGCGGCTTCATCGACGGCCGAGGGACGCTCGCTTCTCTGCGGCCAAAGCGGACACCTGATCGTCCGTCAATGCGCCGACGCCCAGGACCTGATAGGGGCTCGTGGCATTGTAGGTTTGCTGACCCTGACTTCGACGGCGGCGCTCGTCGTCGCTCTCGTTCGGCGCATCCCCGCCGCCGAAACCGAGAACCTCGACGATGATGACCGACGGCTGCGCCTGCGCATTCGCCTGCGTTGGCGATGTCGCCTGCTGGGCCGCCGCGCCCGCCGTATTCGCCGCCTGCGTCAACCCGGCCACGTTCGGCGCCTGCACCGTCGGAATGCCCGTCGAGGTGCCCTGCGCCTGGATGTTGGCGGCGTTGACGATCTGCAACGCCGCGAGGTTGATGTTGCCGGAGATGCGGATGCCGGCCTCGCCGGCGTCGATCGTGCCGAGCGGCGCGATCAGGTCGATGTCGCCGGCCGGCACTTCGGGAATCGGATTCAGCGTGCCGATGCCGGCGCCGCTGGTCGGGACCGTCGGCGACAGCGTGACCTGACCGTAATCGTCGTAGACCCGCCGCGCCGGCGCGAACACCGAGGTCGTCTTGGCGCCGCGTCCCGCGTTGATGTCGCCCTGGGCGGACCAGATCGTGATGTCGCCGCCGAAGGTGGTGAAGACGCGGCTGAGGCCGAGCAGCACGCTGTCGCGCGAGAACACCTGGATGTCGCCCGAACCCTGCGTCAGCAATCCCGACGTCTGGACCGGGCGGATGCCGTCGACGCCGACCGTAAGCCCGCCGCCCGGCGTCAGCACCTGCACGTCGCCGCCGAAGTCGGTGTAGATCGCGGCGTCGAGATCGCGGACGGGAAGATCGTTGCGATAGACCGGAATATACCCGCCGCCGTCGTAGAATTGCAGCCGGCGCTCGCCGAACATGGTGACGTCGCCGGCGTAGCTGACCGGATTGCCCGCGGCATCGCGGTCGGGGAACAGCGCGGCGATCGCCTCGCGGCCGCGCAGATAGGAGCCGAAGCGCCGGCCGCCGACGTCGGTATATTCACGGCCGCCCTGACGTAATTCCTCGAAATAGACCTTGCGCAGGAAGACGCCCTGCTGCTCCGGCGCGAGCGCCTGGAAATAGGCCAGCGCGCCACCCAGGCTCGGCGACCAGCCGTAGCGGTCGGCCAGCCAGGCCGCGAGTTCGTCGGCATAGGTCTTGGCGACCTTGCCGGGTTGATCGGCGAGCGGACGCGCGGCATCCGCGAGATTGGCGGGATCGAGATAGAGCCTGGCGAACGCCGCATAGGCCGGTCCGTTGGCGCCGACGCCGGCGGCGACGCTGATGCCCGCGCCGCCGTCGCGGCCGAGGGTGGAGAGCTGCTGGCTGAGCGGCCCGATGCTGTGCAGCGTGCCGCGGCCGCCCTGATAAAGATTGCGGCCGGCGGAGACGTCGAGCGTACCCGGACCGGCGATCGTGACATTCGCATAGAAGATGTCGCGGCCGGCCTGGATGGTGGAGACGTCCGTCGCATTGGCGTGAACGATCAGCGTCGACTGATACTGCGGAAGCTGATTGAACGCGCCGAAGACGACCGGCGACCCGAGCGCGACGATGTCGCGGCCGGCGCGCAGGCTGAGCGGCTTGCCGCTGGCATAGTCGATGCTCGCGGGCGTGCCGGCGGCAGCCGCGGTCAGGAAGGCATAGCCGAAGCGGAAATCCTCGATGTCGCCGGTCAGCGCATAGACCCGCGCCGGCTCGCTGTTCGCGGCGTGAAGCGACCCGGTGGCCTTGTCGACGCCGAAGCGGAACAGTTCGCCGATCGGCCCCGCGCCGTCCCATGCATTGTTGCCGAGCTGTTCAAAATCGTATGGTCCGAACGCGTCCTGCTGGTACAACAGCCATCCCGGCCGGGTGGGCGTGGCGATCGATCGCGGATCGGCCCCGGAAATCGCGAAGGTCAGCGGGCCGTCGGCGCTGTTGCCGCCATTGCCGTAGATCGATCCCCGCGCCAGCAATTCAAAGCTGGCATTGCTGAACGGCGCCAGTTCCAGCGGCCGGCCAAAGGTCGCGCTGCGTCCGTAGATGTTGCCGCCGGCGGCGACGGCGCGCAGCGTGCCCGGATAATAGTCCGCGCGGTCGTCGAGCGGCAGGCCCAAAGTGCCGATCGTATTCGCCGTGAGGTCGCCGCCCGCCGAGACCAGGTTCACGGCCGACCGGCTGGTCCACAGCGTGAACCAGGATTCGGCATTGGCCAGCGTCGCGGGATCGCCCGGCACCGAGGCTAACGTGACGTTGCCGCGTTGACGGCCGAGATCGAGCACCGTCCCGAGCACGAGATCGCCGCGGGTGCGCAAGGAGGCCGCGCTGTCGCCCAATGCGAGATAGATGCCGCCGCGACCGTCTGCGGTGGCCGGCTCGTCGCCCACCGGGCGCGGATCGTTGGGCTGCACCGCCCCGTAATTGACGACGATCCGGCCGATCGAACGCGCCGCGACGTTGATGTCGCCGCGCACATTGGCGAGAACGCCATCGAGATACGTGCTCGTCGAGTCTTTCGGGGCAGCGCCGGAATTGAGCGTCCCGCCGACATTGAGCGTCAGCGTGCCGCCGCCGGTCTGCCGCAGGCTGCCGTCGGCCATGATGCGCCCGGTGCCGCCGATGGCGGCGTCGATCGCACCCGTTCGTGTTTGTCCTGATCCGAGGTCCGTCAGCACGCCGGCGTCGCCGCCGATATTCAATGTGACGTTGCCGCCGCCCAGCGCGCCGAATCCGGAAAATCCGACAAGGGTCGGTTGGGGTGACGAAAAGTCATTGGGGGCCCGGCTCACATAGGTGCCGAAATTGATCCACCAGGCGGTGCTCTGGCCGATCTCCGATCCGCCCTGACGCCACAACCAGTTCGCCGGATCGGACGATCTCTGATTGTTGCCCTGTACCGATCCGTTGAGCGCGTAGCCTTGCAGGTTGCCTTGCACGGTCACGCTCAAATCGCCGCCCTGTTCGGGATACCAGGCCTGATAATCGCCAATTGCGCCGGCATAATAGCTGGATGGCGTGGCCGGATCGGAGAATTCCGCGCCGAGCACGGTGCCGTCGGCGCGCAGATTGCGGCCAAGATTATGGCTGGCATCGACGCCGGCCGTCTGGCGGCCGGCGGTGTAGACGCCGAACAATGATTTCTGCACATAGCTGCCGCCGGCCAGCAATTCGAGATCGGCCGCGCCGGTGCGGATCACGCTGATCGCCTCGTTCGACAGGCTGGGCCCGCTGTAATGCAGGTCGTCGAGAGTCAGATTGCCGCCTCCGCCGAGCGTGCTCGGGCTCGCCAGGCTGCGCGAGCTGGCGGAGCCGAGATCGGAACCCGACGCCAGCCGCATCGACCACGATTGCGACCCCGGCGCGAGCATCGGAGCGACCGCCCAGATTCGGCCCTGCACGCCATCGGGTCCGACAGGCCGCGACGATATAGACGCAGGACCGACGTAGTTGATGTTTGAACCGGCCGGCAGAATTGCACCGGCATCCACGCGAGTATTCTCCGCCAGTTGAACAGAACTGAAAATGCTCAGGCTGGTGCCCGCTCGCCAGACCATCGACGCAAGGGCCACGTAGGAAGCTTGACTGACGGCGAACCCCGCACCGAGTACTTCGTAATTGAACAGCTCGACGTTGTCGGTCAGCACGGTGCCGGCCGCGTAAAGCAACACACCCTGGGAATCATAAATCGGCGCAGTCAAAGCCGTACCGGCAGGAAGGTAAAGATACACAATCGCAGCCTCTACCGGAATAACACTGCCAGATTTGACCTCCGTGTATTCCGCAATCCGAAAATCGAAGTTGAGCGAACCTTGTGTTGTAAAGGATGAGAAAGCGCCGAGAGTCACGGATGCCGGCACGGTGAAATCTTGCGTTAGATTCCCGCTGGGTAGATTGACGGTCCAGCCATTGTCGTCCGGCGTCGCGGCGGGTCGTCCAAATCCGTCGGTGATGCTGCCCTTGACGGTGAGATTGCCGCCGGCGCGAAGGCTGATGACGCCGGCCTCGCCCGAGCCGCGCACCGCCGGATTGGCGTTCGGGCCGTAACGATAGCCGGACAGGTCGAGATCGCCCTCGACGGTGAGGTCGCCGTCGCTGCGGATTTCGACGCCGGGCCGCAGATGGAAAGCATTTCCATAGGCCGAGAGGCCGGACAACCGTGTCATCGCCGCGCCATTGGCGCGCGTCGCATCGATGAAGGCCGTGCTTGCGATGTGGATGGTGTCGAGCAGGCCCTGATTGATGATGCCGTCGGCCGGCGTGTAGTTGCGGAAGCCGTTGGCGGCGATGCTCGCCGCGCCGAGGATCGTGACCGGATCGGCCGCATTGATGGCGATGTCGTCGGCGCCGTCGCCCGCGCCGTCGACGCCGCCGAGCCGCCGCGCGTTGATCTCGACCTTGCCGCGCGCAACGGCGTCCGCCGAGCGCAGATCGAGCGTCGTGTTCGCCGCCAGCGTCACGAAGCCTTCCGTCGATGTCAGGTCGATGCGGCCGCGATTGCTGGCGTCGATCGGCGCGCCGTAGCTGTCGGTATGCAGTTGCGTGGCATGGACGTCGAGCACCGCGCTCGAGGCGAGCGTCAGGTCGTCGCGCGCGGCGAGCCTGATCGCGCCGGGCTTAGCGCCGCTGGCGTCGATGCGGCCGACCACCGCAAGGCTGCCGCCATCGAGCGTGATCGACACCAGGCTGGCGCGCACCTCGTCGCCGACCACGAGGTCGCCGGTCTTGTATTGAAAGTCGCGCGCGCCGAAGAAGCCCGCATCGTTGAGCATCCGGTTCAGACCGGCGAAATCGCCAGGCGTGCGCGCGCGCAACTCGAAGCCGCCGAAATCGAAACCGCCATTGCTCTGGCCGCGAAGCCGGCCGGCGAATGTCACCGCGCCGATTGCGCCGAGGGCGCTCGACCTGATCGTGCCGGCCGCGTTGTTCAGAGCCGAGACGTCGATGATCGAGCCCGCGGCCTGCGTGATCGCGCCGTCCGCGCTTTCCATCAGCAGGTCGCCGCCCCAGCTATATTTGTCGACATCGAAGAAGGTCAGCCTGCGGCCGGACAGGTCGATCGCGGCGCGGTCGCCGAGCGCGATCGCGCCCCTGGCGTTGAGCGCCAGGCGTCCGCTCGGCAGCGCCACAGCCGTATCGAGCGTCAGCGCGCCGCCGGCATTGAAGCGCAGTTCGCCGCCGATCTCGGTGATCCCCGCGGTATTGACCGCGGCCGCACCCGCCGGCGCGGCGACATTGATCGCGCCGCCGGCCTTGTAGGTCATCATCGACCCCGCCACGCCCGTGAGCAGCGGCGTCGTCAGGTTGAGATCGCCGCCGGCATAGCTCGCGGCATCGGTGCCGCTGCGATAGACGTTCAGCGTGCCCTTGTTGTTGGCGGTGATGCGTTGCGACGCGGTGACATCGACCGCCGCGAATCCGAACGCGAGGCGTTGCAGGTCCGGCTCGTTCTGGGGCCGCTCCTGCGGGCCGAAGCCGAACACGATTTCGTCGGCGACGAGCGCGAGCCGGCCCTGGCCGGTGCCTGGCCCTGCCGGCAGCACGGCGCCGGGGGCGGCGCTGCCATAGGTATTGGGATTGCTGCCGGTCTGGACCATGCGGCCGTTCCAGATCAGGCGTCCGGTGCGGATCGTCGCGACGTCGCCGGCCGCGCCCAGCCCGTAGATCGCCGGCGTGACGAGCGCGAGTTCGACGCTCGATCGTCCGGTGACAGGATCGAGCGTGTTGAGTTCGACCGAGCCGAACAGATTGAACGAGTCCCGCGTGGTCAGCGTCAGGCGTTCAAGCCGGGTGCGGCCTTCGACCGGGCGCAGCAATTGATCGATGGTCTGCTGGGTCAGCGTCCAGCCGACCGGCAGCACGCCGTTCGCGCCGGCGGCGGCGATCGCTTCGGGGCTGCCGATATTGATGGCGTTGAGCGCGAGGTTCAGATCGCGCGCCGCCAGATCGATCGTGCCGATGCTGAGTTGATTGGGTGCAGAGAGTCCGACCGAGCCTTCCGCCCGCAGGATCGCGCCATCATTGAGAATCAGCGAGCCGGTCCCGATCAAATTTGCGACGTCTTCGCGGCGGATATCGATCAGGCCGTTCGACACCGCGAGCAACGCCGCATTGTAGGAGATGCCCAGCGGAAATCCGTTCTCGGCGCTGAGACCGGCTTGGCCGCGACCCGTGGTGTCGATCACCGCCCCGCCTTCCATCGTGATCGAGCCACCCGCCGCCGTCACCAGAACCTGCGCGGCGGACAGCACGCTGCCCGACCGCAGCGTCAGCGAGGGACTGCCGGCCGTCCCGCCGATGGTCAGAAGACCGGAATCGCTGGTGTAGAAGCTGCCGTTGAGCAGCAGCGTGTTCGCCGACAGCCGGTTCAGGTCGCTGTCGAGCAACGAGATGAAACCATCCGTCGCCGCTGCGCCGACAGGACGGATTTCGATCGGCACCTCGCCGCCATTGGCCTCGACCTGCGCGACGCCGCCGCGACCGCCTGGTGCCGGCGCCATCCGGATATCGCCGAGAACCGTCAGCGGCCGGTCCGCCGGCGCTGACGCGAACAGCAGCTTGAGCAACCCGCCATCCGCCGGAATGGCGCCGCGGACATTGCCGAAGATCGCGGCCCGGCTGGTGATGAACTCGGCGTAGCCGGTCCGGTTGTAGCCGCTCAACGTCTCGACGACTTTCGACGGCGTCAGGATCACGCGCGACGGGGCCGAGGCGACGATCCCGGTATTGGCGATACCGAGCCGCGCGGCGGCGAGATAAGAACCGCCCTCGAGCGTGACGACGCCGCGGCGGCCGAGATCGGATGCGCCGACTTCGACGCGGTACGCGCCGGGGACCGTCGCGAAGGTTGCGGGCAGCAGCGTGTAGGTGCCGGCCGGCAGGCCGGGTACGCTTTCGGTCAGCGTGATCTGCTGTCCGGTGCGCGGCGTGCCGCCGGCGGCGTCCGGGACGATCGGCGCGACGCCGGCATAGCCCGGCACGATCGCGTAAACCGAATTGGTCGCCGAGCTGATGGCGTAGCCAGGCCCCGCCGCCGATAACGGCGATTGCAGCACGTCGATCGAGCCGCCGCGTCCGGTCGAGAAGGCCGCGCCGAGCAGATCGCCGCCGCCGGACAGATCGACCAGCGCAGTGTCCTCAACCGTGATCGTCTTGCCGCCAAGCAGCAGCGTGCGAACCGGCGACGTACCGGGACGATCCGTTCGGCGCAACGTGCCATCGGCGGTGATCGCATATTCGACGCCGCCATAGCTGTATCGTTGGCCATCGACGGTGCCGCCGAACGGCATCACCAGTCCGGCGGCGCTGATCGACGTCACGCTGCCGGGCAACAGACGCACCGCGGATGCGAGCGGCCTCGGCGAGATGGCGTTCGACGACGTGGTCCCGATCTCGATCAGGCCGAGCGGCGCGCGGATCACGCCACCCTGCTCGATCGTGTCGGCAAACAGGCTGAGGCTTCCGAACACCGAATAGGGCAAGGCCGGATCCGCCGCCGAACTGCGCCGGATCGCCAAGGTGTGTCCCGCCACAATAGCGTCACTTTCGCCGAGGCCGCTGGCGTAACCGGCGAAAATCGTGACAACAGAATTGGTTACGGGGTAAATCTGCGCCGCGGTCAGCGTCAGGTTGTCCCCCGATGCCAGCGACGACGACATGAAGCGGATATCCCCGCTGCTATTGAGGTTTACGTCGGCAAAACCGGCCTCGTCGACCAGCGCGTTGGGGAGAAGCCCCGAACCGGGCCGCACGCCCTGCCTCCCGCTGATGCCGAACAAGGCATTATCACGCACGTCGATCTGCGCTGCAGACAACGTCAGCGTGCCGCCATCGGTTGTCGTTGCGCCGCGATAACGGCTGCTCCAGCCGCCAGCGGGCGTTGGCCCCCAGACGAGTCCGGGATAGTAATCCACTGACCCGTTGGGCGAACCGACCGGCTTCGCACCGCTGAGAAACACATACGGCGCGTAAAGATCGACCGTGGCCGGCGATCCGCCTGCCGACGCGATCACACCGCCCAGTTCGAGGCTACGGCCGAGCCGCAACGAGATGTTGTTCTCGAAGCGGATCAGATCGCGCGATCGCAGCACGAGACCATCGAAGCCGCCGGCCACGATCTGATCGACGCCGATGCGCGCGCCCGCAACCAGAGCCGGATCGCTACCGCCAGCGGTCAGATCGGACTTCAGAGGACTCGCGCCACGTTCCTGAGCAACCGTAATGACCCGAAGCCGGTTGAACGCATCGGGCAACACAGCCGGATCGGTCTGTAGCCCGACGCCAAGATAGACCGGCGTTTCCAATGCAATCGACAACGTGCCGCCGGACGCACCCGCACCGCCCTTGCGCGCGATCACATCCCCGCCGAGGAAAATGCCGGTCGAGCTGTTGAACGCGATGATCCCGCCGTCGCTGACCAGCGACAGCGTCTCGACCAGAGAATTCACGCCCGGCCTGACGACATCGACGGCAACCGACGCGCCCGATGCGTCGATCACCGAGCCGGCGCGCTGGATAATGAAAGCCTGTGTGGTCGGAGCGAGGCCCATAATGTTGGGTTCGCCGCTCGCCGATCCGATCGTCACCGATCCGCCACCGAGCACCAATCCGTAGGCACGATCCATCGTATCGCGGGCCTGCCACGCTTGACCCGACACGTCGATGCGGCTGGTCGCGCCAAGCCAGATCGACTGATTGCCGGTATCGTATGAGCCTTGGCGTTTTTCCGCGCCAAGCTGGGTATCGACGATCGTAACGTTGCCGCCGCGCGCCGTGATCGATCCGTCGATGGTGATCTGGCCGCGGGCCTCAAGGCGAACGCTTTGTCCGGCATCGACATTGATGCTTGCGCCACGGCCGAGCGTCAGCATACCGCCGGTCGTCGGTGCGTTCGTCGACGCGCCGGGAATGGACGCTGCGAGCGTCAGGCTGGCGCCGGCGCGGCGGTTCAACACGCGATTGACAGGGTCGGCGATGATCGCCGGTGGCGTCCACACCTCCAGCGCGGCAGCCGGATCAACACCGCTCGCTGCTTTGAAACTTTGCGCATTGAATCGATAGACTGGCAACTCGACCGCGATGCTGGTGCCGTCGTCCACCACCAGATTGCTGGAGCTCCGAACTTCGTAAGTGCCGAAGCCGCTGCGGAACAGCGACGGTGCGATGTGAAGCGGATCGCCCTCATTGGAGGCCGGATTCACACTGTCGCCGACGACGATTGCGCGGCTCGTCTGAATCGCCAGCTTGCCGCCGCCGGATGCGCCGAAGGCCCGAACGTTGCCATCAAGAATGAGGCCGCCCTGATTTGTGGATTGGTAGTCGGACGCGAGTGAGACGTCGCCACCCTTGCCGCTGGCGGTCTTGCCGCTGGCAAGGATTGCTGCGCCCGACGACGCATCGATCGACGCTCCCTGTTCAAGCTCCAGCCGTCCTGCCGATTGCAGCGTCACGCTGCCGCCGTCGCGAAACGCAAGGCCCGCCAATGCCGATGCATTGATGAGAGCATTGGTCCAGACACCACGGACATCCAGTTCCGCTCCCGAATGCAGGACGATCGCGCGTTCGCCGCTGCTGCTTCCCAACCGGGTTGTGTCCATGCGGATGTCGCCGCCTCGCGCAGTAATGCTTGCGGCGATGTCGATCGACGACGCGGAAAGAGAGAACTGCCCGCCATTGGCAAGGCTGATGCTGTCGGCGACTTTAACTGTGCCGGCGGTTTCGACGGTGACACTGCCGAGATTGAAGGCGTTGATCTGCCTGCTGTCGAACCAGGCGGTATTCACGCGCAACGCATCAATCGCGCTGGCAGGCGTCAGCGTCGGGCTCTGCGATCCAAGTGCATCGAAACGGACATCGGTGCCATAGCTGATAGCTTCCGACCGATTGGCGAAGATGAGGCCGCCGGCGAGCGGCGCAACAGTCTGCGTCAAGTTGTAACCGTCGGTGACGCCGTCCGGACGTTTGTTTGTCTGTCGTTCGCCGGTCACGACGTCGGCAACGATCGTGCCCTGAAAGATCGACGTCGGGGTCGAGAGAACGAGATTGCCGGCATCGCGGCCAACCGTGTAGCCGTCCTCGAAGCGTACCGTCTCACGGCCACGGCCTAACGGGCTGGTGTAAATTTCTGCGACGCCCCACCGCGCGTGTTCGACCACAAAGCCTTTGCCGATGCCGTAAAATGTTTGATCGCCACGCGCATCACTGATGTTGTAGATGCGGCCGTCGCGACCGAGAAAATTCGTCGTCCTGATCGTCCCTCCGGCATAGGAAATCGTGCCCCCGGAGATGTCGAAGGTGGAGCCTTGCCGCGCGACGACTTCAGGCGCCAACAGCGTGATCGTGCCGCCGAGCGCGGCCCACTCGCCGATGCCATGAGGCCGTGTCCCGAGATAGCCGCCGACCTCCAGCAGACCGCCGGGCGTATAGTAACGGTCGGTCTCGTAGCCACCGACGCCGCGGGGCACCAAAACAAGATCTCGGACATCGATCCAGACATTGGCGTTCTTCAAAAAATCCTGGTCACGATTGACCGGCGAGTCCCGCAACTCGTTGCCCTGAATGTTGACCAGGATGTTGTTGGCCGACATCGGCAACGGCACGTCGCGCACGCCGGAGACATCGAGGGTCGCGCCGCTTTCGGCGAAGATGCGTCGGCCGGCGCTGACATTGATCTGCCCGCCCTGAGCGACAGTCAACGACCCGCTCTTGAACAGGACATTGCCGCCACTCGCGATCTCGATGAGGGACTGGTCGCCGCGGCTTGGCAGATTGCCGAACCCGCCGCCACTGATCGCCTTGAGACCATCGCGCTGGCTGTCGAGCGCACTTTCCGCACTGTCCAGTTCCGGCAACACACTTGTGAAGCTGGCGCCGCCTAGCGTAACGCTACCCAACCCATCGGTCGCCGCATCCAGAAGATGGATCGTGCCGCGGGTATTGACCGACGTCGTCGAGACCAGAACGCCGTTCTGCGTAACGGCGCGACCAGCAAGAGTTATATCTCCCTGCTGCGCTAAAATGACTCCGGTATTGATGGTTGTACCGCTTGAACTTCCCGTCTGAAACAGCGGTGTGATTTCGTTGCCGCGCGTTGTCGATTGCTGATTGGTATCGGTACCGTAGCCGCGGCGCAAAACGAAGTCGTCGCCGGCCGCGAGTTGCGTCTGGCCTCGGGGTGTCGAAATGCCGCCGGCGTTCTCAATACTCGTGCCCATCATCAGCACGAAGCCGCCTCCGGCAGTGACAGACGATGGTGCAAGCGTTGCAATCTCAGCACCGGCCTCGACTTTCACGACGCCGCGGGCATCCGTGAAACTCGGCAAGGAGTTGCCGCCAGCCTGCGTGGAATAGATGCCTTTGGTCAGAAACTGGTCGTTGGAGATAGTCGCAGTCGATGCGATCAACGACCCGACATTGACCTGTGACGTTGCGCCGAAGACGATGCCGTTCTGGTTGATGACATAGACCGACCCGTCCGCGGTGATGCTGCCCAGAATTTGACTTGGTCGGGCATCCGCGCCGAGCACCTGGTTCAACGCCACCCAGTCGCGGTTGCCTTGCTGGTTGAATCTCAGATCGGTTCTCGCACCGACATTGAAGGTGTCCCAGGTGAGGATCGCCTTTTGCTGGGTCTGGTCGATATTGACCTTGACGCGATCGGCCTGCGCAACCTCGGTCGGAAGTCTGGCGCCCTGCCAGAGTTGCGGGTTGATCGTCGTGTCGGGACGAACGACGCCGGCGCCGATCTGCAAGCCGCCGGGCGCCAAACCATTCGGCACGCCACCCGGCTGCAGCCGCGCCGCGTCGCGGGCGGCCTGCTGACCCGCTTGCATGGCCTGAATGGCCCGCGTCGCCCGCTGCAGCGCGTCCTGCGCATCGCGCCCCGCACGCGCCGCCTCCTGCGATCCCGTCTGCGTCGCCGCGATCGCCGCCGCAGCCGCATCCACCGGCGTCGTCCCACCGCCCAGCGGACGAGCGACCGCATCCGGATTGACGGCCAACAACGCCATCGCGCTGACGCCGGCGAGCAAGGCGGCGTGACGGGCGTTGCGATTGGCAGAGGCTGATTGGCGAATGGCGGCGCGGCGCGACATGGCGAGATCTCTGACAACGGACTCGGACTGGCGCGCCACGGGCTGGCGTTCCTTAACCATGAGATGAATGGCAGAGCCAACGACCGAACGAATTTCTTGCCGCGCCAAAAAGAATTAAGGTCGCCCCGAATCGACCATCGCGTTGGCTGGCAAACGTCCGCCGGTCAGGTCAGAACGATAATCCCGCCTGGCAGCGTGCGGGTCTTGGCGCCGAAAATGTGGACGATCTGTATGACAATCTTATCGGTTTCCGTGGTCGGCAATCGTGCCGTCAGCAGACGGCGGCCGATATCACCGTTCATGAGCACGATCCGGCCCGACCGATAGCGGTTGATCTCCGCTATGACCTGCGCGACAGGCACACCTTCAAAAATCAATCGTCCTTGCCGCCAGGCTGTCACATGATCGAGATTCACATCCGTCACGGTGCCAATCCCTTGATCGCCGTAGCTAACCTGCTGGCGAGCGTCGAGCCGCGTGGTGCCGCCGTCTCGGACCACGGCAAGATTTCCGTCGAGGCATGCGATCGAGACCTGAGAACCGTCACACCTCAAATTGAAATCCGAACGGGTGGCGACGATGCGGCCCGATGCGGCAAACACGTTCAACTCGGATGATGAGGCGCCCATCGAAAAGGCCGCCTCCCCCGAAATCAATTCGATCTGTTTCAGATCGGCAGTTTGCGAGCGAACCGCGATGCTCGTCCTGGTATTGAGATTGAGCGACACGGCATCGGCAAGCGTCACTTGCCGTTGTTCGCCGGCCCCCGTGCGATAATCAGCCATCACCTCTGAATAGGATGGCCACAGATCCAAGGGAGGTTTGACAAAGGCGTAGGCTGTGGATGCCGCCACTGCGCCGCCGATAAACGCTCTGCGCCCCAAGGAAGCCGAACGGATCTTGTGCGGATGATCCGCGCGGCGGACAACGTGCATGGCGTCACGGCCGTCACGCATACGCGCATTTGCGACCGGACCGAGCGCATTCCACGTCTTTCGGGCGTTCGCATAGGCAGCCGCATGAGCGCGACTCGATCCATACCAAGCCTTCATGGCCGCGATGTCGGCCGACGTCATGCCGCCAGCCATGAACCGGGAGATCCATTCATAGGCTTCGCGTTGAACCGGATCGAGGCCCGCGAATGCCTCATCATCTGCGCTTGCTGTCAACACGGACATCGGATGGGGTTCATCGCGTTTCGTCATCGGGGGCTTCATGCACCGCAGCCGCAGCCACTCGTTCACTAGATGCCTGAGATGGCTTGGGACCGAAACGTTGAATGACGTCGCGGTTCAGGCGTGACCCGCACAGCATCAGGGCGGATTTCAATTCCTTCTCGACAAGACGTTGTGAAATGTCCAATAGCTCGGCGATATCCGACAATCGGGCGCCCTCAACGCGCGCGGCAAAGACGATCTGGCGGCGTCGCGGCGTCAGTTCGTCAAATGCGCGCTGCAATGCCTCGATCTCCTGACGAGCCTCAAGACTTTGCAGGGGGCCCGGCGCCTCGTCGACAAAACCGAGCGCGGCATCGAGGTCCGACAGGTTTGCCGACCGCCGATCGCGGCGGAAACTCATTCGGGCGATGTTGGTGGCGATCGTCAGAAGATACTGCTTCGGACTGGCAACGATCCCGATGCGCGCGGGCTGCTCGAGACGCAAATAGGTTTCTTGCAGAACTTCGCCCGCCATATCTTCGGACCCAAGGCGCCGGGTCAGGACGCTCTTTAACTCGTCATATTGGCCGACAAGCACTTGGCGAAGTGTCGCGGCCTGGATCGATTCACTCATTCGCCCGTGCCCGGGCAGGATTTTCGTCGCCAAGCTGCTGACACTCCGCCGCCATTCGCGACGTCCGCGGCAAAACCATCAGCGTAACAGGTTGCGGCATGGCCTGCGGCGGCGCCTGGCCGATGACGATGTTGCGCAGAGCCGATGCATAGACCCGATCGCGCTCCCCGGATCCAGTCGGGGACAGAATGTCGGCGCGCGCTACGGAACCCGAGGGCGCGATCCAGAGACGGACGATGAGCTCCGCTTGATCGGTTTGAATTGCACGTTCCTGGCACAATGCGGCGCGGAGACTTGCCTGAACGAGTGCGAAATAGGGATTGAATTCTGCCGCCCTGCTCTTGAGCGCGGCGATATCCTGTCCTTTCAGCGGCTGACGGGTTGGAAGCAGAGTAATAGTCCCCGCCTCGAACGACGCCAGCGAGAGGCCGGTGCCTTCCAGAAGCCGCCGCAGCGCCGCATCCGGCGACAACAAACCAGAAACGGGCGGCGATCGTTGCCCCTCTATCAGGCTGCTCTCATAGTAAAGCTCAAGCTTGGTGATCGCGCTGACAGCTTTGAGCGACGTCATGAGTGGTTGTGAGGGGATATCAAATTTGTATTGCGCTTCAGGATCGTAGGTCTGCGCGCTGCGGGCGTGTTGCGAAACCATCATCGACGCTGCGGCCACAAGAGCCACGATCCATCCGCGGCGGACATGGAGAAACGCCGCGCGCTTGTTCCCGCCATGGTCATAATCGGCGATAAACCACATCATTACCGCACGCCCGGCAGTTCAGTTGGGCATTCAAGCTTGAAAAATGCAATCGGCCTGCCTGCTGACGATCAAATTCATGTAGACGTGCCCGTGTTTCGGGTCGTCTTTCGCGAACGAGGCTAGTGAGCCAACATTACGTTTTCAAGACAACCCCGTCGGCGACTTATTTGAACCGGGTCTGAAGACGCTGGCGCTCCCATGGGGAATCGAACCCCAGTTTTCGCCGTGAGAGGGCGACGTCCTAACCGCTAGACGATGGGAGCAGCGCGGCGAAGCCAGTGGCCTCGACAGCCAAGCCAATAGCCTTGAAACGGCCGCGCTGCAACTTGGATTTACGGCTGGGTCGCGAAGCGCAGCGTTGGTCCCGGCTTCAGCGTCCTGGCGTCGAATGACCGGATTTCGATCTGGCCGGCGATATCCAGCGTCACCAGGATGCGATCGCCCGAAACCGTCGTGGCGGTAATTCGCGCGCCTTTTGGCAAGGTCGTCGTGGTATCGGTGGCCGCAACGCTTCCTTCGCTGCGAAAAACACGATAGCCGATCACCATGAAGATCGCGCCGACACCGAGCGCGATGGTCAGACCGCCGATCAGCATCAGCTTTCGCACCCGCGCCATCATCAGCGCGGTCTGCTCCGGATTGGGGTCGATGGCGGGCGACGATAGATTGGACTCGGTCATGCAGACTTCGGCTCTCAAAGAAGACGCACATCCCGGCGACGGCCGGCATCTGCAGGTGGTTGTCGCCGGCGACGAGGGCGCAACACGGATCGACCGCGTGCTCGCCGTGCGCTGCCCGGACCTGTCGCGCTCGCGGCTGAAAGCGCTGATCCTTAGCGAGGCCGTCGCGATCGGCGACACTGTCATCCGCGATCCCGCTTATCATGTGTCCGCGGGCGATACGATCACAATCGACGTGCCCGCAGCCATGGCGGCCGAACCAGAAGGCGAGGATATCGCACTCGACGTGATCTACGAAGATGCGGACATCGTCGTCATCGACAAGCCGCGCGGGCTCGTCGTCCATCCGGCCGCAGGCCATGAAACCGGCACGCTGGTCAACGCGCTGATCGCGCATTGCGGCGCGTCGCTGTCCGGCATCGGCGGCGTCAAACGGCCCGGCATCGTGCATCGTCTCGACAAGGACACCACCGGATTGATGGTGATCGCCAAGAACGACAATGCGCACCAGTCGCTGTCTGCCCAATTCGCCGATCACGGCCGCACCGGCGAATTGCGCCGCGGCTACATGGCCTTCGTTTGGGGTGCAATGAACCGCCCGACCGGCACCATCAACGAGCCGATCGACCGCCACCCGCATGCCCGCGAGAAGATGGCGGTGCGCGAGGGCGGGCGCGAGGCGATCACCCATTGGGAGGTGGTCCAGAGTTTTGCGGGCCGCGACGCCAAAACGGTCGCGACGCTTTTGGCGTGCCAGTTGGAAACCGGCCGCACGCATCAGATTCGCGTTCATCTGGCCCATGTCGGCCATCCCCTGATGGGCGACGACACTTATGGACCGCATTATAAGACCAAGGCGAATGCGCTCGCGGTGCCGGCCAAAGCCGCGCTGACCGCGCTCGACCGGCAGGCGCTGCACGCTTACCTGTTGACGCTCGAACACCCCCGCACCGGCCAGATCATGACCTGGACGCGCGATCTGCCGGCGGACTTGGCGCTGCTGCGCACAACGCTGGCTGCGGCGCGCTGACGCAGGAAAGCTGTACATTACCAAAGATTTAACCGATGTAACGGTGACGTGACGCCGGAAATCTTCCCAAAACACGGGAATTCCGTGTATGTTGCACTTGCGCTGGACTTTGCAGCGCGGAACATCGCAGACGGATCGGCTTTAACCCAGCGACCATCTGCCTGGCTCGCCGCTATCGGGAGCCTGAACCACTGGAGGGCGCAACAATGGCCCGTGCAGCTACGCTTCCGGTTCTCAACGGAGAATCCGGTCTTTCACGTTATCTCGCCGAAATCCGCAAATTCCCGATGCTGGAACCCCAGCAGGAATACATGTTCGCCAAGAGCTGGCGCGAACATGACGATCGCGACGCAGCGCATCATCTCGTCACCAGCCATTTGCGACTCGTCGCCAAGATTGCCATGGGCTATCGCGGCTACGGCCTGCCGATTTCCGAGGTTGTCTCGGAAGGAAACGTCGGCCTGATGCAGGCGGTGAAGCGGTTCGAGCCCGAGAAGGGCTTCCGACTCGCCACATACGCCATGTGGTGGATCAAGGCGTCGATTCAAGAGTATATTCTTCGCTCGTGGTCGCTTGTGAAAATGGGCACGACCGCCAATCAAAAGAAACTGTTCTTCAACCTGCGCAAGGCGAAGAGCAAAATCTCCGCGCTGGACGAAGGCGATATGCGCCCCGATCAGGTCAAGCTGATCGCCAAGCGTCTCGGTGTCACGACTCAGGACGTGATCGACATGAACCGCCGTCTCGGCGGCGATGCGTCGCTTAACGCACCGATCCGTGACGACGGCGAAGCCGGCGAATGGCAGGATTGGCTGGTCGATCACGCGCCGACGCAGGAAGCCGTGATGGCGGAACACGAGGAACTCGACCATCGCCGCCAGGCGTTGAACGGCGCGATCGGCGTGCTGAACCCGCGTGAGAAGCGCATCTTCGAGGCCCGCCGCCTTGCGGACGATCCGATGACGCTGGAAGATCTCGCCAGCGAATTCGGTGTCTCGCGCGAACGCGTTCGCCAGATCGAGGTCCGCGCCTTCGAGAAGGTGCAGACTGCGGTGAAGGGCACGATCGCGAAGCAGGAACAGGCGGCGCTGGAAGCGGCATACTGAGCTTTCTTGAGCTTCTGCTGAAATGACGATGAAAGCCGGCAGTGATGCCGGCTTTTTTGTTGCTGTTGCGAAGCGCGGGACACGCCGACGCGCATCGCCATCATCCCCGCGCTTCACCGCGTCCAGGCAATGACCTTCGGCGGGACCGGAAAATTAGGATATGGCCATGGACGGCACGAGAAAGACCGTCAAGCGTTCGTCGGGCTCATCAACGACCGCACCCGCTCCGCATCGGCAGGCGTCGCCGGATTGTAGACGATCATGCCGAGATCGGGCCGGCCGTCGACGGCGAAGGCGGAGTATTCCAATTCGATCGTGCCAAGCGTCGGGTGCTTCAGGCGCTTGGTCCCGTCGCCATGGCCCTGCACGTCGTGATCGCGCCAAAGTGCGTCGAACTCGGGACTGAGCTTGCACAATTCGTCCACGAGATCGCTGACTTCGGACACCGCTCCGGCGCGCGCCGAGTCCGCCCGGAAGGCGCCGACCACCAAGCGCGCCACGCTCTGCCAATCCTGCTGCTTGGCCCGAATCGCCGAGTCGGCGAAGATCAGGCGAAGGATATTTCGCTGCCCCGGCGCCAACTTGCCGTAATCGGTCAGCACCATGGCAGCCGCTCGGTTCCAGGCAACCACATCCCACGTCGCGGTCTTGATGATCGCGGGGCTGAATTCAAACGCATCGATCAGACGCTGGAGACGCGGCGTTACGCCAACGACAGGCTTGTAGCGAGCTTCAGGCGGCCGTCCGAGTCCCAGCATGAACAAATGTTCGCGCTCGATGTCGGTCAGCATCAATCCGCCGGCGATTCGGTTCAGGACATCTGCCGAGGGCGCGCCGCCACGCCCCTGCTCCAGCCATGTGTACCAGGTCGGGCTGATATTGCACCGTTGAGCGATTTCTTCCCGGCGCAAGCCTGGCGTCCGTCGCCGCCCGACAACAAAGCCGAAGGCGGCCGGATCGAGCCGGCTACGGCGGTCCTTCAGATAGGCACCCAGTCGATTTTCGGATTCGATGGACATGGCGATCCTGTTACAGATTATACCACGATAACGTCACTACTTTAATAGCATAACAGCGTAGTTAGTCTCAGGTCTTCAACAATAGGAGACTTCAAATGCGTGTATTCGTGACTGGCGCGACCGGCTTCATCGGCTCCAGAATCGTTTCGGATCTTATCGCGGCTGACCATCAGGTCATCGGCCTGACGCGGTCGGAGGCGGGCAAGCGGGCGCTCGCTGCCGCGGGCGCGCAGGCCCATTTCGGCGATCTGGAAGATCTCGACAGCCTGCGCCGCGGCGCGGCACAGGCGGACGGCGTTATCCACACCGCCTTCGACCACGACTTCTCGAACTTCGCCGCGAATTGCGGGAAGGATAGCCGCGCGATCGATGCGCTCGGCTCTGCGCTTGAAGGCTCCGACCGTCCTCTGCTCATCACTTCCGGCACGGGAATGGGCGCTGCCGCTCCGGGCGAGCCGGCGACTGAAGATCACTTCGATCGACGCCACGCCAATCCGCGCGTGGCGTCGGAGCTTGCCGGCGAAAGCCTGGCAAAGCGCGGCATCAAGGTATCGGTGGTCCGGCTTCCCCAGGTCCACGACACGGTTAAACAGGGCCTGATTTCGCCGCTTATCGAACTGGCGCGCGACAAAGGTGTCTCGGCCTATATCGGCGATGGCCGCAACCGCTGGCCTGCCGCGCATGTCACCGACGTCGCGCGGCTCTATCGGCTGGCGCTGGAACGGCACGATGCCGGCGCGCGCTATCACGCCGTTGCGGAAGAAGGCATCGCGATGCGCGACGTTGCGGAGGTGATCGGGCAGGGTCTGAACGTGCCGGCGACAGCCATCGCCGCGGATGAGGCGGCCCGCCACTTCGGATGGCTCGCAGCCTTCGTCGGCTGGGATATGCCGGCATCGAGCGCGCGCACGCAGCAAAGCCTGGCATGGCATCCGACCGGTCCCGCGCTGATCTCCGATCTTGAAGCGATGGACTATGCGCTCGCGTAGTCCATTACGGCCTCGGCATTCCGCGCAATACTGCCGCGCGGAATTATCGGGTCATCGTCACGTCTTCGTCACGAAGGCGCGGTTTCATGGTCGCATTCGATGCCAGCGTAACGGGCGACAAATCTTCATTGACCTGACCGGGAGGCGACCATGGCAGAAGCGTATTTCCACCAGCGCGCCGAGGATTGCAGGCAATTGGCCAGCGAAGAGCGCGATGCCAATCTCAGCGCGATGTTGCGCGAACTCGAAAAAAGTTACCGAACCCTGGCGCGGCTCGCGCTCGCGGAGTGTCGGGCGCACTGAGGCGGAACATTGTCATTCCGAACGCTGCAATCTGGTCGGCGTAGCCTATTCCAAATTGCAGAGTTCGGAATCCAAACGACCGGAAGTGATGGGTTCCGGGCTCGGATGACCTTGCAAATTTGACGCGTGTCGAATTTCTGCCGTCTGCATGTCCCGCACTAACGGCAGCCTACTCGCCCCACGCCGCGAATGCATCGTTGAACACGCGCTCGCCGGGTGCGCCCTTTTCGATCGCGATGATGGCGCGGCGCTGATTCGTGTAAACCAGCGGTACGTCGAACCACGAACGCTCTTTCAGAAGCTGGACGTTGCGCGACCGGTCGGTGTCGACATTCGACAACCCGACCAGGAAGAAGCCGTCCGTCACCTTGACGGCGAGCCCGGCGAGCGGCGTGCCGCGCGCCTGCTCGTTGGATTTCATCAAGATGCCCGGCACATTGGCGATGCCGCCGCCGCTGAAATCGGCAGGAAGTACGAACGTCAATTCGGCCGTGTGGCTCGCCGGCAAGGACGTGTCGGTGTTGCGGCGGAACGACATCGACATCTTGAATTTGCGTTCGGGAATATCGATGTCGCCACGCACGGCAAGATCGCCGGCCGCGCCGCCGGTTCCCTTCATCTGTTCGGTACGCCATACCACCGTGCCGACATATTGCTTGCCTTTGGGATCGGCCGGATCCTCGTCATAAAGTACGACGCGCTGCGCCACCGGCGCGGCCTGTTCGGACGGCTGACCGACGCGGTCGGCGATCTTCGGCCGAGGCGCTGTCGCGCCGTCCTTCGGTACATCGGCGGTCGTCGTCGAGGTCGACTTCAGCATCGCGCGCAGCGACGAATAGGCTGTCGGCCCCCACAGGAAGCCGGCGCCGATCAGGATCATGACCAGGCCGATCAGAATCGCGCTCTTCAGCGGAAAACCGCCGCCGGCGCGGCGCCGGACATCGCGCGCATGGTCGCGGTCCGACACGGGTGGCTTCTTGGGACGGCCACGAACCGGCGGCATCTGCTGCGGCGCGCGCGCGGCCGGCTCGTCCGAGGCCAGTTCGTTGAAGCCGTAGCCGCCGCCGTTGTTGCCGCGGTCTTCCATGGACGGTTCGAGACGGTCGAATTCCGGCGTCGGCGACGGCACGTTGGCGTAGGTTTTCCGCGCGGAGCGATTGGCCTGCGCGGCAGCGCGGCCGAGATCGTCGGCATCGGCGGTGACATCGCGGAAGCCGCGAATGCCGGGCGACTGGGTCTGATTGGGGTTGGGCGCATTCGGCGGCGGATCGGCGCGGCGCGGCGCTTCCTGAACCGGCGGCTGCGGCTGTGGACGCGATGGAGGCGGTGTCGGGGCCACTGCCGGCGGATTGGCGCGCAATTCGCGCTGCGGACGCGGCGTCGCGCTGGCCGTGGCGTTGGCGCGTGACGTTGTCGATGACGATGCGGCGGCCGACGAGGCGGTCGAAGCCGACTCGCCTGGCTTGCTACGATTGGCGCGGGATGCTTCGCGGGCGGCGCGCGAACGTGCGGCAGCCTCGGATTCGACCTTGCGGACGGCCTCTTCGAGCGACAACCGCTCACGCGTGATCTCGGATTCGGTCAGCGGCGGCTGCACGCTGCGCAGTTGCGCGATCAACGCCGAGCGCGCCCGCTCGTAAATCGCGCGTCGTTGCTCTCCGGGGGCGCTGGGGTCCAGTCCGGAGATGGCGCGGGAAATCAGCGGATAGTAATCAGCCATCTTGACTCAATGTTACGCGGTCTCCGGTAATTCTTAGTTAAGCCTCGAACGGGTTTTGGACAAGAATTGTGTCCTCACGCTCGGGGCTGGTCGAAAGAAGAGCGATCGGGCAGCCGACCAGTTCCTCGACGCGGCGAACATATTTGATTGCCTGCGCCGGCAGATCTGCCCAGGAGCGCGCGTTTGCGGTCGGCTCTTTCCAGCCTTCGATGGTCTCGTAGATCGGCTCGATCCGCTTCTGCGCGCCCTCGCCGGCCGGCAGATGGTCGATCTCCTTGCCGTCGAGCCTGTAACCGACGCAAACCTCGATGCTGTCGAAACCGTCGAGAATGTCCAGCTTGGTCAGCGCCAGCCCGTTGATGCCGCAAGTCCGCACCGTCTGCCGCACCAGCACGGCGTCGAACCATCCGCAGCGCCGCTTGCGCCCGGTGTTGACGCCGAATTCCTTGCCGCGACGGCCGATCTCTTCGCCGATCTCGTTGCTCAGTTCGGTCGGGAACGGGCCTTGCCCCACGCGGGTCGTATAGGCCTTGCAGATGCCGAGCACATAGCCGACCGCGCCCGGCCCCATGCCGGTGCCGGTCGCCGCCTGCGCCGCCACGGTGTTCGACGAGGTGACATAAGGATAGGTGCCGTGATCGACGTCCAGCAGCGCGCCCTGCGCACCCTCGAACAGAATGCGCTTGCCCTCGCGGCGCTTCTGGTCGAGCAGCCGCCACACCGTCTCGGCATAGGGCAACAATTCGGGCGCGAGCTTCATCAACTCCTGCTGGATCACCGCACCGTCGAATTCCGGCAGGTTGAAGCCGCGACGCAGCGCATTGTGATGCGCCAGAAGCCGGTCGATCTTGTAGGCCAGCGTATCGGGATCGGCGAGATCCATCAGCCGGATCGCGCGGCGGCCGACCTTGTCCTCGTAAGCCGGCCCGATGCCGCGCTGGGTCGTGCCGATCGCATGGACCGAGGACGCGTTCTCACGCAGCGCATCGAGATCGCGATGCAGCAGCAGGATCAGCGTGACGTTCTCGGCAACGCGCAGATTCTCCGGGCCGATGGCGACGCCTTGCGCGCGCAGCCTGGCGACCTCGTCGAGGAACGCCTGCGGATCGAACACCACGCCGTTGCCGATGACGCCTAATTTTGACGGCCGCAATACGCCGGATGGCAGCAGTGCGAGCTTGTAGGTCTTGCCGTTGATGACGAGCGTGTGGCCGGCATTGTGGCCGCCCTGGAAGCGGGCGACGATATCCGCCTGCTCCGACAACCAATCGACGATCTTGCCCTTACCTTCGTCGCCCCATTGAGCGCCGACGACGACAACATTGGCCATGTCCGGGGGAGTCCTTAGCTTGTCACGAATGGACGCGCGAACGCCCGGACAGCCGGTCTCGGCCCTGCCCGGGATTTTCGTGCGATGCTGATGCCTTGCAAGCTGCGCCGGCCCGGATTCGGCCGAGCGCTCGCAGGCGTTGACGGATTAAAGGATCGGGGAAGATGGCGCAAGGCGAGAGGAGTTGGAGAGATGCTACAGGACGTTCAGTTCGCGCGCCGTTCAATTTCTCTGCCCGGGCTGCGCTCATCCATGAAGTCTGCACGGAAGCCAACAACGACTATGGCGACACGTCGCTCGGATGTGGCGGATCGCCGGCCTGCCGGATTCGGAACGGGCAGCGCGTTGCGAAAATGACAATTCCTCACGTGGCCGTTCAGCCATTATTCAGCCAGAATGTCGCACCCTGATTGCGCTTTATCCACGGAGGTTCAAATGGGAAAACTACAGAAAACCCTGCTTGCTCTTGTCGTGTTCGGCGGCTGCGCCGGTTCGACAATGGCGTCGGCCATGCCGATCGCGCCGCTCGCCGCGCCGGCTGCGAATGTCGAAACGGTGCGCTGGATCTGCGGTCCGTATCGCTGCTTCTGGCGTCCGAACTTTTACAGCTACGGCTATTACGGCCCGCCGCGCGTATTCTATGGCGGCCCGCGCTTCTATGGCGGGTGGCGCGGCGGATGGCGCGGGCGCCGCTGGTAATTCAGCCGCGATCTGACATGCATGCGATCAGTCTGCCGGACATCGTCCGGCAGACTTTTGTTCGCCAGTGAGTTGCGATGTCGAAATCCACCCGCGCGACGCAGGCGCTGGCGAAAGCCGGCATCGCCGTCACGCTGCACAGTTATGACTACGACCCCGAGGCTGCCAGCATCGGCCTGCAAGCGGCGCAAGCGCTCGGCGTCGATCCTGCGCGGCTGTTCAAGACGTTGATGGTCCAGTTCGACGGCAAGCCGGCCTGCGCGATCCTGCCGTCGGATCGCGAACTCAGCCCGAAGAAACTGGCGGCGGCGCTCGGCGGCAAATCGGCGGCGATGATGAAGCCTGCGGAGGCCGAACGGCTGACCGGCTATCATGTCGGCGGCATCAGCCCGTTCGGGCAAAAAAAAGCGGTTGCCGGTCGCACTGGACAAATCCGCGACGGCGCAAGCGACGGTGATCCTCAATGGCGGCCAGCGCGGGCTGCAGGTCGAATTGCCGCCATGTCATGTCGTTCGGGTGCTCGGCGCGATCGTCGCGGATGTCGTGGCGTAACCGCCGAAGTCAGAGCCGTCATGGCCGGGCGAGCGCGCCTTCGTGCCGCGATCCGACCACCCATGCGGTTCTTAAAAAGCATGGATCGCCGGGCCGGCGGGTGCAAAGCGGCGTTCTTCCCCGGCCATGTCGACTTGTTGCGCATGACGCCCATCGCAAGTGCAGGGTTCTCAGCGCCGCCGCATTCTGGCACAAGCAGCGCCCAATCCCTGTGCATCGAGCGCATCGAGTTTCAAATTGTCCCAGACCTCGCCGCACGCGCCGTCTTCATCCCCATCCTCGTCAATGTTCTCCTGGCTCAGCGACAAGCCCTACATCCTGCTGTCGCTGACCCCGTTGTTCTGGGCCGGCAACGCCATCGTCGGTCGCGCCGCCGCCGGGCAGGTCCCGCCGATGACGCTGTCGTTTTTGCGCTGGGCCATCGCCTTCCTGATCCTGCTGCCGTTCGGCTGGCGGCATCTGCGCACCGATTGGCCGGCGATCCGCGCACGGCTCGGCCTGATGCTCGCGCTGGCCATCACCGGCATTGGCGTGTTCAACACGCTGCAATATTGGGCGCTGCAATATACCACGGCGCTGAACGTGCTGCTGATGCAATCGGCGCTGCCGCTTTGCGTGGCGCTGTGGTCGTTTGCGTTGCTCGCCATCCGCTTGTCATGGCCGCAAGGCCTCGGCATTGCCGTGTCGCTGCTCGGCGTGCTGACGATCCTGCTGCAGGGCAATGTGGTGTCGATCGCTGCGATCGTCCCCAACAAGGGTGACGCGGCGTTCGCGCTGGCACTGGTGATTTTCGGCTATTATTCGGCGATGCAGGTGAAACGCCCGCCGATGCACGGTCTTTCATTTCTGCTCTTCACCTTCGGCATCGGTGCGATGTTCATCGCGCCTTTCGCACTATGGGAAATCGCACATCAGCCGCTGATGCGCGTGACTCCGGCGACGCTGGCGTCGATTTTCTATGTTGCGGTGTTTCCGTCGATCCTGGCCTACCTTTGCTTCAACCGTGGCGTCGCGCTGATTGGCGCCAACCGCGCCGCGCCGTTCTTTCATCTGATCCCGCTGTTCGGATCGGTGCTGGCGATCGGCCTGCTCGGCGAGCGCCCGCAATGGTTTCACGCCGTCGGCTACGCGCTGGTGCTGTGCGGCATCGCAGTGGCGGCGCGCAAGCCGAAGGCGGCGTGATCGCCTCTCCCGGTATGCCCCTGTCCCGCTGGCGGGGCTTGTCGCGACCTGCGGGATCGGCACATTGACGCGCATGCTACAGCGAACGCCAGAGCCCGTGTCATCCTCACAACCCGGCGTGATGCGCGCCGTCGCCTGGCTCAACAACCAGCCTTATCTGCTGCTCAGCCTGATGGCGCTGTTCTGGGCCATGAACATCGTTCTGGCGCGTTATGTCGCCGGCCACATTCCGCCGCTGACGCTGACCTGCGCACGCTGGTTCGGCACGGCGCTGTTGCTTTTGCCCTTCGCATGGCCGCATCTCAAGCAGGACTGGCGCGCGATAGCCCGTGCATGGCCCTTGATGCTGGTGCTGACCGCAACCGGTTTCGCGTTGAACAACGCGTTGTCCTATTGGGCCTTGCAGTATACGCAGGCGCTGAACGCGCTGCTGATCCAGTCGTCCGGCCCCTTGTTCGTGGCGCTATGGTCGCTGGCGCTGTTCGGCATTCGCCTCACCCGCGCGCAACTGATCGGCATCTCGATCTCGCTCGTCGGCGTGTTGACGATCATCCTGCGCGGCGATTTTGCAGCGCTCGCCGCGATTGAATTCAATCGCGGCGACCTGATGTTCGGCGGCGCGCTGCTCGCGTTTGGCCTCTATTCGGCGCTGATGCCGAAGCGGCCGCAAACGCATCAATTGTCGTTTCTCGCCATCGGCACGGGACTCGGCGGGCTGACGTTGTTGCCGCTCGCGACATGGGAGCTTGCGGCCGGCACGCCGATCTATTTCGATGCCCTCACATTCGGGACATTGGTGTTCGTCATCATCGGCCCGTCGGCGCTGGCCTATCTGTTCTACAATCGCGGGCTGGCGCTGATCGGCCCGAACCGCGCCGCGCCGTTCTTCCATCTGGTGCCGGTGTTCGGCTCGGCGATGGCGATCGCGCTGCTCGGCGAACGGATGCAGCTCTTTCATGTTGTCGGATATGTAATGGTGCTGGCCGGCGTCATCATCGCCTCACGACCCTCAGGGCCGCCGCCGCAGGCCTCTGCCTGTTGAAACCCGATGCGTGTTGAACCGGCGTGGCCGCTTCTGTAACGTCGGCCGCAACAATCGGCACGCACCGGGAGGCGCTTCGTTCATGATCCGCAGGCCATCACTTCAACTGGCGCTCGCTGCCTCGCTGGCGCTCGCCGTCTCCTCGGCGCAGGCGCAGAGCAGTATCCCGACCCGCAACATCACGCTGGTGCTGCCGTTCGCCGCCGGCTCCGGCACCGACACCACCACGCGGATCATCTCCAAGGAACTGGGCGTCGCACTGAACACCGGCATGATCGTCGACAACAAATCCGGCGCCAACGGCTCGATCGCAGCGAGCTACGTCGCGCGCGCGCCGGCCGATGGCTACACGCTATTCGTCACCACCAACACCACGCATTCGGCGAATCCCTATCTGCTCAAATCGATGAGCTACGATCCGATCAAGGATTTCACGCCGATCGCGCGCACCGGCGATCTTCCGTTCGTGCTGGTCATCAATCCTGAGATTCCCGCCAACAATGTCGCCGAACTGATCGCTTTGGCGAAAAAAGAACCGGGAAAATACACCTACGCGTCGGGCTCGTCGTCGGCGATCGTCTCCGGCGCGACCTTCGCCAAGCTCGCCGGCATCGATTTGCTGCATGTGCCGTTTCGCTCGTCGCCGCCGGCGCTTTCCGAGGTGATCGCCGGCCGGCTGTCGATGATGTTCGTCGATACGTTGACCGCGCTGCCGCACGTCAATGCAAAATCGCTGAAGGCGCTGGCGGTGACGACGAAGCAGCGCTCGGCGCTGCTGCCCGATCTGCCGTCGATGGACGAGGCCGGCGTCAAGGGCTTCGACATCACCTCGTGGCAGGGCTATCTCGGCCCGGCCAACATGCCGAAGGACGTGGTGCTGAAGCTCAACACTGAAATCCGCAAGATCATCGACCGACCGGAGATCAGGAAAGAACTCGCCGAACGCGGCATGGAGGCATTCTCCGGGCCGCCGGAGGAGTTCGAGAAATTCCTCAAGGATCAGCTTGTCGTGTGGGAGAGGCTGATCAAGGATGCGGGGATCGAGAAGCAGTAACACTGTTGTGCCTTCGGAGACGTTGCGTGTTTCACGTCTACATCCTCGCCAGCCGACGCCACGGCACGATCTACATCGGCGTCACCAAAGATCTGCCGAAGCGGCTGGCTCAGCACCGGGCCGGCCGCGGATCGGTCTTCGTGCGGGACTATAAGGTGTTTCGCCTCGTTTACGCGGAAAGTTTCGAGCGCCCCGACGAGGCGATTGCGCGCGAGAAGCAGCTCAAGCACTGGAATCGCGACTGGAAGATTCGGCTGATCGAACAGGACAATCCGGAATGGACCGACCTGTCCGGTCTGCTGACGTGAATGTCTGGCTTGTGACCATCAACGGGTCGTCCTCGCGCAAGCGAGGACCCATCACCCCTAGCACCGATAGGGGCAAATGGATGTCGCTACATGTGTGAAGACGAGACTCCGCGCCGTGTGGGTCCTCGCCTGCGCGAGGACGACTCGCGGTAAGGTCGATGGATGAACGCAACGCGCTTCGCGCATTCTGGAATTCGATATCGCAAGTGAAAAGTTCACCGGCCGTTACTGGTACTATGCGTTTGAAGCGAACGGCAACGCGATCGGCGATTTCAATATGATCGACGCCGATCAGGGGCTGATCATCGAGCGCGACAATGGCGAAGGCACTGCTGCCAAGGCCTGTCCCACGGGGGAGCGTGCCGAAAACTGTTTCAACGATCTGGCGAAGTTCAAGCGCGTCTACAAGATCGAACTCAACGACGCCGCTGTCGGCAAGCCGGTGCGCAAGATCGGCTATATCGACCTGATGAAGATTCAGGATCCTAAGAAATTGGCACGCAAGGATCTCGACGACGGCGTGCTGACGTTCCCGTTCTTCACGATCGAGAATGTCGATCGCGTCGATGCCACGCATATCATCGTCGGCAACGACAACAACCTGCCGTTTTCGTCGAGCCGCAACCCGAACAAGGCTGACGACAACGAGTTCGTTCTGCTGGAAGTGGGCGAGTTGCTGAAGGCGAAGTAACCAAAACAGCCGGTCATCCCCGCCAAGCGCGCCCGGCGAGAGCCAAGCGTGCGCGAGTGGGATCCAGGACGCCGCAGCTTCGCCGTCGAACGCAACGCCTCGGAATACCGGGTCCCCGCCTGCGCGGGGACGACCGCCGCGGTGTGCTGCGGCGTTGGCAACCGCCCCTAAAACGTCAGCGCCTTGGCCTGCTTGACCTGCGGCAGGCCCTGCACTTTTTCCAGCAGCGCCGCCGGCACCGCTCCATCGACCTCGACCAGCGCGATGGCGTCGCCGCCTTGCTTGTTGCGCCCGAGATGGAACGTCGCGATATTGATCTTCGCATCGCCCAGCAACGACGCGAACCTGCCGATGAAGCCGGGCTTGTCCTCGTTGGTGACATAGATCATCGACTTGCCGAACTCGGCATCGACGCGGATGCCCTTGATGTCGACGAGGCGCGGCTGGCCGTCGGCATAGACGGTGCCGGAGACCGAGCGCTCTTGTTTGTCAGTCGTCACCGTCACAGTGATGAGGCTTTCGTAATCGCTTTGAGCCGCGCGGGCGATCTCGTCCACCACCATGCCGCGCTCCTTGGCGACGACCGGCGCGGAAACGACGTTGACGTCCCCAAGCATCGGCCGCAGCAGCCCGGTCAGCGCCGCAGAGGTCAGCGCCTTGATCTTCATCTCCGCGACGTGGCCTTCATAGGTGATCGTCACCTTGGAGATGCCGGAATCGGTGAGTTGACCCGCGAAGGAGCCGAGCTTTTCGGCCAGCGCGATGAACGGCTTGAGTTTCGGTGCCTCTTCCGCTGTGATCGAGGGGAAGTTTACGGCGTTGGAAATCGCGCCGGTCAGCAGGTAGTCCGACATCTGCTCGGCGACCTGAAGCGCGACGTTTTCCTGCGCTTCGGTCGTCGAGGCGCCGAGATGCGGCGTGCAGATGACATCGGTACGGCCGAACAGCACGTTCGACGTCGCCGGCTCGTCGACGAAGACGTCGAACGCCGCGCCTGCGACGTGCTTTGAATCGAGCGCCGCCGCGAGGGCTGCCTCATCGACCAGACCGCCGCGCGCGCAATTGATGATGCGCACGCCTTTTTTCATTTTGGCGATCGAAGTCGCATCGATGATATTCTTCGTCTTGTCGGTCAGCGGCGTATGCAAAGTGATGAAATCGGCGCGCTTGAGCAGGTCATCCAGTTCGACCTTCTCGACGCCGAGATCCTTGGCGCGTTCCGGCGACAGGAACGGATCGAAAGCAATCACCTTCATTTTGAGGCCAAGCGCACGGTCCGCCGCGATCGAACCGATATTGCCGCAACCAATCACGCCCAGCGTCTTGCCGGTGATCTCGACGCCCATGAAGCGGTTCTTCTCCCACTTGCCGGCCTGCGTGGAGGCATCGGCCTGCGGGATTTCGCGCGCCAGCGACAGCATCAGCGTGATGGCGTGCTCGGCGGTGGTGATCGAGTTGCCGAACGGCGTGTTCATCACGATGATGCCCTTCGCCGTCGCCGCCGGAATCTCGACATTGTCGACGCCGATGCCGGCGCGGCCGATCACCTTCAGCCGCGTCGCCTTTTCCAGAATTTTCGCGGTGGCCTTCGTCGCGGAGCGGATCGCGAGGCCGTCATATTGGCCGATGATCTCGGCGAGCTTGTCCTTGTCCTTGCCGAGGTTCGGCTGGAAATCGACATCGATGCCGCGATCCTTGAAGATCTGCACGGCGGCGGGACTGAGGGCGTCGGAGATGAGAACTTTGGGGGCGGTCATGGGTAATTCCTGACTGTGGAAGACGGGACTTCGACGGATGCTGCGCGCCCCCTCTCCCCGTTCTTACGGGGAGAGGGTTGGGGTGAGGGGCATTGATGCCGGGATTCGGAGCGAAGCGCCCCTCACCCGCCGCAAGAGCGGCGACCTCTCCCCGCAAGAGCGGGGAGAGGTGAAGCAAGAAAAACTACGCCGCCTTCGCCAGCGACGCCTTCATCTCAGCGAAAGCCCAGTCGATCCACAGCGTCAGCAGCGCGACGTCGGCGGCGTCCACCGTCGCGCCGCACCAGATTCGCAGACCCGCCGGCGCGTCGCGGTAATGCGCGAAATCGTAACCCGCGCCTTCCTTCTCGACCATCGCGACCAGCTTTTTGGAAAAATCCGCCTGCGCGTCTGCCGACAACGATGTGATGGCCGGATCGACCACCTTCAGGCAGACCGAGGTGTTGGAGCGGATCGCCTTGTCGACGGCAAGAAAATCGATCCACGGCGTCTTGGCTTTCCAATCCGCCAGGACTTTCGCATTGGCATCGGCGCGGGCGACCAGCGCGTCGAGACCGCCGACGGATTTCGCCCAGTTCAGCGCGTCGAGATAGTCCTCGACGCAGAGCATCGACGGCGTGTTGATGGTCTCGCCCTCGAAGATGCCGGCGATGATCTTGCCGCTTTTGGTCATGCGGAAAATTTTTGGAAGCGGCCATGGCGGCGTGTAGCTTTCCAGACGCGCGACGGCGCGCGGCGACAGGATCAGCATGCCGTGCGCGGCCTCGCCGCCGAGCGCCTTCTGCCACGAGAAGGTCGTGACATCGAGCTTGGGCCAGTCGAGTTTTTGCGCGAAGGCGGCGGACGTGGCATCGCAGATCGTGAGACCCTCGCGGTCGTCCGCGATCCAGTCGACGTTCGGCACGCGCACGCCGGATGTGGTGCCGTTCCACGTGAAGATGATGTCGGAATTCTTGTCGGCGCTGGCGAGGTTCGGGATGTCGCCATAGCCGGCATGCAGCTTGGTGACGTCCTTGAGCTTCAGTTCTTTCACGACATCCGAGACCCAGCCTTCGCCGAAGGATTCCCAGGCGATCGTGGTGACGGGGCGCGCACCGAGCAGCGACCACATCGCCATTTCGACCGCGCCGGTATCGGACGCCGGCACGATGCCGATCAGATAGTCGGCCGGCACCTTCAGCACTTCGCGCGTCAGATCGATCGCAAGCTTGAGCTTGGCCTTTCCGACCTTCGCGCGATGCGAACGCCCGAGCGCTGCACCTTTGAGATTTTCGGGGGCCCAGCCGGGGCGCTTGGCGCAGGGGCCGGAAGAGAAATGCGGCACGGTCGGCCGCGAAGCGGGCTTCGTCGCAGTCATGATCTATCCTTCCAGATAGCAAGCCTCCCGGTGGGGGGAGGTGTCCCGCTGGCGGAGATATGGGAAGGCCGCGCGGGCGTCAAGCGACGATGACGGGATCACGCGGGGTTGATCGGGAGCTTAGCTACTCACACGACGTCATCCTGAGTGCGCGCTCTTGACGGCGCGCTTGCGCCGTTGCGCGCCGCGAAGGATGGCCATATCTACCTGCCGCCGTCGCCCTTCGAGGCTCGCCATAAAGAATGGCTCGCACCTTCGCTGAACGACTTCGTTCAGCGTGGGTGACGGCTTTTGTCGCGACCTCACGCCGTCTTGGTAAACAACTCCCGCCCGATCAGCATGCGGCGGATTTCGCTGGTGCCCGCGCCGATTTCATAGAGCTTGGCGTCGCGCAGCAGCCGGCCCGTCGCGTAATCGTTGATATAGCCGTTGCCGCCGAGCAACTGGATCGCGTCGAGCGCGCATTGCGTCGCTTTCTCGGCGGCATAGAGGATCGCACCGGCGGCGTCCTCGCGCGTGGTCTCGCCGCGGTCGCAGGCCTTCGCCACCGCATAGACATAAGCGCGCGACGTGCTCAGCATTACATACATGTCGGCGACCTTGCCCTGCACCAGTTGAAATGTGCCGATCGGTGCACCGAACTGCCTGCGCTCATGCACATAGGGCAGCACGATATCCATGCAGGCCTGCATGATGCCGATCGGTCCGGCCGCCAGTACCGCACGTTCGTAATCAAGGCCGGACATCAGCACGTTGACGCCGCGCCCGACCTGGCCGAGCACGTTCTCCTCCGGCACCTCGCAATCGACGAACACGAGTTCGCAGGTGTCGGAGCCGCGCATGCCGAGTTTGTCGAGCTTCTGCGCGGTCGAAAAACCCTTCATGCCCTTCTCGATGATGAAGGCGGTGATGCCGCGCGACTCGGCCGCCAAATCCGTCTTGGCGTAGACCACCAAAGTATCGGCGACCGGGCCGTTGGTGATCCACATCTTGTTCCCGTTGATAATGTAGCGATCGCCCTTCTTGTCGGCGCGGCATTTCATCGACACGACGTCGGAACCGGAGCCGGGCTCCGACATGGCGAGCGAGCCGACATGATCGCCGGAAATCAGTTGCGGCAGATATTTACGCTTCTGCGTATCGTTGCCGTTGCGGCGCAACTGATTGACGCAGAGGTTCGAGTGCGCCCCATAGGACAAGCCGACAGCAGCGGAGGCGCGCGACATTTCCTCGACCGCGATGACGTGTTCGAGATAGCCCAGGCCCGCGCCGCCATATTCCTCCTCGACGGTGATGCCGTGCAGGCCGAGCGCGCCGATTTTCGGCCACAGGTCGCGCGGGAATGCGTTGCTGCGGTCGATCTCCTCGGCGCGGGGCGCGATCTCGTTCTGCGAGAAATCATGCACCGTCTCGCGGATCGCATCCGCCGTCTCGCCGAGATCGAAATTGAACATGGGTTGCGAATTGGGAATCATGTGCGGGCCGCCTCCGGTCGATTATTGGCTTGGATCTGCAACAGAGCTAAACGGCTCCCTGCGAAATGTCACGGCTGGCGTTTCGAGGCGGTCGAATTGGTCGTTGCGCGAGCCCGAAGACGAGGGGCTTTGCTCCTCTCAATGACATGAATCAAACCTTGCCACCCCGCGCTTAAAAGGCTGTAATTTGCCCAAATCGACGATCCGGGCACAACCGGCTGTTAGCTATTGGGAGATGCATCATGCACGGCACGCTGGACATTGCGCACGACCCCACCGACCTCACCCAGGAAACGGCGAGAGAGCGGGCGTTCTCGCTGCCGCTCGACCAATTCAACCCCGGCGATCCGGCGCTGTTTCGCGACGACACGCACTGGCCCTATTTCGAACGGCTGCGCACCGAGGAGCCGGTGCATTATTGCCGCGACAGCCAGTTCGGCCCCTATTGGTCGATCACCAAATACAACGACATCATGAGCGTCGAGACCAACCACGCGGCGTTTTCGTCGGCGGCCAGCCTCGGCGGCATCACCATCCGCGACGCCGGCGTCGATTACCGCCGCCCGAGCTTCATCGCGATGGACCCGCCGACCCATTCGGCGCAGCGCAAGACCGTCGCGCCGATGTTTACGCCGACCCATATGGACGCGCTGTCGGACTCCATTCGCCAGCGCGCCGGACAGGTGCTCGATACGCTGCCGCGCAACGAGACGTTCGACTGGGTCGATCGCGTCTCGGTCGAACTGACGACGCAGATGCTGGCGGCGTTGTTCGATTTCCCGTGGGAGGAGCGCCGCAAGCTCACCCATTGGTCGGATGTCGCGACGACGATTCCGCTGACGCCGGAGCATGAGACTCAACGCCAGCGCGAACTGGTCGAATGCGGCGACTATTTCGCAAAACTGTTCAAGGAGCGGCAGAACCAGCCGCCGAAAAGCGACCTCCTGTCGATGATGGCGCATTCGGATGCGACGCGCGACCTCGATGGCGCGAACTTCCTCGGCAATATCGTGTTGCTGATCGTCGGCGGCAACGACACCACGCGCAATTCGATGTCCGGCGGACTCTATGCGCTGAACAAGTTTCCCGCCGAATACGACAAATTGCGCGCCAACCCCAGACTAATCGACAGCATGGTGCCGGAGATCATCCGCTGGCAGACGCCGCTGGCGCATATGCGCCGCACCGCAACTGTCGATATCGAGATCGGCGGCAAGCAAATCAGGACCGGCGATAAGGTCATCATGTGGTACGTCTCGGGCAACCGCGACGCCGAGATCATCGACAATCCCGATGCCTTTATCATCGACCGTGCCAAGCCGCGCTCGCTGCTGTCGTTCGGCTTTGGCATCCATCGCTGCGTCGGCATCCGCCTCGCCGAATTGCAGTTGAAAATCGTCTGGGAAGAAATCATGAAACGCTTCGACCGCATCGACGTCGTCGGCGAGCCGACCCGACCCTATTCGAGTTTCGTGAAGGGCTACGAGACGCTGCCGGTGCGGATTGTGGGTTGAAAAACACATCAACGTCATTGCGAGCGATGGATCATGCTGGCGTCAGCCACGCTGATCCGAGCGAAGCAATCCAGTCTTAATTTGAAAACAAGCAAGACTGGATTGCTTCGTCGCTTCGGCCCCTCGAAGGCGAGGGCACTTGCTCCTCGCAATGACGAACGCGACAATTTCAATTGTTCAGAAAGCCTCCACCATGCACGGCACAATGTCTACCGAAAAAGCCGCCCGCCAGCGCGCCGCGCGCGACGAAGCCTATGCGACGCCGCTGGACAAATTCCATCCCGGCGCACCGCGGCATTTCCGGGACGACACGCTGTGGCCCTGGTTCGCGCGGCTGCGCGCGGAGGAGCCGGTGCATTATTGCACCAACGCGCCGATCGAGCCCTATTGGTCCGTGACCAAGTACAACGACATCATGCATGTCGACACCAACCACGCGATCTTCTCGTCGGACGTGAAACATGGCGGCATCTCGATCCGCGACGTGCCGCCCGGCTATGACTGGCCGAGCTTCATCGCAATGGACGAGCCGCTGCATTCAAAGCAACGCAAGACCGTCTCGCCGATGTTCACGCCGGACCATCTCGACGAACTCGCGGTGCTGATCCGCGAGCGCGCGGGCCGCGTGCTCGATGCCCTGCCCCGCAACGAGACCTTCAATTTCGTCGAGCGTGTCTCGATCGAACTGACGACGCAGATGCTGGCCACATTGTTCGACTTTCCCTGGGACGAGCGTCGCAAGCTGACGCGATGGTCCGACGTGGCGACCGCGCTGCCGAAAAGCGGCGTCGTCGCCTCGGGCGAGGAGCGCCGCCGCGAGATGGACGAATGCGCGTCGTATTTCGGCAAGCTCTGGAACGAACGCGTCAATTCGGAGCCGCGCAACGACCTGATCTCGATGATGGCGCATCACGATGCCACGCGGCATATGGATGCCGATACGCTGATGGGCAACATCGTGCTGCTGATCGTCGGCGGCAACGACACCACGCGCAACACCATGACCGGCTCGGTGCTGGCCCTGAACGAAAACCCCGACCAATATCAAAAGCTGAAAGCCGATCCCGACCTGATCGACACCCTGGTGCCCGAGGTGATCCGCTGGCAGACACCGCTGGCGCATATGCGCCGCACCGCGCTGCAGGACACGGAGTTGGGCGGCAAGACCATCCGGAAAGGCGACCGCGTCGTGATGTGGTACGTCTCCGGCAACCGCGACGACGAGGTGATCGAACGCCCGGAAGATTTCGTCATCGATCGCAAGCGGCCGAAAATTCACTTGTCGTTCGGCTTCGGCATCCACCGCTGCCTCGGCATGCGGCTCGCCGAATTGCAGCTCAAGATCGTCTGGCAGGAAATGCTGAAACGCTTCGACCATATCGAGGTTGTCGGCGAACCGAAGCGGGTGTATTCGAGCTTCGTCCGAGGCTATGAGAGCCTGCCCGTCCGGATATCCTGATCCGGCAACAACAAGAGAATGCAATTTCCTTGACTGAGCACCAGACCTCGCCTCACGACGACCTTACCGAGATCCGCGATTCCGTCGCCAAGCTCTGCGCGCAATATCCGGGTGAATACTGGCGCAAGCTCGATCGCGAGATGGCCTATCCCTCTGCCTTCGTCGATGCGCTGACGGAGGCCGGCTATCTCTCGGTGCTGATTCCCGAAGAGTATGGCGGCGCGGGCCTGAAACTGTCGGCGGCGGCGGCGATCCTTGAGGAGATCCAGCGCGCCGGTTGCAACGGCGGCGGCTGCCACGCCCAGATGTACACGATGGGCACGGTGCTGCGGCACGGCAGCGACGCGCAGAAATTGCACTGGCTGCCGAAGATCGCCACCGGCGAAGTCCGCCTGCAGGCCTTCGGCGTCACCGAACCGACCTCGGGCACCGACACCTCGTCGCTGAAGACGGTGGCCAAAAAGGACGCCGACGGCAACTACATCGTCAATGGCCAGAAGATCTGGACCAGCCGCGCCGAGCATTCCGATCTGATGGTGCTGCTGGCGCGCACGACGCCGAAGGAAGACGCCAAGAAACGCACCGATGGATTGTCGGTGTTTCTCGTCGACATGAAACAGGCGCGCGGCAACGGTCTCGAAATCCGGCCGATCCGCACGATGATGAATCACGCCACCACCGAAGTGTTCTTCACCGACATGAAGGTGCCGGCGGAGAATCTCGTCGGCGAGGAAGGCAACGGTTTTCGCTACATCCTCTCCGGCATGAACGCCGAGCGCATCCTGATTGCCGCCGAGTGCATCGGCGACGCCAAGTGGTTCATCGAGAAGGCCACGAATTATGCCAAGGAGCGCCATGTCTTCGGCCGCCCGATCGGCCAGAATCAAGGCATCCAGTTTCCGATCGCGAAGAGCTACGCGATGATGCGCGCCGCCGAACTGATGGTGAAGGACGCAGCGCGCAAATATGAAGCCGGCGAGGATTGCGGCGCGGAAGCCAACATGGCGAAGATGCTGGCGGCCGACGCATCATGGGAAGCGGCCAATGCCTGCGTGCAGACGCATGGCGGCTTCGGCTTCGCCGAGGAATACGACGTCGAGCGCAAGTTTCGCGAGACGCGGCTGTATCAGGTCGCGCCGATCTCGACGAATCTGATCCTGTCGCATCTGGCGCAGCATGTGCTGGGCATGCCGCGGTCGTATTGATGCGCGCCGTCATTCCGGGGCGCAGGTCCGAGTCAAAATTGACCTTGGTCAATTTTGAAGAAGGACATGCGAGCCCGGAATCCATAACCCCGCCGGGCGTATGGATTCCGGGCCTGCACTCCAACCGGCTTGCGCCGGTCGTCGCGCATCCCGGAATGACGAACGTTAAGTTTCTGGGTCCAATTCTGATGATTGCAATGAATGTCAAATATGCTCCCACTTGAAGGTCTCATCGTCATCGCCGTCGAACAGGCCGTCGCGGCGCCGTTCTGCTCGTCGCGGCTGGCGGATGCCGGCGCCCATGTCATCAAGGTCGAGCGCCCCGAAGGCGATTTCGCGCGGGGCTATGATGCCGCCGCCAAGGGGCAATCAAGCTATTTCGTCTGGCTCAACCGCGGCAAGGATTCCGCCGTCATCGATCTGGCGACGCCCGACGGTCGCAAAGCGCTGGAAGACCTTGTCGCGACCGCCGACGTACTGATCCAGAATCTCAAGCCCGGCGCGATGGACAAGCTCGGCTTCACGCTCGCGCGCCTGCGCACCGATTATCCAAAGCTGATTTGTTGCAGTATTTCCGGCTATGGCGATGACGGGCCCTATGCCGACCGTAAGGCCTATGACCTTCTCATTCAAGCCGAGAGCGGCCTTGCCTCGATTACCGGCGGCCCTGAAAGCCCGTCGCGCGTCGGGCTGTCGATCGTCGACATCGCCACAGGCGCGACAGCCAATGCCGCGATCCTTGAGGCGCTGATCGCGCGCGACCGCACGGGCCAAGGCGCGGACATCCGCATTTCGATGTTCGACGTGATGGCCGACTGGCTCGCCGTGCCGCTGCTGAATTCCGAAGCTGGCAATCCGCCGCAGCGCATTGGCCTCGCGCATCCCTCGATCGCGCCCTACGGCGTGTTCCAGTCGAAGGACGGCAAAGATATCTTGATCTCGATCCAGAACGAGCGCGAATGGAAGAAACTGTGTTCGGACGTGCTCGGCCAGCCCGATCTGCCGGCCGATCCGCGCTTCGCCACGATGGTCTCGCGCGTCTATAATCGCGCCGCGACCGATCAGGCCGTCGCCAATGTGTTCGGCACCCTGATGCGCCACGAGTTGCTGCAGAAGCTCGGCGATGCCGACGTCGCCTTCGCCGAAGTCAACACAATGGCGGATCTCGCGGCGCACCCCCATCTCCGTCGGATCGAAGTCGCCACACCCAATGGGCCCGTGACCTATGCTGCGCCGGCCGCGATCTTCGTCGATCAGCCGCGCGCATATGGCGGCGTACCGGGCATCGGCCAGAGCCAAAGCAGGACAAAAAAATGACGGGCACACTGACCGCGCCGCTCGACATCGATCATCTGCGAAGCTGGATTGGCCGCGCCGAGTCGGCAACCGACACCGTGACCGCGCAACTGGTCGCCGGTTTGCGCGCGACGTTGTTTCTCGACATCGGCGAACCAAAACCCGGCGATGCGGCGCCGTTGACGACGCATTGGTGCCTCGCCCCCGCCGTCTATCCGATGGACAAGCTCGGCCCCGACGGCCACCCGACGCGCGGCGGTTTTCTGCCGCCGGTGCCGCTGCCGCGCCGGATGTGGGCCGGCGGCGAGATTTCCTTCATTGAGCCGTTGCGCGTCGGCGACGAAGCGACGCGATCCTCGACGATCAAGGACGTCACGGTGAAGACCGGCTCGACCGGCACGCTGTGCTTCGTCTCGGTCGATCACGTCATTTCGACAAAGCGCGGCAACGCGATCCGCGAGCGCCACGACATCGTCTATCGCGACATGCCCGCACCGGGCACGGCCACCCCTGCCGCGAAGCCGACCGCCGCACCAAAGGCGTCGCACAGCGAGCGCCACTACGCCGACGCCGTATTGCTGTTTCGCTATTCGGCGCTGACATTCAATGGCCACCGCATCCATTACGACCGCGACTACACGACCAAGATCGAGGGTTATCCGGGGCTCATTTTTCACGGCCCGATGCAGGCGGCGCTGCTGGTCGAACTCGCCGCGAAATTGCGCGGCGGCCAGGCCCCGGCGAAATTCGTTTACCGTGGTTTGCAGCCCTTGTTCGACGGCGCGGACTTCACGGTGAATGCCTGCGAAATCGATGCCGGGCTCGATCTTTGGGTGGCCAACGCCAAGGGCGAACCAACGATGCGCGGCACAGCGTCGTGAGAATCGCACTTATTGTTGTGACGCTGCTCGGCGCATCGTCTGCGCTGGCGCAGGACTCCTCCGCCGTGATGGGCGCGTGGCAGCGCGGCGACGGCATCGCGCGCGTCAAGGTCGCGCCCTGCGGCAAGGTCATCTGCATGACCAACACATACATCCGGCCGGACGTGACCGACGAAAAGGTCGGCGAGCGGCTGGAGTTCAATCTCAACGGCACGGATGGTGCTGCGCTGACCGGCACGGCGTTCGATCCGAAATCCGGCAAGAGTTTCGCGACGGTTGTCACTGTCGCCGGCGAGCGCATGACGACAAAAGGCTGCATCCTCGGCGGCGTAATCTGCAAATCGACGGAATGGACAAAAGTGAGGTAGCGCGGCGTCATCACACCTATTGACGTCATCACCGGCGACGGCGGGTGAGCCAGTATTCCGCGACGACAATGTTCATCCTCGACGTCACGGAATACTGGGCCCTCCGCCGTCGCGGAGGGTGACGTCGTGTTTTCTTGTGACTGCGGCCTTTCAACAGAACAAGGACATCCATCAATGCCGTCGTCCAAACGCAAATCCCTCACCGTCAAGGACGCCACGTTCGACCTGATGCGGCAGTTGCGCATCGATAAAGTCTTTGGAAATCCCGGTTCGACCGAGCTGCCGTTCCTCAGCGACTGGCCGAACGACATCGACTATGTGCTCGGCCTGCAGGAGGCCTCTGTTGTCGGCATGGCGGACGGCTATGCGCAGGCGACGCGCAATGCCGCGTTCGTCAACCTGCATTCCGCGGCGGGCGTCGGCCATGCCCTCGGCAACATCTTCAACGCCTATCGCAACCAGACGCCGATGGTCATCGCCGCCGGTCAGCAGGCGCGCAGCATCATGCCGCTTCACGCCTTTCTCTATGCCGAGCGCGCGACGGAATTTCCGCAGCCTTATGTGAAATACAGCGTCGAGCCGGCGCGCGCCGAAGACGTGCCGGGCGCGATCGCCCGCGCCTATTACATCGCAATGCAGCCGCCCTGCGGGCCGACCTTCGTCTCGGTGCCGGTTGACGATTGGGCCAAATCGGCGCAGCCGGTTGCCGCGCGCACGATCAGCCGCGAGTTGGGCCCCGACCGGAACGCAATGGGAGAGTTGGTCGCGGCGCTGCAAGCGAGCCAAAACCCGGCGCTCGTCGTCGGCCCGGCGATCGATCGCGCCGCCGCCGTCGATCTCATGGTGGCCGTCGCGGAGAAGGCGAAAGCCGCCGTGTGGATCAGCCCGTTTTCGGCGCGATGCAGTTTCCCCGAACGGCATCCGCATTTCGCCGGATTTCTGCATGCGTCGCCGGCGCAACTCTCCGACGCTCTCAAGCATCACGATCTCGTCGTGGTGATCGGCGCACCGGTGTTCACATTCCATGTCGAAGGTCATGCATCGATCTTCGACGGCGGCACGACGCTGTTTCAGATCACCGATGATGCCAACGCCGCGTCGATCACGCCGGTCGGCACGTCGATCGTCGCCAACATGGTCCCTGCCTTGCACATGCTCCATGACTTGCTGCCAGCGAGTCCACGCACGGCCCCGGCCGGCCGCGTGCCGCCGCCGCCGCCGAAATCCGGCGAGCCGATCCCGGTCGATTTTCTGATGCATGCGCTGTCGCAAGCGATGCCGGATGACGCCGTGCTGGTCGAGGAAGCGCCGTCGCATCGCCCGGCGATGCAGAAGTTTTTGCCAATGCGGGGGCAGGATTCGTTCTACACGATGGCCTCTGGCGGGCTCGGCTGGTCGCTGCCAGCTTCGGTCGGCATCGCGCTCGGTCGCCCAGACCGGCGGATCGTCTGCCTGATCGGCGACGGCTCGGCGATGTATTCGATCCAGGCGCTCTGGACCGCCGCGCAGCGCAAATTGCGGTTGACTGTTGTGGTCATCAACAATGCCGGCTACGGCGCGATGCGCTCGTTCAGCGAGGTGATGCAGGTGCGCGACGTGCCCGGCCTCGATCTGCCCGGCATCGATTTCGTCCAGCTCGCCAAAAGCATGGGTTGCCATGCCATTCGCGTCGAGACGTCCGGGGAACTCGCCGGCGCGCTCAAGCGCGGTCTGGCTTACGACGGCGTCTGCCTCGTTGAAGTGATGGTCGATGGCGCCGTGCCGGTTTTGTACGGGCAGAAGCACTGATAGGGTTGTCATTCCGGGGCGCAGGCAGCACTTGCCGCATGCGAACCCGGAATCTCCTCATGTTCATCTTGATTAGATTCCGGGTTCGACCGCGCAAGAGCGCGCTCGCCCCGGAATGACAAATTCGGAATGACACGCATGAACGAGAATCTGAAACTGAAACCCGGCTCGCACTCGTCGCATTGGGGCGCATTCTCCGGCGCATGGATCGGCGGCAAGCTCGTCATCACGCCGCATCCCGGCGATCCCGATCCGAACCCGATCATCCAGAATTTCCCCGAGGCGCTGAATCACAAGGCCCGCATCGCGAAGCCGATGGTCCGGCGCGGCTGGCTCGACCACGGCCCCGGCGCGAGCGAGATGCGCGGCCGCGACGAGTTCGTCGAGATGGACTGGCCCGACGTCCTCGATCTGCTCGCGGAGGAGTTGACGCGCGTTAAAGAGAAGCACGGCGCGAAGGCCGTGTTCGGCGGCTCCTATGGCTGGTCGAGCGCCGGGCGTTTTCACCACGCGCAAAGCCAGATGCATCGCTTTCTGAACGCGGCGATCGGCGGCTACGTTCGTTCGGTGAACAGCTATAGCGCCGGCGCGTCGATGGTGATCCTGCCGCATGTGCTCGGCAACTACGACGACGTGTCGCGTCGCAATGTCGGCTGGGACGACATCGTCGCCCACACCGACATCGTGCTCGCCTTCGGCGGCATGGCTTTGAAGAATTCGCGCGTTGCCTCCGGCGGCATCAGCCGGCATACCGAACATGGCGACATGATCGCGGCCTCAAAGCGCGGCTGCGGCTTCGTGCTGATCGGGCCGCTGAAGTCGGATTTGCCCGACGAGGTGAACAATGAATGGGTGCAAGTCAAACCGGGCACCGACACCGCGCTGATGCTGGCTCTGGCGCATACGCTCGTCCTCGACGGCGCGCATGACCGCGCGTTTCTCGATAGCCATTGCCAAGGCTGGGACACCTTCGAGGCTTATCTCATGGGTCGCAGCGACAGGCAGCCGAAACACGCCGCGTGGGCCGCGCAAATCACCGGCCTCAACGCCGACGACATCCTCGCGCTGGCGCGACGCCTGCCCGGCCGGCGCGTGCTGGTCACGGTTGCGCATGCGCTACAGCGCGCCGAACATGGCGAGCAGCCGGTATGGATGGGTTCGGTGCTCGCGGCGATGCTCGGCCAGCACGGGTTGCCGGGCGGCGGCTATTCCTACGCGCTCGGCGCGATCGCCAATTACGGCCGCCGCACCAATGCCGTGCCGGTCGCGGCGCTCAATCAATTACAGAACGGCGTCAAGGCGTTCATTCCGGTCGCGCGGATCGCCGACATGCTGTTCAATCCCGGCGCGCCGTTCGACTACAATGGCGAGCGGCTCGCCTATCCCGATATCAAGCTGGTCTATTGGGCCGGCGGCAATCCGTTTCATCATCATCAGGATATCAACCGCCTGCGGAAGGCATTTTCGCGCATCGACACCCTGGTCGTGCACGAGCTTGCCTGGACCGCGACGGCGAAGCATGCCGACATCGTGCTGCCGTGCACGATGACGCTGGAGCGCGAGGACATCGGCGGCTCACCCTATGATCCCCTGATGATCGCGATGCATCGCCTCGCCAAACCGTTCGGCGAGGCGCGCGACGACTACGACATCTTCGTCGATCTGTCGAAACGGATGGGCTGCGAGCAGGTCTTCTCCGAGGGCCGCGACACGTCGCAATGGCTGCGGCATCTCTATGGCTTTACGCATGACGCGCTCGCGGCGAAAGGTTTTGAAGCGCCGGATTTCGAGACGTTCTGGGACAACGGCGAACTATTGCTGCCGCAACTGCCGCATGACGGCGGAGCCATCCGCGCCTTTCGCGACGATCCGGAGGGACGTCCGCTGCCGACCGCGAGCGGCAAGATCGAGATCGCCTCCGATGTCATCGCGGGCTTCGGTTATGACGATTGCCCCGGCCATCCGGCGTGGCTTGAATCTGTGGACGTGATCAGCGCGCAGCATCCGCTGCAACTGGTCGCCAACCAGCCGGCATCGCGGCTGCACAGCCAGTTCGACTTCGGCGGCCACAGCCAGCAGACCAAGCGGCGGGGCCGCGAAGTGGCCATGATGAATCCGCGCGACGCCGCCACGCGCGGCATCGCAGACGGCGACATCATCAAGCTGTTCAACGACCGCGGCGCGTGTCTTGCGGCGGTCGCGATCACCGATCATGTGATGGCGGGCGTGACCAACCTGCCGACCGGCGCGTGGTACGATCCGCAGGATCTGGGCGAGGACAAACCGCTCTGCGTTCACGGCAATCCGAACGTGCTGACGCGCGACGCCGGCACGTCGCGTCTGGCGCAAGGCTGCACCGGGCAATTGACGGTGGTTCAGGTGGAGAAATTCGCCGGCAACCTGCCGCCGATCCAGTGCTTCGATCCGCCGGTGGGGGTGAGGAGATAGGCACTGCCGTCATCGCCCGGCGGAGGGCGCATCCTTGCGCAATAAGACCGGCGATCCAGTATTCCGAATTGCTGCGGTTAACACCAGCGTCGCGGAATACTGGTTCATCCGCCTTCGCTTTCGCGGGTGACGACGGCTTTTGCTAATGCGGCGCTGCGCCTCACTTCCCCCCGAACTCCTCGCGCATCCGCGCCTGGATCTTCGCCATGCCACCGATCCAGCGATCGTAGTTCTCGGTCTTCTTGCGCATGTAATCGATCACCTGTCGGTGCGGCAGGATCAGGAACGTCTCCTTGTCGAGCCCCTCAATCACATCATTGGCGACCTGCTCGGGCGTGAGGTCGCCGTCGCCGGATTGCGGGCCCTTCGGAATCGAGCGCAGCATGTTGGTGTCGACGCCCTGCGGGCACAGAATCGAGACCTTGATGTTGTCGGCGCGGTGCGAGATCGCGAGGTTCTCGGCGAAGCCGACCGCCGCATGCTTGGTGGTCGAATAGGCCGGGCTGCCGACCTGCGACAGCAGACCCGCCGCCGAGATCGTGTTGAGAAAATAGCCGCCGCCGCGCGCCTTATAGAGCGGCACGAGATAACGCGCGGCATAGACGTGCGCCATCACATGGATGGCCCAGCTTTTTTCCCACGGCTCGTTCGACGACCCGCCGGCATTGACCGATAGCGGATCGAAGCCACCGCCGATGCCGGCATTGGAGCAGAACAGATCGATCGGCCCGATGCGCTTTTCGGTGACGTCGACGAGGCGCCTGATGTCTGCCTCGCGGCCGACATCGCAGGTGAAGGCCGCGCCGTCGACGGATGAGGCGACGGCTTCCGCGCGGACGCCGTCCATGTCGGCGACGACAACCTTGGCCGCGCCTGCTTTGTGGAAGGCTTCGCATAGCGCCTGCCCGATGCCGTTGCCGCCGCCGGTGACGACGACGACCTTGCCGCTGAGCTGCATGATTTCTCCTAAAACTTGTTAATGCCGTTTTGAATTGAATGCTCAGTTGAAGTAAGAACGCGATGCTCTGCGTCCCCTCTCCCGCGAGGGGATGGGTCGCCGAACTCAAACGTAGCAGTTCAACCAGTTCAGTTGAGACTACGTGCTCAGAACGAGGTCGAGCACCGCGGTGTAATGGCACGCCGCGCCGAGCAGCACAAAGCCATGCCAGATCGCGTTCTGGAAACGCAACCGCTGCCACGCATGAAACACCACGCCGAGCGTGTAGAGAACGCCGCCCAGACCGATGAACCACAGCGTCATCACCGGCAACGCCGTCACCACCGTGTCATAGGCGATCGTTCCGCTCCAGCCGAGCGCGAGATAGAGCCCGACTGCGAGACGGTCGAAACGACCGGGATAACGCAGCTTGATGACGACGCCCGCGATGGCGACGCACCACACACCGGCCAACAGCGCGATCGCGAGCACGGAATCCTTCATCGCCGAAAAGATCGGCGTATAGGTCGCAGCTATCAGAATGTAGATGGCCGAGTGATCGAAGCGCCGCAAAATCCATTTGCGCGGCGACACCGGCCACAGATTATAGGCGGCGGAAAGACCCAGCATCGCCAGCAACCCGGCCGCATAGACCGACACAGAGACGATTTCTGACGTGGTGGCGAACACGCCGGTCAACACGATCAAGGCGGTCGCAGCCGCGACGCCGAACACCAACCCGAGCACATGGACGACGCCATCCGCGATCAGTTCGGCACGATCGTAATTCCAGCGGATCGCGCCCGCAGCCGCGTTGAACGAGGTCGAGGTGAACTGCTTCAGTCGAAAAACCGTCATCGCGCGATCCGCATGCCCCCGCGCCCGGCCGCTCCGGTCGCTTGCGTTGCACCGCACTCTGAGCGCCCAATCATGGCCACTCCAAGGTGAAGGCCGAAAAGCCTTGTGCTTGATTTCGTCGCGCCAATCGCCAACTTCGGGAGACCAATCGGTCTCATTTCAGGACAAGTCCGCCGCGCATGGCCTCCAGTTTCAGCGACATGTTTGAGGAGGCGCGTCTGTCGGCGCGCGCGTTGCTGGATTTCGGCGACAACCTGTTCAATCCGACCATCCGCCTCGGCGTCACGGGATTGTCACGCGCAGGCAAGACGGTGTTCATCACGGCGCTGGTGCATAGCCTCACCCGCGGCGGCCGGTTTCCGATCTTCGAGTCCCTGTCGACCGGGCGGATCGCAGGCGCGAAGCTCGTGCCGCAGCCCGACGACGCCGTGCCGCGATTCGCCTATGAGGATCACCTGCGAACGCTGATCGCGGACCGGCTGTGGCCGAACTCGACCACCGACATCAGCGAGTTGCGCCTCGTGATCGCCTATCAGCGCAAGAACGGCGCGGAGCGGACGCTGACGCTCGACATCGTCGATTATCCCGGCGAGTGGCTGCTCGATCTGCCGCTGCTGTCCAAGAGCTACGAGCAATGGTCGGCGGAAAGCGTCGCACTGTCGCGGCGCGATCCCCGCGCGCGGCTCGCGGTCGACTGGCACGCGCATCTGACCACGATGCAGCCGAACGCTCCGCAGGACGAGCAGGCGACGCTGATCGCCGCGCGGCTCTACACGGAATACCTGCGCGCCTGCCGCGACGATCGCTTTTCGATGAGCCTGTTGCCGCCCGGCCGTTTTTTGATTCCGGGCAGCCTCGCCAACACGCCGGCCCTGACCTTCGCACCGCTCGATGTGCCGTCGGGCGGCAACGCGCCGGCCGGGTCGCTATGGGCGATGATGGCGCGGCGCTACGAGGCCTATAAGGACATCGTGGTACGGCCGTTTTTCCGCGATCACTTCTCACGGCTCGACCGGCAAATTGTGCTGGTCGATGCGCTCGCGGCTTTCAATGCCGGCCCCGAAGCGCTGCGCGATCTCGAAGCGGCGCTGTCGCAGATTCTGGATTGCTTTCGCATCGGCCGCTCGACGCTGCTGAGCACGCTGTTTCGGCCGCGGATCGATCGCATTCTGTTTGCGGCGACCAAAGCCGATCATCTGCATCACACCAGTCACGACCGGCTGGAAGCGATCCTGCGCCGCATGGTCGATCGCGCGGCGACAAGCGCCACCTTTGCGGGAGCCGAAGTCGATGTCGTGGCCCTCGCCGCCGTGCGCGCGACACGCGAAGCGCAAGTGCAGCGCGAACGCGAGTCGCTACCGTCGATCCTGGGCACACCGGCGAAAGGCGAGATCGCAGCAGGCGAGACGCTCGATGGCCAGACCGAGGTCGCGACCTTTCCGGGCGATCTGCCGGCCACTGTCGATCATCTGTTCGACGGCCATGACGCGTTTCGCGGGCTGTCATCCGAGGCATCCGACAATGCCGATTATCGCTTCCTGCGGTTTCGCCCGCCGCTGCTCGATGCCGGCGCCGCGGAAAGTCCGGCGCTGCCGCATATCCGCCTCGACCGTGCGCTTCAGTTCCTGATCGGAGACCGGCTGCAATGACCGACCGCACCCCGCGCCGGCCGGCGACCTTCAAGCTCGACGATCCGCGCGTCGTCGTCATGGATGGCGACGACGCCACTGCGCGTCTCGGGCGCGGCAGCGTGCGGATCACGCCGGAGGCCGATCCCGCCTCCTTTCCAGTGCTGATCGATGAGCCGCTGGTGATCCGGCGTAAGGGCTTTCGCTGGGGTCGGCTGCTCGGGGCGGCAAGCGCCGGCCTCGTCATCATGGGAGTCGGTCTCGGCGTCTCGCATCTGGTCGAGGATTTGTTCGCGCGAAGCGATACGCTCGGTTGGCTCGGCGCCGCATTCGCGGCGTTGGCGAGCGTGGCGCTGATCGTCATCATCGGCCGCGAGGTGCTGGCGCTGTCGCGGCTCGCCACGATCGAGAAGATGCACGAGCGCGCGACGGCGGCTCTCTTGACCGATGACCGCAGCGAGAGCCGCGCCATCGTCCGCGATCTGACGGCGCTGGCGCACGCCAATCCTCAACTGGCGCGTGCCCGCGCCGCCCTGAAGAGCCATGCCGACGACATCATCGACGGCGCCGACATGATCCGCCTCGCCGAGCGCGAATTGATGACCCCGCTCGATCAGGAGGCGCGGCGGCTGGTGTCGATCGCAGCGCAGCGCGTGTCGATCGTCACCGCGATCAGCCCCCGCGCGCTGATCGACATGCTGTTCGTCGCCGCCGCCGCGTTGCGTCTGGTGCGGCAACTGGCGCTGCTTTATGGCGGGCGGCCCGGCGCACTCGGCACGATCCAGTTGATGCGCCATGCCATCTCGCATTTGGTGCTGACCGGCGGCCTGGCAGCGGGCGACAGCCTCGTTCAGCAGATGCTCGGCCATGGTGTCGCGGCGAAGCTCTCGACGAGGCTGGGCGAAGGCATATTGAATGGCCTGCTCACCGCGCGGCTCGGGCTTGCGGCGATCGACGTCACACGGCCGCTGCCGTTCAACGCGCTGCCGCGCCCGGCGCTGTCGGATCTGGCGAAAGACTTGATCCGCAAAAGGGACGGAGAGGAGTGACGTCATTCCGGGCGCGGGCATCGGTGCTGAGTGACCTCTCCCCACCGGGGAGAGGTCGGACGCAAGCGAAGCGCCGCTTCCGAGTGAGGGGCGTCGAACGAGAGACTGCACCCTTACCCAGCCCTCTCCCCATGGGAGAGGAAGCACGCTGCGTTTCGCTGGAATGTCATAGCTTTCGCACTAACGCAGGGTCGCAGCCGCCCCCGCCAGATCCGGCCAGCGGTATAGCGGCGATGGCGGCGGCGGATTCAGCTCCGGCATCCAACCCGACACGGTCTGCGTCTCATACGAATCCATCAGCGTCCCGCGCCAGATGCGATCGACGCGGCCGACCGGCTGCCGCTTTGCCGTCGTGAACGCCCATTCCGGATGGTCGGTGTCGCCGGCGCGGGCGATGTAGAGGCCCTTGTCGCCTTGCCGCGTCGCCAGCCCCGGATCGCGGAAGCCGAGGAACCGCGAACGCTGATTGACCTGAATGACCGGCACGCGGTCACGCAACATCCAGCGCAGCATCGCATAGGTGCGATAGTCCATCGTCGCGACCCAGGTCGCGCCGGTTAGAGCCATATCGGCCTCGACCTGCGCCGCGACGGTGTCGTAGCCGGCTTCGGAGCCGATCGGATCGTTGCGGCCGATCAGATTCCATGGGCTCGCCACCGAATAGAGAAACACCAGCACCACGATGGGAAGACCGGTGACGATGCCGGCGACGATCCAGCGGCCGGTCGATGTGACGACGCGCGGCGTCCAGTTCTCGTCGCGCAACTGCGCCCAGTTGATGGCAACCGCCGCGAAGCCGAGCGGCCAGAAAAACATCGGCCAGGTATCTCCGACCCGGAGCGTCAGCGACTTCCAGAGAAAATACGCGAACGGCGCCAGCACCGCGACGGACAGCAGCATGGCGATCGGATCGCGGCGGCGAATGCCACGCCACAGCGAAATCGAGGCCGCCGACAGGATCACCGGCAGCAGGATGACGCCGACCTGGCCAAATTGAAGGCCGAGGAAATCGCCGAGAGTGCGCAGCGAGAAGGCGTGTTCCGACGACGCGCGAATGAACTGAAACCGGAACGACGCCCAGTCATGCTGCGCATTCCAGATCAACACCGGCGAGAACGCAGCCACGGCAATGGCCGCCGCGAGCCATGGCCACGGCGTCGCCAGCCAGCGCCGCTGCTTCGGCATCAGCACGAACGCCGCGACCGCCGGCAGCAGCATCAGCGCCGTCAGTTTCGACAGCAGTCCCGCGCCAGCAAAAAGCCCGGCGGCGAGCCACCAGCGGCCGTCATCTGATTGAACGAGACGCAAAAGCGCCCACACCATCGCCAGCGCGAACGGGATCAGCGCGGTATCCGGGGCGACCTTGGCCATCAGCAAGCCGTAATAAAGTGCGGCCTCCGGCAATAGCAGCGCCATCGCCACGGCGCGCCATTGATGGGTCGCGCGGCGGACGATATCGGCGAGCAGCAATTGCGAGGCCAGCATCGCCACCAGCCCGCCGAAGCGGACGCAGAATGTCGCGTCGCCGAACATCGCGGTGCCGGCGCGGATGAACCAAGCGATCATCGGCGGATGGTCGAGGAACGACAGCACGCTCTCTTTCGACCAGGTCCAGTAATAGGCCTCGTCGGTGCGCAGCTCCATCTCACCGGCGTAGATGCACCGCATCAGCGTCATCAGCACCACGACGCAGACCGCGACGATCATCAGCGCCCGATCGGTGCGCGACCAATCGCCGGTGGCCCTGCGGGTCGGCCTCCGCCCCATTCTCATCCCCTTGCAAACGCCGGTCTGTCCCGAGCGGCTTGTCTCCGAGCGGCCTGGCCGTGTCAACGCGCCGCGTGCCTTCAGAAGGTGCAAACGAGCCGGGATGCGTTTAGGCTATCAAGCGCGGCCGAGACAGCGTATCGTGCGCGCGTCGGACAGACCGGTTTCCCGGGACCGACTGTTTGTTCTTGATTTCAATCCTGCGGAGACGACGTGATGGCTAAAGGTACTGTGAAGTGGTTCAACGCGACCAAGGGCTACGGATTTATTCAGCCCAGCAATGGCGGCAAGGACGTGTTCGTGCATATTTCGGCGGTCGAGAAGGCCGGCCTGTCGTCGCTGAACGAAGGCCAGACGGTGGACTATGAGGAAGTCGCCAATCGCGGCAAGACCTCGGCGGAAAACCTCAAGGTCTGAGGGCCCCAGTCCTGTCGCAAGAGCGGGTTTCGCTCTTGCGAAGCGGCTTTCAACGCAAAACTCTTTGAAATTAATCGAGTTTGACCCATTGATCGACCGGCATCACGTCCGGTAGCTGCGCGTAAGCGCGCGGCCACATATCCAGCACCCATGGCGTATTGGTCTTGCGATCAATGACGACGGCCGTGTTGTGCGGCGTCTGCAAGACCAGCGTGTTGCCGCGATATTTCGGATCGCCGATCGTGTGATGCCGCAACAGACCCCACTGATCGAGCACCAGCAGGAGGCTGGTTGTGTTGCGCGTGGTGTCCCAGCAGTCGTAATTGTGCTTGTCGTCGAAATAGCGGAAATCCGCGCGCGCGATGCGCTTGTTGGTGCCGAGCACCGGCCCCATCCGCTTGTCGAACCACACCACCGCCTTTTGCAATGCCACGCGCTCGGCCGCCGCCGATGCCTTGCCGGCCGCCATGATCTGGTTCAGCGCGCTGCGGTCGCCGGGCGTGAAATCGACGATCTCGCGCCGGCGGCAGACGAAGCCGTAGCAAACCGTCATGCGGCTCGCGCTCGGGGGGTAGATCGACACGGTGCTGTACAGCGACGCGATCTCGCTCGACAGTTCAGCCGCGCGTGCAAGTGGACTTGTTGCAAACATGGCAACACTGGCCAGGGCCCATTTCAAGACCCGGTTCGTGATTGCAGGACGTCGGGTCATGAATGGCGGTCTCATCCTGATGTGATGGTGCCGAAGCTACCGCAGCGGTCGCGCGGTGCCAAGTCGGGGTCTGCATGACCGCATCTCGAATGCGGGCGGCCATGCCGATCTGACCGTTGCATCGACAGGGCAACACAGGTCAAATGCGCGCCGAAATCATTCAATTCCGCGCTGCGGACAAAATCAACAAACGGAACGGGGGCGACTCGCCATGGACACGGGAATTTTTGCAGGCCTGAAGGTCGTGGATTGCGCGAGCTTCATCGCAGCACCTGCGGCAGCGACCGTATTGTCGGATTTCGGCGCTGACGTCATCAAGATCGAGCCGCCCGGCGCCGGCGATCCCTATCGCAACCTGCCGAACTTGCCAGGCTATCCGTCGAGCGAGCACAATTATGCGTGGATGATGGAGTCCCGCAACAAGAAGAGCCTCGCGCTCGATCTCGCCAAGCCCGAAGGCAAAGCGGTGCTGCGCAAGCTCGTCGCAGAGGCCGACGTGTTCATCACCAATTTTCCGCCGGCGGTGCGCGGCCGGCTCGGCGTTACCTATAAGGACCTCGCACCGCTCAACGACAGGCTGATCTATGCCTGCTTTACCGGCTATGGCGATCGCGGCGAGGAAGCCAACAAGCCCGGCTTCGACAGCAATGCGTGGTGGGCGCGCTCCGGCCTGATGGATCTCGTCCGTGCCGACGTCGACACCACGCCGGCGCGCTCGGTGGCCGGCATGGGTGATCACCCTTGCGCGATGGCGCTCTACGGCGCGATCGTTACGGGTCTCTATCGCCGCGAAAAAACCGGTAAGGGCTCCGAGGTGAAATCCAATCTGATGGCCAATGGCGTCTGGGCAAGCAGCGTGCTGGTGCAGGCCAAACTCTGCGGCGCCCAGTTCGAGGAACGCCGCCCGCGCGAACGCGCGCTCAACGCCGTCACCAATCACTATCGCTGCCGCGACAATCGCTGGATCATCCTGTCGCTGCTGTCGGAAGACAAGCAGTGGCCGACATTGGCGCGTTGCCTCGGACGCGACGACCTCGCCGCCGACCCGCGCTTTCTGACCAAGCCGGATCGCCACGCCCGCTCGGTCGAATTGATTCAAATCTTCGACGAGATCTTTGCGACGCGCGATCTTGCCGACTGGCGCAAGGCGCTGGACGGCAGCGGGCTCGTATTCGGCATCGTCAACATCCTCGACGACATCCCGAACGATCAGCAGATGAAGGACAATGAGGTGCTGGTCCCGTTCGAGAACGACACGATGCTGACGGTCAATTCGCCGATCTGGGTCACAGGCAGCCAGAAGGTCACGCCGAAGATGCCGCCGGGCGTCGGCGAGCACAGCGATGAAATCTTGCGACAGGCCGGTTATGGCGAGGACGAGATCGCGCAGTTGCGTGCGGCTGGCGCGGTTGGATAAGCGGTTGATACGAACAAGGCGACGTTCGGTTTCGGCGTCGCGTTGGAACTTTTTTGTCTCGGACGCAGCGGATGGCCGAAACCAATAGGCCGTAAGCGCGTAGTTCTTCCTGATAGCGCGTTAATAATCACACAAGAACGCGCTGCACCGCGGTGGCTTTCAAGTCTCCGACGGCTTTGTTTTATCAATCAATGGGAGACGATCAATGTCCAACCGTATCGCAATGGCTTCTGCCGCTGCCCTCAGCGCGCTGATGATCACCACCAGCTTCGTTGCGCCCGCCGCAGCGAAAGAGAAGATGATGAAGAGTGAAATGTCGGGCGAGAAGACCGTGATGGTCGGCGGCGCTCCGATGTATCCCTCCAAGAACATCGTCGAGAACGCCGTCAACTCCAAGGATCACACCACGCTGGTCGCGGCCGTGAAGGCCGCCGGTCTCGTCGACACCTTGTCGGGCGCAGGTCCGTTCACCGTGTTCGCCCCGACCAATGCGGCGTTCGGCAAGCTGCCGAAGGGCACCGTCGAGACGCTGGTGAAGCCGGAGAGCAAGGCGACGCTCACCAAGATCCTCACCTATCACGTCGTGCCGGGCAAGCTGCTCGCGGCTGATCTGACCGACGGCAAGAAGCTGACGACCGTCGAAGGCGAGACGCTGACCGTGAAGGCCAAGGGCGGCAAGGTGATGCTGGTCGATGCCAAGGGCGGTTCGTCGACCGTGACGATCCCGAACGTCAATCAGTCGAACGGCGTCATCCACGTCGTCAACACCGTGTTGATGCCCGCGACCTAAGTCGTTTCGGGACGGTTTAACGCCGGCCTGAGCACAATACAAAAATGGCGCATTCCCGGAAACGGGAGTGCGCCATTTTTTTCGGTTAAGACATTAACGTCATTCCGAAGCGCGATCGCGCAAGCGAGCCCGGAATCTGGTCATGTTCATCTTGATGAGATTCCGGGCTCTCCCGCGCAAAGATGATGCGCGCGAGCCCCGGAATGACGTCGCGCATTTACCTTGCGACGATCAGGCCCTTGGTCGTGACGACGACCCAACGGCCGTCCTGACGGCGGATCGCATCGACGCGGCCGAGGCCCGGAACGGGATCGCCGGCCATCACATCATAGACGCCGCGGCGGCTTTCGATCGTGGCGCCGCCATTCCCGGCATCGAGCACGATCCAGCCCTCGACGATCGGCAGCCGCGCGATCTCTGGCTTTGGTGCCGGCGATGACGCCGCGGCTTCCTTCGGTGCGACCGATCCGGTGGCGTCTTTCGCCGGGGCCGAGGCGACGGGGGCCGGCGCAGGTGCCGCGGCGGGAGCCGGCGCAGGCGGTGGCGTCGGTGCTGGAGGCGTTGCGGCCGCGACGCGCAGCTTTTCGACGGTGTCGTTCAGTTTGGCGAGCTTGGCGGCAGGATCGGCCTGAGCCTTCTCGATACGGTCGAGGCGGTCGGCGGTCTTGCCGGCCTGCGAGGCGCTGGCTTTCGCGACACGATCGACATTGCTGCGCAGGGCCGCAAGATCCTGCTCAATTCGGGTCATGCTCTCGTCGAGCGCACGCGCCTTGCTCACTTCGATTGCTGGATCGGGTTTGCTGGTGAAATAGGAGACGCCTGCGGTCGCCATGGCGGTCCCGAGCGCGCCGGCAATGCCAGCCACGACGGCGACGACCAGAATCGCGGAGGTTTTGCGGGCAGAGCCGCTCTTGCCGTCATGGGCCGCGGCAACCGCATCGATCCGGACGTCGTCCCACGCCTTGCGGTGAGTGCCCTGGCCATGCGGCTCGGCGCGGTGATCCTGCGCGCGATCGCGATCGTCATCGCCAAGCGACGGCGCCATGATCATAAGCCTGTTGATTGTCTTGCGGGGCGGCGGCGCGTCGGCATCGGGCACGATGCCGGGAGCCTCGATCCGGGCGGCATCGGCGTCGGCCGACCTATCCGGATCGTGGTGATGGGCGTCGCCCTTGATACCGCCGTCGATCGCGCCTTGAGGATGATCGCTCACATTTGCTCTCCGCAGATAGATTGACCAGTCGTAAGTTTTATTGGTTGCTAAACCGTTACTTCCCGCCCGCAGCGATCCGATTTTCACCGTAAGCTCTGTGGCTTGACAGCCCCTGCCCCGATCGCCTCAAAAGAGGGCACAAGAAAAAGGGAAACGCTCATGAAATTCTACGATTCCATCGGTCCCAACCCGCGCTTCGTGCGCATGTTCATGGCCGAGAAGGGCCTCGATATTCCGAAGCAGCGCATCGATCTGCGCGGCGGCGAGAACCGCCAGCCCGAGCATCTCGCCCGCACGCCCTATGGCCAGATGCCGGTGCTCGAACTGGACGACGGCTCGTTTCTGTCCGAAGTCACCGTCATCTGCGACTATCTGGAGGAATTGCACCCGACGCCGGCGATGATTGGCGCGACGCCGCAGGAGCGCGCGGAATGCCGAATGTGGACGCGGCGCATCGATCTCAGCATCGTCGAGCCGATGGCCTATGGTTATCGCTACAGCGAGGGCCTGAAGTTCTTCGAGAAGCGGATGCCGTGTTATCCCGAGAACGCGCCGGGGCTGAAGGCGCTGACGGCGCTGAATCTGCGAAAAATGAACGATCTGATGGACGGCAAACAGTTCGTCTGCGGCGACCGCTTCACGATCGCCGATATGTGGTTGTTCTGCTGGGTCGAGTTCGGCGCGACCGTGAAACAGCCTTTGGCGGCTGAAAATGCCAACATCGCGGCATGGCAGGCGCGGGTCGCGGAACGGCCGTCGACGAAGGCGTGAGCAACGGCACGGCCGTCATCGCCCGGCCGGGCGCTCTTGCGCCCAAAGACCGGGCGACCCAGTCATCCACGACGCCGCAGATGAACGCTGGCGTCGCGGACTCCTGGGCGCTCCGCTGTCGCGGAGGGTTACGCCGTGCGTGTTGAAGCTCCCCATCAAATCACCACCACATCGTCCGGCAATTCGTTGCCGTGCGCACCGTCCTTCGGAAAATGCGTCGTCAGGTGCTGCGAAACGGCCTGAATGCCCGCCAGCACGCCGGCCTCGAAATCGCCTTGTGCAAACGCCTGCTCCATCGCCCGGCAGATCGTCTCCCAGCCGTCAGTCCCGACATGCGCATGAATGCCGCGATCGGCGACGATCTCGACGTCGCGATCGGCGAGCAGCAGATAAATCAGCACGCCGTTATTGTGTGCCGTGTCCCAGATCCGCTTCAGCCCGAACACGTCGAGGGCGCGGGCCTGCGCTGATTGCTGGCGGAACAGCGGTTCGCCGTCGAGCGCGCCTTCGATAACCACGCGAATTTGGCCCGCATGCGTCGCCTCGCTCGCGGCAATGGCCTGCTCGATCTTCGTCAGCGACTCCGCCGGAAAGGCGCGGCGCACGCGTCCGCGATTGGCGGCGAGATGTCGTGTGATGCGCGCGATGCCCATACTCACCATTTCCCCGATGCGCCGCCGCCGCCGAAGCCGCCGCCTCCGCCGCTGAATCCGCCGCCGCCGGAGTTGCCGGAGCCGCTTGACCAGCCACCGCCGGTCGGAAATCCGCCGCCAAATCCACCGCCGCGACCGCCGGACATCGGCGACGTGAACGCGTCACCGATCAGTGTCACGACAAATGCGACGATGCCGGCCAGCCCGGCCAATGTCAGGGTGCCGACGATGAAATACATCGCGACCGCCGCGAGGCCGCCGGTCGCGAGCGCGCCAAGCAGCCGGCCCAGGATGCTTCGCAAAAAGCCGCCGGCGATCAGCACGCCGAACACGAGCACCGGCAGGGACGAACCGATGTCGCCGTAAGCGTCCGTGCGTTCTGGCTTCGGCGCCGGCAAGGGCTCGCCGTCTATGACTTTCAACATCCGATCGACGCCGTCCACGATGCCGCCGGCGAAATCGCCGCTGCGGAATTTCGGCACGATCACCTCGTCGATGATGCGTTTGGCGGTGGCGTCGGTGAGTACACCCTCGAGGCCGTAGCCAACCTCGATGCGCAGTGAGCGATCGTCCTTGGCGATGACGAGGATCGCACCGTCATCGACCTTCTTGCGCCCGATCTTCCAGGCGTCGGCGACGCGGATCGAGAACTGCTCGATGCTCTCCGGCGACGTCGTCGGCACGATCAGCACCGCGATCTGGCTGCCCATTCGAGTCTCGAACGCCTTCAGTGACGCATCGAGCAACGCGATCTGGTCGCTCGACAATGTGGACGTTTGATCGACGACCCGGCCGGTGAGCTGCGGCACCGCGACATCGGCCAGGGCCAGCGTCGCAAAACACAGCAACGCCAGCAGAGCCGCCGTCGCGGCCTTCACGACGCGCATATTATTTCGCCGGCGCGGGCGCGGGCAATGTCGGCGAGATAGGGGGCGGCACCACCGGCGTCGTCGGATTGAAATCAACCTTCGGCGCAGTCGAGATCTCTTTCTCGTTGGCGACGGCGAAATTCGGCTTTTCCTTGTAACCGAACACCATCGCCGTGAGGTTGTTCGGGAAGGTGCGGACGCCGACATTATAGTCCTGCACCGATTTGATGTAGCGGTTGCGCGCGACCGTAATGCGGTTCTCGGTGCCTTCGAGCTGCGACATCAGATCCTTGAACAGCGCGTCCGATTTCAATTGCGGATAGGCCTCTGTCGTGACCAGCAAACGCGACAAAGCGCCGGAAAGTTCGCCCTGCGCTGCCTGGAATTTCTGGAAGGCGGCCGGATCGTTCAGCACTTCGGGCGTGACATTGAGACTGCCGACCTTGGCGCGCGCGTTGGTGACTCCAAGGAGCACGTCCTTCTCCTGTTGGGCAAAGCCCTTCACGGAGTTGACGAGGTTTGGCACCAGATCGGCCCGGCGCTGATACTGGTTGACCACCTCGGACCAGCTCGATTTGACCTGCTCGTCCTGGGTCTGGATGGCGTTGTAGCCGCAATTGGTGAGGCTCAAGGTCGCGAGTGCCGCCAGCACCGTTAAAATCTTGCGCATCAAGGGTCTCCTCAGGCTGTGTCGGCGCGAACGCGCATGAAGTCCGGATATGGGCTGAATGTGACGAGCGTGCAAGTCGGTGTTCTTCCCTCGCCCCGCTCTTGCGGGGAGAGGGTGGCTTCGCGAAGCGAAGCCGGGTGAGGGGCGAGAGACCAACGGATGCTGAGTTCGCAGTAAAAGTTGTGCCCGGCCCCTCACCCGGCGCAAGTGCGCCGACCTCTCCCCGTGAAGAACGGGGAGAGGTGAAGAAGCGTCCTGCAACTTACCCCTCCCGATATTCCCGCAACGTCTGCGCGACCAAATCCGCCACCGGCAGCACGGCATCGATGCCCGATGTCGAATGCCCCCCGCTCCAGATATCACGCCAGCGCTTCGGCCGGCTCTCGCGCGCATCCATGTTGATGTCCTTGCCGATGTCGATCGCGCCGCGCTCCGGCAGATCGTCGGGATCAAGACCCGCTGCGACGATCGAGGGCCGCAGCATGTTGGTTTGCAATCCCGTGAACGCCTTCGTCAGCAGCACCTCGTCGGCGGTGCTCGCCACCAGCATGTCCTTGTAGCGCTGGTCTGCGAGGCTCTCGGTCGTCGCGATGAATTTGGTGCCCATGTAAGCGAGATCGCAGCCAAGCGCCTGAGCGGCGCGCAGAGCGTGGCCGTCGCAGATGCCGCCGGCCAGCACGATCGGGCCGTCGAAGAATTTCCGCACCGCGCGCACGAAGACAAAGGGATTGAGCCAGCCGGTCTGGCCGCCCGCGCCGGCCGTCAACAGCACCAGCCCGTCCGCGCCCGCCTCCGCCGCGCGCTCGGCATGACGGATGCTGGCGACGTCGGCGAACACCAGCGCGCCGGCATCGTGCAAAGGTTTCAACACTGGCGCGGGCGAGCCGACCGAGGTGATGACCAGTTCGGGCTTGTGTTTCAGCAACACGTTAAGATCGTCGGCGAGCCGCGCATTCGAGCGGTGCACGATCAGGTTGGCGCAAATAGGAGCCACGCGGGCCCCTAAATCGCGCGCGCGCGAAAGCCGCGTCTCGATCTCGGTCAGCCAATCATCGAGCTGTTGCGACGTGCGGCAGTTCACGGTCGGGAACGAGCCGATCACGCCATTGGCGCAGGCGGCGGTGACGAGATCGATGCCCGAGACGAGAAACATCGGCGCTGCGATGAGCGGCAGCGTCAAGCGGTCGCGCAGCGGCGCGATGCGGTCCGGCGTGGGTGGTTGCAATCGAATGTCCTCGCATGCCGTGCGCTTGTTGTGTTGCGCATCTGTTTTCATGTTAGCTTCCGAACGAACATTGGCACGGTCCAACGCCGATGACAAAAATCGCCGGGAGGCCATCATGCACAGCGCGCTCAATACGTTTCCGACGCTCGGCAGCCAGGTGCTGCGCACGCTGGCGCGCTATGCCGATCGCACCGCCTTTTCATGGCCAGGCGGCACCCTCACCTATCGCGCGACCACAGACATCATCGCGCGCCTCCAGAGCGTGTTCATGGCGCTGAATGCGCCGCCCGGCACGCGCGTCTGCCTGCTGACAGCGAACCGAGCCGATAGCTGGTGCGCCGGTGTGTCCGCGCAATTGTGTCGCTTCGCGATCTCGGCGCTGCATCCGATGGGATCGCTGCAGGACCAGCTCGACCAGATCGAAGATTCGGCTTCGGAGATTCTCATCGTCGATGCCGACACGTATCTCGCGCGCGGCGCCGAACTGGCGGCGAAGGCGCAGGGCGTCAAACACATCTTCACGCTCGGACGCTCTGAATATGGCATCGACCTGCTTGCAGCGGCGCAGGCTGCCGGCAGCGTCACCGCGAAGGACTTCGCAGGGCCCGACGACGACGCGGTACTGAACTACACCGGCGGCACCACGGGAAAATCGAAGGGCGCGCTGCGCCAGCATCGACAGGTCGCCGGCTTCGCCAATGCGATCCTGTCCGACTTTGAAATTCCGGACCGGCCGAGCTATCTCGTGGTCGCGCCGATCAGCCATGTCGCCGGCACGAAAGTGCTGCCGACCTTGATGCGCGGCGGCACCGTTCACATGCTGAAGGGGTTCGATCCTGAGGCCGTGCTCAAAACCATCGAACGCGAAAAGATCAACTTCACCTTGTTCGTGCCGACGATGATCTATGTGCTGCTCGATCATCCGGCGATGGACAAGACCAACCTCTCGTCGCTCGACCTGTTGCTGTATGGCGCGTCGCCGATGTCGCCGAGCCGGCTGGTCGAAGGCATCGAACGCATCGGCCCGGTGTTCTCGCAACTCTACGGCCAGACCGAGTGCTATCCGATCTCGGTGCTGCGCAAGACCGATCACGATCCGAAGCAGCCGGAACTGTTTCTGTCTTGCGGCTTTCCGATCGCGGCCTGCGAGACCAGGATTCTCGACGAGGACGATCGGGAAGTGGCCACCGGCGCGGCCGGCGAGATTTGCGTTCGCGCGCCGCATGTGATGGCGCAATACTGGAAGCGCCCGGAGCAGACCGCCGAAACGCTCAAGAACGGCTGGCTGCATACCGGCGACATCGCGAAGCAGGACGACCGCGGCTACATGTTTATCCTCGACCGCAAGAAGGACATGATCGTTTCCGGCGGCTTCAACATCTTTCCGCGCGAGGTCGAGGACGTGCTGTCCACCCATGCCGACGTCGCGATGGTCGCCGTGGTCGGCGTGCCCGACGACAAGTGGGGCGAGGCCGTCACCGCGGTGATTGTGACGCGACCCGGCACCCGGCCGAGCGCCGAGGCGCTGATCGATCTGGTCAAGCAGCGCAAGGGCTCGGCCCACGCACCCAAGCACATCAAATTCGTCACGGAACTGCCGATAACCGGCGTCGGCAAGGTGGACAAGAAAGTGCTGAAAGCGGGTTTCTGGGCCGGGCGCGACCGCATGGTGGGGTAAGTGTTCACAATGACGACAGGCGCATACGCCTCATGCGAAACGACGTCTCGCGGCGGACGCAAATCGCATTACACAGGGCGGCGGCGCAGTGTGCGCCTGACCCGCGAGACCATACCCGATGGACGCCCAAACGACGCCGCAAACCTTCGACGGATTGCCGACGCGGCAGCGGCGTTTCGCGGTCGCCGCGATCTTCACAGCGCTGGCGATGGCGTCCCTCGACACGGCGATCGCGAACATCGCGTTGCCGGCGATCGCCGCCGACCTGAAGGTGAGCGCCGCCGACGTCGTCTGGGTGGTCAATGTGTATCAGATCGCGATGGTCGCGACGCTTCTGCCGCTGGCCGCGCTCGGCGAAATCGTCGGCCACCAGCGCCTCTATATGGCAGGACTGATCCTGTTCACGGCCGCGTCGGCGCTGTGCGCGTTCGCATGGTCGCTCGAAAGCCTGCTGGTCGCGCGCGTCCTGCAGGGTCTCGGCGCCAGCGGCTTGATGAGCGTGAACACCGCGCTGGTGCGCTATATCTATCCGGCCCGGATGGCCGGGCGCGGCTTCGGCCACAACGCGCTGGTGGTGGCGTCGGCGATCACGCTCGGACCGACCATCGCCTCGGCGATCTTGTCGATCGGCTCATGGCCGTGGCTGTTCGCGGTCAACATCCCGTTCGGCATCGTCGCGATCGTGGTCGGCCTGAAAACGCTGCCCGAGATGCCGCGCGAGAGCCACGCCTTCGACCTGATCGGCGCGGCGTTGGCCGCCGGCTGCCTTGGACTGTTCATTACGGGCCTGAGCAGCGCCGCGCATCACGCAACGCCCGTTTTCGTCGCACTCGAACTCGCCGGTGCGCTTGGGCTCGGCTGGCTGCTGTTGCGGCGCCAGGCCGGCCATCCCGCCCCCATGCTGCCGATCGATCTGTTCAAGCGGCCGATGTTCGCGCTATCGGCGGCGACTGCGATCTGCGCCTTCTCCATCCAGGGACTCGCCTTCGTGGCGCTGCCGTTTTACTTCGAGGACATTCTCGGCCGCTCGCAGGTCGAGACCGGCTTCTTCATGACGCCATGGCCGCTTGTGGTCGCCATCATGGCGCCGATCGCGGGCCGGCTGTCGGATCGCTATCCGGTCGGCGTCCTCGGCGGGCTCGGTCTGCTGCTGCTGGGAATAGGCATGGTGCTGCTGGCTTTGTTGCCGGCGGAACCCTCGATCCAGGACATCGTCTGGCGGATGGTGATCTGCGGCTGCGGCTTCGGTTTCTTTCAGGCCCCCAACATGAAGGCTCTGATGGCGAGCGCGCCCGCCCATCGCAGTGGCGGGGCCAGCGGCATGGTCGCCACCGCGCGACTGACCGGCCAGACGACGGGCGCGGCGCTGGCCGCCTTCTGCTTCGGCCTGATCGGGCGCGAAGGCGCGATCTTGGCGCTGGCGCTCGGCGGCGGTTTTGCAGCGATCGGCTGCGTCATGAGCGTGCTGCGCCTCCTCACCGCCAATCGCAGCGACCCCTGATTTAAAAATGTCGCGATTTTTCGACGATATGTTCGCCGGTGGACGCACCGCTCCAACGGATCAGTGCATAAGTCATTCGGTAGTCGTTAAACGGCAATATGATATCGAAGGTGGCCTCAGGAGTTTGAGGTCGGCCGAATCTCTCACGCCGCCCGACGTTTTATTGGACCGCTTTTTGCAGAGCACCATTTGCGACTGGCGCAGGGGCACTCCTTGAAAGTACTATTCGTTACGTCCGAAATCGACGACTTCGTCCGTGTTGGCGGACTTGCCGCCGTTTCGGCGGCGTTGCCACGGGCGCTGCGGCTCTGGAGCGACGTTCGGGTGATGCTGCCCGGTTATCGGGACGTCGTCGCCCAATTCGACAGCATCGAAATCGTCGGCAATTGCCCGGCGCTGGCCGAAATGCCGGCCTGCTCGCTCGGCCTGGCGTCGACCAAGGACGGCCTGCCGATCTACATCCTGCTCTGCCCGCAGCTTTACGAGCGCAGCGGCAACCCTTACGGCGACGCCAATGGCCGCGACTGGCCGGACAACGACATCCGTTTCGGCCGCTTCGCCTCGGCGGCGGCGGCATTGGCCGCCGGCAATCTCGACAAGAACTGGTCGGCTGATCTCGTCCACGCCAATGATTGGCCCTCGGCGCTGGTGCCGGCCTATCTTGCCTGGAACAAGGTCAAGCTGCCGACCATCCTGACGATTCACAACCTTGCCTATCAGGGCCTGTTTCCGAAGGAGTCGCTGCGCCGCATCGGGGCGCCGGTCGAGTCCTTCCACATCGAAGGCCTCGAATTCTACGACAAGCTGTCGTTCCTCAAGGGCGGCATCGTCTATTCGTCGCACCTCACGACCGTCAGCGAGACATACGCCCGCGAGATCACGACGCCGGAACTCGGCTGCGGTCTCGAAGGCCTGCTGCGCCAGCGATCTGACGCGCGCGAACTGACCGGAATCCTGAACGGCATCGACGAGAGCTGGGATCCGCGAGTCTGCACCGAACTGACCAGCCCCTTCGCGGCCGGCGAATGGAAGGCGCGCCGCGCCAATGCCGATCATGTCCGCCAGCGCTTCGGTCTGGCGTTGTCGCGCGGCCCGCTGTTCGGCGTCGTCGCCCGTCTCGTCCACCAGAAGGGCGTCGATCTCGTGCTGGCCGCCGCCGACGCGATCGTCGCCGCCGGCGGGCAGATCGTCGTCACCGGCCGCGGCGAAACCCGTTTCGAGGTCGCGTTGATGGAAGCCCAGCGCCGCCGGCCCGGCGCGATTTCCGTCGATATCGGCTTCAATGACGGCGACGCGCGACGAATTTTTGCCGGCACCGATTTCACGCTGATGCCCTCGCGCTTCGAGCCCTGCGGGTTGAGCCAAATGTATGCCCAGCGTTTCGGCTCGCTCCCGATCGGCCATCAGACCGGCGGCCTCGCCGAGACCATCGACGACGGCAAGACCGGGTTCCTGTTCACGCAGCCGTCGACCGAGTCGTTTTTGGGCGGCATCTGCCGGGCGTTCGCGACCTTCGGTGCGAAGGACAGGATGAACTCCATGCGCCGCAAGGCAATGTCGAAATCGTTCAGTTGGACGATCTCGGCCAGCAGCTACAGCGATCTGTACCGCAAGACTGCTTCGGCGGGGTGAATCAGAATTCGCCATTGCGGGCCACGCCGTCCTGGCGGCTTCGCCAGGACGGCTTGAGCGAAGCAATCCAGTCTTCCTTGATCAGGACGAGAAGACTGGATTGCTTCGTCGTCATGCTCCCCCAATGACAGACGCACTTCCTGAAGAAGCGGAACGATCGATTTGCGCCGGGATTGATACCGCAACGCAATGGAGATTATCCCGATGACAAATTTTAATTTGAAATCCGCTCTTCTCGCGACCACGGCCGCAGCTTTGCTGATCGCCCTCAGCCCCGCCGTGCAGGCGCAGAACTCGCCGCCGGAGGCGGCATCAAGCCAGAACGCGCAGCTCGCCAATCCACCCGCCGACCCTTCCGCCAAGGCGGATCCGGATATGGCCAAAGTGCTCGCCGCCCTTGCCGCGCTCGAGCCCAAGCCGATCGAGTCGCTGACTCCGGCCGAAGCGCGCAAGCAACCGTCCGCGGCCGACGCCGTGAAGAAGGTCATCAAGGACGAAAGCATCAAGGTCGATCCGCACGCCGGCGTGACGATCTCCAACAGCCGCTTCGCCGATATGGGCAATCTGCGGCTGCGTTATTACACGCCCGACAATGCCACCAAGGACTCCAATCTGCCCGTCATCGCGTTCTTTCGCGGCGGCGGCTGGGTGATCGCCGATCTCGATACCTATGACGCGACGCCGGCTGCGATCGCCCGCAAGGCCAATGCGATCGTCGTCTCGGTCGATTATCCGATGGCGCCTGAAAACAAATTCCCGGCCGCGCATGAAGAAGCGATCTCGGCGTGGAAATACATTGAGAAGAACGCAAAAGGCTGGGGCGGCGATCCGTCCAAGCTTGCCATCGTCGGCGAGAGCGCCGGCGGCAACATGGCCGTCGCGACCGCGATTGCCGCGCGCGACCAGAAGCTGACCGCGCCGGTCGCCGTGATCTCGGTCTATCCGGTTGCAGCGACGACGATGGATACGCCGTCGAAAAAGGATGACGCCGCCGCCAAGCCGCTGAACACGCCGATGCTGGCCTGGTTCTTCGACAAGGTGCTCGCAAAGGCCGAGGATAAGGACGACCCGCGCCTGAACCTCGTCGCCGCCGACTTGAAGGGCCTGCCGCCGATCACGATCATCAATGCGCAGATCGATCCGCTGCGCTCCGATGGCGAGATGCTTGCGCAAAAACTGAAGGATGCGGGCAACGACGTGACGCAGAAAACCTATGACGGCGTAACGCATGAGTTCTTCGGCATGGACGCCGTCGTCGCCAAGGCCAAAGAGGCGCAGGACTTTGCAGTCGCGCAACTGCAAAAGAGTTTTGGTGCGACATCGGCGCCGACGACAGGTGCTGCGAAGTAAAAGCTCGATTCGATCAAGGCGAGGAAGACGTCAATCGATCGGCAGGGTGCTCCTCTCCCCACGGGGGAGAGGAAGCTCCGGTCGACCTCTCATCGGGGAGGTGAGCAGGGCATGACGCTTCGATTGGGTTGATCCGGAATGGCGGCTCCTGCGCCCCGTCCGGCGTAGACATTTTACGCCCGCGTCAACATCGTCGACAGCATGTTGACGAGCTCCGCCTGCCGGAACGGTTTTGCCAATCGCGGCAAGTCTGGCGCGATGGCTTCCGCATCCGCATAGCCCGAAACGATCAGCACCGGCTTGCCCGGGCGGCGATTGTTGAAGCTGCGCGCGAGATCGGCCCCGGTCATGCCGGGCATCAGGTGATCGGTAATCAGAATATCGATTGGCAGGCCGTCATCGATCTGCCGCATCGCTGCCTCGCCGGAATTGGCCTCGACCACATCGTAGCCAAGGTCGGTCAGCATATCGGCCGTCGTCATCCGCACGACGTCTTCGTCATCGACCAGCAGCGCGCGGCCGAGCGACCGGCGTTGTTGCGGCCTCGTGTCGGCGGCCGTGGCCTGCGGCACCTCGGCCTCGGTCGCCGGCAGCCACAGGTCGACATTGGTGCCGAGCCCGATTTTACTGGAGATCGTCAGGGCACCGCCGAGTTGCGCGACGAGCCCGTGCACCATGGACAGGCCCAGGCCGGTGCCCTTGCCGATGCCCTTGGTCGAAAAAAACGGCTCGATCGCCCGCGCCCGCGTGGCGTCGTCCATGCCGATCCCGGTGTCGGCGACCGACAGCCGCACGTAAGCGCCCGGCTTGAGATGCGAGCGATGTGCGCGGCCGATGATCTCGGAAGCCGCGGTGACTGTCAGCGTGCCGCCCTCGGGCATCGCGTCGCGGGCGTTGACGCTGAGGTTGAGAATCGCCATTTCGAGCTGGTTCGGATCGCTGCGCGCCGCCGGCAGATCGTCGGCGAGATGAACGGCGACGCGGATCTGCGGGCCTGACGTGCTGGCGATCAGATCGACCATGCCGTCGACGAGTTGGCCGATATCCACCGCGCTCGGCTGCAAGGGCTGACGGCGGGCGAAAGCCAGCAGGCGCTGAATCAGCGTCTTGGCGCGTTCGGCCGATTGCAGCGCGCCGTCGATCAAACGCTGCTCCCGCTCGGAGCCGATGCCGCGCCGGCGCAACAGATCGAGGCTTCCCAGAATCGGCGTCAGCAGATTGTTGAAGTCATGCGCGACGCCGCCTGTCAGTTGCCCCATCGCCTCCAGCTTCTGCGATTGCCGTAGTGCCTCTTGCGCCATCACCAGCGCATCGGCCTGTTCTCTTTCGGCGGTCACGTCGCGCCCATAGGCGAACACGAAATCGCCTTCGCGCGTTGTGTGCCACGCGATCCAGCGCGGCGTGCCGTCGACGTGGCGATAGCGGTTGGTAAAATTGGTCAGGTCTTGCTTGCCGATCGCGGTGTCGAGCGCGTCCTGTGTGATCGCACTATCGTCAGGCCAGACGAGATCGCGAAAGCTGCGGCCAACCACCTGCGTCGGCGGATAGCCGAGGATCGTATGCCACGCCGGATTGGCGGCGAGAAAGATGCCATCCGCGCGAAGGATCGTCAGCAGATCGCGCGAATTTTTCCAGACGCGGTCGCGTTCGGCGGTTCGTTCCGCCACCTGCTGTTCGAGCGAGGTTGCGAGCGCTTGCAAATCCAGCTCGGCGCGGCGCCGCGCGATGGCGGCACGGGTGCGATCTGCGACGTCGCGAATGAAGGCGACGTCATCGTCCGACCACAAGCGAATGTCGGCATGGTTGAGATAAAGCAGCGCCACCGCCCTGCCCTGCTCGATAATCGGCATGTTGATGACGGCGCGCGCGCTGATCGCAATCAGAGCCTCGGCGCCGGCGGTCGCACGCACATCGTTGACGGCATCGGCGAACACGACGGTCTTGCCGCGCTTGATGTCATCGATGTAGTTGCCGTAGTCGCGAAATTTCAGGACACCGGCGAGGCTCTTGATGCCCGGCGCGTTCCAGTCGCGCGCGATGGTGATGGTCTCGGCAATCGGATCGACGATGCCGTAACCTGCGCGGCTGATGTTCAGCGTCCGGCCGAGAATGTCGGCAGCGGCATAAGCGATCTCGTCGGTGTCGTCGATCCGGCGGATGACGTCGCTCAGTTCGACCAGCGCCAGCCGACGATTGTCGGCCTGGCGCTTCTCTGTGATGTCGATCGAGACGCCGGACATGCGATCGACGGTTCCGTCGGCGCCGTAGCCCGGCTGGCCGCGAATGCTGATCCAGCGCAAGTCGTCGGACGGCGTGAGAATGCGATATTCGATATCGTAATCCTCACCGGTCGCGAGGCTGTGCGCGACCGCGGCCTGCATCCGCGCCTGATCGTCGGGATGCACCGACCGGCTCAGATCCGAATAGGAAAACGACTGCTTCGGATCCCGCCCGAAATTGAGCCGGAAGATTTCCGACGTCTTCATTTTGCCGGTGACGAAATCGATGCTCCAAACGCCGAAGCGGCCTGCCGACATCGCAAAGCGAAACTCGCGTTCGCTGTCACGCAAGGCATCCTGCGCCAACTTGCGCTGGATGCGCTCGTTGCTTTCGGCGATCGCGCGCCCGACGACGCCTGCCAACCGATCCAGCCGCTGCTTGACGACAAAGTCAGTCGCGCCGTGACGTAGCGCTTCGACCGCGACATCTTCGCCCAGCGTGCCGGACACGAAAATGAACGGCACATCCGGGGCAATAGTGCGTGAAATGTCCAGCGCCGCATCGCCGTCAAATATCGGCAATTGATGATCGGCGAGGATCAGATCGACGCCGCCTTTTTCCAGGCCTGTCGTGAAATCCTCGCGGGTCCAGACACGGACGATATCGCAATCGAGCCCATCGGCGCGCAAAAACTCGGACACGAGTTCGGCGTCGCGCGCGCTGTCCTCCAGATGCAGAATGCGAATCCGCGCAGGACGGGCATCGATGTCTTCGGCCGCGCTCATGCGGGCGGCATCAATTTGTCGCCGGGCGGCGGCGGTTCGTTGAGCACGGCCCAGAACATGCCGAGTTCTCGCACGGCCTCGAAGAACCGATCGAAGCCGACCGGCTTCACGACGAAGGCGTTGACGCCGAGGCTGTAGCTTTTGACGAGATCGCTCTCCTCGCGCGACGAGGTCAGCATCACCACCGGCGTATGGCGCATCGATGGATCGTTCTTGATCTTTTCCAGCACCTCGAGCCCGTCGATCTTCGGCAACTTCAGATCGAGCAGCACGACGGCGGGATCCGTCATGTTGCGTCCGGCGTACTGGCCGCGGCCATAGAGATAATCCAGCGCTTCCGCGCCATCGCGCGCGATCACGACGGCGTTTGCAAGCTGCGCCTGTTCCAAGGCCGCCAGGGTCAGTTCGATATCTTTCGGATTATCCTCGACCAGGAGGATCGGCTTCAGATCAGCCATTGTTCAGGTCTCTGTCCTTGCCCGCCGGCTCGGCCGGCAATGAGAATGAAAATGTCGCGCCGAGATCGAGTTCGCCTTGCGCCCAGATCCGGCCGCCGTGACGTTCGATGATCCGCTTCACATTGGCGAGCCCGATGCCGGTGCCCTCGAACTCTTCGACGCGGTGCAGTCGCTGGAACACGCCAAACAACTTGCCGACATAGGTCTGATCGAAACCGGCGCCATTGTCGCGCACGATGAAGACCGTCTCGCCGTCGCCGGGTTCCGCCAAGACCTCGATGGTCGCGGGCTTCTTGTTCCGCGAAAATTTCAGCGCATTGTCGAGCAGGTTCTGAAACACGAGCCGCAGCATCAGAGGATCGCCCTGCACCACGGGCAGTTTTCCGATCTTCCAGTCAACGTCGGGCGCCTTGTCGCCGATGGTCAACTGCTTGACGACGTCGCCGACGACTTCGTTGAGATCGAGCGGCATCATGCGCAAGGTCTGACGACCCAACTGCGAAAAGCTCAGCAGATCGTCGACCAGCGTGCCCGCGGACAAAGCGGATTCGACGATCGTGTCGATGTAGCGGCCACCCTTCTCGGACAGGTTTTTGCTTTCGAGCTTCTTCAGCAATTGCGCATAGCCGACGATGTGCCGGAACGGTGCGCGCAGATCGTGGCTCACCGAATAGGAAAACGCTTCGAGTTCCTTGTTCGAGGCTGTCAGTCGTTCCGACAGCATTGCCATTTCCTCGGCCTTGCGCAGCACGATATCGACGATGGCGTTGCGCAACTCGGTGGCCGCCTCGATCTCCGGCGGCTGCCAAGGCTCGGCCTGCAGCCGCACGGTTTCCTGCCAGCTATCAAAGGATTTGCGCGGGTGAATGCGCGGCGCGCCTGGTCCGGCCTCGACGCGCTTCTGCGGATCGCCGCTCCAATGCACCGTCGAGATCACTTCCGGTCGAAACCAGATCACATAGCTGTCGTGAATCTGCGACACCGAAATCGCCAACAGGCCGCTGGCCTCTTCCTTGAAGCGTTCGCCACCCGGCATCTCGGCAGCCAGGCTCGACACCGAGACGACGTCGTCGCGACCGCGCTCGACCAGCCAGCGCACGATGCGCCAGATGTCTTCCTCGCGCGGCGTCTCGCCGATCCGCACGCAGATGCCGCCGATCGCGACCGCCACGCCCTGCGCGCCGGCGAGCGCCAGCAGATCGCCCGGCCGCGCCACCAGCCCGTCGATATAATTATCCACGCCGGCCATCCGTGACAGCAGCCGCGTCTGGATCGCCCCCAGTGCACTGCGGTAGTCGGCCAGCGAGGCGGCCTCCTTGGCGGAGAGTTGCAGCGACAGCACCTGCCCGATGAAGTCGCAGGCGTTGCGGATGTGATAGGGCACGCGCGCCGCATCTCGGCTGTGGCACGCGATCAGGCCCCACAACGTGTCGCCGCGCAGCAGCGAGATCGACATCGACGCCATCGTGCCCATGTTGCGCATATATTCGAGATGCACGGGCGAGACGCTGCGCAGCACCGCATGGCTGAGATCGAGCGGCGCGTTGGTTTTCGGATTGAGCGGCGGCTGGATCGCGACCGGCGTGTAATCAGCGTTCGAGATCAGCCGCAGTCGGTTGAGTTGGTACAACTCGCGGGCCTGGGCCGGAATGTCGGAGGCCGGAAACCGCAGGTTCATATAAGACGGCAACACGTCGTTGCGGTCCTCGGCGATCACAGAGCCGTTCCATTTCTCGTCAAAGCGATACACCAGAGCGCGGTCGAGCCCTGAGATCCGTCGCACCTCCTGCGCGGCCATCAAGGCAATGTCGGAGATCGATGTGGCGCGCTGCAACCGGTCGAGGAAAGCGCGGATATGCGGATATATTTCGTCGAACGATGCCGGGTCGTCGCCTTCGGCCTGTTCCACCTCGACAATGATCGCGTCGCCGAGCCGGTGGGCGACCAGATGGCATGTCGCCTCGGGCGCGCGCAGCAGGCCGAGATGCTTGGTGCCTGACGACGGGAGCCGATCGGACAAGCGCTCCAGATAAACAGCAGCTTCGGGGATCAGGACGTCGGCAAGCGGCTTGCCGATCGGAGCTACACCGGCGCGGCAGACGCCGGGCAGACCGATCGCTGCCTGCAAGACGCGGCCATCCGACGCATCGATGACGAACAGAGCGCCATGCGGCTGGATGCTGCCGGGGACGCGGATCGGTTCGCGGTCGCATTCCGACAGGTCGGAGACCTGATCCGCCGCAACAACATGTCGTTTGGCAAGCGCGCTCATGCCGTCTGCCGAACGGGCGAATGATTCAGACTCGGGGACGGGATATGGCCGCGGCGATGCTGCATGGGGAATTAGAGGTCCGACGGCTGCCGGGCATGGCCGGAACAAACATAAGTCTGACGTTTAAATTCTCGACGGGCGATTCTGTTCCGGCACGTTCCTCAAATTTCGATCCGGGAACCAAGCGGCGGCCATGTCCGCGATGCGGCTTGAATTTGGCTGTCGATGCGACGACAATAAGGTTAAACCAGACCGGGGCGGGAACCAGGCCAATGGCGGCAACGACGGCATCGAATCACGAGATTGCGCGACTTGCGAATGCCCATGCGCGCGCCGATTTCGCGACCTGGCAGATGATGGCCAAGCTGAAAAGCACGAGCGCGTTGCCGACCGATGCGCAGGATTTCTACGCCGGCTATCTGAAGCTGCTGGAACGGCCGAAGACATCGGCAGAAGCCGCGACCGAGGCGACCATTCAGCTCGTCTATGTCCGCTACTACGAAAAGATGGGCGGCACGGGAAAGCCGCCGCGGATCGAGCCCGCGCCCCGCGCGCAGCCGACCATGCCCGTGGCCAGCACCGACAATGTGACGCCATTCCGGCGCATCAAGCCGGAGCCGGCGCCCTCCGCGCCTGCGAAAAGACGGCCGCTGCCTGTCGCGCTGATCTTCCTCGGGTTGATCGGGCTCGCCGTCGCTTTCCACTACGCCAAGACGGGCTTCTAGAGCATCCCGTGGCCGGCAAATTTTTCGATCAGTTCACCGTCGGTGAGGTCATCGCCCATCAGGTGACGCGCACCGTCACCGAAACCGACAACCTGCTGTTCACGGCGCTGACCCACAACACCCAGCCTCTGCATCTCGACGCCGAGTTCGCCGCCCAATCAGAGTTCGGCCACATCCTCGTCAACAGCATCTTCACCTTCGGGTTGATGATCGGCGTCTCGGTCACGGACACGACACTGGGCACGCTGGTCGCCAATCTCGGCATGGACAAGGTGGTGTTTCCGAAGCCCGTCCGGATCGGCGATACGTTGAAGACCGAAACCAGCGTGATCGAAAAACGCGAGAGCCGCTCGCGGCCGGGCCAGGGCATCGTCGTGTTCGAGCATCGCTGCATCAATCAACGCGGCGAGATCGTCGCGCAATGCCTGCGCTCCGCGCTGATCAAAGGAAGCGCGTCATGACGCTGCGTTCGATGCTGTTCACGCCAGGCGACAGCCAGAAGAAGATGGACAAGGGCGCGGCCGGCGCGGCCGATGCGTTAATCCTCGACCTTGAGGATTCGGTGACGGCGGCGCGGCGGCCTGACGCGCGCGTGATGGTGCGCGATTATCTCGCCGCCAAACCGGATCGCGCCAGGCAACAGCTCTGGGTGCGGATCAATCCGCTCGATACGCCGGACGCGCTGCTGGATTTGGCGGCGATCATCTCCGGCAAACCGGACGGAATCATTCTGCCGAAGGTCTATGGCGCCGCCGATGTGACTACGTTGTCGCATTATCTCGACGCACTGGAGCCGGCCTTCGACATCGCCGCCGGCCACGTCAAGATCATGCCGGTCGCGACCGAGACCGCACCGGCGATCTTCGCGCTCGGCGGCTACAAGAACGCCAGCACACGTCTGTACGGCCTGACATGGGGGGCGGAGGACATCGCGGCGGCGCTTGGCGCCAGCGCCAATCGCGATACCGACGGTACGCTGTATTTCACCTATCAGATGGCGCGATCGCTGTGCCTGACCGGCGCGGTCGCCGCCGACGTCGTTCCGATCGAGACAGTCTATCCGGACTTCCGCGATCTGGCGGGCCTGGAGGCCTACGCGATCGTCGGCCGGCGCGACGGCTTTCGCGGCATGATGGCGATCCATCCCGATCAGGTCGCGATCCTCAACCGCGCCTTCATGCCGACCGCAAACGAAATCGCCTGGGCGACGCGCGTGGTCGAAGCCTTTGCAAACTCCAGCGACGGCGTTGTCGGCCTCGACGGCCAGATGCTCGACATGCCGCATCTCAAGCAGGCCCATCGTTTGCTTGAAAGCGTGTCACATAGTGGATCGGCGGCGTGATCGCGACGGACGATGCCACGACGATAGCTGATGCCTTTGCGCGCGCCGCCGAGAGCTATCCGACACGACCGTTCCTCTGCGCACCCGAAGGCCCGCATCGCAACTATCACCCGGACGGGTACGAGATCGATTTCGCCGCGGCCAGACGCGAGGTCGATCGCCTTTGCGCCGCCTATCGCGCCAAAGGGTTCGGTCACGGCCACCGCGTCGCGATGCTGCTCGACAACAGGCCGGAGCATTTCCTGCACAAGCTGGCGCTGAACACGCTCGGCATCTGTATCGTGCCGGTCAACCCGGATTATCGTTCCAGCGAAATCGCTTATCTCATCGACAATTCAAACGTCGACCTGGCCATCGTCGCGGAGGACCGCCATGAGCAATTGGCCGCCGGCATCGCCCTCGCCGCGCACAGGCCGCCGGTCGTGGGCTTCGACGATCTCGCATCATTGCCTTCCCCGACAAAAGCTGCGCGCGACGACGCCGTGTCGTCGGCGACGCCCGCCAGTATCCTCTATACATCCGGCACCACGGGACGCCCGAAAGGCTGCATCCTGTCGCATGGCTATGAGGTCGCCTGCGGGGTCTGGTACGCGACGCGCGGCGCTCTCGCCAGCTTCGATCCCGGCGGTGAGCGCATTTACAATCCGCTGCCGGCGTATCATGTGAATTCATCCGTCGTGTCTTTTCCCGCTTGCATCGTCAGCGGCTCGTGTCACATCCAGACCGACCGCTTCCATCCGCTGCGCTGGTGGACCGAAGTGGCGCAGACCCGCGCGTCGATCGTGCATTATCTCGGCGTCATCGTGCCGATGCTGCTCAACACGCCGCCGTCGCCCGAAGAACGCCAGCATGGCATCCGATTCGGTTTCGGCGCGGGCGCGGAGCCGCAACTCCACGCCGTCTTCGAGGCACGCTTCGGCTTTCCGCTGATCGAGGTCTGGGGCATGACCGAGATGGTCCGCATCCTGGTCGACAATGAAGACCCGCGCCGTGTCGGCAGCCGCGCCTTCGGCAAGCCGGTGCCCGGCATCGAGGTGCGCGTCGTCGATGACAAGGACCAAGACGTCCCGCGCGGGACGCCTGGCGAAATGACGATTCGCTATTCCCGAGCGACGCCGCGCCGCGATTTCTTCTCCGGCTATCTCGACGACGATACGGCCACCGAAGAGGCGTGGCGCGGCGGCTGGTTTCACACCGGCGACACCGTCAGGCAGGCCGAGGACGGCATGTTGCATTTCGTCGATCGCAAGAAGAACATCATCCGCCGCTCCGGCGAGAACATCGCCGCCGCCGAGATCGAGGCGGTGTTGCAGTCGCATGATCTCGTCAAGCAGGTCGCTGTGCTGGCGGTGCCGGACGACATCCGCGAGGAAGAGGTCTTCGCCTGCATCGTGCTGGCTGATAGCTCGGCCAAAGACAGCGCCGCCGAAACGCTGTTCGCGCATTGCAACACCGAGCTGGCCTATTTCAAGACACCCGGCTGGATGCTGTTCGTCGATCAACTGCCGACAACCGGCACTCAGAAAATCCAGAAACACCAGATTTTCGCCGACGGCCGCGATCCCTGCACCAGCGACGGCGTCGTCGATCTGCGCGCGCGCAAGAAGCGCAACGCAGCATGACCGACGCCGCGCCGCTGGGCCTCGACGACGAGATGCTGGCGACACATCGCACGGTCTACGCTGCCGATGCGATGCGGGACAAGATCATGATCGTGTCAGGCGCCGCCGGCGGCCTCGGCCGCGCCATCGCATGGCTGCTGGCGCGGCTCGGAGCCCATGTCGTGCTGGTCGGCCGCGACCATGCCAAGCTCGATACGCTGGGCACGGCGATGGCCGCGCGCGACCTCAAAGCGTCATGCTACGCCGCCGACATCCGCGACGCCGACGCCGTGCAGGTGCTGTTCGACACGATCTGGCGCGATCGCGGACGCATCGACGGTCTGGTCAATTCGGCCGGCGGACAATTCCCGCAGCCCGCCATCGACTACTCCGTCAAAGGCTGGAATGCCGTCATCAACACCAACCTCAACGGCGCCTGGTTCATGATGCAGGCCGCAGCACAACGCTGGCGCGATGCCAAATGCCCCGGCAGCATCGTCAACGTCGTCGTCGTCACGACGCACGGGCTTTACGGCATCGCGCACAGCATTGCCGCCCGCTCCGGCGTGATCGGGCTGTCGCGCAGCCTCGCGGTGGAGTGGGCGCCGCTGAACATCCGCATCAACTGCGTCGCGCCGGGCGCGATCGAGACCGAGGGCTGGAAGGTCTATGCGCCCGAGGCCCGCGCGGCCTACCCGCGCTCAAACCCGATGCTGCGCGCCGGCTCGCCCTGGGACATCGCCGAGGCCTGCGTATATCTGTCCGGTCCCTCCGGGGCCTTCATCACCGGCGAAACGCTGACGGTGGATGGCGGCGGCCAGCACTGGGGCGAGACCTGGACGACCGGCAAACCCGCCTATTTCAAAGACGACAGACCATAGTTTAGTATCACCGCATCGACCGCGCACAAGACGCGGCATGCAGACGCCAAAGGGGAAACGAGACATGTATACGGGCAAGCACGCCGCCGCGCGCGCAGACCAGCCGGCCTTCATCATGGCCAGAACCGGCGAGACCGTGACCTATGCCGAACTGGAAGCGCGCTCCAATCGGCTGGCGCATTTCCTGCGCAGCCGCGGGCTGCGAAGGCTCGATCACTACGCGATCTTCATGGAGAACAACGCGCGCTATCTCGAATGCTGCGGCGCGGGCGAGCGCGCCGGGCTGTATTTCACCTGCGTCAACTCGTTTCTCACGGCCGACGAACTCAGCTACATCGTCAACAATTCCGAATCCAAAGTTTTGATTTTCTCGCAGGAAACGCGCGCCGTCGCAGTCGAGGCGTTAAAGCAGTGTCCGAAGATCGAAGTCTCGCTCGTCGTCGGCGGTGCTGGCGATGGCGGCACCATTCTCAATTTCGAGGATGCCGTGAAAGCCATGCCGGCCACGCCGATCCCGGATGAATCGATCGGCACCGCGATGCTGTATTCGTCCGGCACCACCGGCCGCCCCAAGGGCATCGTCCGCCCGCTGCCGGATGAGCCTCCGGAAAAAGGCCTGCCGCTGTTTGCGTTCCTGAACCAGATGTGGCGCTACCGCGAAGGGCTGATGTATCTGTCGCCCGCGCCGCTGTATCACTCGGCGCCGCAGGCCGCCGTCAATCTGGCGATCCGCAACGGCGGCACCGCGATCATCATGGAAAAATTCGATCCGGAAGAGTATTTGAAGCTGGTCGAGAAATACAAGCCGACGCATACGCAACTTGTGCCGACGATGTTTTCGCGGATGCTGAAATTGCCCGAGGACAGACGCAAGGCCTACGACCTGTCGTCGCTCGAAGTCGCCATCCACGCCGCCGCGCCCTGCCCGCCGCAGGTGAAGGAGCAGATGATTCAGTGGTGGGGCCCGATCATCCACGAATATTACGGCGCGACGGAAGGGCTTGGCTTTGCTGCGTGCGACAGCGAGCAATGGCTGGCGCATCGCGGCACCGTGGGCAAGGTGCTGCTTGGCGAACTGCATGTGCTCGACGATGACATGGAGCCGACGCCGAAAGGCCAATCCGGCACGCTGTGGTTCAAGACCGCGACGCCGTTTGAATATTTCAACGATGCGGCGCGCACGCTGGAGTCGCGCTCGGCGGACGGCACCATGAGCACGGTCGGCGATGTCGGCTATGTCGATGATGACGGCTTTTTGCATCTCACCGACCGCGCGACCTTCATGATCGTGTCTGGCGGTGTGAACATCTACCCGCAGGAATGCGAGAATCTCCTGATCACCCATCCGAAGGTCGCCGACGCCGCCGTGTTCGGCGTGCCGAACGAAGACCTCGGCGAGGAAGTGAAGGCCGTCGTAAAGCCGATGCCGGGCGTCACGGCCGATGCGGCGTTCGCCGACGAATTGTCGGCGTTCTGCGCGAAAAACCTGTCGCGGCAGAAATGCCCGCGATCGATCGATTTCGAGGCCGAGTTGCCGCGGCTGCCGACCGGCAAGCTCTACAAGCGCCTGCTGCGGGATCGCTACTGGGGCGACCGCAAGAGCCGGATCGTGTAATGCGGCGCGCGTCCCGGTCAAAGCGGTGCGCATGGCAGCCACGACGGAGCCTGACTTCTGCATCGTTGCGTCGTTCGCAATATTGACGACGACGCATGAGGCAGGAAGGCCCGCGATGGGTTGTCAGTTCTGCGAAAAGCCGATCCCGGACAATCTTGCCGTCTGCCCGCATTGCGGGCATCTGCAGGATGCGCCTGGCGAGAACAACCGGCGCCTTGCCCGCTTCGCGCTGGTCTGCGCGCTGGCCGTGATCATCCTTGCCGCATGGCATTGGTTGACGGGGTGACGTCCGACGCGCCACATCGGCTCAACAAAAACCAATCAGGGACGAAACCATGTCATATGCCGAGATCGAATATGCCGTCGCCGACCATGTCGCAACCGTGACGTTGAACCGGCCGAACCAACTCAATGCCTGGACGCCGGTGATGGCCGACGAGGTCAAGACCGCGATGCGTGCCGCCACCGACGACGAGGCCGTCCGCGTCATCGTGCTGACCGGAGCGGGTCGCGGCTTCTGCGCTGGCGCCGACATGCACCGCCTTTCCAATCTGAGCGCTGAGGGCGCGGACACCAGAATCGAAACCGAGAAGCCGTTCGACGCGTCGGTCCGCGCGGACTTCCAGCACCGGCAGGCTTACTTCGCCGCAGTTCCCAAGCCGATCATTGCCGCGGTCAACGGCCCCTGCGCGGGATTGGGCATGGTGATCGCGCTGTATTGCGACATGCGTTTCGGCTCAGACACCGCCGTGTTTTCGAGCGCGTTTGCGCGGCGCGGCTTGATCGCCGAGCACGGCATCTCCTGGCTCCTGCCACGTCTGGTCGGCCATTCCAAAGCAGCCGATCTGCTTTTGTCGGCGCGGAAGGTCGCTGCCGACGAGGCGCTGCGGATCGGGCTGCTCGATCGCATCGTTCCCGGCGACCGATTGATGGCCGATACGCTGGCCTATGCGCACGACCTTGCCACGCTGTCGTCGCCGCGCTCGCTGCGCGTCATCAAGAAGCAATTATGGGAGGTGCCGTTCCAGACGCTGCAGGAATCGATCTTGACGGCCGATCGCGAAATGCAGCTCTCCTTCGCCAGCGAGGATTTCAAGGAAGGCGTCAGACACTTCGTCGAGAAGCGCGCACCGGCCTTTACCGGTCGCTGATCTCCAAATTCGGCACAACCCCATCTTAAAACCAATTGCAACGCTCGAATAGCTGTTGGATAAACCCGGCAGTCAAAGAGGCCGCATGGGCCCGGCGTATTTTGGGGAGTTCGCGATGACACAACGGATCGGTTCACGATTGAGGCTTTCGAGCAGCAGTCTGGCCGTAGCGCTATCGATGGCGCTGGCGGGCACGGCGCTCGCGCGCGACATCAAGGTCGCGCACGTTTATGACAAGACCGGCGCGCTGGAAGCCTATGCCAAGCAGACCCAGGCGGGCCTGCTGCTCGGCCTCGAATATGCGACCAAGGGCACGATGATGGTCGGCAGCGACAAGATCGTCGTCATCGAACGCGACAATCAGGGCAAGCCGGACGTCGCCAAGGCGCAGCTTGCCGCCGCCTATAGCGACGACGGCGCCGACATCGCGATCGGGCCGACCTCGTCGAACAACGCGCTGGCGATGCTGCCGGTCGCAGAGGAATACAAGAAAATTCTGCTGGTGGAGCCTGCGGTTGCCGATTCGATCACCGGTGCGAAGTGGAATCGCTACATCTTCCGCACCGGCCGCAACTCGTCGCAGGACGCGATCTCGAACGCCGTCGCGCTCGACCAGAAAGACGTCACCATCGCGACGCTTGCTCAGGATTATGCCTTCGGCCGCGACGGCGTGAAAGCGTTCAAGGGCGCGCTGAAAAACGCCAAGGTCGTCCACGAAGAATATTTGCCGACCACGACGACCGATTTTACTGCCGGCGCGCAGCGTCTGTTCGACGCGCTGAAAGACAAGCCAGGCCGCAAGATCATCTTCCTGTTGTGGGCGGGGGCCGGCAATCCGTTCAAGATCATCGATCTCGATCCCAAGCGCTTCGGCATCGAACTTGCGACCGGCGGGAACATTCTGCCGGCGATGGCCGCCTACAAGCAGCTTCCCGGCATGGAGGGCGCCACGTATTATTATTACGGCATCCCGAAGAACCCGATCAACGACTGGCTCGTGACCGAACACCAGAAGCGCTTCAACGCGCCGCCGGATTTCTTCACCGCGGGCGGCATGTCGGCGGGCATCGCTCTGGTCGAGACGCTGAAGAAAAGCGGCGGCAAGACCGACGCGGAAACGCTCATCGCCGCGATGGAAGGCCTGTCGTTCGAGACGCCGAAAGGCACGATGACGTTCCGCAAGGAAGATCATCAGGCGATGCAATCGATGTATCACTTCAAGATCGCCGTCGATCCGGCGCTGGCCTGGGGCGTCCCTGAACTCGTGCGCGAGATCAAGCCGGCCGATATGGACGTGCCGATCCAGAACGTCCGGTGATCGCACCGTCGCTCGAGACCCGCGATCTGACCGTCCGCTTCGGCGGTCATGTCGCGGTCAATGCCGTGTCGTGCGCGTTTGAGCCGGGCACACTGACCTGCATTGTCGGCCCCAACGGGGCCGGCAAGACCACCTATTTCAATCTGATCTCCGGGCAGATCGCGCCGAGCGCCGGGGCGATTCTGCTGAAGGGCAAGGACATCACGCGCACACCGGTCTCGCAGCGCGCGCTGCGCGGGCTCGGACGCGCATTCCAGCTCACGAGCCTGTTTCCGCAACTGAGCGTCATCGAAAACGTCCGCCTCGTGATGCAATCGCGGCGCGGCTTCGGCCTCTCGCTGTTGTCGATGTGGACCTCGCATCGCCAGGCGATCGACGACGCCGAGGCGTGCCTTGCGCGCGTGGCACTCACGAAACGCCGCGATGCGCGCGCCGCCGAATTGTCGCATGGCGATCAGCGCAAGCTCGAAGTGGCGATGCTGCTGGCGCTCGATCCGGACATCTTCATGTTCGACGAGCCGACCGCCGGCATGAGCGTCGATGAAGTGCCGGTCATTCTCGATCTGCTGCACGGCATCAAGACCGACACCGGCAAGACCATCTTGCTCGTCGAGCACAAGATGGACGTCGTGCGCTCGCTCGCCGATCGCATCGTCGTGTTGCACAACGGCACGCTGCTCGCCGACGGCAGGCCTGCCGATGTGATGGACCTGCCGATCGTGCAAGAGGCCTATCTCGGTTCGCTGCCGCCGGTGCAGGGGGCTGCGCATGCCTGAGATTCTGCTGTCGCTGAAAGCCGTCGAGACCCGAATCGGTCCCTATCACATTCTGCACGGCGTCGATCTCGACGTGCCGGTCGGCGGGGCGACGATGCTGCTCGGCCGCAACGGCGCGGGCAAGACCACCACCGTGCGCACCATCATGAATCTGTGGCGCGCCAGCGCCGGCATCATCACCTTCGACAACCGCAACATTACGAACTTCGACACGCCGGACGTGGCGCGGCTCGGCATCGGTTACGTGCCGGAGACGATGGGCATCTTCGCGGATCTGACGATCGCCGAGAACATGCGGCTCGCCGCGTTTTCAGGCGCCATCGACACGCAGCGGCTGGAGCGCATCTTCACGATGTTTCCGGCCATCAAGCGATTCTGGCTGGCGCGGGCCGGCACGCTCTCCGGCGGCCAGAAACAGATGCTGTCGATCGCGCGCGCGATCGTCGAGCCGCGTCGGCTGCTGATTATCGACGAGCCGACGAAAGGGCTCGCGCCCGCCATCGTCGGCAACATGGTGCCGATTTTCCGCGATCTCAAGCAAAGCGGCGTGACCATTTTGATGATCGAGCAGAACTTCGCCTTCGCCAACGCGATCGGCGACCATGTCGCCGTGATGGACGACGGCAAGGTCGTCCATTCGGGCACCATGGCCGAACTCGCCGGCAACGAATCCATCCAGCGCAGGCTGCTCGGCCTGTCGATGTCGTCGCACCAGTAGGCTTGGGTTCGATGATATTACTTATGGCCAGCAACTTTGGCGCCCCCCACCTCCGCCCCCGAAGAGCGAGCTTCGCTCTTCGGGGGCGGGGGTGGGGGGATTTTTTCGAGGACCGCGGATGACCACCACCCACACCGCACAAGACGATCTGCCGCGCCGGCCCGTGGACTGGTTGCCGATGGCGCTGGTGCCTCTTGTCGCGCTCGCCGCAATGCCGTTCGTCGGCAGCCCCTCGACCTGGCTGACGCTGACGATCGCAGGCCTTGCGATGGGCGTCATCATCTTCATGATCTCGTCAGGGCTGATGCTCGTCTTCGGCCTGATGGATGTGATGAATTTCGGCCACGGCGCATTCATCACCCTCGGCGCCTATATCGGCGTGACGATGTTCGCGCCGTTGTCGGCATGGACCGACTCCAGCCATCTGGCGCTCAATCTGCTGGTGCTTTTGATCGGCTTTCTGGCCGCCGTGATCGTCGCCGGGGCGGTCGGCGCGATCTTCGACCGCGTGCTGATCCGCCCGGTATACGGCAATCACCTCAAGCAGATCCTGATCACGATGGGCGGCTTCATCGTCGTCGAGCAGTTGATCCGCGCGATCTGGGGCACCGAGGTCATCCCGCTGACCGTGCCGGCCGCCTTGCGCGGCTCGATCTTCATCGGCGACGCCGCGATCGAGCGTTATCGCATCCTTGCGCTGGTGGTCGGCGCGACCATGTTCGCCGGCATGCTGCTGATCCTGAACAAGACGCGCATCGGCCTGCAGATTCGCGCCGGCGTCGAGGATCGCGACATGCTGGAATCGATGGGCTACCGCACCAAGCATCTGTTCGTCGCGGTGTTCGTGGCGGGCGCGATGCTGGCCGGCATGGGCGGCGTGATGTGGGCGCTCTACCAGCAGACCATCACGCCCGCGATCGGCTCGCAGGCCAATGTTCTGATCTTCATCGTCATCATCATCGGCGGGCTCGGCTCGACGACGGGATGCATGATCGCGGCGCTGCTGGTCGGCCTCACCTCCAACTATGCCGGCTTCGCCGAGCCGAAGATCGCGCTGTTCTCGAACATCATCCTGATGCTGCTCGTGCTGCTGTGGCGGCCGCAAGGCCTCTATGCCGTGGTGAACCGATGAACGTCCTCTCAGGCGATAGTCCGCGCAGCAAACTGCTCGCCGCAGCCATCATCCTGCTGGTGCTCGGCCTCGCGATCGCGCCGTTTGCGTTCTCCAGCGCGCGGACCATGAACACGGCGGCGAAAATCCTCGTCTTCATCGTGCTGGTCGCGAGCTACGACCTGATCCTCGGTTTTGCCGGGATCATCTCCTTCGCGCATACGATGTTCTTCGGCATCGGCGCTTACGGCGTCGCCATCGCGATGAGCCGCATGGCGCCGGGCTGGACCGCGCTGGCGATCGGCAGTGCCGCGGCGCTCGCGGTGTCCGCCGTGCTGGCGACCATCATCGGGCTGTTTTCCCTGCGGGTCCGCACCGTGTTCTTCGCGATGATCACGCTGGCGGTCGCGACCGCTTTCACGACGGCTGCATCGCAACTGTCGGAATGGACCGGCGGCGAGGACGGCATCAGCTTCAAGATGCCGGCGATCTTCCAACCGTCATTTCGGCTGTTCGAGCAGCCGGTGCTGGGCCTGAATGTCAACGGCCGCGTGCTGTCCTATTACTTCATCTTCGCCTGCGTGATCGTGCTGTTTCTGGTGATGCTGCGGATCGTCAACTCGCCGTTCGGCCGCGTGTTGCAGGCGATTCGCGAGAACAGTTTCCGCGCCGAGGCGATCGGCTACCGCACCATCGTCTATCGCACGATCGCCAATGTCCTCGCCGCGATGTTCGCGACCTGCGCCGGCATCCTGCTGGCGATCTGGCTGCGCTATAACGGCCCCGACACGACGCTGTCGCTGGAGATCATGATCGACATCCTGTTGATGACGGTGATCGGCGGCATGGGCACGCTCTACGGCGCGATCATCGGCGCGACCTTGTTCATGGTGGCGCAGACCTATCTTCAGGACGTCATGTTGCTGGTGTCTGGCGCCACCAGCAACATCCCGCTGCTGTCGAAGATCGTGCATCCCGACCGCTGGCTGCTGTGGCTCGGCATCCTCTTCATCCTCAGCGTCTATTACTTCCCGCAAGGCATCGTCGGCAGCCTGCGTGATCGTGCGAAGCGCATATCCGCAATTCGGGAGACATCGCAATGAGTAACGACTTCACAGGCGTCTGCCACGGCGGTCCGCATGACGGCGAAGTCCGCAGCTACGCGTCCGACGACATGCCGATCCTGGCGCAGGGTCTGGACACGGAAGGCGATCTGCTCGGGCATTATCGATTCAAGGCCGGCGCATGGCATTGGCAACCGGACACGCCGCCGGATGATGCGGAACGGGTGAGGTAAGGTGGATTGAGATTGATTTTTCAGACGGCAAGTTGCGGCAGCGTTATCGTCCCGTCAGGCCCCCAACGCCATGTCCAGCTCGCGGCCGCGCCCGAGCATCGGCATCCATTCGCGGTATTTCGGCTCGAATTTCAGCGCCTCGCTGTAATGCTCGCCGAGGGCTGCGACCAACCTGCCCTTGCGTCCCAGCAGGTCGTCGGCAAAGCCGACCATGCGCGAGTTCGGCCACGCCTGCGGCCTGATCTGCCGCAACCGCGCGTACAGATTGGCTTCGCTCTCCTCCGGATAGACCTGCGACAGCAGCATGAGCATTGCCGCCGTCGAGCGTGAAATGCCCATCTGGCAATGCACCAGCAGATGTCCGTCGCTGCGCGTCTCGCTTTCGTCGGCGAGATCAGCGCCGAATTGCAGGATTTGCGCGACATCGGCCTTTGTCGGCGCGGACTTTCCCGGCGCCTCGTCGATGATGTCGTGGAAATGCATCACCGCGCGGCGATGGTCGGCGAAATCCGCGAACGACGCGATCTCCGGCCAGCCTGGATCGAGCAGCGACAGCACATGCGTGACGTCGCGGTCGCGCTGCGCCGCGATCTCGTCAACGCCGCAGACCGTGAGAATCGAAATCGAAACAGGCTTCATGCTCATATCCCGCTTGTGATGCGGACTGAAAGACGACGCGGCGCCGGACGTCAAGTCGAAGCGGTGCATGAGAGGGACGCGGCCTTAAGCGGGCGTGCCGACCGCCTTGATCATGCAGCCGGTGATCTTGACGCTGCCGTCGGGCTGTTGTTCCAGCGTGTAGATCGCCTGCCACGGCACGCCCTCGGCATCAACGATCTTCACCTCCTGGATCACCTTGCCCTGCTCGGCGCGGCCCTCGCCGAAGGAGAAACTTTTGTGTCGATACACCGGCACATAGTTGCGGCGCACCATCGTCATGAAACTGTCAGCCTCGCTGAATAGCTTTCGGATTTCAGGCGATGCGAAAGAATAGGCTGCTGCCGCATCGTCGCGATCCATCGCCTCCAGTTGGGAGCGGATGATCGACTGGGCCGCCGCGACATCGTCGGCGGCGGCAGCGGGAGACGCCAAGGCCAGCACGAGCGCGACCCATGTAATGATGATTTTCATGACCCTCTCGCCTCCTGTTGGAACAAAAGTCTCGTCTGAAACATAATCCCGGACATATCGTATCTTTCATTGCTTCGCGACGAAGCTAAATTTTCCACGGAGGTTCCCCCCATGAAGATGTTGACCGCTACCGCCACCGCCGCTTTGTTGATCGCCGCTTTCACCGCCGGTCCGGCCTCTGCCAAGATGATGGCCTGCACAGGTGAGAACATGGGCAAGTCCGTCGCCGCCGGCGCCATGATGGCCGATGGCCCCGCCAAGATGGCGATGATGAAGGAAGTCGGCATGGCCAACATGGCGATGTCCAAGGGCGACATGCGCAGCGCTTGCAAGAGCTACGCCCGTGCCCAGCGCGCCGGCATGATGAAGAACACGATGTGAACCAGCGTATATCATCGACATATGTTTGATACGTGACAAGCCGGCAGGAAGTTTCCTGCCGGCTTTTTCTTTCATGACGTCAATCCATCGCACGCAACCGATAGCCAATGCCCGTTTCCGTCAGCACCAGTTGCGGGCGTTCGGGATCGGCCTCGATTTTCTGCCGCAACTGCCGGACATAGACGCGCAGATATTGCGCATCGGTCAGTTCGTCCCACAATTCCTTCAACAGAAACCGATGCGTCAGCACCTTGCCTGCGTGCTGAACCAGCACGCGCAGCAGGTCGTATTCCTTCGGCGATAATTTCACATCCTTGTCGCCGACCTTGACGAGACGGCGCACCAGATCGACCGACAGGTCGCCCGCGCGAAACAACGGCCGCTCGCCTTGAATCTGCAACTGATGACGCAGCGCCGCGCGCATCCGCGCCAGCAGCTCGTCCATGCCGAACGGCTTGGTCAGATAATCATCCGCGCCGAGATCGAGCGCCATCACCTTGCCGGCCTCGTCGTCGCGGCTCGACAGCACCACGATCGGCACCTGCTCGTCGCGCGCGCGGATCGTGCGCAAGAGGTCGTGACCGGCCATATCCGGCAGGCCGAGATCGAGAATGATCAGCGCCGGCGATTGCGCCAGAAGTTCGAGCGCGGCCTTGCCGTTGCCGGCTTCGAGAATGTCGTAGCCCTGCGTGCCGAGCCCCATGCGCAGCAATTTGCGTATCGGCGGCTCATCGTCGATGACGAGAACCTTGAGCGGGGCAGCGGTCATGCGGCCGTGTCCAGCGCGTCGGCGACAGCCGGGATCGGCAGACGGATGGTCAGGATGGCGCCGCTGCGATCGTTGCGATTGCTGGCCTTGATCGTGCCGTGCATCGCCTCGACAAAGCCGCGCGAGATGGCAAGGCCGAGGCCCGTCCCGGCGCGGACCCGGTCGCCCTTCTCCGCGCGATAGAATTTCTCGAAGATGCTTTCGAGATCGGCGGGGGCAATGCCTTCGCCCTCGTCGACGACCTGCACGATGACAGCGCCGCCGTCACGCATCGCGCGCAAGACGATCGGCGCATTCGCCGGCGCGTATTTCGCGGCATTGTCCAGAAGGTTGAACAAGACTTGCTCGAACAGCACCGCATCGAGATCGAGCATCGGCAAATCCGGCGCGACGTCGAGCGTCACCGGATGGCGGTCGAGAATCTTTGCGGCGCGGCGCAGTACGCTGCCGATGATCTCGGCCAGATCGAGCCGCATCGTATTGGGCACCACCGCACCGGATTCGAGCCTGGTCATGTCCAGCAAGTTTGCGATGAAGCGATTGAGCCGCTCGGATTCGTCGATGATGGTGCCGAGCAGATCGGTGCGTTCGGCGTCGCCGAGTTGGCCGGAGAGATCGCGCAACGCGCTCGCCGCTCCCAGCACCGAGGCCAGTGGCGTCTTCAAATCGTGCGAGATCGACGTCAACAGTGCCGCGCGCAAGCGGTCGGATTCGACATTGCGCTGAACCCGGTCGATGTCCTCGACCAGTTGCACGCGCTCGATCGCCAGCGCGCCCTGATCGACCAGCGCATCGAGCAAGCGGCGCTGCTCCGGCGTCAGCAGCGGTCCGCTGCGGTCGTCGTCGATGCCGATGACGCCGATCGGCCCGCGACCCGTGCGCATCGGGAGAAACAGCCGCTTGGTACCGGGCAACGTGTCCGAGCCGCGCCCGGCCGGGCGGTCATTGCCCCACGCCCAGTTGGCGGCCGCCAAATCCGCCTTGTCCAGATCGTCTTCCGGCGGATAACCGGCCTTGACGGTGATGATGCCGTCGTCCGGCAGCAGCAACACGACGCGCACTTTCAGCATCAACGCGATCTGATAGGCGGTCGCCCACAGCACGTCGTCGAGCTTGGCGGTGCTGGCGAGTTTGCGGCTGAACGCATACAGCGGCTCGGTGGTCCGCACGCGATCCAGCGCCGACACCGCCTGGGTGCGGACGCGCGCCGCGACATTCGACACCACCAGCGCGATCAGCATGAAGAAGAAGAACGCCGCGATATTGGTCGGGTCGGTGATCGTGAACGTGTAGACCGGCGGCAAGAAGAAAAAATTGTAGCACAGCGACGCGACGACGCTCGCCACCATCGACGGCCAAAGCCCGTAACGCGCGGCGATCGTGACGACGGCGGTGAGAAAGATCAGATCGACATTCTCGATGCCGAGGACCGGCTGCACGAATTCCGCCACCAGCAATGAGACCGCGACCCCGGTCAGCGCCATCGCATAGGGCTTGATGTCGAAGCCGGTCGTGGATTCGGCCGGTCGCGTGGTCTTCACCGGCGAGGGATCGGCGACCAACGCATCGCCGGAGATCACTTGCACGCTGATATTGCCGGCATGGCGCACGAGATCATGCACGACAGACCCGCGCAGCAACTCGAACCAGCGCGAGCGCGTCGATTTTCCGATGATGATCTGCGTGACATTGTTGGCATGCGCAACGGTCAGCACGTCGTCGGCGATGCGCCGCCCCGCCGCCGGAATCGTCAGCACTTCGCCGCCGAGCGTTTCAGCCAGCCTCAAGGTGTCCGCCAGCCGGTCGCGCTCGGTCTCGGTCAATTGCAGGCTGCGCCGCGTCTCGACGCAGAGCGCCGTCCATGGCGCATGCAGACGATCGGCGAGGCGCCTGGCGGCGCGCACCAGACCGGCCGCGCGCGGGTCTTCGCTGACGCAAACGAGAATTCGCTCGCCCGCCGCCCATGGCCCCGCGATGGCATTGGCCTGCATGTGGTTGAGCAGTTGCTCGTCGACGCGATCGGCGGTGCGGCGCAGCGCCAGTTCGCGGAGCGCCGTCAGATTGCCCGGCGAGAAATAATGCGCCAGCGCCCGCTCGGCCTGGCCCGGCATATAGACCTTGCCTTCCTTGAGCCGCTGGATCAGATCGTCCGGCGTCAGATCGACAAGGACGAGCGCGTCAGCGCCGTCGAACACGGAATCCGGAACGGTTTCGCGAACGCGGACATGCGTGATCTGGGCCACGACGTCGTTCAGGCTCTCGATGTGCTGGATATTGACGGCGGTGTAGACGTCGATGCCGTGCGTCAGCAATTCCAGGACGTCGAGATAGCGTTTGGGATGCCGGCTGCCGGGCGCATTGGTGTGCGCGAGTTCATCGACCAGCGCCAGCTTCGGCTTGCGCGCGATCAGCGCGTCAAGGTCCATCTCCGTGATGGATTGATCGCGGTAATCGATCTGCCGCCGCGGAATCACTTCGAGGCCGTCGAGAAGGGCCAGCGTTTCCGCGCGTCCGTGGGTTTCAACCACGCCGACCACGACATCGACGCCCGCCTTCATTTTGGCATGGGCGCTTTGCAGCATCTCGTAGGTCTTGCCGACGCCCGGCGCCGCACCGACGAAAATCTTCAGCCGCCCCTGCGTCGCATCGTCCCGGCGCGCAGCCGCCAGCAGCGCCTCCGGAGAGGGTCGGCGATCGGTCTGGCGGCGCGGCTCAGGCATAGGGCATTATAGTCTTCCATCAACGAGCCGCCTAGCGGCCCGTCACTTCGCCATTGCGTCAATCGCGAGATTCAAAGCCAGCACGTTGACGCGCGGTTCGCCGAGCAGCCCGCCAAGGCGGCCTTTGGTCTGCTGCGTCACGAGTTCGCGAACTTTATCCTCAGGCATGTTGCGCGCTTTGGCGACGCGCCCGACCTGGAACAAGGCCGCTTCCGGCGACACATCCGGATCGAGGCCCGACCCCGAGGTGGTGACGAGATCCACCGGCACGGAGGCTGTACCATTCTCGGCCTTCAGCTTCTCGACGTCGTCTTTCACGCGATCGTTGAGCGCCTTGCTGGTTGGGCCGAGATTGGAGCCCATCGAATTGGAGGCGTTATAGGGGGCGGGCACCGTCTTGGTCGCGTCCGCCGGGTCGGCCATCGTCGTCGCCGACGGACGGCCGTGGAAGTAGTTGTCCGCCTTGAACTCCTGCCCGACCAGCGCCGAGCCGATCACCTTGCCGTCACGTTCGATCAGGCTGCCTTGCGCCTGGTTCGGAAAGATGGCGCCCGCGATGCCCGTCATCGCCAGCGGATAGGCAAGGCCGGTGATCAGGGTCAAGGCGACGATCAACACCAGAGCGGGACGAAATTCTTTCAGCATGGGACGTCTCCTGACTAAACAACATTTTCTGACGCCACCCCCGCGCAGGCGGGGGGCCAGTACTCCGTGACGCTGATGTTGGACCGCAGCGCTTCGGAGGACTGGATCGCCCGGTCGTCGGTCGCAAAGTTGCGACCTTGCCGGGCGACGACGCTATCGATGAATTGGAATCACCGGACCACTCTCAAACCAGATGCAGCGCGACGACGAGAAGATCGATCGCCTTGATGCCGATGAACGGGATAATGATGCCGCCGCCGCCATAGATCAGCAGATTGCGGCGCAGCAGCGCACCGGCGCCGATCGGTCGATACGCGACGCCGCGCAAGGCCAGCGGAATCAGCGCGATGATGATGACAGCGTTGAAGATGATCGCCGACAGGATCGCGCTTTGCGGGCTGGCGAGACGCATGATGTTGAGAGCTTCGAGTTGCGGATAGAAGGCGAGAAAGATCGCGGGAATGATCGCGAAATACTTCGCGACGTCGTTGGCGATCGAGAACGTCGTCAGCGCACCGCGCGTCATCAAAAGCTGTTTGCCGATCTCGACGACCTCGATCAGCTTGGTCGGATTGGAATCCAGATCGACCATGTTGCCGGCCTCGCGCGCCGCCTGCGTGCCGGTGTTCATGGCGACCCCGACATCGGCCTGCGCGAGCGCCGGGGCATCGTTGGTGCCGTCGCCGCACATCGCCACCAGCTTGCCCTTGGCCTGCTCGTCGCGGATCAGTTGCAGCTTGTCCTCGGGCGTGGCTTGCGCCAGGAAATCATCGACGCCGGCCTCGGCCGCGATCGCCGCCGCCGTCATCGGGTTGTCGCCGGTGATCATCACCGTGCGGATGCCCATGCGGCGCAACTCGGCAAAGCGTTCGCGGATGCCGCCCTTGACGATGTCCTTGAGGTGAATGACGCCGAGCAACTTGCCGTCGCGCGCCACGGCGAGCGGCGTGCCGCCGGCCTTGGAGATCTCATCGGCGATCTGCTGGATTTCGCGCGACGCTTCCGAGGTGAAGGCCGGCTGCAACACGCGCGCGGCATTGCCGGACGCCATCACGCGGCCTTCGCCGCCGCCGACATAAGCCAGCATCGCCTCGACCGCGCCCTTGCGCACCGACACGCCTGATGCGTCGATGCCGCTCATGCGGGTCTGCGCGGTGAAGGGAATGAAAGTCGCGCCGAGTTCGGTCATGTCGCGGCCGCGAATGCCGTATTGCTCTTTCGCCAGGACGACGATCGAACGGCCTTCCGGCGTTTCGTCGGCAAGCGACGCCAGTTGCGCGGCGTCGGCCAATTCCTGCTCGGTGACGCCGCGCACGGGGCGGAACGCCGTCGCCTGCCGATTGCCGAGGGTGATGGTGCCGGTCTTGTCGAGCAGCAGCGTATCGACGTCGCCGGCGGCCTCCACCGCGCGGCCGGACATCGCCAGCACGTTGAAGCGCACGAGGCGGTCCATGCCGGCGATGCCGATCGCCGACAGCAGCGCGCCGATCGTGGTCGGGATCAGCGTCACGAACAGAGCAACCAGCACGACGACGGAAATCGAGCCGCCGGCATAGGCCGCATAGCTCGGAATCGTCACCGTCGCGAACACGAAAATGATGGTGAGCCCGGCGAGCAGGATGTTCAGCGCGATCTCGTTCGGCGTCTTCTTGCGCTCCGCGCCTTCGACCAGTGCGATCATGCGGTCGATGAAGGTCGAGCCCTGCGCCGCGGTGATCTTGACGCGGATCCAGTCCGACTGCACCTGCGTGCCGCCGGTGACGGCCGAACGATCGCCGCCGGATTCACGGATGACCGGCGCGGACTCGCCGGTGATGGCGGCCTCGTTGACCGAGGCGATGCCTTCGACGACTTCGCCGTCGGACGGAATCGTATCGCCCGCCTCGACCAGCACGATGTCGCCGACCTTGAGGCTTGTGCCCGACACCATCGTGTAGTCGCGGCCCGCGCCCTTGAGGAGCTTGGCCTGACTCTCGGTGCGGGTCTTCTTCAGCGACTCGGCCTGCGCCTTGCCGCGGCCTTCGGCGACCGCTTCAGCGAAGTTGGCGAACAGCACCGTGAACCACAGCCACAAAATGATCTGGAACGTAAAGCCCAGTTCGGCGCCGCCGGTGAACAGGTTCTTGACGAAGATCACCGTCGTCAGCGCGGCGACGACTTCGACCACGAACATCACGGGGTTCTTGATCATCAGCCGCGGATCGAGCTTGGCGAAGGCCGAGCCGATTGCCGGCCACACGATCTTGGCGTCGAGCATCGCCGAGACCGGCGCCCGCGTCTGCAGTTTCAGCGAATCCATTGCAGTCACTCCAGAAGAATCGGATCAGAACAAAGTCTTGGCGTTCATCGCGAGGTGCTCGACGATCGGTCCGAGCGCGAGCGCCGGGAAGAACGTCAGACCGCCGATGATGAGGATCACGCCGACGACGAGGCCGACGAACAGGCCGCCGGTGGTCGGCAGCGTGCCGGCCGAGGCCGGGATCGATTTCTTCGCCGCCAATGAGCCGGCCAGCGCCATCGCCGGCACGATCATGAAGAAGCGTCCGACGAACATCGATGAGGCCAGCGTCAGATTGTAGAAGAACGTGTTGCCGGTGAGCCCGCCGAAGGCCGAGCCGTTATTGCCAGTTGCCGAGGTGAACGCGTAGAGCACTTCGGTGAAACCATGCGGACCGGCATTGGCCATCGACGCCACCGCCGAAGGCAGCACCACGGCCACCGCCGTCCAGCCGAGATACATCAAAGGCAACACGAGAATGGCGAGCATCGCCATCTTGACCTCGCGGGCCTCGATTTTCTTGCCGACATATTCCGGCGTGCGGCCGACCATCAACCCGGCGACGAAAATCGCCAGCACGACGAACAGCAGCATGCCGTACAGGCCCGCACCGACGCCGCCGATGATGATCTCGCCGAGCTGCATGTTGATGAGCGGGATCATGCCGCCGATCGCCGTGAAGGAATCATGCATCGCATTGACCGCGCCGCATGAGGCTGCCGTCGTGATGACCGCGAACAGCGCGGAGGCAACGATGCCGAAGCGGACCTCCTTGCCTTCCATATTGCCGCCGGTGAGGCCCAGCGCCTGCAGGCCGGAGGTGCCGTTGGCCTCGGCCCAATAGGTGATGCCGACGCCGACGACGAACAGCACGCCCATGACGCCAAGGATGGCCCAACCCTGCTTCTGATTGCCGACCATGCGGCCGAACACGTTGGTCAGCGCCGCGCCGATCATGAAGATCGACAGCATCTGAACGAAGTTCGACAGCGCGTTCGGATTCTCGAACGGATGCGAGGCATTGGCGTTGAAGAATCCGCCGCCATTGGTGCCGAGCATCTTGATCGCGACCTGCGACGCGACCGGCCCGACCGCGATGGTTTGTTTTGCGCCTTCTAAAGTTGTGGCCTCGATCGAGCCGCCGAGCGTCTGCGGCATGCCCTGCGACACCAGAAACAGCGTGTAGACGATCGCGATCGGCAGCAGCACATACAGCGTCGCGCGCGTGAGATCGACCCAGAAGTTTCCGATGGTCTTGACCTGCGAGCGCGAGAAGCCGCGGATCAAGGCAACCGCGAGCGCGATACCCGTCGCCGCCGAGAGAAAATTCTGGTGCGTCAGGCCGAGCATCTGGACCAGATACGACATCGTGCTTTCGCCGCCGTAGTTCTGCCAGTTGGTATTCGTGATGAAGGAGATCGCCGTGTTGAACGAAAGATCTTCGGCGACGGCGGACTGGCCGACGGGATTGAACGGCAGCACCGCCTGCAAGCGCATCAGCGCGTAGAGGATCAGGAATCCCCCGACGTGAAACAGCAGCATCGCGACCGTATAGGTCAGCCAGTGCTGTTCGCGCTGATCGTCGACGCCGGCGAGCTTGTAGAGCCCGGCCTCGACCGGCCGCAGCACCGGCGACAGAACCGTGCGCTCGCCATTGAAGACGTGTGTCATATAGGCGCCGAGCGGTTTCACCGCGGCGACGATGATGACGCAGAACAGGATGATTTGAATCCAGCCGATGACGGTCATGGCGACGAGCCTTCAATGTAAAATGAGATCAGAACCGTTCGGGGCGCAGCAATGCGTAAGTGAGGTACAGCAGCAGTCCGGCCGACACGATTCCGGCGAGCGTGTAATCGACGATCATCGCAGCCCCCTCACAACCGTTCGCAGGCATAGGCATAGCCCAGCGTCAGTGCGAAGAAGCCGAGGCCGAGCCCCAGCATGACAACATCCAGCATGACAACCTCCTGCGCATACGCGCACACCTGTGCCGCGCGTCAGAGCCTGAGGTGCCAGCGATCGTGTAGGTTTTCGAGGTCGGGATGGGGATGAAGATATAGGAATGTTATAAAGACGCGGCGACATGGTTATTTCAATTCGATGCGCGGCCTTTTACAACGCGGTCGTCATTCCGGGGCGCGAGCAGCGTGAGCCGCGCGCGAACCCGGAATCTCGTCATTCCGGTCACGCTGAACTTGACGAGATTCCGGGTTCTCGTCCGGCGAAAGCCGTCCGAGCCCCGGAATGACGCTCGTGTTAGATTCAAACAGGAAACCAACATGATCGAGGCGGTGATCTGGGATTTCGGCGGCGTGCTCACCTCGTCGCCTTTCGAGGCGTTCGCGCGGTTCGAGACCGAACGCGGCCTGCCGCCCGGCATCATCCGCCGCACCAATACCGAGAACCCTCACGACAACGCCTGGGCGAAATTCGAGCGCGCCGAAGTCGATCTCGATGCGTTCGATGACCTGTTCGCCACGGAATCGCGCGCGCTCGGCGCCGAGGTACGCGGTCGCGATGTGCTGCCGCTTCTGAAGGGCGATTTGCGCCCGGACATGGTGACGGCGCTGAAGATCGTCGGCAGCCGCGTCAAGACCGGCTGCATCACCAATAATCTGCCGGCCAACAGCATGGGCAGCGCCAGCGGCCGTTCGCTTTATGTTGCCGAGGTGATGGCGCTGTTCGACCACATCATCGAATCCGCCAAGATCGGCCTACGCAAGCCCGATCCGCGCATCTACGCGATGATGACCCATGCGCTCGGCGTGAACCCGGCGCACTGCGTCTATCTCGACGATCTCGGCGTCAATCTGAAGCCGGCGCGTGACATGGGCATGACGACCATCAAGGTCCTGAATGCCGATCAAGCCATCGCCGACCTCGAGCGCGCCACGGGCTTTGGTCTGCGCGCGACAGCCACGATTCCTGACCCCGCACGAACCGGCTCGACAAAATAGCTTTTGCGCATTCTTATGGAGCGTTCACGGGCTGCTACATCACATGACCGGGCCGCACGACCCATCGACGAATCTTGCGGACATGGCGGACGCCGACGCGCTGCAACGTTACGCCTCCGAAATCGCGCGCGAACGCGACGATGCCTATCGCCAGTTGCAGGAACGCGAAGCCGAGCTGGCCCGCGTCCAACGCATCGGCCGGGTCGGCGGCGTCGATGTCGATCTGCGCGAAGGATTTCGCAACCGCCGCTCGCCGGAGTATCTCGCGATTCACGGGCTGCCGCCCGATGCGGTGGACGACAACCATGATGATTGGGTCGCGCGGATTCATCCCGACGATCGCGAACAAACCGTTCGGATGTTCCTCGACACGCTCAAGGGCGCTGCGGAAGACTACACGAACGAATATCGCATCGTTCGCCCGAGCGACGGCGCAGTCCGCTGGATCGGCGTCACCGCCAAGATCGAGCGCGACGCGGCCGGCCGCGCCACCCGCTTCGTCGGCGCGCATATCGACATCACCGATCGCATGCTGGCGCAGGAGACGCTGCGCGAAAGCGAGGAGCGCTTTCGGCTGATCGCCGACAGCGCGCCGGTGCCGATGTGGGTAACGAAACTCGACCGCACGCGGGCCTTCGCCAATAAGGCCTATCTCGATTTCGTCGGGCTGCCGCACGACGAAGCGATCGTGTTCGATTGGCGCCGGGTGCTGCATCCGGACGACCTGCCGCGCATCATGCAGGAACAGATCGCCGGCGAAGCCTCGCTGAAACCCTTCGTGCTCGAAGCGCGCTACCGCAATTCCCGTGGCGATTGGCGCTGGCTGCGCTCGGAGTCGCAGCCGCGTCGCGATCCGCTCGGCAACCATATCGGCTTCATCGGCGTCGCGCACGACATCACCGTGGCGAAGACCGCCGAAGCCGAGTTGCGCCGTCTCAACGATACGCTGGAACAACGGATTCGCGAACGCACCGCCCAGCTCGAGGCCCGCGAAGCGCAGATGCGCACGATCTTCGAGACCAGCAATCAGTATCAGGGGCTGCTCGATCTCGATGGACGGATCATTTACACCAACCGGACGTCGCTTGCGGATATTCGCGCCGAGGTCGCCGATGTCGTCGGCCGGCATCTGTGGGAGACGCCGTGGTTTACCGGCACGCCCGGCAAGAGCGAGCACGTTCGCCAGGGATTTTTGCGCGTTCTGAATGGCCACGACACGCGCGCGGAAATGCAGCTCGACCTGCCGGTCGGCCTGCGCGATTTCGATTTCACGATGCGGCCGGTGTTCGACTCGGGCGGCACGATCATCGGCGTGCTGGCCGAGGCGATCGACATCACCGAACGCGTGCAGGCCGAAGAGGCGCTGCGCCAATCGCAGAAGATGGAAGCGGTCGGCCAACTGACCGGCGGCGTCGCGCACGATTTCAACAATCTCTTGACCATCATCCGCTCGGCGACGGATTTCCTTCGCCGGCGTGATCTGCCGGACGACAAGCGCCGGCGCTATATCGATGCGATCTCCGACACGGTCGATCGCGCGTCGAAGCTGACCAGCCAGTTGCTCGCTTTCGCGCGCCGTCAGCCCCTGAAGCCTCAGGTGTTCAATGTCGGGACGCAGGTCGAGAGCGTCGCGCAACTGATCCGGCCGCTGGTCGGCAGCCGCATCCACATCGATGTCGCCATCGCCGCACGACCCTGCTTTGCGATGGCCGACACCGCGCAATTTGAAACCGCTATCATGAACCTCGCCGTCAACGGCCGCGACGCGATGGCCGGCGAAGGCCGTCTTGCGATCAGCGTGTCCGAAGCTCGCGCCATTCCGGCGCTGCGCGGGCAAAGGGCGCGCGACGGCGATTTCATCGCGGTCGCCGTCGTCGACACCGGCACCGGTATCGCGGCCGACAAGCTCGACGCAATCTTCGAGCCGTTCTTCACCACCAAGGATGTCGGCAAGGGCACCGGGCTCGGCCTCAGCCAGGCATTCGGCTTCGCCAAGCAGTCCGGCGGCGATATCGAGGTCGTCAGCACGCCCGGCGCCGGAGCGACCTTCACGATCTACCTGCCGCAGGCCGCGATTCCGAACGACGGCGACGAGCGCGTTGCGACGACGACCGACCCTGAAACCATCGGCGGCGGCCAGCGCGTGCTGGTGGTCGAGGACAATGAAAGTGTCGGGCGTTTCTCGACCGCGATGCTTGAAGACCTCGGCTATGCGATCCGCTGGGTGCCGAACGCGAACGATGCGCTCGCCGCGCTGGCCGAGGACGAGTTCGCTTTCGATCTGGTGTTCTCGGATGTGATCATGCCCGGCATGAACGGCGTCGATCTCGCCATCACCATTCGGGAGAAATTCCCCGGCCTGCCGGTGGTGCTGACCAGCGGCTATAGCGACGTGCTCGCGGAAAATGCGGATCGCGGATTCGAACTGATCCAGAAACCCTATTCGGTCGAGGCTTTGTCGCGGACCTTGCGCAAGGTCATCGCGGATCGCCGCTGAGATGGCCGCGTCGTTCCGGGGCGAGGTTGCCCAGCCATCGCTGCAGCCGGTATGACCGATCGTCTTACAGCTCGATCACGTCGACAACCCGCCCCTTCACCGACTGCGCCAAATCCGCGACGTGGCGGTGATGCGTGAACAGAATCATCTGCCGCCGCTGCCCGCTGTCAGCCAGCAGCCGCAACGTCGCCAATGTCCGGGCCTCGTCGAAACTCGCCAGCAGATCGTCGCCGATAAAGGGCATCGGCTCGGAGGTGCGGCGCTCCAGCAGCGCCAGCCGCAACGCCAGGAAGAGCTGGTCGCGGGTGCCCTCGGACAGGCCGACGATCTTGACGGCAGCGCCGTTGTCGCGCCTCGCCTTCAACTCCGGTTCGCCGTCCTCATCGTAGTGCACGCCCAGCCCCACGAATGCACCGCCGGTTGCGGTGGCAAATAAGGCGCCGGCGCACACGATCAGCGGATCCTGCACCATCGCGCGGTGCTTTTCGATCGCGCGCGACGCTAACCTCGCGGCGGCGCTGCGCAACAGCCAGCGCTCGGCGATCGACAGCAATTCCGCGCTGGCTTCCGCGCGGTCGGCCGCGGCGGACACCGCATCGCGCCCCTTCATCATGTCGTCGAGGTCGCGCTGTTTCTGATGCTGGATCGCGGACGCCTCGTTGATCTCGTTCAGCGTCTGCTGTTGTTGCAATCTCTCACGATCGATTTCGCCGGACAACAGATCGAGATCGAGGCCCTCGCGCTCTTGCCGCAGCGCCGCCTCGTCGTGTCCGTCGCCGATCTCCTGCAAGTCGCGTTGACGGGCCGCAAGATCGTGTTCCAATTGATGACGCCTCGCGATCTGGTCGAGCGGTTCGGCCAGGCCCGCGTCATCCGTCAGGCCGAGGCTGCGGCGCGCTTCGCTCAGCATCGCGGCGTGCGGGTTCTGCTGCGCAAGAAGCGCTTTGCGCATCGTCGCCCGCTTGGCGGCATTCTGCTGCAAGCGGCGGCTGGTCTCGCTGGCGGTGCGGGCGTCCGCGAGTTTCGTGGCCACGCGCGCCAGCGACTCCTGCGCCGACAGGCTTTTCAGATCGGGCGAGACGCGATCGATCAGCGTCAGCACATCGTGGTCGAACTCCGCAAGATCGCGCTCCATCGTCACGACGCTGCGGCCTTCGCGCTCATGGCTCGCTTTCGGCAACGGCACGTCGTGCCAGACCGCAAGCGCCGCCTCGGCCTGCGTCGGCGTCGCCTCGGTGCCTTGGCCGATGCCCGCCATCGCCGCCGGCCACGCTCGACGAAGCGCCGCCAACTCCGTCTCGCTTGCAAGGCGGGCGGCGTCCGCTTCCATTATGTCGCGCACCATGCGCTTCTTCTCCGAAGCGCGAACCCTGGCATTCGTCACGGCCGCCTGCAACGCATCGTGGCGGATCTTGGCCTCGCGATACAGATGATCGATGGGCAGCGTCGTGTCCGCGACGCGGCCGACGCTATCCATAAACGCAAGCAGCGCGACCTTGCCTTCGGCGAGCCGCGACGTGATCGACGCGATGTCCGCCTTGCGCAGATCGAGCGTGCCAAAATCAATGACCATTTCGTCGAGCCTGTCGCGCCAGCGCAGCATGTCGGCCGGACTGCGCGGGACGAGACCGGACGCCGACCATTCATCTCGCCATCGCGTCTGGAAGGCTGCGGCGTCGGTTTCCATCTGGACGCGCTTGGCGATCTCCGCGTCCCGCACAGCGCGGCTATCGATCAACCGGCGCTGCGCATCGTCAAAGAGCGCCGCGCGCTCGGTATCGTCGAGCAGGCGATCGGTGAGTCCGTCGATCGCCTGTGTCGAGGTCACGACATCCCGGAGGCGCGCGAGGCGCTGGACAGGCTCGCCATCCAGCACGGCCTGCAAGCCGTCGAGATGATCATCCCGCTTGCGACGGGCGGCCACGAGATCGCTACGTGTCGGCACCGCACCCGCGCGCGACAGCCGCGCGAGTTCGCGTTCGGTGGCCCGGATCGCCGTATCGGCGGCCGCGATCAGGTCGGCTATTTTTTTCGTGTCGTTGTCGAACCTCTCCAAAGCCCTGGCGTAATGGTCGATGGTAGCGCGGTCCGGCAGCGGCAAAGCGCGCAGCGCCCCGAACGAGCCCGGCGATGGATTGAGCGACGCGAGCGACGCCTTCAACGCATCTGTCTCGATGCCGAGCGCGGCGCTGTCGCGGCGAAGACGATCGGCCTGCGCCGGAATATCGCCGAGCGCGTCGAAGCGCTGGCGCAAATGTTCGCCATCGACGAGCGCGGGCGCATCGCCCTCCTCCGCGGCAAAGTCTTCCAGTTCCCGCTGCGCGCGCGCCAGCCGCGTTGTCGCCGACGCGATTGCCTGTTCGGCCTGCTTGATCTTTTCGATAAGGCTGCTGGCTTGCGCCAGCGCCGGGTCGGTCGGCAATTGAGCAAGCAAATCATTGTAAGAGGCAAGTCCGAGGCGTCGCGCGGCTTCTTCGAGTTGGGCTTCGGCGGCGTCGCGGTCATGACGGCGACGCGGCAAATCTTTCAGATCCTTGTCGATGACAAATGCGCGCCCCGATAGCTCGTCGATCACGCCGGCTTCGGCGAGCAAAGAGTCATCGACTGAAAGGGCGGCGATCTCGGCCGCATCGCTCGCCGCCGTCGCATCGAGCGCGGCGATCTCGCGCGACAGCGTAGCGTCGGCGTCGAACGCCCCGCGCCAGTCGGCCAGCGATTGCTCGGAGACGCGCGGCAACGCGGCCAGCGCCGCCAGATCCGCTTTAATCGCGTCGAGCCTGGCCAGATGCGAGCGCACGCGCTGGGTCCGCTGCAGACGCGCCAGGTTGCCGGTGCTCGCCACATGCGCGGCGGTCAGCGATTGCTTCTTGGCGCCCGCTTCCGCGACATCCGTCTGCAATTGCTGCAAAGCCTCGCGCGTCACGATCGATTCGCGCAGCTTCTTGTCGGCGGCGTCGCGACGATCGGCGGCGAGATAGAAGTGCTTGCCGGCGGATTTGCGGGGCGTGAACAAGTCGTCAGCGTCGCCTTGCAGCCGGTCCTTGACGCGCGACAGCGCCGTCATGCCGGCCGAACTCGCAGCCAACGTCTCAGCCAGACGCCCGCCGGCGCTGAGCAATTCCTCGCCGCCCTCGCGCAGCGCCCGCGCGGTCAGGCCGAAGTCGCGGTTGAACGCCTCGCGCGTCAAGCCATCGAGCAGCGCCGCCAGCGTGTCGTCCGGTAGCGGCTGGTCGGCATCGTTGACCAGCGTGTTCTTGTTGCCCTTCCGCCGACGCGCCGAAAAGCTGCGGCCGTCCGAATGACGAAAGGCACCGGCAATCCGCAGGTTCTTGCTCTCGTGCCTGAAATCATAACCGGTGCGCACGCCGAAACCGAACAACAGATCGCCGATGCCCGTGAGCGCCGACGTCTTGCCGGCTTCGTTGGGGCCGAGCACGACATGCAGCGCCGCTTCGGGATGAAACGACAATCGACGATCCGAAAACAGCCCGTAACGCTCGAACAGCAGATGCTCGATCCTCACGACAATTCTCCGGCGAGGAGCGCCCGCGCATCGTCGGTCAGCGATTTCAGCACGTCGGAGGCTTGAAGATCGTCGTGCAGATCCTTCGGCAGCTTGGCCTTGATTTCGTCCGTGAGTTGAGCGAGCACCGCCGCGAAGTCCGGATCGCTCGCCGCCTCGGCCAGCAGCGCATCGACGTCGAGCGCATCGACGGCGGTTAAAGCAGCGGTGGATCGTGCGGGCAATGTGGTCCTGATCTTGAGCTGTTCGACCCAGCACTCCGACGACAGTTGAAAGCCGCTGCCGCGCACGTCGTCCTGGAGAATGTCCCGCCGCGCGACGAGGTGATTATGCAGCGCCGTCGCGCCGGATAGCGTGACGCGCAGCGCCAGCGGTCGGCCTTCGCTCGTCGCATGCGCCGCTGCCATGGCATCGGAGACCCGCGCCAGCACGTCGGCCTCGCTCTCGGCGTCGGCCACGTCGACGGCGAGATGCGCCCAGCGCGCACCGTCGAGCGCCAGCGGCGTCACGTCGACGATACGGCCGTCCTCGACCGTGACCCGCATCGCACCCTTGGCGCCGGTCTCGCGCACGGAGCGGCCTTGCAGGTTTCCGGGATATACGATCCACGGGTCGCGGCTGACGATCTCGGCGGCATGAATGTGGCCGAGCGCCCAGTAGTCATAGCCGAAGCGCCTGAGGTCATCGACGCTGCACGGCGCATAGCCCTGGTGGCCGCGGGTGCCGTCGAGCGAGGTGTGCAACACGCCGATATTGAGCCAGCCGTCGCGCCGCCTCGGATAGGTCTCGACGAAATCCGCATTGAGGCGATTGGGAAAGCTGCGGCCGTGCAGCGCGACGCGCAGCTCGTCGAGCGGAATGGTTTCAGCCTTGCTCGATTTGAAGATTTTCACCGTGTCGGGATAGGCCAGATCGCGCGACATCAGGCTCTCGGCGTCGTGGTTGCCCTTGACGATAAAACACGGAATGTCGGCGCGGTGCAGCGCGCTGATGGCCTTGACGAAGAACAATCCCGTGCTGACGTCTTTCCAGTCGCCGTCGAACACGTCGCCCGCAACGATGAGAAACGCCGCCTTGCTGGCGATTGTCTCCGCAATCAGCGCCTCGACCGCGCGTCGGCCGGCCTGGGCGAAGCGTTTGGCGACCGCCTCGTCCTTCAGCCGCAGACCGGCCAGCGGGCTGTCGATATGCAGATCGGCGGCATGAACGAAGGTGAAGCGCATCGTCACGCATCTATAGCAAGTGCGTTCGGGTGACAAATCCGGTTGACGACGACCCCGGCGTGAACACCGCACCGCAGCACGGCGCCATTCAGAAACTCTTCAGTCTTGAGAGAGTACATGACATGCTGTGCAACAGAACATGATCCGAAACCGATCCAGACGGCAGGTGCGCCATGAACATGATGACCAGAAGCGCCGTTGTTTCCAAGACCGAGGCCGGAGTCGTCGCGTCGAGCGTCTACGCGAAGGGCCGTCGCGTTGCCGACATTCCGATCGAGGAGGCCGGCGACTGGGCGAAGAAGCCGGATCACGTCGTCTGGATCGGGCTGCTGGAGCCCAGCACGGAATTGCTCGAGAAGGTTCGCGTGCAGTTCGATCTGCATCCGCTCGCCATCGAGGATGCCTCGAACGCGCATCAGCATCCGAAGGTCGAACAATATGGCGAGGCGTTGTTCGTCGTCGCCCGGACGGCGCAATTGAAGGACGGACACATTGCCTTTGGCGAGACGCATGTCTTTCTCGGCAAGGGCTATGTCATCTCGGTGCGCCACGGCGCCTCGACGTCCTATGCCGCCGTGCGCGAACGCTGCGAATCCTGCCCGACCACCTTGAAGAACGGCGAGGACTACATCCTCTATGCGATCCTCGATTTCATCGTCGACAATTACATGCCGGTGATCGAGACGATCCAGACCGAAGTCGATCACATTGAGGACGGCGTGTTGCGCCGCTCGCTGCACCACTCGGAGTTCGAGCGGCTGTATAAGTTGCGCCGCGATCTGTTGAAGCTGCGCCGCGCCGTCGGCCCGCTGGTCGATGTCTGCAAGCGGCTCGAACATACTGACGTCTTGCCGATCGACGGTGCGATGAAGCCGCTGTTTCGCGATGTGCTCGATCACGTCAAGCGCGCGCAGGAGGACATCGATTCCCTGCGCGAGGTCTTGGCGTTCGCGTTTGAAGCCAGCCTGATGTCGGGCCAGTCGCAGCAGAACGAGATCACCCGGCGGCTGGCGGCATGGGCCGCGATCCTGGCCGTGCCGACAGCCGTCGCCGGCATTTACGGCATGAATTTCGAGCACATGCCGGAATTGAAGTGGGAGTACGGCTACTATGTCGTGCTCGGCGGCATTCTGGCGGTCTGCGGATTTCTGTATCTGCGCTTCCGCCGCAACGGCTGGCTGTAGAACACCGCACCGTCATTCCGGGGCTCGATTACGCGTGCATCTCATCCGCATGCGTCTTCGGCGAGGCCGGCATCTTGATCCGGAACCAGGCGAGATAGAGCGCCGGCAGGAACAGCAGCGTCAGCACCGTGCCGACGATGATGCCGCCCATCATCGCATAGGCCATGGGCCCCCAGAACACCTCACGCGCGATCGGGATCAGCGCGAGCGACGCCGCCGCCGCCGTCAGCGCGATCGGCCGCATGCGGTGTTCGGTCGCCTCCACCACCGCGTCCCAGTCGGACCTGCCCTCCTCGCGCAGATGTTCGATCTGCACGATCAGGATGACCGAGTTGCGGATCAAAATGCCGATCAGCGCCAGCACGCCGAGGATGGCGACGAACCCGAGCGGCGCGCGGCTCGGCAGCAACGCGGCGACCACGCCGATCAGCGCCAGCGGCGCGACCGCGAACACCAGGAACAGCCGCTGGAAGCTTTGCAACTGGATCATCAGGATCGTCGCCATGGTGATGAGCATCAGCGGCACCACCGCGATGATCGGGCCCTGCCCCTTGCCGCTTTCCTCGACGGCGCCACCGGTCGCGATCGTGTAACCCGGCGGCAGCTTCGCCGCGAATTCGCCGATCGGGCCGGCGAGCTGGGCGACCACCGTGGCCGGCTGCAACTCGTCGATCACGCCGGCCTTCAGCGTGATCGTCGGCAGCCGCGACCGCCGCCAGATCGCCGGCTGCTCGAGTTCGTAGCGCAGCGTCGCGACGGCGGCGAGCGGCACCGACTGGCCGTTGGTGCCGCTCAGTTGCAGGTTGCGCAACGTCTCGATCGATCCGCGCTCGCTGGCATTGGCGCGGCCGAGAACGCTGATCAGATAGATCGAATCGCGCACCTGGGTCGCCGAATTGCCGGCGACGATGCCGTTCAGCGTCGTGGCGATGTCCTCGGACGTGACGCCGAGCTGACGCGCCTTGTCCTGCAACACGTCGACCTTGACGACGCGCGCCGGCTCCATCCAGTCGAACACGACGTTGCCGATATGAGAATTGGAGCCCATCACGCCGGCGAGTTGCTGCGTATATTCTCGCACCTTGTTGATCTCCGGTCCGCTGAGGCGATACTGGATCGGACGGCCGACCGGCGGCCCGATCTCGAGCAGCTTCACAAAGGCGTCGGTGCCGGGGAAGGTTTTCTTCAGATAGGCCTCGAGCTTCGGCTTCAGCCGGTCGCGCGCCTCGAGGCTTTTCGTGACCATCACGGTCTGTCCGAACGAAACGTCGGGAAGCTGCACGTCATAAGACAGCACGAAACGCGGCGCGCCTTCGCCCACGAAGGTCGACCAGTGGTCGATGTCGCTTTCGCCTTTCAGCATGTCCTGCTCGAAGCGCGCCATCTGGGCGTTGGTCTCTGCGATCGAGCCATTCTGCGGCAGGTTCCAGTCGACGATCAGCTCGTTGCGGTCCGACGACGGAAAGAACTGCTGCTGCACGAATCTCATGCTGTAGACCGACAGTCCGAACACGGCGACGGTGATGGCGATCGTGACCCAGCGAAACCGCATCGCAAGCAGCAGGACGCGCGAGAACATCCGCGAGAAGCGGCCCTTCGTTTCGGTGTGATGCTTCATCGTCGCCGGCAGAATCGTGATGCCGAGAAGCGGTGTGAACACCACCGCGACGACCCAGGACGCGATCAGCGAGACCGCGATCACGATGAACAGCGTGAAGGTGAATTCGCCGGCGCCGCTGTCGTTGAGCGCCACCGGAATGAAACTGGCGACGGTCACGAGCGTGCCGGTCAGCATCGGAAACGCCGTCGACGTATAGACGTAGGTCGCGGCCTTTTTCAGGTCGTCGCCCACTTCCAGCCGCGCGACCATCATCTCGACCGCGATCATCGCGTCGTCGACGAGAAGACCGAGCGCGATGATGAGCGCCCCGAGCGAGATGCGCTGCAATGAAATGCCGAGATACTCCATGAAGAGGAACGTGATCGCAAGCGTCAGCGGAATCGAGATTGCGACGACGAGGCCGGCGCGCATGCCGAGGCTGATGAAGCTGATCGCGAGCACGATGATGACCGCCTCGAACAGCGCGCGGGTGAAGCCGGACACGGCTTCATCGACGACCAGCGGCTGATCGGACACCAGATGCACGCCGACACCGATCGGCAGATCGGTCACGATCGTTTTCATTTTTGCCTTCAGCGCCTCGCCGAAATCCAGCAGGTTCGCGCCGGGCTTCATGCCGATCGTCAAGCCCATCGCCGGCTCGCCGTTGAAGCGAAACAGCGACACGGGCGGATCGGCGTAACCGCGCGTGATGGTCGCAACATCGGTCAAGGGGAAAAACCGGTCGTTGACGCGCAGATTGATCGCCTTGAGGCTCTCCTCCGACGTGAACTGGCCGTTGACGCGTACGGCGATCCGCTCCGGCCCGGCCTGCAGCACGCCCGATGCGGCGATCGCGTTCTGCGCCTGCAACGACGACACCACCGTGCGTTGGTCGAGGCCGAGCGCCGCGATGCGCCGCGTCGAAAATTCAAGGTAGATCACCTCGTCCTGTTCGCCGATGATCTCGACGCGTCCGACATTCTTCACCGTCAGCACCTTTGCCCGCACATCCTCGACGCGGTCGCGCAGTTCGCGTTGGCTCAGGCCGTCGCTGGTGAAGGCGTAGATGTTGCCATAGACGTCGCCGAAGCGATCGTTGAAGGCCGGACCGACGACGCCTTGCGGAAAATCGCCCTTGATGTCGGTGATGATGTTGCGGACGCGCAGCCAGGTCGTCGCGACCTCGCGCGGCCGGGTCGTGTCACGCAGGACGACCTGGATCGTGGTCTGGCCCGGCACGGTGAGGCTCTTCGTGTAATCGAGGATTTCGATCTCTTCGAGCTTCTTCTCGATCCGGTCCGTGACCTGACGCGTCATCTCTTCGGCCGAGGCGCCCGGCCATTTGGCCTGGATGACCATGACCTTGATGGTGAAGTCGGGATCTTCCTCGCGACCAAGCCGGAAATACGAGAACAGGCCCGCCAGCATGAACGCGATCATGAAGTACCAGACGAGCGAGCGATGCTCGATGGCCCAGTCGGACAGATTGAATGTTTTCACAATGCTGGTCCCTGATCGAGCCTAACTTTCTGGCCCTCTTTGAGGGTATTCACCCCGGCGGTGACAATGCGCATGCCGGCCTCGATTCCCGACACCACGCGGATGCTGCCATTGTCGTCTGTCGATGTTTCGACCCCGCGCTGGGCGACGGTTTTGGCGTCGGGATCGACCAGCCAGACAAACGTTTTGCTGTCCTTCGTGAGAATGGCGGATTTCGGCAGCGTCAAGATCTGTCCGCGCCCGCTGGCTTCGCTCGCGACGACCGTGGTGCCGAGGCGAAACGTTTCCGGCGGATTGTCGAGCGTGATGCGGACGCGGCGCGTGCGGGTCGCGGCATCCGCTTGCGGCGCGATCTCGCGCACCTTGCCGTCCACTTTAATTCCGCGATCGAGTTGAAGTCCGACCGCAAACGGCGTTCCGATCTTCAAGCCGCTCGCGGTATCGTCGGCGACATCGATCACCGCTTCGCGGATATCGGGCCGCGCGATCGTAACCACCATCGATCCAGGCGAGACAATCTGGCCGACTTCGGCGCCGACGGCGGTGACGACGCCGTCGAATTCCGCCTGCAACTGAGCGTAGCTGAGTTGTTCGCGCGCTTTCGCCAGATTGGCTTCGGCGCCGGTCACGCTGGCGTCGGCGCTGGCGCGGGCCTGCTCGACGTTCTCGAAGGAGGCCTTGCTGGTGACATCGACACCCAGCAGCACGCGTTGCCGGCTCTCCGCGTTGGCGGCGCTGACCAACTGCGCACGGCTGTTCGTCAACTGCGCCGTTGCCGAGCGCACCGCAAGCTCGAGCGCGGCGGGATCGATCGCGGCGAAGGTCTGGCCCTTCTGCACCGTGTCGCCGACATAGACGGTGCGGGCGATCAGACGGCCGAGCACGCGGAAACTGAAATCGGTCCGGATACGCGGCTCAACCGTGCCGGCGACAGAATCGACGCCAGTCAAGGCCGGTTTCAATATCATCGATATCACCGGCCGAACCGGCTCGGCCGCCTCCTGCTTTTTTGAACAGGCGGCAACGCTTGTTGCCGAGATCACGACCAGAGCGAGCTTGACGAGATGCCGTGTCATCATTTGCCATCTCCCTCGAAGGTGACGATCTGGCCGGGGGTCAGCATCTTGCCGCCCTCGACGACGACGCGCTCGCCCGGCGCAAGTCCGTCCTTGATGACGATCATCTCGGACTCGTAGGTATCGACGCTGACGCGCTTCAACGACACCTGCTTCGAGGCGGGATCGACGATCCAGACAGCGGGGTCGCGCGCGATCGACGTCATCGCGCTCCACGGCAGGACGATCCGCTGCACGGGCTTTGACCGACCTGTTGCCGTGACGCTGCTGCCGAGCGTCATCTCGGGCGGCGTATTGTCGATCGAAATTTTGACGCGCACGGTCCCCGATTTCTGATCGATCGTCGGCGAGACCTCACGGACGCGCCCGGTCGCCTTGATTTCGGGATTGGAAACCAGACTGAGTTCGACAACGTCGCTTTCGAATTGCTGGAAGAAGATCGATTCGTAGACATCGATCACGGCGTCGCGCGCGCCGTCCTGCGCCAAAGTGAAGGCGGTCTGGGCCGCCTGCGCAACTTGTCCGACCTCGATGCTGCGCGCCGTGATCAGGCCGGATGCGCCGCTGCGCAGTTCGGTATAGGTCAGCACGTCGTTGGAGGTGCCGAGTTGCGCCTTCGCGCCGTCGAGCGTTCCCTCCGCGGTCCGCAGCGCCTGCTCCGCCTGATCGTATGTCGGCCGGGTGGTAAAGCCTTTTTCGATCAATCCCTTTTGCCGCTCGAAATTGGATTGGGCGACGCGGAGCTGAGATTCGGCCGCTGTCACATTGGCCTTGGCAGAGTTGATATCCGCCAATTGCTCGGTCGGATCGATCTTCGCCAGCAAGTCTCCCTCGATGACGTGAGCGCCGACATCCACCAGCCGCTCGGTGACGCGGCCGCTGACCCGAAACGAAAGGTCGGCCCTGAAGCGGGCCTGGACATCGCCGGTCAGCGAGACCGAGGCCCGCCTTTGCTGCAACTTCGTCACTTCGGTGGTGACGAACAGCTTCGGCTTTTGCGGCGCAGCAGGATTGCCGCAGCCCGCCAGCGCGGTGGCGACGACCAACATCCCGGCCAGACTGAAGTTGCGAGACTTGACGTTCGACGGCATGGCAACGCCCGGACTGAGGCGCGCTTGCGCCATTGTGCAGTGCGAAGGAATATTATTGACTAACCCGCAAGTCAATAATATTTTCTGGGTAATCGTCGAGAAGGTATTTCCGTAGGATGGGCTTGCAGCCGACCATGAGAGCCCGCCGCAAGGCGGAACGCCCCGCCGAAATCCTCGACGCCGCATTCGAGGAATTCGTGCTGAACGGCTATGCGGCAACCCGCCTCGAAGATGTGGCGCAGCGCGCCGGCGTCACCAAGGGCACAATCTATTTTTATTTCGAGACGAAGGAGCGGGTCTTCGAGGAGATGATCCGGCAGAAATCCCAGCCGCTGTTTGCCGCGCTGAAAGAACTTGCAGGCCGACTGGAAGGAAGCCATGTCGATCGGCTGCGGGCCTTGCTGACTTTTATGTATCAGCAGATCGTGGAGAACCGCATTTGTCGCGAAACTTTCCGATTTCTGATCGCGGAGGGTCGGCGCTTTCCCGATCTGGTCGATCGTCACCACGAGGAACTGGTGCAGCCGTTCCTGTTCCAACTGCGCGGGCTGCTGCAGTCCGGCGTCGCAGCCGGTGAATTCCGCTCGGGCCCAGTCGTCGCGTTCGCCGAGATCGTGCTCAGTCCCGCCATTCTGCTCAACGTTTGGTGGTTGATGTTCGATACCCGCCGGCATATCGACGTCACCGAATTCCTCGACGCCCATATCGATCTGCTTCTGAACGGGCTGACGATCAAGTCCGGCTAGCGGCCGTCCGGTGAGTGTCGCCTGCGCAACACAGCGTGCTGAGACTCTCAGCCAGCGCAGAAGTTTTCCGACAAGCCGGGAACCGCAGTAAAACAGCCGTGTTGAAACGGTCTAGATCTAGTATGTCCCGATCGCCGCAGCGCCGCCTGTTGGAATTTGAATGACCCATACCGTCCTGATCGTCGAAGACGAGATTTTCGTCGCCACTGATATCGAACGCATTCTTGAAGAGGCGGGCTACGCCGTGTCGGCGATCGCGGCGGACAAAAAGAGCGCGCTCGCCGCCGCGGCCGGCAGTCACATCGCGCTGGTCGATCTGAACTTGCGCGACGGTCTCACAGGCCCGGACATCGCCTGCCAGATCGCGAGGGAGCACGGCATCAAGGTCATCTACGTCACCGCCAATCCGGCGCAGATCAACCCGCGCGCCGACAATGCCATCGGCTTTATCCGGAAGCCGTTCGATGACAATGCGATCCTCAACGCCGTCCACCATGCCGCCGGCGCGTGCGGCAAGGACGAAGTGACGAATATGACGTTGTTCTAAATCCGGATGGGCTCGCACCGGAAGACGTCTCTCACGCCTCAACCTTCCCCCGCGACATCGCACTGACCGGAATGCGCAGCGTCGCTCGGAGTCCGTCCGAATCCCAGTCGCGACTGAAGCTGCCGCCAAGCTGACGCTCCACGCTCATTTGAAGCAGAGTCGAGCCGAAGCCTGCACGCGCCGGCGGCGTTGTCACCGGCGGACCATCGATCTCGGTCCAGTCGATGCGAACCGTGCCGGCGTCCCGCGCGATCGTAATGACGATGCGCCCATCGATCGTCGACAGCGCGCCGTATTTCGCGGCGTTCGTGCCGAGTTCGTGAAAGATTAGCGCCAGCGGTGTCGTCGATCGATCGTCGATCGGCGGGTTGTCGCCCTTCATTACGATCTTGGATTTATCCGACGAATTATACGGGGACAGCAATTCGTCGAGCATGCCGTGAAGATTCGTCTCGCGGGTCGCTGGTTGTGAATGTGCGCTGTGCGGCCGCACGAAATCATGCGCGCGGCCGAGCGCCATCACGCGGCTGCGCAGATCGGCCGCCAGCTCTGCCATCTCCGGATGCACGCGCCGCGACAGGCTGATGAGACCGCCGATCACCGAGAAGATATTCTTGATGCGATGGCTCAACTCCTGGCTGATGATCTCGCGCGTTTCCAGAAGCTGTTTCTGATCGTGGATGTCCGTGCAGGTGCCGAACCAGCGAATGATCGTTCCATCGGCGTCGCGCATCGCCAGCGCTCGGCCCAAAGTCCAGCGATACTGGCCGTTGGCATTGCGCAATCGATACTCGACCTCGTAGGGATCGCCGGTCGCCAGCGAGCGTCGCCAAATCTCCCATGCCCGCTCCTGATCGTCGGGATGAAACATGCCGTTCCAGCCCTCGCCATCGGTGGAGCCTTCCGGCACGCCCGTGAATTCATACCAACGCGCATTGTAGTAATCGTGAAAGCCATCCGGCAACGTCGACCACACCATCTGCGGCATGCTGTCGGCGAGAATGCGAAACTTCTGCTCGCTTTCCGTCAGCGTGCGTTCGACGTCGCTTTCGAGGTCGCGGCGGCTCTTGGCGGCACGACGCGACCGCATGCCGAGCATCACCTGCCGGGCAAGAACGGTCATACCCTGCTTCTGCAGATCGGACAGGCCGTGGCGCGGCTCGGTATCGACGACGCATAACGCGCCGAACGGCACGCCATCCTGCGAGACCAACGGCGCGCCTGCATAAAAGCGAATGGTGGGCCCGCCCGTGACGAGCGGATTGTTCGCAAACCGCGAGTCCTTCGTGGCATCCGGAACGATCATCAGATCGGACTGCTGCATCGCATGCGCGCAGAACGAAATCTCGCGCGACGTCTCCTCGATGTCCAGTTTGACCCGCGACAAGAACCGCTGCCGCTTGTCTTCGACCAGGCTGATGAAGGCTGTCGGCGCCTCGCAGAGCTTCGCGGCGAATGCCGTGATACCGTCAAAATTCAGATCGTGCGAAAACCCTTCAAGATCGTGGGACTTGATGAAGTCGGCAACCGGATCCGTCGCGGGGTGATGAGGCATTCAACGGGACCCGGAATTGCGTGCAGAAACAATGCGATGACAGCAGGCCATGCACAGCTAATCGATCTGGCGTGGCAAGGTTCCCGGCGCGGCTCAGCTCCGCAGACCCGGCGCTTCTTGGCCGATGCGCGCAACATATTCGGTATAGCCGCCGCCATATTGGTGAATGCCGTCCGGCGTCAGTTCGAGCACGCGGTTCGACAACGCCGCCAGGAAATGCCGGTCGTGCGAAACGAACAGCATGGTGCCTTCAAATTGCGCGAGCGCCGCGATCAGCATTTCCTTGGTCGCCATGTCGAGATGGTTGGTCGGCTCGTCGAGCACCAGAAAGTTCGGCGGGTCGAACAGCATCCTGGCCATCACCAGCCGCGCCTTTTCGCCGCCCGACAACACACGGCAACGCTTCTCGACATCGTCGCCGGAAAACCCGAAGCAACCGGCCAGCGCGCGCAGCGAGCCTTGGCCGGCCTGCGGGAATGAGTCTTCCAGCGACTGAAACACTGTGCGCTCGCCGTCGAGCACTTCCATCGCATGCTGTGCGAAGTAACCCATCTTGACGCTGCCGCCCATCGCCACCGTGCCGTTGTCAGGTTGGGTCGCACCCGTGACCAGCTTCAGCAAGGTCGATTTGCCGGCGCCATTAACGCCCATGATGCACCAGCGCTCACGGCGGCGGACGGAGAAATCCAGGCCCTCATAGATGCGCAGGCTGCCGTAGCCCTTGTGGACGTTCTTCAGGCTGACGACGTCTTCGCCGGAGCGGGGCGCCGGCAGAAAATCGAACGACACGGCCTGACGGCGCTTCGGCGGCTCGACTCGCTCGATCTTGTCGAGCTTCTTGACGCGGCTCTGCACTTGCGCGGCATGCGACGCGCGCGCCTTGAAGCGCTCGATGAACTTGATCTCCTTCGACAGCATCGCCTGCTGACGCTCGAACTGCGCCTGCTGTTGCTTCTCGTTCAGCGCGCGCTGCTGCTCGTAGAAATCGTAATTGCCGGAATAGGTGGTGAGCCCGCCGCCGTCGATCTCGACGACCTTGGTGATGATACGGTTGATGAACTCGCGATCGTGCGAGGTCATCAGCAGCGCGCCTTCATAGCCTTTCAGGAACTGTTCGAGCCAAATCAGGCTCTCGAGATCGAGATGGTTGCTCGGCTCGTCGAGCAGCATCACGTCGGGCCGCATCAGCAGGATGCGCGCCAGCGCCACGCGCATCTTCCAGCCGCCCGACAGCGCGCCGACATCACCGTCCATCATCTCGTCGCTGAAGCCGAGACCGGCCAGCACTTCGCGCGCGCGGCCGTCGAGCGCGTAGCCGTCGAGTTCCTCGAAGCGGCCCTGAACCTCGCCGTAGCGCGTGATGATCGCATCAATGGTGTCGGCCTGATCGGGATCGGCCATCGCGGTTTCAAGTTCTTTCAACTCGGTCGCGACCGCGCTCACCGGCCCCGCGCCGTCCATCACTTCGGAGACGGCGCTGCGGCCGTCCATCTCGCCGACATCCTGGCTGAAATAGCCGATCGTCACGCCGCGATCGACCGCGACCTGCCCTTCGTCAGGTGTCTCATGGCTGGTGATCATGCGAAACAGCGTCGTCTTCCCTGCACCATTGGGACCGACCAGGCCGACCTTCTCGCCCTTCAAAAGCGCCGCCGACGCCTCGATGAAGAGAATCTGATGGCCTTGCTGCTTGCTGATGTTGTCGAAACGAATCATCGATTTTGAGCCCGGAGAGACATTGTTGCGCGTGATCTATTCCATATGACGCAGTTGCGAAAGGCTTCGCTTCGGCGCGCTTCACCCGTTTTCGACGGAAAAAATTACCGCCGTAGGTAGGCTTTAACCATATCGCTTAAATGAGCTTCAAGACGGACCGGCTGCGTTTGAAAAACATTTGCAACGCCTGACGAGTCTGCCGCGGGCTCTGGACCGCCGGGCAAATTGCTCCGTTATCTCCTGCGTTCAACCCAACGTGGAGAATTCAAATGGCAACACTCTTGAATACCACCGACCCGAACAATCGCCTCATCGAGGCGCTCGGCTCAGCCGCATTGTTTTCGGACAATACGTCCGCGTCTTCGCCGCTGGGACTTCCATTGAGCGCTCTCGCGCTTGGCGGAAACGATACCGCCTTGGAGGGCGATCAAACCAACGCGAACGGACAGACCAACACACCGCTCGACGTCGCTTCCTTGCTCGGTTCCGCCAATGGCGAGGCCGGCTTCACGAATGCACTGCCGCTTGATCAGCTTCTGAACGGCCTGCCGGTGATCGGCAACGCCGAGGCCGGCGGCATTCTATCAGGTCTCGATCTCGGCAATCTCGGGCTGGGTGATCTCGGTCTCGGCACGATCGGCGGGACACAAGCTCCGGGCACGACTCCGTTGGACCTCGCCGGAGCCGGCACGCTTCCGCAGCCGATCTTCGACGCCGTCAATGCGTTGATCAAGGATGTCCATGTTCAGCTTGAAACGCTGTCGCATCAGACCGGAACAGCAGACCTCGTGCATAGCATCACCAATCTCGGCGAAACCGTCGGCCTTGGCGAGATCGGTCTTGCACCCGCCGCGAACGGTGCGTCCAATCTCATCACGGACACACTGAACTTGCCGGGCGATATTCTCAGCGGCAATCTGAACGGAGGAATCAGTAATATCGGCCATGATCTGACCGACACGATCCATGCGACCACAGGCGTAGTCGATGCTTTGCTGCACGGCAACGACCCGACCAACCCACTACCTGAAATCATCAACGGTCTCGGCAGCACCTTGCAGACTCTTCCGTTGCTGAGCGTCAATGGCGGCAATAATGGCGGGCTGCTCGGCGGTGTCATCGGCGACCTGTCGCATTCATCGTCCGGACATCTGGTCGATGCCGATGTCGGTCCGCAGCAGTCGAACGGGCTCGTTTTCGATCTGCTCAGCGCTCCCAGCAACGATGGTCACACCGCATCGGTCAATGCCGTCGATGTCGGTCCTGCCGGCCCGCACCTTCTCGACCTGGGCCTGTTGACGGGCAGCGGCTCCGACGGACTGGCGGGCAATCTGCTCGGTGGCGATCACGGATTGCTCGGCGGCGTCGCCGGTGGCGCCACAGCGCCGACGGCGGTCGTCGCGCAGGTGATCGACATCGTGCCGGTGGCCGGCGGCCTCGATCACGGCCTGCTCGATTTGCACGGCGCCCACATCATCTGACGCCAACGAAAAGGCGCGGCGCACGCCGCGCCTTTTCTTTCATCCCGGCAATGCTGTCAGGCGCATCACATGATCCCATCTCACTTGCGATTGTCTTCCCTCCCTCCGCCGGTGCTGGCGGCGATCAAAACCTTGCGGCCGGCCTTCATCACCGTGGCGGCGGCAAGTTTTCTCATCAACATGCTGATGCTTGTCGGGCCGCTGTTCATGCTGCAGGTCTATGATCGCGTGCTGCCGAGCCGCAGCGTGCCGACCCTGATCGGGCTGCTATCGATCGCGGTGGTGCTGCTCGTCATCCAGGGCGGGGTCGATACGCTACGCAGCCGATTGCTGTCGCGTATGGCGGAGGCTTATGACGGCGCAATGCGTGGCACGGTGTTCGACAGCGTGCAATTTGCGGCGCTGAACCGCAACAGCGACGGCTTGCAGATCATGCGCGATCTGGACACCGTGCGCGGTTTCATTGCCGGCAGCGGTCCCGTTGCGTTTTGCGATCTGCCTTGGACGCCGCTGTATATTCTGGTCTGCACGCTATTCCATCCGCTCATGGGCCTCGCCGTTGCGGTCGGGGCAATTCTGCTGATGCTGATGACCGCCGCCGCAGAAATGATGACCAAGAAACCGACGTCGTCCCTGGTCGGCCTCGCGTCCTCGCGCCGGACGACGGCCGAGACAGCCTATCACCATGCCGAAGTTGTCCACGCGATGGGGCTGCAAGGCCGGATGGCCGAGATTTGGGCGCAGCAGACCGAGAGCTTTCTCGACGCACAACGCCGCGTCGCCGACCTCACCGGCGGTTTTGGCAGCGCCTCGCGCTTCCTGCGCATGACATTGCAGTCCGGCGTGCTGGCGCTCGGCGCGTGGCTCGTCATCAATCAACAAGCCACTGCAGGCGTCATGCTCGCGGCCACGATTTTGTCGATCCGCGCGCTCGCGCCGATCGAACTGGCAATCACCAATTGGCGCGGCTTCATCGCCGGGCGCGACAGTTTCCGCCGGATCTGCGAAGCCGTCGCCGCGATGCCCGAAAAGACCCACATCACGGCGCTGCCCGTGCCGAGCAGCCAGTTGAGCGTCGGATCGATCAGCCTGATGGCGCCGCGCTCGGACGCGGTCGTGCTGCACGAAGTGTCCTTCACATTGAATGCCGGCAGCGCGGTGGCTGTCGTCGGCCCCAGCGGCACCGGAAAATCGACCTTGGCGCGTGCCCTGGTTGGCGTCATCAAGCCCGCCCGCGGCGTGATCCGCATCGACGGTGCGGCCCTGTCGCAATGGGACCAGCAGGCGCTCGGCCGCTCGATCGGATTCCTGCCGCAGGACGTCGCATTGTTTCGCGGCACGGTCGCCGACAACATCAAGCGTTTTGCACATGAGACGGACTCCGTGAAACTGCTGTCGGCCGCGCAACAGGCCGGCGTGCACGACATGATCCTGCGACTGCCGCGGGGTTATGAGACGGACGTCGGCGACGGCGGGCTGATGCTGTCCGGTGGCCAGCGCCAGCGCATTGCGCTCGCCCGCGCGCTGTATGGCGATCCGTTCCTCGTCGTTCTGGACGAGCCAAACTCGAATCTCGACAGCGACGGCGAGCGCGCTCTGTTGCAGGCGATCATAAGAGTCCGTGCCCGCGGCGGCATCGTGGTGGTGATCGCGCATCGCCCGACGCTCATTAGCGCCGTCGATCATCTGCTGGTGCTGCGCGACGGCCGGTTGCAAGCCTTCGGCACGACGGAGTCGGTGCTGCCGTTGCTGCAGCCGACCAATCCAGCGCCCGCGAAACAGATGGTGGCCGCCCATGAGTAAGATCTCGACCTCCATCACGCATCACATGATCGCCGTCGGCGGGGCGGCAGGCCTCATCGTGCTGAGCTTCGGCATTCTCAGTGCCGCAACAAGCCTGTCCGGTGCAATCATCTCGACAGGAACGCTTGTCGTCGAATCGAGCGTCAAGAAAGTTCAGCACCCCGCCGGCGGCGTCGTGAAGACATTGCTCGTGTCTGACGGCGCGCGCGTGAATGCCGGCGATCTGCTGGTGCAGATGGACGAGACCGTGGCACGGGCCAATCTGGCCGCCGTCACCAAGAGCCTGTGGGAATTGGAGGCGCGGCGCACGCGCTTGCAGGCCGAGCGCGACGGCGACACTGACTTTGCGATTCCGCCGACGATCAAGGAGGCAAATGATTCCAGCGCCGATGCGATTATCGCCGGCGAGAAGCGATTCTTTCAACTTCGTCTCGAGGCATCGGACGGTCAGAAGCGGCAGTTGCGCGAACAAGTCGCGCAACTCAACGACCAGATCGGCGGATTGAGCGATCAGGTCACAGCGAAAAAGCAGGAATCCGAATATCTGACCAAAGAACTCGGCGGCGTGCAGCAATTGTGGGATCAGCGGCTGGTGTCGTTGACGCGTCTCACGACGTTGCAGCGCGACCAGTCGCGGCTGCTTGGCGAGCGCGGGCAACTCACGGCATCGATGGCGCAGGCGCGCGGCAAGATCTCCGAAACCGAATTGAAGATTTTGCAGATCGACCAGGATTTTCGCTCGAGCGTCGCGAAAGAACTCGCTGACATCCGTGCGAAACAGGCCGAGGCGATCGAGAAGCAGGTCGCCGCGCGTGACCAGACCGAGAAGCTCGAACTGCGCGCGCCGAAGGCCGGCGTCGTGCACGACCTTACGCTGCATACGGTCGGCGGCGTCATCGGTCCCGGCGAAACCGTGATGACGATCGTGCCGGACAGCGATAGCCTGATCGTCGAGACTCACGTGACGCCGCAGGAGATCGACCAGATCCGGCTCGATCAGGGCGCGGTGCTGCGATTTCCGAATTTCAACCAGCGCACCACGCCGGAGATCAACGGCACCGTGTCGCGGATCGGCGCGGATGTCTCACGTGACGACAAGGCGAGCCCGGCCTATTTCACTGTGCGCATCGCGATTGGCACGAGCGAGATGAAGCGACTCGGCACAGCGCGGCTGCTGCCGGGCATGCCGGTCGAGGTCTTTATCCAGACCGGCGAGCGGACGATGTTGTCGTATCTCACCAAGCCGCTGACCGACCAGATGAACCGCGCTTTCCGCGAAAAGTGAAAGCTGCTTGACGCGGCGCTTTGCGGTCGGCGCTGCGGCTGGCGTCTGCGCATGGGGCGAGTGACGTGGGGCGCTACGCTGCTTCGTGCTGCGGGCGGACCCAGTTCCAGATTGGCGCGATCGCAAAATGCGCCAGCGGGATCATCAAGAGCCCGACAAGAATGCCGGCGACGCCGGACAGAAACGCTGTCACGCTCCAGTCGACCACAGCGGCCGCAGCCGGCGCCATAGCGGCAGCGGATTGCCCCAGAACTGCGATCGCATGATTGATCTGCGGCAAGCCGTAGCCCTCGACAGCATGGATGATGATGCCACCGCCAACCCAGATCATCGCAGCGGTGCCGACGACGCTGAGCGCCTTCAGGAAATACGGCATGCCGCGCACCAGCCCGCGACCTGCGCCGCGCCCGATGCCGCCCCAGACGCTGTCGGATGTGTTGGCCGCAAGCGCAAGCCCGACATCGTCGGCTTTCACGATCAGCGCAACCGCGCCGTAGACCGCGACGGTGATGCCGATCCCGACGACGGCCAGGATGATCGCCTTGGTCAGGAACGGGCCCTCAGGAAGCGACGCCAGCGTGATCGCCATGATCTCTGCGGACAAGATGAAATCGGTGCCGATTGCGCCGGTCACTTTTTGGTCTTCCAGCGCTTGCGAGCCCGTGGTGGCCGCTGCCAGACCGACCGGCTTTTCGACGTCATGCGGCTTCATCGTGTCGACGATCTTCTCGGTGCCTTCGTAACAAAGGTATACGCCGCCCAGCATCAACAACGGCGTGATCGCCCACGGCGCGAACAGGCTGAGCGCCAGCGAGACCGGCAACAGGATCAGCAGTTTGTTGCGCAGCGATCCGATCGCGATTCGCTTGATGATCGGCAGTTCGCGCGCCGCGTCGAAGCCGACGACGTAGCGCGGCGTCACGGCCGCATCGTCGATCACGACACCCGCAGCCTTGATGCCGGCGCGTGCGGCCTGCCCGGCGATGTCGTCCACCGACGCGGCAGCGACTTTCGCAAGACCGGCGATGTCGTCGAGAAGGGCTATCAGTCCGCCGCTCATCGCTGTCTCTTCATGGATTGGGGTTGAGCGCGTGTCGTCATGGTATTGTCGCAAACGAAAGCCGGCAGCGGGACTGCCGTCGCAACATAGCGGAAACTTTTCAAGTCACATTGCGTGCCTGCGGCGAATTGACTTTCTGCAGCCTTGTGCAGCAGAATTGGCACCTGAAAGTTCTATAGCGGAGGCAGCCATGACCGTCAGAAACGCGTTCCGATCTCGTGCCTTTATCTCGATGCTGCTGACGGCAGCCGTGGTGACATCGGTTGACTTTGCCAACGCCGAAGACATGTCGACGCAGCAAATCGTCCGCGGGCTAACGAGTTCGCCGTCGCGCAGCCTGAGCGGACCGGATTCATCCGCGCCGGCGGCACCGCTGCCCGCCGATGCGGCCTTCGTGAAGAAGATGCAGACGCAAGGCCGAGGCCTGTCGCTCCAAGACCGTGAGCAAATGGCCGCCATCGCAACGAAGCGTCCGAAAATCGATCTCAACATCAACTTTGATTTCAATTCCGCGACATTGTCACGGACCGCCGATCCGCAATTGAAGGCGCTCGGCGACGCGCTGACTAGCAAGGAGCTTGCTGGCGGTGTGTTCATGCTCGGAGGCCATACCGATGCGAAGGGCAGCGACGCATACAATCAGGATTTGTCGGAGCGCCGCGCCAACAGCGTCAAGCGCTTTTTGATCGACACCTACCGTATGCCGCCAGCCAATCTCGTCACCGCCGGTTACGGCAAGAAAATGCTGAAGAACTCAGCCAACGGGCTCGCGTCCGAAAACCGCCGCGTCGAGGTCGTCAACATGACAGCTGCCGAGCAGGCGTCGAAGTCGCAATGACCGGGCGGCCGGACGACGCGACCGGCGCCGGCTCGCCCGGACATCGATCCCCGGCCTGACGCCACGACATCAACCGCCGGTGCCGCCGTGATCGTAGACCAGGCGCGCGCCGATGGTGCCGTCGATCGCACGAATCTCGTTCAGAATGTTGCGGCCGATCTGGCCCGGCATCTCCGCGTCGAGCACGACGTAACCAATGTCGCCGCTGGTCTCGAGATATTGCGCGATGATGTTGATGTCGTGCGCGAGGAAGACCTCGTTGAGCCGCCGCAGCATACCGGGCACGTTGCGATGGACATGGCTGAGCCGGATGCCAGCCGGGCGCACGTTCAGTTGCACTTGCGGAAAATTGACCGCGCCCATCGTCGCGCCGCTCTCGAAATAATCGATCATCTTGCGCGCGACTTCCTTGCCGATACGGTCCTGTGCCTCTTCCGTCGAGCCGCCGATATGCGGCGTCAGGATGACATTGCCGAGCCCCTGCAGCGGGCTGGAGAAGCGATCGGAATTCGACGTTGGCTCGACCGGAAACACGTCGAGCGCGGCGCCCGCAAGATGGTTTTCGCGCAACACCTTCGCCAGCGCATCGAGATCGACCACGGTGCCGCGGCTGTTGTTGATGAGATACGAGCCCTTCGGCATCAGGCGCAGTTCGGCCTCGCCGATCATGCGGTTCGTCGCAGGCGTCTCGGGGACGTGCAGGCTGACGATGTCGCTGCGCTCCAGCAACTCGCGCAGGCTCGCAGTCGGTTCGGTGTTGCCGTGGCGCAGCTTGTCGGTGTGATCGTAATAGATCACTTTCATGCCCATCGCCTCGGCCAAGGTCGAGAGCTGAGAACCGATATTGCCATAGCCGACGATGCCAAGCGTGCGGCCGCGCACCTCGCGGCTGTTGGTCGCAGATTTGTCCCAGCCCCCGTCATGCGCTGCCGTCGAGCGCGGCAGGATACGCCGCAGCAACATCACGATTTCGCCGATCACCAGTTCGGCAACGCTGCGCGTGTTCGAGAATGGCGCGTTGAAGACGGGAATGCCGCGCTGCCGCGCTGCATCGAGTTCCACCTGGTTGGTGCCGACGCTGAAACAGCCGACCGCGATCAGCCGGTCGCTCGCCGTGAAAATGTCCTTCGTCAATTGCGTGCGCGACCGGATACCGATCAAATCGACATGCCTGATCGCGTCGCGCAACTCGCCGGAATCGAGCGCCTTGGGCAGCCGCTCGACATTCGTATAGCCTGCGGTCGCGAACAACTCGACGGCGCTGTCGTTGACGCCTTCGAGAAGGAGAACCTTGAGATCAGACCGGGTAAGGGGAATGCTGAGCGTCATTGCGTTTCCAACCATTCAATGCGCGGTTCTGGAACCGCGTAAATCTGCGCTGTCTATGGCTCAGCGCGCCGCATTCGTCCACCGGCAGAAAGGACGGCCGGAGGAGCGGGCTTGCGCAGCCGAGGCGTTATCGCCGTCAGGGCCGTACAGCCGGCGTCTCGATCGACATCCCGCGGGCGCGCGACATCAGGAACAGTTCGAGTGCGACTGTTTCAGGCGCATCGGCGTCGTAAGGCTGTGCGCGCATGCCGACCATGCAGTTGCGCAGGCGACGCTGAAGCGAGCCGAGCCCCTGCCATTCGAGACGATAGACCGGATAGCCGGTCGAATGACCTTGCGTGATGGCCGAGCCGGCGAGTCTCTTGTCCCAGTTGTCGTCGTGACAATTGGTGCAGCCCAGATTTAGCTGGCCTTGTCGCTTCGTGAATAGGTCGCGGCCCTCGGCGACGAATGGCGCGAGCCGCGGATCGCTTCCCGCCTGGATAGGCATGCCGCGCGACTGGCGGCCGATCAGCGCCGTCAACGCCAGCATATCGCGGCTATCGGTCGTCAACGTCGCAGCCTGCTGATGATTGACACGACACAGATTGACGCGTTGTTCGAGATCGACCGGGCCCTTCACAGTCTCATCGAACGCCGGATAGCGCGCGGCGATGCCTGACATGCTCGTTTGCGCATCGTTATGGCAATTCGCACAGGACTTGTCGGTTGTGCCCATCCTTCTATTCCACAGCGCCTCGCCGTCGAGCACGCCGAGCATACCGGGGTTCGACGTATCGTCGGCCTGCATCGCTTGGGTTTCCGGCGTCATGAATGTCGCACCGGAGCGGCGCTCGTTCGCCGGAATGTCCGTCGCGTAGGCGCTCAGCGTTACCCCAAGCGTCAACACGACCATGACGCACAACTGTCTCATGTGACCGTGATGGACGCCGAGGCGGTTTCCGAAAAGCCGTTATCGCCGCTCCATTGAAACTCGAACGTACCGCTCTCGGTGGCGATCGTGAAGAACGCAATGAAGGGATTGGCCGAAAACGCCGAAAACAGATCGGCACGGAACACCTCGACGCCGTTGTAGCGGCAGGCGAACTCCGTGATGATGTCGCGCGGGATCGCCACGCCCGTCACCGTATGACGAAACCCGGTCTCCATGATGTGCGACATCAAGGTCTTGATCTCGATCACGTCGCCGCGTTTGGCGGTGGCCGGCACATTGATGAGCGCGGAAGCCATCAGGTCGCCTCCTCGGTGCAGGCTGCGAGCGTGACCACGACATCGGCGCTCGCGGACCAGAACGAACCGTCGGACAGTTTGGCGATTGCAATCAGTGTCTGCGTATCGGCCAGGCGGATACGGATCGAGACCTGGGCACGGCCGGCGCGCGGGCCAAGATGGAAATTGCCGACATTCGGCTGCGGGTTCTTTTCGTTGAAGACATGAATGCTGACGACGTGTTGCTCGGCCGTCATCGGGCTCTCGACGGAGACGACCAGCGGCACGGTGTTGCCGTTCTCGACCAGCGGCGGCACGTCGAGCTTGACGCGGCCCGTGCGCACCACAGCGCCTTTGACGACGTCATTGATCGCCGATTTCATCGCGGCTGGCGTTGCCTGCGCGGGACGAAGGCTGATCGCCATCATCGCAAGCGCCGCGCTTCCCAAAAACTGTCTGCGGTTTGTCGTCATCTTTTCATTTGCTCGTCACGCAGCGTCATCAGATACGCCACGACATCCTCGATCTGCTCGGCCGACAGGATCGGCTTGCCCTGCAACGGCGCCGCGACACGTTGCAGGCCCTCGACGCGATAGTAAGACGGCATGATCGTCGCCGGATCAAGACGCGATGCATCGACCATGCGCAGGCGCAACTGGCCTTCGCTCCAGCGGCTTCCCACGCCAGCGAGATCAGGCGCAAGATTGCCGGTCTGCTCGCCGAACGGTCCACTATGACACAAAAGACAGGTGTTCTGCCGCGCCGCGACAATCGCGCGGCCACGCATTGCGTCGCCTTGCGTGCCGGTCAGCGAGATCGGGATCGCATCGTCAACGATTGTATAGGCGCGTAACGTGTCGGCTCGCGCAATTCCGAACGACGTCATCGCCGCGATCATCAGAAGAACCCTAACCAAAAACCTCACCCGTGATCGTGTCGAACCAGGATTGCGCGTAAACCGCTTCTTGCGCGCGCACCTCGCGCGGCGCATCGAGCGGGCTGGTGCCGCCCGCGCCTTCGATGTCGGTCAACAGGCCGTTCTTCGGCTCATAGACGCCGGCGATCGAGATGCCGTAATCGGGCGCCACCAACGAGTAGCAGGTGTTGATGAGTTTCGGCGTTGCCGGAAGATCGCCGGCGAGCAACGCGACCAGAGCGGCCGCGCAGGTTTTTGCCTGCGCATTCGCGGTAAAAGCCGATTTCGGCATGCCGCCGCCGATACAGGCATCGCCGATGACATGGATGTTTGGCTCTTGCTTTGATTCGAATGTCACCGGATCGATCGGGCACCAGCCGGACCGATCGGTGACGCCGGCGATCTGCGCGATGCGACCGGCACGCTGGGGCGGAATCACATTGGCGACCTGAACCTTGTATGTCGCGAAGTCCGTTTTGAGCGTGGTGCTCGCGGGATCGACCGACGTGACTGCACCGCCTTGCGAGAGGCCGACCCATTCGATCAGGCCGGGGTACAGCTCTTTCCACGCCGCCTGAAACAGCCGCTGTTTCGAGAACACGTCCTTGGCGTCGAGAATGATCAACTTCGAGCGTGGCTTGGTTGTCTTGAGATAATGCGCAATCAGGCTGGCGCGCTCATAGGGCCCCGGCGGGCAACGAAACGGATTGGCGGGGGCGGAGATCGCAACAACGCCGCCGTCGTCCATCGCCTCCAATTGCTTGCGCAGCAGAAGCGTCTGCGCACCGGCCTTCCAGGCATGCGGCATTTCCTCCGCCGCTGTCTCGTCGTAGCCTTTCAGCGCATCAAAACGCAACTCGATGCCGGGCGACAGCACGAGGCGATCGTAAGCCAGCCTTGATCCGTCCGCGAGCGTGACGCTGCGCGCCTGCGCATCCACATGCGTTGCGGTCTGCCCAACGACCGTAATGCCGTCGGCCGCGATCCTGTCATACGTGAATTGCTGCGCGGCAAGGTCGCGATCGCCGGCGACGACCTCATTGCTCATCGGGCACGCGACGAACGTGCCGTTCGGCTCGATCAGCGTGATCTGCAATTTCGGATCGAGCCGGCGCAGCGCCCGCGCGCAACTGGCGCCGCCGAAGCCGCCGCCGATCAATACGATCTTGGCCGAGCGCTGCGCGAAGGCTGGCAGAGGCAAGGCGATCGAGGCCGCCGTGAATGCGGCCGCGCGCAGAACATCTCTTCGGCTGCGCATCGTCGCCTCTATTTCTGCGTCGCAAGCCACGCGGAAATCGCGCGCAACTCGTCATCGGAAAAACCCTTGGCGATGCGGTTCATCAGCGTCGCCGGTCGAACCCCGTCACGGAACGCGATCATCGCGGCAAAGGTCTCGTTCGCATCCCGGCCGTAGATCGACGGCATCGCCGATGGCTTGTCTCTCATCGCATGGCACCCTGAGCACGACGCCGCACCCGGCGGCGGCGCCGCGAAGGCCGGTCGCAGCGATGCGAGCATCGCAACGAGAACCAGCGCTGAGCGGAGACGCACCATCATCAGGCAAAGACGACATCGTGACTCTTGAGCGGCACGCTGCGAATGCGTTTTCCGGTCGCTGCGAAATACGCATTCAACACCGCCGGCGCGGCGACGCAGATCGTCGGCTCGCCGACGCCGCCCCAGAAACCCCCGCTCGGCATCAGGATCGATTCCACCTTGGGCATCTCGGCGATCCTCATCGACTGATAGGTATCGAAATTTTCTTGCTCGATGCGGCCGTCTTTCACCGTGCATTCGCCGTAGAACAATGCCGACAGGCCGTAGACGAACGAGCCGGCGATCTGCCGATCGATCTGCGCGGGGTTGACCGCGTAGCCCGGATCGGTCGCCGCGACGATGCGATGCACCTTGATCTTGTTGCCGTCCGTCACGGAAATCTCCGCGGCCCCGGCGACGTAGCTGCCATAGCCCATATGCTGGCAGAGACCGCGAAACATGCCTTGCGGCGCAGGTGTGGTCCAGCCGATCCTGTCGGCCACGGCGTTGAGCACGGCCAGATGTTTCGGATGCTTGCCCATCAGTTTGCGGCGAAACTCCAATGCATCCTGCCCGGCCGCATGCGCCAGTTCATCCATGAAGCATTCGAGATAGATCGCATTCTGGTTGATGTTCACGCCGCGCCAGAAGCCCGGCGGGATATGCGGATTGCGCATCGAGTGATCGACCAGCAGGTTCGGCACGCTGTAGCCGATCGCCGCCTCGCCGCTCGCATTCAGGCCCTGAAACGCCGCCGGATCCATGCCGTTCTGCAAGGCCTCGGGGCGCACGCTGGCCAGGATCGACTGGCCCGAGATGCGCATGTGCAGTCCGGTGAGGTTGTTATCGGCATCGAAGGTACCGATCAGCTTGCTCTGCGTGATCGGATGATAGCGACCATGCATCATGTCCTCTTCGCGCGACCACATCAGCTTGATCGGCGTGCCCGGCATCTGCTTGGCGATCGCAACCGCCTGGCGCACATAATCCGTCATGCCGCGCCGGCCGAAACCGCCGCCGAGGATCAGCTTGTAGACCTCGCACTGGCTGCTCTGCAGGCCGGAGGCTTCGACGACGGCGGCGAACACCGCCTCGCCGTTCTGCGTCCCGGTCCAGACTTCGCATTTGTCGGCCGTGTAGAGCGCCGTGGCGTTCATCGGCTCCATCGCGGCGTGGTTCTGATAGGGATAGGAATAGACAGCCTCGACAGTCTTCGCGGCGCCGGCCCTGGCGGCCTTGAAGTCGCCGGCCTTGTTGCCGACGAAAGCCGGTTGCTCGGCCTCCAGACCTTCGGCGAGCCAGGCGGCAATCGACGCGCTGGACACCTTTGCGTTGTCGCCCGAGTCCCAGACGATCGGCAGCGCATCGATTGCCACTTTCGCATGCCAATAGGTGTCGGCGACGACAGCGACCGCGCTGCCGCCGACGCGAACCACCTTCTGGACGCCTTTCATGCCGGCGATCTTGGCCTCGTCGTAGCTCTTGAGCTTGCCGCCGACGACGGGGCAATCCTTGATCGCGGCGTTGAGCATGCCCGGCAGTTTGATATCCGCGCCGTACATCATCTTGCCGTTGGTCTTGTCCGCCGTGTCGAGGCGCTTCAGCGGCTGCCCTGCGATGATCCAGTCCTTCGGATCCTTGAGCGTCACCTCGGCCGGCGGCGTGATCCTGGCAGCCGCTTCCGCGACCTTTCCATAAGTCACAGTGCGACCGGAAGGCATATGTGTGATGACGCTCTTGGCGGCTTTGCATTCACCGGCCGGCACTTTCCATTCGTCAGCCGCGGCCTGCACGAGCATGAGGCGCGCGGTCGCGCCGCCCTTGCGGACGTAATCCTGCGAGCTGCGGATGCCGCGGCTGCCGCCAGTCGAGAAATCTCCCCACGCGCGCTTGCGCGCCACGCTCTGGCCGGGCGTCGGATATTCGGTCGTGACTTTCGACCAGTCGCATTCAAGTTCCTCGGCGACGAGCTGAGCGAGTCCCGTCAGTGAGCCCTGCCCCATCTCGGAGCGGGCGACGCGAATGACGACCGTGTCGTCCGGGCGGATCACAACCCACGCATTGATTTCGGGCGAGCCATCGGCGGCGCGCACGACGCCCGGCCCGCCGAACGGCAGGTCGAAGCCGAGTGCCAAACCGCTGCCGACGGCAGCGGCGCCAATCACGAAGGAGCGGCGGTTCATCGCGGGGACATGGTTCATGATCGTTCCCTCAGGCGTTCGCGGCGGCGTGAATGGCTTCACGCACCTGCTGGAATGTGCCGCAACGACAGATGTTCTGGATCGCAAGGTCAATGTCCTCATCGGTCGGCTTGGGGATGGTCTGCAACAGGGCCGCGACAGACATGATCATGCCGCTTTGGCAATAGCCGCATTGCGGCACGTCATTGGCGATCCACGCCTGTTGCACCTTGTGCATCACGCCATCCTTGGCAAGGCCTTCGATCGTGGTGATATCCTTGCCGATGGCTTCGCTCAGCGGCAGGCTGCAGGACCGCACCTGCTCGCCGCCGACATGGACGGTGCACGCCCCGCATTGCGCGATGCCGCAGCCATATTTCGTGCCGGTGAGGCCGACATTCTCGCGGATCACCCACAACAAGGGCGTATCCATCTCGGCATCGACATCATAGGTCTTGCCGTTGATATTGAGGCTTGCCATCGCAGTCTCTTTCCCGGTCTCGTGGCGCATATCGCCGTTATTCGTCGCCTGTTCGCGCGGACAGTCTCGCGAAACCGGAATAATTCCAAGTCAAATAACCGTAGGCGGCATCTTGCCACCCAAGGGTTCCCGAGATCGTGGATTCCGCGCTAAAGGGCGCAGCAGATAATTTGCTGTGCAGCAACTGACGCCGGCGACAAGGTTGATCCGACGATGTTCCAGATGATGATGGCGCGTGTTCGCGCTTATACGGACAATCCCGATCCCCTGGCGAAGATCGCCGGCACGATTGCGCTCGTGATCGCCAGCAATCAGCCGTTCTATCCGCTCTATCTGCACGCGGTCGTCGGCACCGCCGCGTGGCCGGCCTGGCTGACACTGCTGACGATGCCGCTGTTTCTGGCGGTGTCCCCGCTCGCCAAGCGCAACGCGCTGGCAGGACGCATCCTGATGGTCGTTGCCGGCGTCACGAACACAGTATTGTGCGTAAAACTTGTTGGCCTGAAATCCGGCGTGGAATTGTTTCTGATCCCCTGCGTGCTGCTCGGGGCGATCCTGTTTCGACCGTCGGAGCGCATCATGACCTTGCCGGTGCTGGCGCTGCCGTTCCTCGTCTATCTTTTTGTCGATAGCCGGCTTGGTGTGCCTTTGGAAATTTACAGCGAGACGGATTACACGTCGATCGTGGCGCTGCACGCTGTCAGCGTCGCTTCGCTCACGGCATTGATGGGGATAATGTTCGCCGGGATTTTGCGGCCGCGCGACGCCTAACGGTTCGGTACCGGCTCCGGCATCAGGATCGCGGCGGCGTCTTCGGCCGCATCGCTGTCTTTCAGCAGCAGATACTCGCCCTGCGCCAGCGTTGCGGCACTCGCCACCACAACCGCCCGCTTCGGACAGATGCCGAGGCAGGTCGTCATGACGACGCGCGGCGGCTTGGCGCCCTGAGCGGAACTGCGCTGCCTGGCTTCCGATTTCAGGTTTTTGCGAAGTTGTTTGCCGTCATCGATCCGGCCGAGGCATTTCTTGCAAACCAATATCGGCGAGGCGCGGCGCGGGTGTATGGTGACGAGAGCGGGTGTGGCCATATCACCGATATAGGGATGATCGCGCGCGGTCGTAGAGGCCGCATCGAACTGAATGACTGCCGCCGGCGCAACGACCGCCTCAATTATCGCCTTTAATCGGCCTGCGAAATCCGGTCTTCTTGCGCCGAAATTCCAAACTTGCGAAGGAGCGAGCGATGAACGGACTTGGCGGACTGAACAAATCGCCCGAAGGCGTCGTCATAGGCCTCGTGCAGCTTCAACTGCCGGTCGTCGTGACGAAGCAGGATCTGGCGCGGCAAACCGATCGCATCGTGTCCATGGTTGGCAAGGCGCGTCGCAATCTCGGCACGATGGACCTCGTCGTGTTCCCGGAATATGCGCTGCACGGCCTGTCGATGGACACCAACCCCGACATCATGTGCCGGCTCGACGGACCGGAAGTGGCGGCCTTCAAGAAAGCGTGCATCGACAACAAGATCTGGGGCTGCTTCTCCATCATGGAGTTCAATCCCGACGGCAACCCGTACAACTCCGGCCTCGTCATCGACGACACCGGCGAGATCAAGCTCTACTACCGCAAATTCCATCCGTGGATTCCGGTCGAACCGTGGGAGCCCGGCAATGTCGGCATCCCCGTCATCGACGGGCCGAAGGGCGCGAAGCTCGCGCTCATCATCTGTCACGACGGCATGTTTCCGGAGATGGCGCGCGAATGCGCCTACAAAGGCGCGGAGATAATGATCCGCACCGCCGGCTACACTGCGCCGATCCGCGATAGCTGGCGCTTCACCAATCAGGCGAATTCGTTCCAGAACCTGATGATAACGGCGAATGTCTGCATGTGCGGCTCGGACGGCTCGTTCGATTCGATGGGCGAAGGCATGATCGTGAATTTCGACGGCAGCGTCATCGCGCACGGCACCACCGGCCGCGCCGACGAGATCATCACCGCCGAGGTGCGGCCCGATCTGGTGCGCGAGGCGCGCATCCATTGGGGCGTCGAGAACAACATCTATCAACTCTGGCATCGCGGCTATGTCGCGGTGAAGGGCGGCGCGATGGATTGCCCCTACACCTTCATGCAGGACATGGTTGCTGGCACATTCCGGCTGCCATGGGAGGATCAGGTCAAGGTCACTGACGGCACGTCCTGCGGTTTCCCCGCGCCGATGCGCGCGTTCCGGCAGACGCCGGTCGCCAAGGCTGCGGAATAGCGGCAGCACTGCCTGCAAATGCGGAACTCTGTTGCATACAACGCGACATTTTTGCCTAATTATTATACTTTCATCTCAAATCCATGTCGTGAACTGACGGCGTTTCTCAATCCAGGAACCTCATAAATTAAAGGACTGCCTTCAGCTTCTGCTCCGCGTCTGCCCTGCTTTCGGGCATTGGCACGATGCTTGCGATACCGTCGCGGGCGGCGTCGTTCCGACGCGCCTTTGGGTTCGACAGCGGCATCCCGCCAATTGCGGGTCGAGGGGAGCAGCACATGGGTTTCAGAAACATCTCGCGGCGGCGTCTGTTGCAGGGCGGCGCAGCACTCACGCTCGGCAGCGCGCTCGGCGGACGCAGTGCCTTCGCGGCCGATACGACGATCGGCTTCATCTATGTCGGATCGCGCGACGACTACGGTTACAATCAGGCCCACGCGGCCGGCGCCGCGGCGCTCAAGAAAATGCCCGGCCTCAAGGTCATCGAAGAGGAAAAGGTTCCCGAGACCGACGCGGTTGAGAAAACCATCGAGTCGATGATCAATCTCGACGGCGCGTCGCTGCTGTTCCCGACCTCGTTCGGCTACTACAACCCGCACATGATCAAGATGGCGAAGAAGTTTCCCAAACTTCGCTTCGAACATTGCGGCGGCCTGTGGGCCGAGACCGATCCCAAGAACGCCGGCAGCTATTTCGGCTATATCGACGAGGCGCAGTACATTGCCGGCATCGTCGCCGGCCACACCAGCAAGACCGGCAAGCTCGGCTTCGTCGGCGCCAAGCCGATCCCGCAGGTGCTGCGCAACATCAATGCCTTCACGCTCGGCGCCAAGCTCGCCAATCCGAAAGCGACGACGCAGGTGATCTTCACCGGTGACTGGTCGATGCCGGTCAAGGAAGCCGAAGCCACCAACAGCCTGATCGATCAGGGCGTCGATGTTCTGACCTGCCATGTCGACGGCCCCAAAACGATGGTCGAGAACGCCGCGCGACGCGGCGCGATGGTCTGCGGCTATCACGTCAACCAGTCGCCGCTGGCGCCGAAGGCCTATCTCACAGGCGCGGAATGGAATTGGGAGGCACTGTATCCGAAGTTCGTGAAGATGATGGCGTCCGGCGAAAGCATTCCAAATTTCTATCGCGGCGGCCTCAAGGAAGAGATCGTCAAGGTCTCGCCCTACGGCCCGATGGTCTCGGAAGAAGCCCGCAAGCACGCCGACGACATCAAGGCCAAGCTCACGGCCGGCACCTACACCATCTTCAAGGGACCGCTGATGGATAACAAGGGCAAGCAGGTGATCGCGGCCGGCACCGAACGCGGCCAGAAGGATCCTGAACTCGAAAAGATGGACTATCTGCTGGAGGGCGTTATCGGAGCGACCTCGTGAGCGCGGAGGTCGGGGACACCATCGACACGCCGTCGATCGCCCCGGCCGCCGATCCAGGTTTCCTGCAACGCTTCGGCGGCGCGATCGAATATATTCTGATTCCGGGGGCGGCGCTGGTCGCCGCGCTCGCAATCTTCGGCGTGTTCGTCGCGTTGTTCGGAAAGAATCCGCTCGACCTCTATTTCTACATGTATCAAGGCGCGTTCGGTACCTGGTTCTCCTGGCAGAACACGCTGACCCGCGCGGCTCCGTTGATCCTGACGGCGCTGTGCACGGCGCTGCCCGCGCAACTCGGCATGGTGATTATCGGCGGCGAGGGAGCGCTCTTGGTCGGCGCGCTCGCGGCGACCAGCGCGGCATTGGCGATGCCGGGCGCGTCGCCCATCGCGGTCCAGATCGCAATGCTGATCGCCGGCATAGCCGGCGGCGGATTGTGGATCATGCTCGCCGGCGGGCTGCGGCACTATCGCGGCGTCAACGAAACCATCTCCAGTCTCCTGCTGGTCTATATCGCGCTGGCGATCCTCAACCATCTGGTCGAGGGCGCGATGCGCGATCCCGCCAGCCTGAACAAGCCCTCGACGCGCGAGATCGGCGCCGCCAACATGATCGGCAGCATCCCCGGCACCGACGTGCATTGGGGACTGGTGTTCGGCGTGGTCGCCGCGATCGCCTCCTACATCCTGATCCACCACACCGTCTTTGGATTTGCCGCCCGCGTCGCCGGCGGCAATGTCCGCGCCGCCAAGATCGTCGGCCTCGGCGTCGGCAAGCTTATCCTCACGATCTGCTTTTTGGCCGGCGCCTGTGCCGGCGTCGCCGGCATGATCGAAGTCGCAGCCGTCCAGGGCCGCACCAATGCCAACCTTGCGGCCGGCTATGGCTTCACCGGCATTCTCGTGGCTTTTCTGGCCCGGCATAATCCGCTGGCGATCATTCCCGTGGCGATCCTGCTCGGCGGCATCAGCGCCTCCGGCGGCCTCCTGCAACGCCGTCTCGGCCTGCCCGACGCATCGGTCCTCGTTCTGCAAGGCATCATCTTCGTCTGCGTGCTGGCGAGCGACGCGCTCTATGGGCGGATCGGCTTCCTGAAAGGAAAATCCTGATGGCGCAATATCATGGCTAGTGGCGACATCGGGCTGTGGACGGTCCCGCTCGCGGTGCTCGGCGGCGCGATCCGCGTCTCGACGCCGTTTCTGTTCGTCAGCCTCGGCGAGTGCATCACCGAGCGTTCCGGCCGGATCAATCTCGGCCTCGAAGGCACGCTGGTGATGGGCGCCATGAGCGCCTATGGCATTTCCTATCTCACCGGCTCGCCCTGGCTCGGCGTTCTCGCCGCCGGAGTCACCGGCGCGCTGCTCGGCGTGCTTCACGCCGGCATCTGCTCGCTGCCGCGCGTCAACGACGTCGCGGTGGGGATTGCCTTGATGCTGTTCGGCACGGGCCTCGCCTTCTATCTTGGCAAGCCGTTGATCGAACCGACCGCCCCGCGTCTGCCGGCGATCGATTTCGGCTGGTGGAGCGACGTGCCGCAGGTGCAGGCTGCGCTACGCATCAATGTTCTTTTTATCATCGGCGTCATTCTCGCGCCGATCTTGTACTGGGCCTTCAAGACGACGCGCTGGGGCTTGCTCGTCCGCACTGCCGGCGAAAGCTCCGACGCCGCGCGCGCGATGGGCTATTCGGTACTGGTGATCCGTTTGCGCGCCACGATGATCGGCGGGTTTCTCGCCGGCGTCGGCGGCTCGTTCCTGTCGCTGTTCTATCCCGGAAGCTGGAACGAGGGCCTCTCGAGCGGCCAGGGCATCACGGCGGTCGCGCTCGTCATCTTCGCGCGCTGGGATCCGCTGCTGTGCCTGTGGGCGTCGCTCGCGTTCGGAGGTGCTGCGGCGCTTGGGCCGGCGCTGCAATCGGTCGGCGTCACCTCGGGCTATCACCTGTTCAACGCCGCGCCTTATATCCTGACGCTCGCCATCATGATCATCACCTGCTCGCCGAAACGAACATTGACGGGCGCGCCCGCCGAACTCTCGATCACGAGGTAACTCATGCTCGACCATACCAAGACCACCCGCACCATCGCCTCCGAGCCTTACGCGTGGCCGTATAATGGCGACCTCCGCCCCGAAAACACAGCCCTCGTCATCATCGACATGCAGATCGATTTCTGCGGCGTCGGCGGCTATGTCGACAAGATGGGTTACGATCTGTCGCTGACCCGCGCGCCGATCGAGCCTATCAAGAAACTGCTCGCGACGATGCGCGCGCGGGGCTTCCACATCATCCACACCCGCGAGGGCCATCGTCCCGATTTGACCGACCTGCCAGCCAACAAGCGCTGGCGCTCGCGGCAGATGGGGGCCGGCATCGGCGATGACGGACCCTGCGGCCGCATCCTCGTGCGCGGCGAACCCGGCTGGGAAATCATCGACGACCTCGCGCCGCTGCCCGGCGAGCCCGTGATCGACAAGCCGGGCAAAGGCTCGTTCTGTGCCACGGACCTCGAACTGATGCTGCGCCTGCGCGGCATCGACAACCTCGTCCTGACCGGCATCACCACGGACGTCTGCGTCCACACGACAATGCGCGAGGCCAATGATCGCGGCTTCGAATGTGTGCTGGTCGCGGACTGCTGTGCCGCGACCGACAAGAGCAATCACGAGCATGCGCTGAAAATGGTGAAGATGCAGGGCGGCGTTTTCGGTGCCGTTACGACCTCGCAGGCGATGATCGAGGTGATCGCATGAGAAAAGACTTGATTGAGCTGAAGCAAATCTTCGACGTCATTCCGGGGCGCGAAGCCGCTCTTGCGGCGAGCGAACCCGGAAGCTCGTCGAGATTTCGGGTTCGTGTCCGCCAAGTGGCGTCCACGCCCCGGAATGACATGGGTTAAAAGGTCATCTCATGATTATCGGTGAACCGTTCGTCCCCGAAGGCCCGGTCGGCGTCGATGCGCTGAAGATGACGATGCGCTTCGGCGATTTCGCGGCGCTCGACAATGTCAGCATGAATGTCCGGCCGGGCTCGTTCCACGCGCTGCTCGGCGAGAACGGCGCGGGCAAATCGACGCTCGTCAAATGCATCATGGGCTACTACCGTCCGACCGAGGGCGACATCCTCGTCGGCGGACGCGAACAGGCGATCGCCAATCCAAAGCAGGCGCATGCGCTCGGGCTCGGCATGGTGTATCAGCATTTCACGCTGGTGCCGGCGATGACGGTCGCGGAAAACCTCGTGCTGGCGCGCGACGACGTCAAGGCGATCGTCAACTGGTCCGCCGAGAAGAAGCAGCTCGCAGAGTTTCTCGCCCGGATGCCGTTCAAGGTGCCGCTTGACGCGCGGGTGTCGGACCTCTCGGCCGGCGAGCGGCAGAAATGCGAAATCCTCAAGCAGCTTTATCTCAAGCGCAAGTTTCTCATTCTCGACGAGCCGACCTCGGTTCTGACGCCGAACGAGGCCGACGAGGTGCTCGGCATGCTGCGCGGCATGGTCGTCGATGACGGCCTCACCGTTCTGATGATCACGCATAAATTTCGCGAGGTGATGGCGTTCGCGGACGATGTGACGATCCTGCGCCGCGGCAAGCTCGCAGGCTCCGGCCGCGTCGCCGATCTCACGCCCGATGACATGGCCCGCACCATGATCGGCGCGGAGGCGCTGACAGTGCAGCCCGCGCGCGTCGGCGATGTCGGCGTCGTCAGGCTCGAATTGAGCCGGATCAATGCGCTCGACGATGCCGGCGCGGTCGCGGTGCATGATGTCTCGCTGAGCGTGCGCGCCGGCGAGATCGTCGGCATCGCCGGCGTCTCGGGCAATGGCCAGCGGCAACTGGTCGAGGTGCTGGCCGGTCAACGCGTGGCCGAGAGCGGCACCATGACGGTCTCGGGTGCTGCCTACTCCGCGACGCGCGAGCAGATGCGGCATCACAAGATGTCGTTGCTGCCCGAGGAACCGCTGAGGAACGCCTGCGTCGGCGGCATGAGCGTCGCCGACAACATTGCGTTTCGCGAATTCGATCGCGCGCCGTTCGCGACGGGCGGCTGGTGGCTCAATCGCGGCGCGTTCCGCCGCGACGCCGAAACAAAAATTGGCCGCTACAAGATCAAGACCCGCACGCCAGACACGCCGATCGCGTCGCTGTCCGGCGGCAATGTGCAGCGCACCGTGCTAGCGCGCGAATTGGGCGGCGATGTCGAGGTGCTGATCGCGGCCAATCCCTGCTTCGGTCTCGACTTCGCGGCCGTCGCCCAAATCCATGCCGAGATCATGGCCGCGCGTAACAGGGGAGCCGCCGTGCTGCTGGTCAGCGAAGACCTCGACGAACTCCTCGAATTGTCGGACCGCCTCGTCGTCATGTTTCATGGCGAGTTCGTCTATGAGGCGAAGCCGAGCGAGGCCGATCTCACCGACATCGGCCGGCACATGGCGGGGCATTGATGGCGACAGTCACGCTTGCGGCCGAGCCCGCGCCGATCGCGATCGATCTGGCCGAGACCGCGCTCGTCATCATCGACATGCAGCGCGATTTTCTCGAGCCCGGCGGTTTCGGCGAAAGCCTCGGCAACGATGTCTCGCAACTCGCCCGCGCCGTCGGCCCGTGTCTGGCCGTGCTGAAAGCCGCGCGCGCGGCGGGGCTCGTCGTCATCCACACCCGCGAAGGCCATCTGCCTGATTTGTCGGACGCTCCGCCGGCCAAGGTCGAGCGCGGCTCCCCCAATGCGCGGATCGGCGATCCCGGCCCGATGGGGCGCATCCTCATTCGCGGCGAACCCGGCCACGACATCATCGAGACGCTGTATCCGATCGATGATGAAATCATCATCGACAAGCCTGGAAAGGGCGCATTCTACGCCACCGGGCTCGACGAGATCCTGATGAAATACGGGGTCGCCAATCTGCTGGTCTGCGGCGTGACCACCGAGGTTTGCGTCAACACCACGGTGCGCGAGGCCAATGATCGCGGTTATCGCTGCATCGTCCTGTCGGATTGCTGCGCGTCGTATTTCCCGCAGTTTCACGAGATCGGACTGAATATGATAAAGGCGCAGGGCGGCATTTTCGGCTGGGTGAGCGACTCAGGCGCCGCGCTGAAAGCGATGGCATGACCGGGCAAGACTTGCGAGACGACCACGATTTTCTGCGACGATCCTTCAATATTGCGCGTCGCGCCGTCAAGAACGGCAACCACCCGTTCGGCGCATTGCTGGTCGACACCAACGGCGCCGTGCTGATCGAAGCCGAGAACAGCTTCAATCCCGGCCATGACGCCACCGCGCATGCCGAGCGACTGGTCTGCACACAGGCCAGCACGACGCTTGCGCCCGACGTGCTCGCGCGCGCAACGCTGTATTCGTCAGCGGAGCCCTGCGCGATGTGCGCCGGCGCGATCTACTGGGTCGGCATCGGCCGGCTGGTCTATGGCCTCGGCGAAGCGCGATTGAAGGCGATCACCGGCAACCATCCGGAAAATCCGACGCTCGATCTGCCGTGCCGTCAGGTCTTCGCGAGCGGTCAGAAACCTGTCGTTGTGGTCGGCCCGCTGCTCGAAGACGAAGCGGCCGAGATGCATCAGGATTTCTGGAAACAGAAAGCGACGTAAACAGCATCGCAACACGCACGGCGCTCGCCTCTACCGCCGCGATGCGCGTCGCGTGACCAGACCAAAGATAAAAATGGCGCCGCGGGGTTATCGCGGCGCCATTCTCAAATCTCTCGGAGGAAATAACGAGAGTTAGAACTTCACGGCCACGCCCGAGGTCAGCGAGCTTTCCGTGCAGGAGTTGTTGCTGATGCCGGTGCCGCCGCCCAGACGACAGGCGCCGTTGGCGTTGGCGTCGAGGCCGAACTTGTTCTGCCAATAGCGATAGGCGACGAAGATATCGACATTGTGAGAGTATTTCGGACCGAACATCGCCTTCGAGGCGTCGAAGGTCAGACGGACCGGCTCGGTGTTGTACTCGATGGCGCTCGTCGCACCCGTGTTCAGCGGAGCGTTCGAGGAACCCTTCTTGCCGATGATGCCGGCGCGACCGCTGATCGCGAAGTAGTTGATCGACTCAGGCAGGAAGCCGAGGTCCATGTAGTAGTTCACTTCGACGACCCAGGTGCCCTTGAAATCGGTGTTGCCGTCGGTCAGGCAGGTCTGTCCCGGAATACCCGTGTTGAAAACGGTGCCGCACTGCAGGAATGCGTTGTGATTGATTTCCTTGTAGTACATCGGGGCGACGTTGAAGAAGCCCTTGTAGGGCAGGTCGAAGGCGAACTGCAGACCGGCGACGATGTCGCGCTTGGCCGGGGCAATCGTGTTGTTTTCGGTGTTGGCGTCGCCGCCGATTTCGAACGATACGCCGCGCAGCGGACCGATGCTGAAGGCCTTGGTGCCGAAGATTTCGTTGAAGCCGAAGGTGCTGCGGACTAGGCCGTAGATTTCGGTTGCGCCTGCGCAATTGCCGAACTGGCCAGCCGGACAATTCGAGACCGGATCGTTGTGGTCGGACTTGAAAGCCGAGATGGTGAAGAAGTTGGTACCGTAAGCCCACACGTCGAAGTGCGTGAAGGAGTAGACCTGCTTCGCGGTCTTGCCGTTTATGCTGCCATCCGGGCGAACCGAGAATACGCCGGGGTCTGTGCCGGTGAAGATGTAGGAGTAGGTGAGACGGTTGTCGTTCACGAGAAAGAACGGCACATCGATGATCGGCTTGGCCTTCATCGGCAGCGGCGCCAGATCGGCGGCGCTGGCCTGGCCTGCGGGCAACAAAGCCCCGAGTGAAAGCAGCGCCGCCGCTGCGAGAGAACGCGTGAATGACATCGGTAAGACCCCCAAGGTGAACCAGGTTTGAAACATTCGATCAGGCGATAAGAACCCCTGAGCGAACGTCGTCCTGATTGTTCCGAAATAGAAGCCTCAACTTTTCACAATGGTTGCCGCGCGTTTCATCAATTTGTTCCAAGGAGATAGTCTTTGTCGGGACTTTAGCTGACGGAAACCGACAGAAAATCAAACCTCGCCAACGATCACGAAAACGCGATTTCAACCGATTCTATTGTGTTTGCCGGGACGATTTGTCACGCAACATTCCGCACCAGTCTCACGTCGGGCTAGCTCCGGAACGGGCCAAATAATGAGGTGAAATCGCATGCCCAAGACACAGGCAATCGATCCGACCGACATAACGATTGCGCTGTCAGCGTCACAAATTTGCAACAGTTTTCGCAGGAGTTGAGCAGAGTAAGGTCGCTGCGCCGATGGGAGAGGGAGAATCAGACGTCGGGCAAAGGCGACGTCGTGCGGCCTTTTTCCAAACCGGCAAAGCTTCCATTCCGACTATCTGCCGCTTTGCTAGGCAGACGCTGATGCATTTTAGAAGTACCGCCCCTCGTTGATCTGGCGCACAATCGGGCATTGCATGTCCCTCTGTCGCGTGGCGAAGAATGCTTGACCCGACGCCGTCATCGAAGCGGCCTGACCCGATCCCGCTGTTGCAGACCGTCGGTCTTACCAAGCGTTACGGCGAATTTCTGGCCAACGATGCGATCGATATCGAAATCTGGCCGCGCCAGATCCATGCGCTGCTCGGCGAAAACGGCGCCGGCAAATCCACACTGGTAAAAGCCATCTACGGCCTCGTGCAACCGAGCGCCGGCGTGATGCGCTGGATGGGCGATCCGATGGTCCTGGCCGGTCCGTCCGAAGCCCGCGCGCGCGGCATCGCCATGGTGTTTCAGCATTTTTCGCTGTTCGACAATCTGACTGTCGCGGAAAACGTGGCGCTCGGGCTCGACGGCAAGGAATCGTTTAAGGACATGTCGGCGCGGCTGCGCGAGGTTTCGACCGTTTATGGACTTCCGCTCGATCCCAGGCGGGAGGTCTGGCGGCTGTCGGTCGGCGAGCGCCAGCGCATCGAGATCGTGCGCGCGCTGATGCAAAATCCGAAGTTCCTGATCCTCGACGAGCCGACCGCCGTTCTCACGCCGCAGGAGGCGGATCAATTGTTCGTCGTGCTGGAGCGGCTGAAATCCGAAGGGCGCGCCGTTCTCTACATCAGCCACAAACTCGAAGAGGTGAAGCGGCTTTGCGATACCGCCACGATCCTTCGTGGCGGCAAGAAGGTCTCGACCTGCAATCCGAAGGACCAGACTGCCAGGTCTCTGGCCCGGATGATGGTCGGCGCGGATATCGCGCAGGTGAAAGCCGCAGCCAACCGGCAGATCACGGTGCCACGCCTCGTCGTCAAGGATTTGTCGATGGAGCCCGACGATCCCCATGGCGTCCACCTCAAGGGCATCTCTCTCGAATTGCGCGGCGGTGAAATTCTCGGCATCGCAGGGGTTGCCGGCAATGGACAGGACGAGTTGTTCGCGGCTCTGTCCGGCGAACGCAAAGCGCCCGAACATTCCGCGATCGTCATCGATGGCCACGCCGCCGGGCATCTCAACATCACCCAGCGCCGCAAGCTTGGCGCGGCCTTCGTGCCGGAAGAACGCCTCGGCCATGGCACCGCCCCGCGCATGCGGCTGTCGGAAAACGCGCTTCTGACCGGCCACGCCGCCAGCGGCATGGTCAATTACGGCTTCGTCAATACGGCGGCAACGCTCTCGAGCGTCGATCGCGCGACCAAGGCCTTCGACGTCCGCAAGGCCAACCGCGATCCGGAGGCCGCCAGCCTGTCCGGCGGCAATCTGCAAAAGTTCATCGTCGGCCGCGAAATTCTGCGCAACCCGGTCGTGTTGGTGGTGAGCCAGCCGACCTGGGGCGTCGATGCCGGGGCGGCCGCCGTCATCCGGCAGGCGCTGCTCGATCTCGCCGCCGCCGGCGCTGCCGTGCTGGTGACATCGCAAGACCTCGACGAATTGATGGAAATCTCGGACCGCATATCGGTGATGTTCCACGGCCATCTCTCGGAGCCGATTGCGACGGCGGACGCCGATCGCGAAAAGCTTGGCTTGCTGATGGGCGGCAGCACCTTGACCGAAAAGGAGCCGGCCGATGCAAATGGTGCTTGAGAAACGCGCCGAGCGCTCGACGACGATCGCTTTGGTTTCTCCACTGATCGCGATCGGGCTGACGATCGTGACGATGAGCATACTGTTTCTCATCATCGGCAAGAACCCGATCACAGCGCTGAACGTCTATTTCATCACGCCGCTGACCGATTCTTATTCGCTACAGGAAATCGTTGTAAAGGCTGCGCCGCTGGTGATGATCGCCGTCGGGCTATCGCTGTGCTACCTCGCCAATTGCTGGAATATCGGCGCAGAGGGCCAGTTCCTCGTCGGCGCGGTCGCCGGGAGCTGGCTAGCGGTCAAGACGCAAGGCACAGATGCCGGCGTTTGGGTGATGCCGGCGATGTTGCTGCTCGGTGCGACCGCCGGCGCGCTCTATGCGCTGATCCCGGCAATCTGCAAAGTGCGCTTCGGCGCGAGCGAAATCCTCACCAGCCTGATGCTGGTCTATGTCGCAGACCTTTTGCTCGATTATCTCGTGCGCGGACCGTGGCGCGATCCGGCCGGCTTCAACTTTCCGACGACCGCCGAATTCGATGCGGTCGCGACCGTGCCGCTGATCATCGAAGGCGGCCGGCTTCATTATGGTGCGATCGTCGCGCTTCTGGTCGTGGCCGCCGCGGCGGTGCTGCTCGGCCGCACCATCAAGGGTTTCGAGATCCGCGTTGTCGGTGCGGCCCCGCGCGCCGCGCGATTTGGCGGCTTCAATTCCAATCAATTGGTCCTGCTGACCTTCGCGATCTCGGGCGCGCTCGCAGGCCTCGCGGGAATCATCGAAGTCGCAGGGCCTGTCGGGCATTTGCAGCCCGGCATTTCACCCGGCTACGGCTTCACTGCGATCATCGTGGCTTTCCTCGGCCGGCTCAATCCGGTGGGCATATTAATTGCAGGCCTTTTTCTCGCCCTCACCTTCATCGGCGGCGAGCAGGCGCAGATCGCGATGAAGGTTCCGCTCGACATGACGAAAGTGTTTCAAGGCATCTTGCTGTTCTACGTGCTCGCCTGCGACTCGCTCATTCTCTACCGGATCAAACTCGTGATGACGCAACCCAAGCTCGAAAAGGTCGCCGATGGGGTTGCCTGAAGCCATCATCCTCGCGGTGCTTGCCGCTTCGACGCCGCTATTGATCGCCGCGAGCGGCGAACTGGTCGTCGAACGCGCGGGCGTGCTGAATCTCGGCGTCGAGGGCATGATGATCGTCGGCGCGGCCTGCGGTTTCGGCGGCGCGTGGTGGACCGGCTCGATCTTTCTCGGCGCGCTTGCCGGCATTTTCGCCGGCATCGTGCTGTCGCTGGTCTTTGCCGTGATGACGCTCGGCCTCGCCGTCAATCAGGTCGCGACCGGTCTCGCGCTGACCATTCTCGGAATCGGCGTGTCCGGCCTGATCGGCGCGGGTTTTGTCGGCGAGCGCATCACGTCGGCGCCAAAACTGTTCATTCCCGGACTGACCGAAATTCCGTTTGTCGGTCGCATCGTATTCGGCCAGGACGCCTTCGTTTACGTTTCGATTTTGTTGATCGTGGGCATCTCTTACTTCCTGTATCGCACCCGGTCCGGCCTCATCCTGCGGTCGATCGGCGACAATCATGTCTCGGCGCACGCGCTCGGCTATCCGGTGCTGCGGATCCGGCTGTTCGCCGTCATGTTCGGCGGCGCCTGCGCGGGTCTCGCCGGCGCCTATCTGCCGCTTGCCTATACGCCGTTCTTTATTCCCGGGATGACCGCCGGGCGCGGCTGGATCGCGCTGGCGCTCGTCGTGTTCGCGTCATGGCGGCCGGCGCGGCTCGTGGTCGGCGCGTATCTGTTCGGCGCGGTGACGATCCTGCAATTGCATGCGCAAGGCTGGGGCGTCGGTATTCCCTCGCAACTGATGTCGTCACTGCCCTATCTCGCGACCGTCATCGTGCTGGTGCTGATCTCGCGCGCGCGCAGCGGCGGCTCGGTCGGGCCAGCCGCACTCGGCACGGTGTTCGTGCCGGATCGTTAGTTCAATCAGGATCGCGCGAAGCGGGGCGCTGCGATCCATTCAATGACATTCCCCTCGATTGAAACGGAGACGCATATGAACAGGAACTGGATTGCCGCCGCGGCCTTGGTGCTCGCTGGCGGTCTCGGCATCAGCGCCGCATCGGCCGCCGACAAGCTGAAAGTCGGGTTCATCTATCTCGGGCCGGTCGGCGATCTCGGCTGGACCTATCAGCACGACCAGGGCCGCGAAGGCCTGGTCAAGGAATTGGGCGACAAGATCGAAACGACATATCTTGAGAACGTCCCCGAAGGTCCGGATGCCGAACGCGCCATCGAGCAGCTCGTGCGCGCAGGTAACAAACTGATCTTCACGACGTCGTTCGGTTACATGGACCCGACGCTGAAGGTCGCGAAAAAATATCCGAACGTGCATTTCGAGCATTGTTCGGGCTACAAGCGCGACAAGAACATGAGCACGTATTCGGCGCGCTGGTATGATGGCCGCTACATCCAGGGGCAAATTGCCGCGAAGATGTCGAAATCCGGCGTCCTCGGCTATATCGGTTCGTTCCCGATCCCCGAGGTTATCTCCGGCATCAACGCCACGATGATCGGTGCGCAAACGGTCAACCCCAATATCAAGGTGAAGATCATCTGGGCGAACTCCTGGTTCGATCCGGGCAAGGAAGCCGATGCCGCCAAGGCGCTGCTCGATCAGGGCGCCGACATCATCATGCAACACACCGATAGTCCGGCTCCCATGCAGATCGCGAGCGAGCGCGGCAAGCTGGCGTTCGGCCAGGATTCCGAAATGATCAAGTTCGGTCCGAAAGCCCAGCTCACGTCGATCATGGATACGTGGGCGCCCTACTATATCTCGCGCGTCAAGGCGGAGCTCGACGGCACCTGGAAATCGGAAGACACATGGGGCGGGCTTGAAACGAAGATGTTCGTGATGGCGCCCTACACCAATATGCCAGACGACGTGAAAAAGGCTGCGATGGAGACCGAGGCGGCGCTCACCTCGGGCGCACTCAAGACCTTCAAATGCCCGGTCGTCGGGCAGGACGGCAAGGAAGTGGAGTGCAAGGGCAGCGGCGCATTGGCCGATGGCCAGGTGCTCGGCATGAACTTCTACGTCAAAGGCATCGACGACAAAATTCCGGGGAAGTAAGTTTTCCAATCACGCACGATGCTCAAAACAAAGTCCGGGCCGTGATGCCCGGACTTTTTGTTGAGGTCGTCACGTCATGTAACCGCCATCTTCCGCGCCGCCGCACTGTGCTGCGCGATCAGACCGGCGATATCCAGCCCTGGGATCGCGCCGTTCTCCACCACCCATTGGCCGCCGACCATCACGCGATCGGCGCGCTGCGCGCCGCACAGCACCAGCGCCGCGACCGGATCGCCGGCTCCCGAAAATCGTAGCTCGTCCAGCTTGAACAGCGCCAGATCCGCCATCTTACCGACTGCGATCTCGCCCAATTCCGGCCGGCCGACGCAAGCCGCGGAGCCTTTGGTCGCCCAGCGCAATGCATCGGTGTGGCTGACCTTGCCAACGCCATAACGCGCGCGCTGCAGCAGGAACGCCGCACGCACCTCCTGGATCAGGTTCGAGCCGTCGTTCGATGCCGAGCCATCGACGCCGAGACCGATCGCAACGCCCGCCTCTTCCATCTCGCAGACCGGGCAGCAACCCGACGCCAGCAATTGATTGCTGCATGAGCAATGGCTGATGCTGGCGCCCGCGCGGCCGAGCCGCTTCATTTCAGACGCATCGAAGAAGATGCCATGCGCCAGCCACGTTCGCTGATTGAGCCAGCCGCATTGCTCGAGATAGTCGAGCGGCCGGCAGCCCAAAGTTTCCAGACAAAACCTGTTCTCGTCCTCGGTCTCGGCCAGATGCGTATGCATCCGCACGTCGAGCTTCTCAGCCAGCGCCGCTGTCGCTGTCATCAACGAGGTCGTCACCGAGAACGGCGAGCACGGTGCGAGCGCGATCTGCACCATCGCATCCTCGCCGCGCTCGTGATGCTTGGCCACCACACGGGCGCTGTCGGCCAAAATCGTATCCTCGTCCTGCACCACGCTATCTGGCGGCAAACCGCCATCCTTCTGCGAGCGGTTCATCGAGCCGCGCGTCAGCAGCGCCCGCATGCGCAATCGCCTGGTGACGCCGACTTCGATATCGACGGCGTCTTCGAGCCCGGCCGGAAAGACGTAATGATGGTCCGTCGTCGTCGTGCAGCCGGACAGCAGCAATTCGGACATGGCGACCGTGACAGCGAGTTCCAGCGACTGCGGCGTCAGCCTGGCCCAGATCGGATACAGCGCCTGCAACCATGGAAACAGTTCGCGGTCCATCGCGGCCGGCAGCGCCCGCGTCAGCGTCTGGTAAAAATGATGATGCGTATTGATGAGACCGGGCAGCACGACATGCGCCGACGCATCGAACACCGTAAACTCTGCGGTCGCGGGCGTCTTGCCGGACGCGACCAGTTCGGTGATTCGGCCATCTTTCACGACGACGCCACCGGCGGCGTCGTCCGCGAAAATACCCAGCGGGGTCTTGATCCAGATGGCCTGCGCGCGATCCATAAAAATCTCCAGCAGCGTCAACGCGACGCCTCGATATCATTGCAAATCAGAGACCAATCGACGTGACAAGTTGGCGTCGGTTTTGCAAGTAAGACAGCGATGGACCTGAACACGATCACAGCGGTGGCGCAGCCGCAATCCCGCGCCGACTTCCCCGCATGGACGCAAGGTGATGCCTGGCTCGCCGGCGGCACCTGGCTTTATTCAGAACCACAGGCGCATCTGACGCGGCTGATTGATCTCGCCGAGTTGAAATGGCCGGCGCTCGCGACGAGTGACACGCATCTGATGATCGCGGCGACCTGCACGGTGGCGCAACTCGATGCGCTGGCCTGTCCGCCGGACTGGATCGCGTCGCCGCTGATCGCGCAATGCGCGCGGGCGTTTCTGGCCTCGTTCAAAATCTGGAAGACCGCGACGATCGGCGGCAATATCTGCCTGGCGCTGCCCGCCGGGCCGATGATCGCGCTGACGGCGGCGCTCGATGGTGTCTGTGTGATCTGGTCGGCAGATGGCAATGAACGCCGTTTGCCGGTGGTCGAGTTCGTCACCGGCAACATCCGTAACGCGCTCGCGCCGGGCGAATTATTGCGGCAGATCGACATCCCGCTCGCATCCTTGAAGCGCCGCTCGGCATTCCGTCAGATATCGCTCACGCCTGTCGGCCGCTCCGCTGCATTGCTGATCGGCAATCTCGACAGCAACGGCGCGATGACGCTGACCGTGACGGCCTCGACCGTGCGGCCGATTCAACTGTCGTTCGTCAACATGCCTCAAAAAGCCGAACTGCGCGACGCGATCCTCAACCACATCCCCGACGGCCTCTATCACGACGACGTTCACGGCAAGCCGGAATGGCGCAAGGCAATGACGCTGCGTCTTGCCGAGGAGATTCGGATCGAATTGCAGGGCGCGGGTGCATGAACTTTGAATTGAACGGCAGCACCGTCGCGATCGATCCCGCCGCCGGACAATGCCTGCGGACGTTGCTGCGTGAAATTGGCACGTTCGGTGTCAAGAAGGGATGCGACGCCGGCGATTGCGGCGCGTGCACCGTCCTGCTCGACGGCGAGCCCGTCCATAGCTGCATCATCCCGGCATTCCGGGCGGCAGGCCGCGCGATCACCACCATCGAAGGCCTCGCGCCCGCCGGCACGACGCATCCGATGCAGCAGGCATTTCTCGATGCACAGGCCTTCCAGTGCGGTTTCTGCACGTCGGGCATGATCCTGACCTGCGCATCGCTCAACCAGGCGCAGCGCGCCGATCTCGGACAATCGTTGAAGGGCAACCTCTGCCGCTGCACCGGCTACCGCGCCATCGAAGATGCCTTGCAGAACAAAACAAACTGCGAGAGCGCCGCGGCCGGCGAAGCCTTCGGCCGCAGCCTGCCGGCCCCGGCCGGGCCGCAGGTCGTCAAAGGCGCCGCGCGTTACACCTTCGATGTTGAACTGGAAGGATTGCTCCATCTTCGGATGCTGCGGTCGCCGCACGCCCATGCGCGGATTGTCGCGATCGATGCCAGCGCCGCGCTGGCCATGCCAGGCGTGCAGGCGGTGCTGACGCATCACGACGCGCCGGACAAGCTGTTCTCGACGGCGCGGCATGAGCACGACACGATGGACCCGAACGACACGCGCGTGCTCGACGATGTCGTCCGCTTCATCGGCCAGAAGGTCGCAGCCGTCGTGGCAGACAGTGACACGATCGCGGACGCGGCCTGCCGCAAGATCGACGTCGTCTACGACGTGCTGCCTGCGGTGATCGATCCCGCCGACGCCATCGCAGCGGGAGCGCCGGCGATCCATCCCGACAAGAACGCCACGCACCGCGTCAGCAATTCCGCGCGCAACATCATCGCCGAATCCCACGGTGAATTCGGCGACGTGGCCAGCGCACTTGCAAGTTCGGCGGCGACCTTCGAGGGCACGTTCCAGACTCAGCGGGTGCAGCACGCGCATCTTGAAACCCATGGCGGCCTCGCCTGGATCGCGCCGGACGGCACGCTGACGGTCCGGTCCTCGACCCAGACGCCGTTCCTGACGCGGCGCGCCTTGTGCGACATCTTCGATCTGCCGTTCGACAAGGTCCGGGTGTTCTGCGAGCGCGTCGGCGGCGGCTTCGGCGGCAAGCAGGAAATGTTCGTCGAGGACATTCTTGCAATGGCCGCGCTGAAGACCGGCCGGCCGGTGAAGTGGGAGTTGACCCGCGAGGAGCAATTCATCGCCACTTCAACGCGGCATCCGATGCGGGTGCATGTCAAGGCCGGCGCGGACGCCGGCGGCAAGCTTACCGCGATGCAGATCGACGTGCTCTCGAACACCGGCGCCTACGGCAACCACGCCGGCCCGGTGTTGTTTCACGCCTGCAGCGAGTCCTTGAGCGTGTACAATTGCCCGAACAAGAAGGTCGATGCCGTCGTCGCCTACACCAACACGATTCCGGCCGGCGCATTTCGCGGCTACGGCCTGCCGCAGACGCTGCTCGCGGTCGAAGCCGCGATCGACGATCTCGCGCGGCAACTCGACATCGACCCCTATGCGTTCCGCCGCCGCAACGTGGTGAGGCGTGGCGATCCGATGGTGTCGCCGGTCGGCGAGCCCTATCACGATGTGTTTTACGGCAGCTACGGCCTCGATCAGTGCCTCGATCTGGCCGAGGCCGCCATGCAGGCCGAGCAGCCGCCGCATGGCTTGTCGGCCGACTGGCTGATCGGCGACGGCATGGCGCTGACGATGATCGATACCGTGCCGCCTGACGGACATATCGCCGACGCGACGATCGCATGGCGCGCGGATGGGGACTTCGATCTCACGGTCGGCACCGCGGAGTTCGGCAACGGCACCAGCACCGTGCATCGGCAGATCGCGGCGACGGCGCTGAACACCACGGTCGATCGCATTCATCTGCGCCAGTCCGACACCGCGCATGGCGGTCACGACACCGGCGCATACGGCTCCACCGGCACCTTCGTCGCAGGCCGCGCGACGCAGGCGGCGGCGGAAAACCTTGCGACGATGATGAGCGCTGCCGACGCCGTGCGTGGCGAATTGAGCGCAACCGGCACGTCAGCCGGCACGCCGCGATCGGTCGCGTTCAACGTGCAGGCGTTTCGCATCGCCGTGAACAAGACCAGCGGCGAGGTCAAGGTTTTGAAGAGTGTTCAGGCCGCCGACGCCGGCCGTGTCGCCAACCCGATGCAATTGCGCGGTCAGATCGAGGGCGGCGTCGCACAATCGCTCGGCGCGGCGCTATATGAGGAGATGGTGATCGATGCGACCGGCCGCGTCGTCAATCCGAAATTCCGCGATTACCATCTGCCGTCATTCGCGGACGTTCCGCGCACCGAGGTGCTATTCGCGGACACGACGGATTCGATCGGGCCGATGGGCGCGAAGTCGATGAGCGAAAGCCCTTATAATCCGGTCGCCGCCGCGATGGGCAACGCGCTTTTTGCAGCGACCGGCATTCGCTTCACGCAGACGCCGTTCAAGCCGGATCGGTTGTTTCCGAAGTTGAACGAAAAGTTTGGTAGGGGCTAGCGGCATCGCCACACCGCTACCGTCATCCCCGCGGAGGCGGGGAACCAGTACTCAGATCGTAAATGCTCTGGAATACTGGATCCCCGCCTGCGCGGGGATAACGGCCGTGCGCGCGGTACGAATGCAAATCACATCATCCCCGCCCCACCGTGCATTCGATCTGGCCGTGCGGTTCGTCGGTCGGCAGGAAGACGTCGTTGTTGTTGTCCATGCCGAAGGCGGAAAGGTTCATCAGAATGAAATGGATGTTCGGGCACGCCATCGAAATCTGCGAGATTTCCGGCACAGCCGCTAGCGCCGCTTCGCCCATCTGATACAGGCTGTTCTGGACGCTCGGGCTATAGGTCGTCGCAAACACCTCAAGCAGCGTATCGAGAACCTTTTTGTTCGCCGCTGGATAGCTCGCCGGTTGGCCGGACCAAACCCATGACGCGACCATGGCGGTCGCGCACATGCGATCGGCGGTCGGCTGGATCGTCGAATACGCGTCCTTGTAGAAGTTCTCCCAGCCCGACTGCGTCGACTTCATGAAGGTGAAGCTGTCGATGCCCGACGTTGTCGTCATGGTCGCGTCGCGCGGCGCGATGACCTCCACGGTCGGCTTGCCGTTGCTGTCGAGCAGAAACGAATGCGGGTGCGGCTTGCCGCCGATCTCCAGCCGGCTCCATTTCGTCTCATGCGCGGTGACGCTGGCCTTGCTCACCTGCGGATACAGGTCAAGATATTTCCGCGCCAGCACCTGGCAAAACTCCTCGGTCGACAGACCCGTATTCTCGCGCGCGATGACATTGACAATGTTCTTGATCGTGTCGGTCGATGTCGACGTCGAATTGTCACCGTCCGTATAGGCGCGGGCGAAATCGCCCTCCAGCATCGCCTTGACGGACAACTGGCTGACCGACTGCGTATCGCCGTCGCGGCTGATGCGCATCACGCGGACGCGGCCCTTGCCATAGGTGTTCTTGATCAGCGGCACGCCCAACCCTCCGGTTTCGTCGTCTCGTCTCGTCCCGTCGCGCAGCAACGATCATGCCACGGTTGGCATGGCGCTTGTATTGAAAAACCTGCGGAATGGGGCCGCAAGCGCGCGAGGGGAAACAGCCATGACAACGACCACAATCCATCCGGTCGATGAAGTTCTGCCGACGCCGCGGCTGTTCGCGCTCGGCCTTCAGCATGTATTGGTGATGTATGCGGGCGCCGTCGCGGTGCCGCTCATCATCGGCCGCGCGTTGAAATTGCCGCCGCAAGACGTGGCATTTCTGATCAGTGCCGATCTGTTCGCTTGCGGCCTTGCGACGCTGGTGCAGTGTATCGGCTTTCCCGGCGTCGGCATCCGCCTGCCGGTCATGATGGGCGTCACCTTCGCCTCGGTCGGGCCGATGCTGTCGATGGCTGCGGCCCCTGAGATCGGGTTGCTCGGGATCTTCGGATCGGTGATCGCTGCCGGAATCTTCGGCATCATTGCCGCGCCCTTCATCAGCCGGCTGCTGCCGCTGTTTCCGCCGGTCGTGACCGGCACGATCATTCTTGTCATCGGAATTTCGCTGATGCGGGTCGGCATCAACTGGGCCGGCGGCGGATTGCCGAACCTGACCAAGGTCGTCGATGGCGTGCCCGGCGCGTTTCCCAATCCCGCTTACGGCCAGTTGCAGGGGCTCGGCATCGCGCTGTTCGTGCTGCTCGTGATCCTGGCGCTGATCAAATGGGGCACCGGCTTTCTCGCCAATGTCTCGGTTCTTTTAGGCATCATCGCCGGATCAATTCTCGCGGCGCTTCTCGGCGTCATGTCGTTCGGCAAGGTCTCGGCTGCATCCTGGGGCGATCTGGTGCTGCCGTTTCATTTCGGCATCCCGCAATTCCATTTCGTGCCGATCCTGACCATGTGCATCGTCATGATCGTGGTGATGATCGAATCGCTCGGCATGTTTCTCGCGCTCGGCGACATCACCGGCAAGACGATCGACCGCGCCGCGCTGACCAAGGGCCTGCGCGCCGACGGCGTCGGCACGCTGATCGGCGGCATCTTCAACACCTTCCCCTACACCTCGTTTTCGCAGAATGTCGGCCTGGTCAGCATCACCGGTGTGCGCTCGCGCTGGGTGACGATCACGGGCGGCGCGATCATGCTGGTGCTCGGCTTCCTGCCGAAGATGGCTGCCCTCGTGGAATCGGTGCCTCTGGTCGTGCTGGGCGGCGCCGGCATCGTGATGTTCGGCATGGTGGCGGCGACCGGCGCGCGCATTCTCACCAATGTCGATTTCAAGACCAACCCCTTCAACCTGTTCGTGGTCGCGATCTCGGTCGGCTTCGGCATGATCCCGCTGGTCGCGCCGAACTTCTTCAAGAACCTGCCGCATGACCTGCATCCGCTGCTGGAGTCAGGCATTTTGCTCTGCGCGCTGGTGGCCGTGGTTCTGAATGCGTTCTTCAACGGTCTCGGCAGCACGGCCGACGCCGAAGCGGGCGCGGCCGGTGCAGCCGCTGCCGCGACGCATTGAGGCTGCTTGTTTTGTTTAAGCGCAGGTTGATGCAACCTCAATTCATTAGCAGTGCGAAACTCGCCCCCCACCCCCGACCCCTCCCCACCACGCGATGATGCGTGGGGGAGGGGATAATCTCCTCTGCCGTCTTCTCCCTCCCCCGCTCTTGCGGTGGGGAGGGGTCGGGGTGGGGGTGTCTTCTCGGCACCGTGCGATAGGTTAACTCCCCCGATATGTCCCGTAACTCCACGGCGTCACCAGCAATGGCACATGCAGATGGCCCTCGGGATTCGACACCGAAAACCGCAAGGGAATGACGTCGAGAAACGGCGGCTCGGAGAGCGGCACGCCGCGCGCCGTGAAATAACGACCGACATTGAATGTCAGTTCATAGGCCCCGATCGGTACAGGTCGGCCGCCGATCAGGGGCATATCGGTGCGGCCGTCGCTGTTCGTTCGGGTTCGCGCGATGACGCGCGGCGCGCCGAGCGCTGACAATTCCTTCAACTCTAAAGCAATGCCTTCCGCCGGACGGCCGCTATGCGTATCGAGCACGTGAGTCGAGAGCCGGCCATTGACCGACAAAGGACCATCGCCGCTCACCATCTGGTCGAGCCGCAGGGCCGCGATGCGGTTGATTTCGGCAATCGACGTCGCGACCTCGGCCCTCGTGTCATTCGGCAGGCGCTTTTCAAAATCGCGCAGGATCGAATCCTTGGTGTGGCGACGCACGCAGGCGATATAGGGAAACCCGAACTTGCCGCGATAGGCCGTGTTGACCCGCTCGAACGCCTCATACTCGGCGTCGGTCAGTTGATCGAGCCCGAGGCTCGACTGCTCGGCCGTCGATTCAGCCGTCAGACCCACCGCGCGCTGCGTCTTGTCGGCGAGGTCGGGATGGGCCTTGATCAGTACCAGCCGCTTGTCGGCACTGGCATGTTCAACGGCTGCGGCCATCGCCGCGAAAAGCTGCGTGATCGTCGCGAATGGCCGACTGGTCGCGGCCTCCTCCGCGATCCACGGCGAGTATTCATAGATGTTGGCCAACGCCGCGACGAAATCCGCGCGGTCCATCGCGTTCAGTTCGGCCAGCGTGGCGTGCGACATCGCCTACTGGCTCGGCGGCTTGCGCGTATAGGACATGCCGAAAATGCCGGATCGCTCGATCTCGGGTTCAGGCGCAGCAGCAGGCGCCGCCTCGATCGCCGCGCGCGGTGGGGGTGCGGGCATCGCGTTACAGGCAAGGCCATAAACCAACTGGCCATCGGCCGTCTTGCCGATCGGCGCACAGGCGTCGCGCGCCGATCCCTTCAGCGGCTTGGCTTGCGCCCAGACAGGCGCTGGCCCCGCCAGCAGCAACAGAAACAGAATGAGAAGTCTTTTCACGCGCAATCCTGTTTCAAAGGCCGATCGGGCGGCATTCAACCGGATCGAGTGGTGACTGTATAGCCGAAATGAGCGCCAGTTCACCCGCCGCTTGCTGGGCTTTTCACCGATCATTGGCGAGAAACTATGCATGTCCAACAAATTTGCTCGCTGCAACGTGACTACTGACGAGGCAGCGATTTGGCCAGACACGCATTAAGTCGACCAGTGACGCTCAGCGCCCGACAATCCAGCCGGCCGTCGGGCACATTTTCAGGGAGCCAAAAATGAAAAAGATCGTGACGATTTTAGGTGCCGTGTTGCTGACCGCATCCACCATGCAGATGGCCTCGGCCGGTCAGCGCGATAACGCTCGCAAGTTGCAGCGTAGTCAGCAAATGCAGGACCAACAGGTCCGTGATTCGAATGCGTATTATTCGCCGGGTGATCGCGGCTTCCGTAACGACAATTACGGTTATGGCGGCTATGCCTACAGCAACGATCGCCTCGACGCATTGCGCGCGGGCGGTGCGATCTCGGCCCCCGCCGGTCGCTGAACCTGCGACAAACCCGCCGCACCGATGCGGCGGGTTTTTCGGTGGCGGTGTTTGCTTTCCGACGTCAGTTTCCGGCCTGAAGCTCTCCGAACCGCTCCCACTGCTTGCCCGAAAAGCGCATTAACTGCATCTGCTCGACGGGATAATGGTCACTTGCCGACGTATCAATCCTGATTCCGGGCAACAGCATCGGCAGTTCAAGTGCTTTGATCGATGCGGCTTGCTTCATGATGTTGTCGCGGCTGAGGTTGTCGCCAGCCGCCTTCAGCACATGCTCCATCGCCATCCCGTTATTGTAGGCATTGATATAGTTGGCATCGCGAATATCGCCGTCGGGCGCATATTTGGCCATGAATTCACGCCAGCCTTTGACGCCTGAATCACCGGCCCATGCCGGATCGAGCGGATCCTTGACATAGGCGGACGACACGAGGCCCGTGCTCGCCTCGAAGCCGGCCGGCTCGATCACCGACGAAATCCAGACTGAGACATTGGAGACGAAGGTTGTGGGCTTCCAGCCGATCTCGTGGACTTTGCGGATGGCCTGCGCTGCGAATTTCGGCGTGGCCCCGATCATCAGCGCATCGGCGCCGGACGCCTTCAACCGGACAATTTGTGAATCGATCGTCGGATCGGTGAACTCGTAAGTCGCGCCGACGACCTGTTGCTCGAATTTCTCGCCGAATACGTCTTTGATTCCGGAAAGATATTCGCGTCCGAAATCATCATTCTGCGACAGCACGGCAAATTTGGCGTTCGGGTTCTGCGCCAGCATATAGCGGGCATAGATGCGGGCCTCCGCACGAAATGGCGCCTGCACGCCCATCGTCGCCATGGGAAACTGAGCAGGATCGCCAAACTTCGTCGCGCCCGACCCGACAAAGAGCTGCGGCACGCCCTTGCCTTGCAGATATTTGTTGATCGACGTGTTGTGCGCCGTCCCGATCGTCGAGAAGATGAAAGCGACCTCGTCGCTTTCCACGAGCCGTCGCGTTTGCTCGACCGTTTTCGACGGGACATAGCTGTCGTCCAACGAAATCAGGTTGATCTTTCGACCGTTGATGCCGCCGCGATCGTTGACCATCTTGAAGTAGGCGATCTCGCCCTTGCCAAGAACGCCGAATGAGGACACCGGGCCGCTATACGGCATTGTCTGACCGATCCTGATCTCTGTCGCCGTGACGCCGGGTTGATCCGCGGCGCGGACGGCGGAACAGCCAATCACAAAACTCAGCAAAAAGCCTTGCACCGCCAATATCGTTTGTTTCCGTCGACCTGTCACCGTGTCCTCCCATGTTGGTTTTGATAGTCGGCGCTGTTGTTCAGCGTACGTTCGTTTCGGATTATTGCGTTAAGCTGCGCCTTTATTGCGAGACGCGCCAGCCGCAGTATTGATCGCAGCGCCGAATTCAAGCAATTCAACGGAACAACTTCAGATTGCTCTCAAAGCGATTGTGCGGCGAAACGATCGAGACCGAATGGCGTTCGCCATCGAGTTCTTCGACGCCCGTTGCAATGGCACAAATGCCGTCCCGCGACATCGATCTGTATAGCGACGCCGTTCTCGCTGATCCGTACGTCATGACGACACGTTACGGGATACTGGCCCTGTGGTCTGGCAACCGCGCAATGAATTGTACGCGATCACACGCTACAAGGACGTAGACGAGTGACGGCCGTGAAAAGCCGAAGACTTGACGTTTGGACCAGTCAGTTCCAAATCTACACTGACTGTCCTGCGGTAGGCGGGATTCATCCGGAGACGCAGACGCCATGCAATGGAATGAGCTGGAGCAGCAGCCGTGTTCGGTGTCGCGAACGCTCTCCGTGATCGGCGACCGCTGGACGTTGCTGATCCTGCGCGACTGCTTTCTCAAGGTGCGCCGGTTCGACGATTTCCAGAGCCGTCTCGGCATCGGGCGGCCGATCCTGGCAGACCGGCTACAGAAGCTCGTCGACCGCTTCGTTCTCACCAAGGTTGCCTATCAGCAAAATCCGACCCGCTATGAATACCGGCTGACGCAAAAAGGACTCGACCTCTACCCGGTCATCATGGCGATCGTGCACTGGGGCGATGTACATATGTCCGGCAAGAAGGGACGGCCCGTCCTGCATCGGCACATCACATGCGGCCACCATTTCGATCCGGTGCAGGTTTGCTCGGAATGCGCCGCAGCGCTCGATCCGCACCAGGTGCAAGTCGACCCGGGCCCCGGCGCGTCGAACTCGGCACATCTGCCGATCGAAACGCCGCTGCCCCGTAAGACCGGACGCGGCTGATCGGTTTCGGTTACGTGCCGGATCGACCCGCTTTTGCCCGGTCTCAATCAGACCTTAACCCGCCAGCCGTGTTGCCATGGCGGGCACATCATTCAGGAAGCCGGTCAACCGTTGGCGGATGATGCTCTCGGCTTCCGACATGATGCGATCAATGAGTTCCTTCACTGTCGGCACATCGTTGATAAGCCCGGCGACCATGCCGCAGCTCCACGCGCCGGCATCCATGTCGCCGTCGATCATGACCTTGGGATAGATGCCCGCAACCTCGTTGATGATGTCGCCGATGACGAGCTTGTCGCCCTTGGCGCGTTCGGTCTCAAGCAGGCGCTCGACGCCGGCATTGTTCAGCACGCGCTCGGTGTTCTTGAGCGAGCGCATCACGAGGCGGGTGTCGAGTTCGGACGCCTTGACGATCGCATCCTTGACGTTCTGATGAATCGGGGCCTCCTTCGTGGCCATGAACCGGGTGCCCATATTCATCCCGGCCGCGCCCATCGCCAGCACCGCGACCAGACTGCGCGCATCGGCCATGCCGCCCGAGGCGACGAAAGGAATCTTCAGCTCATCCGCGGCGCGCGGCAACAAAATCATGTTCGGCACATCGTCCTCGCCGGGGTGTCCGCCGCACTCGAACCCGTCGACGCTGACCGCATCGCAACCGATCCGCTCTGCCTTCAGCGAATGCCGGACCGAGGTGCATTTGTGGATCACCTTGATGCCCGCCGATTTCAGTGCCGGCATGTATTGCTCAGGGCTGCGGCCCGCGGTCTCGACGGCCATGATACCGCCTTCTTTGATCGCGGCGATATATTCCGGATAAGGCGGGGCATCGAAGGTCGGCAGGAAGGTCAAATTCACGCCGAAGGGCTTGTCGGTCATGTCGTGACATTTCGCGATTTCCTTCGCGAGCCTTTCCGGCGTCTTTTGCGTGAGACCCGTGATGATGCCGAGGCCGCCGGCGTTGGAGACGGCGGCTGCAAGCTCGGCAAAGCCGACGAAATGCATCCCGCCCTGAATGATCGGATGCTGAATACCGAAGAGGTCGGTGATCGCGGTTCTCATGGTCGTCTCCCATCGTCTTATTGCCGGATCGCTGGCATTTGATTCCTATACCGCAACTTACCACTTCTCGCCGAACGGGCGAATTTCATGCTCGAAGGTCCAGGCATCGCGTGGCTGCTGGTACAACTGCCAATAGGCCTCGGCCACGGCGGCCGGTCGCATCAGCCGGTTCGGATCAAGATTCTCCATCGCCTGCGGGCCTTCGCGCGCGGTAATCAGATTGCGCACCCATTCGGTATCGACGCTGGAGTCGATGATGAGATGCGCAACGTGGATGTTCTTCGGACCCAGTTCGCGAGCCATCGACTGAGCCACGGCGCGCAGACCGAATTTCGCACTGGCGAAGGCCGCGAAGCCGTTGCCGCCGCGCAGGCTCGCCGTCGCGCCGGTGAAGAAGATGTTGCCCTTGCCGCGCGCCAGCATAACCTTGGCGGCCTCACGGCCGGCGAGGAAGCCGGAACAGCAAGCCATCTCCCAAACCTTGCGGAAGACCCGCTCGGTGGTGTCAACGATCGGGAAATTGACATTGGCGCCGATGTTGAAGATGCAGGCTTCGAGCGGCGCATGGGCATCGGCATCGGCGATGAACTTGATTATCTCCTCTTCCTTGCGCGCGTCGAGCGAGTAGCCGAACGCCGTGCCGCCGCCAGCTTCGATATCCTTGACAAGCGGCTCCAGCTTTTCGCCATGCCGCCGCCCGGCGAAAACAGTGAAGCCTTCGGCCGCAAATCTCTTGGCGATCTCGCCGCCGATGAAGTCGCCGGCGCCGATGACCGCGACCGATGCGTTACGTTTGTCCATGTCAATTTTCCCGCGATTGATTTTGATCACGCCATAGGATGTGACCGCGTGTCTGGCTGCGCAGCGATTCCGCTAGCTTGTGTTTGAGAATCTTGCCGGTCGATGTCGCCGGCAGCGCCGGCAGTATGACGATTTCGGACGGCCGCTTATAGGCGGTGAGTTGCGGGCTGGCGACGCAGGAAGCGCTGCATCTCGAGCCGCTGGTATTCCGGCTTGTTCTTGACGCCCCGCGACGACTGCACCGGCGACATATTTCCGGTCGACTTAAAGACTCCGCCAAGCAAAACCGGAACATAATCGAATGTGATGCCCGTGCGACTTTCAATGCCGGGCAATGCCAGATCGGCCAGATAGGCGTTTGGGCTGCCGAACTCGAAATGAAATTCGGCCTTCGGTGCACCGGTCATTCATGCCTCCCGCGCGCAGCTAAATATTCTTACTCGATTGCATCACCGATAAAGTTCTATTTTGGAACCGTCAACGATGATCTTGGGGGTCGTCGTCATTTTCCGATGGCATCGATCTTCGAGATACGACAGGCACGCCGCAGAAACCCGACGCTGGACGTTGCAGACTGCGCGTCACGACGCCGTGAGAAATCCGCGAGCTAAAATTATTGGGCGAGTTGTAACGCTCCGAGATGCGCGCGCGTAGTCGGTCAAGACGACATCGATCGTCGCAACCAATCCGAAGGGACGAACACATGACCAAGATCTCGCGCGCATCGCTCTCGCTGACCGCCGCCGCCGTTGCACTCGGCCTTGCTCTTGCGCCCGCCGCCTATGCGCAGGACAAGATGGGCAAAGACGGCATGTCCAAGGACGGCATGAAGAAGGAAGACACCATGTCGAAGGACGGCATGAAGAAAGACGGCATGATGAAAGACGACGGGATGAAGAAAGACACGATGGCCAAGGACGGCATGGCGAAGGATGGAATGAAGAAGTAAGGCTCACCGCTCCGTATGCCTCTACCACTCACGCATCAGCAAATGGCCCGTCCGGTTTCTGGACGGGCCATTTGTCTGTTTCACCATCCGCGATCGGTGAAACGTGACGTCTTATCACCAGCGCAGGAACGCACGTCCGCCAAAATACCCGACGAGCACCACGAGCCCGGTCGCCAACGGGTACCAGGTCGCCACGAAAAGCGGGCTGTCGTCCGTGCAGTTGGTCGCATAGAAAGTCGCGGCAATACCACTCGCCGCGAGCCCGGCGATCGCGCCGGCAAGACCCGGCCTGGTCGGAGCGCCTTCGCGCAAGGCGACAAGGAGGCAGGCCAGCGGACCGAGCGCCAGCAGCGGAATCATCGTCAAGCAGTGCTTGGCGTTGTTGCCAATCAGGGTCATCACCCAAAGCCGCTCCGGCACGACATTCAGTTCGAGGATGACCGCCACAATCAGGATCGCCGGCGAGATCGCCAGCGCCCATCCCCATGCGCCGAGGTCGGCGCCGGGTCGGCTGACGCGCAGCAATGCGGCGGTCGCAGCCGTCGCAATTGGAATGGTGATGGCGAATTTCAGCAGAAAACGCGTGGTTTCGGCCGCAGCCATGATGTCCGGCCGAAACCCGATCCAGATGAAAAAGATCAATCCGGCCGCGATATTGCCAACCATCAGCGCGGTTTTCAGCGCGCGCGTGATATTCCAGCGCAACGGCGCGGCATGGGCCGAATCTTGCGCGAGGGCATCAATCAGATGGCTGGTTTTCATGGCGGACTCCGGATGCGAACGAGCGCAACATAGTCTATTCGCAGTTTGACCCCGAATGTTACATGCGGTGGACGCCGCTTGCCAAATCACGGGAACCCGTATTGCGTGTGCGCATGCCGACAAGATGGTGACAGGTGGACCTAGACGCGCGTGAACAGCAATGGGCGGCCTGGATGCTCGCAGGTATCGGCGGCGATACCGATGCCTATCGCCGCTTCCTCGAGGCCGTTACGCCCTATCTGCGCAGCGTTGCGATCCGGCGCTGCACGGCGTCCGGCGCGCCGCGTTCCGACGCCGAGGACATCGTGCAGGACGTGTTGCTGGCGATTCACCTGAAGCGCGGCACCTGGGATCCGGCACGGCCAATCGGTCCGTGGCTCGCCGCCATCGTGCGCAACAAGGTGATCGATGCGTTTCGCCGCCGCGGCAAGCGGATCAATGTTCCGATCGAAGACGTGATCGACTCGCTGGCAACGCCGGAGGCTTTGCCAGATCCGGATGTGAAACTGCTCGGAAATCTCATGGCGCGACTGAAGAGCAATCAGCGAGACATCGTGACGGCAATCTCGCTGGAAGGCGCCAGCGTCCGGCAAACCGCCGAGCGCCTGCAGATGACGGAGGGTGCGGTCCGCGTCGCTTTGCATCGCGCGCTGCGATCGCTCGCGGCCCTTTATCGCAAGGGCGACGCCGATTAGGCCGTCATCACCACTTCGATGACGCGCGGGCCTTTGGTCTTGATCGCATCGGCCAACGCCTTATTGAAGTCATCGACATTGGCGACCGACACCGCTTCGACGCCCATGCCCTTGGCGAGCGCGACCCAATCGAGATGAGGGCGGTCGAGCGTGAGCATGTCCATCGCACGCCTGCCGGGTTCGCCGGCGCCGACGCCGTCAAACTCGCCGCGCAGGATCTGATAGATGCGGTTCGCGAAAACGATAGTCACCACGTCGAGCCGCTCGCGCGCTTGCGTCCACAGCGACTGCAGAGTGTACATCGCACTGCCGTCTCCGACCATGCAGATCACCTTGCGGTCCGGGCAGCCAATCGCCGCGCCAGTCGAGACAGGCGTCGAAAACCCGATCGAGCCGCCCATGTTTTGAAGCCAGTCGTGCGGGGCCGCCGCCGCCGTCGGCGGGAAAAAGCCGCGTCCGGTTGTGATGGATTCATCGACGACGATCGCATTGTCAGGAATCGCCATCGCAATGGCCTGAGCGATCGAGGCATGGGTCAATGCGCCGGTCGGCTTGGCGAGGTCGACCAGCGTCTGAGGCCTGGCATCGGCCGGCTTTGCGCCGATCGCACCGGCCAGCGCCTCGAGCGCCGCGACGGAGTTGTCGCCGCTGGCCGTCATCCGGTGCACGTCGCATCCTTCGGGCTTCAGCATGCTCGGCTTGTTCGGATAGGCAAAGAACGCGACCGGATCGTTCGCCTCGACCAGAATGATATGCTTGAAATCCTTCAGGATCGGGAGCGCGGATTCGATCACGTAGGGGATGCGGTCGATCGCGAACCGGCCGCGACCGCGCGCCATCCTCGGATTGTAGGTCTGCCCCATCACCTTGCAGCCGGTCTTGCCAGCGATCTGGGCTGCGAGCGCGAGACCCTTGTCGGTCAGCGCGCTGCCGGTCATCAGCAGGAGCGTCGGCTCGCCCTTGTGCAAAATCATTGCGGCCTGCTCGACCGCGTCCGTTGCGTAGCCGGCCGATTGCTTGTCAGCCGGCACCTGCGCGATGGCGTCGGCCTCGTTCCAGGCGGTATCGGCCGGCAAAATCAATGTCGCGATCTTGGCGTGACGTGCCTGATTGATGGCTTCCGCGCCGTCCTTGGCGACGGATTTCGAATCCGGCGAAGTCTTCACCCACGCCGACATCGGCCGTGCGAGACCTTCGATGTCAGAGGTTAGCGGCGCGTTGTATTCGATGTGATAGACGGCATGCTGGCCGACAATATTGACGATGCCGGAATTGGCCTTCTTGGCATTGTGCAGATTGGCCAGGCCGTTGGCGAGTCCAGGGCCGAGATGCAGCAGCGTCGAAGCCGGATTACCGGTCATGCGATAATAGCCATCGGCAGCACCCGTGACGATGCCCTCGAACAGGCCGAGCACGCAGCGCATCCCTTCGACCCGGTCCAGCGCCGCAACGAAGTGCATCTCCGATGTGCCGGGATTGGCGAAGCAGACATTCACGTTGCCCGCCACCAGGGTTCGCACCAGACTTTCCGCACCGTTCATCGCGTTTGCTCCCGTTTCTTGATTGATGATGACAGGCCAGATCAATCATTGTTCGCAGCGCCCGTCAAAGGGCGTCGTTGCATCAACGATGCATTTCAGACACGCGCTCAGGCCAATTTTGGCATTCACGCGGCCGTGGCTTGCGAAATGTGGCGCTTTGTGACCATTTTCACGACAGATGATCTTGTGAGGATGGATTGATGACCCGCCGTTTCGCCTTGATGGCTGCCGCCGTCGCCTTTCTTGCCGTGCCGTTTGCCGCATCGGCGGAGAACACCGACTTTTTCAACGGCGGATTCGACATCTTCAATTTCTCGGGCGGCTCCAGCACGATCCCGCGCACCACCGTGAATTTCGCCAGCAATTACGCACCGGGCACGATCGTCGTCTCGACATCTGAACGTCGGCTTTATCTTGTGCAGCCGAACGGCCAGGCGCTCCGCTACGGCATCGGCGTCGGCCGCGACGGATTTCGCTGGGGCGGCACCCATCGCATCACGATGAAGAAGGAATGGCCGAGCTGGACGCCGCCGGCGCAGATGCTGCGCCGGCGCCCGGACCTGCCGCGCCACATGGCCGGCGGCATCGACAACCCGCTCGGCGCCCGCGCGATGTATCTCGGCTCGACGCTCTACCGCATTCACGGCTCCAACGAGCCGGAGACAATTGGCCAGGCGGTGTCGTCCGGGTGCTTCCGCATGACCAACGATGACGTCAGCGATCTCTACAGCCGCGTCGGCGTCGGTACGACAGTGGTGGTGAAGAACTAACTCGGCCCTTGCACGCAACTGCCGATTGCGGCAATTTCGCTGCAATGCAACAGCCTCGCGTCGCACGCTACCTGGTAACCTGCGCGATCGTCGCGGTCGGCCTGTCATGGGGTTCGACGACGGCGCTGCTGCCGGCCTTCGCGGATATGCCGAATATTGTCGCCAAGCAGCGGGCCGAGAAGAAGACCTTCACGGACGCGCAGATCATCGACGGATTCCTCAAGACCGCGTTCGGCGCGGAATATCATCTCGCCGGCCGCGTCGATCGCATCCGGAAATACGATGCGCCGGTGCGGGTCTTCGTCGACGGCAACGGCCGGTCCGACCGCAAGGCGCAACTTACCGGCGTCATCACCGAGATATCGCGGCTGGTGCAGCATCTCGACATCGCCATGGCCGATAATCGCAACGACGCCAACGTGCTGATCCGTCTGGTGCGCGACCGCGATCTACATCGCACGATCGCGACAGCCTACGGCGCTGAACGCGCACGTGAAATCCGCGAATCGCTCGACCCGCAATGCCTGTCCGGGTTTCGTAAGAACGAACAGTTCGAGATCGAGCATTCCGACGTCATCCTCACGGTTGATAATGGCGATTTCACCTTTCTCGATTGCGCTTATGAGGAAGTCCTGCAATCGCTCGGGCCGATCAACGATACGGACTCGGTGCCGTGGACGATGTTCAACGACGCTGTCCAGATGGGCTTTTTTGGCATCTATGATCAGTATCTTCTGAACATCCTGTATGACCCGCGGGTCAAAGCCGGCATGACGGTCGCCGACGTGCGTGGCGTGCTGCCGGAGGTGCTCGCCGATGTGCGGGTCTGGGTCGCGAGCACGAACGGGCTGCCGAAGTAGCGTCCGATCCGGAAAGCCATCAAAACCGAAGCGTCATCCCGACATGGCTGGCAACAAAACCAAGGCGCTTGTAGAAGCGCTGCGCGTCGATCCGCGTCTCATGCGTCAGCAATTCAAACACCTTGCAGTCACGCCTGCGGGCTTCGTCCATGGCCCAGTTCAGCATCTGATCACCGATCCGCTGGCCGCGACACCGCGTGGCGACGCGAACATCCTCAATCAATGCGCGCGTTGCGCCTTGCGAACTGATGCCCGGCAAAAAGCAAAGCTGGAAACAGCCGACGACGTCGTCGCTTTCGTCCTGCGCGACCATTAGCAAAATATTCGGCGTGGCCCGCACGGCATCGAAACCCGCATAATAGGAACCGGGCAATGGATCGAAGATGCATTCACGCGGACCGCCGAGCGCATCGTCGGCGAGCATGGCGACCATCGCCGGCACGTCTTCGCGCGTTGCGCGGCGAATCATGATCGTCATACGAAACCCAGTGCGCGTTCGCTCTCGACGATCCAGCGCCGGATCGAAGGATAGGCAGACAGATCGAAGCCGCCTTCATGCGCGACGCGCGTATAGGCCAGCAATGCGACGTCGGCGAGTGTGAGAGCGTCGCTGACCAGAAATCCTGTTGTCGCGAGTTGAAGCTCCATGCGATCCAGCGCCGCGAGGCCGCGTCTTACTTTCTCCGGATCGCGCGACGAAATCGGTCTGCCGAGATAGACCATCTGGAAACGGCAGACGGCGATGTAGGGCTCGTGGCTGTATTGCTCCCAGAACAGCCATTCGTCCATCTTCGCGGCGATATAGGCATCGCTTGGAACAAGATCGCTGTCGCGCGCCAGATAACGGATGATCGCATTGGACTGCGCCAGCGCCCGACCATCATCGAGCACGACGGTCGGCACCTGGCCACCCGGATTCATTGCGAGAAACTCCGGGGTGCGGGTCTCGCTCTTGATCGTATCGACGGCGATCCAGCGATAGGGCCGCGAAAGATAATCGCAGACCCATTTCACTTTCAGGCAATTGCCGGAATTGAGATCGCCGTAAATATCCACGCGCCGCAACCATTTTCGAGATGGCGCAGGAAATCAATCGACGCGCGCGAAGTCAACCGCGCGCGCTGGCTCAGAATTTGTAGCCGATGCCGACGCGACCCGTATTGATCTGGGTGTCGACGGCCGAGGTGAAGCGCAGATATTCGTATTCGGCGCGGACGAACAGGCCGCCGATCAGATTGACGTCCACGCCGACACCGGCGCTGTAGCCGTAAATCAAACGACCGTACTGGCCTTCGGTCTTGCTGAAGGTGGGAATATTGCTCGGTGCGAGCAGATTGGCAGGTGTCGTCGAACCCGGCCCGGCAGTCGTTCGGTCTTCGACGTAAATGCTCTTGACGATGTCGGCATGACCAAGCGCGAAGCCGCCGAACATATAGGGCAGGAAACCGCCGATGGCGTAGCCTGCGCGGGCGCGGAACGTGGCGATATCATTGATTGCGATCGAACTCGTCGCTTCGGAATACACCGCATGATAATTGTTGTCCGACAGCAAATTGTAGCGCGCCATGCTGCCAGTTGACTGACCGCCGAACTTGCCATGCAGATAGCTGGCTTCGGCACCGATGACGACGTCGTCCCATTGCGAATTATAGCCGGCAAACCCGCCATATCCCTGCACATGACCGGACTGGTTGGTAAATGATAGCGGCCACCGTGATACGCCCATTTCGTTTTCGATCAGCGAATTGGCGAGTTCACCCGCCACCAAAGCCGAATTCGACCCCGTGAATTTTTCGTCGGACGATCCATATCCATACTGGCCGCCGATGTAATAACCCTGCCAGTTTGCATAGCCGCGGACTGGCGCATCCGTGAAAGAGCCGCGCAGGAATGGCAGATCCGGCATATCTGCCGCCTGAGCGGACTGCACCGCACCAAACATCAACGCCGCCACAAGAACTTGACGCATCACAACATCTCCTCGGATTACGCGCGATCAGCGAGGATGATCATGGCGCGTTAACCTTAATCAATCGTTGTCGCGCAAGGTTTTTGTCGAATTTGCCGCGCGACGCCCCACAGAAAAACGGCGCGAGCTGAGCCCGCGCCGTTTTCATTCGTTCAACGATGCGTGTTGCGGTTAACCCTTGCGGATCAGCAGCGGCGGCGGCGGTGCGAAGCCGGTGCCCTGATCGAGCGACCAGCGCACGCCGAGCTTCACGTCATGCGAGGTGATGTCCTTGAACGTGAAGGCATTGCCGCGCGTGCGACCCTGGAAATCTGTGAGCGAGCCGGTGATGCCGTCGCCGAGGTTCATGTAGCTGTAGGCGAGTTCGACGGTCAGACCCGGATTGACCTTGTAAGCAACACCGGCGTGCAGCGCATAGGCTACATTCCACTTCGATGCCGTCGCGGCGTAGGCCGTCGTCGCGCTGGTGCCGAAGGCGTTCGAGAACGAGACGCCCTGATCTGTGAAACTCGAGATCGTCGTGTTGGCATAGCCGATGCCGACGCCGACGAACGGCGTGAGGCACCACCAGGTGCCGAGATCGGCATAGAGATTGGCCATCACGACCCATGAATGCATGCTGCCGCCGTAAGTGTCGGCGCCGATCGGGACGCCGTTGAACGACACCAGATCGAGGCCATGGAAATTCGCCTTGCCGCGGAATTGGCCTGTGATATCGGCGCGGAACCAGCCATTGAAGGCGTAACCGAAGCCGACGCCGTAGATGCCGGCGCTATCGAAGCCGAGCGTCTGCGACGGGATGCTGATCCCGGCATCCTGATAATTGCGGATGTCGAGATTCTTCACAGTGCTGTTGCTGAAGCCGACATCTCCGCGCAAATACCATCCGCCGAAATCCTCGACCACCGGCGGCGGATAGTAAGCGGGCGGCGGCATGATCGAGGGCATGTCGGCTGCAAGTGCCGCGGTCGACATCACCGAAGCCGCGGCCGCGGCAAGAATGTATTTAACGCTACGCATGGGCTTCGTCCTCGTTGTACGGCGAGGCGATCCACAGCGGCCCCGCTCACTAGAAACTGACAAAGAGGACGATGCCGCAAAACTCTTAAGCAGCACTTAACCTTAATTTTTAAGGTTGATTTTTCGTGCCAATAGTCTTGGTTCCAGGTTATGCCTGCCAGGTAAGGCGAAGTGACATAGGCCTTAACAAAGTCTTTACGGTAAACAGGACGTGAGCGGCCCTAAAATGGGTCCGGGCAGCGGGCCTTTTTTATCGCGCCGCGCGCGGCATCTTCGGCAGGAAGATCGCCAGCAATCCGATCACCGGCAGGAACGCGCAAACCTGATAGACGAAGTCGATGCCCTTGAGGTCGGCGAGTTCGCCGAGCAACGCGGCGCCGATGCCGCCCAGCCCGAATCCAAACCCGAAAAACAAGCCGGAGATCATGCCGAGCCGATGCGGCATCAACTCCTGCGCGTAAACGATCACCGCCGGCATCGCTGACGACAGCACGAAGCCGATGATGATCGTCAGCACCATGCTCGCGTGCAATCCGACGTAAGGCAGCGCCAGCGTGAACGGCAACACGCCGACAATCGAAAACCAGATCACATATTTGCGGCCGAAGCGGTCGCCGAGCGGTCCGCCGAAGAATACGCCGACAGCGCTCGCGACCAAAAACACGAACAGATAAAGCTGCGCCGTCTGCGTCGGCAGCGCGAACTTGTGCATCAGATAGAACGTATAATAGCTCGTGATGCTGGCCGTGTAGAAGGTCTTGGAGAACAGCATCGCAACCAGAATGACCAATGCGAAGCGCACCCGCGCAGGCGACGCGCCATGCGTCGGCGTGATCGCTCTGGCAAGTTTACGCGGCACGATGCGCGGCCTGTACCAGCTTCCGATGCGCCACAGGATGAAGATCGCAAGCAGGGCAACGAGCGAAAAGCCCGCGACGCTGTGCTGCCCGAGCGGCACAACGATCAATGCCGCGAGCAACGGGCCAAGCGCGGTACCGAAATTGCCGCCGACCTGAAACACCGATTGCGCAAACCCATAGCGACCACCCGACGCCAGCCGCGCGATGCGCGAGGATTCGGGGTGGAAAATCGCGGAGCCCGTCCCGACAAGGGCGGCCGCGAGCAGGATCAGCGGATAGTTCGACGCGACGCTGAGCAGCAACAGGCCCGCGAGAGTCACTGTCATACCGATGGCGAGCGAATAGGGGCGCGGCTGGCGATCGGTATAGATCCCGACCAGCGGCTGCAGCAGCGAAGACGTGAACTGGAACGCCAGCGTGATCATACCGATCTGGCCGAAGTCGAGTGCGTAATTGGCTTTCAGGATCGGATACAGCGATGGAATAAGCGACTGCATCAGATCGTTGAGGAAATGCGACAGGCTGATCGCGAAGATCATCGAATAGACCGGCGCAAGCGCTTGTTTGTCGTCCGGCGCAAGCGCGGTCGGGAATGAGACCGGTGCGTCGACGATCACGGAGGCGGCGACGGTGTCTTCGGTGACGATAACGGGTTTGTTCACGGCGTTTCCCTTCGCTCATTCCGGGATGCGCCGGTCGTCGGCAAAGCCGACGGGTGGTGCAGGCCCGGAATGAGGGAACCATTAATTCGTTCGCGCTATCGCCGCCACACCCGATCGCAAATGGCAGCGATGCAACCGTGTCTCGCGCCCTACGCCGCTGCGCCACCCAACGCATCGACGACCTGATCGACGGCTTCCTCGACCAGAATACGATCGTCGCCCTCGCCCATCACCCGGATGACGGGCTCCGTGCCGGAGGATCGCACCAGCAGCCGTCCGTGCCCATTGAGGCGCTGCTCGGCGGCCTGGATCGCGGATTTGACGTCACTGTTGTCGAGCGGCTTGCCGCTGCGGTAGCGGAAGTTTTTCAAAATCTGCGGCATGGGATCGAACTTGTGGCAGACCTCCGAGACCGGACGGCCGAGCTTCTTGACGACGGCCAGCACCTGCAGCGCCGAGACAAATCCGTCGCCGGTGGTGGCATAATCGGACATGATGATGTGCCCGGAGGGCTCCCCGCCGACATTATAGCCGTGCGCCAGCATCTGTTCGAGTACGTAACGATCGCCGACCGCCGTGCGAACCAGATCGATGCCCTGCTCGTTCAGGAAACGCTCGAGACCGAGATTCGACATCACGGTCGAGACGATGCCTGGTTTTGCGAGCCGGCCGTCTTCCTTCCAGCTCTGTGCGATCACGGCGAGCAACTGGTCGCCATCGACGACCTGGCCGAGTTCGTTGACGATGATGACGCGATCGGCGTCGCCGTCGAGTGCGATGCCGATATCGGCGCGCATCTCGCGCACCTTCCGGCTCAGAGCATCCGGCGAGGTCGAGCCACACTCCTTGTTGATGTTGAACCCGTCGGGCTCGACACCGATCGCGATGACTTCGGCGCCCAATTCCCACAGAGCCTCCGGAACGACCTTGTACGCCGCGCCGTTGGCGCAATCGATCACGACACGCAGCCCGTCGAGACTGAGGTCGCGCGGCAGCGTGCGCTTGGCGAATTCGATGTAGCGATCATGGACGCCGTCGATGCGGCGGGCGCGGCCTAGGCTTTCGCTCTTGGCGAGTTTCTTGCCGAGGTCTTCATCGAGCAATTGCTCGATCTGCATTTCGGTTTCGTCGGAAAGCTTGAAGCCGAGCGGGCCGAACAGCTTGATGCCGTTGTCTTCGTAGAGATTGTGCGAGGCCGAGATCATGACGCCAAGATCGGCGCGCATCGATTTGGTCAGCATCGCGACCGCCGGGGTCGGCATCGGGCCGACCAGCATCACGTCCATGCCGACCGAGGTGAAGCCCGCGACCATCGCATACTCGATCATATAGCCGGACAACCGCGTGTCCTTTCCGATGACGACGCGGTGGCGATGATCGCCGCGCTGGAACGCCAACCCTGCCGCCTGCCCGACCTTCAACGCGAGTTCCGGCGTGATCAGGCCATTGGCACGGCCGCGAATGCCGTCAGTCCCGAAATATTTGCGGCTCATGAATAGTCCCCTGAATGATCAGAGGGCGGCCGGCGCGAGTCTGCGCGCCACCCTCAACCCAGCGCTTATAGGGTGCTCAGCCCTAAAATCCGTTCAAAAAATATGATGAATCATTACGGAGGCGCCTCTGAACGCTACTACTCATCTCCAAACCCGACCGTCATCCCCGCGAAAGCGGGGAACCAGTATCCACAGTTTCTCAATCCATTTGGAGGCGGCGTCGCATGCTGGATCACCCGGTCGGCGGGCGCAAAGCGCCCTTGCCGGGCAATGACGGCCTCGTTCGTTCTAAGCCTTACCCGCATCCCGCGTTTGGCCCGCGCCGCAACCGTGCTAGACGGTGGTCAACCAATTAATTCAGGGCCGGATCCGTCCAATGAAGCACATCACGACCATCGCCGACCTGCGTATCGTTCACAAGCGCAACACGCCGAAGGCCTTCTTCGAGTACGTCGATGGCGGTTCCTATGCCGAGGAAACGCTGAAAGCCAATCGAGACGACATGAAGGCCATCAAATTCCGCCAGCGCATTCTGGTCGACATTTCGACCCGCGATCTCGGCACCACGATCATCGGCGAGAAATCGACACTGCCTTTGATGCTGGCGCCGGTCGGTTCTACCGGCATGCAGTTCGGCGATGGCGAGATCCACGCCTGTCGTGCGGCACAAGCCGAAGGCATCCCCTATACGCTATCGACAATGTCGATTTGCTCGATCGAAGACGTGGCTGCGAATGTCGACAAGCCGTTCTGGTTTCAGTTGTACGTCATGAAGGATCGCGGCTTCGGCAAAGCGCTGATCGAACGCGCCATTGCCGCCAAATGCAGCGCGCTGGTTCTGACGGTCGATCTGCAGGTCATCGGCCAACGCCATGCCGATATCAAGAACGGCCTCTCGGTGCCGCCGCAACTGTTCAATTTGAAGAACATCGCCGACATCGCCACCAAACCGAACTGGGTGCGCGGGATCTTGCGCGGCAAGCGGCGCAATTTCGGTAACATTGCGGGCCATCTGCCTGGCTCCGGCTCACTCGGCTCGGTGTCGCAATGGGTGGCGTCGCAGTTCGATCCGTCGCTGAGCTGGAAGGATCTGGAGTGGATCCGCAGCGTCTGGCCGGGAAAACTGATCATCAAGGGCATTCTCGACATCGCCGATGCCAAGGAGGCCGTGGCCTGCGGCGCGCAGGCGATGGTGGTTTCAAATCACGGCGGCCGCCAACTCGACGGCGCTCCTTCCTCGATCGCGGTGCTGCCGGAGATCGCCGATGCGGTCGGCGACCAGATCGAAATCATGTTCGACGGCGGCATCCGTTCGGGTCAGGACGTGATGCGAGCGCTGGCACTCGGTGCAAAATCCTGCATGATCGGGCGTGCCTACATTCACGGCCTCGGCGCGTTCGGTGAGCCGGGTGTCCGTAAGGCGATCGACATCATCAGGCAAGAACTCAGCGTCACGATGGGCCTGTGCGGCGCGGCCAAGATCGCCGACATTGACCGGCGCGTGATCGCGACGCCGGGACAGTCGGCGGCGTAACATTTTGAAGCCGCGACAATGACAGCGTCATCCTGAGGTGCTCGTTGTCTAACGCATTGGCGTTGGACAACGAGCCTCGAAGGATGAGCCGCAAGCGACCCCCGTCGTGCATCCTTCGAGGCCCGCATCGACGACGAAAACGACGTCCAGCGGGCACCTTCAGGATGACGTGGTCCTGCGGAGTGTTCAATTACATCGGCGGCGTGATGCCGTCGCGGCCGACGCCGATGCGTCCGGCTTCGAGCCCGCCATCGGCGGTCTTGGTCGCGCCGAACACAATGACCTTCGCGCCCGGCGTCAGTTCGGACGTCTCGCCCGGCAGGAAGGTGACGATCGGCGTATCCGGCGTCACGTCCACCGTCTTCTCGCCGTCCTTATACTTCACGGTGATGGTCTCGCCCGACGTGCCCGCGACTTTCGCCGCGACAGTCGCATTGGTCATCGTGCTGTTCGGCTTGAGATCCCATGGACGAAAGCCTTCGCCGGCGCCGCGCTGCGCTTCCGGGAAAATATGAATCGCCAGCGCCTTTTGCGTGCCGTTCTCCATCGGCTGGCCGGAGACGCCGATATAGGAGCCCGGCTTGATATCGGCGATGGCGGTCTTGGCGATGCCGGTGACAATGATGCCGTCGGTCATTCTCACCACCTTCTCGTCGCCCTCGCGGGCCTTGATCGTCAACATGTTGCCGTCGACCTTCTCAATGGTGCCGCGAATGCGGACCGGCTGCGGCTGCTGCGCGACGGAGGCGGTCGTGACGAGCGTCAGCGCAAGCGCGGATGCCGCAAGCGCGGATGAAAGGCGGTTGATCATGTCATCTCCAGATTATCGCACGTGGGAATCCACGGCGGTGTCCGGATAACGCCCTATCGACCGAAATAGTCCTGGCTTCACGCAACCGTGTGCGGCTGCAAATCGCGCTCGATCAGCGCCCGCAATTCCGGCGTCACTTGCGGCCGTTGGCCGAACCACAACTCGAACCCGCGAACGGCCTGATGCAGCAACATGCCGAGCCCGTCGGTGGTCTTGAGGCCGCGCGCGGTTGCGGCCGCGAGCAGCGGCGTCACCAACGGCACGTAAACGAGATCGGCAACGACGGCCTGCGCCGGCAACGCCGCGAGATCGATCGCAAGCTCCGGCTGGCCTGTCATGCCGAGCGACGTGGTGTTGACCAACAGCCCTGCATCTCGCATCGCGACCGGAATCATATCCCAAGCGATCGGCATGACGCGGTTGCCAAACTGCGCCGCCAGCGCCTGCGCGCGATCCTGGCTGCGGTTGGCAAGATGGACTCGCGCGATACCGCGCTCCAGCAGCCCGAACACGACGGCGCGCGACGAGCCGCCAGCGCCAAGCACGAGTGCGTCGGTCGCCAGGTCCCAGCCGGGCGCGGATGCATCGAGATTGCCGATGAACCCTTCGACATCGGTGTTGGTCGCGCAGAGTCTGTCGTCGCGGTAATAAAGCGTGTTGGCCGCCCCGACCACTCTGGCCCGATCGTCGCAATCGGCGAGTTGCAGCACGCGTTCCTTGTGCGGGATGGTGACGTTGGCGCCAATATAGCCGTGGCGTGCGAGATTGCTGGCAAATTCCGCAAAGCCCTCCGGTGGCACGGCCTCGATGCTATAGCCACCGTTGATATTGAGTTCGCCAAGCCAGTGACGATGGATCAGCGGTGAGCGAGAATGCGCGGCCGGCCAACCAATCAGGCAAGCCGCGCGTGGTTTGTCTGGCTGCGCCATGGTCCGCCCTTTTGATATCTGCTTTTGCTCAGACCACGCAGCGCGCTAGGCTGTCAACTCGCGACGGGCCGCACGCAGTTGCGCGACGGCAAGCACGATGCACAACAGCAGCGTTGTCCCGGCCGCAAACCAGATCGCGAGCAGGTTGATCCGGTGATACGCAATTGCGCCGAGCAACGAACCGACCACCAGCGCCGCCCACAGCAGCACATTCGACAGCCATGACCAACGCGGGCCGCCGGTCAGCGCAGCAGCAAGGCCCTGCCCCACTTTCACAAGCGCGCCGGTCATGTAAGTGAGGCCGATGCCGGCGCCGCCGCCGATCTGGAACACCGAGTTTTCCAGTCCCATGGCCAGAACGATCGCGGCAATTGCAATATTGGGCCAGCCAATCATGTAGCAGCCCGCCGCGATCGCCAGCAGCAACGCCTCCACCAACAGGATCATTGCCTGCCGGAAACGGCCCTTGCCGAAGGCGATCAGGCTGCCGATCGCGGCCCCGACGACAAACAGCGCGATGAGCCCGAGCGCTTCCAACGCATTCTGATAATGACCATCCGCGAGAGAAACCCCTGTCCGGGTCGAGTTGCCACTCATGAACGACACGAACAAGCCGCCGAGATGGATGAAGCCGATGCCATCGACATAGCCGGCGAGACCGCTGAGGATGCAAGCGAGCGCAATATGAGTCTTGGTCTGCAACATCGTTGATTCCTGTTTCAATCCAAATTCTATTTCGCATGCGCGAAAGCGGCGCAAGCCGCTCCATGGATCGCGGAACCTTCATCCCGTTCGACACGTTGGGCAGCACATTTCAACCTTCCGGCCTGCATCTGCTGCGCCGGCAAAAAGCAGGATTTGCCATGGCAAACGTCGTCTATGAGATCGTCGAGCATGATGGCGGCTGGGCCTATAAAGTGAACAACGTGTTTTCCGAGCCCTATCCGACTCACGCAGCAGCCTCTGCCGCCGCCAACCGCGCCGCCTCGCACCAGCAAGCGCCAGGAGACACAGAGGTGATTCAGTTCGAGGATTCCAAAGGCAAATGGCACGAGGAAACAGTACGCGGCAATGATCGCCCGAAGACGGAAGTTGTCGACAAGGCGTAAGCGTGGTCTCGAGCCAATCCAAATATACCGACACGATGGTCCGCGCAGCGATGCGTTGGACCATCGCGTTTTTTTATGTCGCCGCCGGCATTGCGCATCTGATCGCACCCGACAAGCTGCTGTCGATCACGCCGTCCTGGGTGCCGTTTCCGTCGCAGGTCGTGCTGCTCACCGGCGTCTTCGAGATCGCCGCATCGATCGCATTGGTGACAAAACCGCTGCGCTGGTGGGCCGGCGTGGCACTGGCCATTTACGCGCTGTGCGTCTGGCCGGCCAACTTCAAGCATGCGATCGATGCCATCGATCTGCCCTATGTCAGTTCGAGCTGGCTTTATCACGGTCCGCGTCTGGCATTTCAGCCGGTCATCATCTGGTGGGCCCTTTATAGTGCGCGGGTCATCGACTGGCCATTCGGGAAATCGCGATAGGACAATCGAGGCCACCGCTGCTTCTCGCATGGCCGCCGAGCCGAATGCGCTGATGATGCCGGATCGCTCCGGCAACAACCGCATCGACAGTTTCACCAACATCGTCTCGTGCAGCGGGCTTCTGCAACTGATCTTTTTCGAGCCGGGGATCGACGAGACCTTGGGCGTCGGCGGCCGTGGCGCGCTGTCGGCCGACCCCGATCTGTTGGCGTCGATGGAAGAGTTCGGCAAGCGGCCCCGCGGGGTGCTGACGATCGCCGTCACCGAATCCTCCTTCCATTGCGGAAAGGCGCTGATGCGCTCGAACCTGTGGTCGCAAGAAACGCAAGTCAGGCGGGATGCCATGCCGAGCGTTGCCGAGATCATCCACGATCAAACCGGGCTCGGCGAACCCGAAAGACAGGATGCGGTCGCTGCGCGCTACCGCACCCGGCTTTAAGCGTCATTTTTCCACTTGCCGGCAACATCTTGAGGTTGCAATATCGCCGCCGGTGTCTTTCGGACGAGAGGCGTTATGCGTTGCGTTATTGCGTCTGTGTGGATGTGCGGGCTTGGCGCTGCGATGCTTCTCGCGGGCTGTACGCGGGATCCCTATGTCACCTCGCAGGGTGACGCGATATCCGGCAACTGGCGGATCGCCCAACAGAAAGACCGCGTGACGGGCAACAATCTGCCGAGCGTGTCCGTCATGGCATCGGCATCCAACACCTATGACGACTATCCCAAGCCGGCGATGATGCAACTGACCTGTTTCGACGGCAAGCCGCTGGTCCGCTTCGCCTTCGAATGGAAGATCGGCGCGGACGTCAATACCACGCTCGGCTATCGCTTCGACGACAAGCCAGGTCGCGACAACGTGCCCGGCGTCCGTTTCATGCAGGACGAACGGATGGTCGTGATCGAGGAGATTGCCGACGTCGCGCAATTCGCCAGAGATCTGGAGGGATCGAAAATCCTGTACATGCGCGTCAGATCGATCACCAATGGCCGCACGACGGCGGAATTCAAGCTCGACGGCTCCGAGGACGCGATGCGCGCCGCGTTTGCGGATTGCCCGCTGCCGGCAAACATTCCAGTCACTTCGACGAAGAAGCGGGTCTCTTAGCAGACCTTGCGCAGGCGCTTTGGCGATCCCTCCCCACTCTGAAGCGGGGAGGAACGATTCAAGACTTAATACTCGCTCTCAAGCCCGCCGACATGCTTCTGGGTATAAAGCTCGAGCCCGATTCGCTCGATGACGTGCATCTGGGTTTCGAGAAAATCGATATGGTGCTCCTCGTCCTTCATCAACTGCTCGAACAGGTCGCGCGAGACGTAATCCTTGACGCTATGGCAGTAGGTCGCCGCTTCCTGATACAGCTCCCGCGCACCCATTTCGGCGGCGAGATCGCATTCCAGGATTTCCTTGACGTTCTGGCCGATACGCAACGGATCGAGCACCTGCATGTTCGGGAAGCCGTCGAGGAACAGGATACGGTCGGTGAACTTGTCGGCATGAACCATTTCCTCGATGGATTCCTTGCGCCATTGCTTGGCCATCTCAAGCAGACCCCAATGGTTGAGCAGGCGGAAATGCAGCCAGTACTGGCTGATGGCGGTCAGTTCGCTCCGCAGCCCCTTGTTGAGATAGTCGACGACCTTTGGGTCACCCTTCATGGCATGTCTCCATTTTGTAGCCGAAACGGCTCCCAACCAATTTAGAACGCTTCTAAATCAGAATGCGGAGAACGACAAGGGTTTTGACGCCACGATGGGCGCCTTGACCTAAAGCCTTGACGATATTGATGAAACGATGCGATGTTAGCCCGCAGCAGCCGCGAATTCGACCGACAGATCGGCGGCAACAACATGTGTGGGAGCGCTAGGCTGGTTTGCGGCCGTATGAGGGCAACCCGAACAGCACGACTTGGCACAGGCGCCGAGGGCCTCATCCATGATCTTGCGGATCGTCAGCGCACAGCGGCCACATTGCGCGCTGCAACCAAGACAGCCATAGACCTGACCGGGCGTCCGCGGCGGACGCGTCGCATTGCTGCAGGCCTTGCGGACATCATGGTCGGTAAAGACGTTGCAGGAACAGACGATCATGGAAACTTGCACGCTCGCTTGCCGGCTTGGTGCCGGACGGCCCTACCGATAATCGGCCGACGCCGTCGAGGCAAAAGGAAAAACAGCTTTTTCAAGCGATTCCAAACTGCGCAGGCAGCCTTGATGACGTTGAACCAAAACAACCTTGAAACCGACAACTTGGCGGGTTCCATTCATCAACCGTTCAAGTGCGGCATGAAACCTTATGCCGCATGACGCGATAACTGCTCATACCAACACTGCAACGAGGTGAAGCCATGAAGACAACCATGATTGCCCTTGCCGCCGCCGCCACACTGGCTGTGACGACGCTTGCGGCCCCTGCTCCCGCCCATGCCCAGCGCGGCCTCGGAGTCGGCATTGCGGCCGGCTTGCTCGGCGGTGCGATCGTCGGCGGCGCGATCGCCAATAGCGGCGGCTACGGATATGGCTATGGCCCGCGCTACGGCTACTATGGCGGCCCGGCCTACGTCGCCGGCCCCGGCTATGTCGGCGGCTGCTACATCCAGCGCCAGCGCTTCTGGGATGGCTACGGCTATCGCGTTCGCCGCGTCCGCGTCTGCAACTGAGCCCAATCGGTTATGATGCTTGCCAAATGGTCCGGGAACGGAATTCCGTTTCCGGACCAGAATCTGTCGGGCGTCGACAGACCTTGCAGTCATCGGCCTGAAAAAACCGTTTTTCGTCGCGACTGAAAGCGTGTGTTTACGTTGTGTTGAGGAATATGGGTTTTCGTGCGGGGTAGCTCCGCTTCGGCAACGAAGCGTCAATCTTTCAGGCGGTCCGCGCCGGCATCGGCGCTTTGAGGGGAGATCTTGAGATGAAGAAGACAATTTCGTTGATGCTGGCTGCTGCCACGGTCGCCGCATCGCTCGCCACCACGATGCCTGCGGCGAAGGCCGAAGGCGGCCGCATCGCCGCCGGCGTTGCCGGTGGCCTGATCGGCGGCGCGCTGCTCGGTGGCGCAATCGCCGCTTCGCGCCCGGCTCCGGCCTATGGCTATGTCGCGCCGGCGCCGGTTTACGTCGAAGAAGCACCGGCCTGCCGCCTGGTCCGCCAGCGCTTCGTCGATGCCTACGGTTACGAGCGCGTTCGCCGCGTCGAGGTCTGCAACTAAGCCGATCGTTTCGCAACAACGCGTTTCATTTGACAGAAGCCCGGCCGCTCACGCGGCCGGGTTTTTCGTTGCAAAGATCGATCGCGATCGCCGCCCTGCGTTGACACACATCCTTATCGGCCTACATTAAGCCTGTTCCGAGGGGGGCTCCGGCGTGGAGCTGAGATACTGCAAGCCTGCATGTTGAGTGCAGGAGCGCAGTGACCCTTTGAACCTGATCCGGGTCATGCCGGCGAAGGGACAGGGATGCAGTTAGAGACCAATCTCCCGCACGGGAGTTCTCCGCAAGGAGCGACTTCGATATCGGTTGTCGGCGCCGGCATCTGCGGCGCCATGCAAGCACTCGCGTTCGCGCGCGCAGGCTATGCCGTGACGCTGCACGAGCGCGGCGACGCCGCGATGGCTGCGTCGACGTCGCATTGGGCCGGCGGCATGCTGGCACCCTATTGCGAAGCCGAAGCGTCCGAACCTCTCATCGGCCGCCTCGGCCTGCGTTCGCTCGCTCTGTGGCGCGAGGCGCTTCCCGAGACGCCATTCAATGGATCGCTTGTCGTCGCGCATCCGCGCGACCGCAACGACTATGAGCGCTTCGCGCGCATGACGTCCGGCCATCAACGCCTTGATGCAATGGCGCTCGCCGCTCTCGAACCCTCGCTTGATCAGCGTTTTCGCGATGGTCTTTTCTTCGCCGATGAAGGCCATGTCGAGCCGCGCCGCGTGCTGCCGCAGTTGCATGACAGGATCACGCTAGCCGGCGGCGATATCCGCTTCAACAGCGACGTGACGCCTGACGATCTCGATGGCGTGGTCATTGACTGTCGCGGCCTGTTCGCGCGTGACACGCTGCCGCAATTGCGCGGAGTCAAGGGCGAGATGATCATCGTCGAGACCTGCGAGGTGTCGCTTTCACGCCCGGTGCGGTTGATCCATCCGCGCTGGCCGCTCTACATCATTCCGCGCGACAACAATCAGTTCATGATTGGAGCGACCACGATCGAACGGGAGGATTCCGGCCTCAGCGTGCGTTCGGCGCTTGAACTGCTGAGTGCGGCCTATGCCGTGCACCCGGCCTTCGCCGAAGCGCGCATCGTCGAGATCGGATCGGGATTGCGTCCGGCATTTCCCGACAATCTGCCGCGCATCGCGATTCGGCAGCAGCGCCTGTCGGTGAACGGGCTTTATCGACACGGATTCCTGCTTGCGCCGGCGCTCGCCGAACTCACGCTCGGCTATGTCGCACGCGGCGAGATCGACAATGAGGTGATGCAATGCGCGTGATCGTCAACGGCGAGCATTGTGAGGTTCAGGCTGCGACGGTGGCGGCGCTGCTCGGTGAACTCGACTATGCGGGCAATCATTTCGCTGTCGCGGTGAATTTCGACGTGATCCCGAAATCGCGCTGGAGCGAGGCCGAGTTGAGGTCGGGCGACGAGATCGAGATCATCACGCCGCGGCAGGGAGGGTGAGGGGAATGGCGCGCTTGCACCACAATCTGCCGTCGCCCCCGCGAAAGCGGGGGTCCAGTTCTCGGCTGCGTCTCTCATATGTCTCTGACCTTACGGAATACGGGATTCCCGCCTTCGCAGGGATGACGGTGGCGCGGGCGGAGATGACAGCAGCGCATGCGGGAGGTCTCCGCCCATGCTGAATCTCTACGGCAAACCATTCACATCGCGCCTGCTGATCGGCTCGGCGCTGTATCCGTCGCCGAAAATCATGCAGGACGCGATCCGCGCCGCCGGCAGCGAGATCGTCACCGTGTCGCTGCGGCGCGAGACCGCCGGCGCCAAGGTCGGCAATTCGTTCTGGTCGCTGATCTCCGAACTTGACGTGACGGTCCTGCCGAACACCGCCGGCTGCCGCTCGGTGCGCGAGGCCGTCACCACCGCGAAGCTCGCGCGCGAACTGTTCAATACCAACTGGATCAAGCTCGAAGTCATCGCCGACACCGACACGCTGCAGCCGGACGTGATCGGCCTCGTGGAGGCCGCAGCGATCCTCATCAAGGACGGCTTCGAGGTGTTTCCCTATTGCACCGAAGACCTCGGCGTCGCGCTCCGCCTCGTCGATGCCGGCTGCCGCGTGGTGATGCCATGGGCGTCGCCGATCGGCTCCGCAAAGGGCATCGTCAGCCGCGACGCGCTGGCGCTGCTGCGCGACCGCCTGCCGGACATCGCGCTGGTGGTCGATGCCGGTCTGGGCGCGCCGTCGCATGCCGCGCAGGCACTCGAACTCGGCTACGACGCCGTGCTGCTCAACACCGCCATTGCGAAAGCCGCCGATCCGGTCGGCATGGCCAACGCCTTCCGCCTCGGCGTCGAGGCCGGACGCACCGCTTTTCAATCGGGCCTGATGCAGGCCCGCGATTTCGCCTCTCCCTCAACCCCTGTGATCGGGACACCGTTCTGGCATGCCGCTCCCTGATCGTTTTTATCCCGTGATCGATTCACTCGACTGGCTCAAACGGCTGGCCGGCCTCGGCGTCGGCACCGTGCAACTGCGCGCCAAGGACCTCGACGATGGCGGTGCGCTTCAACTTGTCACCGATGCGCTCGCGATCGTGAAGGACACGTCGACGAAACTGATCGTCAATGACTACTGGCGTGCGGCGATCGTCGCCGGCGCGCAGCATCTGCATCTCGGGCAGGAAGATCTGGCCGAAGCAGACCTCGCTTCGATCCGCGAGGCCGGGCTGACGCTGGGTTTGTCGACCCATGACGACGAGGAGCTTGAGCGCGCGTTGCGTGTGCAGCCGGATTACATCGCGCTCGGGCCGATCTTTCCGACCACGCTGAAATCGATGCGGTTCGCGCCGCAGGGCATTCCGAAGATCACCGACTGGAAAAAACGCATCGGCGACATTCCGCTGGTGGCGATCGGCGGCATCAAGCTCGAGCAGGCGGCGGAAATCTTCGCCGCCGGCGCGGACTCCATCGCCGTCGTCAGCGATGTGACGCAACATGCCGATCCCGATGCGCGGGTGAAGGCGTGGCTCGATGCGACGCAGGAAGCGGCGCGATGATGAATAACGCGAGACGAGATTGCTGCTGTCGCCATCCGCGAAGGCGGATGGCCCCGTACTCCGCGATCTTCACGTTGAAGCACGAGCGGCACGGCGTACTGGATCACCCGGTCGCGGGCGCAAGTGCGCCCTTGCCGTGCGATGACGACTGACATCGAACTCGAGCGACGCGCCGAAACAGAAATACAGGAAGGACGCCTCCATGAACATCCGCTCCAATCCCGACACAACGCTCCCCGCCGTCACCACCGGCCCCCTGCCCTCGTCGCGCAAGATCTTCGCGATCCCCGATGAAGCGCTGGATCTGCGCGTGCCGCTGCGCGAGATCATTCTCAGCAAAGGCGCGAACGAGCCGAACCTTCCCGTCTATGACACCTCCGGCCCCTATACCGATCCGACTGTCATCATCGACGTCAATGCCGGACTCTCTCGCTCGCGCATCGATTGGGTCAAGGAGCGCGGCGGCGTCGAGGAATATGACGGCCGCGACATCAAGCCGGAAGACAACGGCAATGTCGGCGCGGCGCATGCCGCGAAGTCCTTCACCGCCCATCACAGGCCGCTGCGCGGCGTCGGCGACGCCATGATCACGCAATATGAATTCGCCCGCGCCGGCATCATCACCAAGGAAATGATCTACGTCGCGACGCGCGAAAACCTCGGCCGCAAGGTCCAGCTCGAGCGCGCCGAAGCCGCCATCGCCGACGGCAATTCCTTCGGCGCGTCGGTGCCCGCCTTCGTGACCCCGGAATTCGTGCGCTCGGAAATTGCCCGTGGACGCGCGATCATCCCGTGCAATATCAACCATGCCGAGCTGGAGCCGATGATCATCGGCCGCAACTTCCTGACCAAGATCAACGCCAATATCGGCAACAGCGCAGTCACTTCGTCGGTGGAAGAAGAAGTCGACAAGATGGTGTGGGCGATCCGCTGGGGCGCGGACACCGTGATGGACCTCTCGACCGGCCGCAACATCCACACCACCCGCGACTGGATCCTGCGCAACGCGCCGATTCCGATCGGCACCGTTCCGATCTATCAGGCGCTGGAAAAGTGCGACGGCGATCCGGTCAAGCTGACCTGGGAACTGTACAAGGACACGCTGATCGAACAATGCGAACAGGGCGTCGATTACTTCACCATCCATGCCGGCGTGCGGCTGCCCTACATCCACCTGACCGCCAACCGCGTGACGGGCATTGTCTCGCGCGGCGGCTCGATCATGGCGAAGTGGTGCCTCGCGCATCACAAGGAGAGTTTCCTCTACACGCATTTCGAGGAGATCTGCGACCTGATGCGAAAGTATGACGTATCGTTCTCGCTCGGCGACGGTCTGCGTCCGGGCTCGATTGCCGACGCCAATGACCGCGCGCAATTCGCCGAACTCGAGACGCTCGGCGAACTCACGAAGGTGGCGTGGGCCAAGGGCTGTCAGGTGATGATCGAGGGCCCCGGCCATGTGCCGCTGCACAAGATCAAGATCAACATGGACAAGCAGCTCAAGGAATGCGGCGAGGCGCCGTTCTACACGCTCGGGCCGCTGACGACGGATATCGCGCCGGGCTACGACCACATCACCTCCGGCATCGGTGCTGCGATGATCGGCTGGTTCGGCTGCGCGATGCTCTGCTACGTGACGCCGAAGGAGCATCTCGGCCTGCCGAACCGCGACGACGTGAAGGTCGGCGTCATCACCTACAAGATCGCGGCTCATGCGTCGGACTTGGGCAAGGGCCACCCGGCGGCGCAACTGCGCGACGACGCCTTGAGCCGCGCGCGCTTCGATTTCCGCTGGGAGGATCAGTTCAACCTCGGCCTCGATCCCGAAACCGCGGTCGCCTATCACGACGAGACGCTGCCGAAGGACGCCCACAAGGTCGCGCATTTCTGCTCGATGTGCGGACCGAAATTCTGCTCGATGAAGATCACGCAGGATGTCCGCGACTATGCGGCGGGCTTGGGCGACAATGAGAAGGCGGCGTTGAACCTGAGCGCCGACGGCAAGTCGTCGATGGGCATGACGATGAGCGGCGTGATCGCGGACGGCTTGCCCGCCGAAGCGTTTGCGAAGGCGGGCATGGCGCAGATGAGCGAGAAGTTCCTCAAGATGGGCGGCAAGGTCTATGTCGAGGCCGACGCCGTGAGGGACAGCAACAAGGTGTTATAATCGGACCGTAGAATGAGCGAGCCTGGCGCACGCAAACGCGGCAGGCTCGCTCATCCGTCCTTTCGACATGCGAGATGCAAGCATGATGGTTCTGCCGAAAGTTCTCGTCGGCCTCGTCGCGTTGGTGGTGGCCGACTTTGCCTTGGCTCAGCCCATAGCGCGCGACGTCCATCGTGTGGCGCTCATTACCGATCCGCCGCCCGATCCGACCGAAAAGCTGGACGCCTATGTCGGCTGTCTCAACCGCCTGTCGGGCCGCGCCTTCGAGGCCCGCGAGCGCTATGTCAGCTGGGTCGGCAAGTCAGGCCCGACCGGCAGGGAGCGCATCGTCTACGGCACCTACACGATCTACGACACCAGGGACTGCCGCGCCAATGTCGCGGCCGCCAACGAGTTGCCGCCGCGCGATGCCGAACTCGAAGCCGCCGCCATCGCTTATGTCGATGCGGTGTCGGTGCTTGAGCCTTTGCTGAAGGATGCCGACGACTACTACACCCAGGAGAACTACAAGGACGACAAGATGGCCAAGGGCAAGGCCCTGCATCCGCGCCTCGTTGCGGCATGGGATGCCTTTGCGCTCGCCGACAAGAACCTGCGCGGCGCCGTCGATTCCATCAAGGACCGGCTCGCCGCCGAAAAGCTCGCCGAGATCGAACGCAGCGAAGGCCGCAAGGCGCGCTATCATGTCGAGGCGCTGATGATCCAGGCCAAGCGCGTGGTGCGCACGCAGACCGCCGACAAACCCGACCTCGCCAAGGTCGAGACCGCAATCGGGGATTATGAAAACGCGGTCCGTGCGGTCGAGCAGGCGAGCGGTCGCGACGGCGACAGCAAGATCGGATCGATCTTCATTGGCAGCGCCAAATCCTATCTGACGACCGCCAAGCAGATGATGCGGCGCGCGCGCGACAAGGTGCCGTATTCGAGCGGTGAAAAGATGATGCTCAACGCCAGCGGCGCCGGCTGGATGGTCGAGGGCTCGCCGCAACGCCTGCTGCGCGACTACAACGGTCTGGTCGACAGCTACAATCGCGGGGTAGGGATTTAGAGGAGCTGAGCTGAAGCTGATCCGACTTCATGCGCCTCTTCGAGATAGATAAACATCTGACCTCTCGTTCGTTGGAATCAGGATTCAAGCTGACAAAGTACAATTAATCATAGGCAACCTCAGCTCATCGGCACGCAGCTTGTCGGGACGTCCGGCGCGAACGGCGCATTGAACGTCAAGGTCATGCCGGCGCGCACGCCGTAGCCGTCGTGGAGCGCGCGAAGAATGAAATCGGCCAGCGCGTTGAAGTCCGGCGGCGCGCCGACGCCGCGATCGATTTCGAAATTGCCGGCGCTGTCGTCGGTGTCGAAGCCGAGACGCGCCAGCGCCGCGATCGTGGCAGCGGCCGCGCGATATCGGTGCGGCCCCTCCGGTTTGGTCAGGTAGAAGCCGGACGCCGCCTCGCAATAGGCCTTGGTGTTCGCGTCATGAAAGATGCACTGGACGTAGTGCTCCGGACGTTTGGCCGGGTTGACGGCGAGATAGCGATTGCGGCTGCTGGCGGGATTCCCGGCCGCGTGAATCTGCTCCAGCCGCCGCACAATATCGCAGCGATAGGCGGCTTGCAGGTCGCGGAAACTGTCGGCCGCGGAGGCCCCGGCGGGCAGCGAGACCATCGCGGCCAGACAAGCCGCCATCAGGAGCCTGGACATCTTCCACCTTCACTTATGAGGCATCCTTGCCCTCATGTGCGATTTGCACAAGCCGCACTGCGGCCGAGAGGCGCAGCGGAAAACCGCTTGAGTCGATCGCAAGCTGCCACTCCGCGATCGAGGTCAGCGACCGATCGGACAAAACGTATAGTTCCATAGACATGTCCAAGCTCCCTACATGATGCATTTGATCGGAACGTCGATATCACGAACGATCCAGAGCGATTTCCGGTTGATACCGCGAACAAAGTGGGTCACGTTTGACGAGGATAACGTCGTCGACTGGTCCTATGTCGACGGCGACCGATTGATTGGAAATCGAACAGCCTGCGCGCTGATGCGAACATTGCCGCTCGCCGAACAGGCCGCGTTCAAGCAGCGCTATGGACTGACTTGCGATCCATGACGTGGCGTCCGCCACCAAGCATCGATCTGCGTGTCGTCGATCATCTCGCGCATCCGACTGACGACACGCGCACGAAACGCGATTGCGCGTCGCATGAAACCTGATGGCGTGAACGTTCCGCCTGTCATCGCGCACAAACCTCAGGTCCGGATGATCGCATCATCCCCACCGGACCTGCACAGGCAGGCTGGTCCACGCCTTTGAAAAGGAGATTCCCATGCGCCGTTCCTTCGCTCTCGTTGCCGCCGCCGGCGTCGCCATCGCCGCTCTCGCCGCCTCCGCGCCGGCGGAGGCCGGTTATCATCTGATCCGATGGCAGGCCAACGGCTTCTGTCAGGTCTGGGACGACAATGTGCCGAATCTGCTCGATCGTTCGGTCTATTCAGTCGCCACCTATTCGGTGCCGACGCTGATCGAGGCGATGGCCAACAAGGAAGTGCTGCTGCGCCAGGGCGCGTGCTCATTCTGACACGCGGCATCGACGCAGACGGGATGGCGCGTCGTCCGCAGCACAGAGGTCTCTGCGCCTGTGGCATGACGCGGCATCCGCAATGCTGCTAGGTTTTCCGCAAGTCCATCTGAGGAAACCGCCATGCCGCTACTTGCCAATCATATCGCCGTCGTCACCGGGGCCGGCTCGGGCATCGGGCGCGCCATCGCGATCGGCTATGCGCGCGAGGGCGCGCGGGTCGTGGCGCTCGACATCAACGAGCAGGCCGCATCGGAGACCGCGCAGGCCATCCGCGCCGAGCAGACGATGCGTGCGGAAGGCGGCACGGCGGACGGCTTCGCGCTCGACGTCAGCCGGCGCGACGATTGCATCGCCGTCGCCGGGCGCGTCGCCGCCGACATCGGCGCGGTGACGATCCTCGTCAACAATGCCGGCATCATCCGGCGCAGCGGCATCACCGGCCCGGCGGATGATGTCGCACGCGACTGGCGCGACACCATGTCCGTCAATCTCGACGGCGTGTTCAACGTCACGCAGGCATTCCTCGCGCCGCTGCGCGCCAACAAAGGCCGCATCGTCAATATCGGCTCGATCCAGTCCTTCGTGCATGTGCGCACGCCAAGTTCGCCGGCCTATACGGCCGCCAAGCACGGCGTGCTCGGTTTCACGCGCGCGCTCGCGGCGGAATTGGGCAAGGACGGCGTCCGCGTCAACGCGATCGGACCCGGCTTCATCGAGACGCCGATCAACGCGCAGGGCCGCGCGACCAATCCGGCGCTGGTCGAGATGTTCGTCGGCCATACGCCGCTCGGCCGCGCCGGGCAAGCCGAGGACATTGTCGGCCCCGCGATCTTCCTCGCATCGGACATGTCGTCCTATGTGACGGGATCGATGGTGATGGCCGATGGCGGCTACCGCACGGTCTGACAACGCGTATTCAATCTCAGGTTTCCGTCGCGGAAATTGCTGCTACTATCTCAACCGGGATGGAGGGGCGGCCATGCGCTTCAAATCTGGAATGACGTCCGGATATCAGGTTTTCGCGGTAAGCGGCACCAACACCGTCTCGTTCGGCATCGCTTTCGATGAGGCTGATATCAAAGGCTTGCTCGGCTTTGCCGTCGAACGCATCGATCCGGTCGCCAGGCAGACCTATTTCATGTTCGGCTACAAGGTTTTTGAATCGGTCATTCCCCATCCGGACAGCACGACCACCGTCAAGACATATGATCAACCGATCCAAAGTTTCGTCTGGGATGATTTTACCGCCAATCCGGGTCAGCCCTACACTTACATTTTCCATCCGCTCAAGGGCACACCTAAAAATCTCGATCGTTCCGCGAAGCCGATCAAAATCGATATCCGCACCGAGCCGCTTTATTCCGATCAGCAGCATGACATCTTTTTCAACCGTGGCGTCGCGTCGAGCCAGGCGTATTCGCGCAGGTTCGGCAACAAGCGGCCGGACAAGCTGCCGCCGGCCAAACAACAGGAAGCCTGGGACTGGCTGAGCCGCAAGTTGAAAGAGGCCATGCTGAAATTTATCGGCAGCGCCACGAAGAACGATACCCTGCTCTGCTGCTTCTATGAATTTCGCTATCCGGACGCGGCCAACGCCTTGAAAGCCGCGATCGATCGCGGCGTCGATGTTCGCCTGATCGTCGACGCGAAGGTCAACGAACACACCGACAAGAAAGGCTTCCACCCGAGTTTCCCGCGCGAAGACAATCTCAAGACGTTGAAAGACGCCGGCATCCCGAAAGCGAACACGATTCTGCGCGAGGCCAAGCCGAACGACATCGCGCATAACAAGTTCATGATCCTGCTCAAGGGCAAAAAAGCATTGCCCTCTGAAGTCTGGACGGGATCAACGAACCTGTCGGAAAGCGGCATCTTCGGCCAAACCAATGTCGGCCATTGGGTTCGTAACGCCGATGTCGCAAGCAGCTTCAAGGCCTACTGGGATTTCCTCAGCAGCGATCCGGGCCCGCAGGCCGGCGAAAACGCCGCGTCAGTCAAGAAGAAGAACATCGCGTTGCGCGACGGAATATCGGCCCTCGAAACCGTGCCGACTGCGATCGACGCCATTCCCGCCGGTATCACAACGGTCTTCAGCCCGCGCAGCGGATCGGAGGTGCTGAACATGTATGCCAGCATGGTCGACAATGCCGAAAAACTGTCCTGCATCACGCTCGCCTTCGGTATCGGCAAAGTATTCAAGACGTTGCTCAGCGACAACACTCCGGAGAGCCACATTGCGTTCTTCCTGCTTGAGAAGCAGGACAAACCGAACCCGCGCAGCAAAACGGAATTCGTGGGCATCGACGCAAAGAACAACGTCTACAAGGCATGGGGATCGTATTTGCGGGATCCGCTCTATCAATGGACGCGGGAGACCAATGCCCGCAGCCTGCAGATCAGCGACCACGTCAGCTATGTGCATTCCAAATTCCTGCTGATGGATCCTCTGTCGGACGATCCGATCGTCGTCACCGGCTCGGCCAATTTCAGCGATGCATCGACCAACGACAATGACGAGAACATGCTTCTGATCCGCGGCGACCGTCGCGTGGCGGACATCTATTTCACGGAGTTCAATCGTCTGTTCTTCCACTATTATTTTCGTTCGGTTCAGGAAACGACCGCAGCGACCCTGCTGACGGCCGCCAAACGCAAGGCTGACAAGGGCAGCTTGTTTCTCGACGAAGACGACCGTTGGATCCAGCGCTACAAGCCGGGCAGCCTGAAGCGCAAGCGCGTCGCGATCTTTTCCGGGATGAGCGGTTTCACCCAAACCGATTGATGGCCGGCCTATGACGCGAGGCCGTTACCCAAACCGCGCACGGTTGCGGTCGCGCGCCTTCTCGGCCTCGACATCGCGGTCGCGCGGCGGGGCCTGCGTCTGCAGCGACGCCAGCAGCGTTCGGGCCGATGCCGTGACGTCTTCAACGGCGCGAAGGAACGCAGCTTCATTGGCCTTGGACGGCGCGTTGAAGCCGGACAGTTTGCGGACGAATTGCAGCGCCGAGGCGTGGATCTCGTCCTCCGTCGCCGGCGGCTCGAAATTGAACAGCGTCTTGATGTTGCGGCACATAGCCAAGCCTCCGTTCGTCTTCCGAAAAAAGGTAGCCGTCTTATCCCGCATTTCAAGCGCGCCGCGATTTGAAGCCGTCATCGGTCCTCTGGTATGACGCAGGCGGGAATCACGAGAGGATCAGCCAGTGGCCGAGGATACGACACGACAGGGAAAGCAGGGTCCGGTCGGCCCGCGCGGTGCGCCGGGCGAGCCCGGCAAGCCCGGTCCGCAGGGCCATCCCGGCCGGCCCGGCCCCGAAGGTCCGCGCGGCAAGGCCGGTCCGCCCGGCAAAGCAGGCCCGCCGGGCAAGCGCGGCGAGCAGGGCCTTCCCGGCAAACCGGGTGCTGAGGGAAAGACCGGCGGACAGGGTCCGCGCGGCGAGCAAGGGCCGCCCGGCAAGATGCCGTCGATCGAGCAGGTGATGCCGTGGCTGCATCTGGTATTCGATGCCTGGGAAGAGCACAGGCAAACGCGTGCGCGCGAAGCACTCGAGCGCGAGCAGGACGAACGCGAACAGCAGGCTTTGGCGGCATTGGCCGCCAAGGTGCTCGCCGAGCAGGATGCCGCGAATGAAGAGGCCGTCGCCGACGGCGAGATGTCCGGCGACGACGACACCCGCGACGGTAAAAAGAGAAAGCGCAAGCATCGCAAGGACAAAAAGCCAAACGACTGATCGCGCGCGCAGCCAAAAATTGCGACGCTCGCGGCTCAAACTTTCAGCATGCGCGGCGTCGCCGACTCAGGCCTAATCTCGGTCGTGATCGATTCGTCAGCGGCGCAGACTGCACGCGCCAAAGCGAGGTTGCGATGCGCGCGCGTCCCTTGATCGTGACAGTTTTGCTCGTGATGCTCCCGTCAATGCTGCCCGGCGGCGCAGCCTTCGCCGTCGATCGCGGCCAGTTCGCCGACGTCCCCGAACATATCCGCAACTGGTTCAAAAGCGTGGTGAGTCCCACGGGCGTCCCATGCTGCGATATCGCGGATGGGCATCATACCGAGTATGACGTCCGCAACGGCCAGTATTTCGTGCCGATCGACGGGTTGTGGTGGCAGGTGCCCGAACGCGCCGTGATCCGCGATAGCGGCAATCCGGTCGGCGAGGCCATCGTGTGGTACGTCCATCTGAACGGGAATGTGGTCATCAACTGTTTCGTCCCGGCGGACGCCGTGTGAGCGGTGACGAAAATCCGGCCCGCAACGAAAAACGGCCCGCGCGTGCGGGCCGTTTCGGTCTCGGCGATGCTTGAACAATTCAACGGTCGTTTAGAGCAATGTCGGATTGAGCATAATCGGGCGCCGATCTCACGTCCGTTGCAACGGCTTGCAACGGGCACGAAGGTCATCGCTCCGAATCGGCTCAATCCAAGTTTGTTCTAGCGGGCCGGACGAAGCTGCAAGCTGGCGATGCCGCCCGATACGGCGAAGCCGGTCTGGCCCTGCACGCTTACCGGCTGCAACGCGAACGAATTGCCGGAGCCTCCGACCAGGGCATTCGCGCCGGCGCCGACACCGATGGTGGCGCTGCCGCCCACGCCGAAATAATCGCCGGCGAGATCACCGTAACCGAACTGGCGGGTCGGCGAGAACACCGCCCAGGACAACAGCGTCTGGTCGGTCACGCCGAGGTCGATGCCGATGCGGCTGACAGACGCGACGTAGCGCTCGGGGCGACGGCCGGGGGCGCGATACTGGCACTGGAATGCGTTGTTCGAACCGATCACGAACCCAACCGAGCGTCCGGCCCGGCAAGTCAGAGTACCGGCCTGAACGCCGCCCTCCGTTGTTCCGCTCACGACAACGCGCGCGCGACGCGCCTGCGCCTCGGCGCTGATCGTCAGCGCCGTGAGAGTGACAGCAAGAAAGCCGATCAGGGCCTTTGAACGATTCATTTGTTTTGCTCCGGAGTGGATTTTATGATCGCCGCTTTTTCTGCAGGCGTCATACTGTTCTTTCGACAAAAGTACGAAAACTTACAAAAGTACGAAAACGCGACCGCCGTGCGACGGTCGCGTCTGATACCGCTTTGTTTGGGGCTTATTTAAGGTTTGCGCAAAAACGCTGGATCCTCATGCACGCGTCTTCGAGATCGGACGTTTTCGTCGCGTAAGAGATTCGGAACGCCGGGCCGAGGCCGAAGGCCGAGCCTTGCACCACCGCGACGCCTTCGGTCTCCAGCAACTCCGTGACGAAGTCCTCGTCATTGCCCAGCACCTTTCCCGAGGGCGCGGTCTTGCCGATCGTGCCCGCGCAGGAGGGATAGACGTAGAAGGCACCTTCAGGCCGCGGGCAATCGATCCCGCTCGCCTGATTGAGCATCGACACGACGAGATCGCGCCGTTCCTTGAACTTGGCGTTGTTCGCCGGGATGAATTCCTGCGGTCCGTTGAGCGCTTCGACCGCGGCCCATTGCGAAATCGATGACGGATTCGACGTCGATTGCGACTGGATCGTCGACATCGCCTTGATCAGTTCGGCGGGGCCGCCGGCATAGCCAATGCGCCAGCCGGTCATGCAATAGGCTTTCGACACGCCGTTCACCGTCAGCGTGCGGTCATATAATTTCGGTTCGACCTGGGCCGGCGTCGTGAACGTAAAATCGTCATAGACAAGATGCTCATACATGTCGTCGGTCATCACCCAGACATGCGGATGCTTCACCAGCACGTCGGTCAGCGCCTTCAATTCCGCGCGCGTGTAGGCTGCACCCGTGGGGTTCGACGGCGAGCAGAGGATGATCCATTTCGTCTTCGACGTGATCGCGGCTTCCAGTGCAGCCGGCTGCAGTTTGAAGCCGAACTCGGCCGTGCAGACCACAGGCACGCTTTCGCCGCCGGCGAGCGCGACCATTTCCGGGTAGCTGACCCAATAGGGCGCAGGAATAATGACCTCGTCGCCGGGATTCACCGTCGCCATCAGCGCGTTGTAGAGCACCTGCTTGCCGCCGGTGCCGACGATGATCTGGTTCGGCTTGTAGGTCAGGCCGTTCTCGCGCGAGAACTTCGCGATGATGGCGTCCTTCAATTCGGGAATGCCGTCGACCGCCGTGTACTTGGTCTTGCCGGCTTCGATCGCATGGATCGCGGCGAGCTTGATGTTGGCGGGCGTGTCGAAATCCGGCTCGCCGGATCCGAGCCCGATGACGTTGCGGCCAGCCGCTTTCAACGCCCGCGCTTTATCCGTAACCGCGATGGTCGCGGACGGCTTCACACGGTCGAGGGCGGCGGACAGAAACGGCATGGTCGATCTCCTTGCGTAAGGCGCGCGCGATCGCGGCCGCGCGTGACAGATCCTGATTTCGGGATCGGCGCACCCTAGTCCCCACCACGCTGCACCGCAAGACGATTGCCGGATGTCGTTAACGCGAAAGCGTCTCAACTCGCGCAAAGGTGAGCGTGGCGGCGTGCCGCATCAGACAAATCTTTCCTGCACTGCAGCGAAGTGATGGTTTTCATCTTTTCCAGATTGCAGCCCTTGCGGCAGGCGGCCGTCGGCATCATTGTTTCGCCGCGAAGGATGGCGACAAGCTGGGACTCTGTCCGGGGCCAAAGCGTTTTAGACATTGGGCGACCGCGCGCATGTACAAACTCTATTCGATGCAACGCTCCGGCAACAGTTACAAGGTCCGCCTTGCGCTGGCGTTTCTCGACGCGCCCTATCGCGCCATTGAAATCGATATCCTGCGCGGCGAAAGCCGCACGCCGGATTTCCTCGCCAAGAACCCGAGCGGACAGGTGCCGCTGCTGGAGGTCGCGGAGGGGCGTTACCTCGCCGAATCCAACGCGATCCTTTGGTATCTGGCGCTCGGCACATCGCTGGCGCCGGAATCACGGATGGACCGCGCCGAGGCGCTGCAATGGATGTTCTTCGAGCAGCACGCACTTGAGCCCAATCTCGGCTCCGCCTATTTCTGGCTGGCGCTGGTGCGCGGCGGCCGCGACCTGCAGACCCATGCGCTGGACGACTGGATGGAGCGCGGCTACGCGGCGCTTCAGGTGATGGAAAATCACCTCAAGACTCATGAATTCTTTGCAGCCGGACAACTCACGGTCGCCGACATCGCGCTCTATGCCTATACGCATGTCGCGGATCAATGCGACTTCGAGCTGTCGACGTTCCCATCCCTGCAGGCATGGCTGCGGCGGGTCGAGGCCGCGCCGGGGTTTGTGGCGATGGACTGGAAGCCAGAGACCGAGGGCGTGGCCGGCGATCCTGCCGGAGTTGCGGCCTGAGCGACGACGTGTTCCCGACGCGAGGGACCGCGTCGCAGTCCCTTTAAGGGCCCGGCTCTGCACGGCATGGTTTCGGGGCCGATGGCCCGCAACGCGTCCGGGACACCTCGATTTCGAGTGAACCTATCCCAATTGCAGGCTCCAAACCTCTCGCTTTGCGAAAAGCGACCGGCATCAAAAATGTCCCAACCATCGAAATAGCGGGCATAACACGCTGAAATGCCTTGCTTTGGCCATACTCGAACGGGTTTCGCCTAAATCTTGCCTGCCGCGGCTGCGAATTCTCCCCTCGCAGGCGATTCGCCCGCGATTTGAAGGATTTACGGCCATGACTTGGTCGCACGGCACTTGGTCGCACAGCGCTTGGTCGCACGGCGCAGCGTCAGGTTTCAACCGCCCTGCCTCGCCTGTTGCATCGTCCCGATTGACGAGCGCCGTTGCGGCGTCCCTGACGCTTGGCGCGTTGTCGCTGAGCCTGATGGTTGCGCTCACCGTGCTGTCGATCAAGGTGGCGATCGCAATGCCATGCCCGATCTGACGCTTCTTCTCGTCGCTAAGAATATCTGCGGATTCCGACCTGTTCTGCGGCCCGACAGGGCTTGCGCGAACTCAAGTCGTCTCCCGCATTGGGGACTTCGATGAAGGCGCCGAAATCACCTTTGCTCTGGGTCACGCTGTCGCTGACGGCGGCGATCGTGCTCGTCGCCTCGCTGGTGATCGTCACCGGCACGCGCGGTGAGAACGCCTCCTTTGCCTCCTCAGCCGGACAGTTGAACGTGCAGACCGTCGCCAGCGGTCTCGCGAGCCCGTGGGCGCTGGCTTTTCTGCCGAACGGTCGCATGCTGGTCACTGAAAAGGCTGGCCGTATGCGCGTCGTCGGGAGCGACGGCAAATTGTCGCCGCCGGTGAAGGGCGTGCCGGAGGTCTGGGCATCCGGCCAGGGCGGCTTGCTCGATGTCATCGTCGACAAATCTTTCGCCACCAATGCCACGATCTACTTTTGCTTTGCCGAACGTGTCGAGGGAGGCGGCCGGACGGCGGTGGCGCGGGCCCGCTTTATGTACGGCGACCGAAGCGAGATGGGGCTTGACGATGTCAAAGTCATTTTTCGCCAGGAGGGCCAATTGTCCTCTGGCAATCATTACGGATGCCGCATCGCGCAAAGTCCCGACGGCAACCTGTTCGTTGGCCTCGGCGATCACTTCACCTATCGCGACCAGGCGCAGAATCTGGCCAACCATCTCGGCAAGATGATCCGCATCGCGCCCGACGGCTCGGTGCCGACCGACAATCCCTTTGTCGGGCGCAACGATGCCAAGCCGGAAATCTGGAGCTATGGACATCGCAACATTCAGGCGGCCGCGATCAATCCGGCGACCGGCGACCTGTGGGCGATCGAGCATGGCCCGCGCGGCGGCGACGAGGTCAATATCGCCGGCAAGGGCAAGAATTACGGCTGGCCGGTGATCGGCTACGGCATCGATTACAGCGGCGCCAAGATTCATGACTCCACCGCCAAGGCTGGCATGGAGCAGCCGGTGAAATACTGGGTGCCGTCGATCGCGCCATCCGGTATGGCATTCTACACCGGCGACAAATTTCCGACCTGGAAGGGCAGCCTGTTCACCGGCGCGCTCGCTGGACAGATGCTGGTGCGCCTGACGGTGAAGGGCAATGCAGTGACCGCCGAAGAGCGCCTGCTGCCAAACCTTAACGAGCGAATCCGCGACGTCCGGCAAGGCCCCGACGGTGCGTTGTATTTGGTGACGGACAATTCAGCGGGACGCATTTTGCGTGTGACGCTGTCAGCGAAATAAAGGCGGCGATTGATCCGGAGGTGCGGGCGTTCTTCAGGCGAGCCTCGAAGGAAGGAGACGCGTGCATGTCGTTTCCAACGCATTTAATTCAAATCGTTGATGCCGCACCCAATCCTACTTAACGACATACCAAAATGCCCCGTACAGGTTGAAACCGCTGAACAAAATCCATGTCTATCCTCAGAATCGGCAGGACACGCATGCAGATCGACTGGCGACAGGCAATCGGACCGGCATTGACCACAGCACTGGCGTACACCGCCATTGCCGTCGATGGCGGTGCTCTGGCGTTTCCTGCAATAGCGCCGTTGCTGGTCTTCAGTTCGGCTCTCGGGTCGGCGGTTGGCGGCGGTGGATCGGGCTTCGTCAGCGCCGCCATCGCGGTGGGCATCGGCATCCTCGCCTTGCCTGACACACCCGATCGACTGATGCATCTCACGACGCTCGCTGCCGCCGCAGGGGCAGCCGCAGCGATCACCGGGCGGCTGCGCAGCACGATGCGCGAGGCGCTGACGTGGCAGCGTCACAAACATCAGACGGCCGAACGCCTGTCGGCCGCGCTCGACCGAATCGACATCGGCGTGGTGCTGCTCGATCCCGATACGCGGGCCGAATTCACCAACCGCGCCTTCCGAGACTATTTCGACCTGCCCGAATCCAAGGCCGACACCAAACCGCCTTTTGTCGCGCTGATGTATCACGGCCGCGACATCGGCGCGTTCGACATGCCGGACGACGAGATGGCGTATTTCATTGCCGAACGCACCGAGCAGGTGCGTGTCGGCGATCCGACGCCGCTCAATCTCACGCTCTCCGACGGCCGCGTGCTGCGCGTGAGTTGTGCGGCGTTGCCGGACGGCAGCCGCATGATGAGCTATGCCCCGCTCAACGAAAAGCTCCGGCGCGACGACGACCCGGCGCAGCGCGCGAAATACCTTGCGATGCGTCGCATGTCCGTCAACCCGAAGTGAATCTTTTGGGTGAATCCCCGGAAGGCAGGCTATAAGGCCGCCACGATCTCCCGCTGGCCCTCCGGTTGCGACCTCCGCATGATCCGTTTCGCTTTTACCCTTTTCGCGCTGATCCTGCTGACGCTCGCTTTAATGCCGATTCAACTGCTCGGCATCGCGCTGAACAACCAATGGCAGCGCAGCGTGCCGCATGTCTATCACCGCGCGCTGTGCGCACTTTTCGGCATCCGCATCACGCAGATCGGCCGGCGCAGCGCTGACGATCCCGTCCTGATCCTGTCGAACCACGTCTCATGGCTCGACATCTGCATTATCACGGCGCTGACGCCCGTGGTGTTCGTCGCCAAGAGCGAAGTCGCGACATGGCCCGTCTTCGGCTGGCTCGCCAAATTGCAGCGCACGATCTTCATCGAGCGCGAACGCCGCCACAAGACCGGCGCCGCGACGCAGGAAATCGCGGGACGCCTGCTGGGCGGCGATGCCGTGGTGCTGTTCGCCGAGGGCACGTCAAGCGATGGCGTTCGTATATTGCCGTTTCGCTCGGCCTTGATCGGCGCCGTGCATCATGCGCTCGGCGACCAGACGCATCACACCAGCATCACCGTGCAGCCGATGTCGCTGGCCTATACACGGTTCGGCGGCTTGCCGGTCGGCCGCGCGCTGCGCGAACGCGTCGCCTGGTACGGCGACGCGGATCTGATCCCGCATTTCGTCGGCATCCTCGCCGCCGGCGCGGTGGACGTCACGGTGACATGGGGCGAAGCAGCGTCCTACGATATGAGCGCCGACCGCAAACGCATCGCGCGGATCGCGGAGAGCGCCGTGCGCCGCATGACGGCTACAGCATTGCGCGGCTCATAGTTGTCATTCCGGGATGCGCGATCGGCGGCCCTTGCCGGCGATAGGCGCAGGCCCGGAATCCATACGCCCTGTGGTGATTATGGATTCCGGGCTCGCATGATCTTCGATAAAATTGACTTACGTCAATTTTCCTCGATCACGCGCCCCGGAATGACCAAGGTGATATGACGTGCTCCGTTGAGATTTTGTCGCCGTCCGGCTCGCCAATTAAACTGCGAGCGAATGATCGAGAGGACACCTGAATGCAGATCCGCAATCTCGGCCAGTCCGGCCTGCGCGTCTCCGCCGTCGGTCTCGGCTGCAATAATTTCGGCCAGCGGACGGACCTGGAGACCGCGCGGAAAATCATTCACAAGGCGCTCGATCGCGGGATCACGTTGCTCGACACCGCCGACATCTATGCCGGACGCCGCAATTCCGAACTCGTGATCGGCGACGTGCTCGGCGACCGCCGCAAGGACATGGTGCTGGCGACAAAATTCTCCAAGCCGATGAGCGACGACGGAGCCAAGCAGGGCGCGTCGCGGCGCTATATCATCACCGCCGTCGAAGACAGCCTGAAGCGGCTGAAGACCGACTGGATCGACCTCTACCAGCAGCACGACTACGATCCGCTGACGCCGATCGACGAAACGCTGCGCGCGCTCGACGATCTCATCCGTCAAGGCAAGATTCGCTATGTCGGCAATTCCAATTTTCCGGCATGGCGCATCGCCGAGGCGGAATATGTCGCGCGGCAACTCGGCACCGCGCGTTACGTCTCTTGCCAGGACGAGTGGAGCCTGCTCGCGCGCGAAAATGAGGCAGACGTTTTCGCCGCCGCGCGCGAATACAGGCTCGGCGTGCTGCCGTTCTTCCCGCTCGCCGGCGGCATGCTGACCGGCAAATATGCCGGCCTGACCAAGGCGCCGGCCGACACCCGGTTCGGCAAGACGCCTTATATGCAGGAGCGTTATCTGAACCCGCGCAACGTCGCCATCGTCGAGACATTGCAAGCGTTCGCGACGGAGCGCGGCCATACAATGCTGGAACTGGCGTTCTCGTGGCTGGCGGCGCAGCCGCAGGTCTCGAGCGTCATCGCCGGCGCCTCGCGGCCCGAGCAGATCGAACAGAATGTGAAGGCGATCGGCTGGGTTCTAAGTGCCGAGGAGTTGAAGGCGATCGATGGCATGACGAGTGGGTAGGGCTGAAGCAATGCACGGCGCGCTCCCTCTCCCCGTTCTTACGGGGAGAGGGTTGGGGTGAGGGGCTGATTCGATAATTCGATTTGAAGCATCGTCAGCACGCCATCAATATTGCCAATCACGTCGTTGTTCCAAAATCGAAGCACGCGATATCCTGCCTCGTTGAGGCGGCGATCCCGGACACTATCAGTTGCCGACTCGTTGTGCTGTCCACCATCGACCTCAACAATTATCCGCTTCTCGCGACATACAAAATCGCAGACATATCCTTCGATTGGCTCTTGCCTGACGAACTTGTGGCCATCGATCTGACGGTTACGAATGCGCGACCACAGTTTGATCTCGGCATGAGTCTGGCAACCGCGCAAACGCCTCGCCAACCCTGTCGCTTTTCTATCCGGGCCACGCATTGCCACGCCCCTCACCCGGCTCCCAAAAGGGAGCCGACCTCTCCCCGTAAAGAACGGGGAGAGGTTAAGAACCCGCGTTGCGCCGCTCAATAAATATTTGCCCGCACAACCGCGTCGATCAGCAGTCCCGCAAACAATAGCAGCCCCGCATCACGGTTCGATTTGAACAGGCGCAGGCACAGCTTCGAATCCGAAATCGCGAGCCGCGAGATCTGCCACGCCAGATGCGCGGCGAACGCGGCGAGGCCCAGCCACGCCGGCCATCCCGCATGGGCCAGCATCATCGCAATGGCGATCAGCGCCACCGCGAGGCCATAAAACAAAACCAGCATCGGCCGCGTGTTCGCGCCGAACAACAGCGCCGTCGATTTGATGCCGATCAGGGCGTCGTCCTCGGTGTCCTGGTGCGCATAGATCGTATCGTAGCCGATCACCCATGAAATCGATCCGGCGTACAGTACGAGCGCGATCATATCGACCCGGCCGAGCAGCACGGCAAAGCCCATCAGCGCGCCCCACGAGAAGGCGAGCCCGAGCACGATCTGCGGCCAATAGGTGATGCGTTTCATGAAGGGATAGGCCGCGACGATGACCAGCGACGCGATGCCGGTCCACACCGCGAAGACGTTGAACTGCAGCAGCACGACCAGACCTATCAATGCCTGCGCGACAAGAAACGCGAAGGCCTGCCGGACGCTGACCTGACCGGCCGGAATCGGTCGCGAGCGCGTGCGCTCGACCTGCGCATCGAGATGGCGGTCGGTGATGTCGTTCCAGGTGCAGCCCGCTCCGCGCATCACGAACGCGCCGATGAAAAACAGAAAGATGGTCGAGGCGAGATGCGAGAGATCTTGCGCGATGCCGGCGGCGAGCGCGGCCGACCACCAGCACGGCATCAACAATAGCCACGACCCGATCGGCCGGTCAAATCGCGACAGCCTCAGATAAGGTTGCGCCCAAACGGGGGCCAAGCGATCGACCCAGTTGCCGGTGGAATCCGCGACGCGGGTGGTCGCGGTCATGTTATCTCGCGAGCACGTTGCCGTTCAGCGTGTCGAAAGTGCTGCCGCCCTTTTTGGTCGGGGTTGCTTCGGGCAGCGCCGCGGATGAGCCGAGCACCTCCGACAACGACGGACCGGCAGGACCGCGCTGTTGCTGTTGCTGCGCGACGTTGCAAACCTGCGCCTGCATCTTCGCCGTGTTCTTGTGACCGGTCTTGAGCTGGTCGGCCACCGATGCGGGAATGCCGCATTTCGCCGAATTGGCCTCGATATATTTGATCATCTTAAGTTCGGCCTGCGAAAAATTGCCGATCAGCTTGCAGGCTTCATCGGGCGGCGCTTTCCGGGCGCTGGCGGCCTTGATCGCGTTGCCGCGTTTCTCGGCGTCCTCGCGCAGCGGCATGAAATTCTTCATGCAGGCGTCGCCACCGGGAGGCCCGGCCTGCGGGCCCGGAGCGCCGACGCCGGGACCACCGCCGAACCCGCCGACGGGCGGCGCCCCGGCCGACGGAAACGGGCTCGGGCCGCCGACCGATGCGGCCGGGGCCGACCCGTTCACCGGCGGGAACGGCGACGAACTGGCCGGCGCGGCCGCCGACTGACCCGGCAACGGCGCAGGAAACGCGCCTTGCGCATGCGCGGCGGCGAGCGTTCCCACAAGGAGTGCCGCGCTCAGCGGCCCGATCAAACGGCGGTTCATCAAAAGGCGTCCTCCGGCAAGCTGCAGGGCGTTGCGAACGCAGTTTCGCGAGGCCGGTCCGGCCCGGCGCGAAACGTAGTCGGCGTTCTACGATTCCTGCTGATCGTTAACAACCCGTTGATTTGGGCGACAGCACGGCGCGGCGTCGCCGGACGGCCTGCACTTCCTGCGGCAAATCGGCTAAACGGGCCGGTCAACGGAACACACCGATGCCCGACCACGACTTCAAAAGCCCCCGCCTCTATGTCGATGCGCCGCTGACGGCAGGGATCGCCGTACCGCTCGACCGCGATCAAGGCAATTATCTCGGCAATGTGCTGCGGCTGACCATGGGCGACCGCGTCCTGGTGTTCAACGGCCGCGACGGCGAATGGCAGGCGGTGATCGCCGGCCGCAAGCGCCCGGACGCGCTGGAAATCCAGAGCCGGACCCGCCCGCAGGGCGCCCTGCCCGATCTGACCTACGCCTTCGCGCCGCTGAAGCATGCCCGGCTGGACTACATGGCGCAAAAGGCCGTCGAAATGGGCGCGTCGGCGCTGCAGCCGGTGATCACGCGGCACACCCAGGTCAGCCGCGTCAACACCGAGCGGATGCGGGCCAATGCCGTCGAGGCGGCGGAGCAATGCGGCATCCTCGTCCTCGCGACCGTTGCCGAACCGCTGACCCTCGAACGCTGGCTCGCTGCGCGCGACGCGGCGCGGCTGCTGGTGTTCTGCGACGAGGCGACCGACGTGAACGGCCCGGTCGCGGCGCTGCAGGCGGCGAAACCGGCCGGGATAGACGTTCTGATAGGACCCGAGGGTGGCTTCGCGGTCGAGGAGCGGGAGGTCTTGAGGCGTCAGCCTAACGTACTGGTGCTGTCGCTCGGCCCCCGCATCCTGCGCGCCGACACCGCCGCCGTCGCCGCTCTGGCGCTGGTGCAGGCGGTGTTGGGGGATTGGGGAAGCAGCTAGGTTTCGAGGGCGACATCCACGTTGCGGCAAAGAACAGCGCGCTCCCTCTCCCATGGGGAGAGGGTTGGGGTGAGGGGGTACGGATGATCGGTAGGTTCGAACCCCCTCACCCGGAAGCTGCGCTTCGCTTGCTTCCGACCTCTCCCCGACGGGGAGAGGTGAGTCAGCATTCGTGGCGGCGCCGACCTCACATTCGATCGCATTAATCCCTTTCCCCAACAGGGGTCGAAACCGTCATGCCGCCGTGCTAGAGCCTGCGGCTTGCTGAAACCTCACGCCTTTTCGCGCTGCCGGACTCTGACATGACGCTCTCCGCCGCATCCGACGCGACCGCTTCCACAGCACAGGCGGATGCCTTGCTGCGTTCGTTCACGGCGGCCGGCTATCATCACGCCCAGCCCGCGATCCTGCAACCGGCCGAACCGTTCCTCGACCTCTCGGGCGAGGACATCCGCCGCAGCCTCTACCTCACCACCGATCCCGGCGGCGAGGAATTGTGCCTGCGGCCGGACCTCACCATTCCCGTCGCCCGCGACTACCTCGCCTCGATGCGCGCGGGACAGCCGACGGGCTATTGCTATCTCGGCCCGGTGTTTCGCTATCGCGGCGGCAAGCCGAGCGAGTTCCAGCAGGCGGGTCTCGAATCCTTCGGCCGCGCCGATCGCGCCGCCGCCGATGCCGAGATGCTGGCGCTGGCGCTGGAAGCGACCGCCGCCTTCGGCATTGCGGACGTCGATATCCGCACCGGCGACGTTGCCTTGTTCAGCGCCCTGATTGATGCGCTCGAACTTTATCCGGTATGGCGACGCCGGCTGATCAAGGATTTCAACCGCAAGGCCAATCTCGTCGAGGATATCGAACGCCTCTCGCTCGCGAGCGGCGCCCAGCGCAACGAATATGAAGGCGTGCTCGCCGCCTTGGCCGGCTCCGATCGCAAGGCGGCGCTGGCGCTGGTGATGGACCTGATGTCGATCGCGGGCGCGACCAATGTCGGTGGCCGCTCGGTCGACGAGATCGCCGACCGCTTTCTCGAACAATCGACACTGAAAGGCGGCGCGCTGCCCGTTCACGCACTCGATCACATCAAGCGATTTCTCGCGATTTCGGGCGATCCGGCCGACGCTGTGACGCAACTGCGCGGGCTCGCCAAAGACGGCAAGCTCAACATCACATCTGCGATCGACGAGTTCGAGAGCCGGATCGACTTCATGGCCAAACGTCATATCGATGTTGCGAAAACGCGCTTCTCGACGTCGTTTGGGCGCGGGCTCGATTACTATACGGGCTTCGAGTTCGAGTTGCATCGCAAGGGCAATGGCGGCGATCCGCTGGTGGCCGGCGGGCGTTACGACCGGCTGCTGACGCAGCTCGGCGCAGGCGACCCCATTCCCGCCGTCGGCTTCTCGGTCTGGATCGAAACGCTGGCGCAAGCCGCCTTGAATCCGGAGCGCGCCTCATGACTGCGCCGTTCGTCCTCGCGGTGCCGTCCAAGGGCCGCCTCCAGGAAAACGCCGAGGCGTTTTTCACCCGTGCGGGTCTCTCGCTGGCGAAGCCGCGCGGCGCCCGCGATTATCGCGGCGCCATCGCGGGCCTCGACAATGTCGAGATCGCCTATCTCTCGGCGAGCGATATCGCCGGGCAACTGGCGCGCGGGACCGTGCATCTCGGCGTCACCGGCGAGGATTTGCTGCGCGAAAGCATTCCGGACACCGACAAGCGCGTCGCGCTGATCGAGAGTTTGGGGTTCGGCAGCGCGAATGTCGTCGTTGCCGTGCCGCAAGCCTGGATCGACGTCCGCACCATGGCCGATCTCGACGACGTCACGACGGGCTTTCGTGCCCAGCATGATCGCCGCATGCGCGTCGCGACCAAATACATCAACCTGACGAGGCACTTCTTCGCGTCGCATGGCGTCGTCGATTATCGCATCGTCGAGAGCGCCGGCGCGACCGAGGGCGCACCGGCGACGGGTGCGGCCGAGATGATCGTCGATATCACCACGACCGGCGCGACGCTCGCCGCCAACGGCCTGAAGGTGCTCGACGACGGCATCATGCTGCGCAGCCAGGCCAATCTGGTCGCATCGCGCGACGCCGACTGGTCGGTCGACGCCCGCGAAACCGCGCGGGTCATTCTCGACCACATCGCCGCGCGCGCCCGCGCCAGCAAATACAAGGAAGTCCGCACGCGCTTCGCCGGCTGCAACGCCGCCATGCTGGCCGAGGCGCATAACCGCTTCGGCGTGGTGTCGCCGTTTGGCGGACCGACCTCGTCCGGCATGCTGACGCTGCACTGCCCGCCGTCGCAGCTTTATGCGCTCGGCAGCTTCCTGCGCGTCAACGGCGCGGACACGGTGTCGGTCGCGCCGCTGGATTACGTGATGGACCGCGACAATCCGCTCTACGCCAAGCTCGACGCGTTTCTGTCGACATAGGCGGAGGCGAGCACCATATACACGTCATTGCGAGGAGATCGGGCCCCTCGCCTTCGAGGGGCGCAAGCGACGAAGCCCACGAACCCTGGATTGCGATCGATGACGCTCGGCTCTGACGTTTCCGCTTTCTCCGCCGTCGGCGACAACGCCGCGGCGCGGGCCCTGTCGATCGTGGTGCCGGCCTATAACGAGGCGGCCGGTCTCAGCTTCTTGCACGATCGCATCGGCGACCTTGCCCGGACGCTCAAGCAACGACACGGCCTGTCCTGCGAGGTCATCTATGTCGACGACGGCAGCCAGGACGACACCTTTGCCATCGCGCGCGCGCTGCCGCCCAATGGCCTCGACGTGCAGGTGGTGTCGCTCTCGCGCAATTTTGGCAAGGAAGCCGCCCTGATGGCCGGCCTCGATCATGCCAGGCGCGGCGGCGCCGTGCTGTTCATGGACGGCGACGGCCAGCATCCACCGGCCCTCGTCGAGAAGCTCGTCAGCCACTGGATCGACGACGGCTACGACGTCGTGTTCACCGCAAAGGCCCATCGCGACAACGAATCCTTCGTGATGAGGACCGCCGTGCGCGGCTTCTACACGTTGATCAACTGGGGGGCGCGGCAGAAGATTCCCGAAGACGCCGGTGATTTTCGCCTGCTGTCGCCGCGCGCGACCGCGGCGCTGCGGCAACTGCCGGAGCGCAATCGCTTCTTCAAGGGGCTGGCGACATGGATTGGCTTCAGGCAGATCCGCGTCGACTATGAACCCGCGGCGCGCGCGCACGGCGTGACAAGCTTCAGCGCCGGTCGCCTTGTCGGCCTGTCGATCGAAGGGCTGACATCGTTCTCGGTCGCGCCGTTGCGGCTCGCCAGCCTGTTCGGCCTGTTGATGGCGTTCATTGCGTTCTTGTTCGGCTTGTCGATCCTGTGGGAGACACTCGTCGACGGCAAGTCCGTGCCCGGTTATCCGTCGCTCGTGGTCGGCGTGATGACGATCGGCGGCGTGCAATTGCTGATGATCGGCATCGTCGGCGAATATATCGGGAAGATCCTCTCCGAACTGAAAGCGCGGCCGATTTATTTCGTGGCCGAACATAGTGTCAAACATGCCGAGACGCAGGCCGTGCCGAGCGAACGGTCCGCTGCCGAATGAGCCTGCCCCGCCGCATCATTCTGTGCGCCGACGACTACGGCATCAGCGCGGGCGTCAATCGCGGCATCCGCGAACTGATCGCGAAGGGGCGTTTGAACGCGACCTCGGTGATGGTCGTCGGCCCTGCTGTCGGTCGCGACGAAATCGATACGCTGGTGGACGCGATCGCGCAAAATCCGGCGTGCCAGATCGGGCTGCACACGACGCTCACCGCGCCGTTTCATCCGCTGACGCTGGCGTTCAGGCCGCTGCAGGGCGGGCTGTTTCTGCCGCTGCCGACGCTGCTCAAAGCCAGCCTGTTTCGCCGCCTGGATCGCGAGATGATCCGCGCGGAAATTCTGGCGCAGATCGCGAAGTTCATCGCCTTGTTCGGCCGCGCGCCGGATTATCTGGACGGCCACCAGCATGTGCAGATTTTTCCCCAGGTTCGTGACGCGTTGCTCGATGCGGTGAAACTTGCCGCACCGAAAGCGTGGGTGCGGCAATGCGGGCGCATCGGAAAGCTGCAGCAACGCATCGGCACACCGAAGGCGCTGCTGCTGGATTCCCTGAGCGCGGGATTTCGCAGACGCGCCGCGCATGCTGGCATTCGCGTCAATCCCGGTTTCGCCGGCGCGTATGATTACACCAAACGCGTCGACTTCGCCGCCTTGATGCAGGGCTTTCTCGCCGGGCTTCCCGATGGCGGGCTGGTGATGTGCCACCCCGGCTATGTCGATGACGTCCTCGTCGCCCTCGATCCGCTTACCGACCAGCGCAAGCGGGAATATGATTATCTCGCGAGCAATGCCTTTGCAGAGTTGCTCAAAGCGGCGAATGCGACGCTGGCGCCGGCTGGATAAGCGAAGCGCAATCCGGGACTTGCGGGCCGGCCCCGGATTTCGCCGCGTTCATTTTGGCTACCGGTGAGCCTGCCCTTTTGTCGCATACCAAAATTTAATCCGCGGCGGCACTTCTGGCCATCTTGTGCGTCACTACATCAATCTCCGCGCCGCCAAGGTGCGCAACCGATGAGGACGCCATGACTCCGCAAGAACGCCAATTGATCGACGATCTGTTCGGCCGGCTCGCCAAGGTTGAGAGCGCGCCCCGCGACCGCGAAGCGTCTGACGCGATTGCCGAGGGCCAGCGCCAGGCCCCCAACGCGATCTACGCGCTGGTGCAGACCGTGCTTGTGCAGGACGAGGCGCTGAAACGCGCCGACGCCCGCATTCAGGAACTGGAAGGCGGCGGCCAGCAGGCGCAGCAGCCACCCGGCGGTTTCCTTGACTCGATGCGCGATGCCCTGTTCGGCGGCAGCCAGACGTCGCCCGCGCAATCGCGTGGTTCGGTGCCGCCGGCCGGCGGCCGGCCGACATGGAACAGCGGGCAAGTCATGGGTCAACCGCAAGGTGGGCAGTATGGTCAGCCGCCGATGGATCCGCGTCAAATGAACCAAGGGCAGTACGGCCAGCCCCCGCTGCAAGGCGGTGGCGGTGGGTCGTTCCTCGGGACGGCCGCAGCGGCAGCCGCTGGCGTGGTCGGCGGCGGTCTGTTGATGAACAGCATTCGCGGCATGATGGGTGGCGGCGAAGGCCACGGCCGCAGCGCATTCGGCGATACCGCCAATGCCGGCGACGGCAAGAGCGCATGGAGCGGCGACTCGTCGTCGAACAACGATCTGGCAAAGGATGCCGGCGTCAACGACATCGGATCGCGCCACGCCGACAATAATTCGGGAGGCAACGATCAGGGCATCTTCGACAATGCCGCGAACGACCATGACGATATGGACATGGACGGCGACGATTTCGACGGCGGCGGCGACAGCGACTACGCCTGAGAAGAGCGAAGAGGGAGTGGCGAATAGAGAATAGATTTTCCTGCTCTGTTCGCTACTTGCTCTTCGCCATTCGCTTCCTCAAATCACCATCACCTTCGCGCCGACATTGACGCGGCCGTAGAGATCGATGACGTCCTCGTTGCGCATGCGGAAGCAGCCCGACGAGACATTCGTGCCGATCGTCCATGGTTCGTTGGAGCCGTGGATGCGATACATTGTTGATCCCAGATACATCGCGCGCGCGCCGAGCGGATTCTCCGGGCCGCCTTCCATATGGCGCGGCAGATCGGGGCGGCGCGCCAGCATTTCCGGCGGCGGCGTCCATGCCGGCCATTCCTTTTTCGCAGTGATCGATTTCACGCCGCGCCAGGTGAAGCCCGGACGGCCGACGCCGATGCCGTAGCGCAATGCACGGCCGTTGCCCTGCACGAGAAACAGAAACTTGTTCGGTGTGTCGACAATGATCGTGCCCGGCGCTTCCCGGCCGTCATACTCGACCATCTGCTTTTCATATTTCGGATCAAATGCCGGCCGCGCCGGATCGCCCAATTCCTGCGGCTGTTGCTGCTGCCGCATGATCATCTGCTGCGCCGGCTGCTCGAAGATCGGCAGTTGCGGAAACAGCGACGGCTGCTGCGGCTGATAGCCGACCTGCCGCTGGCGGTAATCCGGCTCGATTTGCTGAGCTTGCGGCTGCTGATATTGCCCTTGATAGACGCGCTGGCCCGGCATCGGTTGCTGCTGCTGCACTTGATAGCGCGGCGCATTACCATTGCCGTCGCCGAACAGGGCGCCGATCAGGCCGCCGCTGCCCCGCGTGGCATAGCCCTGGGGCATCGGCTGCCGTTCCGCATAATACACCTGCTGCGCCTGTGCCGACACCGGCAATCCCAGCCCGACAAAGGACGCGCTGGCGAGACATAAGACCGAGAATTTCTTCAACATCGACGTACTCTGCACTGGTTTCGTCATGGCTAAGAAACCATGACACCGGCGCAGCTTTGGTAAACGAAACCGCCGTTTGGATTCACCATGTGGCCGATCTGCCTTGATCCTGCGAACAGCGTTACTTTTCAGACAATACGAATGGTTAACCGCAAGTAGCGTGAGAGAGCAGGCTGACTTTTGAAACCGGGCGTTAAAGACACTGTCCTATAAGCGCATCAACGATCGGGGAAGATCATGGCGGTTCAGCGCAAGCGCTTTCGTATCGAGGAGATGATGCACGGCCATATGGCGCTGCCGGTGATTGCAGAACCCGCGCCGGCGCCGGACGGCATCGTCTCCGAATTGCGGGCGATCCGCGACGCGATGGCGCTCCCGCAGTCGTCGAGCGCGCAAACGCGCGATGCGATCCGCAGCGCCGAAGCGCAAGCGATGCTGGAGAGCTACCGCGCGCAGATCGCGCAATGCGAGAAACTCAAGATCGAACTCGATCTCATTCACCGTGCGATCGGCCGCACAAAGCGCGAGATCGCAACGCTGCACGCAAAGACTTGCGACGGCGGCGACATGACCGTCGTCAACGGCGAACTCGGCGCCGTCGTCGGCGGCACCGAGAAAGCCACGCAGCAAATCCTCGAAGCTGCCGAATTGATCGATCAGGCCACGATTGCGATGATGAAGGTGAATTCGCCGGACCAGCAGAAGGCGCTGTGCGAGGACATCGGCGAACGCGTGGTGTCCATCTTCGAGGCCTGCAATTTTCAAGACCTTACCGGCCAGCGCATCGCCAAGGTCATGACGACGATGTCGTTCATCGAAAACCACGTCGGGGTCATGATGGACATCTGGGGCGGCGTCGATGCGATCAAGGCGCATGCCCCCGCATCTGCCGATCGGCGCGACGGTGATACGCGGCTGCTCAACGGCCCGAAAAACAAGAACGACGTCGGCCACGCCTCGCAGGACGACATTGACGCGCTGTTCGATTAGTCGCGAGTCGTCGTGACCTCGATCGTGAGCAGGCACGCCAGAACCAGCGCGGCCGCGAGCAACGGCATGGTGAGCATCGGCGGATAAATCAGAATGCCCCAGCACAGGATTTGCGTGATGTAGAGAACGATCACCGCGCGTTGCGGGGCCATTATCACTCTATGCAACGAAGGCATCGGACAGCGAACACGCGCTCTCGTCGTCGAAACAGTGCCTCGAGGGCGAGGAGCGGCCTCTCCTCGCAATAACGCTGACCCTACATTACGCCCGCGGGGCGCAGCGGACATAGACCATGTTGCCGTAGCGGACGCCGGCATCCTTCTCGACGAAGCGCGTCACCATCACGCGACCATCGAACGAGACGATCTTGCGGTCGCGATCACCGCCGGCCGGGCCGGGCGGTCCGATATAATTTTCACCGTTCGGGCTCCCCTTGAGGCGCAACTCCTGCGGCGTCGCCTCGTCGGCGAGATGCATGACCACGCCGCCGGTCTGGCCGGCGCCGATCACGTAAGGCTGCTTGCACTGGCCCCGTGCCGCGTTCTCCGTCCGAGCCCGATCGTTCGGATTCTGATATGATGCCAGGCCCCAGCGGCCGACGATCTCTTCGGAGCGAATCGAAGCCGGCAGTTCCGGCGCCGGCAACGGCTCCGCCGGCGGCGGATTGGAGCTGAAACTCGGCATGCTCAAATTCATGCCGCCGCACGCGCCGAGGCCAAGCGTCAGCACAAGCACGCCTCCCAGATTCACATACGAGCGTGCGATGCGTGACGTGACCATTTTATCCCCTTAACGATTTCGACCAGAGCGGGCCCTCCGGCGCTGGCATCACATCCTGATCGATCTGAACCGCACCTGAATTACGAGTCCGGGCGGTTATGGTTTCTACATCATCCTATATTGGTCTCACCAAGGCCTTAACCCTATGGCTTCAACCGCTCGCTTGACAGCTTTTGCGTCCCGCCATAGTTCTCGCGGCAAATTGGCACTCTTAGAGACTGATTGCCAAGAACTGAAGGAACTAGCCGTATCACCCGGCGCACCGCACGGACGTCTTCCTGATCCGGCACGCCGAGCCGTCCTATCCAACACGCAAGGAGCCATTATGGCCAAGACCTCGTTTCGCCCGCTGCATGACCGTGTCGTCGTCAAGCGCATTGATGCCGTCGAGAAGACCAAGGGCGGCATTATCATCCCGGACAGCGCCAAGGAAAAGCCCCAGGAGGGCGAGGTCGTCGGCGTTGGCCCCGGCGGACGCGACGAAGCCGGAAAGCTGATCCCGATCGACATCAAGGTCGGCGACAAGGTGCTGTTCGGCAAATGGTCCGGCACCGAGATCAAGCTCGACGGCGTCGATCTGCTGATCATGAAAGAATCGGACATCATGGGCGTGATGGCGTAAGCCGGAGCCTTTCAACAGTCACAGACGTCATCGTCCGGCAAGCGCGCGGATCGCGCGCGACGACGACCGGGCGACCCAGTAGTCCGTGACGTTCGTGACCCGAAACGCAGACGTCACAAAATACTGGGCCCCGCCTCCGCGGGGGTGACGGCAAAGCGCGCATCTAGCACTGCGCACCACACCCTCTCATTAAAGGAACATCTCCCATGGCCGCCAAAGACGTTAAATTCTCCGGAGACGCGCGCGATCGCATGCTGCGCGGCGTCGACATCCTCGCCAACGCCGTCAAGGTGACGCTCGGCCCCAAGGGCCGCAACGTCGTCATCGAGAAATCGTTCGGCGCACCGCGCATCACCAAGGACGGCGTCACCGTCGCCAAGGAAATCGAACTCGAAGACAAGTTCGAGAACATGGGCGCGCAGATGCTGCGCGAAGTCGCGTCCAAGACCAACGACACCGCCGGCGACGGCACGACAACCGCGACCGTGCTCGCACAGGCGATCGTGCGCGAGGGCGCGAAATCGGTTGCCGCCGGCATGAACCCGATGGACCTCAAGCGCGGCATCGACATCGCCGTTGCCGCCGTCGTCAAGGATATCACCAAGCGCGCCAAGCCGGTCGCGTCGTCCTCCGAGGTCGCGCAGGTCGGCACCATCTCGGCGAACGGCGACACGGCGATCGGCAAGATGATCGCGCAGGCGATGCAGAAGGTCGGCAATGAGGGCGTCATCACCGTCGAGGAGAACAAGGCGCTCGAAACCGAAGTCGACATCGTCGAGGGCATGAAGTTCGATCGCGGCTACCTGTCGCCCTACTTCGTCACCAACGCCGAGAAGATGACCGCCGAACTCGAAGATTGCTACGTGCTGCTGCACGAGAAGAAGCTGTCGGGTCTGCAGGCGATGCTGCCGGTGCTCGAAGCCGTGGTGCAGTCGGGCAAGCCGCTGCTGATCATCGCGGAAGACGTCGAGGGCGAGGCGCTGGCCACGCTGGTCGTCAATCGCCTGCGCGGCGGCCTGAAGGTCGCGGCCGTCAAGGCGCCCGGATTCGGCGATCGGCGCAAGGCGATGCTGGAAGACATCGCGATCCTGACCGGCGGTCAATTGATCTCCGACGATCTCGGCATGAAGCTCGAAAACGTCACGGTCCAGATGCTCGGCCGCGCCAAGAAGGTCGTGATCGACAAGGAAAACACGACCGTCGTCAACGGCGCTGGCAAGAAGCCGGCGATCGAGGCGCGCGTCAACCAGATCAAGGCGCAGATCGAGGAAACCACCTCGGACTACGACCGCGAGAAGTTGCAGGAGCGTCTGGCCAAGCTTGCCGGCGGCGTCGCGGTGATCCGCGTCGGCGGCGCGACGGAAGTCGAAGTGAAGGAAAAGAAGGACCGCGTCGACGACGCGCTCAACGCCACCCGCGCGGCCGTGCAGGAAGGCATCGTGCCGGGCGGCGGCACCGCACTGCTGCGCGCCAAGAAGGCGGTCGGCAAGATCACCAGCGCGAACTCGGACGTTCAGGCCGGCATCAACATCGTGCTGAAGGCGTTGGAGGCTCCGATCCGCCAGATCGCCGAGAACGCCGGCGTCGAGGGCTCGATCGTGGTCGGCAAGATTTTGGAGAACGCCTCCGAGACCTACGGCTTCGACGCGCAAACCGAAACCTATGTCGACATGGTCGCAAAGGGCATTATCGATCCCGCCAAGGTGGTTCGCACCGCTCTGCAGGATGCGGCGTCGGTCGCCGGTCTGCTGGTAACGACCGAAGCCATGGTCGCCGAGATGCCGAAGGAGGCTGCACCCGCGATGCCGGGCGGTGGCGGCGGAATGGGCGGCATGGGGGGCATGGGGGGCATGGGCTTCTGAGGTAAGCCTGTCCCGGACGCGGTGCGGCAGTCGGCGAAGCCGACAGTGCCGCTCCGCAGAGCCGGGACCCTACGAAATGCGGCCTTCGTTACGGCCCCGGATCACCAAAGCGATATTTCATAGCGCATTGCGTCCGGGGCACGCACTTCGAGGATCAAGGCCGCCTCCGGGCGGCCTTCTTTTTGGCGCGCGTGGTATGTTGTCGCCAACTGATTCCAGTGACGCGGGAAACACGACAATGCACGCGCTTCGCCTTTGCCTGATCGGGCTGCTTACCACAGCCTCCCATGTCGCCGTTGCGCAGGTCAAATCCGCGCCGAAAGCTGCGCCCAACGCCGTTGAGACGCGCTACTTCACCTCGGTCGACGGGTTGATGGACGGCAATGCCGATGTCATCCTGAAAGAGACGCGAACGGGCAAGACCGTGACATCGGCGACGCTCGACCTTTGCTATCCGGCCGATCGCGGCTCGGCGCGCAAGGACCGCTTCGTCGCCAATCTCGCCGTCAACGGCTCGACTTTGAGCGGCACCGCGACAACCGAGGGTGACAAGCTCCCGGTCTCCGTCAAGCTCAACCGCAAGGCCACCGCCGACACCTACGAATTCAAGGGCCAGATCACCATCGGCCAGACCACGACCGAGGTGACATCGACCGACAATACCGATCTCAGCGAGGCTGAATTCCGCGACAGCCAGTCGAGCGACGACAGCCTGGCGCTGGCGCCGAAGGATTTCACGGAGGTCTCGCCGGAATCCGTTGCGGTCAAGGTGAAGCTCGACACGGCGTCGGATTTTCTGCGCTCGCTGCGTGGCCAGAATGTCGAGGTGGTCGTCTCGAGCCTAACGATCGCCTGCGACGCGTTGCGCGCCGGCCAGCAGACCATCTATCTCACCGTCGATCCCGACAAGGCGGCCGCCTTCGTCGCCAAGGCGCGCAGCGCGCCGGGCGTGACGGCTGCGGGATGGTCCAGCGGACTGATCGAAATGGACCGCACCATCCGCTTCAACGCCGCCGAATGGCGCGACGGCGAGACGCTGAACCGCGACAAGCTCGCAATGGCGATCGGCAATGTGCTGGCGACCTCGCTCTCGACCAAACTCGTGACCAGCAAATGGAGCGACACCACCGGCAAGCTGAAGCTGACCTTCAAGCGTCCGAGCCAGGCCTTCCCGACGCTGGGCCTGACCGAGACGGCGGAGGTCACGGCCCTGGTCAGCCCGGACAAACCGGGCGCCACCGACAAGTTGTTACTATGGGTGTCCGGCCCGACCACGACGACCACCGACGAGAGCGCCGGCGCCAGGCTGCAATTCGCTGAGGCCGAGTCATTCGGCGAGGATGAAGGCGACCAGAAGAGCGACATCGGCACCGTCGCCGCGTTGGCAAAGGCGTTTAACGGGCAGCGCTGGGATGCCGACCGGATGGTGTGGAAGTAGTTTCAAGTTCGTCGTTGCGAGCGGGATCAATCTCGGCGGCTTCGCCGACCTGGATCCCGCTCGCAACGACGTGCTGAATTCTTTCCGCCAGCCTTTCAGAATCCCTCTAAACCAAACTGTTCGCGACACTGCGTCGCGGCGTGCTGCGTCAACATCGCGCTACTGACTTCGGCATCTGACGCTCATTGCCGGAGTCCTCGATGTCCAAATCCCGCAGCCTTGCCGCCGCCAGTGTCATGGCGCTCGCCGCCGCGCCCGCTTTCGCCGCCGAGGAAGTCAACGTCTATACCTATCGCGAAACCAAGCTCGTGCAGCCGCTGTTCGACGCCTTCTCGAAAGAAAGCGGCATCAGGGTCAATGTGATTTCCGCCTCGTCCGGCCTTGAACAACGCATCAAGGCCGAGGGCGTCAACAGCCCGGCCGACGTTTTGCTGACCGTGGATATCGGCCGCATCGACGACGCGGTACAGGCCGGCATTTCGCAACCGCTGACGTCCGACGTGCTGGATAAAGCCGTGCCGGCGCAATATCGCGATCCCAACGGCCACTGGGCCGGAATCTCGATGCGCGCGCGCGTGTTCTACGTCTCGAAGGAGCGCGTGAAGCAGGACGTCATCACCTACGACGAACTCGCCGACCCGAAGTGGAAGGGCAAGATCTGCATCCGCTCGGGCCAGCACATCTACAACAATGCGTTGTTCGCGGCCTATGTCGCCAGGCACGGCGAGGCCAGGGCCGAGGAATGGCTGAAGGGCCTCAAGGCCAATCTTGCGCAGAAGCCGTCGGGCGGCGACCGCGAAACCGCGCGCGATGTCGCGGCCGGCAAATGCGACATCGGCATCGGCAACACCTATTACTGGGCGCTGATGGTGAACAGCGACCCCGACAAGAAGCCGTGGGCGGACGCCACGCGCGTCGTGCTGCCAACCTTCGCCGGCGGCGGCACCCATGTGAATCTGTCCGGCGTGCTGCTCGCGAAGCACGCGCCGAACAAGGCCAACGGCGTCAAGCTGATCGAATGGCTCGCCGGCGACAGCGCACAGCGCATCTATGCCGACGCGAATTACGAGTATCCGGTGAAAACGGGCATCGCCATCAATCCGACCATCGCGGGCTACGGCACGCTGACCGCCGATCCGATGCCGATCGCCAAGATCGCCGCCGGCCGCAAGGCGGCTTCGGCGCTGGTCGACAAGGTCGGGTTCGATAATTGAAGGCCGTCGCCGCGAACGATATGCCTGTGTCAAATGATGGAGCGTAACCCTTCAATCCGCCGCTGCCGGCTCTCTCCCCCCTTGTGGGGGAGAGGTGGAGAGGGGGGTCACTCCAAGTTCTTCATTCATTTTGCACCCCCCTCCCTAACCATCCCCCACAAGGGGGGAGGGAACGCGCTCTGCCTGTTCGCGTGACCGTCCCCACCGACCGCATCGCGGCCCTCCTCGCCGCATTGATCGCGCTTGCCGTCGCAGCCCCGGTCGTCAGCATCATCATCCTGGCGATCGCGCCGACCGACGATCTGTGGCCGCATCTCATTTCCTATGTCTTGCCGCAGGCGTTGCGCGATACGGCGCTCTTGCTGCTCGGTGTCGGGGCCGTCGCATCGATCGCGGGCGCCGGCACCGCATGGCTGGTGTCGCTTTACGACTTCAAAGGCCGACGCGCGATGCTGTGGCTATTGCCGTTGCCGCTGGCGATCCCGACCTATCTCGCCGCTTATGTCTATGTCGATCTGTGCGAACCGCTCGGCCTCGTCCACACGATGCTGATGCAATGGCTCCCTTCACAAGACGCCGTCAAACTGCTGCCGCGGATGCGGTCGCTGCCGGGCGCGATCATCATCATCGGCCTCGTGCTCTATCCCTATGTCTATCTCTCCGCGCGGGCGATGTTCCAGTTGCAGAGCGCCGAATTCGCCGAGTCGGCGCGCGGGCTCGGCGCGTCGAAGTGGACGATCTTCCGCCGCGTTTCGCTGCCGATGGCGCGGCCGGCGCTCGCGGTCGGGCTGGCGCTGGTGTCGCTGGAAACGCTGAACGACATCGGCGCGTCGGAATATCTCGGCGTCCGCACGCTGACGGTGGCGATTTTCACGACATGGCTCAATCGCGGCAGCCTGTCCGGCGCGGCGCAACTCTCCATCGTGATGCTGGCGATCGTCGCGCTGCTGTTCCTGATCGAGCGGCGCGGGCGCCGCGACGCCGAGATGTCGTCGGAAAGCCCGCGACTGACGCCACGCAAGGCTTTGCGTGGCTGGCGCGGCGCGCTGGCGTTATTCGCCTGCCTCGCACCTGTCTTGCTCGGCTTCGCCGTGCCTTTGCTTTATCTGATAAATGAAAGTTTTCGCCGCGGACTCTTCATGCAAGGCGACGACGCATTGTGGCGCGATGCCGGACACTCGTTGCTGTTCGCATCGATCGCAACACTCCTGGCTTTGCTGCTCGGGTTGATCGTGGTTCTGGCGCAACGCTGGCGGCGCACGGCGATCACCGTGCTCTCGGCCGCCGTCGCGCAGGCCGGCTACGCGCTGCCCGGTCTCGTGCTCGCGCTCGGCCTGCTGACTCCGGTGCTCGCGATCGACGGTGCGCTGAACGCGACCGCCGCGTGGCTCGGCCGCGCGTCGCCCGGCCTCGTGATGATAGGCTCCGGCGCGGCCGTCGTCATCGCCTATGTGATTCGCTTTCTCGCCGTGCCGACGGGCTTCATCAACGCCGGCTTCGACCGCGTGCCGCTGGATTACGACGACAGCGCGCGCAGCGTCGGCGCGTCTCGCCTGCGCACCTTGCGCCGCGTGCAACTGCCGCTGCTGCGGCCCGCTCTGTTCGGCGCGGCGATCGTCGTGTTCGTCGACTGCCTGAAGGAACTGCCTGCGACGCTGCTGCTGCGGCCGCTGAACGTCGAGACGCTGGCGACGTCGATCTATCAATATGCCAGCCGCGGCAGCTTCGAGGACGGCGCTGCGGCGGCGCTCTTGATCGTCGTGGCGAGCATTCCGCCCGTGATCTGGCTGACGCGATTTTCGGATATGCCGCAGGGGCCGGCATGACGCCGTTGCATCGACGTCATCGATGATTACGTGCATCTCGCAATGCAGGGGTTTCATGCCATGCTCGCCGGACAACTGGCACTCATTGTCGCAGCTTTATTCACCGGCGCGGCCTTTTATGTCGGGTTTGCGGAGCAGCCGGCGCGCCTGACCCTCGGCGATCGCGCGCTGCTCACCGAATGGAAGCCATCCTACAAGCGCGGCTTCGCCATGCAGGCGCCGCTGGCGATCATCGGCTTCCTGCTCGGCGCGCTGGCGTGGTGGTCGACTGGCCAATGGCTCTGGCTCATCGGCGCGGTCGTTCTGGTCGCTAACTGGCCCTACACGCTTCTGATCATGATGCCGACCAACAACAGGCTGATGGCAATCGATCCTGACCGGGCCGATGCGGAGACCCGTGGCTTGATCCGGTCATGGGCGACATTGCATGCGGGGCGCACCGCGCTCGGCGTTGCCGCAACGATCATTTTTTTGTGTGCTTCCATTACGTAGGGCAGATCGAGTCAAGCGCTCAAAGCGGCCCTCTCCAAATGGTTCAAGCGTTCGTCAGCGCCACGCGAAACTCGGCTTCGGTGTTTTTCTTGACGTCGTCGAGCGTCACGCCGTCGGCGAGTTCGATCAGCGCCATGCCGTCCTTGCCGTGCTTGTCGATCGTGAACACCGCGAGATCCGTCACCACCATGTCGACGACCTTCTCGCCGGTCAGCGGCAGATTGCATGACTTCAACAGCTTCGGGCCGTCTTTGGCGGAATGCTCCATCACGACGACGACGCGCTTGACGCCGGCGACGAGGTCCATCGCGCCGCCCATGCCCTTCACCATTTTGCCGGGGATCATCCAGTTGGCGAGATCGCCGTTCTGCGCCACCTGCATCGCGCCGAGGATCGACAGATCGATATGGCCACCGCGCACCATGCCGAAGGAATCCGCCGACGAGAAATAGCTCGTGGTCGGCAGTTCCGTCACGGTCTGCTTGCCGGCGTTGATGAGATCGGCGTCTTCCTCGCCCTCATACGGAAACGGGCCCATGCCGAGCATGCCGTTCTCGCTCTGCAACTGCACATCGACGCCGTTGGGAATGTAGTTCGACACCAGCGTCGGAATGCCGATGCCGAGATTGACGTAGAATCCGTCCTGCAGTTCCTTGGCGGCGCGCGCCGCCATCTGTTCGCGAGTCCAGGCCATCAGACTTCAACTCCGGTTGCGGCCGCGGGCGCGTCGGCGCGCTGGCGGGTTGTCACCTTCTCGATCCGTTTGTTGCTGTCGCCGACATGCACGATGCGTTTCACGAATACGCCGGGCGTGTGGATCAGATCGGGATCGATTTCACCGGCCGGCACCAGATGCTCGACTTCGGCGACGGTGATCCTGGCGGCGGTCGCCATCATGGGATTAAAATTGCGCGCGGTCTTGCGATAGACGAGGTTGCCGGCGGTATCGCCCTTCCAGGCGTGGACGATTGCCAAATCGGCAAACAGACCACGCTCCATGATGTATTTTTCGCCGTCGAACTCGCGCTCGTCCTTGCCTTCGGCGATCAGAGTCCCGACTCCGGTTTTGGTATAGAATGCCGGAATGCCCGCTCCGCCGGCGCGGATGCGCTCGGCCAGCGTCCCCTGCGGGGCGAATTCAAGCTCGAGTTCGCCGGCCAGATATTGCTGCGCGAACAGCTTGTTCTCGCCGACATAAGACGAGATCATTTTCTTGATCTGGCGGGTTTCCAGCAGCCGCGACAGGCCGATGCCGTCGACCCCGGCATTGTTCGACACCACGGTCAAATCCTTGACGCCGGAATCGCGCAGCGCATCCGACAGCGCCTCGGCGATGCCGCAAAGGCCGAACCCGCCGGACATGACCATCATGCCGTCCTTCAAAATGCCGTCGAGGGCGGCCTTGGCGTCCGGGTAGACCTTGTTCATGGGCAATGCGACCTGATCGGAGATATGATTTTGGATTATTAGGCGGAATGGTTGCAGGGCGTCAATCAGGGCATCTTGGGTCGATATACCTCATCGGACGGCCTTGAAAGCGTCAAGAAAAACCAGCAAGTTGCGTCGATTGCCGAAGTGGCGTTTCCGTCGCCGGCCGATCGCCCGTTTCCAAAACCCCGGATATGTCATTGACGATGGCCCAAGGAATGAGACGCTTGGGGATGCCGGTTGCGGCAATCCTGGGAGCGTTGCTCGGCCTGTTGGTCGTCGGCCTGCTGGCGATGTCGTGGCTCTTGAACCGCGACGCCATGCGCGACGCGATCGCCGCCCAGATCCGCAGTGTCACCGGCCTCGAACTGTCCGCCGGCGGCATCATCGACGTCTCGGTGTTTCCCGGCAGCTATGTCTCGTTTCATCAGGTCAATTTGACCAGCGGCGCTGGCGGGACCGATACCGCCGCGCTCACCGTCGACACGCTGACGGCCAATCTGCGGTTGCTGCCGCTCCTGATGCAGCGGTTCGAGATCGCCGACGTGATGATGCTGCGCCCGCGCATCAGGGTGATGCGCGACGCATCCGGCGGCTCAAACTGGACGCCCTTCATCGAAACGCTGGCGCGCAACCTCAAGCCCGGTGGCACGCCCTTGTCGTTTTCGGAAATCCGCGTTCAGGACGGCGTGCTGACCTATCGCGACGAGATGACCGACCGCAGCGAAACCCTCAATGATATCGATCTCTCGCTGGCGTGGCCGTCGATCTCGCGATCCTTTGCCGCCACCGGCCAGTTCGACTGGCACGGCGAGCGCATCGACGGCAGCATCAGCGTCAGCGATTTCGTCGCCGCGCTGTCCGGCGAACGCTCCGGCCTCAAGGTGCGGATGGCCGGCGCGCCGCTCAAACTTGCTTTCGACGGCGCAATTGCCAACAAGGCCAGCCTCGTGATGGAGGGCGTGCTGACCGCCGACAGCCTGTCGCTGCGCAATGCGCTGCGCTGGCTTGGACAGGCCCCGCCCGGCTCGGGCGGCCTCGGCCGCTTCGCGTTGAAGGCCCGCGCCAGCGTCGTCGGTGCATCGATCGCGCTGACCAACGTCAATCTCGACATCGACGGCAACACCGCCGAAGGCGTGATGACCTACGCCAATAACGGCCGGCAATCGCTGCAGGCAACCTTGGCCGCCGGCGCGCTGGATTTCACGCCCTATATCGGCACCGTCCGGTTGCTGGCGTCGGGCGCGCGCGACTGGAACAGACAGTTGTTCGATCTGGGCGCGCTGTCGGCGACCGATCTCGACATGCGGCTGTCGGCTGCGAAGATCACGGTCGGCTCGTCGGTGCTCGGACGCACCGCGCTCGGCGCCAATCTGCGCAACGGCGCGCTGGCGCTGTCGATCGCCGAAGCCCAGATTTACGGCGGCATCGTCAAGGGCTCGCTCGGCATCGGCCATGTCGACAAGAATGCCGAGGTCAAAGCGCAGGTGCAGTTCACGGACGTCGATCTGCAGGCTACCGCGAGCGATCTGTTCGGCGTCAACAAGCTCTCCGGCCGCGGCAATCTCAACATTGCGCTCGATGCGACCGGGTCGAGCCCGTTCGGGCTTGCGACCTCGCTCGACGGCACTGCCACCCTAACCGGGCGCGACGGCGCGATATCGGGCTTCAATGTCGAACAGTTGCTCAAGCGGCTGGAACGGCGACCCTTGAGTGGCGGCGGCAATTTCCGCAGCGGTTCGACGCCGTTTACGTCGTTGAATATGGACCTGAAGTTCTCGGACGGCGTGGCGACGGCCCAAGACATTCGCCTCGACGGACCCAGCGCGAAACTGAGATTGACGGGGACCGCCTCGGTGCCGGCGCGCGAATATGATTTCAAAGGTGTCGCCAGCCTGAACGGGACGGCGGCCCCAGGCTTTGAATTACCTTTCGTCATCCAGGGTCCATGGGACGATCCGCTGATCTTTCCCGACCCGGAAAGTCTGATCCGCCGCTCACCGGCCTCCGCGCCGTTGCTCGACGCCGTGAAGGACCGCAAGACCCGCGACGCTGTCCGCTCCGTGCTGGAGCGCATCACCGGGCAGAGGCAGCCGGCGGCCGGCGAGCCCGCGCCTGAGACGGCGCCCGCCCCTGCCGAGTTGCCGGCGACCGACGCCGCGCCGAAGGCCGATTAGCATCTACAAGGGCGCGGCGGATTTGCCTTGCGCGCGCGACAGCCGTGACGCCAGCGACGCTGAAACGATGAGCACGGTGATGAGCGCGATGATCAGCGTGCAGATCGCGTTGATCTGCGGCTTCACCCCAAGCCGAACCTCCGAATAGATCCGGATCGGCAGCGTCGAGGAGCCCGGCCCGGTCGCGAAGCTGGCGATGACCACGTCGTCGAGCGACAGCGTGAAGGCCAGCATCCAGCCCGCCGCGATAGCCGGCCAGATCAGCGGCAGCGTCACCGCAATAAAGGCCTGCGCGGGCGTGCAGCCGAGATCCATCGCCGCTTCTTCCAGATTGCGATCGAGCGCCGCCAGACGAGATTGCACGATGACGGCGACGAAGCACATCGTCAACGTGGTATGCGCCGCGGTCACGGTCCAGAAGCCGCGTTCGGCGTTGACCGCGACGAACAGCAACAGCAGCGACAAGCCGGTGATGACTTCGGGCATGACCAAGGGCGCATACAGCATCGCCGAGAACAGACCGCGCCCTCGAAAGCCTTCGCCGCGTGATAGCGCGACCGCCGCGAGCGTGCCGAGCAGCGTCGCCGATGTCGCCGAGGCGATGCCGACGCGAAAACTCATCCACGCCGCCGCCAGCATTGCGGAATCGTTGAAAACCTCGTGATACCAGCGCAGCGACCAGCCGCCCCATACTGTGACGAGACGCGAGGCGTTGAACGAAAAGATAATAAGAATGACGATCGGCAGATAAAGAAACGCCAGCCCGGCCGCGAGCGAGGCGACGTTGAACGGCGAGAGCGCGTTGACGCGGCTGGCCATCACCTCGACTCCAGTTGCCGGCGCTGGAGCCGGTCGTAGATCGCCAGCGGCGCCAGCAATAACACCAGCAACACGATCGCGATCGCCGATGCGACGGGCCAGTCCTTGTTGGTGAAGAATTCCAGCCACAGCGTCTGGCCGATCATCGACGAGTCCGAGCCCGCCAGCAGATCGGGAATCACGAACTCGCCGGTGATCGGAATGAATGACAGCAGACATCCCGCGCCGACGCCCGGCAGCGACAGCGGCAGCGTCACCTGCCAGAACGCCTGACGCGGCGACGCGCCAAGATCGCTCGCCGCCTCGATCAAGGCCGGATCGAGCTTCGACAACGTCGCATAGAGAGGCAGGATCATGAACGGCAGATAGCTGTAGACGATCCCTAGATACATCGCGCTGTCGGTCGAGAGCCACACCACCGGTTGGGACACGATGTGCAGCGCAAGCAGGGCCTGGTTGAGCAGGCCGTCATGCTGCAAAATATTGATCCAGGCATAGATGCGGATCAGGAACGAGGTCCAGAACGGCACGATCACCAGGGTCATCGCCAGCGGTTGCCAGCGCAGCGGCAACTTCGCCATGCCGTAAGCGATCGGGTAGCCGATCGCGAGCAGCATCGCTGTCGAGACCAGCGCCACGACGAGACTTCGCAGATAAGAGAAGACGTAGAGATTGTCCGACAGCAGCAGCCGGAAATTCTCGACAGACAACAGATCAAGCGCGGCACGCCACGCCGCTCCGCTCATCGCGACATCGAAGGTCGGCAGATAAGGCGGCTGCGCAATGGCGGTTTGCGACAGGCTGATTTTCAGCACGAAGCCAAACGGCACCAGAAAGAACAGCAGCATCCAGACGTAAGGCAGAATTGCCGCAAGGCGCGCGGGCAGCGCAAAAATCGGCCGGCCGGTCATCGCGTCAACACCACGGCGTCACTGGGCGCAAACGACGCCGAGACCCGATCGCCGACGGCAAACGCATCGCCGCCGCGGCGCATCGTGTTGGCGAGCGCCGCGCGCCAGGTCGTCCCGCCATCGAGCGCGATCACATAATGCGTGACGCCGCCGAGATAGGAGATGCTCTTGATCGCGCCGTGGCGATGATTGGCGCATGAAAGGACATCGTCTCGCGGCGTTACGCGAATTTTTTCGGGCCGGATCGCGAGGCAGACGTCGTTGCTCGCGACGCCATCTGCGAGCGCCGCATTCAGCATGCCGCCATCCGGCGTGATGATGCTGACGTATCCGCTGGCGCGCGAACGGACACGCCCCTCGATCAAATTGACGTCGCCGACGAAGCCTGCGATCCACCGCGAATTGGGTGCTTCGTAAAGCACGCGCGGCGTCGCGACCTGTTCCAGCCGCCCGTTGGCCATCACGCCGATCCGGTCCGCCATGGTCATGGCCTCATCCTGATCATGGGTAACGATGACGAAACTGGTGCCGAGGCGGCGCTGTAGCGCCATCAATTCGGCCTGGGTGTTTTCGCGCAGCTTCTTGTCGAGCGCCGCCAGCGGTTCGTCGAGCAGCAACAAACGCGGCCGCCGCGCCAGCGCGCGGGCGAGTGCAACACGCTGGCGCTGGCCACCGGAGAGCTGATCGGGTTTGCGACGCTCAAGCCCTTCGAGCCGCACCAGCGCCACCATCTCTGCCACGCGCGCAGCGATCTCGACGCGCGGCAGACCGGCGCGTTTGAGGCCGAAGCCAATGTTATCGTGCACGCTGAGGTGCGGAAACAATGCGTAGTTCTGGAACATCATGTTGACCGGCCGGCGATGCGGCAGCAACGTGGCGATGTCCTCGCCGTCGAGCAGAATGCGCCCGGAGTCGGGAGCCTCGAAGCCCGCCAGCATCCGCAGAAGCGTGGTTTTGCCGCAACCGGACGGCCCGAGCAGCGCGAAGAATTCGCCGCGTCCGATGTCGAGCGACAGATCATCGACGGCCGTCACGTTGCCGAAGCGCTTGCCGACGCGCTCGATGCGCAGCAGCGGCGACGTGTCGACTTGTTGCGGTGAGGACTCGGGTGGGACCATCGCCGCCACGCTAGCGGCGGATCGGCCGCTTCTCAACCGGCGAGACGCTTGGCGCCGGACGCCGCCACGGCGGGGCGGCCGACGAGATCGCCATAGACCGCGATCGGCGCGGGGCGGCCCAGATAATAGCCCTGAATGCCGTCGCACCCTTCCGACGCAAGGAACGCCAGTTGCTCGGCGGTTTCGACGCCCTCGGCGACAATGGAGATTTCCAGGCCGCGTCCGAGACCGATCACGGCGCGGATGATGGCGGCGGATTGCGGATTTTGACCGAGATGCATCACGAAATTGCGGTCGATCTTGATCTTGTCGAAGGGAAATGCCTGCAGATAGGTCAGCGAGGAATAGCCGCTGCCGAAATCGTCCATTGAGATGCGGACGCCGAGCGCCTTGAGGCGGCGCAGCAGCGCCAGACCGCGATCGAAATCCTTGATCAGCACCCCTTCGGTGATTTCGAGTTCCAGCCGGCCCGGGCTCAGTCCCGTCTCAAGCAGGATCGAATGCACGAGGCCGACGAGATCGCCATGCATGAATTGCGCGGGCGACAAATTGACGGCGATCTGCAGCGGGACTGGCCATGATGCGGCCTCGCGGCACGCTTCGCGCAGAATCCACTCGCCCATCTCGACAATCAATCCGCTTTCCTCGGCAAGCGGAATGAAATCTGCCGGCGGCACGAACCCGCGCGTCGGGTGGATCCAGCGTGCCAACGTCTCGAAGCCGGTGATTTCGGTGTTATGCAATTCCGTCGCGGTTCTTGCCTGCGGCTGATAATGCAACATCAGTTCACCGTTGCGCAGCGCCGACGACAGATCCTGATGCAGTGCGCGGCGGTCGCGAATTTGCTGGTCCATCTCCGGCTCGAAAACGCCGATCGAGCCGCGGGCATGGGCCTTGGCGCGGAACAGGGCCGCGCCGGCATTGGCCAACAAGGCAGCCGCGTCGGCGCCATCGCGCGGGAACAGCGAGATGCCCGTGGTCGCGCTGGCCCTGACAGATTTTCCGTCGATCAGAAACTCGGTGGCGATCGCCTGCGTCAGGCGTTCGGCGAGGGCATGACCTGTGTCAGGCTGAGCGCCGTCGATGATCAGGCCGAACTCATCGCCGCCAAGCCGCGCCACGAGTCCCCCGCCCGCGACTGTCTCGAGGCGTCGCGAAACATCGATCAGCAGTTTGTCGCCGATCGCATGGCCAAAAACGTCGTTGATCTCCTTCAGCCCGTTCAGATCGACCGACAGAACTGCGAAGGCGTCGCCGCTGCCGCCGCAGGCCTCGATCATCTGGGACAAGGCCTGGAGGAAGGAGGTGCGGTTGGGCAGATCGGTCAGCCCGTCATGATACGCCATATGCGCCATTCGGGATTCGGTCTGGCGACGTTCGGTCACGTCCTCGCGCGTCTTGATCAGGTATCTCGGCGCACCGTTCGCATCTAGCACCGTCGCGCGCCGGGTCAAAAACATGCGCAATCCGTCACGGGTGCTGACCGGCTGCTCTTCGACAACCACGCCGCCGCGTTGAATCGCGGCCCGGTCGTGCTGCGAAATGATCACGGCCTCAGGCGAATTGAAGACTTCCATCGTCGTCCGGCCGACGGCGTCTTCGCGCGGCCGGTCGAGAATGAACTCGGTGGCCCGGTTGAGCAGCAGATAACGCAGGTCGGTCGGATCCTGAACGCTGAGCGAGACGGGAATGTTGTCGACGACCAGTTCAAGGAATTGCTTGGTATTCTCCAACTCGCGCGAGAGCGCGATATGATCGGTCACATCCTCGAACAGCACGATCAGAAAAACCGGTTGACCCGCATGGTCGCGCGCCAGAATCCGATTGCTGGCGAGGGTCCGGATCACGCCCTTCCGCTCGATCTTGATTTCGTCGCGGACATGCCCCGTCGCGGAGTTCAGGACGTTGCGATCGGCCGCATCGACTGTTGCGGCATTGGCCGGCGTGAATATTTCACCAGCGCTTCTGCCGAGCACTTGGTCGCGGGGAACCTGCCAGAAATCCTCGAACGCACGGTTGGCGAGAATATAGCGCCCGTCCTCGATGCTTTTCGCTGCAACACAGACCGGTACGTTCTCGATGACGGACTCGAGAAACTGTTTCGTCGTCGCAAGCTGCCGCGACAGGCTCATTTGCTCGGTGCAGTCGTCATGCGTCGAGACGGTGCCGCCATCCGGCAGCGGCCGGTGCCTGACCAGGATCGATTTGCCACCGGGCAGATCGGTCACGTAACCGGCATCCCGCCGGGCGCTCTCGCGAAACTCATCGATGCTCAGATTGAACATGCCGCGCGCCCGGCGCAGCTCAATCAGTTCAGGTCCGGTCGAAATGCCTGCAATCTCGGCGCGCGTGAGGTCGTACAGGTCAAGATAGCGGTCATTGCAGAAAACGATGCGGCGCTGCGCGTTGACGATGACGACGCCTTGCCCGAGATTGTTCAGTGCGGAGCCGATCATGGCATTGCGCTTGGCCTCGCTCCATTTAGCGGCGCGCATGGCGGAAAACGCCCACAGCGCCAGCGCGAACAGACATGTCAGGAGTACGAAAAGGCACAATGCCAGTTCGCCCATGACACCGGGATCGATCGGCTTGGCGAACAGGTCGGCGACGAACTCCGGCGCGGCGGCAGCCTGTCTCGACGCAGCGGCGCTGACAACAGGCAGCGTGATCGCCGCTTTTGCCATTCTGCCGACCGCATACTGCCGGTACTTGCCAGTCATCATTCACCCGAATTCGCGGATGTGACTGTTCGGCCTTTGGAGTTGGATTCGGGTAAACGCAGGTTCCGCACACAAAGAAATGTGATGCGAATTGAAGCAATTGCGCCAGCATGATTAATGGCGGGTTAACGTGGATTCGAGTCGAGAGATGGACGAAATCGAATGCATCGTGGTGGGAGCGGGCGTTGTCGGCCTCGCGATCGCACGACGGCTCGCGCAAGACGGCCGCGACGTCATCGTGCTGGAAGCGGAAGACGCGATCGGCACGCATACCTCGTCGCGCAACAGCGAAGTGATCCACGCGGGCATCTATTACAAGGCGAATAGTTTGATGGCGCGATTCTGCGTCGCAGGCAAACAGGCCCTGTATCGCTATTGCCGCGATCACGGCATCGACCATCAAAATTGCGGCAAGTTGATCGTCGCGACGACGCCGGCCGAGTCCGACAAACTTGCCGGCATCCGCGCCCACGCCGCCGCCAATGGCGTCGTCGATCTCACGGCCCTCGGTGGCAAGGACGCGCGTGCGATGGAGCCGGCGCTGAAGTGCGACGCGGCGCTGCTGTCGCCCTCGACCGGAATCATCGACAGTCACGGCTATATGCTGGCCCTGCGCGGCGACGCCGAGGCGGCCGGCGCGGCATTCGCGTTTCTTGCACCTTTGCTGCGCGCGACCTGCAAACACGACGGCTTTGAGATCGAGGTCGGCGGCGACGCGCCGATGCAGTTGCGCTGCAGGCTGTTGATCAACGCCGCGGGCCTGGCGGCTACAATGGTCGCGCGCGGCATCGACGTAATGCCGCTGCCGCAGATTCCGCCGGCCTATCTTGCGAAGGGCAATTATTTCAGTTGCAGCGCCAAGGCGCCGTTTTCGCATCTGATCTATCCGGTCCCGGAGCCCGGCGGCCTCGGCGTCCATCTCACGCTCGATCTTGCCGGACAGGCGCGGTTCGGTCCGGACGTCGAATGGATCGACCACATGGATTACGCCGTCGATCCCGCGCGCGCGGAGCGCTTCTATCCGGCGATCCGACGCTATTGGCCGGGCTTGCCGGACAACGCGTTGATGCCGAGCTATTCGGGTATTCGGCCGAAGATAGTCCCGCCCGCAGTGGCGGTGCAGGATTTCGTCATTCAGGGCCCGCGCGACCACAAGATCGGCGGGCTGGTCAATCTGTTCGGCATCGAGTCGCCCGGCCTCACCTCATCGCTCGCGATCGCCGATCACGTCGCGGAGATAGTGACTGCGGGTTGAGAAGCGCGTGTCCCTCAACGAAGCATCGCTCACAGCCGTCATGCCCGCGCAGGCGGGCATTCAGTATTCCGTCACGTCGCGCTCAGAGGCAACGCCACGGCGTACTGGGTCGCCCGGTCGGTCGAGCGCGAGATGCGCTCTCGCCGGGCGATGACGGCCGTGCTTTAGCGATGGGAGGAAAGGGGCAACTAGTGGATCGTGTCGCTAACGACATGCCGGAGGCGCTCGATCTCGTCGCGGACCATGAGCTTTTTGCGCTTCAACTCGACGATGCGCAGGTCGTCGGTCGACAAATGCACGAGCGCGTCGTGCAGCTCTTTCTCGAGGATCTTGTGTTTGCGTTCCAGTTCAACGAGATGCGCCTGTACGGCCATACGAAGTCTCCTCTGTTGGACATGAGCAGATCGATCTGGAAGATGAAGTCTACATGACAATGCCTGACTGTCGATGGGTACGCATGATTGTATCGTCACATTTGCCCGACAAAGGCAAAGATCGGAAATGAATCGTGAGCGTCGCGCGGCGTCTTGCACCGTCGCGCGGCACAAGCGATATTCGTGCACCGCCGTACCGAACACGCTCCGTCCGTTTGCGACCAAGGCCAAGCCGCACCCGTATGAATGATGACAACGAACGTGACCTCGGCGCAGAACTCGCACGGCTGCAGCAGGAACACCGCGACCTCGATGCGGCGATCGATGCGCTGCACCACTCGCCTGCACCGGACCTGTTGCGGCTGCAGCGGTTGAAGAAACGCAAGCTGCAACTGCGCGACCGCATCTCTTTCGTCGAGGATCAGATCACGCCGGATATCATCGCCTAGGCCTGATGCGCGACGAAGTGCAGCAGGGCGGGCCACTTCGTTGCGCTGCACGAACGACCACAAATGAGGCCTCCGTCGGTATCGAGCGACGCCGTCGCGCAAAGCCCTTGCCCGCATTCACCACAAAAGGGTAGTGCTGCGCGCTTGTCGGCGGGCACCCTTGCCCGACCCCGGGTCGATCCTATACTCCGTGCTAACCCACTCGATTTTCGCAAAGATTTCCGTCTGAATGACCGTCCCCGTTGCCATCATCATGGGAAGCCAGTCCGACTGGGACACCATGCGCCTTGCCGCCGAGACGCTGACCGCGCTCGGTGTCGCCCATGACTGCCGAATCGTCTCCGCGCACCGCACGCCGGATCGGCTGGTGGCGTTCGCGAAGGGGGCCAAGGCCGCCGGCTACCACATCGTCATCGCCGGAGCCGGCGGGGCCGCGCATCTGCCCGGCATGGCGGCGGCCCTGACGGAATTGCCGGTGTTCGGCGTACCCGTCGAGTCCAGGGCGCTGTCGGGCGTCGATTCGCTGTATTCGATCGTGCAGATGCCGGCCGGTATCCCGGTCGGCACGCTGGCGATCGGCAAAGCCGGCGCAGTCAATGCCGCCCTCCTCGCGGCCGCCGTGCTGGCATTGCATGACACGGCACTGGCAACCAGGTTGAAAGAATGGCGCAAGGCGCAGACCGATGCCGTGGCCGAGAGACCGGAGGGCGCGGCGTGAGCGCAGTCAGAATGAGGTCGCCGCATGTCAAACTGAAGCCCGGCGACACCATCGGTATTCTCGGCGGCGGCCAGCTTGGCCGCATGCTGGCGCTGGCCGCCGCACGGCTCGGCCTGCGCTGTCAGGTGTTTTCCACCGATCCGGATTCGCCGGCTTTCGGAGTCGTGCAATACGCCACATGCGCCGAATATGCCGATGTCGAGGCGCTTGAACTGTTTGCCGCCGACGTCGATGTCGTGACCTACGAGTTCGAGAACGTGCCGGCCGCAACCGCGATGATTCTGGCGGCCAAGCGCCCGGTGCTGCCGGCGCGCGAAATTCTCGAGACGACCCAGGACCGCCTCGCCGAGAAGGATTTCGTCACCGGGCTCGGCATCGCGACGGCGCCTTATGCCGATGTCGTCTCGGTCGAGACGCTGCAGGCGGCCGTCGCCAAGGTCGGCCTGCCCGCCGTGATCAAGACTCGCCGCTTCGGCTATGACGGCAAGGGCCAGCGCATCATCCGCGACGGCGACGACCTGAAACAGGTCTGGGACGATCTCGCGACCCGCGCCGCGATCCTCGAAGGTTTCGTGCCGTTCGAGCGCGAAATATCCGTGATCGTCGCGCGCGGTCAGGATGGTCAGGTCGAATGCTTCGACGTCACCGAAAACGAGCACGTCGACCACATCCTGAGGGTCTCGCGCGCGCCCGCTGCGATTCCCGACGATCTTGCCGCGCAGGCGCGTGGCATCGCCGAAAAACTCGCCGTCGCGTTGGATTATGTCGGTGTCCTGGCGGTGGAACTGTTCGTGGTGCCGAGCGAAGCCGGACCCGGACTGCTGGTCAACGAAATCGCGCCGCGCGTGCATAATTCGGGGCATTGGACGCTCGACGGCGCGTCAGTGTCGCAATTCGAGCAGCATATCCGAGCCATCGCCGGCTGGCCGCTTGCCAGGCCGGTGCGCCACGGTGCGGTGACGATGACCAATTTAATCGGTAGCGACATCGAGGATTACGTGCAGTGGCTGGCGTTGCCCGGCGCCACGGTCCATCTCTACGCTAAGGGCAAGGTCCGCCCCGGCCGCAAGATGGGTCATGTCACCCAGGTCCATCCGCAGGTCGAAAGGCCAACAAATAAGCCCTGAACAGGCTTGCGGGCGGTGGACAGGCGGGTGCCGATCTGGTACATCCGCGCTCCTGATGTCGAGGGTCTGGCCTTAGCCGATCCGTTGATGTCTGCGAATTTCCAATCCGATCACCAGATCAGGTTCACAGAAGAGGATGCCGCGTGCAGGTTCTCGTCCGCGATAACAATGTCGACCAGGCTCTCAAGGCGCTCAAGAAAAAGATGCAGCGCGAGGGTATTTTCCGCGAGATGAAGCTTCGCGGCCATTACGAGAAGCCGTCCGAAAAGAAGGCCCGTGAAAAGGCGGAAGCCGTGCGTCGCGCCCGCAAGCTGGCCCGCAAAAAGCTGCAGCGCGAAGGACTGCTGCCGATGAAGCCGAAGCCGGTGTTCGGCGCTGGTCCGGGTGGACCCGGCGCGCGTGGTCCGGGTGCAGGCGGCGCCGGCGCCGGTGGCTCCCGCGGACCGCGCTGAGATTTGAAGCGAGGTTGAATACGAAACGCCGGCCGCGAGGCCGGCGTTTTTCGTTTGGCGGTCGAGTGCCTGTGTCGATCGCAAATCCGCAAAAGGCAAAGCCGTCATCCCTGCGTCTGCGGGGAACCAGTGCTCACATCAAAACTGCTCTGGAATACTGGATCACCCGGTCAAGAGCCAGGTGATGACGGCCCTCCGGTCGAATCGAAACGCCCTACCGCGGGATCACCGCATGGAACATCGATTTCGCGGCCGACACCACGTCGTCGGTGACGCTGGTGCGATCCGACAACGGCGCCGAGGCTTCGGCGCGCAGGTCCATCGGGCGCGACGCCGGAATGTCGGCTGGCGGTGTGAAGCGGCGTTGCTCGTCGGAGCGCGAGGTCGCCTGCGGGTACGGCTGGCGCATCACCGGCGCGGCGCTGCCCTGCTCGAACACATCGGGGTTCGGGCGCGAGACAGTGATTGCGGGAGGCAGCGGCTGAATGGACGAGGCGGACGCGACGGTGCTGACCGATTGAATCGGCGGCGCATCGGCGGGCTTGTCGACTGTTTTCTCGACCATCTTGTCGGACGGAACCTTGGCCGGCTCGGCTTTTGCCGTCTCGATATGGGCGCTGCCGCGCAGCCGCTCGATCGCAGCGCGGGCAAGATCGTTGACGCCGCGTCGCTCGTCCGCCGCGCGATCGGTTGATGCGTTTGCGATGGTCGCCGCCGGCGCGGATTTCCCTGCCGACTTGGACGACGGCTGGCCTCGTCGCGACTCGGGGGAGGCATCGGACTTTTCCGTCGCGGCCTTGTCGGCCTTCTCCGCCGTCTTTTCGATCGCCGTCTTTTCGGCGACGGCCTTTTCAAACGAGGCCTTTTCGGATGCAGCCTTCGCCTTCACGGCCGGACGCTCGGCCACGGCCGGCTCCGTCTTGGTCTCAAAGGCCAGACCGTCTGTCGTCTTGGCGCCGTCGGCTTTGAACGACGCTGACGCCGCGGTCGATTCCCTGGCCTTCGGGACAATGTAATAATTCACGATGTAAGCGCCGATGATGGTCGCGGCCACCGACGGCATGATATCCAGAACGACTTTCTTCAACCAGGCCAGCATCAATCCGCATCTCCCCGCAGGCCTCCCGATTTGCCTGCGCTTTGAGGCGCATTAAGGGATCAATTCGGACGGATCGGAGGCAGACGCCGCTTCGTTTGCAGATTTTTCTCAACGCTTGAGGGCAATTTCGGATTGAGATTGCGCAGATGCCGATCTCGCGTCGTTGTATCTGCTCTTGGGTATCTGCTCTTGCATCGGCATGGACTTCATCCGGCTGAATCATCTCACTCCAAATTTGCTAGCTGACAGGCTTCACTTCGACTTCGAGGAAAACGATTTCCTCGTCGGTCTCGTTCAGCACGTCATGCTCGACACCGGCCTTGCGAAAATACGACTTCCCCTTGGTGATCGGGGCCTGCGACCGGGCGCCGTCCGGCGCCACGATGGTCATGACGCTCGTTGTCATCGGTACGATCACATAGTCCATGCCGTGTGTATGATGGCCGGTCGCCGCACCCGGCGCGAGCCGCCATTCGGTGACGCGAACTTCGGCGGTGTCCTGCTGGACGTCGGATTGCGCGCTCAGGGCCATCGGAAGCTCTCTCGGTTAGGGAACGAAGACCAACAACAGGAATACAGCGAACACCAGAAGATGCACGACGCCGTACATCACATTGGTGCGGCCGGTACCGAAGGTCAGCATGCTGAGAATCAGCGTCATTGCCAAGAGCACGACCTCGCGGCTGGCAAGGCCAAGCACCAGCGTCTTGTCGAGAAAGTAGGCGGCGATGGCGACGGCGGGAATTGTGAGGCCGATCGTCGCCAGCGAGGAGCCGAGCGCAAGATTGATGCTTTTTTGCAATTCGTTCTTGCGCGCCGCGGCGACGGCCGCGACGCTTTCCGGCAGCAAGACAAGAAGCGCGACGACAATGCCGGCAAACGCTGGCGGCGCGCCGATCGCATCGGCCACGACATCGACGACCACCGAAAAGGACTTCGCCAGCAGCACCACGGCGATCAGCGACGCGACCAACAGGATGACGGTGATAATCAGCGTGCGATTGGTGGCCTTGCTGACCACCTCTTCGGTATCGTCATGCTCGATGATGAAATAATCACGGTGCAGGATGGTCTGCGTGTAGAGGAACACACTATACAGCAAAAGCGTCACGATGCTGACGAAGCCGAGTTGCATCGCCGAATAAAGCGGACCCGGCGTCGTCAGCGTGTAGTTCGGCAGCACCAGCGAGATCGTGGACAGCACGATCAGCACGCTGAGATACAGGTTCGAGCCCGTAACCTGAAACTCCTGCTCGCGGTAGCGCAGTCCGCCCGCCAGAATACAGAGCCCGACAAGGCCGTTGCAGACGATCATGACGACGGCGAATACCGTGTCGCGCGCCAATGTCGGCACCGATTTGTCGCCGAGCATGATCGTCGCGATGACGGCGACTTCGATGATGATGACGGAAATGGTAAGAAGCAGCGTGCCGTAGGGCTCGCCGATCTTCATCGCGATCACTTCTGCATGGTGAACCGCGGCGAACACCGTGCCGAACAGGATCAGCAGCAGCACGGCCGAATATGCGAGTCCGAACGCGCCGGGCATGTAGCCGATGCCGGTCATCGCCGACGCAGCAACGAAAACCAGGGAGACGGCGGGGAAAATCCAGGACGACTTTGGAATGACGTTATGCGCGGCGGCCACTCAGCAAACTTCCTGGCGGTTTGAAACTGTGGGACTACATGCCCTTGACGATGTTCTCGGTCATCTTCTTGGCGTCGCCGAGCAGCATCATCGTGTTGTCGCGGTAGAACAGCGGATTGTCGATGCCGGCATAGCCCGAGGCCAGCGACCGCTTGATGAACATCACGGTTCCCGCCTTCCACACCTGCAGCACCGGCATGCCGTAGATCGGCGAGGTCTTGTCTTCTTCCGCCGCCGGGTTGGTCACGTCGTTGGCGCCGATCACGAAGGCGACGTCGGCCTGCGCGAATTCCGAATTGATGTCTTCAAGCTCGAAGACTTCATCGTAAGGCACATTGGCTTCGGCGAGCAGAACGTTCATGTGGCCGGGCATGCGGCCCGCGACCGGATGGATGGCGTATTTGACTTCGACGCCCTCCTTCTTCAACTGATCGGCCATTTCACGCAGCGCGTGTTGCGCCTGCGCCACCGCCATGCCGTAGCCCGGCACAATGATGACCTTCTGCGCGTTCTTCATGATGAAGGCCGCGTCGTCCGCAGACCCGAGCTTCACCGGGCGGACTTCGCCGCTGTCGCCGCCGCCGGCCGCGGCACTGTCGCCGCCGAAGCCGCCGAGAATCACCGAGATGAAGCTGCGATTCATCGCGTGGCACATGATGTAGGACAGGATCGCGCCGGAGGAGCCGACCAGCGCGCCGGTGATGATCAGGGCCGAGTTGCCGAGCGTGAAGCCGATGCCAGCCGCGGCCCAGCCGGAATAGGAGTTCAGCATCGAGATCACGACCGGCATGTCCGCGCCGCCGATCGGGATGATGAGCAGAGCGCCGAGCACCAGCGCGATGATGGTAATGAGCCAGAAGTCGATCGCGCTGCCGGTTTTGACGAGGCCGACGATGAACACGACCAGCGCGATCGCCAGCGCGATGTTGATGATGTGCCGGGCCGGCAGAATGATCGGCGAGCCGCTCATGCGGCCGGAGAGTTTCGCAAACGCGATGACGGAGCCGGTGAAGGTCAGCGCGCCGATGGCGACGCCGAGCGACATTTCGACAAGACTGGCCCCGTGGATGTTTCCGTAAGTGCCGATGTCGAAGGCTTCGGGCGCATAGAACGCGCCGGCGGCGACCAGCACGGCGGCCATGCCGACCAGCGAGTGAAAGGCGGCGACCAGCTCAGGCATTGAGGTCATCGGCACCTTGCGGGCGATGACGGCGCCCGCGCCGCCGCCGATGCCGACGCCGAGGATCACCAGCACCCAGCCGAGAAAATCGGCCGGCGGATGCGCGGCCAGCGTGGTCGCCACCGCGATCGCCATGCCGGCCATGCCGAAGAAGTTGCCTTGGCGCGAGGACGCCGGGCTCGACAATCCGCGCAACGACAGGATGAACAGGACGCCGGCGACAAGATACAAAAGTGCGGCAAGATTGGCGTTCATTGAAAGGCCCCTGTGACTGTCATCATCGGCGCAGGCGGATGACCCAGTATTCCGATACGCATATGATGGACATTACCGTCTCGGCAACCTGGATGACCCGCCTTCGCGGGGCATGACGGCTTGGTTTCCACACTCACTTCTTTTTCTTCTGGTACATCGCCAGCATGCGCTGAGTGACCAGAAAGCCGCCGAAAATATTGACCGATGCGAAGATCAACGCGATGAATCCGAACGCCCGCGCCCATCCGGTGCCCGACCCAGCGAGCGGCACGCCGACCGCGAGCAGCGCGCCGACCACGATCACCGACGAGATCGCGTTGGTCACGCTCATCAGCGGGGTATGCAGCGCGGGCGTCACCGACCACACCACGAAATAGCCCACGAACACCGCGAGCACGAAGATCGACAGCCGGAATACGAAGGGATCGACGATTTGTGCGACATGGTCCATGTCAGATCTCCCTTACACGGGTTTCGGCTGGAAATTCGGATGGATGACGGCGCCGTCCCTGGTCAGCGCGGTCGCCTTGACGAGATCGTCGTCCCAGTTCACCGCCAGCGCCTTGGTTGATTTGTCGATCAGCGTCTCGATGAAGGAGAACAGGTTGCGCGCATAGAGGCTTGAGGCCGATGCGGCGACGCGGCCGGCGACATTGGTGTAGCCGACGATCTTGACGCCGTTGACATCCGCGACCTCGCCCGCCTTCGCGCCGTCGACATTGCCGCCGCGCTCGACCGCGAGATCGACCAGCACCGAGCCGGCCTTCATCGACGCCACCATCTCGGCCGTAACGAGCTTGGGCGCGGGCCGGCCGGGGATCAGCGCCGTGGTGATGACGATGTCCTGCTTCTTGACGTGTTCGGCGGTGAGCGCGGCCTGCTTGGCCTGATACTCTTTCGACATTTCCTTGGCGTAGCCGCCAGCGGTCTGCGCGTTCTTGAATTCCTCGTCCTCGACGGCGAGGAATTTCGCGCCGAGCGACTCGACCTGCTCCTTGGTGGCCGGCCGCACGTCGGTCGCGGTGACGACGGCGCCGAGCCGGCGCGCGGTCGCGATCGCCTGCAGGCCGGCGACGCCGACGCCCATCACGAACACCTTCGCGGCCGGGATCGTGCCCGCCGCGGTCATCATCATCGGGAAGGCGCGGCCGAAAGATTCCGCCGCCTCGATCACCGCGCGATAGCCGGCGAGATTGGCCTGCGACGACAGCACGTCCATCACCTGCGCGCGGGTGATGCGCGGCATCAATTCCATCGCGAAGGACGCGACGCCGGCATCGGCCATCGCCTTCAGCGCCGCATCGTTGCCATAGGGATCCATGATCGCGACGACCAGCGCGCCGCGCTTGTAGTTGGCAAGCTCGGACGCCTCGGGACGCTTCACCTTGATGACGATATCGGCGTCCTTGACCGCATCGGCGCTGACGGACGCGCCGGCAGCTTCGTAGTCCGCATCCAGCATGCCGGACTTGATTCCCGCGCCGGGCTCGATCGCGACATCGACGCCGAGCGCCTTGAACTTCTTGATCGTGTCCGGCGACACCGCAACGCGCGGTTCGGACGCATCGATTTCCTTGGCAACGGCGATCTTCATGAAGCCTCCGGCGGCGCAGAGCGCACGCATCAGCGAATAATAAGGCGCAAGAATTTGTCGATGGCCGTTCCGCCGGCGGCGAAACGCGCGGCAGTTCAGATCAGGTCAGGAAGAAGTACAGGCCGAGCACGATGGCGACGACGGCCGCCGTGCCGTACTTCACCAGGACGATGAAGCCTTCATAGGTTTGCTCGTGGGCGGGATAGTCGTTGCCATCTGCGGTGGTGTAGCCAATTTCATTGTGGTCGGCCATTCGGCACTCCGGATCGACGTTCTTAAGAAGTTGCCTTGGAATTAGCGCAATCGGATGGAGAGAGCAACGGCAGTGCGGATGGTGTCATCCGGCGGGCCAGTTGTCCCTGATCCAGCGCGTGAGGCTTTCCTCGCTCACTTCGCCGGCGGCGAGGGAGAGGATGATGGCGGCCGCTTCGGCTTCCGGCACGATGAAGTCCACATCGTTCACACCGAGAAACGTGTGAATCGCCAGCAGCGAGGTTCGCTTGTTGCCATCGACGAAGGGGTGGTTGCGCGCAATCCCAAAGCCATAAGCGGCTGCGAGTTCTGACAATTCGGCCTGCTCATAGGTCCATTTGTTGCGTGGCCGGTCGAGCGCGGATTCGAGCATTCCCTCGTCGCGCAATCCGCTCGCGCCACCATGGATAGCGAGTTGCTCGTCGTGGATCGCAATCACCATCTGGCTTGTCAGCCAAAACGGTTCGCTCATTTGGCAAGTTCGGCCAGCGCGTTGTGGTAACGCTTCATGCCGCGCCGCGCGACCTCCATCGCCTTCTCGAAATCGGGATCATAGGGCGTAAAGCGAATGCCGCCATCCGGCGTCATGGTGGCGTAGAGTTCATCGCCCGTCTTGAGATTCAACCGCGCCATCAACTCTTTTGACAGAATAATGCCGGATGAATTGCCGATCTTTTTGATTTCGACGGTCGCGACAAGCGGACCGTGTTTTGCGACGATTTTCGACTGCTCATTCATAGCACGACCTCCGTTATAGCAAATGTATAACAGAAATTCTTTGACAGTTCAACATTCGTATAACGCCGGCCCTACCCCATCTGCTCCAGCTCGTCGATCATGCCCGAGATGACCGACAGCCCGCCGGCCCAGAAGGTCGGGTTCTTGGCGTCGAGGCCGAACGGCGCAAGCAGTTCCGAATAGTGCTTGGTGCCGCCGGCCGACAGCATCGCCAGATAACGCGACGCGAAGCCATCCGCCGCACCCTCGTAGACCGCATACAGCGAGTTCACCAGGCAATCGCCGAAGGCATAGGCGTAAACGTAAAACGGCGAATGGATGAAGTGCGGGATGTACATCCAGAAGTTCTCGTAGCCCGGTCTGATGTCGATCGCCGGGCCGAGGCTTTCGCTCTGCACGCTCATCCAGAGCTCGCCGAGCCGCTGCGCGGTCAATTCGCCGTTGCGACGCTCGGTATGAACGGCGCGCTCGAACGTGTAGAAGGCGATCTGCCGCACCACGGTGTTGATCATGTCCTCCACCTTGCCGGCGAGCAACGCCTGACGCTGCTTGGCGTTGCGGGTCTGGCTCAACAGCCGCTTGAAGGTCAGCATTTCGCCGAACACGCTGGCCGTCTCGGCCAAGGTCAGCGGCGTCGGCGCCATCAGCGCGCCATTGCCTGCGGCGAGCACCTGATGCACGCCGTGACCAAGCTCATGGGCGAGAGTCATCACGTCGCGCGGCTTGCCCTGATAATTCATCAGGACATAGGGATGCGCGGAAGGCGTCGTCGGATGCGAGAACGCGCCCGGCGCCTTGCCGGGCCGGACCGGCGCATCGATCCAGCGCTCGTCGAAGAAGCGCCCGGCGATGCCGGCCATTTCCGGCGAGAAGTCGCCATAGGCCGACAACACCATCTGCCTGGCATCGCTCCACGGAATGCTGCCGGTCGCAGCAAAGGGCAGCGGTGCGTTGCGGTCCCAATGCGGCAGTGACTTTTTGCCGAACCAGCGCGCCTTGAGTGCGTAATAGCGATGCGACAGTTGCGGATAGGCCACGCGGACCGAGGCGACGAGCGCATCGACGACCTCGCGCTCGACGCGATTGTTGAGATGGCGCGAGTCCGCGATGTCCTGAAAGCCGCGCCAGCGATCGGAGATTTCCTTGTCCTTGGCGAGCGTATTCGTCACCAGCGCGAAAGTGCGCTCATTCGCCTTGAAGGTTTTCGCCAAAGCCTGTGCAGCGGTCTTGCGCTTGGCGCCGTCGCGGTCCTGCAGGAGATTGAGCGTCGGCTCGATCGCCAGCTCTTTGCCGCCGACCTTGAATCGCAGCGACGAGATCGTCTGGTCGAACATGCGATTCCAGGCCGCATAACCGCTCACCGACTTCTCATGGAAAAGCTGCTCGACGCGGTCCTCGAGCTGATACGGCTTGTCCTTGCGGCTGTCCTCGATCCACGGCCGATAATAAGCGAGTTCGGGCGACGACAGCATCGCCTGCTCCATCACCGCGTCCTCGACACGGTTCAGTTCGAGCCCGAAGAACAACAAGTGCACGGAGGCCGCGGTGATGCGCTCTGAGACGTCGCCGTAGAATTTCGAGATGTTGGCGTCGACGCTGTCACCGGCGTGCATGAGGCCGGCATAAGACCCGAGCCGCCCGGCGAGATCGTCGATCGCCTCGTAGCCTTTCACGACGTTGGCGAGCCATGTGCCGCCACCCGCTTTTGCGGTCTCCTCGGCGAGTCGGCCCTTGTAGCTCTGCTCGAACGCCGCGCAATCCGCGTCGAGCTTGTCGAGATCGCGCGCGATTTCCGGCGCATCGATCCCGGCATAGAGATCCCCGAGATTCCATTCCGGCAATTTCGCGGATTTGCCGCGATTCGGTGATGCCTTCTTCACGGCGGCTTTCGTCTTCACAGCGGCTTTTATGACGGACGGCTTCTTCGCAGCGGTTTTCGACATGAGGACTTTCAAATCGGTTGGATTATCAGGCAAATACGATCAGCAGCGAGCGACGCGGAGAACCCTACACCACACCAGAAAAACGGTTGCGACAAGCCGGTGACACCTAAACCATCGCCATGCGCATGAGTTGCGGAGACGGACCCGGATTCTCGACGTCGCCGGCACCTCGAATGAACCGATGTCGCCATCCGCATCATGCAAGTCGGACCAAATGACGCGGCTCGTGGCCCTGTCCGACCACCCCGAATAAAGACTAAAAGCTCCGTGCGGCGACGCGCCGCCATTTGAAAGCAATCACGTCCAGACCCGGGCCCCTCTGGCAGTTCTCATGAACTGTGATGTCGGACTGGACGTTCCACGGAGTGGGCCCGATGACTGAATTCTTCACCCAGGACGCCCTGACGGCTCTATTTCAGGTCATCATGATCGATCTCGTCCTTGCGGGCGACAATGCGATCGTGATCGGCCTCGCTGCGGCGGGGCTGCCCAAGGAACAACGCAACAAGGCCATCCTGATCGGCATTATTGCCGCCACCGTGCTGCGGATAGGTTTTGCCAGCATAACGGTGCAACTTCTGCAGATCGTCGGGCTGTTGCTCGCCGGCGGCGTGTTGCTGCTGTGGGTGTGCTGGAAAATGTGGCGCGAATTGCGCGCGCCGGTTGATCACGACATCGACGCGCTCGAGAACCAACTCAACGCCGACGGTACGCCGACGGGCCCGCGCAAGACATTGGGTCAGGCAATCTGGCAGATCACGCTCGCCGACGTCTCGATGTCGCTCGACAACGTGCTCGCCGTCGCGGGCGCCGCGCGCGAGCATCCGACGATCCTCATTTTCGGCCTCGCTTTGTCGATCGCCTTGATGGGCCTCGCCGCCAATTTCATCGCTCGGTTGCTCCAGAACCATCGCTGGATCGCCTATGTCGGCCTCGTCATCATTCTCTATGTGTCGCTCGACATGGTCTATCGCGGCGGCGTCGAGGTCATGCCCTATCTGAAGGCGCGGTTGGCGTAAGGGTGAAAACCGCTGCGCGCGCCACGACGGCAGCGCGCTCCCTCTCCCGCTTGCGGGGGAGGGTTGGGGTGGGGGCGCTTTTCAGAATAAGTCCCCCTCACCCGGCTCGACCTTCGGTCGATCCACCCTCTCCCGCAACGCGATGCAAGCGCATCGCTGGGGAGAGGGGACGCTGAACTCAGCGTTCTCCGAAATCACGCACACCCCCTTAGCAAAGCCTTAAGCCCTTGCCGGCCAAGGTGGCCCAAATCGGGACAATCCCGGATCCGGAGTCGCCATGCCCGCCACCATTCTGATCGCCGACGATGATGCCGTGCAACGTCGGCTGGTCGAGAACATGGTGCAGCGCTGCGGCTATGACGCCGTGGTCGTCGATAGCGGCGATGCGGCGCTGGCGCTGCTGACCGCGCCGGATGCGCGGGCGATCGATGCCGTCGTGCTCGATCTGGTGATGCCCGGCCTCGACGGGATGGGCGTGCTGGCCAAGCTGCGCGACGCCGGACTCGCTATTCCCGTTATCGTGCAGACAGCGCATGGCGGGATCGACAATGTCGTGCAGGCGATGCGCGCCGGTGCGCATGATTTCGTGGTCAAGCCGGTCGGCGTCGAGCGGCTTCAAGTGTCGTTGCGCAATGCGCTGAACGCCAGCGCGCTGAAAGGTGAATTGCAGCGCATCCGCCACAGCCGCGAAGGGCGACTGACCTTCAAGGACATCGTCACGCGGAGTGCCGCGATGGAGCCGGTGCTGCACATCGCACGCAAGGCCGCGGGGTCGACGATTCCCGTGCTGATCGAAGGCGAATCCGGTGTCGGCAAGGAATTGATCGCGCGCGCCATTCACGGCTCGGGCGAGCGCAGCAGCAAGCCCTTCGTGGCCGTCAATTGCGGCGCCATCCCCGACAACCTCGTCGAGTCGATTCTGTTCGGCCACGAGAAGGGCGCCTTCACAGGCGCTACCGAACGCCACACCGGCAAATTCGTCGAAGCCTCAGGCGGCACGCTGTTTCTCGATGAGGTCGGCGAGTTGCCGCTGGCGGCGCAGGTCAAGCTGCTGCGTGCGTTGCAGGAAGGCACCGTCGAGGCCGTCGGCGGCAAGCGCCCCGTCAAGGTCGACGTCCGCATCATCTCCGCCACCAATCGCAAGCTGCTCGATCACGTCAAGCTCGGCCACTTCCGCGAAGACCTGTTCTATCGCTTGCATGTGCTGCCGGTGACGGTCCCGCCCCTGCGCGCGCGGCGCGAAGACATCCCGCATCTGCTGCGGCATTTCCTTGCGCGCTTCGTCGCCGAGGAAAACCGCTCCATCACCGGGATTTCCGGCGAGGCGATGGCGCATCTCGCGAAGGTCGATTGGCCAGGCAACATTCGCCAGTTGGAAAACGCCGTCTACCGCGCGGTCGTCATGAGCGACGGCGACCAGCTCCGCCTCAGCGATTTCCCGCAGGCGGCGGCTCTGTCGGCTCCGGTCGACCATGAACCGGCAGACAGGCCTTTCGCCGAGCCGCTGATCATGAAACCGGCGGAAACACCACCCCTCGTCAGCGGGCATGATTTCCCGATCGCGCCGCAGACGCTCGCAAGCCTTGCGATGCTGAAGGACGATGGCGAGATACGGCCTCTGGCCGACATGGAAACCGAGATCATCCGCTTCGCCGTCGCGCATTATCGCGGCCAGATGTCGGAGGTCGCGCGGCGCCTGAGGATCGGCCGCTCGACGCTCTATCGCAAGCTCGACGAGATCGCGGCAGCCGATGCCGCGCCTCCGTTCGAGGCCACGTCGCCCGACCATTGAACCGTGGCGGTGCGGTGACACACGGCGGAAAAGCGGATTTCGCACTCAGCCGTGCGTTGCAAACGCCGAGTCTTGCGGTCAGTTTGTTGTAAGGGCGATGCTTGGTGCTTGCTGGAATCGCGCGCGTATATTGTGTTCCGTGTTGCGTTCGCCATGAAATCGTCGCGCTGATGCCATTGTGGCAGGCCATTGCGCTTTGATTGCGTTGCGAATTTTTCACGATCATTCGCTAGTGTCGCGGATTTGCCAGAAGTCGGGCGATACCTGTGACGGCATTAGATAACCGAACCTGTCCCATGCCGGGATGGCTTCACCCAAGGGGTGCGAGATGCGACACGATGTGAACCGCCGGACTGGTTTCGACCGCGTTTTGATGGCGGTTGCCGCCACGTTCCTGACGGTTTCGGCCGGTTCCGCCTTGACGAATTCGGCCTTCGCCCAGACGCCCTCCGACGCGCCCCGCACCAGCCCGGCTGAACTGGCGATCGACGCCGCAGTACCAATGCCGGAACCGGCCAACGTCCCGCCGCCGACCGCGAGTGACTTCAAATCCGAGACGACGGGCGCGGTGCCCCCGCCGACCGATTCGACCAGGGCCGCCGCCGGCGAGCCTGCTGCGGCCCCCGCCGACGTTAAAAAAGAAGACACCGCGACAGCACCCGCTGCCGCGACGTCGGCGCCTGCCGCGACGTCGGCGCCTGCCGCGACGGCCACGGCCCCCGCTGCCGTGACGTCGGCTCCGGCGGCGACGGCAACTGCGCCGGCCGCGACACCCGATCCGGCCAAGCCCGCGACCACTGTTGCTTCCGCCGATCAGCCGGTCGCCGAGCGGCTGCGCGACATGATGTCGGCCAAGACCAACCGCTACTTCGACCGCAAGGGCGAGCGCGCCGCAGTCGAAAAGTTCTATGCGGCCCGTGATTACGCGCCGATCTGGTCGCAGTCCGGCAAGCTGACCGCACGCGGCAAGGCCGTGATCGCCCGGCTCAATGCGGCCGGCTCCGATGGCCTCGACGTATCGGACTATCCGGCGCCCGATTTCGCAGCGGCGACCTCGCCCGACGCACTGGCCGAAGCCGATCTCAAGCTCACCAATTCGATGCTCGATTACGCCCGTCAAGCGCAGAGCGGTCGCATGCACTGGTCGCAGGTCTCCGGCGACATTCAATATCCGGAGCATCCGACCGATCCGGCCGAAGTGCTCGCCAATATCTCGGGCGCAAGCGACGCGTCGGCGGCGCTGGCCGCCTACAACCCGCCGCACAAGGGCTTCCGCGATCTGAAGGCGAAGCTCGCCGAACTGCGCGGCGAAGGCGAAGGTCCGGTGGCGCAGATCGCGTCAGGTCCGGCGCTGAAATATGTCAGGACCAAAAAAGGCGAGACGGTGGTTGACGACGAGCGCGTGCCGCTGTTGCGCACCAAGCTCGGCGTGATCGACGGCTCCATGACCAGCACCAGCTACGATGCCGACGTCGCCGCCGCCGTTCGCAAGTTTCAGGCGAACAACGATCTGAAGGCCAACGGCATCCTCGACGATGCCACCGTGCGCGCGATGAATTCGCCGAAGCGCGACCGCCAGATCGACACGCTTCTGGTGAACATGGAACGCTGGCGCTGGCTGCCGCGCCAGCTCGGCGCATCCGCGATCGGCAACGCCTATGTCATGCTCAACATTCCCGACTACACGCTCAAGGTGATGCATAACGACCAGCAGGCCTGGACCACGCGCGTCGTCGTCGGCAAGGTCGGCCAGCACGCGACGCCGCTTCTGACCGAAACGATGAAATACATCACGGTCAATCCGACCTGGAACGTGCCGCCCTCGATCATCTATAAGGAATACCTGCCCGCTCTGGCGCAGGATCCGACGGTCCTGCAGCGCATGGGCCTGAAGATGGAGCGCGCCAGGGACGGCTCGATCCGCATCTCGCAGCCGCCGGGTGAAGCCAATGCGCTCGGCCGCATCCGCTTCAACTTCCCGAACAAGTTCCTGGTCTATCAGCACGACACGCCGGACAAGCATCTGTTCGCCAAAGACGAGCGCGCCTTCTCGCACGGCTGCATGCGCGTGCAGAATCCGGATCAATATGCCGCAACGCTGCTGAACATCACGATGCCGAACGAGCGCTACACCGCCGAGCGCGTGCGCGGCATGTATGGCAAGGGCGAGGTCGATCTGAAATTCCCGACCGCGATCCCGGTCAACATCACCTATCAGACGGCCTTCGTGGACGATTCCGGCAAGCTGCAATTCCGCAAGGACATCTATGGCCGCGACGCGCAGATGCAGGCCGTGCTGCGCAACGGCAAGACCAAGGATCTGGAGAACGTCGTCGCGCATTCGCAGCCGAGCTACAGCCGCCCGAAAGGCGACGTCACGCAGGCCGCGTTCGGCGCCGACGGCCAACGTTACGCCAGCAACGGCCCGTCGTTCTTCGAGCGGCTGTTCGGTGCGCCCACGCCCCCGCCGCCGGCCCAGCAGGATCGCCGCCGCCGGCTCATCACCCGCCAGTAATTCGAGAAAACCGATCTCAATCAACGGCCCCGCAATCGTCCGCGGGGCCATTGTTGCGTCTACAAAGCGGGTTGCATTAACCATCCTTCACCTCCATTTCAGCAGAGGGCTAGTTTTCGCCACACTCTCCGGTTTAGTTAAAGAACGTGCTTACGATGATGCGACGTAAATCTCGATTAACCGTCCTGCTTTAAGTCTGCATTTATCATGTCGGCCCGTCGCCTCTTGGGGAAACTTGGGGCAAGCGGTCCGGCTCGTTCTTGAATGTTTCGGGGTATTCATACGTGCTGGCTGGTTTCGCGCGCAGTCTCAGGCTGCTGACGGCGTCACGCGCAGGATTCGGGCTTGGCCTGACATCCGTGCTGGTGATGGCCGGGGCCGGATCGGTCCATAATGCGACGGCGACGGCCGAAACCCGCACACTGACCTTCCACCACACCCATTCAGGCGAAGATCTCACCGTCACCTTCAAGCGCAACGGCCGCTACGACGAAGATTCCCTGAAGCAAATCAACCACTTCCTTCGCGACTGGCGTAGCCAGGACAAGACCACGATGGATCGTCGCCTGTTCGACATCCTCTGGGAAGTCTACCGCGACGTCGACGGCAAACAGCCGATCAATATCATCTCCGCCTACCGTTCCCCCGCCACCAACGCCATGTTGCGACGTCGATCGTCGGGCGTGGCGCGCGCCAGCCAGCACATGCTCGGCCATGCGATGGACTTTTACATTCCGGGCGTCGCCCTCGACCAGATCCGCAATGCCGGGCTGCGCCTGCAACGCGGCGGCGTCGGTTTTTATCCGACCTCCGGTTCGCCCTTCGTCCATCTGGACACCGGCAGCATCCGGCACTGGCCACGCATGAGCCATGATCAGCTCGCCCGCGTCTTCCCGAACGGCCGGACCGTTCATGTCCCGTCGAACGGTCAGCCTCTGGCGGGTTATGAATTGGCGATGGCCGACATCGAAAAACGCGGCAGCGGCGCCGACGATGCCTCGGCCCGCAGCAAGCCGAGCCTGCTCACCTCGCTGTTCAAGGGCGGCCGCGCGACCGATGACGACGACGAAGGCGCAGCCGCTGTCGTCACCGCAACCCCGGCCCGGCCCAATCCGTCCAGCGTGATGGCGGCCGCGATGCCGTCGAAATCGGCCGATCCGGTGCCGATGCCGCGCGGCCGCCCTGCCCGCTTCGGCTCGTACCAGGTCGCTTCCGCCGACGCCGCAAGCCTGCCGCAGGTGCTTGCCCCGGCCGCGACCATTGATGCGCCGCCGCGCCCGCCGATGCCGGTGGGCGATGCGGGCGGCAAAACCCAAACCGGTCCCCAAACGCCTGCTGACATCATCAACGCGCGCGGCTTCTGGGATGCTCTGCCTGCGCCGAAGCAGGCCACGCCTCAGCAAGTCGCCTCGATCGGCGCAAATATCAGTGCAAGGCAGGCATTGGCCAATGCGCTGGCCGCGAATGATCCGCAGTCCAAGGATCCGCAGACGACGTCGAGCATCGACGCCAGCTTCCAGGCCCTGGCCTATGCGCCCGTCGCCGCAACCAGCAGCGTCGAGAAGACGCCTGATCGCTCGGTCGTAACCGCCAGCGCTCCGATGCCGCGCAGCATTCGTCCGACCCCGCCGGCCAAAAACCCGATGGCCGTCAATGCGATAACAACCGTCGTCGCCAAGGGCGTGCGCGGCTATCCCGGCGTGACGCTGGCGACGCGGATGGCCTCGGCGACGCTGCGCGACAACGACGTCTGGATGCGCGTCATGATCCTGGCGCCGAGCGCCTCGACGGCGATGACCGCGAGCCTCATGGGCGAGCCCGACATGATCGGGATGCGCGTGCATTTCAGCAAGCCAACGGCGGCGATCGCAATGAGCTTTAGCGACGACCCGATGCTCGGCATGACGACGGAGAATTTCTCCGGTGCGGCGACGACACGCCTGACGACGCTCTCATTCGTGACGCGGACGGCGGCCCTGCGCTGACTTGTTCTGATTGTAGCCCGGGTGAGCCCTTGCGGAATCCGGGACCAAAGCAAGTCCAGCTCACAATTGAAAATGGTGACGGGCTACAACCCTTTCCCTCTCCCGCAAGGGGAGAGGGAAGAAAGCTCACAGCATTCCGAGGGCCTGGAGATAGGTCTCCAGAATGGTTTCCTGCTCGGCGCGCTCATTGGCGTCCTGCTTGCGCATGCGGATGATGGTACGCAGCGCCTTGACGTCGTAGCCATTGCCCTTGGCTTCGCCATAGACGTCCTTGATGTCGTCGGCGATCGTCTGCTTTTCTTCCTCAAGACGCTCGATACGCTCGATGATGGCCTTGAGCTGATCCTTGGCGAAGGAATGCGTCGCTGCATTGTTGATGTCGTCATTGAGGGCAACTGCCGGATTGGCCATCCAAGATACTCCTGAAGAACTACGGGGACGCAGAGCGCGCGCCGCCCTCGTCGAGATCGGGCGGACAGTCGGGAGACCGGCGGGCCGCGTCAAGGCGGCATCCCGGTCGTCCACAGCGTCCCCACACCTTTCGCAAACGTCGCGCCGCTCTGCTTCACAGCAAATGGTGAAGCGGGGATTAAAAAGATGAGTTCATCATTGCGAGCGAGCAGCAAATTGGCGAAGCCAATTTGCGCGGCGCGAAGCAATCCAGCTCTTCGGCTCGGAAACAAGCAAGACTGGATTGCTGCGTCGTGACCGGTCCTCGCAGCCGAGGACCGGCGCCTCATCGCATCGACGCATCCCTCAATGCCCGCTTGCGCTCGCTTTCATGGTCGCGATCTGTTCCGGCGTCGCATCGTTCTGATGTTTCGCCTTCCAGTCGTCATAGGGCATGCCGTAGACCGCCTCGCGGCTGGCGTCCTTGGTCATCGGCACGCCCTGCGCGTCGGCGGCGTCCTTGAGCCAGTTCGACAGGCAGTTGCGGCAGAAGCCTGCCATGTTCATGAGATCGATGTTCTGGACGTCGGTGCGCTCGCGCAAATGCGTCACCAGCCGGCGAAACGCCGCCGCTTCGAGTTCAGTTTGCGTGCTGCTGTCGGTCGCCATGCTCAAATCCTGCTCTTGTCAATCTGTCCTAATATATGGGCGAATAGATGGGCAAATGAATGAGCGCCGTCACACAATATGCCAACTCGGGTCGCAGAGACTGGAACCGGCTGAAATATCCGCCGTATCTTATCCATTGCGGCTACGCCGTTGACAGGCTTCCCCGGCCACGCGAAACCACAGTGACGAGAAATTGCGCCGGTCCATGATCCCTGACATCCATCACCGCCTGTCGTCGCTGCACCGCGGCGCGCTTCTGTCACTGTTCGCGCTCACGATCGCGGCCGGCTGCGCCATGGCCACGCCGGCCAAGGCGGATTTCCGGCTCTGCAACAACACGCCGAGTCGAGTCGGCATCGCGCTCGGCTACAAGGATGCCGAAGGATGGACCACCGAAGGCTGGTGGAACGTGTCGTCGCGCGCCTGTGAAACGCTGCTGCGTGGCACGCTTGTCGCACGCTTCTATTATATCTACGCACTCGACTACGACCGCGGTGGTGAGTGGTCGGGACAAGCCTTCATGTGCTCGCGCGACAAGGAATTCACCATCAAGGGCACCGAAAACTGCCTCGCGCGCGGTTATGACCGCACCGGCTTTTTCGAGGTCGATACCGGTGAACAGCGCGCCTGGACCGTGCAATTGACCGAATCCACCGAACAAGCCCCGCCCCGCCTGCCCGGCATTCCCGGCCCGGCAGGTCCGCCGCCCGGACAAGGCGGCCTTCCCAGCATTCCAGGCGCGCCTCCGACGTCGCCCAGCGCGCCGCCTCCGGCGTCGCCCGGATTGCCAGGCGTCACGCCTGGAGCGAAACCATGAGACGTTTGCGACGCATCAAGATTCTCGCCACGCTCGGCCCGGCCTCATCGACCAGCGCGATGATCCGGAAACTGTTCGAGGCCGGCGCCGACGTATTCCGCATCAATATGAGCCATACGTCGCACGATACGATGCGCGACCTGGTGAAGACCATCCGCAATGTCGAGGGCAGCTATGGCCGCCCGATCGGCATTCTGGTCGATCTGCAGGGACCGAAGCTGCGGCTTGGTTCGTTCGCGGACGGCGCAGTACAACTCAAGAACGGCGAGAGCTTTACGCTGGATTCCGACAAGACGCCGGGTAATGGCGCCCGCGTGCAACTGCCGCATCCGGAAATTCTTGCGGCACTCCGCCCCGGCCACGCGCTGTTGCTCGACGACGGCAAGGTTCGCCTGATCGCGGAAGACTGTACGCCCGAGCGCGCCATCACCCGCGTCGTCATCGGCGGCCGGATGTCGGATCGCAAGGGCGTCTCGCTGCCCGATACCGACCTGCCGGTGTCGGCGATGACGACGAAAGACCGCGCCGACCTCGAAGCCGCCGTCGTCACCGGCATCGACTGGGTGGCCTTGTCCTTCGTGCAGCGCGCGGAAGACGTGATCGAGGCCAAGAAACTCATTCGCGGCCGCGCCTCGGTGATGGCCAAGATCGAAAAGCCGCAGGCGATCGATCGCCTTGCTGAAATTCTCGAAGTCTCGGACGCGCTGATGGTGGCGCGGGGCGATCTCGGCGTCGAACTGCCGCTGGAGCGGGTGCCGTCGCTGCAGAAACAGATGACGCGGATGGCGCGCAAGGCCGGCAAACCGGTCGTGGTCGCCACGCAAATGCTGGAGTCGATGATCACCTCGCCGGTGCCGACCCGCGCCGAAGTCTCCGACGTGGCCACCGCCGTCTATGAAGGCGCGGATGCGATCATGCTGTCGGCCGAATCCGCCGCCGGCAAATTTCCGGTCGAGGCGGTGTCGACGATGAACCGCATCGGCGAGGAGGTCGAACGCGACCCGATCTATCGCAGCGTGCTGACCGCGCAGCGGCCCGAGCCTGAAGCCACCGTCGGCGATGCCATCGCCGACGCCGCGCGGCAGATCGCCGAAACCCTGGAATTGTCCGCGATCATCTGCTGGACCTCCTCCGGCTCGACGGCCATCCGGGTCGCGCGCGAACGGCCGAGACCGCCGGTGGTCGCGATCACGCCGAGCATGGCGACGGGGCGGAAACTGGCTGTCGTCTGGGGCGTGCATTGCGTCGTCGCGGAAGACGCGCATGATCTCGACGACATGGTCGATCGCGCCGGCTCGATCGCCTATCGCGACGGGTTTGCCAAGGCCGGCCAGCGCGTCATCATCGTGGCCGGCGTTCCGCTGGGCTCGCCCGGCGCGACCAACATGGTCCGCATCGCCAATGTGGCGGCGGACGTGGGTTAGCGAAAGGTGTCGTCATTGCGAACAAGCAACAAATTGGCAAGGCCAATTTGCGCGAAGTGAAGCAATCCAGTCTTCCTTTGAAAGCAGATGAAGCTGGATTGCTTCGTCGTCGTCGTGTCCTCGCAAGCGAGGAAGCGACTGATCCTTGCAATGACGATGAAACTACTCCGCGGCGGCCGCCCCTGTCCCCAGCCCCGCGATCATCGTTTCGATCTCGGCAATCACCAGATCAGGCGCTGCGTTCTGCACCATGTGGCCGACGCCAGGCAGCATGATGAGTTTCGCGCCGGGCACGGCCTTTGCGAACGGCTTGGCGTGAATGTCGGGATAGACGGTGTTGTCGGCGTCGCCGGCGATCACCGTCACCGGCACCTTGATGCCGCGATATCGCGGCGCCTGCGCCGCGATCTGCGGCTTCAACGTCACCAGATCCCAGGCATTGGCGAGAAACGCATGCGGCCGCAGCACCAGCGGGATCGCCGCGTCCCGCACATACTCGTCCGGCATCGTCTGCGGTTTGAACACGCTGCGCGCGCCGGGCTCGATCAGCAAAAGACCGAGCGGCAGCGTGATCGTGTAGGCCAGCAGAGGTCCGACCACCGGCGTGGTGACGACCTCGTTATACGCGCCGACGCCGCCGGGCCATGGATAGGCGACCGGAGCCAGCATCACCAGCCCTGCGACGCGCTGCGGATGGTTGAGCGGCAGCAGCGCTCCAAGGCCGCCGGCGAGCGAGTGTACGACGACGATGGCATTGGAGATGCCAAGCTTGCCCAGCGTCTCGTCGATCTGCTTGGCCTGCGTGGTCGGCGACGAGTCGCGCAGGTCGTCGCGCGTGCTCCAGCCATGACCGGGCCGGTCGATCAGAATCACCCGGTGAGTCTTCGCCAGCCGATCGCCGACAGGCACCCGCATCGAGCCGAGATTCGATGTCGCACCATGGATCATGACGATTGCCGGCCCCTTGGCGTCGCGCGGGCCGATGTCGAGCACGTTAAGCTTGGCGCCGGCGACGTCGATCGGCGCGCCCTGCGCCGGATACATCCGTTGCAACACCAGCACGCCGACCTGCGTCAGCAGCGCCAGTCCGGCCAGCGCGGCCACCACACTCACGACGATCATTCTGGAAATCCGAAGGAATTTGGGCACGAGCAAACTACGCGAGAGGAGCAGTTGGGTTTCGCTGCATCTTTAGCCCCGAATCGGTGGTGCATGCCACCGCCGTCCCGTGCACCGTTTGTCCCCGCAATCCCCGGAACCCACAGGGAACGGCAGCAAACCGTTCCGGTTTGATCGGTTAGCGACAATCGGCCGCTTGGAGATCAGACATGAACAACACGGCCGACCGCGACGGCTGCGTCGACGCCATCGTCGCGACCTGCGACGGCGATCTGCGCGGCGCGCTGAGGGCGCTCTTGCTGGTCAACGAGCAATTGGAGCGCGAACTGCGTCGGGTCTCCGCGCTGTCCATGCGTCCAACGGTGCAGGCGCTGGCGGGAAGCGTTCTGCACCGAGCCTAGTTCGTTTTCGGACAGGCCGAGATGCCCTGACGCGCGAGCTTGGCCTCGTCATAGGTTTTATGCGGTCCATTGCCGAACCACAGCGGACCCTCGGAGCCGACCACCGGCGTCTGCGAGACGATATCGCAGGAATTGGTGATCAGATTGCCAACAACCCAATACATGCCGCTGGCAAATGTACTGCCGACTATTCCGACCATCATGGCCGCAGCCAGCATGACGGGTCTGAGATCGATATGCGACATGACAGCAATCTCCCATTCATGAGGCAAACAAGCGCGGAGAATGGGGTGCGGTTCCACCGCAGCGACACGCGTGGTTAAGGTTTGATTGACGTTAGATATCTCGGCCTTCGACCTTTTCGGTCAGCGTCTTGACCAGTTCCGGCACCTTTTCGATGTACGGGTTGATCGCCAGCGCCTTGCGGAACGCATCCAGCGCGCGCTTGTCGTCGCCGAGTTCCTGCATGATCATGCCGAGCCCGGCCAACGCGCCGAAATGGCGCGGCTCGCGCATCAGCACCTGTTCGATATCAGCCATCGAACGCGTATAGTCGTTGGTCAGGTAATAAAGCGTCGCGCGCCGGTTCCAGCCCTCGACGTAATCGGGCTTCAGCTTCACCACAGCGTCGAGCAGCTTCAGCGCGACCTCCATGTTCTTCGCGTCCATCGCGGTCTTGGCGCGCAGCATCAACAGCGCTGTGGTGTCGCTGCGGGTCTGGGTCCAGAGCGACCAGATCTGGCCCTCGACATATTTGGCGCTGGCTTCGTCCGGCGCGGTCTTCAGCGCCCCGAACAGGAAATCGAGACTGCGTTTCTCGACAACGCGCGGTTTCTGCGGCTTGGCCGAATCGGGCGACGACTTCTGGGATTGTCTCGGCGCGCTGCGTGGCTCTTGAGATTGCGCGGCAGACGTAATGGCCAGCGACGCCGCAATGAGCGATCCGACAGCGACAGCGCGAAGACAGCGAATATCCATCCGCAAAGTCTAGACGCGGAATTTCGCCCTGCAAAGCGCAGCGTGCGTCACAGCCGCGTGAAAACCAGGCAAATCAGATGGCGAGCGCAACCAGCGCTGCCCTTCGACGTCGGATCAACCCTGGCGAGCCTTGAAACGGCGCTGCACCTTGTTGATAACGTAGACGCGGCCCTTGCGGCGGACCAGACGGTTGTTGCGATGACGACCGCGTAGCGATTTCAGCGAGTTACGGACCTTCATGGGACTATCCTGATACGTTGAAAGGCCGTGACGACAGGCCGAAAGTCAAAATGGATTTGAACCCGCAGGCGGCGGACCGCGCGAGATGGCGGTTTCTAAGCCGATGACGGCCGCAATGTCAATCGAATGACCGCAATTCCGCCGGCAGGATCGCGTGGAAGATGCTCAAGTTTTTTCGGCTGCGGGTACATCTTTGCGGCCGCGTCTGTTATGCACTGCAGATCTCCGCACGTCGCGCACCGAGGATATCCCGACCGGCATGAGCACAGATCAACCCATTTTGACTCAGCCCTTGGCCCTTGAGGCGCCGACCGCCCTGCGCGCTGCGCCGGTGTCGGGCCGAATCGACCTGCCCGCCGGCGTGAAACCGCTGCAGCCGGACTGGCCGAATGTCATCATCATCGGCTTTTATCATCTGGCGGCGATCGCGGCGTTTCTGCCGATCTATTTCAGTTGGAGCGGCGTCATCGTCGCGATCGTGACGGCGCGGCTGACTGGTCTGCTCGGGATCAATCTCTGCTATCACCGCCTGCTGACGCATCAGGGCTTCAAGTGCCCGAAATGGCTGGAGCATTCGCTCGCCGTCATCGCGGTCTGCTGTGCCGAGGATACGCCGGCGCGCTGGGTCGCCGTGCATCGCCGCCACCATCACCATGCCGACGCCCAGCCCGATCCGCATTCGCCGCTGGTGAATTTCTTCTGGGGCCATATCGGCTGGATCCTGTTCAAGAATCCCGAATTGTCGCGGCTTGGCCTCTATGACCGCTACGCCAAGGATATCCTGCGCGACCGCTTCTATGTGAAGCTCGAACGCAACGCGATGCAGCTCCAGATCATCGCCGCGCAATGGGTCGTGTTCTTCGTCGCCGGCCTGATCGCGGGGTTGCTCACAACGGACACCTGGACAGACGCGGCGCTGTTCGGCGGCAGCATCATGCTGTGGGGCGTCGCGGTGCGCACCGTGTTCGTCTGGCATCAGACCTGGGCGGTGAATTCCGTCACCCATCTGTGGGGCTATCGCAATTACGACACCAACGAAGACAGTCGCAACAATATGTTCGTCGGCTATCTCGCGCATGGCGAAGGCTGGCACAACAACCACCACGCCCATCCGCACTCGGCGCGCCACGGTCATCGCTGGTGGGAATTCGACACCACTTACCTCACCATCAAGCTGCTGGAAAAGCTCGGCCTCGCCACCGATATCGCGGTCCACACGCCGGTGAAGACAGAGCCAGCTAAAAAATAAGACTGAGAGACCTTCAATGACCGCGCCCGCGAAGATGAATGTCGACGACCTCGTCGCCATCGACATCCACACCCATGCCGAAGAACCCTGCGGCTGCCACGGCGACGACGGCTACGACGATTTTCAGGCGCGGATGGCGGAATACTTCAAGTCGCCGAACAAGCATCCGCCAACGGTCGAGCAGACCGCCGCCTATTATCGCGCGAAGAACATCGCCGCGGTGATCTTCCCGGTCGACGCCGAGCGCGAGACCGGTTTCCGCCGCTACAACAATTACGAAATGCTGGAGATCGCGCACGCGAATTCCGACGTGCTGATTCCCTTCGCGTCGATCGATCCGCACAAGGGCAAGCTCGGCGTCCGCGAGGCGCGCAAGCTGATCTCGGACTACGGCGTCAAGGGCTTCAAATTCCACTCGACGATGCAGGGTTTCTATCCGAACGACCGCATGGCCTATCCGCTCTATGAGGCGATTCAGGAAGGCGGCGCGATCGCATTGTTTCATACCGGGCAGACCGGCGTCGGCTCCGGCATGCCGGGCGGCATGGGGATGCGGCTGAAATATTCCAACCCGATGTATATGGACGACGTCGCGGTGGATTTTCCCGACCTTCGGATCATCCTCGCGCACCCGTCTTTCCCATGGCAGGAAGAGGCGCTGTCGGTCGCGACCCACAAGCCGAATGTCTATATCGACCTCTCCGGCTGGTCGCCGAAATACTTTCCGCCGATCCTCGTGCGCTACATCAACGGGCTTTTGCAGGACAAGATGCTGTTCGGCTCGGACTGGCCCGTGATCATGCCGGATCGCTGGATGTCGGATTTCGCCAAGCTGGACATCCGCGACGAGGTTCGTCCGAAGGTGTTGAAGCAGAACGCGCGGAAACTGCTCGGCATATGACCGGCGACGACCTCGCGCGCCATCTGCGGAACGGCCGGCAGATCGCGGCGGTCTTCACCGCATTTTCATTGCCGATCTCGACCAGCGGCCAGGCGATCGGCGTCGGCGTTCTCGCCGTGCTGTGCCTGCTGACGCTGGACTGCTCGCGCTTCGTCGCCACGATGCGGCGGCCGGCGGCGAATCTTCCGGTCGCGCTGGTGATCCTGCTGCTGATCGGCGTGAGTTGGTCGCTGCTGCCGCTGAGTGGTGCGGTCAAATGGGTCAATCCCTATACGAAGCTGTTGCTGATCCCTTTGCTGATGGCGACGGCCTTCACGCCGAAGCAGGTGCTGCAAATCGGTCTCGGCTTTCTGGCCGGCTGCCTGATCGTAATGATCGTGTCCTACACATCGATGCTATGGCCGCGCGGACCGTGGGGATTCTTCAACGAACCCGGCGTGCCGTGGAAGGACAACGCGATCCAGAGCGAATGTTTCGCGCTGTGCACGTTCGGTTTGCTGTTCGCGGCGAGCCGTTTCTGGCGTCATGGCGAGCGCCGCCGCGCGGGCGCGACGGTCATGCTGGCGCTGCTGTTTTTCGTCAACATCTTCTTGTTGCAGATCTCGCGCACAGGCGCGCTCGTGGCGCTGTCGCTGCTCGGACTGTTGTTCGTCCAGATCGGCGGCTGGCGGCGCGCGGCGATCATTGGATTGCCGCTGCTGATCGTCCTCGTGGCAGGCCTCTGGTCGCTGCCGGGTGTACAAAACCGCGTCGCCGAAATCTCGAAAGGGATTTCGCAACCGAGCCGATCTGTGGACTCAATCTCGACCGCGTCGCGGATCGATTTCTGGTCGAAGGCGTGGGAGTTTGCCAAGGCCGCGCCGATCATCGGACACGGAACCGGCAGCATCCGGCCGCTCTATCAATCGCGTGAAGCGGCCGCGCCCTCGCCCTACGGCGCGGCCACGGCCGATCCGCACAATCAGGTCTTGCATATCGTCCTGCAGATCGGGCTGATCGGCGGATCGGTGTTGCTGGCGATGTGGGCCGCGCACGCCGCGTTGTTTCTTGGCCGCGACGCCGTGAGCAGCTTCGGTTTCGCCGTGGTTTGGATGAATGTGCTGGGGTCGCTGGTCAACAGCCATATCTCGCAGGTGACGCAGGGCATGCTGTATTGCATGGCCATCGGCATGCTCGGCGCTCTCGTGCCGGCGCGCGCGGAGTGCGGTCGATGAGCCTCGACTCCGTCCGCGCCTTTTTCGCCGCGCATGCGCCCGATATCGCCGTGCTGGAATCGCCGCTCAGTTCGGCGACGGTCGCGCTGGCGGCCGAGGCGTTCGGCGTCGCGCCGGAACGGATCGCCAAGACGCTGTCGCTGCGGATCGGCGAGCGCGTCGTTCTCGTCGTCACCAAGGGCACGGCAAGGCTCGACAATAAAAAAGCCAAGGCGGCGTTCGGCGGCAAGCCGCGCATGCTCGATGCCGACGAGGTGGTGGCGATCACGGGCCATCCGGTCGGCGGCGTCTGCCCGTTCGGCCTGGCGACGCCGTTGCAGGTCTATTGCGACGTCTCGCTGAAGGAGTTCGATGAGGTGGTGCCGGCCGCAGGATCAATCCACAGCGCGGTGAAGATCGCGCCGCAGCGGATGGCCGATCTGGTTCAAGCCGAATGGGTCGATGTGTGTCAGGACTCTCCGCAGGCCGCCGCGTGAGTTCGCGCTTCAGCGATCGCTGGCTGCGCTTCGATTCTCAACGCCCGACGCGGCCGCGACTGTTGAAACGATTCGCGGTTGCAGTGGTCGTGATGCTCGTTGTCAGCGCAATGCTGGCGTGGTGGGCGGAATAATCGTCATTCCGGGGCGTACGCGCATCCTTGCGCCAGCGGACCCGGAATGACGTCGATCAATACGACCGCCGTCTGCGATTTTTCTTCACCGGCTTCGGCGGCGGCGCGGGTTCGGGATCCGCCTCTTCCTCCGCATTCGGCGGCGGCTGTGCGGCCGCCGGCTGCGTCTGCGGCTTGCCGTCCTGCGTCTTGCCCTCCGCGACCTGGCGCGGCGGCGCTTCGGCCGGACGCTCGGCCGGCAACAACGGCGCGATCTGCGGCATCGGCTCCTGAATGTCCCACTGGCAAATTCTGTAACCGCCACGCCGCGCGGCGATATCGAGGTGGATGTGATCCTCGTGATAGCCGTCCGACCCCGGCCCCAGAACTGTGGTGAATCGTGTGCAAACCGATTGCAGCACCTTCTCGCGGGTGTCGCGCGACGACGCGCGATCGGTCAGCGATACGAATTGCCCATTGGCGAATTTGAGGCCGCGCACGTCCAGCGCGTTGGCGCGGCCATGCTCGGACATTTTCGCACCCCTGACCCGGTTGCGGCCGCGGCAATCGAACGAATCGAAGTTGTCGAGTTCGGCGAGCGAGGTGCCGAGCGTCGCGGCGAGCGGCGCCATGTCGTCGCGAATCCAGCCGGCGACCGCGGTCGCCATCTCGCATCGCAAGGTCGCTGCAGGCTTGAGCGGCACATTGCCCTTGCCTGAAATGACGATCGCCTCCAGCCGCACCAGATCGGTCCCGCCGCAGGCTCCGGGGCCGGTGATATCGGGAATGCTCGGCGCGATCGCGATCTGATCGGTCAGTGCGAGTCGGCACGCGGACGGTGGCGGCGGCTCCGGCGGCGCGGCGGGTTCGGCGACTTGGGGAGCCGCTTGAGATGGAACGGGCGGATGCGGTTCGGCCTGCGCCGGTCGGCTCTCGGGTAACGGCACAGGCAAGGGCGCGGGAAACGGCACCGGCGCGGCGGTCTCGCGCCTCGGCTCGAGCGCGGGTGCTTCGGCCGGGCGCGGCCTTGGCAGCGGTATGCCGGCGAGCCCCTTGGACCTGCTGGCGCGGCGCGGCGCGCCGAAATCCTGAAACAGATTGCCGAACGGATTATCGGACAGGTCGCCGCGACGGCTGCGTGCGTCGACCGGCGTTGTCCAGAGAACGAGGACAAAGACCGCAACCACGGCGCTAACCATCCCTGTTTGGCCGCAGGCAATTCGCCTATAAGGCCATTTGCGGCAGAGCGTCCACAGGCTAAAGTTCACGCCGGACACCGGCATGAAAGCCGCCGGACTCGACAAACTCCAGGAGGAAATTCTCGATGCTCGGGTTGATGCAAGACTGGCCGCTGCTTTGTCATAGGATCATCGAACACGCCGCTCAGGTTCATGGCAACCAGGAAGTCGTCAGCCGTTCGGTCGAAGGCCCGATCGTCCGCACCACCTATGCGCAGATTCACAAACGCGCGCTGAAAGTCAGCCAGCAACTCGACCGCGCCGGCGTCAAGCTCGGCGACCGCGTCGCCACCATCGCCTGGAACACCGCGCGACATCTCGAATGTTGGTACGGCATCATGGGCATCGGCGCCATCTGCCATACCGTCAACCCACGTCTGTTCCCGGAGCAGATCGCCTGGATCGTCAATCACGCTGAAGACAAGGTGATGATTACCGATCTCACCTTCGTGCCGATTCTCGAAAAGCTCGCGGACAGACTGCCGAGCGTCGAGCGCTATGTCATCCTCACGGACGCGGCGCACATGCCGCAGACGACGCTGAAAAACGCCGTCGCCTATGAGGAATGGCTGAAGGAAGCCGACGGCGACTTCAAGTGGAAGACATTCGACGAAAATACGGCCGCTGCGATGTGCTACACCTCGGGCACCACGGGCGATCCGAAAGGCGTGCTGTATTCGCACCGCTCCAACGTGCTGCATGCGCTGATGGCCAACAACGGCGACTCGCTCGGCACCCGCGCCAAGGACACGATGTTGCCGGTGGTGCCGCTGTTCCACGCCAATTCGTGGGGCATCGCGTTCTCCGCGCCGTCGATGGGCACCAAGCTCGTGATGCCCGGCGCCAAGCTCGACGGCGCATCGGTCTATGAATTGCTGTCGACGGAAAAGGTGACGCACACCGCCGGCGTGCCGACCGTGTGGCTGATGCTGCTGCAGCACATGGCGAAAGAGAAGCTGACGTTGCCGCATCTCAAATCCGTCGTCTGCGGCGGCTCGGCGATGCCGCGCTCGATGATCAAGGCGTTCGTCGACATGGGCGCGGAGCCGCGCCATGCCTGGGGCATGACCGAAATGTCGCCGATCGGCACGCTCGCCTCGCTGAAGCCGCCCTTCGACAGGCTCGGCCCGGAGGAGACGCTCGATATCCTTGCAACGCAGGGCTATCCGGTGTTCGGCGTGCAGATGAAGATCACCGACGATGCCGGCAACAACGTGCCGTGGGACGGCAAGAGTTTCGGCCGCCTCAAGGTCGCCGGGCCGGCGGTGTCGAAAGCCTATTTCCGCATCGACAGCAACATCCTCGACGACGAAGGCTTCTTCGACACCGGCGACGTCGCCACGGTGGACAAGGACGCCTATATGCGGATCACCGACCGCTCCAAGGACGTCATCAAATCCGGCGGCGAGTGGATTTCCTCGATCGATCTGGAAAACCTCGCGGTCGGCCATCCGAAGGTGGCGGAGGCGGCCGTCATCGGCGTCTATCATCCGAAGTGGGACGAGCGGCCGCTGCTCATCGTGCAAATGAAGCCGGACGAAACCGTCAGCCGCGAGGACCTGCTGCACTATATGGACGGCAAGATCGCCAAATGGTGGATGCCCGACGACGTGCAGTTCGTCGATGCCATCCCGCACACCGCGACCGGCAAGATTCTCAAGACCGCGCTGCGCGACCAGTTCAAGGACTATCGGTTTCCGAACGCGGCGGCGTAGCAAAACCGGCGGGAGCGCGTGCCGCTCCCGCCAATTTTTTTATGGCTACGTTAGCGGGCCAATTTCTGCCGCAACCATAAGACGAAGCAGTTCGAACTCTTTCTGCGTCACATCCCATACGTAGCTTGCAGCAACGTCTTCGTATTCATGACGATAGAAGTTGCCTGCTGCTGCCATTGCGCGCCAAGGGATGTGAGGATGACGCGCTTTAAGTTCAGGAGGCAGTCGGCGTGACGCTTCCGAGATGATCTCAAGACATCTGGTGACGGCATAGATCGACTTGAGATCGCCCAAAAATGACGCGCGGTCCAGTCCGCGCGAAAACTCGTCGGCCAAATCGATATGGTACGAGATACTATTGAGAGCATCAATCGAAACGTCAGAATGCATCGATCAGATCAGCGAGCGCGCGTGGCTTCACATACGGCTTCAGCGCGTTCCGATCCACCACATCGACCGGACCTTCAAACATGTCTTCAATGAAGAGTTTGATCCCTACATAATCATAAACGCTCAATCGTAAATCCGGATCGAGATCGATCATGATGTCGATATCGCTGTCGGGCCCCGCCTCGCCACGCGCTGCGGAGCCGAACAGGCCGGCATGGCGAACGCCCTTGGCCCGCAGTTCAGGCTCCGAGCGGCGCAGGACATCGAGGATTTCGGCGCGGGTCATGCTGTCACCATAGCAAAAACTGCACAATTCAGAAGCCCCGGCTTGGCGCCGGCGAACTGTTCTCCCTATCCTGTTTGTGTCATGTACCGCCCAGACAAGTCCGAGAGACGATCCGTTCATGGCCCGCCGACGCATTCCCAATGCCTACCAGACGGAGCCAGTCTCGGCGCTGGCGTCGTGGTCGCGGCGTCTCGCGGTATTTGCCGCCGTTGCCGCGCTGGTCTCGATCATCATCGTGCGGTTCGGCTTTCTCGACGTGAAACCGGCGCTGGCGACATTCTTCGGCGCACTGGCCTGTTCGGCGCTCTCGATCCTGCTGGGCCTCGCGGCCTTCGTGGTGATCTGGCAGAGCGGGTCGCGCGGCATGAGCCGGATCGTTGTCGCGCTGGCGATCAACGCGGTCATCCTCGCCTACCCGTCTTATCTCGGCCTGCAATACCGCAAGCTGCCGAAGATCCATGACATCACAACGGATCCGATCGATCCGCCGCGCTACGACAAGCTGGCGCGGCTCCGCGTCGATGGTGCCAATACGGCGGTCTATGCCGGGCTTTATTCGGCCGAGAACCAACAGGCGACCTGGCCGGATATCGAGCCGGTTGAACTGGAGGTGCCGGTGCAGCGTGCCTATGAGGTGACGACGGCGCTGATCGCAAAACGCAAATGGCTCGTGATTGACGAAAGCCCGCCGCAGCCGCCGCGCCGCATCGCACGCATCGAAGCCGTGGCGCGCACGCCGATCATGGGCTTTCGGGAAGACGTCTCGATTCGCATCACGCCGGACGGCGAGGGATCGAAGGTCGATATCCGCTCCTCGTCGCGTTATTTCGAGAGCGATTTCGGCAGCAACGCCGCGCGCGTCACGAAGCTGATCGACGACATCAACGCTGCTGCCGACAAGGCGCCGGCGGCGAGAAAGCCGGCGGCGACACCAACGCAACCGCCGGCGAAGAAGAAGTGAGCGAGTAGCGAGTAGCGAGTAGCGAATAGCGAATAGCGAATAGCGAATAGCGAATAAAAGATGAGAACCAGATTATTTCTTGTCTACCCCTACTCGCTATTCGCCATCTTATACGTCCCGCCAATCACCGGATCGCCGTTCGTCGCCACGACGTTGCGCGCGACAAGGTCTTCCAGATGCGCGAGCACCGAATAGCCGGCCGCTCCCGCGAGCCGCGGATCGATGCCGATGTAAATCGCGCGCACCAGCGTCGGAATGTCGGCTTCGCCCTTGGCGAGACGGTGCAGGATCGAGGCCTCGCGCGCCTTGCGATGGCGAGCAAGAAACTTGACGTAGCGCACGGCGTTGGGAATTTCCGGGCCATGACCCGGCAGATACAAATCTTCAGGCCGCCGCGTCAGCCTGTCGAGCGACGCCATGTAGTCGATCATCGATCCGTCCGGCGGCGCGACGATCGACGTCGACCAGCCCATGACATGATCGCCGATGAACATCAGCCGCCGCGCGGCCCAGGCGAATGCCATATGGTTGGCCGTATGGCCGGGCGTGGCGACGGCTTCGAGCGCCCAGCCGTCGCCGGTGACGACGTCGCCATCTTTCAGCGTCACATCCGGCGCGAATTCGCGATCCGCACCCGACTCCGACGACAGTTGCTCGCTTTCATAGCGCGGCCGCGACGCACGATGCACGCCTTCGGCATAGACGGTCGCGCCGGTCGCAGCCTTGAGCCGCGCCGTATTCGGCGAGTGATCGCTGTGCGTGTGCGTGACGAAAATATGCGTGACCGTTTCATCTTTCACCGCATCGAGCAGCGCTTGGGCGTGCGCCTCGTTGCTCGGGCCGGGATCGATGATCGCGACGTTGCCGCCGGCCGTCGTGGGGCCGACGATGTAGCTGACGGTCCCGGTGAACGTAAACGGCGAGGGATTGTCGCACAGCACCCGACGGACGCCGGGCACGACTTCCTCGACGACGCCCGCTTTCAGCGGAAAATCGCGATTGAACGGGATGTCGTCATTGTCGTCGGTCATTGGATTGCTCGTCGTCCGCGTTCGTTCACAGAGCCGCATCAACCACTGCCGTCATCCCGCGGATGCGGGAAACAAGTAAACGCTGTCGGTCGTGATGAACAATCACGCCTCGGAATACTGGGCCACACGCTGTCGCGGGTGGTGACGTTTGTTGAGCGGTGTCTGCGCAATTCGACTGACTTACCCGAACGCCTGAATGCCGGTGATGGCGCGGCCGAGGATCAGGGCATGAACGTCATGCGTGCCCTCGTAGGTGTTGACGGTCTCGAGGTTCTGGGCGTGGCGCATCACATGATATTCGATCTGGATGCCGTTGCCGCCATGCATGTCGCGCGCGACGCGGGCGATATCCAGCGCCTTGCCGCAATTGTTGCGCTTCATGATCGAGATCATTTCCGGCGCCATCTTTCCCTCGTCCATCAGACGGCCGACCCGCAAGCTCCCTTGCAGACCGAGCGTGATGTCGGTCTGCATGTCCGCGAGTTTCTTCTGCACCAGTTGCGTCGCCGCCAGCGGCCGGTTGAACTGCTTGCGGTCGAGCGTGTATTGCCGCGCGCGATGCATGCAGTCCTCAGCCGCGCCCATCACGCCCCACGAAATGCCGTAGCGGGCGCGGTTGAGACAGCCGAACGGACCCTTGAGGCCCGAGACGTTCGGCAGCAGGTTTTCTTCCGGCACCACGACGCCGTCCATCACGATCTCGCCGGTGATCGACGCGCGCAACGACAGCTTGCCGCCGATCTTCGGTGCGGACAGGCCCTTCATGCCCTTCTCAAGAATGAAGCCGCGAATCTGGTTGTCGTGCGCGGCGGACTTCGCCCACACCACGAAAACGTCGGCGATCGGCGCGTTGGAAATCCACATCTTCGAGCCCGAGATGCGATAGCCGTCGGCCACCTTCTCGGCGCGCGTCTTCATGCCGCCGGGATCGGAGCCGGCATCGGGCTCGGTCAGGCCGAAGCAGCCGACCCATTCGCCGGTCGCGAGCTTCGGCAGATATTTCTTGCGCTGGGTCTCGTCGCCATAGGCGTAGATTGGATACATCACCAGCGAGGTCTGCACCGAGTTCATCGAACGATAGCCCGAGTCCACGCGCTCGATCTCGCGCGCGATCAGGCCGTAGGCGACGTAGCTCGCATTGGCGCAGCCATAATCTTCCGGCAGCGTCACGCCGATCAGGCCGAGTTCGCCCATCTCGTTGAAGATCTCGCGATCGGTGGTTTCATTCAGATACGCGTTGCTGACGCGCGGCAGCAGCTTGTCCTGCGCGTAAGCGCGCGCGGTGTCGCGGATCATGCGCTCGTCTTCGGTCAACTGATCGTCGAGCAGGAAGGCATCGTCCCACAGGAAATTCACCGGGGCCGGCTTGTCCTTGGTCTGGGGGCGCACGCTCATGGAATTTCCTCTCGGATCGATTGGAGTGCTGCTATCGGAATAGCCGGATTGACAACAAGTATAGGGCTTTTCTCACATCACAACCACCGTCATTCCGGGGCGCATGTCTGGCGTCATCTTTGACGCCGGATATGCGAGCCCGGAATCCATAACCCCTGCGGGGAGTATGGATTCCGGGCCTGCGCCACTTGTCGGCTTCGCCGACGCGCGTCACATCCCGGAATGACAGTGCACCTAGCCTTCCAAATTCTCGTTCGACACGATCTCGATGCCGAAGCCGGACAGTCCCTTGTAGTCGTGCGCCGACGAGGTGAGATGGCGGATCGAGGTGACGCCGAGATCGCGCAGAATCTGCGCACCGACACCGACCTCGCGCCACTGCATGTTGCGGTCGGCTTCGGCCGATTTCGGTGCGGCGAGCGGCGCCACCGGGACGCCGGCCGCGCCGTCGCGCAGATAGACGAGCACGCCGGAACCCGCACGTTTGAATTGTTCAAGCACGGCCTGCATCTTGGCAGGCCCGGCGAAGATATCCTTGACGATATTGGGTTTGTGAAAGCGAGTCAGCACATTCTTGCCGTCACCGACGCCGTTATAGACAAAGGCGGCATGCATGATGGAATCAAACGGAGAGCGATAGGCGTAGCCCTGCAGCGGACCGATCGAACTCTCGGTGGTGAACGTCGACACGCGCTCGATCAGCTTTTCGCGCGCCTGCCGATACGCAATCATGTCGGCGATCGTGACATGCTTCAGCCTGTGCTTCGCCGTGAATGCAACGACCTGTTCGCCCTTCATCACGGTGCCGTCGTCGTTCATCAATTCGCTGATGACGCCGACCGGCGACAGGCCCGACAGCTTGCACAGATCGACGGCCGCTTCGGTATGGCCCGACCGCAGCAATACGCCGCCGTCGCGCGCGATCAACGGAAAGATATGCCCCGGCCGCGCGAAATCGGCAGCGCCCACATTCGGATTGGCCAGCGCGCGGCAGCACGACGCGCGCTCTTCGGCCGAAATGCCGGTGCCGCCGTCCGGCTTGTAGTCGATCGAGACCGTGAAGGCCGTGGTGTGGTTGGAGTCGTTATGCGCGACCATCGGATCGAGCCGCAGACGCCGCGCGTCTTCGGTCGTGATCGGCGCGCAGACGATGCCGGAGGTATGGCGGATGATGAACGCCATCTTCTCCGCCGTGCAGTGCGACGCGGCGACGATCAGATCGCCCTCGCCTTCGCGATCGTCGTCATCGGTGACGACGACGATTTCGCCGGCAGCGAACGCCTTGAGGATATCGGGGATCGGATCGGCCATCGGCGCACCTTGCGGAACTCTGGAAGTTGCGGACGATATGGCCCAGAGCGGCTGGAGACGCAACAGCCGCGACGGTATGGCTGGCGCTGCCGGCATGGTAGACTAGCCGCGCACCGCGCGTCCGGCGGCGGTCCTCACACATGGAAACGGCCATGCAGCGCATCACCATCACGCTCGACGACGATCTGATGGAGGCGCTGGATCGCGCGATTGCCGAGCGCGGTTATCAGAACCGGTCGGAAGCGATCCGCGATTTCACCCGTGCGGGCATGCAGCAGGCGGCGGAAAGCGCAGGCCGATCCGGCGAGTGCGTCGCGGCTTTGGTCTATGTCTACGATCATGCCCAACGCGATCTGTCGAAGCGACTGGTCGACAACGCGCATCATCACCATGCTCTGTCGCTGGCGACGATGCACGTTCATCTCGACGAAGCCAATTGCATGGAAGTGACGGCGCTGCGTGGCCCCGGCGCCGAGGTGCAGCATTTCGCCGATCACGTGATTGCCGAGCGCGGCGTCCGCTACGGCCGGGTCGTCATGATCCCGACGGCAAGCGACGGGGCCGCGCAGAAGAAGCCGCACCGGCATGGATGAGGTGCGCTCATGAACTGTCGTCATCCCCGCGCAGGCGGGGATCCAGTACGTCGCAGCTTCTCGTTTCATAAACGGAACATCGCGGAATACTGGATACCCGCCTTCGCGGGTATGACGGCTGCCGTTTCAGCGGCGGCAACACACTCAATCCCATTTCGGCGCGAAGCCTGGATTGACGCAGCGCTTGTCTTTCGGCAACGCCGCGATCTTTGCCCGATCGTCGTCGTCGAGGGTGATCCTCAGCGCGTCGAGATTGGCTTGCTGGCTTTCCTTGCGCGACGCCTTCGGAATCGCCGCCACGCCGTCCTGATCGAGCAGCCATTTCAGCGCAACCTGCGCGGCGCTGGCGTCGTGCTTCTTGCCGATCGCGGCGAGCGTCGGATCGTCCGCCATGCGACCCTGCGCCAGCGGGCAATAGGCCGTGACCGGAATGCCCTTCGGCTCGAGATAATCGCGCACGGCGCTCTGATCGAGCATCGCGTGATATTCGATCTGGTTGCAAGCGATCGGCGCCTTGATCTCGTCGATCGCCATGCGCAGCAAGGCGACCGGAAAATTGCATACGCCGATCGCGCGGACGCGACCTTCGTCCATCAGCGTCATCATCGTGTCGAAGATTTCGGCGAGGTCCATGCCTGGCGCGGGCCAATGCACGAGATAAAGATCGACATGCTCGAGCTTGAGCTTCGCAAGGCTCGCCTGGAACGCCGCCACAATAGCGTCACGATTCAAATGATCGTGCCAGACCTTCGTCGTGACGTGCAGATCGGCCCGGCCGACGCCCGACGCTGCAATGGCATCGCCGATCGGCGCTTCGTTGCCGTACATTTCCGCCGTGTCGATATGACGATAGCCGAGCGCCAGCGCGCTTTCGACGGCCGCGCGGCAGGCATCGCCCTGCATCTTGAAGGTGCCGAGGCCGAGTTTCGGCAGGCGAATGCCCTGAGTGGTGATGGTGTCCATGTTCTGTCCTGATGATCGTGAAATGATAAAGCTACCCGATGACACCACTGTTGCCGGTAAGTTCCGGCGCAAGCGATCAATTGGCGTAGCGGGCCGTGAGGTCACGGGAAATTTTGGAGCCTTCGTCGAGAAACCGGCGAATGGCGACGCCGGCGGCCGGCGTGCAGGTCCGGTAGGTCTGCTGAAATCCCTGATAGCCGCGGTTGAAGCCGCCGATCAATCGGGCGCGGCGCTGGCCTGACGGCGTTTCCGCGTCGGTGAGGGCCTGCATCTCATTGCGCCATTTCGGGCCGTCATTGGCGCCGCAAATGCCGCGCAAATAATGCAGCGCGCCGAGAATCTCGGCGAAACGCTGCAGATCGGCGTCGAAAGGCGCCGGCGCATCCTGTGCGCGCGCCGGGTTCAGGCTGGCAGTCACCAGCAGCGCCGCCAATAGATTCATGAGTTTCGGCATTCAGAAGGCATCCGAGGGTCGCGCTGGATATGCCCGCTGCGGTCCCAGACCGCAAGACGACATCAGATGCCGACGATTTTCCGGGCCGCCGCGACGATCATATCCAGGCCGTCCGTCGTGTCGACGACGCCGAGATCGTCGGGCGCGACCCAACGAGAATCATCGTGCTCGTCGTTCAACACGACCTCGCCGCTGCGCCACAGCGCGGCATAGGACAGCACGACGTAATGGCCATTGGCGCCCTCGCGCGGCAACACCTCGCGGATGCCGGCCAGGCTGACGATATCGATGGCGAGGCCGGTTTCCTCGGCAACCTCGCGATGCACGGTCTGTTCCAGAGTTTCGCCATGCTCGACTCGCCCGCCCGGCAACGACCAGCGGCCACGACCGGGGTCATGGGCGCGGCGTACCACAAGCAGCTTGCCGTCCTTGAAGATGGTGGTGCTGGCGGCGAGCTGCGGTCGCGCCCTGGCCGCCTCATTCACGAGGCGTCGCTCATGATGGCGTCGATCCCGGAGCGGTCATCCTGCACGGCGACACCATTGATGACGCTGCCGGCCTGTCTCACCATCGGCCGTAGCCAGCCAGCCGCCTGCCCCGCCAGCATCGCGCGGGACGACTCGTGACGAACGTCACGCATCGCCTTGCCGACCTCGAGAAGAAGTGTGGTCATTGCGCCGGTCAGCGCGTCGAACGTGCCGCGAACATCGGAATCGGCGGCTTCATAGGTAGCAATCGCGAGATCGCGTGCCGCAAAATGCGAGGCGGTGAAGTGCTCGGCATAAGACAGTGGCCGCCAGGCCATGAAATCGAGCGCGCAGTCGGGCATATCCGGAATCATGTCGAGCAGCATCACGGCTTCGTTGAAGTGGTTGAGGTAGTCGGTGGCAAGGCCGGTCTGCGGATTGATATTGGCTGCGACGAGTTCGGCCGGCGTCGCCTTGCGACGTGCCCCTCCGCCAACCTGGCTGCAATCGACATTCTGCATCAGACCAATCTGGCGGCAGCGGGTTAAAACGGCCTGAACGGCCGGAACCGCGCGCGACTACAACACCTTGCCGGGGTTCATGATGTTGTGCGGATCGAGCATCGCCTTGATCCCTCGCATCAATTCGATCGCGACCTTGTCCTTGACGCCCGGCAATTCGTCGCGTTTCAGCACGCCGATGCCGTGCTCGGCGGAGATCGAGCCGCCCATGCGCATGACGATCTCAAACACCACGGCGTTCAATTCATGCCAGCGGCCGAGAAAATCAGCCATGTCGCCGCCGATCGGCTGGCTCACATTGTAGTGGATGTTGCCGTCGCCGAGATGGCCAAACGGGACCGGCCGGCTGCCGGGAATGAGCTTCACCACCGCCGCGTCCGCCTCGGCGATGAAGGCCGGCACTGCGGCCACCGGCACCGAGACGTCGTGCTTGATCGAACCGCCTTCGGGCTTCTGTGCCGGCGAGATGACCTCGCGCAATTTCCAGAATGCGGCGCGTTGGGCGCCATTCGCGGCAATCGTTGCATCGTCGATCACGCCGTCTTCCAGGCCGCGTTCGAGAACGGCTTCAACAGTTGCGCGCGCATCGTCGCGCGCCGACGACACCTCGAACAGCACATACCAGGGATGACGCTGCTGAAGCGGATCGCGGATGTCCGTGCCGTGCTTCACGCAGAAATCGATGCAGATTTCCGCGAGAAGCTCGAAGCTTGTCAGCGATCCGGCCGCTTCGCTTTGCGCGATCTGCAACAGCTTCAGCGCATCTGCCGGCGACTTCAAACCGACAAACGCCGTCTCGACGGCGCGCGGTTTCGGAAACAGTTTCAGCGTCGCGGCGGTGATGACGCCGAGCGTGCCTTCCGCGCCGATGAAAAGATCGCGCAGGTCGTAGCCGGTGTTATCCTTCTTCAGCTTCGACAGCGCGTTCAGCACGCGTCCATCGGCAAGCACGACCTCGAGCCCGAGCGCCATCTCGCGCGCGACGCCGTAAGCGAGGGCCGCCGTGCCGCCGGCATTGGTCGAGAGATTGCCGCCGATCGTGCAACTTCCCTCAGCGCCGAGGGACAACGGAAATAACCGATCGACCTCAGAGGCGCGCTGCTGCGCGGTCTGCAGCACGAGGCCGGCATCGACGGTCATGGTGTTCGACTGCGTATCGATGTCGCGGACCTTGTCCATGCGGCGAAGCGAGATCACCACCTCGCCGTGATGAGGCGTCTGTCCGCCGACGAGGCCGGTATTGCCGCCCTGCGGCACGATCGCGATCTTGTGCTTGGTGGCAAGCTTGCAAATCTCCGACACTTCGGCGGTCGAACCGGGACGCAGCACCAGCGGCGATCGGCCCTGAAACAGATTGCGCTCCTCGGTGACATATTGCGCCACATCCTCGGCCTGCGTCAGCGCATATTTCTCGCCGACGATGGCGGCGAATTGTGCGATCAGATCGGGCGAGATCAGCGGTGCGGCCTGCGTGGAGACGATCTTCATGGCGTTTCCCGATCGATGGTTTCAGGCTGCCGCTCGGCGCAGCCGGTCGTTGATCGCTTCACCAAGACCGTGCAACGGAATCGGCATCACCGCAATTGCGACGGCGCCCTCCGCATCGAGCCGGCGCAGATGGCCGAACAGATTGGCGGCGGCTTCGATCAGATCGCCCGCCAGCGACAGATTCAACACCGCATGCGGATGGCCCGCAAGAGGCGGTCCGAAAGCCAGTAGCGCCTCGCCCGGTTCCAAAACCGTCGCATCAAGCCGCACGCTTGTGCGCGGCGCGTAATGCGATGTCAGCATGCCCGGCGCGAGCGGCTTCTCCTCGTCGGTTTCCGCGCTCGCCAGCGCGAAGCCGAGCGCGGTTTCGATGGCATCGCGCGGCACGCCGCCGGGGCGCAGCACTGTCGGCCGATCGAGGCAGGCGACGATCGTCGATTCGACGCCGACATCGACGCCGCCGCCCTGCACGATCAGGTCGATCCGTCCTTCAAGATCATGCCTTACGTGGACGGCCGAGGTCGGCGACACATGCCCGGAGCGATTGGCCGACGGCGCCACCACCGCGCCGCCGAAGGCCCTGAGCATTCCCTGCGCAAAGTGATGGCGCGGTATGCGGATCGCAAGGCTGTCGAGTCCGGCCGTTGCAAGGTCGCAAACGTCGCTGCCCGGAGCTTTTGGCAGCACCAGTGTCAAGGGACCGGGCCAGAAGGCCTCCGCAAGCTGTTGCGCGTCGGCGCTGAACAGCGCGATCCGCCGGGCGGCCTCGATGTCGGCAACATGGGCGATCAGAGGATTGAACGCGGGTCGGCCTTTGGCCTGATAAAGCCGCGCCACGGCGGTGGCATTGGCGGCATCTGCACCGAGTCCGTAGACCGTCTCGGTCGGAAACGCGACCAGCCCACCGCCGCGCAGGCACGCGGCCGCCTCAGACGCGGCCTCCGCCCCTGCATCGATCCTGCGTGTGGTTAGAATTCCGTCCATTCTGTCTCGGCCCCGATGATGTTTCCGCCCGGCCATAGCAGTTTCACGGGCCGATCGCGCCCTTTTTGGGTCAGACCGGTCCGTTTGCAATCCTGACACAGAGATGTTGCGGTCCGCGAGACCCAAGGCTATAAGCCGCCTTCTTGTCGGAGTGTGGCTCAGCCCGGTAGAGCACTGCGTTCGGGACGCAGGGGTCGCAGGTTCGAATCCTGCCACTCCGACCACTTTCAAGCATCGTCCCGATTTTGCCGGGACAGATAAACGCCATGCCGCTCGACCGACCGTCTCCCTCTGACCGATGGAGGCAGGGCATGAGCGACGTTGACGGCAGCCATCCGCGCGGCGGAGAGACACGCCATGCCGCTCATCTGACTATTGGCCATCCAAGCGAGCCTTCCGAACCCGGACGGTTTCGGAGCCACCACGACCAATCCTCTGGCAGGAGGGAGAACGGATCTTCGTGCGCGAGTTCGCGCGCGGCCCAGATCGGCCAGTGCGGATTGGCCAGCGCAGGCCTGCCCAAAAACACCAGGTCGATCAATTCTTCACGAATAACGCGATCGGCGACAGCCGGAATTCCGAGATTCCAACTGACGCCGACAGGAATGCCCACCTCGCGTTTCACGCGGTGTCCGCGATCCACCATGAATGCCACAGTATCGAATGGGGGATTCTTCATATCGTCGGTGTTCATGCCGAGGCTCAGATCCGCCAGATCAAGCCCGTGCTGCTTCAACTCACCAACAGCCCACACCGCATCGTCGAATTGCACGCCATTCGCGTTGAAATCGTCGGATCCCAAACGCATGGTCAGCGGCAGACGTTCCGGCCATACGGCCCGAACGGCGTCCAGCGCTTCGCGATGAAAGCGGAGACGGTTTTCGAGACTGCCTCCATACGAGTCGGTGCGCTGATTAGCCAACGGCGAGAAGAAGCTCGCGCCGAGATAGCCGTGCGCAAAATGCATCTCGAGCCATTCGAAGCCGGCGTCCAGCGCTCGCCGTGCAGCGCGAGCATAGGCGCGGTGAATGTCCTTGATCTCCTCGACCGTCATATCGTGAACGGGATAGGTGTAGCGACCACCATAGGTAATCGCGGACGGTCCGCGAACCTGCCAGCCATCGGGATGTTCCGGCGAAATCTGCAGTTTGCCGTGCCAGGGCTTTTCTTCGCTGCCCTTGCGGCCGGTATGGCCTAGCTGCGCGCCGGGCACTGCTCCCATGGCCTTGACCATTGCGGCCATGCGCGACAGGCCATCGATCTGGGAGTCGCAATAAATGCCTGCGCAAGAGGTGCCGGTTCGACCGTCGGGCGTGATCGCCAGTTGCTCCGGAAAAACCAGCCCGAAGCCGCCGGCCGCTCGCGAGCCCATCAACATGACATGATAGTCATTCATCAGGCCGTCCGTTGACCGGTACATGGTCATCGGCGACATCGCAATTCGGTTGCGTAGCGTCACGCTCTTCAGCGTGAAAGCACTGAACAGATCGGGCATTCAAAGCTCCGCCGTCAACCAATTGTACGTTACATCACTTGATCAGAGATCTTTTGCGGCACCGGCACGCTGCCGGCGAAAGACGGTCGCTTCTCCATGCGGTCGCTGAATGCGCCGAGATTTGGATTTGCCGAGCGCCAGTCGATCTCCGGGGCGCGGACCGCGAGATAGGCGAAGACGGTGCCGACCGCGATGTCACCGAGGCCGAATTTGCCGCCGACCGCAAAGTCGCGGTCGCCGATCAACCGCGACATCTCGCGCAGGCCGCCGTCGATCTTGCGACGCTGCCGCGCCATCCACTCCTTGCTGATCGTGCCTTCGGCTCGCTGCTTCTCGAAAAACATCAGCACGAACGCATCGCAGACGCCGTCGCACAACACTTCCAGCCGACGCGCCGCGATCTTGCCCTCGACGTCGGCCGGCATCAGCGGCGTCTCGGGATACATCCATTCGAGATATTGCATGATGAAGTTGGATTCATAGACGCTCGACCCGTCATCCAGAATCAGGACCGGCAGTTTTTCCAGCGGGTTGTGCTTCGGCGTCGCCGTCGTGGAATTCCACGGCACTTCGGTGATCAACTCAAACGGCAGCTTCTTTTCGGCGAGCGCAATGCGGACCTTGCGGGCATAGGGGGACGGCGTGGCGCTGATGAGTTTGAACATGGTGGCTCCATCATTCCAAGAAGGCGGGCGGCTTGAACAAAGCCTCGCCAGAATTCACTCGGCAGGCAAGGCGGTGCCAGTGGCGCGCGCGGTCTGCATGTCGTAGCCGCCGCGATCACGCGCGGCCTGCGTGCTACGGTCCATGACGGACGCGAGCCAGCAGGCGATGAAGGCGAGCGGCATCGTGACGATGGTCGGTGGGTCGATCGGGAAAACCGGTGCGGCGAACCCCAGCACCTTCACCCAGACCGGAGGACCGAGGATCGTGAGCAGCAACGCGCTGGCAAGACCGACCGAACCGCCGATCACGGCGCCGCGCGTCGTCAGCCCTCGCCAGTAGATCGACAGCAGCAGCAGCGGGAAGGTCGACGAACAGGCCACCGCGAATGCGAGCGACACCATGTAGGCGACGTTCTGCGTCTGGAAAGCGATGCCGAGCAGCACGGCGACGATGCCCAGGCACACGGTCGCGATCTTCGAGACCTGCACTTCCTTCTTGTCGTCTGCCGCACCCTTGCGGAACACGCTTGCATAGAGATCATGCGAGACCGCGGAGGCGCCGGCCAGCGTGAGGCCCGCAACCACCGCAAGAATGGTCGAGAACGCCACTGCCGAGATGAAGCCGAGCATCGCGCTGCCGCCGACGGCATTGGCGAGATGGATCGCCGCCATGTTGCCGCCGCCGATCAGCGCGCCCTTGGCATCCAGATAGGTCGGGTCTTTCGCAAGCAGCGCCAGCGCTCCGAAGCCGATGATGAAGACCAGCGCGAAGAAGTAATTCATCCACACCGTCGCCCAGAACACCGAAACGCGCGCGGCCTTGGCGTTCGGCACGGTAAAGAAGCGCATCAGAATGTGCGGAAGGCCGGCGGTGCCGAACATGAGCGCGAGGCCGAGCGACAGCGCGGACAAGGGATCACGCGCCAGGAACTGCGGCGTGAGAATCGCCGTCCCTTTCGGATGCACGCTCACGGCCTTCGACAGCAACGCACCGAAATCAAATCCAAATTGCAGCATCACGAGGAACGCGACGGCGCTGCCGCCGGTGAGGAACAATACCGCTTTGACGATCTGCACCCAGGTGGTCGCGACCATGCCGCCGAACATCACGTAGCAGATCATCAAGACGCCGACGATGATCTCGGCATAGATGTAATCAAGACCGAACAGCAGCTTGATGAGTTGGCCCGCGCCGACCATCTGCGCGATCAGATAAAACGCGACGACGACCAGCGATGCGCAGGCCGAGAAGATCCGGACCGGCGTCTCGCTAAGACGATAACACAGCACGTCGGTGAAGGTGAACCGGCCGAGATTGCGCAGCCGTTCCGCGAGCAGGAACACCACGATCGGAAGGCCCGTGGTGTAGCCGACCGCGAAGACGAGGCCATCGAAGCCGTTGGCGAACACCAGACCCGACAGGCCGAGGAACGCGCCGGCCGAAATAAAATCACCGGAGATCGCAAGCCCGTTTTGGAAGCCGGTGATCTTGCCGCCGGCGGCGTAAAAATCGTTTGTCGATTTTGTGCGCTTGGCTGCCCAATAGGTGATGCCGAGCGTCAGGACGACGAAGGCAAGAAACAGGATGATGGCGGTGACATTGACCATGTGTGCCTCCTCAGCCGCGGCGGTTGGCAAGCAAGACGTAAATGCCGGTCAGCACCACGCCGAGCGCGATCACGAAAATTCCATAGGCAAACGCCCATGTCGTCGTGCCGCCCTTGAAAACCGGCACCGCCAGAACCTGCGGCGCGAAGGTGCCAAGCAGGATGAAGCCGCCATAGACGACAATCAGAAGCAGTGTGAGCGGCAGGCCGACATTGACGGCGCCGATGCCGGCCGTTTCGGCGGGCTTCCCGGCGATAAGTGGATCATGCGATGGATGGGACATGGCCTGGTCTCCTGCCGGGGTTGGCATAATGGTGGCGAAGATGCAGCCGGCGCGGCGCCGGCTGCGGGGGGATCTCAGTCGCGCGCGGGCACGACGCCTGGCGCGAGAACCGTGAATTCATCGGAGGTGCGCATCGCCTCGTCAGGACCAACCGGCGAATAGACCGCGAGAATCCGCAGCGGCTCCCAACCGGTGTTGAACGTCGAATGAAAAGCGCCCTGCGGAATCGTGACCATGCTGCCGGCGGCGATCGCGGTCTTGACCGGCTTGCCGGATTCATCCTCAATCATCATCTCGCCATCGCCCGAGACGACGAAGATGAACTGCTCCGACAAAGGGTGATTGTGGCGCGCATGCCCCTGCCCCGGATTGAAGAAGAGCGACACCGCGCTCATTTTCTCGGATCCGCTCGCCGACGGCGAGGCCATGATTTTGGCCGTCACCCAGGGCGAGACGATCGTCTCGGTTTCGGATGGCGCAAGCACATGCTTGATGGCGGTTGCGGACGGCATGACAGCTCCTTTTGATTCACCGCTTTTGGTCAGCGGTTGATATCGAAATCCTTGGTTTCGGGAATGAGCAGCGCGCCGATCAGCACGGTCGCCGAGCAGATGACGATCGGAAACCACAGGCCCGCATAGATATTGCCGGTGGCGGCCACGAGCGCGAAGGCAAAGGTCGGCGCCATGCCGCCGAACCAGCCGGTGCCGATGTGATAGGGCAGCGACATCGAGGTGTAGCGAATGCGGGTCGGAAACATCTCGACCAGCATCGCCGCGACCGGCCCGTAGGCCATTGTGAGACAGAATACGAGCGCGAACACAATCAGAATGAGCATCAGCATGTTGACGCCGGCGGGATCAGCTTTCGCGGGATAGCCGGCGGCCTGCACAGCGGCGGGAATCTCCGCCAGCGCGACCGGCTTTCCGGCGACCGACACCACCGGGGGCGAACCGGCCGCGGCATCGACCTGCGTGTAGCTCACCGACAGCGACGCCAGCCGCGACTTGGTGACGTCGCAAGGCGTCGTGAATTTACTGGTGCCGGTCAGATTGAACTGGAAGCTACAGGTCGCGGGATCGGCCGACAGCGTCACCGGCGAATTCGCCAGCGCCTTTTCAAGCGCCGGGTTGCCGAAATGGGTCAGCCCGCGGAACGCCGGATAGAACATCAGCGCGGCGAGCAGAATGCCGGACAGCACGATCTTCTTGCGGCCGATGCGATCCGACAGGGTGCCGAATACGACAAAGAACGGCGTGGCCAGAATGAGCGCGATAACCACGACGATATTCGCTGTGACGGGATCCACCTTCAACGTCTGCGTGAGAAACAGCAGCGTGTAGAATTGCGTCGAATACCAGACCACGCCGAAACCGGCGATCAGCCCGAACAGCGACACGATCACCATCTTCAGATTGTCCCAACGCCCGAAGGCTTCGGAAAAGGGCGCTTTAGACAGCGTGCCCTGCGCCTTCATCTGTGCAAAAATAGGTGACTCTTCAAGCGATAGCCGGATCCAGACGGAGATCGCGAGCAGGACGATCGACAACAGAAACGGGATGCGCCAACCCCAGGCCTGAAATGCCGGCTCGCCAAGGCTCAACCGTGTCGCCAGCACCACAAGCAGGCTCATGATGAAGCCCGCGGTGCCCGTCACCTGGATCCAGGACGTGAATGCGCCGCGCCGACCCTTGGTCGCGTGCTCGGCGACATAGACAACCGCGCCGCCATATTCGCCGCCGACGGCGAGGCCCTGCAGCATCCGCAGCGTCACGAGGATCGCCGGCGCGACGACGCCCAGCGTGTCGTAGCCGGGCAGCAGGCCGACGCCGAAGGTGGCGAAGCCCATCAGCAGGATGGTGACGAGAAACGTGTATTTGCGACCGACGAGATCGCCGAGCCGGCCGAACACCAGCGCGCCCAGCGGGCGCACGATGAAGCCGGCGGAGAAGGCCAGTAGCGCGAAGATGAAAGCGATCGACGGATCGGCCTTGGAAAAGAACTGCTGCGCGATGATCCCGGCGAGCGAGCCGAACAGAACGAAATCATACCATTCGAAGACAGTGCCGAGCGACGCCGCGATCAGAACCCGACGTTCGTCGCGGCTCAACCGCGCGCGCGGCACGGCTGGCGCATGGTCTATCGTCGCGTCACTCATGTCATCGTCTCCCACCGGCGGGCGAGCCAACCTCGATGACGGAACGATAAATTTAATTCGGTATATCGAAAAGCAATTCTATTAGTCGAATTGAATAAGATTCGGGCCCGGTCTTTGGGCAGCCATTCGGACCTGCGGAACCGGCTTGCCCATGGACGTGCGGCGCTCTACCACAGGCGGAATTCAGGAGAAGCAGCGCGTATGGCGTCGCAGGATCAAGTGAAGGCGGCGTCCCGGACGCTCGATCTGTTCGAGGCCTTTGCCGAGGCAGGCGGCCCGCTCTCATTGACGGAAATCTCGCAACGCATCGCAGTGCCGATGTCGAGCTGCCATAGCTTGATCCGCACGTTGCAGATGCGCGGCTATGTCTATGTGTTGGAAGAGCGCAAGCGCATTTACCCGACCAAGCGGCTGTTTGGAGTGGCCCATGCGCTCGGCCGCTATGACACTGCGCTCGAACGCCTGACGCCGATCGCGGCGGGTCTGGCGAAGACAACCGGTGAGACTGTCATCATCGGCAAGATGCAGGGCGATATCGTGGTCTATCTCGATGTCGTGCCGGGCAGCCACACGGTGCGCTACACGGCCGCCCCTGGCGATACGTTTCCCACTCACACCAGCGCGCTCGGCAAGTCGACGCTCGGCCTGCTCAGCGACGACGCGCTCGACAAGGCGATCGGCAAACTGAAACTGACGCAATTCACCGATGCCACAATCACGAACGCCCGGGCCTTCAAGGCCGATATTCTGGAGGGCCGGGCGCGGGGCTACTTTCTGACCCGCGGCGAGACGGTCGCCGATGTGATGGGCATCTCGGTCGCGCACCGCATCGGCGGCGAGCCCTACGCGATCGGCGTCGCGGGTCCGTCATCGCGGTTAAAGGATAATTTCGACGCCTATCTCGCGGCGATGAGGGAATCAGAGATTGCGTTCAAGGCGCTGGCCGCTTCGTAGAGTGAGTCGAAGGCCGCGCGTTCCCTGTATTGGAGCTACGCCGATGATTGCGGTATGGCTTGAAGCGGCGGTCAACGATCCGTGGTGATGATCGCGCCAGCCGACGATCATGTGGCGGACGGCTTGCATCGTCTCGGATGCTACGCGGCCGCAGCGGCGGCGGCGCGTTCGAGATTGGTGCGCAGCGCCCGAATTTCTTTCGTCAGTCGCGCAAGTTGTGCGAGCGGCAATCCAGCACTCTCGGAGATGCAGCGGGTGATATCGGCCGCCTGCTGCTTCAGCCTGCGCCCCTTCTCCGTCAGCGTCACCATCACGCGCCGCTCGTCGATCTTCAAGCGCCGGCGCGTCAGCAAGCCCGCAGCTTCGAGCCGCTTCAAAAGCGGCGTCAGCGTGCCGGTTTCGAGCGCCAACCTTTCGCCGAGATGGCCAACCGTGACACCATCTTCGTTCCAGAGCGCGACCATCACCAGATATTGGGGATAGGTCAGCCCGAGGCTTTGCAGCGGACCTCGATAAATCCGGCTGAACGCAAATCCCGCCGAATGGATCGCGAAGCACAGGAGGTCATCAAGATCGGGAGATGCAGTTCCGGAGCGTGCAGCCATGACCGCAGATTATATTGCGCGCGACCTGATCGCAAGCGTTTGACATTCAATCCACACTCCAGTAAATCGCACAATACTATATCGTGCACAATATAAATGGAGAATATCATGTCGGTTGACGCAAAGTACAAGACGACCGCGACGGCGGCCGGCGGTGGCCGCGACGGCAAGACGACGCTTGCGGACGGCACCATGGCGCTCGATCTGACCGTTCCGAAAGAACTTGGCGGCCCCGGCGGGGACGGCGCAAACCCGGAGAAGCTGTTCGCGCTCGGATATTCCGCCTGCTTCCTCGGTGCGATGCGTGTCGCATCGGCTCAGACCAAGATCAAGGTGCCCGAGGGATCGACCGTGACGGCGACGATCGGCATCGGTCCGCGTTCGGAAGGTGGTTTCGGCATCACCGCCGCGCTCGACGTTTACACGCCGGGTCTGCCGGACGCAGATGCGAAGACGCTCGTTGAAGCGACGCACGACATTTGCCCATATTCCAACGCCATCAAAGCGAGCGTTGACGTTGCCACGACAACGCGCAGCTGAAGGACGGCGGACCGTGATGTCAAGACGCTGAGAGCAAGCCCGACGACGCAAACAGACATGCCAGGCGTGGTGCCTCACATTCGTATCCGGACGGGGCCTCTGGTAGCCCCGATCCGTTCGAGTGGGCGCGCCCGTGACCAGCAACGCGGTTCGTGCTGGCAGGCGAATTGTTCTGTTTGCGTTGCCGGGCGGCTTAATGCCGGCATGCTTGGACTGGAGTCTGCCCGGTTCCGCCGATACTTAGAAAACTGCAGCTCCAATGGGCTGCAACATCAAGTCAGCTTTCCGGTCGATTCCTCAAGAAGCGTCCAGGCCTCTTCGCCAAACTTCTTCTTCCACTCGTTGTAGAAGCCCGAAGTGGCGAGGGTATCGCGGAAAGGCGCGGGATCGACGCTGTTGAAAATCAGGCCCTTCGCCGCAAGCTCGCCCTGCAGCGACGTGTTCTGACGGGCGATTTCCTCGCGTTCCGCAACTGCATATTTGTCGATGATCTTGGCGACCGTCGCTTGCATATCCGCTGGAATGCTCTGCCATGCCCGCCGGTTTACAAGAAACCACCACCCGTCCCACATGTGATTGGTCAGCGAGCAATATTTCTGGACCTCGTAGAGTTTTGCGGCGGAGATGATCGCAGGCGGATTCTCCTGCCCATCGACAACCTTGGTCTGAAGCGCTGAATAAACCTCGGCAAAGTTGATCCCGGCCGGCGCAGCGCCGAGCGACTTGAACAAGGATGTCCAGAGCGCGCTGACAGGAACGCGGATCTTGAGTCCCTGAAGATCAGCCGGCGTCAGGATCGGCCGGACGCCATTGGTGATCTGCCGGAAACCGTTGTCCCAGACCTTGTCCATGACGACAAGCCCGGCCTTGTTGATCTGCGAACGAAGATGCGCGCCGAACTTGCCATCGAGCGCGTTCCACAAGGTCGGATAGTCCTTCCAGGCGAACCCGATGCCCCAGATGGCGGCCGACGGGATGAGCGTCGATAGCACGTTGACACCGGACAGCGTGAAGCATTCCAACGCGCCGGATCGCAATTGGGAAAACATGTCGGAGTCGCCGCCGAGCTGGTTGTTCGAAAATATCTGAAGATCGAACCGGCCGTCCGTCTGCTGCTTGATCTCGTCCGCGGCCTTGCGCGCATAAACGTTGAGCGGATGCGACTCCGGCACGTTGGTGCCGAGTTTGAAAGTAAACTCTGCCGCCCTTGCATATCGCAAAGGGACGGCGGCACCAATCGTGGCGATAGCGCTCAATGCAATGAAGCGGCGACGGTCAAGCATGGGATAATATCCGTTGTTGGTGGGCTGTCATGATGTTGTGCAGCTCGATGGTGTGCGCATCGAAGGCGTCAATGTCCGGCCACGTTTGGCGGCGGCAAAGAAGTCCGGGGCGCCGACCTGACCACCCTTCAGGGCGATCTGAAGTCCGTCGCGGTCGGCGCGGGTGGCGTGAGCGCGGCACAGCGGCGCGCCAGGCGCGAGCGGCGCGATCGCCGTCAGCGCGTCGATACCGAGCATCGAGGCCGCGCGGCCGGACGTATCGCCGCCCGCGATCACGCCGCGTGTCAAACCGGTCTCTGCCAGAATTCCATCCAGTACGGTTCCGAGACCGACGCCCATCCGCTCGTTGACAAGCTCCTGTGACATTCCACGCGATGCGGTTGCCGTCTTCAGTGACACGACGGCCGGATCGTCCTGTCCAATAGCGCTGCAAACGATGACGTCACGTCCGGAACCGAGTTCGACGAGCGCTTTGGCGGTCGCGCGCCCAACCTCCCTGTCCCACTCCTGCAAATCGACGGCACGCTCTGCCTCAAGTGAAATTATCGAGAAGCCGTTATTGCGCGCATAGGCGATCTGTGCGGCGGTCACGGCCGAGAGTGAACCCGAGACGCAGGCGATGCGATCGACAGGTTCTGCACGACGCACTGAATCCGCATCTTCGATCAGGCCGACCGACCGCCAATAGGCAACCAGCGCGGCTTCCAATCCCTGCGAGCCAAGCGCGAAAGCAACGCGATCCCCGCGTTCCCACACAAGACGGCCCGCCTCGATCAGCGTCTCGCGATCGAGAACGTCGATCGAAACCACGCGCGAGCCGGCGGCGATCTCGTGAGCCAACCGGGAATCGCCGTCGCCCCGCTTCATGGCGACGAAATCGACAAGCCCTATTTTTTCTTTTGTCTGGCGCGCGAGGTGGCGGCCGAGGTCGGCCTCGTCCATGGGCGTCACCGGATGACACGACATCACGGGGTGTCGATCGAGACGATGAACAGCCCCGCCCAGTTTGGCGAACAGATTTCCGAAAGCCTGATAGCGGCCCATGCCCGGGTCGGCGACGATCATCGGCATCCAGCCGTTGAAGCGCCTTGCCGCGATCTCCACGACACGACCGATCGAACCGACCTGCGGCGCAGAGTCGAATGTCGAGCAGACCTTGTAGTGGATGACCGGCGCGCCTGTCGCAGCCAGCATCTCGAACACCGGCGGCAGGTTCTGATCCATCCAGCCCGGACTTTGCGCGCGCGCCACGCCCGCAATTCCGACAACGCGAGCATCCGAGAACGCTCGCAGGCGGTCCGGAGTGGGAGGCGAGAGAAAAAGCACTGTGGGAATGCCCGCGAATGCGGTCGCCTCCATCGAGGCCGACGCCCCGGTGAAGTCGTCGCCATAAAACGCGATGAGAGGTCCGGCGGGCAGAGGACGAGGTTCGATCATGCCGCCCCCTCGAGCGCACGCCGAAGGCTTGGATGCGTGCGCGCGAATTCGGTCAGCGTCACACCCGCCAGCGTCGCGTCCCAGGCCTCCTTCATGGCGCTGACGCCCGCGGCAATACCGAGCGGATGCGCCATGATTCCCCCGCCGGCGGTGACGATGAGGTCGGCCGATCCCAGGCCCTGATATGTCGCGGGAGCCTGACGTGCGGATTGTGCCGAAGAGAACACCGGCATCACCGTGCAGGGCTTATCGTCGAACATCGGCGTGAGGCATGCCCGCGCCGACGCGAGCGAGCTTTCGTCGCTTTCGGCGAACTTGTTGCCGACGCCGTTGACGTGCATGTGGTCCGCACCTGCGAGACGCCATATCTTTTGCCATGCGGTATATGACCAGCCGAGCAGCGGATGGCGCGACAGATACCCCCACCCATTGCGATGGGCATGGATCGGCAACTCGCTGAAGCGTGCGAGTTCGATCATCCCGACAAGACCGACCGAATTGATGCTGGCCATCAGGCAGGTCGCGCTGTGCTTCAGCAGCGTATCGTGCCGCCGGCGCATCTGGTCAAGATCGCCGGTCAGGTTGAAGGCATACATGAGTTTCTTGCCGGTCCGCTGCGCGTCATCGTCGATCACGCGCATGACCGCCTCGACCCGGTCAGCAAACGGGCAATAGCGACTGTCCGACTGCAACTCGTCGTCCTTGATGAAATCCAGACCGGCCTGCGATAATTTCCGAACCAGATCCGCTGTCTCATCGACGCTCAGCCCGACGCTCGGCTTGATAATCGTACCGATCAGCGGCCGCCCCTCGACGCCGGCGAGCCGCCTGGTTCCTGCGACGCCGAAGCGCGGTCCGGGATAGGCCGTCGCAAACTTGCTTGGCAAACGAAGGTCCAGCAGACGCAGTCCTGTCACCGGCTTCAATTCGAACAGGTTGCCCGCGACGGTCGCGAGCAGATTCGGAAGCGACGGTCCGATCGTCGCGAGTGGCCAGGACAAGGTCACATGCGCGCGCCGGATTCGAGTCCCATGCGCGATCTTCAGCCCGGCCGACGGCAGCGAGGGACCACTGACGATGTCGTCTAGAATCTCGACCCGCGTCACTTTCGCTGCGACCCGCGCTTTCAACTCGTCAGTTTCTCCGGGAATTGCCACGAACGTCCCGCTCGACTGCTCGCCGGCCATCAACGCGGCAACCCGCTCGACGTCGTCGGGCGTTTCCAGCAAGTAATCGGCTTCGATGCAATTCGTTTGCATCTGCTCGCTCCGAAAGTTCAATGCCATTGTCAGGCGGCCCGACAGGTCAGGCCGCCATCGACGGGAAGACTGACCCCCGTGATGTAGGCGGCTTCGTCCGAGGCCAGGAAGAGCGCGGCGCGCGCGACATCCCAGGCCGTTCCCATGCGTCCCATCGGACAGGCCGCGTCGCGGGCGCGGATCATGTCTTCGGCGGTCTTGTATTGGCCGGAAATCTGCTGGTGGATGAGCGGCGTATTCATCAAGCCGGGCATGACGGCATTGGCGCGAATGCCGTCCCTGGCATACTGCAAGGCCAATCCCATCGTGAAATTATTCACCGCAGCCTTTGCCGCGTAGTAGGCCGCATAAGGATAACCGGTCCAGCGGATCGCGGCGATCGAGGATACGTTGACGATGGCGCCCGAGCGCTGCGACAGCATGTGAGGCAAAACATGCTTGCAGCTAATGTAGCAACTCGTGATGTTGAGATCGATGGTCTTGTGCCATTCGTCCTCGCTCAATTCGATCGGGCCGCCCATGGTTGCATAGCCGACATTATTATGTAGCGTATCGATCCGGCCGTGCATGGCGATCGTATCGTCCACGACCCGCTTGACCTGATCGGACTTCGTGACATCGCACGTCGCGGCACTGGCCGAGTTGCCTTCCTCCGTGATGATCCGGACGGTTTCGTTCGCCGCATCCGGATTGAAGTCGACGCAGACCACATGCGCGCCCTCCCGTGCAAAAAGCGTTGCTGTCGCCTTGCCGTTGCCCCAGCCCGGCCCGACCGAGCCGGCGCCGAATACGATTGCGATTTTGCCTTGCAGCCGACCTGACATGCCGATTTTCAATCTCTATGATTTCTTGAGGCTTCGACGTGGCAGGATGCTCAGGTCAGGAATTTCCCAAGTCCGGCGGCACGCAGCGTCATCTCGTCGCTTCAACCAGCGGGCGCGGTTTCTTGCTCGATCACATCGCCAGCCATTTGCAATCATGACCTGCCGCGGGACTTCCCGAACAGCCCATATTTCCGCAATAAAAGGTCAGGAAATTTCACAGATCGATCGAGTCGAGACGGCAGCCGCCAATTTGGCCGCGCTTGCTGCTTTTAGCCCGTCGTTCGGGAAAGCCTCGGCGCCGTGCGGCCAGGGATCGTCATGCGATGCTCGTCCTGTGGCTTTTTGAATTCCGCCATCAGCCACGCGACGAGAGATTTGGTGTCGGGTCGGTTGCGCAGATGCGGCGCGATCCACAGCACAAGTTTATGAGGTCCGGGAACGAAGCCGAATGGTGCGACCAGCTTTCCGGAGCGAAGGTCGTCGAGCACCAGAATTTTCGGCACGATCGCGACGCCAAGTCCGCAAATCGCGGCCTGAATCAACAGATAGAAGTGCTCGAAGCTCTGAGACGGCGCGGGCTCCAGTTCAACTTCGGATGCCGACATCCATTCCCGCCAAACGTCCGATCGGGTTTTCGGCGACAGCCGCTGACAATGCTGCAAATCTTGCGGCTGATTCAGCTTTGACGCTTTCAGATATTCCGGAGAGCATACTGGACCTATCGATTCCGTGATGAGATCCTTGATGACGACGTCTTTCGGCGGAGTGATCTTGCTAATGCGAATGGCGACGCTGATCTCGTCGCGAACGAAGTCGATCTGGTCGTAGTTCATGTTGAACTGCAATTCGACGTTCGGCACTTGTTCATGAAAGCTGCCGATCCGCGGGATCAGCCAATACATCATAAACGTCGCCGAGCAGGAGAGAGTCAGCGGGCCCGGCCGCAATTGCGCGACGCTCGCCGAGATCAAAGCGAAGGCCCGCGACAACTCGCCTGCAAGCCGTGAGCCCTCCGGCGTGGGCTCGATCGAGCGGGCGTGGCGTAACAGCAGCGGCATGCCGAAGATGTCTTCGAGGCTCTTGATGTGGCGGCTGATCGCTCCATGCGTCACCATCAGTTCTTCAGCCGCCGCGCTCATGCTGCGGAGCCGTGCGGTCGCTTCAAGCGCGCGCAGGGCGTTCAGAGAGGGACGAATGCTGCTCATGATCGATCGGCCGCCATGTGCGATTTTCTCACACGTGTGGGACTACAGCCCGCCGGAAGTCCGTGCAAGCCCCCCGCAGGCCGTGCGCGCGACATGCCGCGCGATCCCGATTGCGCCGGCCCGTCAGCCGGCCCGCCCTCTTTAACTCTCAAGGAAACGAAGCAATTCCGCGACAAGGACATCGGGTTGCTCCTCGGCAAGCCAATGTCCGCATTTGTCGATCACGCCGCCTCGCACATCCGTGGCAACGCGGCGCAGCGATGACAACGTCTCCTCGCCGCGACCGAAGGCATTGGCGCCGCCGAATGCCAGGACAGGCATCTTCAATCGATCGGTTTTGAGAAACGTCGCATTATCTCGAACATCCTGTTCGATCGCCCTGTAATAGCCAAGGCCGGTTCGTAACGTCGCACCGTCCCGATAGGTGCGCAGGTATTCGGCGATGTCCTGCTCCGAGATCGCACTGCGCAGATAGCCATAATTCGCGTAGAACCAGCGATAATAAATGTCCTCCCGGCCGTGAATTAACTGCTCGGGCAAATCCAGCGTTTGATGAAACGCGTGATGCCAGCGCCTGCCGTTCTGCGAAAACGTGCCGCTGCCATCGCCCGGAATCGCAACGTCGAGCACAGCCAGCCTTTTCACGAGTCCCGGATAATATGCCGCCAGCGCAAAAGCGACCGGACCGCCCCAGTCGTGTCCGACGACGAGCAGTTCGTCGTCGGGCCGCAAAAGTCGGAGAAGACGGGCCACATCTGCGGCGACCGTCTTCTTGTCAAATCCATCCGGCGGCCGCGACGAGTCGCCGAGCCCTCGCAAATCCGGCGCGATGACCTGATAGTGTTGCGCCAGAGCCGGAATGATCTTGCGCCAGGCGTACCAGGTTTGCGGCCAGCCGTGCAGTAGCAGCACCGGCGGGCCTTCGCCGGCAGTCACATAGTGCTGGGTGACATCGCCGGTCTGAACGTAGTGGTGATCGAATACATCGCCAGCCATCGCCGCACTCGCAGTTGCCGTGGAATCCAGAACGATCAGGTCAGCTTGCCGACCGACTTCTCGAGCAACGCCCACAATTCATCGCCGTATTTTGTCCGCCACTCATTGTAGAACCCCGCCGTCCGCAGCGCATCGCGGAATTTGCCGACGTCCGGCTGGTTGAAGATCAGCCCTTTGGCCTTCAACTGGTCCAGCAGCGACACGTTGAGCTTCGCCAGATCGTCGCGCTGATCGAGCGCCGCCTGATTGAGATTCTTGGCGACAATCCCGCGCACATCGTCCGGGAGGGCTTCCCAGGCACGCTTGTTGGCGACGCAAAAATAACCGTCCCACATGTGGTTCGTCAGCGAGCAATACTTCTGTACCTCAAAAATATTCGCCGTGTAGATCAGCGCCAACGGCGTTTCCTGCGCGTCCACGACACGGGTCTGCAAAGCCGAATACAGTTCGCTGAAATTGATGCTCGTCGGCACGCTCCCGAACGATTTAAACATCGATGTCCAGAGCGCGCCCACCGGCACGCGAATCTTGAGATTCTTCAGATCGTCGCGCGATTCAACGGGCCGCGTGCTGGTCGTGACGTTGCGAAAACCGTTGTCCCACATCTTCTCAAGGGGAATGAGCCCCGCTTTGCTGATTTGCATGCGGATGTAGGCGCCGAGTTCGCCATCCATGGTCTTCCAGATCGCAGCATGATCCGGAAAGATAAATCCAAGCCCATAGATCGATGCCGACGGGATCAGGGTCGACAGCACGTTGATGCCGGAATTCATGAACAGTTCGAGTGAACCGGTCCGAACCTGGGACAGCATGTCGGTGTCGCCGCCCAACTGGTTATTGGGAAATATCTTCAGCTCCATCCGCCCGGCGGTCTCCGTGCGAATGCGCTCGGCCGCTTCCGTTGCCCGTACATTCATCGGATGCACGGCGGGCAGATTGTTTCCATATTTGTAAACGAAGTCAGGCGCAGCGCTCGCACGCCTGATGGAGAAACCCAGCGCGGTTGCTGCGGTTGCCGCTGCAAATGTGCGGCGCGACATCGTCATGACGTGGCTCCATTCAATAAATTCAGGACTTGGGTGACGCGCTTTGCGGCAACGGATACATCAGGCCCGCGGCGCCGAAGCCGCCATCGACATTGAGGATGTGGCCGTTGACATAATCGCTCTGGCTCGAGGCGAGAAACACCGCCGCATGCGCGATTTCGTCGGGGTCGCCATATCGATGCTGCGGCGTGAGAAACAGATAGGCATCGCGCGTGCCGCCGGCGGCGTGAACCACGCGCGACAGTTCGGTGTCGATCGGCCCCGGCGCGACGGCGTTCACGTTGATGCCCTGCCCGGCCAGTTCGACCGCCATCACCTTCGTCAACAGCTCCAGTCCCGCCTTTGACGCACCGTAGCCGGCGCGGCCCATGCCGCCGCGCTGCCCGGAAAGCGAGACGATATTGATGATCTTGCCGCTGCCTTGCGTCAGCATCTGACGCGCCGCCGCCTGCCCGCATAGGAACGCGCCGGTCAGATTGACCTTGAGGCTGAGTTCAAAGTCCGCGAGCTTGAAATCCACGAAAGGCGCGTTGATTCCGATGCCCGCATTGTTAACCAGAACGTCCAGATGGCCATGTTCGGCCACGATCCTGCCGAATGCCGCCTCGATGCTTGCCGGATCAGTCACATCGAGAACGACGTGACCGACTTTGCCGCCGACGGCCGACAATTCCCGCGCGGTTTCCGCCGCGCGTTCCTCGACGACATCGCTGATGACGAGCGTTGCGCCTTCTCGTGCGAAAGCAGCGCCGATCGCTTTGCCGATCCCCTGGCCCGATCCCGTGATCAGCGCGACTTTACCGGACAAATTCATATTTCCAGACTCCATCCGATCAGAGGAAACCGATCGATATCCACGGGAAAACGGCAACGACGATCAGCCCGATCAGGAGAGCGACGAGATAGCCCACAATGTGTCTCGCGCCCTCGTCCGGACTGACGCGCGCGATCGCGCAGGCCGCGTAATAGCCAACCCCGAACGGCGGCGAGAACAGCCCGATTCCCATCGCGAGAATGACCACCATCGCGTAATGCACTTCGTGGATGCCGACCGCCTTGGCGATCGGGAACAGCAACGGCCCGAACAGCACGATCGCCGGGATGCCTTCCAGAACGCTGCCGAGGATGATGAATGCGAGGATCGACACGGCCATGAATGACGCTGATCCGCCGGGAAGGTTCGCCATCACTTTGGCCAGCGATTGAGAAAACCCGGATTGCGTCAGACCCCATGCCATCGCCGTCGCCGTGCCGATAATGAGCAGGATCGATCCGGACAGGCTCGCGGTCTCCACCAGCATCTGCTTGAGGCGATTCCAGTGAAACTCGCGATAGATCAGCAGGCCGACGAGCGCGGAATATGCGATGCCGATTGTCGACACCTCGGTCGCCGTCGCGATGCCCTCGATCACGGCGGCGCGAATGACGAACGGCAGCGCGATGGCCGGAAGCGCGACCAGCAACGATGTTCCGACAATCCGCCATGTCGCCTTGGTGACGTGGCTGAGATCTTCTTTGCGATAACGCCACCTGACCACGAAGCAAAGCGTGACACCCAGAACAAGACCCGGCAGCAGGCCTCCGGTAAACAACGCCGCGATCGAGACGCCCGTCACCGAACCGATCGTGATCAGGACGATACTCGGCGGGATCGTTTCGGTTTGCGCGCCCGTCGCGGACAACAGCGCCACCAGGTCGCCTTCCTTGGCGCCGCGCCGTTTCATCTCAGGAAACAGCACCGGCGCGACCGCGGCCATGTCGGCGGCCTTTGAGCCGGAAATACCCGACACAAGATACATTGCGCCGATCAGGACGTAATGAAGCCCTCCGCGGACGTGGCCCAACAAATTGGCCAGAAACGCCACCATGGCTTTCGCCATCCCCGTCATTTCCATCAATTGCCCGAGAAAAACGAACAATGGCACCGACAGCAGGATGAGATGGCTCATGCCCTCATCCATGCGACCGACGAGAACAATCGAAGGCATGCGGGTCGAGAACGTCAGATAACCGAACGTCGCAAGCCCGAACGCAAAGGCGATCGGAACGCCCGACAGGACGCAGGCGGCAACGACGCCGACGAAGAAAATCAGCAAGTTCAAATTGCCTAGCGGACGCAACCAGGGGCCAATCATCCAGAACCCGGCGATGACGAGCAACGTCGCCAATACCACGCCGATGACCTGACGTGGTTCACCGACGCGCAGCAGCCGCAAAAGCGCGAACGCAATCATGAAGCCCATGCCAACGGGCAGCGCCGCCGCCCGCCAGACATTCGGAATATCGAGCGCCGGCGTCCGGATCGCCATTTCTTCATGTGCGTATTCAAACGCGTGTGGAAATATCAGAAGCAGAAACGCCAGCGACGCGGTGACGGCAAACACATCCAGCGCGGCCCGTCCAGCGGGCGACAAAACGGAGAATACCGCGGTCATGCGCATATGCTCGCCGCGCCGGAAAGCGATCGCGGAGCCGAGCATTGCGAGCCACAGGAACAAGATCGACGCCAGTTCGTCCGACCAGATCAGCGGCGCATGAAACACGTAGCGGGCGATAACCCCCGCCAGCAGGATCAGGATTTCGGCGACAACCAGCAATGCGACGGGATATTCCAGCAGCGCGTTGAGCAGCCGCTCGGCTCGGGCCGCGCTTGAAGCCAACGGCCCGCTCGGCATCGCACTGCTGGAAGGGCCCGCAATCGCCATGACTTAGCTCCCCAATTCCTGTGAAGAGGATCCTCTCATGGTTCAGAGGCCCACCTGTGCTTCCCGCAACAGGCTGGACCGAAACCAGGAGACGCCAAGTTGCGGCACGACGGATCTGAGCTGTCGTTGAACCCGGCGCATCCTCGAATTTTTATCGTTGCTTGCCGACTAGCTACGTGTGGCCGGAAGAGCGAACAACCATCATTTCTGCGGGCAGGCTTGAGTAAAAATCACATCACGCCGCGCGGAGATATTGGCTTTCATCACAGGCCCGCGAAGGATTTTCGGCGCGTTCAGAGGCGTTGACAGACGACCCGCTCGCAATATGCAAGGACAACTGCATCCTGCAGAAGATCGTCAGCGCTGGATGCGGCGCGGAGGGCGTTGACGGAGTTCTTCCTCCGAAGCCTCGTGGCGATCCTGCAACCGTTGAACGAAGACGTTGGCGGCGTGCAGAATGTGCTCGCGGCTCAGCATCTCCGCCTTCGCGCCATTGCCGGCGATGACGGCATCGAGAATCGCATCGTGCTCGTCCCAGATATTCTGCGGCATCTGCTCGTCATCACGCAGCACTTCGGCCATGACCCGACGCAGATAGGACCAGTGCGGTGAGGTCGTTTCGCCGATCAAGGGGTTGCCCGAGAGCGCACTGAGGAAGGAATGAAATTGAATGTCGGCTTCGATCTGCTCGTGCAGCGATTCGCTCGCGACCGCAGCGTGGCCGGCGGCAAGATGCGTCGGCCCTTCTTTTGCGGCCCGTGCCGCGCCGTGCTCGGCGGCAAGCCGGGCCGCCAGGCCTTCCAGCACAGCGCGGACTTGATACAGATTTCTTACAAAGCCTGCGTCGAGGGGAGAGACGATAAGACCACGTCCAACCGCTTCCTGAACCAGTCCGCGATTACGCAGCAACAACAACGCTTGCTGAACCGGCTGGCGCGACACGCCGTAGGCACGGGCCAGATCGTCCTGGATGAGCCGGGCATTAGACGGTAACTGGCCACCCACGATCTCGGACACGATCGCATCCACGACCTGATCGACGAGGGTCGGTTGAGCCGTCAAGGAACGCATAAGGTCTCCAATCGAATCCAGCGAGCCTCGATAACACGGCCGATCAAAAATTCCCATTGTCCTGTATTCGAATTCAGAGTACGAATTCAGAATTCAAAAGCAGAAGCCCGACAAGGGTGCTTTAAAAATGGAGGAAGCGTCATGAGAACGATGAGCAGGCGCTCGCTGTTGAAATCCGCCGCCGTCAGCACGATCGCGGCAGGAACTTTGTCGTCGAGCCGGACGGCCTGGTCGCAGGCCGCGCCTCTGAAACTGAAGTTCGGCAACGATCTCCCCGCCACGCATTCACTGAACGTGCGCTTGCGTGAAGCGATCGATGCGATCCACGCTGACACCAATAAGGCGGTCGAAATCAGCCTGTTTCCGAACAATCAGCTCGGCAGCGACAGCGACATGATATCGCAGTTGCGATCCGGCGCGCTCGAACTCGCCACGATGCCCGGCGTCGTTCTGTCGACGCTGATTCCAGCCACATCGCTCACCGGGGTCGGCTTCGCTTTCACGAGCTACGACAAGGTATGGTCCGCGATGGACGGCGAGATCGGCGAGTATGTCCGTCGCAACATCGAAAAGGCCGGGCTGGTTCCGTTCGAGTCACTCTGGGACAATGGCTTCCGTCAGATCACCAGCAGCAGCCGCCCTATCAAATCTCCTGACGATCTGAAGAACTTCAAGATTCGTGTGCCGGTGGTGCCGCTCTGGGTCTCGATGTTCTCGGCACTGGGTGCGGCGCCCGTCAGCATTCCGTTGAACGAGGCCTATTCGGCATTGCAAACCCGCATTGCCGAGGGGCAGGAAAATCCCCTCGCCCTCATCGAGTCGGCGAAATTCTACGAAGTCCAGAAGTTCTGTTCGCTCACCAATCATTCGTGGGACGGCTTCTGGCTGCTCGCGAGCGGGCGGATCTGGCGAACGGTGCCGCAGGATATCCAGCAAGTGATGCAAAAGCATTTCAACGCCGCAGCGCTCAAGCAGCGCGGCGATATCGTCCAGGCCAATAAAGACTATCAGAAGATGCTGGAAGGCAAGGGATTGACGTTCAATACCGTAGAAACCGACGTTTTTCAAAATGCTCTCAGGAAAACCAGCTTCTACAAAGATGCCAAAGCCAAGTTCGGCGACGAGCCGTGGGCCCTGCTGCAAAAATACGCCGGAGATATCGGCTAGGCGGTCCGGCATGACCGCCGATTGGATGGCACGCATGATCTGACGATATCAATTCTGCCCTGAGAGAAAACGATCGTGAAAGACCTCTTGAACTTCGGACAGATGCTATCGGCACATGCGCGGTCGTCGCCCGACCGCATCGGCGCACGCGATCTCGAGCGAGAGATGAGCTTTTCGACCTGGAATGCGCGCGCGTGCCGGCTCGCCAATGCGCTGCTGGGACTCGGCTTGACGAAAGGTGATCGCGTCGCAGTCCTTGCCTACAACTGCCTCGAATGGGTCGAGATCTATACGGCAACCGCCAAGGCCGGACTCGTGGCGGTCCCGATCAATTTCCGGCTGATCGGCAAGGACGTTCAATTCATCCTCGAAAACTCGGAAGCGGCCGCAGTCATCGTGCAGGACGAATTGATGGGCGTGGTCGAGGAAATTCGCGCGAACCTGTCGATCCCGGCCGATCGCTTCATCAAGTTGGGACAGGCCCGATGTCCTGCCGGATATCGCGCCTATGAGGACATTCTGGCGGCAGCGGCCGCGAGCGAGCCGCTGCAGCATGTATTGGCGTCCGATCCGTGGACATTGATGTACACGTCGGGCACCACCGGCAATCCAAAAGGCGCGGTCCGCAGCCATCGCAGCATGGCGCTGCTCGCGATGACGACCGAAATCGAACTTGGCATTCATCGCAACGACAATGCGTTGCTGGTGATGCCGATGTGCCACGCGAACTCGCTGAATTTTTTCGCGTCGTTCAACTATTGCGGTGGGACCACCACGATCTACTCGCGGAAGACATTTGACGCCGAACACTGCGTAGAAACCCTGGCTGAAACGCGTTCGACATTTACCTCGCTTGTGCCCACGCATTATATCATGATGCTTGACCTGCCTGCCGCCGCGCGCGCGCGATACGATCTCGATTGCGTGACCCGGCTATTGGTGTCGTCAGCCCCGGCGCGACCCACAACAAAGCGGTCGGTGATGGAGATGTTTCCGAAATCCGGCCTGTTCGAGTTGTATGGCGCAACCGAAACCGGCTGGGTCACGATGCTTCGGCCGGAGGAGCAATTCACCAAGCTGTCTTCGGTCGGCCGCGAATGCATTGGATCGGCCCCGATCAAGGTTTTGAACGAAGCCGGTGAGGAAGTGCCCGACGGCGAGGCCGGGGAATTGTATTCCTGCACGCCGTACACATTCGACGGGTATTGGCGTCTCCCCGACAAGACGCGCGAAGCATTTCGCGGCGACTACTGCACAGTCGGCGATATGGCCCGCCGCGACGCCGATGGCTATATCCATCTCGTCGACCGCAAGAGCAACATGATTATTTCCGGCGGCGAGAATATCTATCCATCGGAAATCGAAGCGCTGATCGGCGCGCATCCGATGGTGAAGGATATCGCGATTGTCGGCCTGCCCGACGCGAAATGGGGCGAACGCGTTCACGCTGTCATCGTGTTGCATGACGGTGCAGCGCTGAAAGACGACGAACTGGCGGAGTGGTCTAAAGAACGGATCGCCGGCTTCAAGCGTCCGCGCTCCTACGCCTTCGTCGCGGAAAGCGACATGCCGCGCAACGCGACAGGCAAGATCCTCCACCGACAACTTAAAGCGCGCTTCGCGACCTGAGACACGACAGACCAATAAAAATCGGAACGGGCGGATGCAAATTTCACCAGACAGCGTCGCTGGCCTCGTCGCGCAGCTTTTGAAACGGCGCGGCGTCCAACGCGTGTTCGCTCTCTGCGGTGGGCACATCATGCCGATCTGGATGCGGCTGGACGCGGAGGGAATACGCATCATCGACGTCCGCGACGAGCGTGCCGCCGTGCACATGGCCCAAGCGCATGCCGAATTGACTGGCGAACTGGGGGTCGCGCTGGTCACGGCGGGTCCGGGAATGACCAACGCCATCACAGGCATCGCCAACGCCCACGTATCGCGCGCGCCGATCCTGGTGATATCCGGCGGCAGCCCCCGCCCTCAGGAGAATCGCGGCGGCCTGCAGGATCTCGATCATTCCCAACTGGTCCGCAGCATCACGCGATATGCCCGGACCGTGCGCGAACCGACCCTCGCGCTAGCGGAAATCGACGAGGCGATAACCCGCGCATTTGGCGACGGTGGCGAGCCCGGCCCGTCCTACATCGACTTCCCCACCGACACGCTACGCGCCGTCGTGCCCAAGCCGTTGCAACTGGAAGAACATCTGCGCGCCAAGCCGCGCGTGGTGACGCGACCTGACCCCAGGCAGATCGCACGGGCCGTCGATGTCCTGTGGTCGGCGCGCCGCGTGCTGGTGATATCAGGGCGTGGCGCGCGGGACGCCGGCCCGGAACTGATCGCGCTGCTCGATCGCCTCGGCGCTGTCTATCTCGACACGGGCGAGAGCCGCGGTCTCGTTCCGGACACGCATCCATCTGTCGTCGGCGCGATGCGCGGCGCGGTGATGGGCGACGCCGACGTCGTGCTGACCATTGGCCGGCGCCTCGACTTTCAGTTGGCTTATGGCTCGCCGGCGGTCTTCAAATCTGCGACCTTCGTAAGGGTTGGTGATACGCCTGGAGAAATCCGCGATAATCGGCGCGGCGCCGTCGAAGTGCTGGCATCTCCTGCAGAATCGCTACGCGCGTTGGTCGACCATGCCGGGAATCGCGTTTCCGATGTTGATCGGGAATGGGCTGCGAAACTGAATGGCGGCCACAAGGAGCGCGCGGCGAAACTGCAGCAGACGATGGCGTCTGCTCCGGCTGGGTCCGACGGACGCCTGCATCCCAACAAGGTTTTGTCGGCGCTGCAGTCCGCCGTCGGCGATGACGCCATCGTCATCACCGATGGCGGCGATTTTCTCAGCTTCGCACGCGTCGGCCTGAATGCGCGAAAAATGCTCGATCCCGGTCCGTTCGGCTGCATCGGGATCGGCGTGCCCTATGGTATCGCAGCAAGCCTCGCGTTCCCCGACAAGCCCGTGGTGGTAGCAACGGGCGACGGCGCTTTCGGATTCAATGCAATGGAGATCGACACCGCGGTGCGTCACAAGGCGCCGGTCTTGATCGTCGTCGCCAACAACGGCGCGTGGCAGATCGAGGTCCACGATCAAACCATCACACACGGCAAGGTCGTCGGAACCCGATTGCAGTTCAGCGATCATGCAGCGATGGCGCGCGCGTTCGGCATGCATGCCGAGCGCGTTGAAACCGAGGAGCAACTCGAAAACGCAATTGCGACGGCGCTGGCAAATCGTCCGGCCCTGCTCGATGTCGTTGTGACGCCCGAAGCGATATCGTCGGATGCAAAGACGGGTCTCGCTTGGGTGCCCGATCTTCAGCCTCTCGCAGCATGGGATGACGCCGAACGAAAATGGCGCAACGCAACAAGCGGCTGAACGCCGGATATTCAGCACGATACATCGATGTCTATTGCTTGTTACCTCTTGAAATTGCCGAGCGATGCAGGAAGACTTCCCGAGTTTTGAAAGAAAAAGAAAGACGACAAATTTAGGAGAGGATCGCCGATGGACCACATGACAACCGTCATCCGGATTTTCCAGTCCGCTCCGCGCCCGCGGACCTTCGGTCAAAACGGTTTCTGATCGTGCGGACGGCTATGCGCCTCGGTGTGAATCGGTCTCAGGCAGTCGCGACTGCGTTCGTCGCGATGGTCGTCCAGCTCGCGGGCGCTCCTGCGGCCAGCGCCGGCAGCGAAACACTCTCGATCACCAATGCCTGGGTCCATGCCGCCGACCAGGTCGGCGGCAACCTCGCACTGTCGATGAAGATCAAGAATGAGGCCGACACGGCCGATGCCTTGATGCGCGTGCGCTGCCCGGTCGCGAATTTCTCCGAACGGCACACCGTCGATCGCGGCGAGGGTGCGCCGGCGATGCGCTCGATCCCGTCGATCCCGCTCGCCGCCAACAGCACCGTGGTGCTCAAGCCGGACGGCTTTCACGTCATGCTGCTCCAGACGCGTGAACCGCTTCCCGCGGGCCATAGGTTTACATGTGCGATCGTTTTCCAGAAGGCCGGAACAATAGAGACGGAGGTGAATGTGAGGGCATTGCCCTGAATACGTTAGTTAGGCGTCGCTTTGCTGCAGAAGACTTCTCAATCATCCCGGATGTGCCGGGACATGCATCAACATGAAGTCACCAATCATGAGGAAAACGACCATGACGCGAATAACCCATCACAAATGGCACGGCCGGGTGTCCGTGCTCGCAACTATCGCCGCCGTCGCGGGTCTCTCCGGCGCTTTGCCAGCCCGCGCTGCGGATGAAGTGACGCATGAGCGTCTGCTCAAGGTGGAAAACGAGCCGGGCAACTGGCTTCATCATCACAAGAATTTCTCGGGCACGCGCTTCTCCACACTGAAAGAGATCACCAAGGACAACGTCAAGAATCTCAAGGTCGCATGGACCATGCACCTCGGCGGCGTCGAAGGCGGTGGCATCTGGACTCACGGAGGCCTCGAAGCGACGCCGATCGTCGAGAACGGCATGATTTACGTCACCGACGGGTGGGGCTCGGTCTACAAGATCGACGGCCGCGGCGGCAAAGGGACCATGCTCTGGAAAATGGACCCGAAGACCGACCATGATTGGGCCGGAGCTGTGGCGTGCTGCGGTGTCGATAATCGCGGCGTCGCGCTGGCGGGCACGAATGTGATTTCCCACACGCTGGACGGGCGCCTCATCGCGACGAACAAGGAGACCGGTCAGGTCGCGTGGCAGCGTCAGGTCGCCGATCCCGACAAAGGCGAGGTGATCACCGGCGCACCGCTGATCGTGAAGAACATGGCCATCACCGGCGTTGCAGGCGCGGAATACGGCATCCGCGGCTGGATCGCCGCGACAGATCTCGCCACGCAGAAGGAAGTCTGGCGTACCTTTACGATCCCCGCGAAGGGCGAGCCCGGCAGCGAAACCTGGAAGGATGACAAGAACGCACAAGCCAGCGGCGGCGGCTCGACCTGGGTCACGGGCACCTACGACCAGGCCACCGACACCATCATCTGGGGAGTCGGCAATCCCGGTCCGGATTGGGACAATGCGTATCGACCCGGCGACAATCTTTATACGGACAGTTCGCTCGCGCTCGATGCCACCACCGGAAAGATCAAATGGCATTATCAGCATACGCCGAACGATCCGTTCGATTACGACAGTGTCGCGGAGAACGTCTTGGTCGACGTGCCCATGCCCAACGGTTCGATGCTGAAACTTGCTCTCGAGGCGGATCGCAACGGATTCGCCTACGCGATCGACCGCATGACCGGCAAATTCGTCTGGGGGCTTCCTTTCGTCAACAAGGTCACGTGGACGAAGGGCCTCGACGCGGAAACCGGTAAGCCGATCGAATATGATCCCAACAAGACGGTGCAGCGTTACAACGCGTCCGTCACGCCGCACCGCGAAAACAAGATTGCCGACATCTGCCCCGGTAACATGGGCGGCAAGAACTGGCCGCCGACGGCGTACAACCCGGATTTGAAGCTCTGGTACATTCCGGTCATCGAGAGCTGCAACCGGATCACGGTGGAAGAGGCCGATCCAACCAAGCTCAAGCCGCGCGAGTTCTGGACCGGCGGCGGCCCCAGCCAGCCGGTCAAGATCACCGGCAGTATTGCTGCGATCGACGTGACCACCGGAAAGCTCGCAGGCAAGCTGGAAACGCCATTTCCAAATCTTGGCGGCATCCTCGCGACACCAGACCTGATCTTCAGTGGTCAGCCCTCGGGCGAAGTGATGGCGCTCGACGCCAAGACGCTCGAGAAAAAGTGGGAATTCAACACGGGCGGCGGCGTCAATGCGCCACCGATGACGTTTTCCGTCGACGGCAAGCAATATGTCGCCATTCTGGTTGGCCTGGGCGGTGCCTGGGACAAGTGGTTCATCGATTCAACGCCTGAACTGAAGCGTATTCAGCCCGGCTCGATGCTCTACGTCTTCGCGCTCTGACCCTTCGTGATCGGCTGGGCGGATATGGCAATGCCCATGTCCGCCCATTGCTCCCCGGTCAAACCAGGCAACAACAAGATGATTCATAAGAACAGACTCCCCGTTCAAGGAGTGATCCAGGCGTTTCTTTTCGTCGCAATGCTGTCGATGGCGGGCGTCGCTTTCGGCCAGTCGGCGGCGCCGGCAGACCCAACCGAAGCCGGCAAGGCCGTCTTCAAGAAAGCCAATTGCTTCGGCTGCCACAAATGGCACGGCAATGGCGGCGGCGGTTACGGTGGCGACGCCTTGTCGCTCCGCAAGACCGAACTGACGCGCGACCAGATCATCGAAACCGTCAATTGCGGTCGGCCCGGCACGGGCATGCCCTACTTTGTGCGCGGCGCCTACGACACCGTCAAATGCTACGACATGGACCGGCAGACTGTCGGAAGCCAGATCCCGCCGGAAGGAAGCACCTTCCTCCGGCCGAACGATGTGCAGGCCGTTGCCGATTACGTGCTCACCAACATCAAAGGGAAAAGTGAGCCGACATTTGACGAGTGCGTGAAATTCTTCGGCGACATGTCGCGCGTGTGCGACGTTTATAAAGGGCAGCAGCAACCCGCAGCAACCGCTGCGCCCAGCTCCGGACAATCGAAATGAAGCTTCCCGTCAACGCTCTCATCGCCGGCCTTTTACTATGGCAGATGACTGAGCCCGCAGCGGCTCAAAACATGTCCGGCTACGACCTGCGCGACGTCAAGGTCGGCATGGCGGTTGGCGACCTGCCCAACACAGGTTATGTCGGTTTCGTTTGCAAGGGCGATCCGAAGGCCACGCTGAGCGGCTGGTCCGACTGGCGCTCTTGTCCGGCGAATCAGGATGGGCTGCACGCCATCCGGTTCGACTACGATCCCGAAACGAGCCGCGACGGCACAATGGTCGCCGGCCACCCGGCGGTCCTCACCGTCCTGGTCGATGGCACCGGCGCCGTCAGCGGTCTGCAAATCGAAACCGACCCGAAGGCGCGGCTCTATCTGCGCAAGAAAGCGTTCCTGTTGGGACCGCAAATCAAGGCGCGTTACGGACCTGAGGGCTGGACCTGCACGCAAGCCCGGCCGGAGAACAACGAACAGCCGGTCGGCGGCGTCTACGTGAAGGAACGCTGCACCAAGACCATTCCGGGCCGGTCCTTGATTATCGAGCGCAGCCTGTTCCGCCGCGCCGATCAGGATGCAAAGAATTTCGTCGATGAAACGCGGGCAATGATCCGGAAAACGACGGAATAGTATCGTTCCTTATGTGCCGACCGGCCAGAACGCTCCGGATCGAAACAGCAAAGCCATCGCCGGATATCCGGATCGCCTCCGCGCCAGCGCTGCGATTTTTGCAGCGTTGATCGTTCGTCGAACCTGAAATGGCGTCACGCGGCCTTCAGCTCGAATCCGGCTCGCGGGAAATGGATGTGAATGTCGCCCGTCTGTGAATCGGACTTGTGAACGATGATCTCATTCGCATCCGCGGCAACGAGCGTTCCGCTGACAGGCACCTTGGCATTGTCGTCAGGCGTCACCGTCACCGATTTTCCCGGCTTCAAACCCGCCGGGTCATCATCTGTCGCCATATGCGAGACTGGCATCGGCGTTGCCGCCTTGGCCGCAGCCAGAGCAGCTTCGGCGGACATCTCGCTTGGCTTGCCGTGACCGAGATTGGCGACGCGCTCGTACCACGGCACGATCGGCCCCAGTCCGAGCAGCGCATCGACCTCCGCCGCCGGCGCATTCTTGCGAACCAGTGAGATCGGATGAAAATAGCTGAGGTCGAGCGCACCCGGCGCATCGCCGAAGATGAATTTGCGGCCGTCGGCAAGAGCGGTTTTCAGCCAGGCCAACTGGGCGCGAATCCGCTGCACGTTGAGATCGAAATCGGGCTCCATCGCATCTTTAGAGATATCGATATAGAGATAGCCCTCCTTGCGGTCCTTGATGAAATCGGCCGGCAGATCGCCGAGAAAATGCACGAGCGTTCCGATAATCGGAATCCAGATCGTGCGCTCCCAGTTGAACGACAGCGCCTGTGCCAGTGTGGGATTTGGCCCAGGATACAGTGTCGGTTCGGGATGCAACCGGTCCAGCGCGGGCAGAATGATGTTGGTGTCGCAGAAGATATCGGCGCCGATCTGCAGCACCGGCGTACGACGGTAGCCGCCGGTCAAGGGCGTCAGCAACGGACGCGGCGGCGCGGGCGCGATATCGACCGATCCCCAGCTCGCGGCTTTGATGCCGAGCGCGAGGCGAATTTTCTCCGAGAAAGGCGAAAGCGGATAGTGATGCAATATGATCTGTGACATGCGTTTGCTCCGGCAAATAAAGACAGGACGAGCGAGAGTCAGATCTCCTTGACGCCGATCTGGCGCAGAAGTCCGAGATTATCGAGCAACGCCCAGTGCTCGATCAGCATGCCATCCTGAAACTGAAACAGGTCGAGGACGCCAATGTCGATCGGCTTTCCGGTCGCCGGTACACCCATCAATTCGCCGCCATGCGTGCCTTGAACGCGCAACCGCACCAATACCTTGTCGCCTTCGGCGATGACGTCGTCGATCGGCAGCGTCATGTCGGGAATGCCGGGATGCAAGGCATCCGCCAGTTGCCGCACACCGGCGGGTCCTATCACCTCGAACGGAAGGCCCGGATCGTTGCGCTTGAAGGTCGGCGCGATATGCGTCTTCCACCAGACCTCGTCCCTGGAGAGAAAGGCTTTGAAGTAGTCGCGCGCAAGCTGCTTGTTGGTCTCGGTCATGGCCATTTGTTTTCTCCCTTTTTGCGGACGTTTTACACGTATGGTTCTGTTGCCGCGAAGGCCGGGCGCGCGGCGATTTTCGCGCGCAAAGCGTCGAGCCTCGGTGCAGGCGCGAGCCACGGCGCATCCTTGAAGCGCAAGCGCAGATAATCGAGCGCGACGATCGACGTGATCACTGCGACGTTCGGCGTGCCGTTTTCATAGACCGGCGGGTCTGCTTCCATCGCGGAAAGCCCGTTGATGATCGACCGACGCCGGCGCAGACCGACGCGATGTTCGGCAAAGCCCGGGTCCATCTGCATCACGCCGATGATGATATGGACCATCGCATCGATGACGCCCATCGCGCGCCCGGCCTGCGAAATCAGTTGATCCAACGGGCCTTCGAGCAGCGAGGGTTGCGGAATCTTCCTCTCAAGCCACATCAGGATCAGGAGACTTTCCGTGATCGGAACGCCTTCGTCGGTGCGCAGCGTGGGCACCCGCGCCGCCGGATTGAGATCGAGCAGCATCGGCTCGTCACCCCACGGATTGACGAATTGGGTGTCGGCGAGATCGATGCCTTTTTCACCAAGCGCAATGCGGGCGATGCGGGCATAGGGCGATGTCGTGTTGCTGATTATTTTCATCGAGGCACCTTTCGTTCGGTATCAGGCGAGGCAGCGCTCGAACATCTCTTCGGCCTGCGCGACGCTCATCTTGCGCGCCGACGGACAAGCGACGATCGTATGATCGTTGACTGCCTTCGGGTCGAAGGTCTGTGCCGCGATGCCGGCATAGAGGCCGGGTACCGACAGTTCCGCCATCTCGCGGACACGCTGGCTCGGCAGTTGCTCGGAGGTGAAGTATTCGGGGAAGTCGATGTCGCGATAGAGCGCGCGAATATTCTCGGCGCAGGCTTCGATCATTTCGGATCGCGTCAAGCCGAGGGTGTCGACCTCCAACGCCTCCGCGAGCGGCTGAACCTTGTGCGGCAAAACTGCAAGATTGAACTCGACGACGTGCGGCAGCAGCACGCCGACGCCATACGGATGCGGGAGATCAAGATGGCCTTCGAGCGGAAGCGACAGCGCGTGGCCGTGACCGAGGCGTGCGTTGCCACAAGCAATGTTCGCCATGCAGGACGCGATCAAGTTCTGCTCGCGCGCGGTCTCGTCGTCCGAATTGATCGAAGCGCGCAACGATCCATATTGCAGCTTCACGGCGGCGATTGCGACCGCGTCAGTGATCGGCGACGCGATGCCGCTCAGAAAGGCTTCGACGCCATGCGTCAGCGCATCGACCGCAGGCAGCGCGGCCACGCGCATCGGCAGCGATCGCAGCGTGACGGGATCGAGGATCGCGGCATCCGGAAAACTCAAGGGGCCGCCGCCCAACAGTTTCAGATGGCGCTCTTCGTCCTTCACGATGGTCCATTGCGAGACTTCGGAACCCGATCCGGCCGTCGTCGGCACCATGATCATGGGCAACGCCTTGCGGTCGAACTGCCCCACGCCGGTGCAGTCGCGCATCGGCTTGTTATTCGTGGCGACGATGGCGATTCCCTTGCCGGTGCACATGACGGAGCCGCCACCGATGCAGATGACGCCATCGATTCCGTCGCGTCGCGCCCGATCGCCCTGACTGTCGATATGTGAGCACCGCGCGTCGATCGCGCAGTCGTCGAAGCGGGTGACGATCACGCCGGAATCGGTCAGGGCCTGCAGCGCTGCCAAGTGAAACGGCTGCGTCGAAATGATCGGATCGGACACCACCAGCACGCGGCTCATCTTCAAATCACGCGCGACGGCCCCGATCGTCGCCAATGCACCCTGCCCTCCAACGATCCGGGTCGGCATGTAGAAGTTGGAGATCATTGCTGTACCCTCCATGAAGCGGCTGGATGCGGTCGCGTGTCGATTGACAAGGCACCCATCTTGCAACACCAAAGCGAAGACAAACGAGAACCGAACCGTCGATGCGACAAATATCGAGCAAGAAGCGCGCGCGTCCGGCGGCGGCTCCGGTCGACATGCCGGACGAGCGGGCAATCATCGCGGAAGTCGGCGCGCGGCTGAAACAGCTTCGCGTCGCCGCCGGCCTCACGTTGGAAGAATTGTGCGTGCGATCCGGCGTATCGCGCGCGATGCTGTCCAAGGTCGAGCGCGGCGAGAAAAGTCCGACGCTCACCGTGATCGTGTTGATCGCCAAGGGCCTCGACGTGTCGTTGTCGATGCTGATGGGCGCTGAGCCGCAAGCGACGACCGCATCGGTTATTCGCGCGGCGCAGCGGCTGGTTTTCCGCGACCCTGAGACCGGTTTCGAGCGTCATGTTCTGTCGCCGTCCAACATCGACAGCGGCGTCGAACTTCTGATGCATCGCATTCCCCCTGGCCAATCATCCGGAATCCTGCCGGCCTATAATGGACCGACAGAAAAGTTCATCGTGGTCCAGGACGGCCAGTTGACCGTCTCCATCGGCGCGGGCCGCCACGAATTGAATGCAGGCGACTCGCTTTATTTTGAAGTCCGGGAGCCGTACCGTTTCGACAATACGGGCAAGACGGTCTGCGTATATTACCTGACCATTGCCCGACGCGCGCCGCGCTGACACCCGACCGTCGACGAGACCGCTCTCAATTGCTCGCGAGAAATTTGCATCCGCTCTTTTCGGCGGCAACGAACAGATCCTTGCCGGGAAGCGTCGCCAGCCTCTTGTAGAGATCGGCCGGGCTTTTCGACTCCTTCGGGCTTTTTACCTCGAAGACATGCATGTCCGACACAACGCGGCCGTTGGCCTGGATCGAAGCGTTCTGGATCAGATTGCCCTCGATCGGAAGCTCGCGCATCTTGGCCTGAACCTTTTCGGGATCGTCACTCCCGACAGCCGCGACGGCTTTCAGATAATGCGAGGTCGAAACATAAGCGAGCACATGGCCCATCGTCGGCACCACATTGTTGTTGCGCGCCATGAAGCGCTTCGACCAGGCGCGTGTCTCGTCATTGAGATCCCAGTAGAACGACGCTGCAAGCTTTAGTCCTTGCGCGGCCTCCAAGCCGAGCGAGGTCACGTTGTTCTCGAACACCAGCATGGTCGCGAGCTTGGAACTGATGCCGAATTCCCGCGACTGCTTTATCGTCGACACGAGATCGGGCCCGGCATTGGCGAGCGCGATGACGTCGGCGCGCGACCCCTGGGCTGCAAGGATCTGCGACGCGAAATCCGATGCATTCAGCGGATGCAAGGCCTGACCGACGACTTCGCCGCCGCTGGCCTTCACCGTCTCGCTGGCATCGTTGAACAGGCTCTTGCCGAACACATAGTCGGCCACGATGAAGAACCATTTCTTGCCGCCGGATTCGACGATCCCGCGCGCGATCGATTTCGCCAGTTCACTCGTCGAAGGCGCCCATTGCGTTCCGTAAGGCGAGCAGCCGTCACCGCTGAAATTCGACGCATAGCCGCCGCTGATCAGCGTGGTCTTCTTGCGGTCGCGCGCGATCGCCTGCACCGCAAGGCCGACCGAACTCGCGCCACCATTGACGATCGCGCTGATGTTCTGCTGCTCGATATATTGCCGCGCCAAGGCCGCGCCGATGTCCGGTTTGCTCTGATGATCGACCGACAGAACCTCGATCTTGCGGCCCAACACCTTGCCGCTGTTGAAATCCTCGGATGCCATCGTCGTGCCGAGCACGGTGCCGGGTCCGCCGTTGCCGGAATAGATGCCGGACATATCGTCGATCACGACGATCCGAAACGGCGCATCCGCGCTTTGCGCCGGCGCGCGGGTTGCAACAAGGCTCATGCCTGCGGCACAAGCAAACGCCGCCGTCGCGGCCATGATGCGGCCAAGGCCGCGCGTGTGGCTACCCAATGTTGTCCTCCACTGCCCGCCGTTGATCCGACGTGACGTCAGCCGATATCCAACGGCTCTACGGGAAAGGCTATCACAAAATTTCTTCTTTAGAAGAGTTTTTCTACTGTGTTGGATTTCATAACGCCGCCGCGGAAATCAGGCTTTTGGCTTGCAATGCATCAGGCCGGTTCGCCGGCAACTGGCGACGATTTCGCCGCGCTGGTTCGTCGCGGTGTGCTCGAATTCGACGATGCCCTGGGTCGGCCGCGATTTGCTGGCGCGCTTCGAGATGATCTTGGTATGCGCCTTCAACGTATCCCCGTGAAAAACCGGCTTCGGAAACTTGACGTCGGTTATGCCGAGATTGCCGATCGTTGTGCCCAGCGTGGTGTCGTACACGCTCATGCCGATCAGGATACCCAGCGTGTAGAGGCTGTTGAACAGCCTCTGGCCGAATTCGGTGTTCTCCGAAAAATGCGCATCGAGATGCAACGGCTGCGGATTCATCGTCAGCAGGCTGAACATGGTATTGTCCATTTCCGTCACGGTTCGGCTGAATACGTGATGAAATTCCTGACCGACCTCGAACTCCTCGAAATACAGACCCGGCATATCGCGTCTTTCCCTTGGTTAAGAACTGCTTGAACGATCAGACGGCGGCCTGTGGCTCGATCAGCACCAGCCGCTTGCCGGCCATGACGGTCTCTCCCGGCTGGCATGCGACATCGGCGACGACGCCCGCGACCTCCGCCTTGAGCGACGTGAACAGCTTCATGGACTCCAGCACCACGACGACCTGATCGCGCTCGACGACATCGCCTGCGGCAACTTTCACGTCCGCCACGACGCCCGGCATCGGCGCCAGAACCGCGCCGGAACCGGCCGCCCCTCCTTTTGCGCCCGACACCAGCGCCACTTCGGCCTCAAGTCCGACATCCGATACTTCGCCCGCGAGCGACAGGCGAACGCGGCCCTGAGTCCGCTCGAAAACGCCGCGCAGAATGCGACCGTCCGCCTCGACTTCGACGGCATGCCCGTCCACGCGAATGTCGAGGGTGATCTCGCCGTCCTCGTCGCGGACACATCGCCGACCATCCGGCCATGCGCGCACGATCAGCGCGATGGAGCGATCCTCTTCGATCGCGACCAACCTCGATTCAGACACACCACCGGCCGGACCGAGAACACGAAATCCGGACAGGCTTGTCCATGCCGAAGCCTTCCGTCCATCATGTAACGGCGTCCGAAGCGCGAGCAGCGCAGCGGCGGCGCGCGCGAGTCTGGCCTGCGGACGGCGCGGTGCCCAGCCATCAGGAAAGGCATCCGTGATAAAACTGGTCGTCGCATCGCCTTTGGCGAAGATCGGATGCTCGACCGCATCGATCAGAAACGGAATCGTCGTTGCGGGTCCGAGGATCGAGAAGTCGCGCAGGCCGGCGGCCAGTTTTGCGCACGCGATCTCGCGCGACTCGCCGGCCGCGATCGCCTTTGCGAGAAGCGAATCGTAGAACAGCGTGACCTCGGATCCGGCGCGCACGCCGCTGTCGATCCGAACTGTATCGGGTTCGCGATACCCGTCGATCCGCCCGGCATCCGGCCTGAAACCATGGTCCGCCCGTTCTGCCGTGATCCGCGCTTCGATCGCGTGGCCGTTTTCGTGAATGTCATCCTGCAACGCCGGCAGACGCTCGCCGGATGCGATACGTATCTGCCATTCGACGAGATCGAAGCCGGTGATGAATTCCGTGACGGGATGCTCGACCTGAAGCCGCGTGTTCATTTCCAGAAACCACGGGTTATCACTGCCGTCCTCGAGAATGAACTCGACGGTGCCGAGATTGTCGTAGCCGATGCTCCGCGCAAGTGCGACGCCGCGCTCCAGCAGCTTGGCCCGGATCGCCGGTGCAAGATTGGGCGCGGGCGCCTCTTCCAGCACTTTCTGATTGTTGCGTTGGACCGAGCAATCGCGCTCGAACAGATGCACGACGTTGCCGTGCTTGTCGCCCGCGATCTGCACCTCGAGATGGCGCGGACGCATCACCAGTTTCTCCATCAGCAAGGATGGATCGCCGAAAGCGGCCTCCGCCTCCTGACGCGCCAGATCAACGGCGGCCGCAAGATCGGCGCGGTCGAAAACGCGGCGCATGCCCTTGCCACCGCCACCCGCCGAGGCCTTGACCATCAACGGATAGCCGATGCGATCGGCTTCATCCGTCATGCGCTGCGCGGATTGATCGTCGCCGAGATAACCCGGCACGCTGGGCACGCCGGCGCGATCGGCGATGATCTTCGAGCCGATCTTCGGACCCATCGCGACGATGCATTCGGCCGACGGACCGACAAAGGCCAGCCCGTCCGCGATGCAAAGCCGCGCGAGGTCAGGTTTCTCCGACAGGAAGCCGTAGCCGGGATGAATCGCATCGACGCCGGCCCGTGCGGCGGCCGCCATGATCGCGTCCGGCCGCAGATAGCTGTCGCGCGCCGCGGCGGGCCCGATGCGGATGGCTTCGTCGGCCATCGCGACATGCAGCGCGTCGCGGTCAGCGTCGGAATAGACAGCGACGGCACGGATGCCGAGACGCCGGCAGGTTCGCATGATGCGAACGGCGATTTCGCCGCGATTGGCAATCAGAAGGGAGCCGATCATCGCATCACATCCGGTAGACGGGTCGGTGATCGGGCAGGTCAATCTCGCGGGCTGCCAGAGCCAGACAAAGACCGAGAACATCGCGCGTTTGCCAAGGCTCGATGATTCCGTCATCCCAGAGACGCGCCGTCGCGTAGTAAGGCGTGCTCTGCTCGTCGAACTGTTGGCGCGTCTGTCGATCGATCGATGCAATCTCGTCCTCTTGGGCTGCGCCGCGCGTCAGGCTCGAGCGGCGCAGATCCGTGACCACGGTGGCCGCGACGTCTGCGCTCATCGTCGCGATGCGCGCGTTCGGCCAAGCGAACAGAAAGCGGGGCTGGAAGCCGCGCCCGCACATGCCGTAATTGCCCGCCCCATACGAGCCTCCGATGATGACCGTATAGCGCGCCACGCGCGCGTTCGACACGGCATAAACAAGCTTCGCCGAATGCTTGGCGATGCCGCCGCGCTCGGCATCCGTGCCGACCATGAACCCGGTGATGTTCTGCAAAAACACAAGTGGAATGAGGCGCTGATCGCACAATTCAATGAAATGCGCCCCCTTGACCGCTGCCTCGGAGAACAGCACGCCATTATTGGCCAGAATGCCGACCGGCTCACCGTGAATCCAGGCAAAGCCGCAGATCAGTGTCGACCCGTAAGCCGGCTTGAATTCCTGAAACTCGCTGCCGTCGACCATGCGCGCGATGACCTCGCGCACGTCGAAGGGACGCTTCAGGTCGACGCCGACGATGCCGTCGAGTTCGGCTGGATCGTAAAGTGGCTTGCGGCTCTCGCGTTTCGTTGTGCGCTGTACATCCGACCAGTTCAGCGCAGCAACGATGTCGCGTACCTTCCCGATCGCTTCGAGTTCGGTTTCGGCCAGATAGTCCGAAACGCCGGAGACGGTCGAATGCATCTCGGCGCCGCCAAGGGTTTCGCCATCGACGATCTCATTGATCGCGGCTTTCACGATCGGCGGGCCGCCGAGGTGGATGCGTCCCGTGCCGCGAACCATCACGACTTCATCCGACAGGGCCGGAATATAGGCGCCGCCGGCCGTACAGCCGCCGAACACAACGGAAATTTGCGGCAATCCGGCACCGGACATGCGGCATTGCTGAAAAAACGTGCCGCCGAAATGGTCGCGATCGGGAAACACCCTGTCCTGTTCGGGCAGATAGGCGCCGCCGCAATCCACCAGATAGATGCAGGGCAGCCGGTTCTCAAACGCAATCTCCTGCGCACGCAGATGCTTCTTCACGGTTTCCTGAAAGAACGAGCCACCTTTGACGGTGGCGTCATTGGCAATGATCACGCAGGGAATCCCGGACACCATGCCGATACCCGCCACGATGCCGGCGCACGGCACTTCGTTGCCGTACAGCTCCCAAGCCGCCAAGGGGGATAGTTCAAGAAACGGCGACAGCGGATCGATCAGATGATCGATCCGCTCCCGGACCGGAATTTTGCCGCGCTCACGGTGGCGTCGTTGCAGCTTGTCCCCGCCGCCCGCAAGAACATGACGATGCCGCTCACGCAAAACGCCGAGAAGGTCGCCATAGGCGGTGCGACTGCGGTCGAAATCCGCACCGCTTCGCACCTTGGTTTCAAGCACAGCCATCTTCGATCGGTCTCCTGACGTGATAGGTGAATAACCGCGCGGATTACTTGACGAGCGGGCAGTTGCCTTCGCTCAAGGGCCGCGCGGCGTCCTCCGCCGAGATTTCGCGGACGAGCTTGTAGTAATCGAACGGGGCTTTCGATTCGGACGGCGCCTTCACCTGAAACAGATAATAGGGGCGCATCACGCGGCCATCCTGACGGATCTGCGCGGATTCGAGTATCTGATCGCTGATCGTCAACTCGCGCATCTTCGCCGAGACGACGACACCGCCATCGGTCTGCGCCGCCGTGATGGCCTTCAGATAATGCGTGACGGCGCTGTAGACGCCGGCATGCACCATGGTCGGCATGCGGCCGCCGGCCTTCTCCCCGAATCGTTTCGACCAGGTCCGCGTCTTGTCGTTGAGATCCCAATAGAAACTTTCGGTGAGTTGCAGACCCTGTGCGATCGGCAGGCCCAGCGAATGCACGTCCGACAGAAAAATCAGCATCGCCGCGAGTTTCTGGCCACCCGCGACGATGCCGAACTCCGATGCGCTTTTCAGCGTGTTGATCGTATCGGCGCCCGCATTGGCGAGACCGATAACCTTTGCCTTCGAGCTTTGCGCCTGAAGAAGGGCGGAGGCGAAGTCCGACGTGCCTTGCGCCTGCTTCACACTGCCGAGCACCTTGCCGCCGGCCTCGGCAATATAACGTCGCGCATCTGTCTCCATCGCCGCGCCGAATGCGTAGTCCGCCGTGATGAAGAACCAGCTATCGCCGCCCGATTTCGTCACCGTCTGGGCGGTGCCCTTGGCGAGCGCGACGCTGTCGAACGTCCATTGCGTGCCCATCGGCGAGCAGGCCTTGCCCGACAGATCGGAACTGCCTGCCGCCGAGAACATCACGACCCGATTGCGCTGCCGTGCGACCTCCTGAACCGCAAGGGCGACCGACGATACCGGAACATCGACGATCGCGTCGACGTTCTCGACATCATACCAGCGGGATGCGAGCGCGGCGCCGATATCGGGCTTGTTCTGGTGATCCGCGAAGATGATTTCGATCGGCTTGCCGAGCACGGCGCCGCCGAAATCCTCCACTGCCATACGTGCCGCGATCACCGATCCCTGCCCTGACAGATCGGCGTAGATTCCAGACTGGTCGTTGAGGACGCCGATCTTGACGACGTCGTTCGATATCTGCGCAACGGCGGCCGACGACGCCAGGCACGCGCCCAGCAGCCAAAGGGTCAGCAATTTCTTCAAATGTATCTCCCCGATGTTTCCGAATTCTTGAAATCAACGGCTTGCTGCCGCCTTGTTTATTTTATAAACCTAGCAAGCGATAGGTAGATCGACAAGGATAATCCGCATGGCGCTGTCCGGGCACAGTTATGACGAGGTGTATTCGAGTTTCCGCTGGGACATTCCGGAGCATTTCAACATCGCCGACGCTGCGTGCGACCGGCATGTCGGCGCGAACCGGACGGCGTTGATCTTCGAGACCGATACCGGGGCGGCCGAGATGTCGTTCGAGCATCTGCAAGAACAGTCCCGCCGACTCGCCAATGCGCTCGAGGCGCAGGGCGTCAAGCGCGGCGATCGGATCGGCATCCTGCTGCCGCAATGCCCGGAGACGCTTGTCACGCATCTGGCGGCCTATCGGCTTGGCGCGATCGCGCTGCCGCTGTTCACATTGTTCGGGCCGGATGCAATCGAATACAGGCTGAACGACAGCGGCGCATCCGTCGTCGTTTCCAATGCCCTGGGCATCGAGAAGCTGCTTGAAATCTCCGACCGACTGGCCTCGGTCCCGTTGCTGATTGCGACCGAGGGCCGCAGCGACGGCCGCGTGCTCGACTGGGCGGACCTGATCGCGCGCGCGTCGCCGCTGCACACGCGTATCCAGACACGCGCCGAAGACCCTGCGATCATCGTCTATACGTCGGGCACGACGGGCAATCCGAAAGGCGTGCTGTACGCTCACCGCACGCTGCTCGGCCATCTGCCGGGCGTCGAGTTTCCGCACGAGTTTTTCCCGCAACCCGGCGACCGGATGTGGACGCCGGCCGATTGGGCCTGGGCCGGCGGCCTGATGGATGTGCTGTTGCCGTCCCTGTTCCACGGCGTTGCCGTCGTCGCCAAACGCATGAAAAAGTTCGATCCGGAAGAAGCCTTCTCGCTGTTGGCGCGCCACAACGTCCGCAACGCCTTCATGCCGCCGACGGCGCTGAAGATGATGCGTCAGGTGTCCCGGCCGCAGGAGCGCTTCGGCTACGCCATGCGCAGCATCGCCAGCGGCGGCGAACGCCTCGGCGACGAGATGCTCGGATGGGGCCGTGAAACCTTCGGCCTGACCATGAATGAGTTCTACGGCCAGACCGAAGCGAACCTCACCGTCGGCAATTGCGCCTCCATCATGACGCCGAAGCAGGGCTCGATGGGGCGGGCAATGCCGGGGCATGTTGTCGAGATCGTCGATGAGGATGGCGAGCCTGTACCGCCGGGTGCGACGGGGACGATCGCGGTGAAGGCACCCGACCCGGTATTCTTCCTGCGTTACTGGAACAACCCCGAAGCCACCGACGAAAAATTCAAGAATGGCTGGTTGCTGACCGGCGATACCGGCAACCGCGACGCGGACGGCAATTTCTGGTTTCACGCCCGCAATGACGACGTCATCATTTCCGCCGGCTACCGCATCGGTCCCGCCGAAATCGAGGAATGCCTGATGGCGCATCCTGTGGTCGCAATGGTCGCCGTGATCGGCGTGCCGGACCCGGTCCGCGGCGAGGTCGTCAAGGCTTTCATCGTGCCCTGCGAAGGCGCCGTCATCGATGACGCGGTTCATGCCGACGTGCAAGCCTTCGTCAAGGCGCGCCTGTCCGCGCATGAATATCCGCGCCAGATTGAATTTCGCGACAGCCTGCCCATGACCATCACCGGCAAAATCCGAAGAAAGGATCTGCGCGAGGAGATCCAGCCATGACATTCGGGACATTATCGCTGGACCGACCCGCGGCAGGCGTCGCGCGGATCAGGCTGACGCGTGAGAGCGAGATGAACACGCTGTCGCTGGCGTTGCTCGACGAACTCAGCGTTGCGATCGATACGATCATGGCCGAAAAGACGCGCGTGCTGATCGTCACCGGCACCGGCCGCGCATTTTGCTGTGGCGCGCATCTGAAATATTTTGCCGGCCCCGATGCGATCTTCACCGAACGCTTCGATACCCGCGACCGCTATTTCGAGCGCATCGCGCGGCTGTTCGACAAGGTCGAGGCCATCAACATTCCGGTCATCGCTGCAATCAACGGCTTCGCGCTCGGCGGCGGCTTTGAACTGGCGCTGGCCTGCGACTTCCGCATCATGGTGACAACCGCGACGGTCGGATTGCCCGAAGCGAAACTGGGCGCAACGCCCGGCGCCGGCGGCGTGCAAAAACTCGCGCGCCACATCGGGCGCGGCAAGGCGCTGGAATGGATCCTGCTCGCCCGTCACGTCGGCGCCAAGGAAGCCGAAGCCGCCGGCATCGCCTATCAGGTCGTCGAGGCCGACCAGCTTGACGCGTCAAGTCTCGCGCTTGCACGGAATTTGATGAAACTCAGTCCGCAGGCGCTCGGCCAATGCAAGACTTCGATTCATCTCAGCGGCGATGTGGACCTTCGCAGCGCGCGGCGCTTCGGTGTCGAAGCGTTGTCGGCCCTTGTCGGTAGCGCGGACTGGCTGGAGGGCATGGCGGCCTTTGTCGCAAAACGCGATCCGGTCTTCTCGCCGCATGAGGAACAGTAAATGGGCCGCGTCTTCGCCGAATTCGAGATCGGCCAGCGTTTCGTTACGCCCGGCCGCACAATTACCGAGTCGGACATCAATACATTCGCCGGCCTGACGGGCGACTACAATCCGGTGCATACCGACGAAGATTTCGCCGCAGCGACGAACTTCGGCAGCCGCATCGCGCACGGCCCGATGGGCATCGGCATCGCGTTCGGACTGGCAGCCCGGCTCGACCTGATCGACGGAACGGTGGTCGCGCTCCTCGGAGTCACATGGGACTTCAAGGCGCCGATGCGCCCCGGAGATACCATCAAGGCTTTCATCGAGGTCACTGAGAAGCGGCCTGTGCAAAATCCTGACTATGGGCTTGTCGCGCTCGGCATTACGATCAACAAGCAACAGGAGGTGCTGCAAAGCGGCACCGCGCGGCTTCTGATGCGCAAGGTCCGAATTGCTGGAACGTCGTGGGGTGAAATCTGAGTCGCTCCGATGGAGTCATCTCATGAACCGTCCAGGCAACGCCACCATCCCTGTCGCGGATGTGGCGACAGATAAACCGTCCAAGGACATCAGCGCCCGGCGTCTGATCCTGAATGCTGCGGCGCTGCTGTTGCGGCACAAGGGCTATGAAGCTGCAACGACCCGAGCGATTGCGACCGCCGTCGGAATCAAGGGCGGCAGCATCTACCATCATTTTGCGTCGAAAGACGCGATCGTCAGCGCCGTGGTCAACGAAGGCGTTCGCGTCGTTTACGACGCTGTCGGGGGCGCATTGAATGCGTTGCCGCGCAACGCGACGCCTCGCCGACGACTGGAAACGGCGATCAAGGCGCATCTGCTGTCGTCGCTTGAACACAGCAACTACACCTCGGCCAGCATCCGCGCTTTTGCGTTTCTTCCCGAAACGGTTCGGCACGACTGCCGCTCGGAGCGTCGGCGTTACGAAAATCTTTGGCGTGGACTGGTCCGTCAGTTATTCGACGCGGGACTGATCGACTCCGGCATCTCGCAGGATTCGGTAAGGCTGTTGTTGCTCGGCGCCTTGAATTGGGCCGGCGAGTGGTACCGCCCCGAACGCATCGGCATCGACGATATCGCGCGCGATTTCGCAGCCAGCGTGCTCGGGAAAAAGCCGGCGATCCGTACGAAGCGTTCAAAAGCCCGGATTGATGCCGACCGCTGACAGCAACTCGATAGCTCGCCGTTTTGCACGAACGGCGACGCTAGGACTGACGATGACACAGATGCCGCATCGTCTCGATGGCCTGCCGGGCGGCAGCCGTCAAAGGCCGCTCCTTCGATGACGCAACCACCCATGCGAAAGTCAGACCGGGAACACGGGAGGCCGACACCTGGTGCGTGTCGACCAGCTCTTTGACAGCGCTGAGCGGGAGCATCGTATGGCCGATTCCGCCGTTCACCAGATCGATCAGCAAAGGCACATCGTTAACTTCCGCCACGACACTGACCTTGACCCCGCGCTTCGCGGCGGCCTCGTCGACCAATCGGCGGACGCTGTTGGGAGCGCTGGTAAGGATCAGCGGCAACTCGGCGATCCGATCCCACGACAACGTCTTCGATGAGCGAGCGGCGTCATAGCGGCTGACAAGATACATCGGGTCGCGAAACAGAATCTGTGAATTCAGGATCGGCTCCGGCTCCAGCACCCCGAACACGGCGATGTCGATCTTGCCATTGATCAGCATGTCGCGCAGCGCGACGCTGGTCGCGACCCATGTCCGTACGAAGAGCGACGGGTGGCGCGCGTTGAGGGACTGCAACAGAGGAACTGACAGGGATTGTCGGAGCGAGGGCGGCAGGCCGATCGCAAGTTCGCCGCGGGCGACATGCGCTTCGGCCGCGACGTCCTCCCGCACCTGCTTGAGCTGCCTCAGCAGACCCTGCGCCCGATCGTACAACAACTGTCCAGCCGGCGTCAGATGCACGCCGCGGCCGCTGCGCGCCAGCAAGGGCACGCCGAGATCGTGCTCGAGCTGCATGATGCGCCGGCTGAGCGCCGACTGCGCCACATTCAATCGCGCGGCCGCCCGGTTGAAGCCGCCGGACGTTGCGATTTCAACGAACACTTCGAGTTGGCGGAGGTCCATGGCTGCGTTCCAGTGATCCAATTTCAAGATAAGGCGGATCGAAAACGATCACTATGAACATATCCGCGCGCCGGCTATCGTCCAATGAAAACAGAGGACACGCCAACACATGACGACCTATCTCGTGGGTGTCGATATCGGCGGCACCTTCACCGACTGCGTTGCCATCGACAGCGAGGGCACCGTAACGACCGCGAAATCGCCATCCGTTCCGGGCCAATACGCCACAGGCATGATCAATGCGGTTGTCCTTTGGCCGCCGCAATTCGTCCCGTCGTCGCTCGTCGAACCCGTCCTCGGCATGGTTTTCCGGAGAGCATTCCGGCCTCGGTCGCCTTTCAAGATCGGTCTCAACAACTGCAGGCCGCCCGCATCCGGACGGAATCAGCAAGAAACCATGCAAATCGTCGCGGGCATATTGCCCGATCCCATAGCATTGGATTTATGCTCGGACGATCGGTAATCGGCGGTTTCGATGCGCCTATACTCTGTCGGATAAAATGACATGGGAGAGACAAATGCAGCTCGCAGTCACCGCGTTGCGTCAAGAGGCCGACACGCGCAAGTCGGTTTACCAGCCTCGTCAATCCGGCCTTACATTTCCGCAAGAGCCCACGTTTGGCAACGTGGAGGAGGAACGACATCATCGCAAGGAAAGGCTCGCCGCCTCTTGCCGGCTCTTTGCAAAACACGGCTTCAGTCTCGGCTTTGGCGGACACCTGACCGTACGCGATCCCGGCAATTCGGAGCTGTTCTGGACCAATCCGATGGCCGTCCCGTTTTCGATGGTCAACACTTCGATGCTCGTGCTCGTCGATCACGCCGGCAAGGTTGTCGAGGGAAATTACGCAATCAACCAGGCTGGCTACGTGCTGCACTCAGCGATACACGATCAGAATCCGGAAATCGTTGCATCGTGTCACGCCCACACGCCGAGCGGGGGCGCATGGGCGGCGTTTGGCAAGCTGTTGGAGCCGGTCACTCAGGATGCCTGCATGTTCTACGGCGATCATACCGTTGTGAGCGACGGAGCCGGCAAAGTCCCGGTTTCCGAGGACTCCGGCCATCCGGTTGCGCGCGCCTTTGCCAAATACCGGGCGGTTATCCATCAGAACCACGGATTGCTGACGGCCAGCCGGCACAGCATCGACGACGCTTGCTGGAATTTTATTCTGCTCGACCATTGCTGCCGCATGCAGCTCGCCATCAGCGCTGTCCAGAATGCAAAACCGATCGTGGTCGAGGCGGCCCACGCTGCGTATACACGAGAGCATTTGGGCAGCGGCTATATCGGCTGGCTGCATTTCCAAACTCTCTTTGCCGAAATCTCCCGCACCGAGCCGGACCTGTTTCACTGATCCAAAATAGCTGACGGGCCTTCATTGCAAGGCCCGTTAGCACTCTTCTAAAAAAACATAAAAAGATAATGGGAGAAGACGAGGTGAGCGCTTTAAGCGACGGCGCAAGCGTACCGCTTGCCGATTCCGGAAGTCTGTATCGCAAGGTCTACTGGCGGCTGCTGCCGCTTCTCTTCCTTTGCTATCTCGTGTCGTATCTCGACCGGGTCAACGTCGGCTTCGCCAAGCTGCAGATGAATGAGGCGCTGCAGTTCAATGAGGCCGTTTACGGCCTGGGAGCCGGCATCTTTTTCATCGGCTATTTTCTGTTCGAAATCCCAAGCAACATGATCCTGCGCCGGGTCGGCGCAGGAGTATGGATCAGCCGCATCATGATTTCGTGGGGGATCGTCTCCGCCTGCACCGTTTTCGTGACGACACCCTGGCAATTTTATATGGTGCGATTTGCATTGGGCGTGGCCGAGGCCGGCTTTGTGCCAGGGATCCTCTATCTCCTGACGCTCTGGTTTCCCGATCAATATCGCGGTCGGGCCGTCGCGGTGTTTGGAATGGGGGCGCCAATCTCCTTTGTCGTGGGAGGCCCTCTATCTGGATGGATTTTGCAGTCATTTCAGAATTCGCCGCCGTTGCAGGCGTGGCAATGGATGTTTCTTTTGGAAGCAATTCCGGCTGTCATCCTTGGTGTCGTCGTGTTGTTCGTCCTCAAGAGCGATTTCCATCAGGTCTCTTGGCTAACGGCTGACGAAAAAGGACAGATCGAGAGAGAGCTGCAAACAAGCAATTTGCGAAAAGCCGATCATAGCAGCGTTCGAGAGTTTCTTTCAAACCCGCTGCTATGGATTCTTGTGCTCATCTATTTTTGTCTGATCCTTGGCTTGTACGCGATCGCCTTTTGGTTGCCGACTCTCATCAAGCGTGCCGGCGTGATCGACTCCTTTGACATTGGCTTGCTCGTTGCCATCCCAAATCTAATCGCCGCGACTGCGGTCTATTTCGTGAGCCGGCAAGCGGACCTCACCGGCAAGCGTCGCGCTTACTTTGCAAGTATGCTCACAATCGGCGCGGTCGGTCTCGCGGCGGGCATGTTCTTCGGCGCGGGTCCGATCGTGACAACGGTGTGCATGACGGTGGCCGCATCCGGCATCTTCGCGGCAATGTGCAACTTCTGGGCGCTGCCGAGCAGTATCCTCGTCGGCGCGTCCGTTGCCGCTGCTCTCGCCTTCATCAACTCGCTCGGCAATCTGGGCGGCTTCGTGTCGCCATATCTCGTGGGCTGGCTCACGGTGCGTACGGGCAATGTCGACTATGGCATCTACGTTATAAGCGCTTGTATGCTATTGGGCGCCGGTGTCACCATGCTTCTGCCGGCGCGGATCGACGACGAGAACTGATCGGATGACGGAGGTCTGCAGGCGCGATGATCCGTATGTCTTGAAGCAGATGGGTCCGCATCGTCGTGTGAGGCGACCTGGGATGCGGTCGATTTATCGCACGAGAAGCTGCTATGAAAGACGTCCGGTTGCTGGAGATGCAGGTCTTCAAAAGCGTTGCAGACAATGGCGGCTTTACAGCGGCCGGGCGGGTATTGGGAGCCAGCCAGCCGTTTCTGAGCCGCACGCTCAACAGACTCGAAAAGCGTTTGGGTGTCGCATTGATGCGGCGGTCGACCCGACGTATCAGTCTGACCGACGAGGGCAAGGCATTCCTTGCATCCTGCAATAAGATCATCGACGAAATCGATGCGGCGGAGCAGCGCGTCTCGTCGGAAAGTGCGGCAATTTCGGGTGATCTGCGCGTCACCGCAGGCACATCTTTCGGTACCGATCAGATCGTTCCGATTTTGCCGGCCTTCATGGAGAAGTATCCACGCGTGCGCATCTGCCTCTCGCTGTCCGACGTTCAGGCGGACGTCATTGGGGATCGCGTGGATGTCGCGATCAGGATGGGTCAGCTTCGCGATTCGATGTTGCTCAGCCGACGGCTTTGTCATTTGCAGCGGCTCATCGTTGCTTCGCCCTCCTATCTCGAACGTTACGGGATGCCCAGACATCCCGACAATTTGTCGAAGCACAACTGCACGATTTGGGAAGCGCCGCTGGATCACCTCAATCTGTGGCCCTTTATGATTGAGGGTCGGCGCAAGGAACTGAGAATGAGCGGCAACTTCGTCCATTCAAATGGAGTTGCGGCGACGGAAATTTGTTTGGCCGGCATCGCCATTGCCAGGATGGCCGAGCATGTGGCTCTGCCGGCCGTCCGTGCGGGAAAGCTGGTCGTGTTGCTGAAACAGTATCAAGCCAGGGACGACACCGCTGTCTACGCCATCTATCCGAAGGAGCGGCAAGTTCATCCGCGAACTCGCGCCTTCGTCAATTTTCTGGTCGAGCGTTTCAAACATGCGCCCTGGACTTGAGAAAAAACCCTGAGCGCAGGTCATGCCGCAACGCGCACCGGGTGCCATATCGACGCGTTCGGTCGCGCTGCCGACAGGCTGATCCCTGCGGGTTTTATGCCGGCTCGGTGCATCGAGCCGACGCTTCGTCGAAAACGGCGCCGACGAGTCACACGAGACCGTGCAACAGGCCGCTTGGCCAGTGGCCGCCGGGTTCGATCTGGTCGAAAAACGACTGCCCGATGAACCCGAGATTGACCGGCGCGACATCCTCAAAGCCCGGCAATCCGTCGTGCAATCCAAACACACCGATACCGTCGGCAGCGGCGCTCGCGTTGGCAGCGGACGTTCCTTGAAACGCATCGGTGAAGACGTGATCGATTGAGGCGGCGACCGGCTGAGCGCCGAACATCGTGGATGTCGCTGTCTCAGCCTGCGGTCGAAACCCGCTTTGCCGAAACACGCGGCCGAACAGCACGGAGCCGTGCCACCCCGAAGGATGGCGCGGCTCGTCGCGCACGATGATTAAAGCGAACCAAGTTTGAAGTTGATGCCGGCACGCACGAGATCGCCGTCGTTGCGAACACGGGCGCTATAGTTGCCCGGCCCGCCGTTCACGCCGGGAATGGCAAGGATGCGATCACCCAGCTCGTAGTGAAGATATTCAAATTTGACGGTGACGGCGCTCGAATTAAAAACGTTCAACCGGTTAAAGAAGCTGTCAGGCGACACCGCATATTCAAAGCCGCCGCCATAGGCATAACCTGTCTGGATATTGGTCTGGCGGCCCTGGAAGAACGGCGTTGTGCCGTTCGGGATGAAAAACGTCACCTGATTATCGACGCCGCCATAGGCGAAACCGCCTGTGCCGTAGATCATCAAGCGGTCGAAGGCGTAGCCGATACGTCCGCGCACCGTACCGAGGAAATCAAGACCGCCGCGATACTCATTGACGCGCGTCGTAAGGGGAGCGCCGGGCGTGACGAGCGGTCCAAAGTTCGTCGTGTTGCTGAGCGTGAGGGTCCGGTTCAGGTCGGTATAGGCCGCGTCGGCCTCGATGCCGATCACGATCCCTGTCCCGGCTCCGAACTGGTAGTTATAACCGATCTGGCCGCCGCCGGTGAAACCGTCGCTTCGTACCCGAGTGCCGATTGGGCGCAAGCCGGCAGCCAGCGCAGCGTTGTTGTTGGGCAGGTCGCCGACTGTATTGCTAAAGCGAGTGTCGGCATCGAAAGCGTAGCCGGCATTGATGCCGAAATAGCCGCCGGTCCAAGAGAAAATCGGTGCGACGAACGGTGGCGCCTTGGTGTATGGACGCGCCGCGAGATCGGCCGCCGTCGCAGATCCCGTCAGTACTATAAGCGCGGCTGACGCAAGCAGATAGTGCTTCATGGCAATCATTCCCCGATGTGAGCGCTGCTGAACGCTACACAGAGCCGGATGCGTTGACTGTCCCTCAGCGGCAACACATGCCGAAAAGCAAACTCCCTTTCGTCTCGCACTCGAACGAGAACTGATGATCTCGGCAGACCGATCGCCTCCCGCATGAAGCGGGTCGTGTCGCGCGTCACCCGCGCGCGGGCCGCAACCGGAGTGTCCGTCGTCAAGCGTGGCTCGGAGCGGTCGCCGCCAGGAAGTTTTGCATGTCTATGATGAGATCCTCGGCGCAGACGTCGGTGATCCTGAATTCGAAGCAGCCGCTCACCGTCATCAGGCGGAGATATCCCCATCGTGGCTCCGTCGACATCACCGTCGCGGCGCTATCCACGATCCGCTGCGGTTCCGGTCCTGAAGCGTCCCCGCCTGCCTCCTGTCCATTCGGCATGGCTGCCTCCTTTGATTTAGTGGTCTTGATCGGTTTCAAACCGTCACACTTAGGAACGTTCCCAGCGCACATGTATTCTATGCACTCGTCGGATGTATCTCGCCGACCCTGTGTCCCGGAACTTGTCAATTGCGTATCGGAATCATTGCTCACCTGAAGCATCCCATCCGCGAGCCCTTCTCCGGCGGCCTGGAGATGCACACCCACCTCCTGGCGACGAAATTGCGGGGGCGCGGGCACGACGTCACCGTTTTCGCGTCGACCGAATCCAGCAAGACCCTCGGTGTCGAACCGATCTGCTCACGCACGGCGCTCGACGTGTTCGGAAAGGACGAGGCCGAGGACGTTGCCTTCTTCAAGGAGCACCATGCGTATCTTACGCTGATGAACAAGCTGCGCTCGTCGCATTTCGACATCATTCATAACAATTCGCTGCATTATCTGCCGATCGTGATGGCCGACGCGTTGCCGATGCCGATGGTCACGACGCTGCACACGCCGCCGTTCAAGTGGCTGGCGAGCGGCGTGCGGATCGCCGGCGGCAAACATTTGCGCCTCGTCGCGGTGTCCGACGCGATCCGCCGCGAATGGGCGGACGTCGCCGTGGCGCAGGAGGTCATCTCGAACGGCGTCGACCTCACGCGATTCCGTTTTCACCCGCTGCCGGCAGCGGAGCCGTATCTGGTCTGGTATGGCCGCATCGTTCCCGAAAAGGGCCTTCACCATGCGATCGACGCCGCGCGGCTGACGGGCTTGCCGCTTCGCTTTGCCGGGCCTCTCCTCGATGCAGACTATTTCGCGGAGCAGATTAGGCCGCGGTTGGGCGACGATACCCTCTACATGGGGCATCTCAATCACGACGACCTCTCCGCCCTCGTCGGCGGCGCACGAGCGTTTCTCTGCACGCCGTGCTGGGAGGAGCCCTATGGGCTCGTTGTGGCCGAGGCGCTGGCGTGCGGCGTGCCGGTCGCGGCCTTCGCGCGCGGCGCCGTTCCGATGATCCTGACGGCGAGCAGCGGCGCGCTCGCCGAGCCCGATGATCCGCGATCGCTCGCGCGTGCGGCCCGGACGGCGCTGACGCTGCGGCGCGCCGATTGCCGGCAGCGCGCCGAGACCTTCTGCGATGCCGATGTGATGGTCGACGGCTACGAGGCGACCTATCGGCGCATGCTGTCGGCAGATGCGCCCGACCACATCGCCGCTTCGTCGACCGTCGACATGTTCCTGCCTTCGGCCGTCTAGGATGGCTCCCAGGAATCTCGCCGTCTGCGTCCCGGCACGCGACGAGGCCGAGCGACTTCCCCGCCTTCTGGACGCGCTGGCGCGGCAGACGCACCCGCATTTCATCGTCATGATCGCGCTGAACAACACGACTGACGGTTCGCGCGAGGCCATCTCCAAGGCCTGCATCCGCCATCCGGACCTCAAAGTCCTCGTCGACGAGACAGATTTCGCGCCGGCCGAGGTCCATGCCGGCAGCGCGCGCGGCCGTGCCATGAATCTCGCCGCCGATCTCGCCGGTCCCGACGGACTCGTGTTGACAACGGATGCCGATACGCGGCCACCGCCGGACTGGATCGCACAGAACCTTGCTGGGATGCAGCGCGGTCCGGATATCGTCGGTGGGAGAATCGTCATCGACGAAAGCGAGCCGCTGCCGGAGCCAATCGCGGCCGTGATCCGCCTTGCGGACCTCTATTGGGCACGCGTCCGCGCAATCGAGGATTCGATCGATCCGGTGCCGTGGGATGCGCCGCCGCGCCACGGCGACCATACCGGCGCGAGCCTCTGCCTCACCGTGCCGGCCTATCGCCGCTGCGGCGGCATCCCGCCCGTTGCGTCGGGCGAGGATCGCGCGCTGGTGCGAGCGGTGGTGCGGCAGGGTGGCCGGCTGGCGCATCCGATCGGCGTCTGGACGCGGGTATCGCCGCGCATCGACGGCCGCGCCGCGGGCGGCATGGCCGCGCACATGAGGCGCTTGCAGGACGGTGCGCTCGCCGACGCTCATGTCACGCTGCCGTCGTTCGCGCAATGGCGCGAACGGGCCGCATGGCGCCGCGGGATACGTGCTCAGGGGGGTAGCGCCTTGATCGCCGAACTGGAAGACAGTCTGCCGCCGATGACCGACGATATGACGCTCGATGAGGGCGCGCTCGCGCCTTCGCCATGACGCGGCCGATCGGCTATTACGTGCATCACCACGGCGACGGCCATCGCCAGCGCGCTTTGGCCATTGCCTCCGGACGTCCGCAGCGTTTCGTGTTGCTCGGCACCGGCCTGAGCGGGCACACCGGTTCTGTCCGCGCGATCGAACTGCCGGACGACCGGATGGCGGATACCTCCGGCTTCGACGGCGCCGACGGCACGGCGTCGCGACCCGAGGCGTTGCACTACGCGCCGCTGAATCACGACGGCGTTCGCGCCCGCATGGGCCTGATCGCGCAATGGATCGCCGACGCACGCCCGACCATGATCGTGGTCGATGTTTCCGTCGAGGTCGCGATGCTGGCGCGGATGTGCGCGACGCCTGTCGCCTTCGTGCGCCTCAGCGGCCGCCGTGACGACGCGGCACATCTCGAGGCCTATCGCGCGGCGTCGTTCCTGATCGCGCCATTCGCGCGTGCGCTCGATGACATCGGTTTGCCCACATGGGTCCGCGACAAGACGGTCTATTGCCCCGGCATCGTTGTCGCGCGACCGCCTTCTGCCGAGCCCATGCCGGGCCGCGTGCTCGTCGTCGCCGGCAAGGGAGGACTTCCAGTCGATGGCAACCGGCTCGCCGCGGCGGCGATCGCGACACCGCAACAGCATTGGCGCGTCATCGGGCCGGCAAGCTTGCCGGATCGATGCCCGGCCAATCTGGAATTTGTCGGCTGGATCGACGATGCGGCGAGCGACATCGCGGCAGCCGAAATCGTCGTTGGCGCAGCCGGAGATGGTCTGGTCAATGCGGTGATCGCCAATTCAAAACCGTTCGTGTGTCTGCCGGAGCCGCGGCCGTTCGACGAACAGGTTCAAAAGGCGCGCGCGTTGCAGGCGGCCGGCGCAGCGGTTGTGCTCGAACAGTGGCCGGAATCCGATCGCTGGCAGGCCATTCTCGCCGACGCGCTGTGCCTCGATCGCGATCGTCTTGCCAAGCTCGGCGATCGCGATGGCGCGGCGAAGACGCTGGCGCTGCTCGAAAGCTTCGCCGATGGTCAAAAATAGACTGACTGTGGTTGCGTCGCGGCCTTGATCTCGGCTGCGGTCGGGTCGCGCAGGTGACGCAGTTCACCGTCGCCGAACGCGACCAAGCCCAATGCGGCGAACTCGTTCAGCCAGCCGTCCATCGGCCAGACTCCCCAGCGCGCATGAAAGCGGTTGGCGTTGCGGACGATGTCGGCGAGGTGCTGGAGCGGCGGCGAGATCACGCCGTGATGCTGGTGAAACGATCCGGTACCGCCGAGAAACAATAGCGGGAGCCCTGCCGCCTTCGCACGGAAACCGAAATCCGTATCCTCCGCCCCGTAGCCGTCATAGCTCACGTCGAAGCCGCCGAGCGCATCGAAGCGCGTCCGCCGGATGCCGAAGGTCAGCGACCAGAACAGGCCGGCATTGTGCTCGACTCGCGTGCCCGTCTGCGGAAACGTCCGCACCGGATGGGGAACGGAGGCCTTGTCGAGGGCCGCCTCGTCCGTCAGATGCGCGGCACCCGGCGCGAGATAACGCACCTCCGGACAGATGAGAACATCGGCCGCAATCAATTCCCGATCCGTTGCCGCGACGAGATTGTGGCGAGGAATGCAGTCGACATCGAGAAAAAGAAGGCGCTGGCCGCCGGCGGCGTGCGCTCCTTTATTGCGCGCAGCGGCCAGCGCAAGCTGGTCGGGCTTGAACGCCATGCGACGAGCGGGAAACGGCAGCGCCGGCAACATGACGGGCTCGTCGCTCATATCGACGACGACCAGTTCGCGCGGAGGCGCCGTGCTCGATATCAGACCTTCGATCAGCCGCGCGAGATGCCGCAGCCGGTTGCGGACGATGGTGATGACGCTGATGTCGCTCACGCCATCCGCCACAGATCGAGGCGATATTTGTCGGTCCGGTCGGCACGAATGCTGGAAACGTCGGGGAGTGCCGCGCGCAGCAGCCTGACCGCGTCGTCGCCGGTCTGCGGATAGTCGGTATCGCCGATCCAGTGCACCAACAGCAGTTCGCCGCCCGGCTCCAGATGTGCCCCGATCCATGCGCCTGCAGCGGCGATGTCGGCGTCGTTCCAGTAGTAGACCACCTCCGACAGGATGATCAGGTCGAACGAATCGTCCGGCGTCTCGCGCGGAAACACCATCTTCGCATATTCGACGTGCGCCGCATCGACGTTCCGTTTGCGGGCCCGCGCCAGCGCCGTATCGCTGACGTCGATGGCGACAATCGCGTCGCAGTGCGGCACAAGACGTCTCGTCAGTACGCCGTTGGCGCAGCCGACTTCCAGCGCCCGTGCATATCGCCGCTTGCCAAGTGCGCCGATGCTCGCATCAAACTTGGCGGCTTCGTAGGGGCTCGTTTCAAATTCCCACGGGTCCGGATCGCCAGCAAAAATCCGCTCGAAATAATCCGGCGGCAGCGACATCGGTTCGGTCACGCCGGTCTCCGCGTGTACAGAATATCGCAGGCCGGCATGTCGCGCATCGCCGGCGGCACACGAAACCCATTGCCCGCCATCGGCGTCATCTGGCTTCTGTGCTGCGCAAGCGCGGCCTTGCGTTTGCCGACCGCCATCGGCGCAGTTCTGACGGCGATGAAGTCCCGGCCCGGCGCGAGCTTCGCCCACACGACGTATTCAAACAGCCGAGTCGGACGCATCGCACGGCGGGCGGCCTCCTGCGCGATCTCGAACGCGGCGACATGGTCGCAATGCGGCTCATCGCGCCCGGTTGCGGCGATCGCATCGACACCGAGGCGATTGCACAGCCGCGCGAGGCGGGTGACGGCCGCTTTGAACGCTTGCGATCCGACCGCATGCGGCCGCGCATCCGGCCAGTTGAGGAAGATGGCGGCAGGCGCCGCAGGCGAGGCGACGCGGATCGCGGCGTTGGCCTCGCGACGACGCAATGCGGCGAGCCTCCGGCTATCGGCCTCAGTCTCGCAGGGGTGCGATCCGGCACTGTCGGTCAGGAATGCGATGGCCGCGATACGGCCGTCCTTCGATCCGTCGCCAATCAAGGCCCCGCAGCCGATAATTTCATCGTCGGCATGGGGTGCGACGATCAGCCATTTCGCCCGCGCCCACGGGCTTTTTGCCAGCGGCTGCGCGTGCAGCGGATACGCTACCACAGGCGGTCGTCCTCGTCGTCCCAGATATCGTGATCGAGCCAGGCAATCGCGGCCTGGTCGCGCGCGTAGTCCGGACCGCCCTGCCGCAGATAGAGGCTCAGATCGCGGATGATCTTGTCGATGCGTTGGCCATCGAAGGCGCTGCGCGTGCCGACGATGCGCGCCGCGAGCGTCATCACGTCAAGCGCAGCACGCTCGATGACGCCGCGAGTCATGCGGGCGAAAGCCGGGGCGTCGGCATGTTGCGCCTCGAACATTGCCGCCGACCTCTGAACCCAGAAATACGCCGAGCGCATCGCCTCGACGGCGTCAGCGAACTTGAGCCGCTGCAAGGGATCGCGGCGCGCGGCGTCCGACATCGTCGCGCGGGTTTCCGCGACGAGCGCCTCGATGCCGCCGAGCTGTACGGCAGCGAAGCGCCACGCGCCGGCCGTGAAACGCGGCTCGTCGTCATAGACGCCGGGCGGCCCGAGCAGATCATCCGGCGCGATCGCGAGGTCCGTCAGATCGTAGCTGCCGCTCATCGTCGCCCGCATGCCGCGCACGTTCCAGCCCGACACATCCGCGCGACTGAAATCGTTTGCGGGCACGACGACAAGGCGGCGCGGTCCGGAGGCGGGCTGCGCCGTCACGATCGCAAAGTCGAGATGTCCCGCACCGCTTGCGAACGATTTGCCGCCGGTCAGACGCATTTCGTCTCCGGACTCGACGAGACCGACGCCCGGCACCGGCTCGGTCGCCCAGACGCCGTAAAACTTTCCGTCCGCGAGTTGCTCGCGCATGCGGCGCTTTTGCTCGACCGAGCCGAACCAGACGATGAGCTTGACCGCGTTGACGTGACCCTCGTACAGGCGGCCGAGACTGAGGTCGGCGCGACCGATGAACCGGAGCCAATCGAACAGATCCTGTTCGGAGCCCGATAGAGCCGTCGGCGCGTCTGCAGCAAAGCGGCTGTGAAGCGCGTGCGCCGTCAGAGCCTTCAGGCTCTCGGTCGGAAAACGCCGGTCGGTGTCACATGCCGCGCCCAGATCGCAAAGCCGATCGAACAACGCACGGGCCTCACTCGTCGTCGGCCGAAGTGGCCGTGGCCGCAGTCTGGTGACGATAGCGTCCTGCAATGAATGTGCTTTCGTGAATGGAATGGCTCGTTGCCAACTTCGATCCGACGGGTTTGTTCAATCGTTCGAGGTGACTTCGGGACCGCCGGAAGGCTCGCCGATCGATGCGGAGGACAGGGAAAGAGCTTCTCGACGCAGCGATCAGCCAAACTGTCGGCGTCGACCGACTATCGCTAACCTCGATCCCGAGCGGGAACAGGACGGTCGTCAGCGCCCGCTGCTGATCGTCATCGGTGTGAACGGTCCATCTGACCGAACACATCGACACCGGCGCATGAAACCAGATATTTCAACTTCATTGAATTATTTCGCGAGTTGGCGTCCGCGCTGCGTGTGGTAGCGGGAGAGGGACTCGAACCCCCGACCCCAGGATTATGATTCCCGTGCTCTAACCAGCTGAGCTACCCCGCCACGAGGCCACAACGACACGCCAAAAGCCCGCCGTCCGAACGCGCGGCATATAAGGAGGCGGGTCGTTGGCTGTCAAGCAAGCCGGCCGAGCGGACGCGAACTTCGATCTATTTCGGTTTGACAGCCGGATCGCCGCCGGGGCTGCCGGGCGGCGGCACCACGGGCATGTTGCTGCCGGTGCTCGGCGCAGGCACGCGAATCTCAGGATCCGCTGCGGGCGGCGGGCATAGCACGCCGCCCGACTCCGCAAGTTTTTCGGTCAGCGGCTTGTCATTGCCCGTGGCGTTCAACCCGTTCGGATCGTTGGGTTTGGCCTGCGTCGGCGCACAATCCGTTTTAACGGTCTGGGCCGCAGCCGCCCCGGATAAACCGAGCGCGCAAATCGTGACGATCATGATCGATTGTATCTGCATGGACAATAAACGGCAGGGCAAGCCAGCGGTTCCCGCGCGGAAGGTCGCAGATCAATCCTTGCGATAGCGGATCAGCGAAAAATGCCCCATCGGCGGCATCGGCCGACGTTCCGCAAGCGTGACGCCGCCATGCGCGGCGGCCCAATCGACCAGCCGCTGCCACGGGAACTCCGGCCGCCAGCCAAGCCGCCGCGCCAGCGGCGCGAAACCCAACTCGAACAATTTGCGCGCGCCGCTTTCCGCCCCGATGTGATTGACGAGAATGAGTTCGCCGCCCGGCCTGAGCACGCGAATGAAATCGTCCAGCGTCGCTTCCGGGTCCGGCACGGCGGTGATGACATATTGCGCGACCACCGCATCGAAAAACGAATCCGGAAACGCCAGATTTTTGGCGTCCATCACCGATAGCGATTCGACATTGGTGAGGTTCTCCGCGCGGACACGTTCCTGCGCCTTGCGCAGCATCGGCAGCGAGATATCGACGCCGCAGAGCTTCGTCGTGCGCTTGTAGTCCGAGAGCGACAGACCCGTTCCGACACCGACATCGAGCACGCGGCCGCCGATCCGGTCGGCTTCGATGATCGTCGCCTGCCGGCCGGAATCGAATACCTTGCCGAACACGATGTCATAGACCGGCGCCCACAGCCCGTAGGCCTTGGCGACCCCTGCCCGGTCGATGTCTCCCATAGCCCCGCCCTGTCTTTTCTTTAACCGCGCGCAGTCGCGAGCGCGGGCGTATCCTGATCGCGATCGATCCGCGCGCGGGCGCTCACGATGAAGCCGCCGCCGAGCACGCGCGCCTGCCCGTCCGCCGCATCATAGAAGACGCAGGCCTGGCCGGGAGAGACGCCCTCCTCAAAGCCGGCGAGTTCGATCTCGCAGGCGCCATCGATCAGGCGCAGCCATCCGGACTGCGGCGGGCGCGTCGAGCGCACCTTGACGAACAACTCCAGCCCGTCGCCGACAGCGGCCTCCAGAGAAGAACCGCCGATCCAGTTGATGTCGCGCAGCGCGATGCGATGCATGCGCAACGCCTCGCGCGGGCCGACGATGACGCGGCGCTGCGCGGCGTCGATGCCGACGACGTATAACGGCGCATTGGACGCGATGCCAAGGCCGCGGCGCTGGCCGATGGTGAAATGCACGATGCCGGCGTGGCGTCCGAACACATGTCCGTCGCGGTCGACGATCTCACCCGGCTCCATCGCGTTCGGCCGCAGCTTGGCGATGATGTCCGTATAGCGGCCGGTCGGCACGAAGCAGATGTCCTGGCTGTCCTGCTTGTCGGCGACGGCGAGACCGAAGCGCCGCGCCAGTTCGCGCGCTTGCGGCTTGGTCATGTCGCCGAGCGGAAAGCGCAGGAAGTCGAGTTGCTCTTGGGTGGTCGCGAACAGGAAGTAGCTTTGGTCGCGATCGGCATCGGCGGCGCAGACCAGTGCGCGCGAGCCGTCGTCGCGGCGGCGCGACGCGACATAGTGCCCGGTCGCCAAAGCCTGCGCGCCGAGGTCGCGTGCGGTTTTCAAAAGGTCGCGAAACTTCACCGAGCGATTGCATTCGATGCAGGGCACCGGCGTCTCGCCGGCGGCATAGCTCGCGGCGAAACTGTCGATCACGGATTCCCGGAAACGGCTTTCGTAGTCCAGCACGTAATGCGGAATGCCGAGCCGTTCGGCGACGTCGCGGGCATCATGGATGTCGCGGCCGGCGCAGCAGGCGCCCTTGCGATGCGTCGCCGCGCCGTGATCGTACAATTGCAGCGTGATGCCGACGACGTCATAGCCCTCGGCCTTGAGCAGCGCCGCCGTCACCGAGGAATCCACGCCGCCCGACATCGCGACGACGACGCGCGTGTCTTCCGGGCGACCCGGCAGGTCGAGACTGTTGAGGATGGGGGCTGACATCCCGTTTACATATCGTCGCGCCCCCCTCGAAGCAATCACAGGCCCGGCAATTTGACGGCCCTGCGCGGCAAATCTTGCCGCCGGGCAGATTTGCGCGGGTTTTCGCACCCCTCGACGATCAGCAAGTCTCTGATATTGTTGGAGATTGTGCATGGCCCGGTCCTTGCTGATGAAGTGCTGCCATCAGTCAAAGGCTGCCCGTGACTCGCGTTTCCGCCGACACCACTACCTCGCTTCAGGTTCAGCCGCCGCGCAGCACACCCGTGCGCCACGACGGCGCGCCGGCGCGCGAGGATTTCTCGGCTCTGATCGACAACACCGCGCCGCGTCCGGCGGAACCGGCAAAAGCCAAGGCGAGCGACAAAGCCGATCGCGCCAAGGCGGATGACGCGCGCGGCGACACCGCTCCAAGAAACGACAATGCGGGAGCCGATAACACCACGGGCGCGCCGCCGGCCAGTGATGCGACGGCGGCTCCGGCAAAGGCCGATGCCGCCAAGACCGAAGCCACCAGGACCGATGCGCCGAAGTCTGACACCGCACAAACCTCGACGACAACCGATGCGGACGCCCCGACGGGGTCCGCCGATGCGCCGGTCGTCGCCGCGGTCCAGAATCTTATTCCGCAAATCGCTCCCGCAGGCATCGCCGCATCGACGCCTGCGCCTGCCGATCCGATCGCGACGGCCGCCGCCGCTCTTGCGGCCACCGCCGTAACCGTGGATTCCGGACCGTCGCAAAAATCTGCGTCGTTAGATGCGACACCGGATGCACCCGCCGAAGCGGCGGTCACGGCCCTCATGGCGGGTTCGACACCGCCGCCAAAGCCCGTTGCCGGGTCGGCGACGGCCAAGCTCGGCCCCGCGACTGCAACAGACGCTTCAACCGAGGCGTCGCCGAGAGACGCCGGACCGTCAGCACCCGTCGCCGCAAAACCCGACGCCGCACCGACCGCCGCAAAACCCGACGCCGCGCCGGCCGAGCCTCCCGCCGCGCCGGCGCGGCGCGATCGTCACGCCGCGCCGGCGCAACCCGCCATCACGGACGCCAGCGGCCAGACATTTGCGCCGACGCCGAGCCTCGCGCTGGCCCCGACATCGACGCCTCCATCAGCGCCGCAACTGACCGTGGTCGCCTCGCCGACCGCGTTGGTGCCGCTCGACGGTCTGGCGATGCAGATCGCCGCCACCGCCATCAGCGGCAAGACTAGCTTCGACATCCGGCTTGACCCTGCTGAGCTGGGCCGCATCGATGTCCGCCTTGAGGTCGATCGTCACGGCAATGTCACGTCCCATCTCACCGTCGAGAAGCCGGAGACGCTGGCGATGCTGCGTCAGGACGCGCCGCAATTGCAGCGCGCGCTCAACGATGCCGGGCTGCAATCCTCCGACAAGGGAATGCAGTTCAGCCTCAGCGACCAGTCGCTGTCGGGACAGAGCAACAATCCGAACGGCAACACCGGCGGCCGCGCGATGCAGCGCCTCGTGATCGCCGACGACGACAACCTGTCCCTTGCATCAGCGGGACGCAGCTACGGCCGCATGCTGCCATCCAGCAGCGGCGTCGACATCCGGGTTTGAGGGAGCACGCCATGACCACAGCAGCCACCGTCGCCAGCGCCGTCGTTTCCGGCACCACGGCTTTGCCGGCCTCGACCGCATCGTCGGCCTCCGGAACGTCGGGCACGCTGGCCGGCAATTTCCAGACGTTCCTGACGCTGCTGACGACGCAGTTGCAGAACCAGAACCCGCTCGATCCGCTCGACACCAATCAGTTCACGCAGCAACTCGTGCAGTTCGCCGGCGTCGAGCAGCAATTGAAATCGAACGACCAGCTTTCGACGCTGGTCTCCTTGCAGCAGACGGCGCAGTCGACCCAGGCCCTCGGCTTCGTCGGCAAGACGGCCGTGGTGGACGGCGCGACAGCGACGCTCGCCAACGGGACAGCGGTCTGGAATCTCGACGTCACCAAGGATTCGACGATCGGCGTCACTATTACGAATGCCAGCGGCCAGAACGTCTTCACCGGCAGCTACGCCGCCGCCGCCGGCAGCAATCAGGCGTTTACGTGGGACGGCAAGGGCGCCGACGGCACGCAATGGCCGGCCGGAAAATACAAGCTGACCGCAACCGCGATCGACTCTGCCGGCACCAACGTCGGCGTCACCACGCAAGTGCAGGGCACAGTGAGCGCCGTCGATCTGACCCAGACCCCGCCGCTGCTGACAATCGGCGGCGAGAAATACACCGTCGCGCAGATCAAGGGCATCGTGGGCTAAGCGCGACGGCACAACAGGCCCTGAGTGACTTCCCGCACCCCTCGTGGACGAGCGAAAGAGCGCGCGCCGCGCGCGCAAATTCAACCCATTCAAGGAGATTTATATTGCGCAGTTCCGCTTAGGTAAATTTTAAGCCGGCGCGCGTAGGGTATCTGGAGTGAGTAGTGGTTGTTGAGTTTGTGAGTACGCCATGACAGAACCCCATCGCCCGAGGGTAAAATACGTCATCGGGCCTGACGGCAGTCCGTTGACGATTGCAGATTTGCCCGCACCCGGCACCAAGCGCTGGGTGATCCGCCGCAAGGCCGAAGTCGTCGCCGCCGTTCGCGGTGGGCTTTTGTCCCTTGAGGAAGCCTGCAGCCGTTACACGTTGACGGTCGACGAATTCCTCTCCTGGCAGTTCTCGATCGACCAGCATGGCCTTGCCGGGCTGCGCACCACGCGCATCCAGCAATACCGGCAATAAGCAGCAACTCCCGTCGCGTCGATTTACGCGTGTCGCGTTAACACGCCGTTAATTCCGATTAATTTGGTCTTACGACAACCGGCGTTTCCTTCGGGAAACTGCCGGATATTCGTGTTTTTGCAAATCTTTCCGGCCGTTAACCGAAATTAACCATATCGAAACCATCCCTAGGCAATTCTTGCCCAGTCGGCATGTCCCCCGAATCTTCGGGCGCCGAATCTGACGGGGCTGGTGCGTTGCAGGGTCTGGCAAGTTTCCTCAAGGGGTTGGGCGCATCGCGCGTGATGGCGATGGTCGCCGTCACCGCCGCGTTGATCGGTTTCTTCGGCTTCGTCATCATGCGCGCCACCGCGCCGCAGATGACCACGCTCTTTACCGATCTCTCCAGCGAAGACTCCTCCGGCATCATCAAGGATCTCGAACGCCAGGCGATCCCGTTCGAGCTGCGCAACGAAGGCGCGGTCATCATGGTGCCGAAGGACAAGGTGACGCGGCTGCGGATGAAGCTGGCCGAATCCGGCCTGCCCAAGGGCGGTGGCGTCGGCTATGAAATCTTCGACAAATCCGATGCGCTAGGCACCACCAGCTTCGTCCAGAACATCAATCATTTGCGCGCGCTGGAAGGCGAACTCGCCCGCACCATCCGCGCCATCGACCGCATTCAGGCCGCCCGCGTCCATCTCGTGCTGCCGGAGCGTCCGCTCTTCTCGCGCGAAACGCCGGAGCCGTCGGCCTCGATCGTGGTCCGCGTCCGCGGCACGCTCGACGCCCAGCAGGTTCGCGCCATCCGCCATGTCGTCGCCTCCGCGGTCAACGGATTGAAGCCGCAGCGCGTCTCGATCGTCGATGAAGTCGGACAATTGCTGGCCGACGGCGCGGCCGGTGAAGCCAATGCCGAAGGCGGAAACGGCGACGAGCGCCGCGCGTCGTTCGAGAAGCGGATGCGCAACCAGGTCGAGGCGATCGTGTCCTCGGTGGTCGGCACGGGCCGCGCCCGCGTCCAGCTCTCGGCCGATTTCGACTACAACAAGGTGACGCAGACCTCCGACAAATTCGACCCGGAAGGCCGCGTGCTGCGCTCCAGCCAGTCGCGCGAAGAATCCTCCGCCACCGCCGACAGCAAGGACGGGCAGGTGTCGGTCGCCAACGAACTGCCGGGCGGACAAGGCAGCGGTCCGACCGCGCGCGATCAGAGCAAGAAGAGCGAAGAAACCAACAATTACGAAATCTCCCGCGTCACCAAGACCGAAGTCACCGAAGCCGGCCGCGTCAACCGCATCTCGGTCGCGGTGCTGGTCGATGGCGTCTACGGCAAGAACGACAAAGGCGAGATGGTCTATCAGGAGCGCAGCAAGGACCAGCTCGACCGCATCGCGGCGCTGGTGCGCTCGGCGATCGGCTTCGACCAGAAGCGGGGCGACCAGGTCGAGGTCGTCAACCTGAAATTCGCCGAGGCTCCGACGGCGGTGCCGGTCGGCGAGACCGCGACCGGCCTGCTCGGCCTGCTGCAGTTCAACAAGGACGACATCATGTACGGCATTGAAATGGCCGTGATGCTGCTGCTCGGCCTCGTCGTGCTGTTCATGGTGATCCGCCCCCTGATGAAGCGCATTCTCGCCTCCGATCAGGCCCCGAATGTCGCGCTCGGCCATGCCGGCGCCCTGCCCGCGCTCACCGACGGCAGACTGCCGCAGCAGAACCAACACGTGCAGCCGGCCCCCGGTACCGCGCTTTCGACCGGCTTTATCGCCGCCGGCCAAAGTCAGCCGATCGTTCCCGCAAGCGGCATGATCGATGTCGCGCAGGTGCAGGGTCAGGTCAACGCGCAGTCGATCCATCGCGTCGGCGAACTTGCCGATCGCAACCCGTCCGAGACCGCATCGATCATCCGTCAATGGCTTTCAGAGCCCGCGTGAGCTGACATGGCCGTTCCGCAAACCCAATCCGATATGGCCGGCATCCTCTCGACGCTCGCGCGCGTGCCCGGCGGCCGCATCAAAGCCAAGCCGCTGAGCGGGCCGAAACGCGCGGCCGTGCTGATGCTCGCGCTCGGCGAACAATATGGCGGCAAGGTCTGGGCCATGCTCGAAGACGACGAAGTGCGCGATCTGTCGATGACGATGGCGACGCTCGGCACCGTGCAGGCCGATGTGGTTGAGGATCTGATGCTTGAATTCGCGTCGCGGATGTCGGCGTCCGGCGCGCTGAACGGCAATTACGACGCCACGCATCGGCTGTTGCAGCAATATCTGCCCGCCGATCGCGTCTCGTCGATCATGGAACAGATCAGCGGCCCCGCTGGACGCAACATGTGGGAGAAACTCTCCAACGTGCAGGAAGAGGTGCTCGCCAACTATCTGAAGAATGAATATCCGCAGACCACCGCCGTGGTGCTGTCGAAGCTGAAGCCCGAACAGGCCGCGCGCGTGCTCGGCATTCTGCCCGAAGAGATGGCGCTCGACGTCATCGGCCGCATGCTGAAGATGGAAGCGGTTCAGAAAGAAGTCATCGAGCGCGTCGAGCAGACGCTGCGCACCGAATTCATGTCGAACCTGTCGCAGACGCGACGCCGCGACGCCCACGAGGTCATGGCGGAAATCTTCAACAATTTCGATCGCCAGACCGAGACCCGCTTCATCACCTCGCTGGAAGAAGACAATCGCGAGGCGGCCGAGCGCATCAAGGCGCTGATGTTCACGTTCGACGACCTCATCAAGCTCGATGCCGGCTCGGCGCAGACCCTGATGCGCAAAGTCGACAAGGACAAGCTCGGCATCGCGCTGAAGAGCGCCAACGAAGAGGTGCGCTCGTTCTTCCTCGGCAACATGTCGCAGCGCGCCGGCAAGATGCTGACGGACGACATGGCGGCACTCGGCCCGGTGCGACTGCGCGACGTCGACGAGGCGCAGGCGCAGATGGTCAACCTCGCCAAGGATCTCGCGGCCAAGGGCGAGATCATGCTGTCGAAAAACAAGGCCGACGACGAGTTGGTGTATTGATGGGCGCGCCTGCGAAATTCCTGTTCGACGTCGATTTCTCCGCTCCGGAGACCGGCCGCCCGCGCGCGCCGAACGAGGCGGAAGTGGCCGAGCAGGTCGCCGGCGCCGAAGCGCGCGGCTATCGCAACGGTTTCGAGGCCGCGCAGCGCGAAACGATTGTCGCCAATGGTCGTCGCCATGCACAGGCGCTCGGCGATATCGGCGATGCGATCAATCTGGTGGCGGCCCGTTTCGCCGGCATAGAGACCCGCATGGAGACCGAGGCGGTCGAGGTGGCCGTTGCGGTCGCGCGAAAACTTGCCGGCGAATTGCTGGCCAACGAGCCGCTCGCCGCCGTCAGCGCTTTGGTCAGCGATTGCTTCCGCCACCTCGTCGCGACGCCGCATCTCGTCGTGCGGCTCAACGACGCGCTGTACGACAGCGGCCGCGTCGAGATCGAGACGCTCGCCAAGCAGAGCGGCTTTCAGGGCCGCCTCGTGATTCTCGCAGAACCCGATATCGCCGGCGGCGACTGCAAGATCGAATGGGCCGATGGCGGCGTCGTGCTGGATCGCGCCGCCACCGAAGCCAAGATCACCGAACTCGTCGGGCGCTATCTGGCGTCGCGCAACACGGCCTGAGGATCAACCCATGAACACCGACACGCACATGCCGTTGCCCGATCTGAACGGCCCGCCGAGCGGCCTGCCCGACGATTTCGCGCAGGACACCGGCGAGCAGGTCTCGCGCATCGCCGCCGATCTCGAAGCTGTCTTCGACGTTCCGGTGCAGGTTTCGGCGGTGCTCGGCCGCTCGAAAATGGATGTCGGCGAGTTGCTGAAGCTCGGGCCCGGCAGCGTGCTCGAACTCGACCGCCGCGTCGGCGAAGCGATCGACATCTACGTCAACAATCGCCTCGTCGCGCGCGGCGAGGTCGTCCTCGTCGAGGACAAGCTCGGCGTCACCATGACCGAAATCATCAAGGCCGAGCGGGATTGAAGATGAATCATTCACGCCGCAACACGCAGGGCGCGCCCCCTCTCCCCTTGGGGGAGAGGGTTGGTGGCGAGGGGGTCCGAACCTATCGAGGTGCGAGCCCCCTCACCCGACCGCTACGCGGTCGACCTCTCCCCAAGGGAGAGGTGAGGCAGTGCCGGTGGTTCGCATGTTCTCGAACTTTGACGCTCAACATATCAAGACACACGCCGCGACGGCGAACGGATCATAGGAGACCACCATGCGGCTTCTCATCGTCGGCACCCTGAAGGGCCAGCTCACCACCGCCACCAAGATCGCGATGGACAACGGCGCGTCCGTCGTTCACGCCGAGGACCACGACCAGGCGATGCGCGTACTGCGCGGCGGCAAGGGCGCGGACCTGCTGCTGGTCGATGTCGCGCTCGACATCCGCGACCTCGTGATGCGGCTCGAGGCCGAGCACATCCACGTTCCGATCGTCGCTTGCGGCATCACCAGCGATGCCCGCGCGGCGGTCGCGGCGATCCGTGCCGGCGCGAAGGAATACATCCCGCTGCCGCCAGATCCTGAATTGATCGCAGCCGTGCTCGCCGCTGTCGCCAATGATGCGCGCGATCTGATCTATCGCGACGACGCGATGGCCAGGGTCATCAAGCTGGCGCAGCAGATTGCGGGCTCCGACGCCTCAGTGATGATCACTGGCGAAAGCGGCACCGGCAAGGAGGTGCTGGCGCGGCATGTCCACAGCCGCTCGCACCGCGCCAAGAAGCCGTTCATCTCGATCAACTGCGCCGCGATCCCCGAACATCTTCTGGAATCCGAATTGTTCGGCCATGAGAAGGGCGCGTTCACCGGCGCCATCGCGCGCCGCATCGGCAAGTTCGAGGAGGCCACCGGCGGCACATTGTTGCTCGACGAAGTTTCCGAGATGGACGTGCGGCTGCAATCGAAGCTGTTGCGCGCGATCCAGGAACGCGTCATCGACCGCGTCGGCGGCACCCGCCCCGTGCCGGTGGACATCCGCATCATCGCGACGTCGAACCGCAACCTCGCGGACGCCGTGCGCGAGGGCACGTTCCGCGAGGATCTGCTGTTCCGCCTGAACGTCGTGAACCTGAAAATTCCGGCGCTGCGCGACCGCCCCGCCGACATCACCGAACTTGCGTCGCACTTCGCGCGCAAATATGCCGAGGCCAACGGCGTGCCGGTGCGGCCGATTTCGGCGGAAGCCCGCCGCGTGCTGACGACCAACCGCTGGCAGGGCAATGTCCGCGAACTCGAAAACACCATCCATCGCGCGGTGCTGATGGCCTGCGGCGACGAGATCGGCGCGGATGCGATCCTGACGCCGGACGGCGACCGGCTCGATCTCGCCAGGACCGCACCGGCCGTGGCGCATGCGACCTTTGCCGCCGAGCAAGTGACGCGCGCGCTGGTCGGCCGCACGGTGGCCGATGTCGAACGCGACCTCATTCTGGAAACGCTGAAGCATTGCCTCGGCAACCGCACGCACGCAGCCAACATTCTCGGCATCTCGATCCGCACGCTGCGCAACAAGCTCAACGAATATGCCGATGGCGGACTGCCGATCACGCCGGCCGGCGCGGGCATGGGCATCGGCGCGGGCGCTGCGGATTATCGCGCCGTGGCGGCGAGCGCGTGAGCGACAAGATCAAACGCCGTCCCCCCGCGACAGCGAGGGAACCAGTACTCCCATAAATCATGCTCTGGAATACGGGGCCCCGCATGAGCGGGGGCGACGGCCATGCAGGTCGGTCCGCTCACGAATAGCTCGGCGCGTCCTGCTTGCGAAAGATCTTGATCGGGTCGCCCGGCTGCAGACCCTTGTTCGTGACCATCGCATAGGCATAGAGCGCCAGATAGCCGATCGACAGCGCGCCGACGAGATAGATCAACCAAATCCCAACGCGCTTCATTCGATCGTCCTCACTCCACATCGTCATTCCGGGGCGCGGTCGGCTCTTGCCGAACGCGAACCCGGAATCTCGGCAAGATGAACATGATGAGGGTTCGCGTCCGCCAAGCGGCGGTCGCGCCCCGGAATGACGTCTCCCATGCTCGCCCCGCTTGCGCAACTTGCGCTGGCGGCGCGAACGGTTAGCTTTCGCGGACGGCTGAGTCGCGCCGTTTCGCCGGATTTTCGAGCCGTCATGCCTACCTTCACCCCGCATCAGGATGCCGCGCTGAAAGCCGTGCATGACTGGCTCAAGGCCAGGCCCGGCAAGCGCGGCACGCCGCCCATATTCCGCCTGTTCGGCTATGCCGGAACCGGCAAGACGACGCTGGCGCGGCACATCGCCGACGGCGTCGACGGCGAGGTGAAATTCGCCGCCTTCACCGGCAAAGCGGCGCTCGTGATGCGCAACAAGGGCTGCGACGGCGCGTCGACGATCCATTCGCTGATCTACCGCGCCCGCGAATCCGGCGAGGAACAGCCGAACTTCGAGCTATGGGACGACGCGCCGGCCTCGAAAGCCAAGCTGATCGTGATCGACGAATGCTCGATGGTCGACGAAGAACTCGGCCGCGATCTCTTGTCGTTCGATTGCCCGTTGCTGGTGCTCGGCGATCCCGCGCAACTGCCGCCGATCTCGGGTGGCGGCTTCTTCACCAATGCCGAACCCGACATCATGCTGACCGAAGTGCACCGCCAGGCCGAGCATGATCCGATCGTGCGGATGTCGATGGATGTGCGCGAGGGCCGCGAACTCGATATCGGCCGCTACGGCGAGAGCGAGGTCGTGTCGCGTCAGGAACTCGATCCGGCGCGCGTTATGGAGGCCGATCAGGTTCTGGTCGGCCGCAACAACACCCGCCGCGCCTACAACATGCGGGTGCGGCAGCGGTTGAACATCGACGATCCCCTGCCCGTCGCCAACGACAAGCTGGTCTGCCTGCGAAACAACCGCAAGAAGGTGCTGTTCAATGGCGGGCTGTGGCGCGTCAAGGCGCGCGCGCAGTCGAAGTCGAAGATTATTACCATGCGCTTGTCGCCGGACGAGGACTTCGGCGGCAAGGTGACGAAAGTTTCCGTGCGCGCGGATTGCTTTTCCGGCGGCGTCGATCAATTGCCGTGGGACCAGCGCAAACCCTATGACGAGTTCGATTACGGCTATGTGCTGACGGTGCATAAATCGCAGGGCTCGCAATGGGACGACGTTGTGCTGTTCGACGAGAGCTTTGCGTTTCAGGACAGCCGCGCGCGCTGGCTCTACACCGGCATCACGCGGGCGGCGAAACGGCTGAGCATTGTGGTTTGATTGAAAACGTCATTCCGGGGCGCGCGCAGCGTGAGCTGCGAGCGAACCCGGAATCTCAGCATTCGGCGGTGCGCAATTGCGCACCTGAGGGCACGCTGAACTTGATGAGATTCCGGGCTCTCGTCCGGCAAGAGCCGACCGAGCCCCGGAATGACGTTGCGTCATGTTTTCGGAATCTCGAACACGAGACACGTCGTGGTGGCGTGGCACAAGAGCCGACCCTTGGCGTCGGTAATGGAGGCCTCGGCCATCGCGACGCGGCGGCCGGCATTCTGCACCTTGCCTTCGGTGCGAACCGTGCCTGACTCCGTGCTCATGCCGCGAATGAACGACACTTTGAATTCCAGCGTGGTGTAGCCCATGCCGGGCGGCAGCGTGGTGTGAACCGCAAGCCCCATCGCGGAGTCGAGCAAAGTGGCGGCGTAGCCGCCATGCACCGAGCCGATCGGATTGTAATGCCGCGCGCCGGGGATCGAATGCAGCACGACATGTCCCTTCTGGGCCGTGCAATCGAACGGTTCGATGGTCTCCATGATCGGCGGATCGAGCAACTCGCCGTTGAACATCGCCCGGACGAAATCGAGACCGGACATCGACGCCATGGTCGCGGTCGGCGTCACGCCATAGGTACGTTTGGGAGTGTCGGTCATGAGAGGTCCGGCGCTTCATTGAAATGATGGCGATCATATCAACACCAGCGCACGGCGCAAATATTCGTCATTGCGAGGAGTCGTTGATCCCGGTCTTCGAGGACCAACGACTCCTCGCAATGACGGTCTCACCCCTTCTTCGCCCGCATCAGCTCCGCGAACCGCGTGAACAGATAATGCGAATCGCGCGGGCCGGGCGACGCCTCGGGGTGATACTGCACGGAGAACACCGGTTTGCCGTCGAGCTGGATGCCGCAATTGGAGCCGTCGAACAGAGAGATATGGGTTTGGGTCGCGCCTTTCGGCAGCGTCGCCTCGTCCACCGCGAAGCCGTGATTCATCGAGGTGATCTCGACCTTGCCGGTGGTTTCGTCCTTCACCGGATGGTTGGCGCCGTGATGGCCCTGATGCATCTTCTTGGTCTTGGCGCCGACCGCGAGGCCGAGCATCTGGTGGCCGAGGCAAATCCCGAAGGTCGGCACGCCCGATGCGATCACGTCCTGAATCACCGGCACGGCGTATTTGCCGGTTTCGGCCGGATCGCCCGGCCCGTTCGACAGGAACACGCCGTCCGGCTTCATCGCCAGAATGTCTTCGGAGGATGTCGTCGCCGGCACCACCGTGACTTTGCAGCCTTCGCCGGCGAGAAGCCGCAGGATGTTGCGCTTGATGCCGTAATCGATCGCGACGACGTTGAACTCCGGCGTCTCCAGACGGCCGAAGCCGACGTCCCACGCCCAGGGCTTTTCGTCCCATGTGAAGCGCTGGCCGGATGTCACCATCGGCACGAGGTCCATGCCCTCCAGGCCCGGCCATTCGCGCGCTTCCTTCTTCAGCGCCTCGATATCGAATTCGCCCTTGGCGGAAAAGGCGATGACGGCGTTGGGCATGCCTTTGTCGCGGATCAATGCGGTCAAGGCGCGGGTGTCGATGCCGGACAGGCCGACGATGCCGCGGGCCTTCAGCCACTGATCGAGATGGCGGGTGGCGCGATAGTTCGAGGGATCGGTGATGGCGGCGCGCAGGATGACGCCACGCGCGCCCGGCGTCGCCGCCATGTTCAGCGCCTCGATGTCTTCGTCGTTGGCGCCCACATTGCCGATATGCGGGAAGGTGAAGGTGATGAGCTGCCCGGCATAGGACGGGTCGGTGAGGATTTCCTCATAGCCGGTCATCGCCGTGTTGAAGCAGACTTCGCCGACGGCTTTTCCTTCCGCGCCGAGGCCGAAGCCCTCCAGCACGGCGCCGTCGGCAAGCACGAGCAGCGCGGTCGGTTTGTGCTCCGGCCAGGCTTGTGAGTTTTTCGATGGGGTCATGAGCCCATGACATAGCCCGCACCGCAGCCTGCGTCAAAGCCGGGACGCGCGGATTCACATGCAATCCCGGCACATCTGCCGGCCGAATTGACAGGGTTGGCGCGCGACCTAGGGTTATTGTCGTCGTGCGCGATCACTTGAAGGATGCCAGCGGGTACGGCATCACCTCTCCCCGCTGGGGAGAGGTCGCCGCGTCTTCGCGGCGGGTGAGGGGGCTAACACAGTCGCGAGTGTCGTTCCCCCCTCACCCCAACCCTCTCCCCGGCGGGGAGAGGGAGCACGCTATGCCTGTTGAGAGGAACACCATGACATCCAGCACTTTGCCCATCCTGCTGATCCCAGGTCTTGCTTCCTCCGCGCGGATTTACCTGCCGGTGGTGCAAGCGATGTGGGCGTTCGGGCCCGTCACCATCGCCAATCATATTCGCCATGACAGCATGGCTGCGATCGCGCAGCGGATTTTGGCCGACGCGCCGCCGCGCTTCGCGCTCGCCGGCCATTCGATGGGCGGCTACATCGCCTTCGAGATCATGCGGCAGGCCCCGGAGCGCGTCGCGAAGCTCGCGCTCATCAACACGCAGGCGCGGCCGGATACGCCCGAGGCGAGCGAGCGCCGCCGCGCCTTGATGGCGCAGGTCAAAACCGGCGGCCCGCGCGCGGCGCTCGACGTGCTGTGGCCGAACATGGTGCATCCGTCGCGGCTGAACGATACGCCGCTGAAGGAGATGGTCTTTGCCATGGGCGACGATGTCGGCGCCGACGGCTTCCTGCGGCAGCAGGCCGCGATCATCGGCCGGGCGGATTCGCGCCCGACGCTGGCGCAGATCGCCTGCCCGACGCTGGTGCTGTCGGGCGATCAGGACAATGTCATTCCGAATGCGCTGTCGACCGAAATGGCCGACGGCATCAACGGCGCGAAGCTCGTCATCCTGCCGAAGTGCGGACATATGTCGCAAATCGAGCGGCCCCACGAAACAAGCGCGGCGCTGGTCGACTGGTTGCGGATGTGAGTTGTCTCGCGTCGCCGGACGTCCTAGATCAGCGTTTCAAATCCAGGAGACTGCCATGCTGCGCGACGACATCAACAACGCCGTCAAGGACGCCATGCGCGCCAAGGACGAGCGCAAGCTGTCCACGCTGCGGATGGTCAATTCGACCATCAAGAACGCCGATATCGACGCGCGCGGCCAGAGCAGGCCGCCGCTGTCCGACGCCGACATTCTCGGCGTGCTGCAGAAGATGATCAAGCAGCGCCAGGAGTCCGTGGAGTTGTACGACAGAGGCGGGCGCGCTGAGCTCGCCGCGCAGGAGCGCGAGGAGATCGCGATCATCTCGGGCTATCTGCCGAAGCAAATGTCGGACGACGACGTGAAGGCCGCGATCGCGGCCATCATCGCCGAGACGAATGCAGCGGGGATCAAGGACATGGGCAAGGTCATCGGCGCGCTGAAAGCCAAATTCGCCGGCCAGATGGACTTCGCCAAAGCCAGCGGCATGGTGAAGGCGGCGTTGAACTGAGGTCGCCATTGCGAGCCGAGTGAATGGACGGCGCTAAACCATCCCCCTCGCCCGCAACGTCTCCTCGATCCCCGCAAACACCCGCGCCAGCCGCTCCGCCCACGCCGTCTCGCCGGCGGCGTCCGAAATCAGATCCTGCCGGATCTCGATGCCGGTGTGGATCAGCCCGCGGCCTTCGCCGTAAACCGGGATCGCGTAATCGGTCGCGTCGTCCACCGCATAGGGCTCGTTGTCGCCGACGACGAGATCGCCCTCCGCGCGCAAGGCAGCGAGCAGCAGCGCCGGCAGCCGGTCGTCGCGGTGATACAGCGTGCCGATGTGCCACGGCCGCGCCACACCGGCATAGACCGGCGTGAAACTATGCAGCGCGATCAGCACCGTCGGCCGGCCGGCCCGCGCGCGTGCGTCGAGCGCCGCGGCGATGCGCGTGTGATAGGGCGCGAAAATCAGATCGCGGCGCAGCGCGATGTCCGCTTCCGACAACGCCTCGTTGCCCGGTATGACCGTCGCTTCCGAGATCAACGGGATCGATCCGGGCGAGGTGAACGGCCGGTTGCAGTCGATCACCAGCCGCGAATAGACCTGCGCGATCAGATGCGCGTCGAGCATGTTCGAAAGCCTGGTCGCAACCCCCGCGATCCCGATATCCCAGGCGATATGGCGCGCGAGGTCGCTTTGTGCGACCCCGAGATCGCGCAGCGCCTGCGGAATGCGGCGGCCATAATGGTCGCAAGTCAGCACAAACGGCGAGTGCCCTGCAACATTTTCGTCATGAAACGGCGGAACCTGTTCGAGTTCCATGCGTAAGCTTGTATCCGGGGCGACAAACGCGCTTGCAATCCTGACCATGCCTTTTTTCGCGGCAGCCGCGTCCTTTTGTTTGCGCAAAGAGCGCTACCGATTCGATTGTACAAAGTCACGACATGATTGCTGCGACGATGCCGCTGCTGACGATCCATCACAAGACCGAATACCGCTACGCGCATCCGGTGGCGTTCGGCGAACACCGCATCATGCTGCGCCCGCGCGACGGCCATGACCTGCGCGTGCTGAACTCCAGGCTCGAAATCATGCCCGAGCCGCTGTCGCTACGCTACATCCACGACGTCTTCGGCAACACGGTTGCGATCGCGCGCTTCGACGAGCGTGCCCGCGCGCTCAGCTTCAGCAGCACCGCCACGGTCGAGCACATGCCGGTCGAGGATTTCGCGCTGACGCCTGACGATCAGGCCTACTTCTATCCGTTTTTGTACGACGACGAGGAATTTCCGGACCTCACGCAATTCATCGCGCCGCAATACGGCGATCCGCAGGGCGAGTTGTCGGCCTGGGCCCGGACCTTTCTCGATGCGGAAGGCCCGACCCCGACCTTCAATATTCTCAGCGAGATGACGCACGGCATCCGCCGTTCCTTCACCTATCGCAAGCGCCACGCCCACGGCACGCAGCATCCGCTCGATACGTTGCAGACCGGCTCCGGCACCTGCCGCGATTTCGCGCTGTTGATGATCGAGGCTCTGCGCCGGCTCGGCATCGCAGCGCGTTTCGTGTCGGGCTATCTGTTCGTTCATGGCGACCGCGAACGCGGCTATGTCGGCGGCGGCTCGACGCATGCCTGGGTGCAGGTCTATCTGCCGAGCGCCGGCTGGATCGAATTCGATCCGACCAACGGCATCATTGGCAGCCGCGATCTCATTCGTGTCGCGGTGTCGCGCGATCCGCGCCAGGCGATTCCTCTCCATGGCACATATCTCGGTTCGGCCGACGCCTATCTCGGCATGGACGTGAACATCAACGTTGTTTCGGCAGGCGAAAAGGCAGAGGTTTAAACTTATGGAAATCCGGGTCGGATTCGAGATCACCTATTTCGCCAACAATCCGACGCCGATGGTGCTGATGCTCAGTATTCATCCGTCGCGCTTCGGCGACATCGTCGGCCTCGAAAGCATCACCAATGATCGCGACGTGCCGATCAGCTACTACCGCGACATTTTCGGCAATGTCTGCGGCCGCCTGATCGCGCCGTCCGGCAGCATCACTTTCACCGGCGACACGCTGGTGCGCGATTCCGGCCAGCCCGATTTGCACGTGCCGACCGCGCAGCAGATTCCCGTCGATCAACTGCCGGACGAGTGCCTGCTCTATCTGATGCCGAGCCGCTATTGCGAGACTGACAAGCTGACCGACGTCGCGTGGAATCTGTTCGGCCACACCAATCCGGGCTGGGAGCGCGTCGCTTCCATCGTCGCCTTCGTCCACAACCATGTGACGTTCGGCTATCAGCACGCGCACCACATGAAATCCGCGCACGACGTCTATGAGGAAAAGACGGGCGTCTGCCGCGACTTCGCGCATCTGGCGCTGACGTTTTGCCGCTGCATGAACATTCCCGCGCGCTACTGCACCGGCTACATGGGCGACATCGGCATTCCCATCGATCCCAATCCGATGGATTTTTCCGGCTGGTTCGAGGTCTATCTCTCCGGCCAGTGGTACACGTTCGACGCGCGCCACAACAAGCAGCGCATCGGCCGCATTCTGATGGGCACCGGCCGCGACGCCGCCGACGTGGCGCTGACGACCAGCTTCGGCCGCATGGACCTCGTCAACTTCAAGGTCATCAGCGACGAGATCAAGACCGCGGCGTGAACGACAACGACACTGGGGAATGAGTATCGCTTCCGACCTTCTCTTCGTTTATGGCACGCTGATGCGCGGCCATGATCACCCGATGGCCCGGCTTTTGTTCGCCCATGCGGATTTCGTCGCCGAGGCCACCTGCCGCGGCCGGCTGTATCTGATCAAGCACTATCCGGGATTGTTGTTGTCCGACGATGCCGCCGACATCGTGCGGGGCGAGATGTTTCGGCTGCGGCAACCGGATGCCTTGCTGCGCGAACTCGACATTTACGAGGCCTGCGGCGACGGCTTTGCCGCGCCGACCGAATATCTGCGGCAGACGCTGCCGGTCGCGTCGGACGACGGCGCGGTGCATGAGGCATGGACTTACGTCTACAACTGGCCGGTGACGGCCTTGTCCCGCATCGCGTCAGGAAAATTCACGGCAGCGTAGCCTCAGCGCCGCCGCATCCATTCGATCGCGAAGGCGATCAATGCAACAGCCCCGATGCCGCAGCCGATCGCGCAGACCATCGCCGCGCCGCCCTTGGCGACGGAGAAACCGCTGACGGCCGATCCGGCCGCGCCTCCGAAAAAGAAGATCGCCAGATACAGCGCGTTGAGACGGCTGCGAATCTCCGCCGGCAGCGTGTAGATCATGCGCTGGCTTGTGATATGCGTGCCTTGCGTGCCGGCATCGAGCAGAATGCCGGCGATCACCATCAGCACGAGCGACCCGCTGCTGCCGGCCCATGTCAGCACGAAGCTCAGCATCACGGCGGCCATGGCGATCGCCGTGACGGCATCGCTGTAACCGCGATCGGCGAGCCGCCCGACGACGGGTGCGACGAAAGCGCCGGCGATGCCGCTCAGAAGAAACGCCGACAACGCCAGATGGCCTAGCGAAAACGGCGGCTGCTGCAACAGCAGCGGGATCGCGGTCCAGAACAGCGTGAAGGCCGCGAACAACAGCGCCTGATAGAAGGCACGCCGTTGCAGAACCGGATTGCTGACCAGCACATCCCACAGCGAACCGATCAGCGCGCCGTAGCTTTGCGCGTTGACCGGCCGGCGTCGCGGCAGCGCGACCGTCAGCATCGCCACGACCAGACACATCGCCAGCGCCGAGAGCCCATAGATCGCGCGCCAGCCGAACGGCCCCGACACCAGCGTCGATAGCGGGCGGGCCAGCAGAATGCCGATCAGCAGCCCGCTCATCACGGTGCCGACGATCTGGCCGCGGCTGCGTTCAGGCGCGAGATGCGCCGCGACCGGCACGATCATCTGCGTGCCGGTCGCGGTGACGCCCAGCAGCAGCGAGGCGGCGATGAAGACAAGGGCGTTGGTCGCGATAGCCGAAACGACAAGGCTCGCGACCACACCGCCGAGCGTGACGAGGATCAGCGTCTTGTTCTCCACGAGATCGCCGAGCGGCGCGAGAAACAGCAGGCCGAGCACGTAGCCGATCTGCAGCATCGTCACGATCAGCCCGGCGCTGGCGATATCGATGCCGAACGATTGCCCGATCGATCCGATCAGCGGCTGCGCGTAATAGATATTGGCGACGGTGACGCCGCAGGCGATCGCGAGCGAGAGCACCAGCCACGGGCTCGGCTCGCGCTGCGCGTCCGTCAGGAGGGTTCGGTCGTGCATGGGGGCTTTCGCGCGTGGGTTCTGTGCGGCTGATATGGCGCGTCGACCGTCCCGGCATCAGGTGTCGGCGGCTGGGGGCAGATATGCATGCGGCTTCTTATCCCTCCCCGAAACGCAGCCCTTGCTGCGTGCGGTGGGGGAGGGTGGCGGCACTCGATGGCTACGCGCGCTTTTTCGGCTTCGATGTCTGCTGCATGTAAGATCGCAGCACGGCGTTGATGCGGCGCTGGTATCCATCGCCCTGCTTCTTGAAATAGTCGAGCACGTCTTCGTCGACCCGAATTGATATCGGCTTCTTCTTCACAAAGGTAACAAGCTCGGCCTTCGACCAGTCCAAATCGATCGGGACGGCATCGGGATCATTCGCGACGGCTTTGGCGATATCATCATCGGTCAGCGCGTCGAAACGAGACCAGTCAGTCTTCCCTTTCCGGCGGTCTCCCCACCTCCTGGTTACGATAATCTCTTTCTTCATTTTTCCTCGCCCTGCGGGCCGAAATGATCCGGATTGTCTGCTCTCGTCGCGTAAACGCGACGGTTACGATGCGGTTTCCCAACACGCCTATAGCGATCCAACGTTCTTCGTTGTTGCGATCCGATTTCCGGATCAAGACAGACTCGTAAAAAACCTCGCTGGCAGTCTCGAAATCAATGTCGTGCTTTCGCTTGTTGATCAAACTTTTTTCTTCATTCCACTCAAACTGCGCAGGCGCCGCTTTGCTAAAACGCATCTGTCGATCCCGGCTAAAACGGTTGATGTAAATTCCATCGAACATCCTTTCCGCCGGGTCTGTACCCATGCTGGGCGAACTCTAAAGCTCGCTGGCCGGGTCAGAACCATTGCCAAGACGGAGTGTATATACACTTGTATTTAATAAGCAAGTCGTGAGGATACGCCCTGTGAATTCCTCTGGACAACTCCATCTCTTCGCTCGGGATAGGATAATTCCTATATTCACCAGACCATGCGCTTCACGCCCCAGTTCCTCGACGACCTGCGCGAACGGCTTCCGTGTTCGGAAGTCGTCGGCCGGCGCGTGAAGCTGAAGAAAGCGGGCCGCGAGTGGAAGGGCCTGTCGCCGTTCCAGCAGGAGAAATCGCCGTCGTTCTTCGTCAATGACGAGAAGATGGCGTGGTTCGACTTTTCGTCGGGCAAGAACGGCAACATCTTCGATTTCATCATGCAGACCGAAGGGGTGCCGTTCCCCGAGGCTGTCGAGCGCGTCGCCGCGATGGCCGGCGTGGCCCTGCCCGCCGCGACGCCGGAGGCCGCTCGTCACGAGCAGCGCCGCAAGACGCTCTATGACGTGATGGAGATGGCGGCCACCTTCTTCGCCGAGACGCTGGCGGGCCGCGCCGGGGCGCGCGGGCGCGGCTATCTCGCCGACCGTGGTCTTTCACCGGCCACGCAATTGCAGTTCCGCCTTGGCTATGCGCCCGCCGACCGCTTCGCGCTGAAGGAGCATCTCGGCGCCGCCGGTATTCCCGTGCCCGACATGGTCGAGGCCGGGCTTCTGGTCGGCGGCGAAGATATTCCCGTGCCCTACGACAAATTCCGAGACCGCGTGATGTTTCCGATCACGGATGTCCGCGGCCGCGTCATCGCCTTCGGCGGCCGGGCGCTCGAAAAGGATGTCGCGGCGAAATACCTGAATTCGCCGGAGACGCCGCTGTTTCACAAGGGCGACAATCTCTACAATCAGGCGACCGCTCGGAAGGCCGCGCATGAGGCCGGGCGCGCGCCCCCATCCGGCCAGCCGGCCCATGCCGCCGTTGTCGTGGTCGAAGGCTATGTCGACGTCATCGCGATGGTCGGCGCGGGCTTTCCGGCCAGCGTCGCCCCCCTCGGCACCGCGCTGACCGAGAACCAGTTGGCGCTGCTGTGGAAGATGTCGGACGAGCCGGTTCTGTGTTTCGACGGCGACAAGGCCGGCCAGAAGGCCGCGTTCCGCGCCGCCGAAATGGCGCTGCCGCATCTGTTGCCCGGCAAGAGCCTGAAATTCGCCATGCTGCCGGAAGGGCAAGACCCCGACGATCTGGCGCGCTCCGGCGGCCGCGGCGCGATCGAGGAGGTCATCAAGGGCGCGCGCGGCCTTGCCGAGGTGATCTGGTCGCGCGAGATCGCCGGCGGCGATTTCGCCACGCCCGAACGCCGCGCGGCGCTTGAAGCCCGCATCAACGAGATCGCCAACGCCATCCGCGACGACACCGTGAAGCGCTATTACCGGCAGGATATGGCGGAACGCCTGCGGGCGACGTTCGCGCCGCCGCAAAACCAGTTTCGCGGCGGACAAAGCCGCTTTGCAGGCAATCAGAACGGCCGGCCCGGCTTTGGCGGCCAGCGCCCGTTCCAGCCGGGGCTCCCCGGCCGCAATGGCGGCCGGCAAGCCGCGACGGGAACCCTGACGATCAATCGCGCGCCCTATCAGGTCGCCAGTCCCCAACTGGCGACCAGTTCCATCATGCGCGGCCAGCGCAGCACGCTATCGCGGCGCGAGGCGCTGATCCTGCAATCGCTCCTCAACCACCCGTGGCTGCTCCACGACCATCTCGAAGAGGTCGCGGCGCTGGAACTCGCGCATCCCGAAGCGATCAGGCTGCGTGCCGGCATCATCGCGGCCTTCGCCCATGACAAGCACCATGGCGAGGCCCCCGACGAGGCCGCGGCGAACATCCGGCACGACGTCGGCAAGGGCGGATTATCCGAACCGCTTCAACGGCTTGAAGCAGCCATCACGACCAAGGACGTGTGGGGCGCACAACCCGGCGCAGCGCGCGACGATGTTCTTTCGACGTGGCATCAGCTCGTCTCCTTGCATCGCCAATGGCACTCCTTACTTAGAGAACTGAAGGATGCCGAGGCTGCATTGGGTGAGGACGCCACCGAGCAACATCTCGGCTGGTTGCGCGACGTCAAGGCGCGCCTGGCCGAAGTGGACGGCATCGAGGCGCTGATCGAGGGCTTCGGCGATTCGTCGGGCCGCGCGCTTCGGAACGTCTGAGGCAGCGAATTCAGCCGGTCGTTAGCCGGAAAGTGTGAAAAGACTCGCCAAACCGTTGGTCAGGCGGCAGAAACAGGGTTAATCAGGGCTTAACAGCCGCCAAGCTATAGACATCATCTGCGATTCGGGGCGATGGGTGGCGAGAAGTCTGCGCCGCCCTTTCTGCGTCGAACGTATTTCAGGACTTCGGTGTTGATCTGAGGTCCAAGACTCAAGTTCGAGACTTTTAAGCGGTGCGGCAACGCTCCGCCGCGCGCGTGTCAGGAGCGAATGAATGGCCAGCAAGGCAAAGACGCTGCAGGTAAAGGACAAGGAAAAAGACGACAAGGCAGCGGACGCGCCCGAAAAGGATGGCCCTGACGCGCCCTCGCCGTTGCTCGACCTGTCCGACGCCGCCGTCAAGAAGATGATCAAGCAGGCCAAGAAGCGCGGCTTCGTGACCTTCGATCAGCTCAACGATGTGCTGCCGTCCGACACCACCTCGCCCGAACAGATCGAAGACATCATGTCGATGCTCTCCGACATGGGGATCAACGTGTCCGAGAACGAGGATTCCGACGGCGAGGAAGAGACCAAGGAAGAGGCCGACGACGAGACCGACAACGAGTTGGTCGAGGTCACGCAGAAGGCCGTCACCGAGGTCAAGAAATCCGAGCCCGGCGAGCGCACCGACGATCCCGTCCGCATGTATCTGCGCGAGATGGGCACCGTCGAGCTGCTGTCGCGCGAGGGCGAAATCGCGATCGCCAAGCGCATCGAGGCCGGCCGCGAGGCGATGATCGCCGGACTCTGCGAAAGCCCGCTGACGTTCCAGGCGATCATCATCTGGCGCGACGAACTCAACGAAGGCAAGATCTTCCTGCGCGACATCATCGACCTCGAAGCCACCTATGCGGGCCCCGAGGGCAAGAACAACATGAACCCGGCGATGATCGCGGGCCCCGCGGCCGCCGAGGGCGAAGTCGCCGCGCCGCCGTCCGCGCCGGCGTCGGCGACGCCGTTCCGGCCCGCGCCGCCGCGCGGGGCTGCCGCGGCGCAGCCGGCCGGCGACACCGCGTCGGAGCCTGCCGCCGAAGGCGATCTGGACGACGACGAATTTGAAAACCAGATGTCGCTGGCGGCGATCGAGGCCGAACTGAAGCCGAAGGTGGTCGAGACCTTCGACAAGATCGCGTCCGAATACAAGAAGCTGCGCAAGCTGCAAGAGCAGGACATCGCCAACCAGCTCGAAAGCAGTTCGCAGGGACCGTCGCTGTCCCCGCATCAGGAGCGCAAATACAAGAAGCTCAAGGACGACATCATCGTCGAGGTGAAATCGCTGCGGCTCAATCAGGCGCGCATCGATTCGCTGGTCGAGCAGCTTTACGACATCAACAAGCGCCTCGTCTCGTTCGAGGGCCGGCTGCTGCGCCTCGGCGACAGCCACGGCGTCGCGCGCGAAGACTTTCTGAAGAACTATCAGGGCTCGGAGCTTGATCCGCGCTGGCTCAACCGCGTCTCGAAACTCTCCGCCAAGGGCTGGAAGAATTTCGTCGCGCATGAGAAGGACCGCATCAAGGAACTGCGCCACGAGATCCAGCAGCTTGCGGGATTGACCGGACTCGAGATCGGCGAATTCCGCAAGATCGTGCACGGCGTGCAGAAGGGCGAGCGCGAGGCGCGCCAGGCCAAGAAGGAAATGGTCGAGGCGAATTTGCGTCTCGTGATTTCGATCGCGAAGAAATACACCAATCGCGGATTGCAGTTCTTGGACCTCATTCAGGAAGGCAATATCGGCCTGATGAAAGCGGTCGACAAGTTTGAATACCGCCGCGGCTACAAGTTCTCGACCTATGCGACGTGGTGGATTCGTCAGGCGATCACGCGCTCGATCGCGGATCAGGCCCGCACGATTCGAATCCCCGTGCACATGATCGAGACCATCAACAAGATCGTCCGCACCTCGCGGCAGATGCTCAACGAGATCGGCCGCGAACCGACGCCGGAGGAGCTGGCCGAGAAGCTCGGCATGCCGCTGGAGAAGGTGCGCAAGGTCCTCAAGATCGCCAAGGAGCCGCTGTCGCTCGAGACCCCCGTCGGCGACGAGGAGGATTCGCATCTCGGCGATTTCATCGAGGACAAGAATGCGATCCTGCCGATCGACGCGGCGATCCAGTCCAACCTGCGCGAGACCACGACCCGCGTGCTGGCGTCGCTGACGCCGCGCGAGGAGCGCGTGCTGCGCATGCGCTTCGGCATCGGCATGAACACCGACCACACGCTGGAGGAAGTCGGCCAGCAGTTTTCGGTGACGCGCGAACGCATCCGTCAGATCGAGGCCAAGGCGCTGCGCAAGCTGAAGCATCCGTCGCGCAGCCGGAAGCTTCGATCATTCCTCGATAACTAGGAAGCCTTGTCCGCCGGAGCCTCTTGGCGAAGGCGGATGCGGAGCTTTTTGGACAATTGAGCCCGTCACCCTGAGGCGCGGCCGTGCGATGCTCTCAGGATGACGCTGTGCCATCTCTTACGACAATACCGCGTCGCTCACACGAATGCATCGCCGCCGCCAAGGCGCTCCAGAAATTGACGCATCCATCGTGACACCATAAAAACTTCTGCCGTTACAGACCACCAGAGGTTTTGATGAGCGGACGCCCCCTTGTTGTCTGGTACAATACGCGTTGTCCCGTCTGCGACGCCGGGATCGACTGGCAGCGCAACAAGCTGCTCGTCGCGGTTCGCGCCGGCGACATCGTCTTTTCCGACATCAACATGGAGCCGGACGCGCTGGCTGCGTTCGGCGCGTCGCTCGACGACATCCGGCGCCGGCTGCACGCGACCGACCCCTCCGGCCGGTTGGTTGTCGGCGCGGACGTCATGATTGCGATCTGGCGCGTGACGCCCGGCGAAGCCTGGCTGGCACGGCTGTTCGGCAATCCTGTAATGCTGCCGCTCACGCGATTCGGATATGACCGCTTCGCCGACCTTCTGTTCGCCTGGAATAGATGGAAGCGCCGCTGGTGAACATCTCCGGCGCGGCCTCCGCTGATAGCTTCGGTAGGCTTTTCGCCTATCTCGGCGGTACTTGTGCTACTTCTTCTTCGCGCCGACGCGGGCGATGCTCTTGATGTCGAGCGGCACGCGGCCGCCTTTTTCCGCGATCTCGCGATCCTGGTCGCGGATGAAATCGCGCGCCGGATCGTCGCCGTCGAGGCCGCCGAGCAATTCGACCGGAACGCGGCGGTTGGAGCGCTGCGAATCGTCCTCATAGACGACGTTGAAAAAGGCGAATTCGCCCTTGGGATTGGTGCCGGGTTTTTTGGCCATGATCTTCCTTTGGCCGGCTTGTCTTATATGCCCGCGCGCCTGTCAAAGGGATTGATCGCGGACCACGCTTGCTGCGGACGCATGGTCGTGCGCAGGGCCTTGCGGCGCCGCGCGCGCTCTGCGCCTCGAAAGGCGCGGTCGCCAGACCCCGAGCCCGACATTGAGCGCCGCGATCGCCATCAGCACCCAGAGCGAGCCGCTTTCGGCCCCCGGCGATGCGCCGAGCGACGCGGCGTCGCTTTGCCCGGCCAGCACCGCGGCCGCCCGCGCCGCCTCCTCCTGCATCGGGCCGACCATGCCGGCGAAGCCCCACTCGAAGACGAGGATGCCGGTAGCGAGCTTGACCAGCGCCCAGGGCGCGTTCTGGTAATTGGGATTGAGCGCCATCGCGATCAGGCCCGCGACCAGCGTCAGCGCCAGCGACGGCAGCAGGATCCATGTGGCGATGCCGCCCATTGCGCCGCGCAGGCTCGCATATTCCGCGACTTGCCGCGGCGGCGGCGCATAGGCCAGCAGCACCAGCAGACAGGCCATCGCGCCCATCAGCCCGATCGCGCCGATCGTGTGCAGGAATTTGATGAAGCGGCGCATGGCGTCCTCTCCCGGCAGGTGGACCAGATACGAGCGTAGCGCGGCAAAGGGTGCAAGAAGACAGACGAACAATAAACGCAAAACGTCGGCCGCTATTCAGGCGAAGCGACGATGTCCTCCCTCCCCGCTCTTGCGTGGGGAGGGTCGGCCGAGCGATGGCGGCGCGCAGCGTCGCTGAAAGCGGAGGCCGGGGTGGGGGCGGGGCAGCGACTGGGGTAATGAAACTAAAAGGATGCCGCATGAGTCTTGCCGCCTTAGATGCCTCCCGGTAGCGTCATACTGGGGAGAAACTATCGAATGTCGAAGCTGCCGAAACTGACCGCGCAAAACCATCTGTTCTATGGCGACAACCTTGAAATCCTCCGAAAGCATATCGCGGACGACAGCGTCGATCTGATCTATCTCGATCCGCCATTCAACTCCAATGCCACCTACAACGTACTGTTCAAGGCTCCGACTGGTGAGTCGAGCCAGTCGCAGATCGAAGCCTTCGGCGACACCTGGCACTGGAATGCGTCCGCCGAGCAGGCATTCGACGAGGTGATGCTGTCCGGCAATTCCGAAGCCGCCGAAATGCTCCGTGCTATGCGCTCGTTCCTCAAAGAAAACGACATGATGGCCTATCTGGCGATGATGGCGGTGCGGCTGCTCGAATTGCACCGCGTGCTGAAGCCGACGGGCTCGCTAGATCTGCACTGCGATCCGACCGCGAGCCATTACTTGAAGATTTTGCTGGATGCGGTTTTTGGAAAAACAAACTATCACAACGAGCTCATCTGGAAACGCACAAGCGCGCACAATGACTCGAAAGCCTTCTACGGAGATATTACTGACTCAATTTTTTATTATTCAAAAGATATTTCGCCAACTTGGAATGCGACTTATTTGCCACTCTCTGATGAACATATCAAAAGCAAGTATTCGATGCTGGATGATAAAGGACGTCGCTATACTACTCGCGATCTGCGCAGCCCTTCACCGCGCCCAAATTTGACCTATGATTATAAAGGTTACAAACCTCACCAGAATGGCTGGTCAATTAGTAAGCAACTTATGGAGAAATACGATAACGAGGGAAGGCTCTACTTTCCAAAAAACGAAGATGGCCGTATACGGCTTAAGCTTTATCTTGAGGATACAAAGGGATCGCCGCTTCAGAACCTTTGGGACGACATTTCTCCATTGAACTCTCAAGCCCAAGAACGCCTCGGCTATCCTACTCAGAAACCTCTCGCCTTGCTCGAGCGCATCATCGCCGCCTCGTCAAATGAAGGCGACCTCGTGCTCGACCCCT
>CAXTJT010000002.1:0-331476 GCA_964244735.1 uncultured Tardiphaga sp.
CCTGCGCAAGCCCTCAACAATCTCACGAAACCAAACACCTTCGCGGAGGGTGACGTCGGTTATTGCTGAGAGGCCAGCACCCGCTACATCGGCTTGTTCGCCTGCTGCTGCGCCTTCGGGTCCGGCGCATTGACGCCGAGCTTGATCTGGCCGACCGACTTGATGATGTCGTCGCCGAGCAATTGCGCGAAGCACGCATAGCCCCAGTCGTTCATGTGCAGGCCGTCGGCGATGACGAATTTGTCGAACGCCATGTCCTGGCCTTCATGCCATTCCCGCATCACCTCGAAGCGCGGAAAGATGCCCACCTTGCGCAGCTCGGCAACCTTGCGCAGCAACTGCACCATCTTGCCGGCCCCCTCGGCCTTCTCGTTGACGCGCGGCGAATATTGCGGGTCGATGAGCACCAGATCGGCATTGATCGCCTTGATCATGCCGACGCCGTCGTCGACCATCTTGACGGTCTCGGCCGGATCGAGATTGCGGATGATCGCATTGGTGCCGACCTGCCAGATCACCATGTCGGGGTTTGCGTCGAGCACTGCCGTCTTGAGCCGCTTCATCATCTCCGGCGCGTCCTCGCCGCCGATGCCCTGATTGATGACGTTGATGTTCGCGCTCGGATATTGCCGGCGCAATTGCGCGGCAAGCCGGTTCGGATAGTTGAATTCCGGCCGGCTCGACCCGTGGCCCTGCGTCGAGGACGAGCCGAAGGCGATGATTGTCACCGGCCTGCCGGCGGCGAGCTTGGCGGCGACATGCGGCAGCGATCCCATCGGATGGCCGCCGCCTTTCGGGGGGCGGCATGGGATGCGGCCGAAAATGTTGTCGCTGGCCGCGAGAGCGGCGTCGCGGACCTTGTCGATCGCGCGGCCGGCCAGTCCTTTTTGAGAGTCGTCCTTTTTCGCGTCCGGCGCCGTCACCGTCGTGTTCGGAACGGGTCCGTTCTCGGCGCGCGAATGTGCGGCCGGCATCGTCAGCATGACAGCGGCAACGGCCGCGAGGATTCGAAATTGACTCATCATTCCCGTCATCTAGCCAGTCTGGCGGCCCGGCGCCACTATCGCTGTATCTTGGATTCTGCCGGATTAACACGGGCGGCGTCGATCACGAAAGTGGCCAAAGCGCGCGCCAGGCATTCATGGACCTTCCTGGCCATATCGGTGCTTGGCGAGGGGTTGAACAGGTCGAAATCGCCATCCTCATGCCAGGTCCGCATGATCGCGAAGCGGTCGAACAGCGGCACGTCGTGCTCCTGCGCCACCACGCGCATATTGTCGACATAGGGGGCCGGCGAAATCATCGTCTCGGTGCGCGGGCTGTATTGCAGGTTCATCAGGATGATGTCCGTGCCGGCCGCCTGCAGCGCCTTGACGCCCTCATCCATCGCGCTGCGGAAATCGTCGGGATCGATGCCGCGCATCGCGTCCACGGTTCCGGTCTGCCAGACCACCAGATCAGGCTTTTTGTCCGCGATGAGCTTGTTCAGCCCGGCGGCGACCTCTTCGGCGGTCTTTTTCGGCTGGAGGTCGACCGATACGGCGATCGCGACGTTCGGCAGCCGGTCCCGCAGCATACCCTGCAGGCGGCCGGGATAGGCATTGTCGGGCGGTCCACTCACCGCGCCGGGATTGTTCGGCAGCGCCTTGGTGAGCGGCACGCCGGTCGCGGCGGCGAGGCTGGAGGAGCGGCTGCCGACGACGAGGACATCGAGCTTGTTTCGGGTTCTGACCGCCTCCCCAACCTTGTTGAGCGCGCTTTCGGTGCCCAGAAGATAGGCCGGGACGTCGCAGACCTGCTTGGCCTCGGGCGCAGACGGCGTCGGCCCCGCAGGTGTTTCGGCGAACGCGGAGACCGGCCACAGCAGGGCCGCCAGCAGCGTCATGCGCAGCACGGCTGTCATGTCGTTCCTCCCGCCAGATCCGCGTCGGCTTGTTTGCCTTTGCTGCGTGATCCGCCCTTCCCTGTCGTGCGCTTGTACCATGAAAATACCCAGGCCGCGCCGGACATCACCAGGATTCCGGAAACACTGACAACGAGATGAACGAGCGCGCCGCCGGACATTTCGGCCAGGACGAAATGACCGGCAAAGGCAAGAAACACGCCGATGCAGAAGATTTCCAGCGAATGCTGGCCGCACAGCACCAGCGGCCGCAGCCATGGCGATGTCAATCCGGGCCAGTCCTTCTTCAGGAAACGAACGGTCAGCGCCGCCAGCGCCAGGAAATGCGCAAAGCGCAACACATCGAGATCGGTCTTGTTGATCGGATACATCCACTGCTCGATGAAGCGCGGCAGCAGATGGTTGAACTGCGGCACGTACCAGGTCAGCGTCACCCAGAACGCCGCCAGCAGATAGGCAACGCAGATCCACAACGTGATCTTCGACTCCAATATCCGCGACATTCGCCGGGCGCCGCCGAGCGCGCACCATGCGCCGAACACGAACAGCAATTGCCACGCGAACGGATTGAACGCCCAGACTCCGTTCGGATAGGCCGACAAATAGAGGTCGAACTCCCAGGTCAGCGCATAGAGCGCGACCGAGAGGCCGAGCGCGACATCCGGCTTGCGCCGCATCAGCCACAGGATCAGCGGCAGAAACAGCATCAGGATGATGTAGAGCGGCAGCACGTCCATATTGACCGGGCGGAAGCGCAGCAGCAACGCCTGCACGATCGTGACATCGGGCTGCTTGAGAAAATCGAGAATGCCCATTTCCTCGGAATAAAGCGGGTTCTCGAACCGCGTCGCGACATAGGAGATTTCAGCGAGGAAGATCGTGAACAGGAAGACGTGGGCGACATAGATCGTCCAGACGCGCTTCAGGATGCGCGCCGAGGCGACGACGAAGCCCTGTTCCTCCATCGCGCGGCCATAGACGAACGCCGCCGTGTAGCCGGAAATGAAGATGAAGATTTCCGTCGCGTCGCTGAAGCCGTAATTGCGGATCGTGAACCAGGTCAGGATGTTCGGCGGCAGATGGTCGATGAAGATCAGCCACAGCGCCATGCCGCGAAACAGATCGAGCCGCAATTCGCGCTCGGTGCCGGCCACCGGATAGGTGATCGCCGGCGCTTTCGTCCCGGCGCGCGCGGGTGCAGGCGCAGTCGCCTTGGTCACATCCGCAGTCGGTTCGGCGATTGAGGTCATGCAGCAAGACTCGAACGTGGCTCGAACGCGCGAAGCGGCGAGATCGGGCCATCCTTCGCAGGCAATTGGCGCCCGCGCAATCGGGCGTCCCGACGCGTCTCATGCGCCACGACTATGTTGAAAGCGCGATCAGACATAGCGTCATTGCGGGGCTCGGGCGGCTCTTGCCGGACCAGAACGCGCTATCGCGCGCCGCGCGCCCCGGACTGACCAAGGCAGCAAGGTTTGGCTGATGCCGCGATGTTGGCTATGATGCGCGCATGTACCGCGCCGTCACACGTCAGATCGAAGTCACCGTTGAGCCGATTTTCATGCCCGACCGCTCGGATGCGGACGAGCAGCAGTTCTTCTGGTCCTACACCATCGTCATCACCAATGAAGGATCGGAGACCGTGCAGTTGCGGACCCGGCATTGGGTCATCACCGATGCGTCGGGCCGCAGCCAGGAAGTGCGCGGCGAGGGCGTCGTGGGCAAGCAGCCGACGCTGAAACCGGGCGAGCGGTTTGAGTACACGTCCGGCGTGCCGCTGCCGACGCCGTCCGGCTTCATGACCGGCAGCTATCAGATGGTGACGGGCTCGGGCGAGCCGTTCGAGATCGACGTCCCGGCGTTTTCATTGGACAGCCCGGACGCGAAGCGGGTGCTGAATTAGGGCGCGCTTCACAACACGCACAGCCGTCATCCCCGCCTAGTGCGCAATTGCGCACGGGGGCGGGGAACCAGTACGCCGCAGCTTCTCGAGAAAATATGAATGTCATGGAATACTGGGCCACCCGCCTTCGCGGGTGGTGACGCTGTGCATGTGGTGCGGTGGTGACGCCAACTATGTCGCGGATGACTCCACCCCCGCCTCGGCCGGCGTGAACTCATACACCGACGAGCAGAACTCGCAGGTCACGACGACCTTGCCGTCCTTCACCATGTCGGCGCGGTCCTGCGCGCCGAAGCTTTGCAGCATCGACGACACCGCATCGCGCGAACACGAGCATTTCGCGACCAGCGGCAGCGGCGCGAACACCCGCACGCCGCGCTCGTGGAACAGGCGATACAGCAGGCGCTCGCCCGACAGGTCGGGATCGATCAGTTCGACATCCTCGACCGTGCCGATCAGCGACTGGCCTTCGACCCAGGCATCATCCTCCGGCGCCTCGTCGAGCACGGCGCCTTCGGGCGCATCGCCGGGATCGAGGTCGCGCTGCTTCGCGCGTTCCGGCGCCTTCGGCAGGAACTGCATCAACATGCCGCCCGCACGCCAGCGATGCGTCGGCTTCTCGCCGTCGCCGCCGCGCCACTCCTCGCCGACCGCAAGCCGCACGCGCGTCGGAATCTGTTCCGAGCGCAGAAAGTATTCATGCGCCGCGTCTTCGAACGAGCCGCCTTCGAGCGCCACGAGCCCCTGATAGCGGCTCATATCCGGCCCCTGATCGACCGTCATCGCGAGATGGCCGCGGCCGAGCAGTTGCCCGGTCGTGAGACCCGGCGTGAGCTTGGCCGCATCGAAGCGCGCATAGGCGCGCAGCCGGTCGGGGGCCTGGAAATCGACGATCAGAAACGACACCGGCCCATCGGTCTGCGTCTGCAGGATGAAGCGGCCGTCGAATTTCAACGACGAGCCGAGCAGCGTCGTCAGCACGATGGCCTCGCCGAGCAGCTTGCCGACGGGGGCGGGATAATCATGCCTGGTCAGGACGTCGTCGAGCGCCGGTCCCATCCGGGTGAGACGGCCGCGCAGGTCGAGCGCCGCGACTTCAAACGGCAGCACCGCGTCGTCGACCGGCACGGACGAGGGCGCACGGATCGGCGTGTCGGCGGGCAGTTTGTGGGTTTGTGAGGTCATGGCGCTTTATTTGGGGGCGGCGGGCTGGAATGGCAATGTTGCGTTGCGGACCGCAAGATGGCCGTAGGGTGGGCACGCTTGTGCCCACCGATCAAGGCGAGAGACTCGGAAGATGTCGACATATCAAAGAGTCAGGCATCCCGGAGGAACGTTCTTTTTCACCGTGACGCTCGCCGACCGCCGCAGCACCCGATTGATCGATCATATCGACCTGCTGCGCGACAGCTATCGAATTGTCCACGAGCGGCGTCCTTTCAAAACCATCGCGATCTGCGTTCTTCCCGATCACCTCCACGCCATTTGGACACTTCCCGAAGGCGACTTGGATTTCTCGACGCGATGGAGTCTTATCAAGCGACATTTTTCACGCAGCCTTGATCCGGTGCCCTGTTTGTCGGCGAGCAAAATCTCGAAGCGCGACAAAGGCATCTGGCAGCGCCGCTTCTGGGAGCACACGATCCGGGATCATTTGGATCTTGTGCGCCACGTCGATTACATCCACTTCAATCCCGTCAAGCATGGTCATGTCACACGGGTACAGGACTGGCCGCACAGCAGCTTTCATCGCTACGTCCGACAAGAATTGTTGCCGGTGGATTGGGGTGGCGACATGAAAGATATTCCAGGCGCGTTCGGCGAATAGAGGTGGGCACAAGCGTGCCCACCCTACGCATTCATTATCACACCAATCCGAAGCACCAGGCCATGATGCCCTTTTGCGCGTGCAGGCGATTTTCGGCCTCGTCGAACACCACCGATTGCGGCCCATCGATCACCGCGTCGGTGACTTCCTCGCCGCGATGTGCGGGCAGGCAGTGCATGAACAGCGCGTCCGGCTTCGCCTTCGCCATCAGCGCGTCGTTCACCTGATACGGCGTCAGCAACCGCGTCCGCGTCTCGCCGTCCTTGTCGCCCATCGACACCCAAGTATCGGTAATGACGCAGTCCGCACCCCGAACGGCGGCCTGCGCGTCATTGCCGAGCGTGATCGACGCGCCCGTGGCCTTGATCCAGTCCTTGAACGGCTTCTTCGGCGCGAGTTCGGGCGGCGTCGCGATGCGCAGCGTGAACCTGAAGCGCTCGGCCGCATGCGCCCACGACATCAGCACGTTGTTGTCGTCGCCGGTCCACGCAATCGTGCGGCCCTCGATCGGCCCGCGATGCTCCTCGAAGGTCATCAGGTCCGCCATCACCTGACAGGGGTGCGAGCGCCGCGTCAGACCGTTGATGACCGGCACGCTGGCATGCGCCGCCAGCTCCATCAACGCATCATGACTGAGGATGCGGATCATGATGCCGTCGACGAAACGCGACAGAACTTTCGCCGTATCGGCGATGGTCTCGCCGCGGCCGAGCTGCATCTCCGCGCCGGTCAGCATCAGCGGTTCGCCGCCGAGTTGCCGGAAGCCGACATCGAACGACACCCGCGTGCGCGTCGAGGGTTTCTCGAACACCATCGCCAGCGTCTTGCCGTCGAGCGGCTTCGGCGATTTTTCGCCGGACTTGAGCGTCTTCTTCATCGCGACGCTCGCGGCGAGCATGGTGCGCAGGTCGCCCGTGTCGATCGTGTTGAGGTCGAGAAAATGCCGCATCGAATTCTTGAGAGGGCTCGGCTGCCAGTTCGCCGGACTCTTGATAAGCGTCTTGAGTGGCGTGCTCATTGCGCCGCCGCCATCGGCGCATGGCCGGCGAGCGCCACGCAAGCGGCCTCGATGCGCTGGACGCCCTCCTCGATCTCCGCTTCGGAGACGATCAGCGGCGGCAGCAGGCGCACGACATTCTCGCCCGCGCCGACCGTCAACAATTTCGCGTCCCGCAAAGCGGCGACCAGATCGCCGGAGGGCACCACCGCCTTGAGGCCGATCAAGAGCCCCTCGCCGCGCACTTCGCTGACGACGTCCGGATGCCGATCGACGATCGAGGCGAGCTTCTGCTTGAACAGCAGCGACATGCGCTGCGCGTGCTCGAAGAAGCCCGGCGTCAGCATCACGTCGAGCACGGCGTTCGCCGCCGCGACCGCTAGCGGATTGCCGCCGAAGGTCGAGCCGTGCGACCCCGGCGCCATGCCGGACGCGGCTTCCGCCGTTGCCAGACACGCGCCGATCGGGAAGCCGCCGCCGAGGGCTTTCGCCAGCGACATGATGTCGGGCTCGACGCCGATCCGCTGATGCGCGAACAGCGAGCCGGTGCGGCCCATGCCGGTCTGCACCTCGTCGAAGATCAGCAGAATGCCCGTGTCGTCGCACAACTGACGCAGCGCCCGAAAGAAAGCATGCGACGGCGCTCGGACGCCGCCCTCGCCCTGCAGCGGCTCGATCAGGATGCCGGCAGTGGCGGGACCGACGGCCTTTTTCACGGCCTCGATGTCGCCGAGCGCGATCTGGTCGAAGCCGTCCAGCGGCGGCCCGAAGCCTTCGAGATACTTCGCCGCACCGGTCGCGGCCAGGGTCGCCAGCGTGCGGCCGTGGAACGCGCCCTCGAAGGTGACGATGCGGAATTTCTCCGGATGACCTTTCGACGCCTGATAGCGGCGCGCGACCTTGATCGAACACTCCATCGCTTCCGCGCCGGAATTGCAGAAGAACACCGTGTCGGCAAAGCTCTGCTCGCAGAGCCGCGCGGCGAGCCGCTCGCCGTCCGGGCTCTTGAACAGGTTTGACATGTGCCAGAGCTTTGTCGCCTGCTCCTGCAACGCCGACACCAGATGCGGATGCGCATGACCGAGCGAATTGACCGCGACGCCCGAGGTGAAATCGAGATAGCGCTCGCCATTGGTCGCATGGAGCCAGACGCCGTCGCCGCGCTCGAACGCCAGATCCGCACGCGCGAAGACGGGCATCAGATGCGCTTGAGACGTGGTCGAGGACTTGGTCGCGCTCGCGGTCATGGCACAGTCCGATCAATTCTCTTGAGCGTGCGGCGGCTCGCGCAGGCGAACCAACAGCACCCCGGAAACGAAACGTGCCGCCCTTTGCGGGCGGCACTGCGCATCATTCTATGTGCGCCATGCAGCCTGTCAACATCGCGCTGCGAACGACAAAGCAGGAATGGATGACGCCATCACGTCACGCGAGTCGCAGAAAAAACCGATTTTGCTGGTTTTCTTGAACGAAGATGTGGACGCGCAGCCTCGGACTCTTGCGCGCGAGTCACGCCATATTGTAGCTTTTCATCTGTCGAGTACGACATCTCGTGCGGTGGTCACGATCCCAGACGGTCCGGTGTTTGCGTAAAACGCCCGTGCGCTGATGCGCGCGGCGAGGGCCAAGGGATTCTGACCGCAGGGATTTTTTAGGTTTTGGGCGTCGCTGTGCTGCCGGCCGATTGGCCGATGCCAAATCGTCCTGGCAGCGCGACCGGCGCGACACGAAGGGATAGATCCGATGACCACGGTAATGACCTGGACCGACGATCGCGTCGAGCAGCTCAAGAAGCTCTGGGAAAGCGGCCTGTCGGCAAGTCAGATCGCCGCCGAACTGGGCAACGTCACGCGCAATGCCGTCATCGGCAAGGTGCATCGCCTCGGCCTGTCGGGTCGCGCCAAAAGCCCGACCTCGGCGGCGCCGCGGCAACGCAAGGCCCGCCCCGCACCGCAAATGGTCCGGGTGCAGCGCCCGATGTCGCGCGGCAATACGGCGCTGGCGCATGCCTATGACGTCGAAGTCGTCGAGGCCGATCCCGTCACCTACGACAATGTCGTGCCGATGGGTCAGCGCCGCACGCTGCTGGAATTGAACGAAGCGACCTGCCATTGGCCGATCGGTGATCCCAGCAATCCGGAGTTCTTCTTCTGCGGCGGCAAGGCGCTTTCGGGCCTGCCCTATTGCGCGCATCACTCGCGCATCGCCTATCAGCCGGCCGGCGACCGCCGCCGGCAGCAGCCGAAGCCGGTGAGGTGAAGAAGACGGCGGCGTCATCCTGAGGCGCCCGCGATCTGCCTCCGAACCGAGCCAGATCGACAAGGCGCGGGCCTCGAAGGATGCGAGTTCAAAACGACCAGGTAAAAAAAGCCGCCGCCCTTCGAGGCTCGCCCTGAAGAGGGCTCGCACCTCAGGGTGACGGCTTTTTTGTTCTACTCAGCCGCTTTCGCAAACCGATCGTCGAGCGCGTAGCCCGCGCCGCGAACGGTGCGGATCGGATCGGCCTCGCCGTCGAGATTCAGCAGCTTGCGCAGACGCCCGATATGAACGTCGACCGTGCGCTCGTCGATATAGATGTCGCGGCCCCAGACGGAGTCGAGCAATTGCTCGCGGCTGAACACCCGGCCCGGCCGCTCGAGGAAGAACTCGAGCAGACGATACTCGGTCGGGCCGAGATCGATCGGACGGCCGGAGCGGGCGACGCGGCGCTTGTCGCGGTCCAGTTCGAGATCGCCGAATTCGAGCTTGGTGGCGAGCCGCTCGGGGCTGGCGCGACGCAGCAGCGCCCGAACCCGTGCCAGCAATTCCGGCACCGAGAACGGTTTCACCATGTAATCGTCGGCGCCGGTGGCAAGACCGCGCACCCGCTCGCTCTCTTCGCCGCGCGCCGTCAGCATGATGATCGGCAGCGCTTTGGTTTCGTTGCGCGCGCGCAGACGGCGGCACAGCTCGATGCCGGACAGGCCGGGCAGCATCCAGTCGAGCACGATCAGATCGGGCAAGTGCTCCTTCAGCTTGGTGTCGGCCTCGTCGCCGCGGCCGATGGTCTCGACATTGTAACCGTCGGCTTCGAGATTGTAGCGCAGCAGCGTCGTCAGCGCATCCTCGTCCTCGACCACCATGATACGGGCGTTCATTCTCAGGATTCCTTACTAAGAGGCATGGGCTTGTCCAAAAACCGGACGCCGCTTTTTGGGGTCATGCCTTAGTTGCCCGGTGCGTTGGCGAAGGTCGTCATGTCGCCCTTCGGCCGCTTGTCGAGGATCGGTTGGCCTTCGACCATATAAAAGACCGTCTCGGCGATGTTGGTGGCGTGGTCGCCGATGCGTTCGATGTTCTTGGCGCAGAACATCAGATGGATGCACAGGCTGATATTGCGCGGGTCCTCCATCATGTAGGTCAACAATTCGCGGAACAGCGAGGTGCAGATCGCGTCGACCTCTTCGTCGCCCTTCCACACGTCCATCGCCGCCGGCAGATCATGCGCGGCATAGGCGTCGAGCACGTTCTTGACCTGCGCCAGCACCAGTTCGGTCATGTGCTCGAGGCCGCGGATCAGTTGCAGCGGCTGGAAATCGTTGTCGATCGCATTGACCCGCTTGGCGATGTTCTTGGACAGATCGCCGATCCGCTCCAGATCGGTGGCGACGCGCAGCGCGCCGACGATGGCGCGCAGATCGACCGCCATCGGCTGCCGCCGCGCGATCGTCAGCACGGCGCGCTCCTCGATCACGCGCTGGAGCTGGTCGAGTTCGAGATCGGTCGCAACCACGCGCTTGCCGAGCACGCCGTCGCGGCGCACCAGCGCATCGACGCTGTCGACGATCTGGCGTTCGGCGAGGCCGCCCATTTCGGCGACCAGCCGTGTCAGTTCCTGGAGATCTTCGTCAAATGCCTTGGTCGTATGTTCAAAGGCCATGAATGATGCTCCTTAGCCGAACCGGCCGGTGATGTAGTCCTGGGTGCGGCGATCGGTCGGCGAGGTAAAGATCGTGTTGGTCGGACCGAACTCGATCAGGTCGCCGAGATACATGAAGGCCGTGGAATCCGAGACGCGCGCGGCCTGCTGCATGTTGTGGGTCACGATCGCGATCGTGTAGTGCTCTTTCATGTCGTCGATCAGTTCCTCGATCTTCGCGGTCGAGATCGGATCGAGCGCCGAGCAGGGCTCGTCGAACAGGATGACCTCGGGCCGCACGGCGATCGTGCGCGCGATGCACAGACGTTGCTGCTGGCCGCCGGACAGGCTCAGGCCCGACGCATTCAACTTGTCCTTGACCTCGTTCCACAACGCGCCGCCGCGCAGCGCCTTTTCGACGCGGCCGTCCATCTCGGACTTCGAGATTTTCTCGTAGAGCCGGATGCCGAAGGCGATGTTCTCGTAGATCGTCATCGGGAACGGCGTCGGCTTCTGGAACACCATGCCGACGCGCGCCCGCAGCAGATTGAGATCGAGCTTCGGATCAAGCACGTTCTGATTGTCGAGCATCACCTGGCCTTCGGCGCGCTGGCCGGGATACAGATCGTACATGCGGTTGAAGATGCGCAGCAGCGTGGACTTGCCGCAGCCGGACGGGCCGATGAAGGCCGTGACGCGGTTGGCGACGAGGTTGAGATTGATGTTCTTCAGCGCGTGATGTTCGCCGTAATAGAAATTGAGGTTGCGCACGCTGACCTTTGGGCGCGCATCGGCTCCGGCGGAGACCGGCGGCGCCATCGCGGCGGTAGCGTTGGGGGAAACGGACATCTGGTTCATTTGGTTGTCCTCTCGGCGCCGAGAATGCGCGCGCCAATGTTCAGGGCAAGTACTGTCAGCGTGATGATGAGAGCGCCGGACCAGGCGAGTTGTTTCCAGTAGTCGTAGGGGCTTTGCACGAAGTTGTTGATCGTCACCGGCAGGTTGGCCATCGTCTTCGTCATATCGAGGCTGAAGAACTGGTTCGACAGCGCGGTGAACAGAAGCGGCGCGGTTTCGCCGGCGACACGCGCCGTCGCCAGCAGCACGCCGGTGATGAGACCGGCGCGGGCCGCGCGATAGGCGATCCGCTTGATGACCAGCGAGCGCGGCAGGCCGAGCGCGGAGGCCGCCTCGCGCAGCGGGCCGGGCACGAGACCGAGCATGTCTTCCGTGGTGCGCACGACGACCGGGATCACGATCACGGCCAGCGCCAGCGAACCGGCGAAGGCGGAGAAGCCGCCCATCGGCACCACGACCGCGCCGTACACGAAGAGACCGATGATGATCGACGGCGCGCTGAGCAGGATGTCGTTGATGAAGCGGATCACCGAGGTGAGTTTGTCGTTCTTGCCGTATTCGGCCAGATACGTTCCGGCCAGCAGACCGAGCGGCGCGCCGATCCCGACCCCGATCACCGTCATGATCAGCGAGCCGACGATGGCGTTGAGCAGGCCGCCTTCGCTCGCGCCGGGCGGCGGCGTATTCTGCGTGAAGATCTGCAAGCTGAGGCCGGCGAGGCCGTTATAGAACAGCGTGAACAGGATCAGCGCCAGCCAGGTGACGCCGAACAGGGCGGCGGCGATGCACAGGCCACGAACGATAGTGTTGGTGCGGCGGCGTGATGCGTAAATCGGGTTCATGTCAATTCCCCGCCTTCTTGTTGAGACGCATCAGCATCAGCCGCGCGGCCGACAGCACGAAGAAAGTCAGGACGAACAGCAGCAGGCCGAGCAGGATCAGGCCGGACTGATGCAGCCCGTCGGACTCGGCGAATTCGCTGGCGATGGCCGCAGAAATCGTCGTGCCCGGCGAGAAGACCGAGCCGGTGATCCGGAACGCGTTGCCGATGATGAAGGTCACGGCCATCGTCTCGCCGAGCGCGCGGCCGAGCGCCAGCATGATGCCGCCGATCACGCCGACCCGCGTATAGGGGATCACGACGTTGCGGACGACTTCCCATGTCGTGCAGCCAACGCCGTAAGCGGCTTCCTTCAGCACCGGCGGCACGGTCTTGAACACGTCGACCGAGATCGCCGTGATGAAGGGCAGCACCATGATCGCGAGGATCAGCGACGCGTTGAACAGGCTCAGATAAGACGGCGGCCCGGCGAAGATCGTCCCCAGAACGGGGACGCCCGCGAAGGCCGAGATCAGGAACGGCTGGAAGTGGTTCGCCAAAAACGGGCCGAGGACGAAGAAGCCCCACATGCCGTAGATGATCGACGGGATGCCGGCGAGCAGTTCGACCGCCATGCCGATCGGGCGGCGCAGCCAGGCCGGGCACAATTCCGTCAGGAAGATCGCGATGCCGAGGCCGACCGGAATCGCGATGGCCATGGCGATGACCGACGTCACCAGCGTGCCGTAAATGGGGCCGAGCGCGCCGAGCACCGGCGGGTCGGCGGACGGCGCCCAGCGCTGCGTCCACAGAAACGCGAAACCGAATTCCTTCATCGCCGGCCATGCGCCGGCAATCAGCGACAGGATGATGCCGCCGAGAATGAGCAGCACCGAGATCGCGCAAATCCGCGTTGCCCAGTAGAAGGTGACGTCGCCGAGCTTGAAGGCGTCGAGCGCCTTGGCCCGGTCGTAGGGACCGGCAGCCGATTGGGACTCACTGCTCTGAACGGCCATGTCTGCCACGCTGGTCCCCTGAAATCTGATCCGCCCCAAGCAGGCGAAGCGTAAAAGTTCGGCGTTCACTCTCTTGCGAGAGGCCTATCTTGAAATGGCTCCCCCACCCCGACCCCTCCCCACCGCAAGAGCGGGAGGAGGGGAGACGAATGCGACACGCTTCTCCCCTCCCCCGGTCTTTATGGTGGGGAGGGTCGCGGGTGGGGGGCCTGTTTGGCTAAATGCGCTTCACGCAACAACTCACAAGGCAAAGGGAAAGAGGCGCTGCGGCGCGCCTCTCCGACCTCAGCTCTTGATGTCGGCCGACCAGGTCTTCTCGATCAGCTTCACGACCGAGTCCGGCATCGGGATGTAGTCGAGTTCTTCGGCCATCTTGTCGCCCTTCGCGAACGCCCAGGTGAAGAACTTGATGGCTTCGGCGGAGGCGGCCTTATCGGTCGGCACCTTGTGCATCAGGATGAAGGTCGCCGCGGTGATCGGCCACGACGCATCGCCCGGCTGGTCGGTGAGGATCACGTAATAGCCCGGAGCCTTCGCCCAGTCGGCGTTGTCCGCTGCCGCCTGGAATGCAGCGATGGTCGGCTGCACGGTCTTGCCGGACTTGTTGATGAGCGCGGCGTAGGTCAGCTTGTTCTGCTTGGCGTAGGCATATTCGACGTAACCGATCGCATTCTTGGTCTGGCCGATATTGCCGGCAACGCCTTCATTGCCCTTGGCGCCGACACCGACCGGCCATTCGACCGCCGTGCCCTGACCGACCTTCGACTTCCAGTCAGCGCTGGACTTCGACAGATAGTCGGTGAAGTTGAAGGTGGTGCCCGACCCGTCCGAGCGGCGCACGACGGTGATGGCGTCGGTCGGCAGCTTCAGATTGGCGTTCAGCTTGGCGATCGCCGGATCGTTCCACTTCGTCACCTTGCCGAGATAGATGTCGGCGAGCAGTTCGCCCGAGAGAACGAGTTCGCCGGGCTTGATGCCTTCGAGGTTCACGACCGGCACGATCGCGCCCATCACCATCGGCCACTGCACGAGGCCGTCTTTTTCGAGGACTTCGGCCTTCAGCGGCGCGTCGGTCGCGCCGAACGTCACGGTCTTGGCCTGGATCTGCTTGATGCCGGCGCCCGAGCCGATCGACTGGTAGTTCAGGCCGTTGCCGGTCTCCTTTTTGTAGGCGTCAGCCCACTTGGAATAGACCGGGAACGGAAAGGTCGCGCCGGCGCCGGTGATGTCGGCAGCGAACGCGGGAGCCGCAGCGGCAATCATGCCCGCGGCGACGATCGTTTTTATGAAATTCACTGGCTCTCTCCATCATATGAGCGAAGCGCTCTGTGCGCCCGTTGGCGTCCACGCCGCTGCTTTAGGAGCAGCCCGTTGCGCTTTTATGAGGATTGGATGACAGACAAATGACAATGGAACCCGCGGGCGACCAGGTCTGGAAAAACCCGAATTTTATCAGGCTTGTGGTACTTTCATGCGCGGAAAACAGGCTGTGAAAACCGCACCCTGCCCGACCACGCTGTCGATCAGCAGGCGTCCGCGATGGCGGTTGAGAATATGCTTCACAAGCGACAGTCCGAGTCCGGTGCCGCCCTGCGCGCGGCTGTCGCCGACGTCGACGCGGTAGAAGCGCTCGGTCAGGCGCGGCAGGTGTTCCGGCGCGATGCCGGGGCCGAAATCGCGCACCGCGATCCGCGCATCGCCGCTTGCCTCGGGCGCCGACAGGGTGACTTCGATGCGCCCGCCGGTCGCGCCATATTTTAGCGCGTTCTCAATCAGGTTCTCGAACAGCCGCAGCAATTCCTCGCGGTCGCCGGCGATCTTCAGCGGCTTGTCCGGAAGATCGGTGGCGATCACCACCTGGCGGTCGGTCGCCAGCGGCTCCAGCCCATCGATCACCTCGCGGATGATCGGCACCAGATCGACCTGCGTGTCCGGCTGCACATGGGCCGTCAATTCGACGCGCGACAGCGACAGCAGATCGTCGATCAGCCGCGCCATTCGCGTCGCCTGGGTCTGCATGATGCCGAGGAAACGCTCGCGCGCCTTGGCGTCGTCCCTCGCGGGGCCGAGCAAGGTGTCGATGAATCCCGACAACGCCGCCAACGGCGTGCGCAATTCATGGCTGGCATTGGCGACGAAATCGGCGCGCATTTCCTCAACCCGGCGCAGCGGCGTCTGGTCATGAAACGTCATCAGCATGCACAAATCGCTGCCGCCGAGGGTCGTCGGCACAATCAGCGGCGTGATGACCAACTCCATCCAGCGGTCGACCGGCGTGTGATCGACGAAGAAGGTGCGCCGTGGCTGCGCGGTCGCGATCGCCTCGCGCAAGGCGGTGAGAATATCCGGAGAGCGCAGCGCGAATTGCGCCAGTTCGTTGCGGCGCAGGGCCGGCGCGAGTTGCGACGCCGCGGCGTTGAGATGGATGACGCGACCGGCGCGGTCCAGCAGGACGGCGGGGTCGGCGATGGCGCCGATCACTGCGCGCACGGCGGCGGCCTCGACGGGGATCACGACCGGGCTGTCATCGTTGCGGATCAGCGGATTGCTCAGCCGCCACGGCACCAGCGCGGCCGCACCGATGCAGACGAACGCCAGGGTCGCGCGGATCGGCGACACGTCGCCGAACACGACCAGCGCCGCGAGGGCGAGGCCCGCCACCAGCAGAATGATCGCAGCGCGGCGCAACCGGTCCGGCCAGGGCGAAAAGACGGACGAGACGGCTGCGTCGGCGAACATCGAACTCTCCCTCCCCGAGGGGTCATCGCCGCCGTCCGGTGCCACCGCCGGCATCACGCTGGATCGCGTTTCGGCTCGGGCTCAGGCACGGCCAGGGCGGCCAGGCGCTTGTTACGCGCACCGATAATAATTTCACGAGACGTCAGCATGATGACAGAGATGAGGAACGGAACGATGTAATAGAGCAGGCGAAACAACAGCATGCCCGCCAGCAGGCGCTCCTTGTCCATCTGCCACAGCCCGACCAGCATCGCGGCGTCGAACACGCCGAGCCCACCCGGCGAATGGCTGGCGAATCCCAACAGCGTCGCCGAAACGAAGATCACCGCGACGACGACGAAGCCCAGATTGGGCTCGTCCGGTACCAGCATATACATCGCCAGCGCGCAGAAACTGAGATCGACGATGCCGATCACGATCTGCAGCAGCGTCAGCGGCCCGCCGGGCAATTCGACCACCCACGGCCCGCGGCCGAACTGGCGCGGCCTCATCCACACCCATGACACATAGCCCGCCAGTCCGGCGAGAATGCCGAACGCGACAAGGCGATTGAGCCACACCGGCAGCTTGTCGATGTTGGCGGCGGCCTCCGGATGATAGGCGACGCCGATCCCGAGCACCGCGGCATTGCCGAGCCAGAAGGTCAGCCCGGCGAGGAAGCAGACCTTGGCGACATCGATCGCGTTCATCCCCCAGGCCGAATAGATGCGATAGCGCACCGCGCCGCCGGTGAAGGCGCTGGCGCCGACATTGTGGCCGATCGAATAGCTGGTGAAGGCCGCCAGCGCCGTGACCGGATAGGGAATGTCATTGCGGCCGATGGTTCGCACGGCGAACAGGTCGTAGAAGGTCAGCGTGAAATAGCCGGCGGCGACATAGGCTCCCGCGAGCACGACGAAATTCATGTCGGTCTGCTTGATCGCGTCGATGACCTTCTCGACGTCGATCGTCTTCAGCATGTGGTAGAGGACGTAGCAGGCGGCGGCGATCACGCCGATGCTGATCAGCACGCCGAGCTTGTGCAGGATTTGCTTTTGCCGCAGCAACGAGACCGTTCTGCGTAACGCTTCCAGCATCTCAACCTCGACCTGCGAACCCATCACCTGCGAGCCCAGGACCGGAATGGCCGGGCTCCCCTCGACGCGGCCGCAGCGGCCGCGCCGTGGATACGCGCTTCGACGCGAAACGATCGTCGCTCAATATAGTCGCTGCCTCGGACCGCCAAATACGCCGATTGCCGCATTCGGTTGCGTCACGTCGGTTATGGCGGGTGTTGCTCACGCGCGCGGCAGATCGTCGGCGGCCTGCCGCGCGTGTTGGCGCATCACCACGCCGTCGCGCAGCCACGAACCGATCGCGCAACCGACGAGATAGATGGCGAACATGACAAGACCAAGATCGAGCCAATAACCGTATCGGCCGGGCGCCATCCGCGCGACGGCCAGTCCGACCAGCACCACCGCCAGCACCGACAGGCCGCGCATGACGTTGCGCGACGCCGGCCGCGCATGGGTGACGACCGCGACCCAGCCCATGCAGAAACCGAGCACGAAGGCAGCGAGCAGGAAGCCCCAGTGAAATATGACCAGAATGCTCATGCGGTCATCTCACCAGGAATTCGATGCGGCGGTTCTGCGCCTTGCCGTCGTCGGTCTCGTTGGTCGCGACAGGCTGCGAACTGCCGAAGCCGGTGGTCGAGAACCGCTGCGACGGCAGACCCGCTTTGGTCAGATAGTCGGCCACGGCCTGCGCGCGCTGCTCGGACAGCGCCTGATTGAATTCGTCGGCGCCGGCCGAATCGGTGTGGCCGATGATCTCGATCTGCGTGCCGGCGCAGCGCTGCGCGGTCTCGATGAGGCGATCGAGCAGCCCCGTCGAATCCGGGTCGATATTGGCCTTGGCCGGCTCGAAACGAATCCGCGCCTTGCCGAGCAGATCCTTGAACAATTGCTGGCAAACGGTCGAATCCACCGGCGAGGCCGGCGGCTTGACCGACAATTCCGCCTTGGCCTGCCAGCCCTGCGGCAGCGATTTCGGCAGCATCTCGCGAATTTGGCCGGCGGCGGCGTCGAACAGCGCGTCGCCCGAGAGTTTGACCTCGCGGTCCGAGACCACCAGCGTGCCGGTCGACAGCCGCGACAATCCGCCGAGCGCAACGACGACGGCGGCGGCGAATCCGCCGGGCGCGCCGATGCTGGCCTTGAGATTGTCGGCGATCTTTTCGCTGAAGAACTTGCGGCCCGCCGCCGCGACCAGCGCCGCATGCACGGCATTGTCGGGCACGTAACCGGACAGCGTCAGCGTCTGCGTCACCGGATCTTTATTGGCCTGAAACACGTAAGGCGGCGCGGCGACGGCATTGCTCGTGATCGTGTAGCCGTCCGGCAGGTTCTTCAACGCCGCCGCGATCGCCTCGCGGCCGCCGAGATCGCGCGCCATGCCGGCCAGCGTCACGGTCTGGTCGGAGATCGTGATCTTGCCTTCCTTCAACTTGCCGATCAGGTCGATCAGCAGAAAGGCCGCCTGATCGAACCGCGCCGGCGCGCCGCGCGCCAGACCCATCCGGTCGGCCACGTCGGTTCCGCCAAGACTGGCCCGCGCCGCATCGAGCAGCCGCTGCTTGGTCGCCGGCAGCGGCGCATTCCCGGACAGCGTGACGCGGACGACGTCGCGTTCGGCATTCCAGACGAAGGGTTTGGCCTCCGACACCAACCGCGTCTGGTCGACGACGAGGCGCACCCCCGGCGCGGCCTCGACCTGCGACACCGCGCTGGCGCGGCCCTCCTCGGAGAACGCATTGGCGGTCAGAACCACATCCCGCCCGGCCATGCCGATGCGGGTGCGATCAAGCACGCTGCCCTTCAGCGCCGCCCCGGCGCGTCCGGCGAGTTCAGCCTCGATGGGGGCGGTGCTGCTCCAGGCTGCGACGAGAAACAGGATCGCAAGCGGGATGAGGCCGGGCCACCATTTGCTGCTCCACCGGTAAAGTCCGTGCATTCGTGTTCCCTGGATGTCTTGAAACAGAGAGAAAACAAACCCTTGCGGGACTGTCAAACGCCAAATCCGCCGCGCGCGGCAAGCGGCCCCGATAAGGCTTTGTTCAGCGCTGGCGGCTAGCCTGCCTTATTCTTGTCGCCGCATTTTTGAGCCGGATTTGCCATGAAGCAGCTTCGCCAGACCATCATCCGCGCCGGGCTCAGCGCTCTGTCGCTGACAGGTGCGCATCATGTGTTGCGGCCGATGCTGGCGGGCGTCGGCGCCATTTTCATGCTCCATCATGTGCGGCCACGGCGTGCGGATGCATTCCAGCCCAACCACCACCTCGAAATCACGCCGGACTTTTTGCGGGCGACGTTGCAGCATTTGCGCAATGAGGGCGTCGCCATCGTCAGCATGGACGAGATGGCCGCACGGCTCGCTTCCGGCCGGACCACGACACGGTTCGCCTGTTTCACCTGCGACGACGGCTACCGCGACAACCGCGATCATGCGCTGCCGGTGCTGCGCGCCTTCAACGCGCCGGTGGCGGTCTATGTGACAAGCGATTTCGCCGACGGCTGCGGCCGGCTGTGGTGGGTGGCGCTGGAGCGGATCATCGCGAAGGCCGATGCAATCGAGATTGCGTTATCGGGTGTCGCGACGCGGCTCGACTGTGCGACATCGGGCGCCAAGCAGGCGGCATTCGACCGCATGCACGCGGTGCTGCGCGGCCTGTCCGACGACGAGGTCCGCCGCGAGATCCGCGCGCTCTGCGCCGCGCACGGCGTCGACGAGAACGCGATCAGCCGCGATCTCTGCATGGGCTGGGACGAGTTGCGCGACTTCGCCGCCGATCCGCTGGTGACGATCGGCGCGCACACGATCAGCCATTGCAATCTGGCCAGACAGACCGACGCAAACGCGGCCGACGAAATGCGCCTCTCGCGCACGCGGATCGAAGATGCGCTGCAACGTCCCGCGCTGCATCTGGCCTACCCCTATGGCGACAAGGCCGCCGCCGCCGCCCGCGAATTCGCGCTGGCGAAAACGCTCGGCTTCAAGACCGCCGTGACGACGCGGCCGGGCATGATCTTCGCGGAGAACGCCGCGCATATGCAGGCGCTGCCGCGGCTGTCGCTGAACGGCAATTATCAGGACACGCGGTTTCTGCCGGTGCTGACCTCGGGTGCGGCGACGGCGATGTATAACGGCTTCCGCAAGGTGGATGCGGCGTAGCTTCGGAGTCCGCCACATCGGCGACCGTCATCCCCGACAAGCACGCTCTTGCGTGCGCCGATCGGGGATTCAGTACGCCCATCATCCATGCTCTGGGATACTGGGCCCCGCCTTCGCGGAGGTGACGGCAACAATGGTTGCAGAGATTTGCGATCGCGCCGCTCCTTGACTTGCCTTCCCCGCCGCATCACACCATCGCCCAACCAAATTCATGGGAGGCTGCATGTTCACGGATCTGTTCTCACTCAAGGGCCGCGTCGCGCTCGTCACCGGCGGCTCGCGCGGGATCGGCAAGATGATCGCGTCGGGCTTCCTCGCCCAGGGCGCCGCCAAGGTTTACATCACCGCGCGAAAAGCCGGCCCCTGCGAGGCGACGGCGAAAGAACTCACCGCGCTCTATGACGGCGAATGCATCGCGCTGCCGATCGACATGGCCACCGTCGCCGGCTGCCAGTTGCTCGCCGACGAATTCATGAAGCATGAGTCCAAACTGGACATCCTCGTCAACAATGCCGGAGCCGCCTGGGGCTCGACCTTCGACGAATTCCCGGAAAGCGGCTGGGACAAGGTGATGAACCTCAACGTCAAGTCGCTGTTCTTTCTGACGAAGGCCTTGGCAGGTCCGCTGCGCGCGTCGGGCACGTTCGAGACGCCGGCCAAGGTCATCAACATCGCCTCGATCGACGGCCTTTCCGTCAATCCGATGGAGACCTATTCCTATCAGGCCAGCAAGGCCGCGGTGGTGCATCTGACGCGCCGCATGGCGGCGAAGCTCATCAAGGAGCACATCGTCGTCACCGCGATCGCGCCGGGCGCGTTCGCCTCCGACATGAACACCGCCGCGCGCGACCGCGCCGACGAATTGTCGAAGCGGATCCCGGCCGGCCGCATCGGTGACGAACAGGACATGGCCGGGCTCGCGATCTTCCTCGCCTCGCGCGCCGGCAATTACGTCGTCGGCAACGCCATCGCGATCGACGGCGGCGTCGTCTATGCGACGCCGGGACTCGAGATCGCGGGGTAGAAAAGCAACCTTCGTCATTGCGAGGAGCCATCGGTTTTCGTCTTCGAAAACAGATGGCGACGAAGCAATCCAGCCCTTAGCGGCAGCGGCGTAACGGCGATGAAACACCCTTTCGTCTATATAGTTGCGAGCAAGCGCAACGGAACGCTTTATGTTGGAGTGACCTCTGATTTGCCGCGGCGCGCTTACGAGCATCGCGAAGGACTGATCGCAGGCTTCTCGAAACGCTATGGCTGCAAACTTCTCGTCTGGCACGAGCCACATGCGACCATGGCGGATGCCATCTTGCGCGAAAAGCAAATCAAGGCTGGAAGCAGGGCAAAGAAAATCGCTTTGATAGAGGCGATGAACCCGGCTTGGGACGATCTGTTCGCAACGCTGATATGATCGTCAGACGACATCATTGCGAAGAAAGATCGGTTCTCGTCTTCGAGAACCGATCTCAACGAAGCAATCCATGTCTACACAACAAAGAACTGGATTGCTTCGCTTCACGTCCCGTCGGCCTTCGGCCAATGGTACGCTCGCTCGCAATGACGAAGTTCCCTCAATACGTCTCGACGTGATAGCGCCCACTGTCCCGCATCAGCGGCTTCAGCGCCGCCCAGTCCAGCGACGCGCCGCGACAGACATCCGCGAAGGCCTCATCCACGCCGCTCTCCATGCCCTTCAGCCCGCAAATATAGACATGCGTGTTGGCGTGGCCGAGCAGCGCCCCCATCGCCGCGGCTTCGGAGCGAATCCGGTCCTGCACATAGACCCGCGGCTGGCCTTCGACGCGCGAATAGCAGAAGTGCTTGCCGAGCAATTTGTCTGGCACCTTCTGCAATGGCCCGAAATACGGCAGCTCCTCCGGCCGTCTTGCGCCGAAGAACAACAGCAGCCGTCCCGGCGCATCCGGCATCGCGCGGCGGCGGCGCTCGGTGAAGCCGCGGAACGGCGCGGAGCCCGTGCCGGTGCAGATCATGATGACATTGGCGGCGGGATCGTTCGGCAGCAGGAAGGTCGCGCCGAACGGGCCGGTGACGTCGATCTTCGCGCCGCGCGGCAGATCGCACAGATAGTTTGAACACACCCCGTCTGCCTCACGCTTCACGGTGAGCGAGAGATTGTTGGTGTTCGGCTTCTCGCCGTCGCGCGACGACGCGATCGAATACAGCCGGACGTTATGCGGCTTGCCGTCGGCATCCGCGCCGGGCGCGACGATGCCGATGCTCTGGCCTTCCAGCACCGGAAACGGCTGGTCGCCGAAATCCAGAATAATGTGGCGCACGTCCAAGTCCGCTTCCGCATGCGTCAGCCGGAAATTGCCGGACATCGTGGCCTTCGCCGGCTTGGCCCGATTGTAGAGATTGACCGTCGGCTTGCCGGCCGAATGCGGCGCGACCGGCTTGCCGCCGAGGCCCTTGCGCGCCTCGTCGAGCAATTTCCCGATCTCGTCTTCGAGCGCCTCGACGGCGTTGCCGGACTCGCTCGTCGTCAACTCTTCCTGCGCCGGCAGATCGGTCCACGAGAATTGATCGTCGAGCGAATAGGGGGCCGCGACGACGCGCCAATTGTCGATCGCGCCGGTCGGGCACGGCGAGATGCAGTCCATGCAGTAATTGCAGATCGAGGCGTCGACGACGTAGTTATTGTCGTCATGCGTCACTGCATTGATCGGGCACGCCTCCTCGCAGGTGTTGCAGCGGATGCAGATCTCGGGATCGATGAGATGTTGTTTGAGCGGTGCGACGTGGGCGTTCATGGATCGCTTTATCTCCGAATGGCAATCGGCAGTCGGCAGGTCGGCAGAGGGTGCCGACTGCCGATCTGCCGACTGCCGCCTACGCAGCAATCTTCACATACTCGAAATCGCCGGGCTTGTTGTCGATCCCCACCTTGGGCGCGGCGATCCAGTTGGCATATTGGCCGGGCTCGCTCACCGGCGTCATCAGCGAGGCGATGAAATCGCCGTCGGCATTCGACGGCAGATAATCGTCGCGCACCTTGGCCCAGTCGGCGTCGGACACGATGATCCCCTTCGGCGTCGCGTGGATGTTCTTGAACTCGCCGATGTCGCGGTGGAAAGCCGTGTGCGGCAGTTCGAAGCGGAAGTCGACGCCGGCCTTCTCGATGATCTTGTTCCAGCGCTCGACGCCCTTGGCGCAATCCTGCGTGTAGTCGTCGCGCAGCCGCATGTTGAGCGCGGTCAGCGCCGGTTCGTCGACGAGCCTGATTTCGCCGTCGACCATCTTCAACACCTTGTAGATGTCGTTGGTGAGCCGGTGATCGTCGTCGATCCTGGTTTCCTGGAAGCGGCCCTTCAAACCCGAATTGTAGAAGTTCGCGGCGTTGGTGGAGACTTCCGATCCAAACAGGTCAAGAGACAGCGAGTAATGCAGGTTGACCTTCTTTTGCATGGTCGGCAGATCGACGACGCCGAGCGCGCGAATTTTCTCCACCGCGTTCGGGTCGCCGATGCCGGCCTCTTTCATCGCCTCGCAGGTGCGCTGGAGAATGCGGCCGACGCCGGTCTCGCCGACGAACATGTGATGCGCTTCCTCGGTCAGCATGAAGCGGCAGGTGCGCGACAGCGGATCGAAGCCGGATTGCGCCAGGCTCTCCAACTGCATCTTGCCGTCGCGGTCGGTGAAGAACGTAAACATGAAGAACGACAGCCAATCCGGCGTCGCTTCGTTGAACGCACCGAGCATGCGCGGCGCGTCCTCGTCGCCCGACCGGCGACGCAGCAGGTCGTCGGCTTCCTCGCGGCCGTCGCGGCCGAAATACTTCTGCAAGAGATAAACCATCGCCCAGAGATGGCGACCTTCCTCGACATTGACCTGAAACAGGTTGCGCAGATCGTAGAGCGACGGCGCGGTCTTGCCGAGATGGCGTTGCTGCTCGACCGATGCGGGTTCGGTGTCGCCCTGAATGACGACAAGGCGGCGCAGCATCGCGCGATATTCGCCGGGCACTTCCTGCCACGCCTTCTCGCCCATGTGCTGGCCGAAATTCACCTTGCGCTCGTCGTCCTGCGGCGCGAGCAGCACGCCCCAGCGATAGTCCGGCATCTTGACGTAGTCGAACTTCGCCCAGCCCTTCGGATCGACGCTGATCGCGGTGCGCAGATAGACCAGCGATTCCTGGAAGCCCTCCGGCCCCATGTCGTTCCACCAAGAGAGATAGCCGGGGTGCCAGCCTTCCAGCGCCTTGAGCACCTGCCGGTCTTCGGTGAGATTCACGTTGTTGGGAATCTTGGTCGAGTAATCGACGTTCATGATGTTCATTGGTCGTGCTCCTTGGTGCCACGTCATGATCGGCAGTCGGCAAGTGGGCAATGGGCAGTCGAGCGGATGACGACTGCCCATTGCCGAACGCCGATCTGCCTCCCCTAAACTCTCGTCATATCGAACTCGGCCTTCACGCCCGAGCCGTAGCGCCGCAGCGCACCGGTCTCGCCGACGGCATTGGGTCGCTGGAAGATCCAGTTCTGCCACGCCGTCAGCCGCGAGAAGATTTTCGATTCCATCGTTTCGGGGCCGACGAAGCGCAGATTGGCTTCCATGCCCGTCAAGGAGTCCGGCGAGAACGACGTGCGCTCCTCCATGAAGACGCGGACCTCATCGTCCCAGTCAATGTCGTCGAGCGCGAACGTCACGAGACCCAGGTCGTCGGCGGCTTCGGCATCCAGCGCCTCGCCGACGCGCCCTTGCGCGGTTTGCACATCCGACGGCTCGGCCTGAAAGCGAGACTCCAGTCGCGTGAGCCCATGGCTCATCGGATAGGGGCCGAAATTCATCGCCGACAGCACGATCGCCGGCGGCGGACGGTTGTCGCCCTGCTTCTGCCCGACCAGCATGTAGGAGCGGTCGGCGGCGAAGACCAGTTCAGCGAGCGTGCCGACGAAGCACGAGCCGGGCTCGACCAAAGTCACCAGCGTGCGCGAGGTGACGTCGACGCGCTTCAGCACGCGCTTCCAGTAATGCCTGACCTCGTTGACCAGCCAGTGCGTCTTGTTGGCCTCAATAAATTCATCATGCGACAGCACGTTGGCGCCGTCGCCATGCGACTTGAACACCAGCATCGCCGTTTCAAGCTCGTTGATGCGCAGATGCAGGATCGCGTCGTCGAGTTCGCGCGCCGCCTGCAACGGCCAGAACGACGCGCCCTGCGCCAGCATGCCGGCGACATCCGGCGCGGCGTTATCGGGCGCCTTGATGCTGATCGTCGCCGTGCGCGCCGCCCGGTCGATATCGACGCCGACGAGACCATAGCGAAGGCCGTTGTCGTCGATGCTGCGCGACAGCGGTGCGAGCATGACGCCCTGCCCCTCGCCGTTGCGCTTGGAGCCGGCGGCGAATTCCTTGGCGCGATCGGCGACCTTGGCTTCCAGCTTGGAGTTCGGCGCGATCTCGTCGACAAACCGCCATTGCACGGCGCGCTTGCCCTTGATGCCTTCTTCGATCGTGCAGAAATAATCGGCGTGGTCGCGGCGCACCTTGCGCTTGTCGACGACGCGCGTGAGACCGCCGGTGCCGGGCAGCACCGCGAGCAGCGGCACTTCCGGCAACGCGACGGCGGCGGAGCCGTCATCGGCCATGATGATGTGATCGGTCGCCAGAGCGAGTTCATAGCCGCCGCCGGCGGCGGTGCCATTGACGACGGTGATGAAGCGCTGGCCGGAGTTCTCGCTGGAGTCCTCCAGCCCGTTGCGGGTCTCGTTGGTGAACTTGCAGAAGTTGACCTTGTGCGCGTGGGTCGCGCCGGCCAGCATGCGGATATTCGCGCCGGCGCAGAACACGCGGTTCTTGCCCGAGCGCATCACCACGGCCTTGACGCCGGGATGCTCGAAACGCAGCCGCTGCACGGCATCGGCGAGTTCGATGTCGACGCCGAGATCGTAGGAGTTCAGCTTGAGCTGATAGCCCTCGAACAGCCCGCCGTTCTCATCGACGTCCATCGTCAGCGTGGCGATGTCACCCGCGACCGCCAGCTTCCAGTGCCGGTAGCGCGACGGGTCGGTCTGGAAATCGATGTGTCTGGCGCCGTTCGCAAGCGCGCGGTCTTCGCCGGCCATGAGCCACCTTTAAGGGTTCGTTTCCTGCTTGTTACTATGCATAATAATGCATGATTTGGCGCAGGTCCAGCATTGATATGCACTTTCTTTCATATTCAGCTATGTGAGTTTAGCATGACGGCCTCCGTTGCGGCCGGATTGGCGAGTCGCGCACGCAAAACGGCTGCCAGAGCCGCCGCAGGGTAGAAAGCCGCGATACCGTCACAATTCGTCTGTCGCACCGATAATTCGTCCAGTTCTGCCAAGGCGCCGGCAAAAAGCCGAGCAGCGGCATGGGGTTGACCCATCGCCTGCTTCAGGTTCGCATTCGCGATCTGGATGCACGCGCGAAGCAGGATTTTGTCGCGGCCACCCTGCTGCGCGGCCTTCCAGATCGCCTCGAGAATTTCATGGCATTCCCAGAAGAAGTTTTTGTCGTTGAGCGTGAGACCGTAGATCAGCGCGGGATGATCCGCCGGCACCACGCGATCGAAGCGGGGCGGCACCGATACTTTCACGGCGTCTAAAGTATCGCGGTCGGGCCCGCCGCCTCGGCCCGGCACATAGGTCCATCGTGGCAGCGCGAGATTTCCGATCATCATCGCAGCGGCTTTCTTCCCCTCTCCTGTTGTGGAAGAGGCGCATCGATCGCTGCGATATCGCTGACGAACGCCGCGATGGTTCGCAACGTCAGGTCCGCCGCCTCGCGATGCGGACTATGTGCGGCGCCGTCGATGATCGTGACATCGACCGGGCAAAAGCATTCCTGTTGCGCGATCTCGATCTGACGCAGCGTGCCGTACTGGTCGTGCGCGCCTTGCAGAATCGCGATCGGCACACGGACATACGCAAGCGATTCTGAAATATCCCAATCGCGAAATTCCTTGGCAAGCCACGCATCATTCCAGCCATGGAAGGCGTTATCGACATCGCGATGCCAGCGTCCGAGCCTTGTCTTCAGATCGGTCGTCTCATAGGTCGTCTTGATCGCCGCGATCGACTGCACGGACACATCTTCGACGATGAAATGCGGCGCGATCAATGCGAGCCCGCGAATGCGATGGTCCTGCACGCCGCCGGCATAAATCGTTGCGATCGATGCGCCGTCGGAATGACCGACGAGAATGCCGCGTTGAAAGCCGATCGCATCGAGCACGGCCGGCAAGACGTCGAGCGCTTCCCGATGCATGTAGTCGGGTTTGCGCGGACGTTTGACGGGCGATGACTGGCCATAGCCCGCTCGCGAATACGCGAACGCGCCGCAGCCTGTCGCCGCTGATAGCTTCTCGGGAAAATCACTCCACAAGGCCGCGCAGCCGAGCCCTTCATGCAGAAGCACGATCGTCGGCGCATCGGCGGGTTGCGGGCCGGTGAAGCGGTATTCGATTTGTCGATCGGCGATGATGAGAAAGCCGTTGGGAGAGAGGGTCATGAGTTCTCTGTGACAGACTGAGGTGAGGTAGCCGCAGCCTGCCCCCTCTCCCGCTTGCGTGGAAGGGTTGGGCTGGGGGCGCGTGAAGCAAGCGCGGCGGCGATAACCTCAAGAGCCCCAACGCGGTTGGACATGACATCGTGATTGCTGAAACGCAGGACATGAAAACCTTTCGCTTCGATCACCGCACTTCGCTGCGCGTCGGCATGTTCTCCAGCATCGGAATAGTGTTGGCCGCCATCGAGTTCGATGACGAGCTTGGCCGAATGGCACACGAAGTCTGCAGTGTAATTTGCGATCGGGACTTGTCGACGAAAGGCGAGCCCATTCATTCGATGATTGCGTAAGGAGGCCCATACCAGCCTTTCGGCATCGGTCGAATCTTTACGCAACGCGCGTGCGTTGCTGCGAAGTTTCGGCTTCACTATCCAGTTCGGCTTCTGATCGTCCATCAGCCCCCACCCCAGCCCTCCCCCGCAAGAGCTGGAGAGTGAGTCACGCGTCCATTTTGGCAACGAAGTTGCTCAAGGCAACCTCACGACCCCATCCCCTCCCTTAACTTGAATCGCTGGATCTTCCCCGTCGCGGTTTTCGGCAAGGCATCGACGACATCGATCCAGCGCGGATATTTCCACGGGCCAATTTTCTGTTTCACGTGATCCTTCAGCGATTCATGCAAGCTGTCCGTCGTGGCGTCCGCCCGCAAGACGACGAACGCTTTCGGCTTCAGCAGACCTTCGCTATCGGCTTCCGGCACGACGGCGGCTTCGAGCACCGCAGGATGTGTGATCAGCGCGCTCTCGACCTCGAAGGGCGAGACCCAGATGCCCGACACCTTGAACATGTCGTCGGCACGGCCGCAAAACGTGAAGCGGCCTTCGCCGTCGCGGACATATTTGTCGCCGGTGCGGGTCCAATGGCCTTCAAAGGTACGGCGGCTCTTGCTGCGCTGATTCCAGTAGCCTTCGCCGGCTGACGGCGCATCGACCAGCAATTCCCCGACCTCGCCATCCGGCACATCGATACCCGCGTCGTCGACGAGCCGCACGCGATAACCCGGCACCGGGCGGCCCGAGGTGCCGTATTTGATATCGCCGGGGGCATTCGACAGAAAGATATGCAGCAATTCGGTCGAGCCGACGCCGTCGAGAATATCCGAGCCGAAGCGCGCCTTCCAGGCATGACCGACCGACTCCGGTAACGCTTCGCCCGCCGAGGTGCAGACGCGCAGACGTGATCCCGCACCGGCATGCTTCAGCGATTCCTCATTGAGCATCGCCGCGAACAGCGTCGGCACACCGAAGAAGATTGTCGGCTCATAGCGCTTCATCAGCGCGAACATCACCGCCGGCGTCGGCCGTTCCGAATTCAGGATCGTCGTCGCGCCCACCGACAATGGAAATGTCAGCGCATTGCCGAGACCGTAAGCAAAGAACAGTTTCGCCGCCGACAGGCCGACGTCGTCCTCGCGAATGCCGAGCACCTGGCTCGCATAGGTTTCCGCCGTCGCGGCGAGGCTTGCATGCAGATGCCGCACGCCCTTGGGCATGCCGGTCGAGCCCGACGAATACAGCCAGAACGCGGGCTCGTCCGGATGCGTCGCCGCGGTGGCAAATCGATCGCTCTCGCCGCGCATCTCGTCGGACAGCAACTTGAATCCATGCGCATCGTCGCCGGACACGACGACATGTTCGAGGTCCGGCATCCGGCCGACGAGATCTTTCACGACCGGCAGCAGCGCTTCCGAGACAAACAATACCCGCGCGCGGCAATCGGCGAGCACATAGGCGTATTGCTCTGCCGTCAGCAGCGTGTTGAGCGGCACAGGCACGATGCCGGCGCGGATCGCGCCGAGAAACATGATCGGGAAGTCCACCGTGTCGAGCATGATCATCGCGACGCGCTCTTCGCGGCGGACGCCGAGGCGTTTCAGCATGTTCGCAAGCTGGCGGCTTTGCGACTGCAGATCGCCATAGGTCAGGTCGCGGACGGTATCGGTGAACGCCAGCTTGTCAGCGCGGCCGGACTCGACATTGCGGTCGAGCAACCAGGTGACGGCGTTGTAGGACTGCGCAGGATCGCTCATGATGCGTCTCCATCGCAGTTCACGCCGCAATCCTCTGCCCTGCCTGATCGCATGGCGTCGTCTCCCTGCAGATAGCGTTGACGGCTATTCTGAATTATAATTCTTCAAAAGCCACGAGATGTAATTGCTGTCAATCAGTTTCGGCACTATGTTTCATAATCGACCTGAGTGGGGCCGACTCGCAAGGCGACGACTGAAACATGAGCGACGACCTTCTGGAGATTGACATTCCCGACTCCGAGCGCAACTTCCTTGATGCCCTGGGTCAGAGGGTCCGCACAATGCGCGGGCTGCGCGGCATGTCGCGCAAGGTGCTGGCCAAGGTGTCCGGAATTTCGGAGCGCTACATCGCGCAACTCGAAAGCGGCAAGGGCAACGTCTCGATCGTCCTGCTGCGGCGTGTGTCCGGTGCAATGGCCGCGCCGCTTGAAGACTTGATCCCCTCGAACGAGCCATCGCCGGATTGGCCGGTGATCCGCGATCTCTTGCGAAAAGCCTCGCCCGAGCAGATTGCGCAGGCGCGCGATGTACTCTCCGGCCAGAGCGGGACGGCGATGGCGCCGCGACCGGCGGGCTTTGCCGGGATCGCCCTGATCGGGCTGCGCGGCGCCGGCAAATCGACGCTCGGCAAAGTGCTGGCCGAACGGATCGGCTGGGGGTTTGTCGAATTGAACAAGGAGGTCGAGAAGCAGAACGGCCTCTCCGTTGCAGAAATCATAGCGATGTATGGCCAGGAGGGCTTTCGCCGCATGGAGCAGGCGGCGCTCGGGCAATTGCTGGCGCGTCGCGAACCGATGGTGCTGGCGACGGGCGGCGGCATCGTCTCCGAGCCGCTGACTTTCGATCTGGTGCTGTCGTCATTCTATACTGTGTGGCTGAAAGCCGAACCGGAGGAGCACATGGCGCGCGTACGCAAGCAGGGCGATCTTCGGCCGATGGCCGACGACCGTTCAGCGATGGCGGAGTTGCACACGATTCTGCGTAGCCGCGAGCCTCTCTATGCGCGCGCGGCGGCGGTGGTCGATACGGCCGGCGTCGGCATTCCCGAAGCGGCCTCGCGATTGACGGAGGCCGTCGCTCCGATCATCGCAAGCAGGACGCCGGCATTCGGGCGGACCGGCGCAGCATCTTGACGCTCGGTGAGTTGTTGAGTGCGCGCGGCCTCATGACGCCGACGACGTTCGCCGTTAGAAGCGCCTTGCATCTTGACGATATGTCCGAGGATTTTCCGAACACCGACGCGATCGTCAAGGCCGGCGTCATCGGCATGTATGACCGGATGCAGGACGGCGCGGTTATCCTGGATGGCAGCGCTGTATTGTCCTTTGTCGCGATGGACGATGGCCGGGCGCGACTGACGGCGTTTCGGACGTTCAAGCTCCGCGCCGGAGGCAATGTGCCGGGCGACATCGTCTATGATTACGATGCGGCACATCTGCTGCACGCCTTCATCGCCCGCGCAGCCAAACCGATGTTTTACGATGCGTTCGCACGCGACGGGCTGGATGATCTGATCGACGCGCTGGTGGTGCAATGGCCGGAGCCGCTGGCGGCCAATGTGCGGGGCGCGGACGATGCGGGGTTGGTGGTCCTGTAGCTGAAACGCGCCGCCGCTTTTATCGTCACCACCCCGCGCCCGAGACGATGACACCTTTGCCCGCTAAACCACTGCCAGCTTGCGGTCGATCACCAGCAGCACGCGATCGAGTTCGTGGCCGCGACGCAGCACCAAGCCGCCGGCGGCGACAACCGAATACATGCCTTGCTTGCGCGCCAGCTTCGGGTCTTTCTCGATGCGATAGATCGGCACTTCCGAGGCGCGGCGAAAGACTGAAAACACCGCGCGATCCTTCATGAAGTCGATGGCATAATCGCGCCATTCGCCCGCCGATACCATGCGGCCATAGAGATTGAGAATGCGGCCGAGTTCGAGGCGATTGAACGAGACCGTAACCGGCGGCATTGCGCTGCCGCCGGTGCGCTGCTCGCTTCTGCTTTCGCCCGAATCCGTCTCGCCGGACATCGATATCATGAGGCCTCCTGTCATCTTCGGGTCATGATCGCTCCGACCGCGCCGCCGTGCAAGAGGACGAGTACGAACGGCCGCAGCCATCGTCACGTGATCGTTAGCGCGGGCCACATTCGGGCCGCAGTTTCGCCCATCGCGCGCCCAGCCCGATTGCAAAAAGAAAGCACTGCGTTGGCCCGGTCCATTCGGTCCTGGATTCCTCAGCCCCCAGCCCCCCAAGGCTGAACTCGACCGGGCCGACGCGGGTTATAACACGACACTGTTTCAGGACCGGCGCGAGCTGGTCCTTTTTGTTTGTGGGGTCTGTCATCTCGCCCTTGCGAGGAATATTGGTTTCCCGTCGTCGAGCAGGCGACGCGACGACGCAATCCAGACCTTTCGCTCACGAAGCCTCGACTGCTTCGCCCGGTTTGACATCGGCGAGAACCCCGACATCGAACCGGCTCGCAATGTCGATTTCGACGATGTGATCTGAGACTGCTTGATCGACGACTACTTGATCGACGTCATCGCCGCGCCGAGCATGGCGCCCGGCTTGTCGCGGCTGCCATCCTGCACATAAACGACTGCCGCGTCGACGCCGTCTCGCGCGACGTTTTCGAGCGGCACAGTCCAGTTGCCGGCGCTGCCGTTCCAGTCACCGACCTTCAGCCAGTTGCGGACAACGTTGTGATAGGTGATTTCGTGGCCGCGATTTTCACCGCGCCCGATCGTGATCGGAACGGCTTTCGACACCGAACAAATCCAGACTTCGCCATGCGCGCCGGCCGATGGCGATTTTGCGGCGGCGACATTGACCGTGATCTGCTTGCCGGTCTGCGTCATCGAGACGGGCACCGACATCGTCCGTGTCGTGTCGTTCTTCGTCGTGCCGATCGCCGTCTCGATCTGGCCGCGGTCACTGCCGATGACATGCAGCGCGCCATTGACGACGACTTGCGGCGTGTAGACATCGCGGTCGCCACGCATCCGCGAATAGGCTTTCTGCCGCGCCGTGAACCGCGAATCCGCCAGCGTGTCTTTCCAGCCGAGATAATCCCAGTAATCGACCGGCATGGTCAGCGCGATGACGGATGGGTCTTTGGCAATATCGCCAAGCAGCTTGTCGGCTGGCGGGCAGGACGAGCAGCCTTGCGAGGTGAAGAGTTCGACGACGGCGCGCGGATCGGTCGCTTGCGCGGGACCAATCAGCGTTAATCCTGGCATCGCGGACGCAGCACACGCGACCAGCACGCCTGTCCAGCCGGATTTGCCACTCAGCATCATGGTCATTGAATCACACTCGTCACGCCCGCAACGATGCGAAAGCGGCTTGTCATAGGCCGCCTTGCGATCACTGGCCACTCACTTCGCAGTGAGGATTTTATCGCAGCCCGGCGCGTTGCAGCGCAAGCCTGGACTGTGACGCGCGGGCCGGACTGGCCGCAAGATGCGTCAAGATCATCAGGCGCGCGCGGTCGTCATTGCGAGGCGCAACCGCCTTCGTCTTCGACGACCGTTGAAACGATGCAATCCAGCTCTTTCGTGCTCAAAGAACTGGATTGCTTCGTTTCACGACATTGCTCGTAACCGAGCATTGTCATGCTCCTCGCAATGACGAACTTTGGCCCCTCACGCCGCCAGCTTGCGCAGCACGTAATGCAGGATGCCGCCGTTGCGGTAGTAATCCAACTCGTCGAGCGTATCGATGCGGCACAGCAACGGCACGTCGCGACGATCGCCGTCGGTCGTCACGATCTCCGCTACCAGTTTCTGGCGCGGCTTCAACTCGCCTTGCAGACCGCGAATGCTGACGCTCTCGTCGCCCTTAAGCCCGAGCGTCTGCCACGAGGTACCGTCCTCGAACGTCAGCGGCAGAATGCCCATGCCCACGAGGTTGGAGCGATGGATGCGCTCGAAGCTCTGGGTGATGACGGCGCGGACGCCGAGCAGGCGCGTGCCCTTGGCGGCCCAGTCGCGCGACGAGCCGTTGCCGTATTCGGCGCCGGCGAACACGACAAGCGGCACCTGTTCCTGCTGATACTTCATCGCGGCATCGTAGATCGACATCTGCTCGCCGTCGGGCCAGTGCCTGGTCATTCCGCCTTCAGGAATGTTGCCGTCCGCGCCCTTGAGAATGAAATTCTTGATTCGGATGTTGGCGAAGGTGCCGCGCATCATCACTTCATGGTTGCCGCGACGCGTGCCGTATTGATTGAAGTCGGCCGGGCGCACCTGATGCTCGGAGAGATATTTTCCGGCGGGCGAGGTCAACTTGATCGCACCGGCCGGCGAGATGTGGTCGGTGGTGATCTTGTCGCCGAAGATGGCCAAGATGCGCGCGTTGACGACATCGACGATCGCCTCCGGCTCCTTCTTCATGCCCTCGAAGTAAGGCGGGTTCTGCACATAGGTCGACCCCATATTCCACTTGTAGGTCTCGCTCTCGACCGTCTTGATCTTCTGCCAGTTGCTGTCTCCCTTGAAGACATCGGCATAGCGGCTCTTGAACACTTTCGAGGTGACGAACTTCTTGATGAAGGCGTTGATTTCCTTCGTCGTCGGCCAGATGTCCTTGAGATAGACCGGCTCGCCATCCTTGCCGATGCCGATCGGTTCGACCGCGAGGTTCTTGGTCACGGTGCCGGCGAGCGCATAGGCGACGACCAGCGGCGGCGAGGCGAGATAGTTCGCCTGCACGTCCGGCGAGACGCGGCCCTCAAAGTTGCGGTTGCCCGAGAGAACAGCGGCGGCGATGATGCCATTGTCGTTGATCGACTTGGAAATCTCTTCCGGCAGCGGGCCGGAATTGCCGATGCAGGTGGTGCAGCCGAAGCCGATCAGGTTGAAACCGACCTTGTCGAGATCGCCCTGCAAGCCGGAATTGGCGAGATATTCGCCGACCACCTGGGAGCCCGGCGCGAGCGAGGTCTTGACCCACGGCTTCGACTTGAGGCCCTTGGCGACGGCGTTGCGGGCCAAAAGCCCCGCGCCGATCAGCACGCTTGGATTCGAGGTGTTGGTGCAGGAGGTGATGGCGGCGATCACGACATCGCCATGGCCGAGATCGTCCTTGCGTCCATCGACGGCAAAGCGGGCCATCTGGTCGGTGACCTTCTTGTATTCGGCGGACATCGCGGCTGCGAAGCCTTCGGCAACGGCCGGCAGCGCGACGCGGCCCTCGGGGCGCTTCGGGCCGGCCAGCGACGGCACGACATCGGCGAGGTCGAGCGTCAGCGTCGCGGTGAACACCGGATCCGGCGAATCGGCCGACCGAAACAAGCCCTGCGCCTTGGCGTATTTCTCGACCAACGCGACGCGCGCGGAGGCGCGGCCGGAGGTCTTGAGATAATCCAGCGTCTCGGAATCGACCGGGAAGAAGCCGCAGGTCGCGCCATATTCGGGGGCCATGTTGCCGATGGTCGATTTGTCGGCAACCGAGAGATAATCGAGGCCGGGGCCGTAGAATTCGACGAACTTGCCGACCACGCCCTGCTTGCGCAGCATCTGCGTCACGGTGAGCACGAGGTCGGTCGCGGTGACGCCTTCCTTCAGCGCGCCCTTGAGCTTGAAGCCGACCACTTCGGGCAGCAGCATCGACTGCGGCTGGCCGAGCATCGCGGCTTCGGCCTCGATGCCGCCGACGCCCCAGCCCAGAACAGCCAGGCCGTTGACCATCGTGGTGTGCGAATCGGTGCCGACCAGCGTGTCGGGATAGGCGACCTCGATGGTCTTGGTGACGCCGCGCGACTTGACCTTTTCCTTGCGGGTCCAGACGGTCTGCGCGAGATATTCGAGATTGACCTGATGGCAGATGCCGGTGCCGGGCGGCACCACGGAGAAATTCGAGAAGGCATTCTGCCCCCATTTCAGGAACTCGTAGCGCTCCTTGTTCTGCTTGTACTCTTCCGCGACGTTCTTGCCGAAGGCCTTGTTGTCGCCGAAGAAATTCACGATCACGCTGTGGTCGATGACGAGATCGACCGGCACCAGCGGGTTGATCTTGTCGGCGTCGCCGCCGAGCGCCTGCATCGCGTTGCGCATCGCGGCCAGATCGACCACCGCCGGCACGCCGGTGAAGTCCTGCATCAGCACGCGGGCCGGACGAAAGGCGATTTCATGCTCGAGCGCGCGCTTCTTCAGCCATTTCGAGAAGGCCATGATATCGGCCTTCTTGACGGTGCGGTCATCCTCGTTGCGCAGCAGGTTTTCCAGTAGCACCTTCATCGAATAAGGCAGCTTGGAAATGCCGGTCAGACCGTTCTTCTCGGCAGTCGGCAGGCTGTAATAGACGTAGGATTTCGTGCCCACCTTGAGGGTCTTCTTGCATTTGAAGCTGTCGAGAGAGGCCATGAGGACAATATCCGATTCATCGTTTCGAGATACCCGGCCAAAGACTTGGCAGTCGTATCGGCAGGCGGAAAGGGCGGCGCAGGCTTGCAGGCTGCATCTAGTTCCGGCTTATAGAATCTTTCTAGACGCGCCGCCACAATCGTCAATCGCTTTGCAGCATTGCAGAATGATTTGTTCGCACACGCGATCGTATTCGACCACGCCGAGACGCCGGGAAAGTGCTGACGCACGACGATGATGCGATTGTCCGGACAAAATCTGCAATGCCTGCGCGGCGGCCGCGAAGTCTTTTCCGGTCTCGACATCAGTGTCGTGGGCGGCGATGCGCTGGCGATCACCGGGGCCAACGGCGCGGGCAAGACGTCATTGCTGCGGATGATTGCGGGGCTGCTGGCTCCGGCCAACGGTGCGTTCACGCTGGACGGGGCCGACGACGAGCTGACGCTGCCCGAGCAGGCGCACTATCTCGGCCACCGCGACGCGCTGAAGCCGTCGCTGACCGTGCGCGAGAACTTGAATTTCTGGCGGGATTTTCTCGGCGGCGCGCCGGCGGATGTCGCCGGGTGCCTGCAGGCGGTCGGGCTGTCGCATGCGATCGACCTGCCGGCCGTCGTGCTGTCGGCCGGGCAGCGCCGGCGGCTGTCCTTCGCGCGGCTGCTGGCCGTGAAGCGGCCGGTCTGGCTGCTCGACGAGCCGCTGTCGGCGTTGGATATGGCGGGTCAGAGACTGGTGGCGGGGCTGATGACGGACCATCTGGCCGGCGGCGGGATGATCCTGGCCGCCACCCACGGGCCGCTCGGGATCAATGCGCGGGAGATGCGGATCGGGGGGGTGGTTTGACGACTCGTGTTGCAATGCCCCCCGCCCCCTCCCCGCAAGGGGGAGGGGAGAAGAGGCCGCGCGGCGGGCACTGCGCGCTCCCTCCCCCCTTGCGGGGGAGGGTTGGGGAGGGGGGTCCACAAGCACCGTGCTTGGGGCAGACCGCATGACCCCCCTCGCCGCGATCATCAGCCGCGACATCAAAATCTCGCTGCGCATCGGCGGCGGGGCGCTGATCGGCGTGCTGTTTTTTCTCACCGTCGTGGTGCTGATGCCGTTCGCGGTCGGGCCCGATCTGGCGCTGCTGCAACGCCTCGGCCCGGCGATCTTGTGGCTCGGGGCGCTGCTGGCGAGCCTGCTCACACTCGACCGGCTGTTCACCGCGGATCACGACGACGGTTCTCTGGACCTCATTGCGATGGGCCGCACACCGCTCGAACTGGTCTGCGCCGCCAAGGCGCTGGCCCACTGGCTCGCCGCCGGCGTGCCGCTGATCGTGGCCACCCCGGTGCTTGGCCTGCTGCTCAACCTTGACGGCAGGGCGACGCTGGCGGTGGCCGCAACGCTGGTGGCCGGCACCCCGGCTCTCACATTGACCGGCATGATCGGGGCATCGCTCGCGGTGACGCTGCAACGCGGCGGCTTGCTGCTTGCCGTGCTGGTGCTGCCGCTGTCGATCCCGGTCTTGATTTTCGGCGTCGCCGCCTCCAACGCCGCGATCGCCGGACCGATGAATTTCGGCACGCCGTTCACGATCCTGTGCGCGCTGTCGCTCGCCAGCCTTGTGGTCGGTCCCTTCGCGGCGGCGGCGGCGCTGCGGCAGGGGCTGGATTGAGGTCTAGGAATTTAGTGTACCTCGATCATTAGTCCGCTAAACATAAGTCAATATTGACTGTGATGAACCGTTGCGGTTTGCGCTTCGTTACTAGTCAGCCGCCCCGGAATCCCTATGCCTCTCTCCGACCTCGCCAATCCCACCCGCTTCTTGACGCTCGCGACGCGCATATTGCCATGGCTCGCGGCCTCAACCGCGATCCTGCTCGCTATCGGGCTCTATCAGTCGGCGATGGCGCCGGATGACTACCAGCAGGGCGCGACCGTCAAGATCATGTTCATCCACGTGCCGAATGCGTGGCTGTCGATGTTCGTCTGGGGCGTGATGAGCCTGGCCTCCCTGGGGACGCTGGTGTGGCGGCATCCGCTGGCCGACGTCGCGGCCAAGGCAGCCGCACCCATTGGCGCGGCGTTCACGTTTCTCGCGCTCGTCACCGGCTCGCTGTGGGGTCGTCCGATGTGGGGCACCTATTGGGAGTGGGATGCGCGGCTCACATCGGTCCTGATTCTGTTTCTGATGTATCTCGGCCTGATCGCGCTGTGGCGCGCGGTCGAGGACCCGTCGCGCGCCGCCCGCGCCGCCGCGATCCTGACTCTGGTCGGTGCGATCAACATCCCGATCATCAAATTCTCTGTCGACTGGTGGAATACGCTGCACCAGCCGGCGTCGGTGATGCGCATCGGCGGCTCGAAGCTCGACCCGGCGTTTCTCACGCCGCTGCTGGTGATGGCGGTGGCGTTCTCGCTGCTGTTCGTCACGCTGCACCTGGCCGCGATGCGCAACGAGATCCTGCGCCGCCGCGTGCGGTCGCTGCAAATGCTGCAGGCCAGCCGCGCATGAGTTTCGCGTCGCTTGGTCCCTATGCGTCTTTCATCGTGACCTGTTACGTGCTGGTCGCGGCGGTGGTCGTCATGCTGATCGGCTGGATCGCGATCGACTATCGCCGCCAGACCGCGATGCTGCGCGATCTCGACAGAGCGGGAATCGCCCGACGGTCCGGCCGCCAAGCGAGTGACATCCGATGAGCGCCACCGGCGATAGCGCGCCGAAACCGCGCCGCTCCTGGTGGGTGGCGCTGCCGCTGTTGCTGTTCGCCGGCCTCGCCGCATTGTTTCTGGTGCGGCTCGGCGGCGGCGATCCGGCGAAGATTCCCTCGGCCCTGATCGGCGCGCCTCCGCCGCAGACCGCATTGCCCGCGCTCGACGGTTTGGCGGGCATCCCCGGCCTCGACCCGGCGGTGTTCAAGGGCAAGGTGAGCATCGTCAACGTCTGGGCGTCGTGGTGCGTGCCGTGCCACGAGGAAGCGCCTTTGTTCACGCGGCTGGCCGACGACAAGCGGTTGCAGATGGTCGGCATCAACTACAAGGACGCCGCCGACAATGCGCGGCGTTTTCTCGGCCGCTACGGCAATCCGTTTTCCATCGTCGGCGTCGACGCAAACGGCCGTGCCGCGATCGAGTGGGGCGTCTACGGCGTGCCCGAAACCTTCATCGTCGGCCGCGACGGCCGCATCGTCTTCAAGCTGGTCGGCGGCGTGACCGAGGCGAATTACGAGCCGTTGCTGAGGCGCGAGATCGACAAGGCGCTCGCGGCGGGCGGTTGAAAATATTCTTTCGCTTTTATCTGGCGTTCATTCTGGGGCCATTTCGCCGCCACGAATTCGCAGCTAGCTTTGTTCCGCGTTTCGCGCCGACACTGAAGCGCTGATTACAAAACGTCCTTGGAGGGACAATCCGATGCGTCATTTCACGCTTGCTTCGCTTTCCGCCGCCGTCCTCGCGCTCGGTCTGATGACCGCCGCGCCTGTCATGGCGCAGGCCCCCGCGACCGCCCCCGCCACCGGCGGCAAGATGGCTCCGCCCGCGGCCGCACCCGCCGATTCCAAGATGGCGCCGGCCAAGTCCGAAAAGAAGGAGTTGATGGACTTGAACTCCGCCAGCGCCGACGAACTGGCTGAGCTGCCGGGCATCGGCAAGGCCTATTCGGCCGCGATCGTCAAAGGCCGTCCCTACAAGGGCAAGGACGAATTGACTCAGAAGAAGATCGTCCCCGATGCGACCTACGCCAAGATCAAGGACATGGTCATCGCGAAGCAGAAATGACGCGAAGCGTCATTCCGGGGCTCGCGCGCCGCCAGGCGCGAGAGAACCCGGAATCTCATCATGTTCATTTTGCTGAGATTCCGGGTTCGATCGCGCAACGATGCGCTCTCGCCCCGGAATGACGAATGTGCGGCAGTTAACCCTTCCCCACATCGCCCGCATCCGCCTCACTCTGCGCGAGCGTCGCCGGCGGCTCGGAATGGCGTTTGACCAGCGGCATCTGCATCACCGCGAAAATCATCGTCAGCGGCACCATGCCGAACACCTTGAACGCGACCCAGAACTCGGTGGTCTGCGTCCGCCAGATGATCTCATTCAGCACCGCCATCGCGAAAAACCACAGCGCCCAGCGCATAGTGAGGATGCGCCAGCCCTGCGCTGTTAGATTGAACATCTGGTCGAACATGATCGCGATGAAGGACTTGCCGAACAGCAGCCCCCCGCCGAGCACCGACGCGAACAGCATGTAGACGATCGTCGGCTTCATCTTGATGAAGGTCTCGTCGTGAAGGATCAGCGTCAGAGCGCCGAACACAACGACCACGATCGCCGTCACGATGGTCATGATCGGCACATGCTTGGTCACGACATAGGACGCGATCATTGCCGCGATCACCGCGACCATGAACGCTCCAGTGGCGATGAACAGATTGCCCTTGGCATTGGCAACGAAGAACACCAGCAACGGCCCCAGCTCAGTCGCGAGCTTGAACAGCGGGTGGGGGACTTTTTTATCGATGACAGTGTTGGTCATAACGTCTCACATGTGCTGCCGTCACCATCCGCGAAAGCGGATGGCCCAGTATTACGAGCCGCTGCGATATCACACGACCGGCGCGGAGTACTGAGTGCCCGCCTTCGCGGGCATGACGTCTACGTCTCAATCCCCGCGATCGCCTGCGCAAAGTCTTTCGCCGCGAACGGCGCGAGGTCTTCGACGCTTTCGCCGACGCCGATGAAGTGCACCGGCAGTTTGAATTTCTCGGACAACGCCACAAGGATGCCGCCGCGCGCCGTGCCGTCGAGCTTGGTCATCACCAGACCCGTGACGCCGGCGACGCGATGAAACGCCTCCACTTGCGACAGCGCATTCTGGCCGACCGTTGCATCGAGCACCAGCAGTACAGCATGCGGCGCGGAGGCGTCGACCTTGCGGATGACGCGCACGACCTTGTCGAGTTCGTTCATCAGCTCCGCCTTGTTTTGCAAGCGCCCGGCCGTGTCGATCAGCAGCACGTCGCGCGCATCGGCTTTCGCAGCAGTGACGGCCGTGAAGGCAAGGCTCGCGGAGTCCGAACCCTGGACGCCCGAAATCACCGGCGACCCGGTGCGCTCGCCCCACACTTTCAATTGCTCGATGGCGGCTGCCCGAAACGTGTCGCCGGCCGCCAGCATCACCTTGCGGCCCTCGCCGGAGAATTTCGACGCCAGCTTGCCGATCGTCGTGGTCTTGCCGGAGCCGTTGACGCCGACCATCAGGATCACGAACGGCTTCTTGTCGACGTGGATTACAAGCGGCCTGGCCACGGCATTCAGCACTTTCTCGACCTCGGCGGCGACCACGGTCTTGACGTCGTCGGCCGAAATCGCCTTGTCGTAGCGGCCGTGGCCGACCGCAGCGGAAATCCGCGCCGCAACGCTGCTGCCCAAATCAGCCCGCAGCAGCACATCCTCGATGTCGTCGAGCATCGCGCGGTCGAGCTTGCGTTTGGTCACGAGGTCCGCGACCGCCGTGCCGAGCGAACTCGACGTGCGTTTCAGGCCGCTCGAGAGCCTGCGCCACCAGCTCAATTTGGGTTGTTCGGGAGTGTCGTTCATTAGGGGAATGCTCTAGACGTTCTCGCTCCTAAACGAAAGTCGCACGATCTTGAACGATGTTCCCGAACTGACCGCTGAAGAGATCCAGGCCCGTGTCCTGCACCGCGACGGGTTGATGCTGGTGATCGACAAGCCGGCCGGGCTGCCGGTGCATCGCGGCCCGAAGGGCGGCCCCAATCTCGAAACCTCATTCGATGCGCTGCGCTACGGCCTGCCGCGGCCGCCTGTGCTGGCGCATCGGCTCGATCGCGACACCTCCGGTTGCCTTGTGCTCGGGCGACATCGCAAGGCGACGGCGTCGCTCGGGCTGCTGTTCAAGCACGGCCGCATCTCGAAAACCTATTGGGCGGTGGTCGATGGCGGCCCCGTCGAAGACGAGGGCACGATCGACTTGCCGCTCGGCCGGCTGAATGTCGAGCGAGGCTGGTGGCAGAAGGTCGATCCGGCGGGCCAGCCCAGCGTGACGAAATGGCGCGTGCTGGGAAGGTCGGCGTCTCCACAGGCAGAGGGCGCTCCCTCCCCCCTTGAGGGGGAGGGTCGGGGAGGGGGGTCCATCGAGCACAGCGATCATGTCACCCCCACCCCCGACCCCTCCCCGCAAGGGGGAGGGGAGAAGAGTCTCACCTGGCTGGCGATGGAGCCGGTGACAGGCCGCACGCATCAGTTGCGGGTGCATTGCGCGGCGATGGGCTGGCCGATTATCGGCGACAGCATCTACGGCCACGACGCCGTGGCGCGGCGCGCGCGTCAGGAATCTTTTGTGCTCAAGCCCGGCGAGCCGACGCTGCATCTCCACGCCCGCGAGATCGTGATCCCGATCTCGCGCAACAAGGAGCCGGTGCGGGTGCAAGCCCCCGCGCCGGCGCATCTGCACGAGCGGCTGCGCGCGTGTGGTTGGGATGGGGCGTAATCGTCGAAGGGACGCAAGGCGTCGCAACAACCGCTGCCGTCGTCGCCCGGCTTGACCGGGCGACCCAGTATTCTGTGACCTCTCGTTTTAAGATGAGACAGCGGTGATTACTGGTTCCCCGCCTGCGCGGGGATGACGTTTGTTCGTGGAGCGCCGCTGCGGCTAAACCAGCAACCGCCTCCCGTCATGCCCCGTCACCACCATCTCCCGCACGGCGCCGGGCACATCGTCGGGCACCGCGACAGGAATGAAGTGCTCGGTGCGGCCCTGGGTCGCGCTTTCGATCAGGACAGAACGAGTTTTTCCGACTTCCAAATCCAGCCGCCGATGCAACGCCGCCTCTCCCGTCGCGCGCAAGCGTTTGGCGCGGTCGCGGATCACGTCGCCGGCCAGTTGCGGCATCCGCGCCGCCGGCGTGCCGGGCCGTTTGGAATAGGGAAACACATGCAGGAAGGTCAGGTCGCAATCTTCGACCAGCCGCTGCGATTGCGCAAACATCTCTTCGGTCTCGGTCGGAAAGCCCGCGATGATATCCGCGCCGAACGCGATATCCGGCCGCAGTCGTTTCACCTGCGCGCAAAACGCGATCGCATCGTCGCGCGAATGCCGTCGCTTCATCCGCTTCAGGATCATGTCATCGCCGGATTGCAGCGACAGATGCAGATGCGGCATCAATCGCGGATCGTCCGCAATCACGTCGAGCAGATCGCGATCGGCCTCGATCGAATCAATCGATGAGATTCGCAGGCGTTGCACGTCCGGCACATGCTTCAGGATCTGCTTCACCAGCGAACCGAGTCTGATCTCGCCCGGCAAGTCGCCGCCATAGCTGGTCAGGTCGACGCCGGTCAGCACGATCTCGGCGTGACCGCGCTCGGTCAACGCGCGGACCTGATCGATCACGCCGCCCATCGGCACCGAGCGCGAATTGCCGCGCCCATACGGGATAATGCAAAAGGTGCAGCGATGGTCGCAACCGTTTTGAATCTGCACGAAGACGCGCGGCAGGCCGCTCTGGAACCCATCGACCAGATGCGGGGCCATCCGACGCACCTGCATGATGTCGGCGACGGCGACCTTCTCGTCGCGCGCGATGCCGAAATCCGCAAACGCCGCATGCGCCTCACGCCAGGCGCCGCCATGCATCTTGTCGTCATTGCCGATGACGCGATCAACCTCATCCATCGCGGAAAACATGGTGGGATCGATCTGCGCCGCGCAGCCGGTGACGACGATCCGCGCCTCCGGCCGTTCCCGCTTGAGGCGGCGGATAGTCTGCCGCGCCTGCGCCACCGCTTCGTTGGTGACGGCACAGGAATTGATGACGATGGCGTCGGTGAGGCCGGCACTCTCGGCCCCGCGGCGGATCACTTCGGATTCAAACGCGTTCAGCCGGCAGCCGAAGGTGATGACGTCCACGGTCATCGGGCTCACGCCGTCAGTGCGAGTGAGCGACAAATTGGCCAAGCCAATTTGCGCGAAGCAAAGCAATCCAGTCTTTCTTCCGAAGCAAGAAGGACTGGATTGCTTCGTCGCATTCGTTTCTCGCCGAGCGAGAAACGAATGCTCCTCGCAACGACGACGGAGATCATCATCACGCCACGCTTGCGAACAGCGCGGGATCGAACCGGCCGTCATATTCAAAGGTCGCGCCGCCGGTCATCAGCACATGCTCGTCGCTGTCGCGCCATTCGATCACGAGTTCGCCGCCGGGCAGCATCACCTGAACCATGCGCGCGGTGCGCCGCAGTCGAACCGCGGCGACGACCGTCGCGCAGGCGGCCGAGCCGCAGGCCAGCGTCAACCCCGCGCCGCGCTCCCATGTCCGCATCGTGATGTGCCCGCGATCGACGACGTGCGCCAGCGTGATGTTCGCACGCTCCGGAAAAATCGGGTGGTTCTCCAGCAGCGGCCCGAAGCGGGCGAGATCGTAGGCATTGATATCGTCGACCCAGAAGATCGCATGCGGATTGCCCATGCTGACCACGGACGGCGTGTGCAGCACCGGCGTATCGATCGGTCCGATCTGGAGTTCGATCGCGCGGGTGTCGCGGAATTCCTCGGCCAGCGGAATGTCACGCCAGCCGAGCTTCGGCGGGCCCATGTCCACTGTGAAGCTGCCATCTGCATTTCGCCAGGTGTTGAGCACGCCCGCTTTGGTCTCGAAGCTCAGCGCATCTTTCGTATTCGCTGCAAACATCTGTTGTGCGACGCAGCGCATGCCGTTGCCGCAAGCGCCGGCCTCCGAGCCGTCATTGTTGTAGATGCGGACAAAAGCCTCGGTGCCGGCAAGGCGCGGCGTCTGCAGCACCATCAACTGGTCAAAGGGAATAAGCGACGCAATCGCACGGGCATCGCCCGAGGTCACGGGAGCGCCATCGCGGACATCGAGCACCACAATCTGGTTTCCGATGCCGTTCATCTTGACGAAAGCGTGGTTGGCGAGCGCGCTCATGGGTTTCAGTATTTGATCTGCCGGTTGCGATCCCGCCATATATGGCGATTAAGCACGTCTGACCAGTCGGACCCTCGACGTTCGCAGATGGGACGAAATCCGACGCCGCGTGTTATTGTGGCAGATCGACCTGCCGGGACTGCCTTTGGAGACCGTTTGAATGACCTCTCGTTTGATTCGCCTTGTGATTCGCCTTGCTGCAACGGCGCTGATCCCGGCTGTCGCGCTATCCGTGAGCCCGATAGTCGCGCAGGCGCCGCCGACTCCGGCCACGCCGCCCGCCGCGACCGCGCCGACGCCGGCCCCGGCCCCGGTCGTTCCGACCCCGGCGACACCTGCAACCCCCGTCACCCCGCCGGCCGCCGAAGCGCCGGCGACGCCGCCGCCGGCAGCTCAGGTCCAGACCGCCGACCCGTTCGGCGAGGCGACCACGCTGACCGCCAAAACCGTCGTGCTCGTCAAGGGCACCGCGACCTGGGACGCGGCATTCGAGACGCTGATCGATTCGTTCAAGGCGCTGACGGCGGTCCTCGACAAGGAAAGCATCAAACCGTCAGGCAATGCGATGATCGTCTACACCTCGACGGACGATTCCGGCTTCACGTTCCAGGCCGAATATCCGGTCGATCAGGAGCCGAAGAGTCTGCCGAAAACCGTGAGCATCGGCAAATCGCCGGAGGGCAAGGCGCTGAAATTCGTCCATCGCGGCTCTTACGACAATATGGACAATACCTATGAGGCGATCACCAACCATCTCGACGACAAGAAGCTGGAGGCAAAGGACACCTTCATTGAGGAATACGTCACCGATCCGCTCAAGACGGCCGAAGACAAACTCGTTATCAACGTGTTCGTACCGCTGAAGTAATAAGTGAGTTCGTGATGTTTCGTTTGTCGCTCGCCGCTCTGGCGCTGTCATCCGCGCTTGTCCTGCCGGCCGTTGCCGATACCGATTTGCCGGCGGTGATTTCCGTCACCGGCGAGGCACAGCTTTCCGCCCCGCCCGATCTGGCGGTGATCGACGGCGGAGTCACAACGGAGGCCAAAACGGCGAAAGAAGCGTCCGAGGCCAACAACACCGCGATGGGCAAGGTGCTGCTCGCGCTGAAGGGCGCGGGGCTTCCCGAAAAGGATATCCAGACCCAACGGCTGTCGTTGCAGCCGCAATATGCCGCGAACCGCACCGGACCGAACGCCATCACCGGCTACCGCGCCAGCAACCGCGTTTCGCTGAAGCTCCGCGATATATCGGTTGTTGCATCGACGATCGATCTTCTGGTCGGCGCTGGCGCCAACGAGATCGGTGGCATCAACTTCACCGTCGCCCAGCCGTCGAAACTCCTCGACGAGGCCCGCACGCAGGCCATCGCCGATGCGCGTCGCAAGGCGGAGATTTACGCGCGCGCCGCTGGCGTGACGCTTGGTGCGCCGGTGAGCATCTCCGAGGACGGCGCACCTGGCACGATCTTGCTGCGGAGCAAGATGGCAGCGAGTTTCGAGGCCCGCGCCTCCGCGCCCGTGGCCCCCGGCGAGGAGACGCTGCGCATTTCGGTTGCGGTGTCATGGACCATCAAGCCGATGACGGTTCGACCGCAGGTGCCGTCCGAACTCGAACCCATGCCGAAGTTCGACCTGCCGCCCGCGCCGAAGGCGGAATAGACGCTCATCACGGCCGGGCAAAGTCGCGGCTTAGCGGCTGCAGTCCCGGCCATCCACGCCTTTTCATCTTGCTTTTCAGACGACGCGGATACCCGGCACGTCGAGCACGACCGGACGACGATGACGTCGCCGGCGGCTCTCGACCGAGCATGACGACACACTTAAATCTCCACCACCTGCCCGGCCTGCAAGGCCCGGAAGCGCTCGCGGGGAATCTTCGCGGCATCGAGCGCCTCGTCCAACGCCTTGATCGGCGCGTCGATCGCCTCGTCAGTCAGTTGAAACGTGCCGTTGTGATGCGCGAGCGCTTGCGCCGCGCCGCAATCGACCAGTGCCTTCACGGCATCCGCCGGATTCATATGCTGGTCCTTCATGAACCAGCGCGGCTCGTAAGCGCCGATCGGCAATAGCGCCAGTCGCAATGGCGCACGCTCGTCGCGCACGCGGCGAAAATGGCTACCGTCGCCATAGCCGGAATCGCCGACGATGTAGATCTTGCCGGCCGGCGTCTCCAGCACGAAGCTCGCCCACAGCGTCTTGTTGCGATCGAACAGACCGCGCGCCGACCAATGCCGCGTCGGCACCAGCGTCACGGCAAGACCATTGCCGATCTCGACTCGATCGCGCCAGTCGTAGCCTTCGGCGCGGATGGCTTTATCGTTCGATTTCATCGTGACATCATTGCCGAGCGGCGTGACGACGCGCGGGTTGTCACGCGCCGCCAGTTTTGACAGCGTCGCGATGTCGAGGTGATCATAATGCCCGTGCGTGACCAGCACCGTATCGATCCTTGGAAGAACGTCGAAGGCGATGCCTGGCGCATTATGACGCTTCGGGCCTATGAAGGAGATCGGCGACGCACGATCCGACCATACAGGATCGACCAGGATGTTGTGACCGGCGGCCTGGATCAGCCAACTCGCATGACCGACGAATGAAATCCGCGCTGTGCCGCCGTCAACCCTCGCGGGCGGCGTGTCGGAGAACGTGTTCTCGACCCAACTCGGCCACGGGTGACGGTCGCGGCCGCCGCCGAACTGCCAGCGCAGCACCTCGCCGAGCGTTTTCGGCGGCATGCCGTTGGGGTCGAAAAAGCGCGTCCCGTCGAAGTGATCGGAGATCGGGCCGTCATAGGTTTTCATGCGGAAGGCCCAGAAAGCGGAGAGACCGCCGGCTGCGGCCAATGACGCCAGCACGCGGCGGCGGGTGAGCATTTGCGGGTCTATGCACTTATGCGCCGATCAACGCCACCCGTTCGGCGGTCGCGGCTTTCGCAAGCGCCTGATCCAGTGTTGCCAGCGCCACGCCTTCACGCTGCGCGAGTTCGAGATAGGCCGCATCGTAGAAGGTCAGGCGGTGAAGCTGGGCGAGTGTGAAGATGGGCTCGTCGTTTTGTGCATGGCTCGCGCTGATCGGTAGATCGTCAATGTCCTCAAGAAAGTCTTTGACGTCGACATTGGAAATACGACTTCGCCGCATACCGACCAAAGCAGCGTTTCGAATTTCATACCACCACAATGCCGGTACTATGGCGTCGGACCGCCATTTTAAAAGGTCCAATGCCGCGTCGGCTCGATCGTCCTGCTCGGCGCGGTAGAGCCAACACACCGCAATCGAGGCGTCCAAAACGAAGCGCATTAGTATTTTCGGCCTTCGTCACGCCACTGGAGAATCTCTTCGACTGTGACCCGTGGAGCTGTTTTTCGACGCTCTTGCATCCGCTCGATAGCCTTATCGATCCGAGCTTGTCGAACGGACTCGTCAGGCATCAGACGGGCGATGACTTTGCCGTGCCTGGTAATGTTGACCGCCTTACCTTGCTCGACAGCCGTGAGCAACTCTGAGAACTTCGCCTTTGCCTCGGTGGCAGATACATGCTTCATTGACTAACCCTCTGACCGGTCAGAATAAGCGGTCATTTCAGATTATGCAACTCCGTTTGCTTGACTTTCGCGTGTGCAGGCGTCAATAACTCACCGAAATCTCGAAAAGTTCTCTTTTCGATCCGCCGACCGGCCCTTGAGACCGGAGGCCAACGCCCGACAGCGCGATGCGCCCTCGGGCGCTTAACTATTTGGAACCACAGCGCGATGTTCGACAATCTGTCGGAAAAACTTGGCGGAATTCTCGATCGGCTCACCGGGCGCGGGGCGCTGTCGGAAGCCGACGTCGATGCCGCGATGCGCGAGGTGCGCCGCGCGCTGCTCGAGGCCGACGTCGCGCTCGACGTCGTCCGCAGCTTCGTCTATCGTGTCCGCGAACAGGCGATCGGCGCCACGGTCGTCAAGTCGGTCACGCCCGGCCAGATGGTCGTCAAGATCGTCCATGACGAACTCGTCGCGACCTTGGGCGGCGGCCAGGAAAACTATCAAGCCGGTATCGACCTCAACGCCGTGCCGCCGGTCGCGATCATGATGGTCGGCCTGCAGGGCTCCGGCAAGACCACCACCACCGCCAAGCTGGCGCGCCGCCTGACGAGCCGCGACAAGAAGAAGGTGCTGATGGCGTCGCTGGACATCTATCGTCCGGCCGCCATGGAGCAGCTCGCGATTCTCGGCCGCGATCTCGACATCCAGACGTTGCCGATCGTCACCGGCCAGAAGCCCGCGCAGATCGCCAGGCGTGCCATCGAGGCCGGCAAGCTCGGCGGCTACGACGTCGTGCTGCTCGACACCGCCGGCCGCACCACGCTCGACGACGAGATGATGGCGGAAGCCGCCGAGATCAAATCGGTGGCGCGGCCGCATGAGGTGCTGCTGGTCGCGGATTCGCTGACCGGCCAGGACGCCGTCAATCTCGCGCGGTCGTTCGACGAGCGCGTCGGCCTTACCGGCATCGTGCTGACGCGCGTCGACGGCGACGGCCGCGGTGGCGCGGCATTGTCGATGCGTCAGGTCACGGGCAAGCCGATCAAGCTGATCGGCACCGGCGAAAAGACCGACGCCCTCGAAGATTTTCATCCGAGCCGCATCGCCGGCCGCATCCTCGGCATGGGCGACGTCGTCTCGCTGGTCGAGAAGGCCGCCGCGCATATCGACGCCGAAAAGGCGGCGCGCACCGCCGAGAAGATGCGCAAGGGTCAGTTCGACCTGACCGACATGCGCGACCAGTTGCTGCAGATGTCCAACATGGGCGGATTGAGCGGCCTGATGGGCATGATGCCTGGCATCGCGAAAATGAAGAACCAGATCGCGTCAGCCGGGCTCGACGACCGCGTGCTGAAGCGACAGGTCGCGGTGATCGATTCGATGACGCGGCAGGAGCGCAAGAATCCCGACATCCTTAAGGCCAGCCGCAAGAAGCGCATCGCCGCGGGCGCGGGCCTCAAGGTCGAGGAGGTCAACAAGCTCCTCAAGATGCATCGCAACATGGCCGATATGATGAAGGCGATGGGCGGCAAGGCCGGCAAGCGCGGTCCGATGGCAGGGTTGGCGCAGGCGATGGGCTTTGGCGGCGGCGGTCCGTCGCCGGAAGAGATCAAGGCGATGACCGAGAAGCTGCAATCCGGCGGCGCCGGTGGCTTGCCGCAACTGCCGAAGGACATGCCGACCGCCTTGCGCAACGCGCCGAACCTGCCGGGTCTCGGTGGCGGCCGTCCCAATCTGCCCGGCCTCGGCGGCTTCCCCGGTTTCGGGAAGAAGAAGTGATCGCGCCCTTTCAACAATCACTGCCGTCATCACCCGCGAAGGCGGGTGAACCAGTGCGCCGCAGCCTCCGTGTTTCGACGCGGCGTTTCGGAATACTGGATGCTCGCCTTCGCGGGCACGACGGTTTCTTTTAATTCCTAATTCAACAACCAACACCTCAGGAGAACATCATGTCCGTCGTCATCCGCCTCGCCCGCGCAGGCACCAAGAAGCGTCCCGTCTATCACGTCGTCGTCGCCGACTCGCGCTTTCCGCGCGACGGCCGCTTCATCGAGCGTCTCGGCTATTTCAATCCGCTGCTGCCGAAGGACAACGAGACCCGCCTCAAGCTCGACATGGACAAGGTGAAGGCCTGGCTCGCCAAGGGCGCGCAGCCGTCGGACCGCGTCTCGCGTTTCCTCGACGCCGCCGGCGTTGCCAAGCGTGAAGTCCGCAACAATCCGGAAAAGGCCGTGCCGCGCAAGGAGCGCAAGGCCGCCGCCGAAGCCGCCGCGAAGAAGTAAGCGCAGCAGCGAAGCGTGGCGGACAAACCGCAGATTTGCATCGCGCGGATCGGTGCGCCGCACGGCGTGCGCGGCGCGGTCAAGCTGTGGACCTTCACCGAAGACCCGCTGGCCGTCCAGGATTACGGCCCGCTGACGACCGAAGACGGCGCGCGGACGTTCGATATAGCCAGTGTCCGCGCAGCGAAGGATCATCTGGTGGCGACGCTGAAAGGCGTCGCCGATCGCGATGCCGCCGCGCGGCTCAATGGCATTGAGCTTTATATCGCGCGCTCAAAATTACCACCGACCGGTGACGGCGAATATTATCACGCCGATCTGATCGGATTGGCTGCGATCGATCCGTCGGATGCCCCGCTGGGCCGCGTCGTCGCGATCCATGATTTCGGCGCCGGCCCCATCATCGAGATCGCGCCATTGTCCGGACCGACATTGCTGCTGCCGTTCACCGATGCCGTGGTGCCGACCGTCGACCTCGCCAAAGGCCATGTCGTGATCCTCATGCCGGACGAGATCGAAGGCGACACGCCCGATCATCCATTGGCTTAGTCATGTGGCGCGTAACCGTCCTGACCCTGTTTCCGGAGATGTTTCCCGGCCCGCTCGGCGTCAGCCTCGCCGGGCGCGCGCTGGCGTCGGGTCTGTGGGCGCTTGAGACCCGTGACATCCGCGCCTCGGCCGGCGACAGACATCGCAGCGTCGATGACACCCCGGCCGGCGGCGGCCCCGGCATGGTGCTGCGCGCTGACGTTCTTGCCGCTGCGATCGATGCCGCGGATCTGGACACCGCTCGTCCGCGCCTCGTGATGAGCCCGCGCGGCCGGCCGCTGACGCAGGCCCACGTGGCCGACCTGACCGCCGGACCCGGTCCCTTGCTCGTCTGCGGCCGTTTCGAGGGCATCGACCAGCGCGTGATCGATACAAGACAGCTCGAAGAGGTTTCGATCGGCGATTATGTGCTGTCAGGGGGCGAGATCGCCGCGATGGCGCTGATCGATGCCTGTGTCCGGCTGCTGCCGGGCGTCATGGGCAGGCTCGAATCCGGCACCGACGAGAGCTTTTCGGATGGCCTCCTCGAATACCCGCAATACACCCGTCCGCAGGTCTTCGAGGGCGCGGCGATCCCGGATATCCTGACCTCCGGCGACCACGCGAAAGTCGCGGCGTGGCGGCTTGAACAGGCGGAATCGCTGACGCAGGCGCGACGCCCGGACTTATGGCAGGCGCGGCGGCAAAAACCGCCAAAAAACAAGACGCGGAACACGACGGATGGGTGACAAGCCCGAAGGATTGCTGTAGAGACGCGCGAATTCCTCGCCAGTGCTGGGATACGAATTTCGCGCAACCCGTGCCGGGACGGTCGGGCGCGCCGCCGATGGAGATTTCAATGAACATTATCCAAACGCTTGAAAAAGAGCAGTTCGACAGGCTTGCCGCGACCAAGACGATCCCGGAATTCGGTCCCGGCGATACCGTGATCGTCAATGTGAAGGTCGTCGAAGGCGACCGTTCGCGCGTGCAGGCCTATGAAGGCGTCTGTATCGGCCGTTCCGGCGGCGGCCTCAATGAGAGCTTCACGGTCCGCAAGATTTCCTACGGCGAAGGCGTCGAGCGCGTCTTCCCGGTCATGTCGCCGATGATCGACTCGATCAAGGTCGTGCGGCGCGGCAAGGTGCGGCGCGCCAAGCTGTATTACCTGCGCAACCTGCGCGGCAAGTCCGCCCGCATCGTCGAGAAGAAGACGGAGCGTCCGCAGAAAGCCGCCGTCGCCGCCGAGTAATCAGTTCGGGGTTGGCCGCGACCATGCAAAATTTCAGCGGCATCTCAATTCCAGACACTCTGCATGACGCCGTCCGGCCAGACCGGGCGGCGCTTGTCGTTTACGACATGCAGGTCGGCATTCTCAGCCAGCTTCCGCACGGCGCGGCGGTGCTTGAAAAAGTGCTCGGTGTGCTCGACGCGGCGCGCTCTGCCGGCACCCGCGTGATCTTCATGCGGCATATGTCGATGCCCAAACGCCTGTCCGGCGCATTTCAATTGCGACAGATGATGGCGTGGCAGCGCAAGACATCGCCGGACGGCGTCCAGCCATGGTTTCTGCGCAGCAATCCGTCGTTTCAACTTGCACCGGAACTGGCGGTGCGCGACGACGAAGCGATTCTCGACAAGATCACGATGTCGGCCTTCGAGGGCACGCCACTGGCGATGGTGCTGCGCGATTGCGGCCTGTCGAGCGTTGTCCTTGCCGGCATTGCCATCGAAATCGGCATCGAGCCGACCGTCCGGCATGCGACCGATCTGGGCTTCCTGCCGGTCGTCGTCACCGATGCCTGCGGTGCGGGCCATGCCGAAGCCGGCGAACGCGCGATCGCAAGCATGGCTTTCATCGGCGATGCGCTGCTCTGCAGCACGGACGAGATCACGCGAACCTGGTCGGTCTCCGCCTGATAAGCGTTTGATTGTCGCCATCGCGTCAAATGTGCTATGAGACTGGAATGTTTCCAATCCGTCAGATCCATTCAGCACGCATCGTGCTCGACGACCGAAGCCGCTTGCCGTGGCGCTTCTTCGGCCGGCTGACGACGTCCGCGCTGACGGCTTGAACGCCTTCGCGGCCCGCGCCGCGCGTTCGCTGACATCTTCAGAATTCAAATTCCCGATTGAAAGCCCGTCCTCATGTCCGATTCAAAATCCGCAACACCCACCACGCTGTACGACAAGATCTGGAACGATCATCTGGTCCACGAGGCCGATGACGGCACCTGTCTTCTGTATATCGACCGCCATCTGGTGCATGAAGTGACCTCGCCGCAGGCCTTTGAGGGTCTGCGCACCGCCGGCCGCCGTGTCCATGCACCGGAAAAGACGCTGGCTGTCGTCGATCACAACGTGCCGACCACCGATCGTTCCAAGCCCAACCCCGACCCCGAAAGCATTGAGCAGATCGCCGCGCTGGCGACCAACGCCAAGGAATTCGGCGTTCAATATTACGACGAGCACGACGTCCGGCAGGGCATCGTTCACGTCATCGGGCCCGAGCAGGGCTTTACATTGCCGGGCACCACCATCGTGTGCGGCGACAGCCACACCTCGACGCATGGCGCGTTCGGCGCGCTGGCGCATGGCATCGGCACGTCCGAAGTGGAGCACGTTCTGGCGACACAGACGCTGATCCAGAAGAAGGCCAAGAACATGCGTGCGACCGTCGACGGCCAACTGCCGGATGGCGTGACCTCGAAGGACATCATTCTCGCCATCATCGGCGAGATCGGCACCGCTGGCGGCACCGGCTATGTGCTGGAATATGCCGGCGAGGCGATCCGCGCGCTGTCGATGGAAGGCCGCATGACGGTCTGCAACATGTCGATCGAAGGCGGCGCGCGCGCCGGCCTGATTGCGCCGGACCAGAAGGCCTATGACTTTCTGAAAGGAAGGCCGATGGCGCCGGCCGGCGAGACCTGGGATGCCGCTATGCGCTATTGGGAGACGCTCCGGTCGGACGAGGGCGCGCATTTCGATCACGAAATCCGCCTCGACGCGGCGAAGCTACCGCCGATCGTGACCTGGGGCACGTCGCCGGAAGACGTCGTGTCGATCTCGGGCGTCGTGCCCGATCCCGACCAGATTCCCGACGAGGCCAAGCGGCTGTCGAAGCATCGCGCGCTCGATTACATGGGCCTGAAGGCCGGGACGAAGATCACCGACATCAAGCTCGACCGCATCTTCATCGGCTCCTGCACCAACGGCCGCATCGAGGATCTGCGGGCCGTGGCGAAGGTCGTCGAGGGCAAGACCGTCAACGGCCATCTCAACGCGATGATCGTGCCGGGCTCGGGCCTCGTCAAGGAACAGGCGGAAGCCGAAGGCCTGCACAAGATTTTTCTGGCGGCCGGCTTCGAGTGGCGCGAGCCGGGCTGCTCGATGTGTCTGGCGATGAACCCCGACAAGCTGTCCCCGGAGGAGCGTTGCGCCTCGACCTCGAACCGCAATTTCGAGGGCCGTCAGGGCTTCAAGGGCCGCACGCATCTGGTGTCGCCGGCGATGGCGGCGGCGGCGGCGATCGCCGGGCATTTTGTCGATATCCGCGAGTGGCGTTAGGCCGCTTTCGTCATTCCGGGGCGCACGCGCCATCGGCAGCGCGCACCCTCTCCCATGGGGAGAGGGTTGGGGTGAGGGGGTACGACTTCTCGATAGGGCAGTCCCCCTCACCCGACCGTCTCCGCTACGCTGCGCCGGTCGACCTCTCCCCGACGGGGAGAGGTGAGTCAGCAATCGGAGCAGCGTTTTGCGACAAAGCTAAATGACAACACCTACCCCGCCGTCTTCTCCGGCCAGCGGCACAGGTCGTTGATGAGACACACCTGGCAGCGCGGTTTTCGCGCGAGGCACGTGTAGCGGCCGTGCAGAATGAGCCAGTGATGCGCGTGCATCATGAACTCCGACGGGATCACTTTCTCCAGACCCAGTTCGACTTCGAGCGGGTTCTTGCCGGGCGCCAAGTAAGTGCGGTTGCCTACGCGAAACACATGCGTATCGACCGCCATCGTGTGCTCGCCGAACGCCATGTTGAGCACGACATTCGCCGTCTTCCGACCCGCTCCCGGCAATGATTCCAGCTCCGCCCGCGTGCGCGGAACTGCACCATGGAATTCATCGACCAGCTTTCTCGACAGCGCGATGACATTGCGCGCTTTGCCGCGAAACAGCCCGATGGTCTTGATGTAATCGCGCACCGTCTCCTCGCGGAGATCGAGCATCTTTTGCGGCGTATCGGCGACGGCAAATAATGCGCGTGTCGCCTTGTTGACGCCGGCGTCGGTCGCCTGAGCCGACAGCACCACGGCGACCAGCAGCGTGAACGGATTGAGGTGTTCGAGTTCGCCCTTCGGTTCGGGATTGGCCTTGCGAAAGCGCAAAAATGCGTCTTGCACCTCGGCGGCGCTCCACGTCTTGAGTTTGACGGTTCGCTTTCTTGCAGGCGGTGCCGTCTTTTTCGCCGTCGCCTTGCGCGTGTCTTTTGCCATGATTTCGGTATATTCAATCGCGATGACGACAGGCAATGCATTTGATGCCGACGCGCCGGAGCCGGTGCTGTTCGAGGCGCGGCTGACGCCGCACCGCTCGCTCAGTCGCGGCGGCTTCATCGCGCTGATGTCGTTCTTCGGCGCGGTCTCGTTCGCGACCGGGATCGCCTTCCTGATGATGGGCGCATGGCCGGTGCTCGGCTTTTTCGGCCTCGACGTGGTCATCGTATGGTGGGCGTTCCGGGTCAATTTCAAACGCGGCAATGCCAGCGAAGAGATTTCCGTCACGGCATCTGAATTGCGGCTGCGCCGGATCACGCATCGCGGCCATGTCGTCGAGTGGGCGTTCAATCCGTTATGGGTGCAGCTCGATCAAAAAATCCATCCTGAATTCGGCGTCGAGCGGCTGACCTTGGTATCGCGCGGCCGGCGCGTCTCGGTCGCGAGCTTTCTCGGCGCGGACGAGAAGGAGAGCTTTGCCAAGGCGCTCTTGACGGCGCTACAGGCCGCCAAACGCGGCCTCATTTATAATCCTCTTGTCTGAAATCGGGTGGTTGTGCAGCCTTGTGCGGGCTACATCGGGATCATGATGAACCTTGCAATCGACACGCAGCGCCCGTCACGACCGGGCCTTCAATCCGCCGCCCAGCGCGACTATGACAGCGTCCGCCGGGCCATCGCTTTCATTTCGGAGCACTGGCGCAACCAGCCGACCATCGACGCAATGGCCGAGGCCGCCTCATTGACGCCGGATGAACTGCACCATCTGTTTCGGCGCTGGGCTGGCCTGACGCCGAAGGCGTTCATGCAGGCGCTGACGCTCGACCACGCCAAGGGCCTACTGCGCGATTCCGCCAGCATCCTCGACGCGGCGCTGGACTCCGGCCTGTCCGGCCCCGGCCGTCTGCACGATCTGTTCGTCACCCACGAAGCCATGTCGCCGGGTGAGTGGAAGACCGGCGCGCAGGGCATGGTGCTGCGCTATGGCTTCCATCCCTGCCCGTTCGGCACGGCGGTGGTGATCGCCAGCGACCGCGGCCTCGCTGGTCTGGCGTTCGCCGATCCCGGAGAGGAAGTCGCGTCGCTCGCCGATATGCAACAACGCTGGCCGCGTGCGACCTATATCGAGGATCACGCCGGCACCGCGGCGCTGGCGCAGCGCGTCTTCGACACCTCGCAATGGAATGCCGAGCAGCCGTTGCGCGTGGTGTTGATCGGGACCGATTTCGAGGTCCGGGTCTGGGAGACGCTGCTGAAGATCCCGATGGGCCGCGCGGTCTGCTATTCGGATATTGCCGACAAGATCGCCAAGCCGAAGGCGTCGCGCGCCGTCGGCGCGGCGGTCGGCAAGAACCCGATTTCCTTCGTGGTGCCGTGCCATCGCGCGCTCGGCAAATCCGGCGCGCTCACCGGCTATCACTGGGGCATCACCCGCAAGCAGGCGATGCTCGGCTGGGAGGCCGGACAGGTCGGGATGAACTGACCACGCATGAGCGTTGATAAGTGGTGCCCAGGAAAGGACTCGAACCTTCACGGCCGTTAAGCCACTGGCACCTGAAGCCAGCGCGTCTACCAATTCCGCCACCTGGGCCCAACGCGGCTCGTCACCGCATCAGAACGCGCCCGTCGCCGGAACGCTGGGCGGGTTAGTACGGATGCGTCGCGCGCTTGTCAAATCGTTCGCGGTGCGCCAAATCCATTGTACAGTGCACGCGCGACAGCGGCCCGAAACCCGGTCGTATCGCGCCTCGACATGACATCAGGATAACCCCATGCCCGCGCCCATCGACACCCTCGTCACGGTTTTCGGCGGCTCGGGCTTTGTCGGCCGCCATGTCGTGCGCGCACTGGCCAAGCGCGATTACCGGATCAGGGTCGCGGTGCGGCGGCCGGAATTGGCCGGGCATCTACAGCCGCTCGGGAAGGTCGGCCAGATTCACGCCGTGCAGGCCAATCTGCGCTATCCGGCTTCGCTCAAAGCGGCGATGCGCGACAGCCACGTCGCGGTCAATTTGGTCGGCATTCTCGCCGAAAGCGGTCGGCAACTGTTCAACGGCGTGCAGCGCGACGGCGCCGCCGCGATCGCTCAGGCCGCGGCTGATGTCGGCGCGCGGATGGTGCATATCTCGGCGATCGGCGCCGACGACATGGCGGTGGCGCATTACGCCCGCTCCAAGGGCGAAGGCGAGGCCGCCGTGCGCGCCATTTTGCCTGCGACAGTGATCCTGCGGCCGTCGGTGGTGTTCGGCCCGGAAGATCAGTTTACCAACCGCTTCGCCGCGCTGGCCCGTGTGTCGCCCATGGTGCCGCTGGTCGGCGCGGACACCAGGTTGCAGCCGGTCTATGTCGAGGATGTCGCCACGGCGGTGGCCGAAGCCGTCGCCGGCAAGACGAGCCCCGGCACGACGTATGAACTGGGCGGTCCGGAAGTGATGACAATGCGGGAGATCATCACGGTGATTCTGAAGGTGATCGAACGCAAGCGCATGATGCTGTCGCTGCCATTCGTATTGGCCTCCGCGCAGGCGCAGTTGCTGCAATTCGCGCCGGGCGCGCTCAATCTGACGCCGGATCAGGTGCTGCTGCTGCGCGACGACAATATCGTCTCCGAAGCGGCGATCGCCGAGGGCCGCACGCTGCAGGGACTCGGCATCGCGCCGGATTCGCTGGAGGCGATCGCGCCGGCCTATTTGTGGCGGTTCAGGGCCACCGGGCAGTTCGCGCATAACGGCGCGAACTGAACTCTATTTCCCCAATGCCAGCGCAATCAAGCCGAGCGTGCCGACGATCACGCGCCACCACGCGAACAGCATGAAGCCGTGGCGCGTCACGTAGTCGAGGAACGTCCGCACCACGATGATGGCGGTGACGAACGACACCGCGAAGCCGATCGCGATCGTGAACGCGCCGTCCGTCGTCAGATCCGCACGGCTCTTGTAGAGATCGTAGGCGAAGGCGCCGACCATGGTCGGGATCGCCAGGAAAAACGAGAACTCCGCCGCGGCGCGCTTGTCGGCGCCGAGCAGCATCGCGCCGACGATCGTGGCGCCCGAGCGTGACACGCCGGGAATCATCGCCAGGCACTGCGCGAAGCCGATCTTGAGATACATCGCCAATGGAAACGACGTCGCGTCGTGCTGCGTCACGTCGAGGTCAAGCTGGTCGACCCATAGCAAGATCGCGCCGCCGACGATCAGCGAGAAGCACACCACCCACGGATTGAACAGATAGCCCTTCACGAACCCGCCGACCGCAGCGCCGATGACCGCCGCTGGCAGGAACGCGACCAGCACGCCGATCACGAAGCGCCTCGCGCCGACATCGCCTGACAGCAGCCCGAGCGCGATCCGCCACAAACGCGCAAAATAGATCGCCAGGATCGCCAGGATCGCGCCGAGCTGGATCAGGACCGCGAAACTCTTCCAGAACCCGCTCTCATCGAGCCCGAGAAACCGCTCGACCAGCAGCAGATGACCCGTCGATGAGACCGGCAGGAACTCGGTGACGCCTTCGACGATACCGAGAATGACCGCCCTGATGGAATCGGAAAGCATGGGATCGTCCGTTCAAATGCCAAGGCCGGTCTAAAATCCCGGTTCTGCCCTGTTCGTGAGAGAGCCGCAACGCCAAAACGCCGATTGGCGGGTTGCCTTATCAGTTGCCTTGGCGGCTCGGATCGTTAGGTTGCCCCGCTTCGATCCGCCGCTCCCTTTAGAGAGGCTTTCTTAACGATCGGGAAACTATCAAGGTCTCTATGAATACGCTTTATCACCACCCGTTCTGCCCGCAGTCGCGGTTCATCCGTCTCATTCATGGCGAATACGGACTGGACCTGAAGCTCGTGGAAGAACGATCCTGGGAGCGCCGCGAGGCGTTTCTCGCGCTAAACCCGGCTGGTTCCACGCCCGTCCTGATCGCGCAGGGCATGCCGGCAATGCCGGGCGCCAGCCTGATCAGCGAATATCTCGACGAGGCGCATGGGCTCGCAGCCGGCGACCGGCGGCTGCTGCCGTCGGCGATGGCGGAGCGCGTCGAGGTGCGACGGCTGACGGCGTGGTTCAACGAGAAATTTTTTGAGGAAGCCTCAGGGCCGCTGGTGACGGAACGCATCTACAAGCGCTTCATGAGCGAGGATGACGGCGGCGGCCCGCCGGCGATGGACGTGATTCGCGCCGCGACCACGAATGTGCGCTACCATCTGGCCTATATCGGCTGGCTGGCGCGGACGCGGAATTTCCTCGCCGGCGACCGGCTGAGCTATGCGGATCTGGTCGCGGCGGCGCATTTGTCGGCGATCGATTATCTGGGCGACGTGCCATGGAGCGAGGACGACGCGGCGAAGGCCTGGTACGCGCGGGTCAAGTCGCGGCCATCGTTCCGGCAGTTGCTGAGCGAATGGCTGCCTGGCGTCCCCGCGTCCCGGACCTATGTGGATCTGGATTTCTGAAACTTTGTCATTCCGGAACGCTCATGCGAAGCGAAATGACGCGAAGCGGTCATTTCGCGAGAATGAGCGAGTCCGGAATCCATAACCACTGCAGGGAGTATGGATTCCGGGCCTGGGCTCCGAAGAGGGGGCGCATCCCGGAATGACAACCTCAAATATCCGCGACGCCCTCACAGCTCAAGCCGCAGCCTGCGGCTTCGACGCCGTCGGCATCACCGACCCTGCATCGATCGCCGCAGCCGGACCGCGCTTTGAGCAATTCCTCGCCGACGGCGCGCATGGCGAGATGGACTGGCTCGCGCGCGATCCCCATCGCCGCATCGATCCGCGCGGGCTGTGGCCGGACGTCAGATCCGTCATCATGCTTGGGGTTAATTACGGGCCCGATACAGACCCCGTTGCCATCCTTTCATTGAAAAGTCTTGCCGCGATATCGGTTTATGCGCAGGGCGACGATTATCACGATCTCATCAAGAAACGGCTGAAGGACGTCGCGCGCTGGCTCGTGGCAGAAGGCGGCGGCGATGTGAAGGTATTCGTGGACACGGCCGCCGTGATGGAGAAGCCGCTGGCCCAGGCGGCGGGTCTCGGTTGGCAAGGCAAGCACACCAACCTCGTCTCACGCGATTTCGGCTCCTGGCTGTTTCTCGGCGCGATCTACACGACGCTCGATCTGCCGCGCGACGCGGCCGTGATCGATCATTGCGGCTCGTGCCGAGCCTGCCTGGACTCGTGCCCGACCGACGCATTTCCTGCGCCATACAAACTCGATGCACGGCGCTGCATCTCGTATCTGACGATCGAGAACAAAGGTCCGATCCCGCGCGAATTTCGCAAACGCATCGGCAACCGCATCTATGGCTGCGACGATTGTCTCGCGGCGTGCCCGTGGAACAAATTCGCGCAGCAAGGCCGGGAAGCCAAGCTCGCCGCGCGCGAGGCGTTGCGCGCGCCGTCGCTGGCGGAATTGTCACGGCTCGACGACGCGCAATTTCGTGCGCTGTTCACGAAGTCGCCGATCAAGCGGGTCCATCGCGCGCGTTTCATGCGCAACGTGCTGATCGCGATCGGCAACTCCGGCGATCCTGCATTGGCTGCCGATGCGACGCGCCTGCTCGACGATTGCGATCCGCTGGTGCGCGGCGCGGCGGTGTGGGCACTGTCGCAATTGCTGGATCGCGATGCGTTTGATGCGTTGGCGGCCGCGCGTCTTGCTAATGAGGGCAATGACAATGTGCGCGCAGAGTGGGCTTTCGCTCCAACCTGAGTTGTCATCCCCGACAAGCGCGCATCTTCGCGCGCGCAGAGCGGGGGTGACGGTCGCGTGGTGTTGCTAACGACGTGCGAAACTAAACTGACAACTCCGCCACCGTCGCGATCAGTCGCGCGATGTCCTGCGGGCGCGACAGGCGGTGATCGCCATCCTGAATCATCGTCATCACGACGTCATCCGCCGGCAGGCGGTGCGCCAGATCGAACGCATGTTGCCATGGCACATCGGCGTCCTTCGCGCCTTGCAGAATGCGGACAGGGCAGCCGACATCAATCGACGCCCCGAGCACCAGATGATTCCTGCCGTCCTCGATCAGCGCGCGGGTGATGGGATAGGGTTCGCCGTAGGCGGACGGCCGCAGCCAGACGCCCTCGGTCTCGATCTGCGCTTTGACCTCGGGCGGAAAGCTCTTCCACATCAGCGCCTCGGTGAAATCCGGCGCGGGTGCGATCAGCACGAGGCCCGCCAGCGCGACGCCGCGTTGTTTCAACGCGCGCGTCAGCAGCAGCGCCAGCCAGCCGCCCATCGATGAACCGACCACGATCTGCGGCCCGTCGCAGAAACTGTCGAACACCGCGACGCTCTCCGCCAGCCAGCGGCTGATCGTGCCATCGGCGAACGCGCCTTCGGACATGCCGTGGCCGGAATAATCGAAGCGAACACAGGCCCGGCCTTCGCCGGCCGCCCAGGCGTCGAGCGCGATCGCCTTGGTGCCCGCCATGTCCGAATTGAACCCGGACAGCCAGAACAGGCCAGGCGCGCCGCCTTTTCGTGCGCGGACAGCGATGCGGCGGATTTCTGCGCCCGCGCCTACCGTGATGAAGTCAGGTTCGGGAACGGAAGTGTCTGCTTCGGTCATGCGCCGTTTCTGGCCGTGTCGCGTGCGCCCGTCAACGCATCGAGTTGTGACCGCTTGCGGAACCAAGGCCGGCTGTTTATCTTCAAGCGGGTCGCAGACGTCGCTATGCGTGGCAAAATTGCCGCTCCAGCGGCGTTTTTCTGCATTTGCAGATGCAACCGAGCTTGCCGCTCGGGGCTTATTCCGTCAGACTGCGCGCCTTCAATACAACATTTGCAACAACATCGGAGAGATACCCATTCGCCGTCCCAACAGAGCCCCGCCCGCATCGACCAAAGACGGGCCGCGCACCAATGATGAAATCCGCAACCACGAGATTCAGTTGATCGATCAGGCCGGTGTGAACCATGGCAATATCGAGACGATCGCTGCGATCAAACTGGCCATGGAAGCCGGCATGGATCTCGTTGAGATTTCGCCGAACGTGAACCCGCCCGTCTGCAAGATCATGGATTACGGGAAGTTCAAATATTCCGCGCAGAAGAAGGCCGCGGAAGCCCGTAAGAAGCAGAAGATCGTTGAAATCAAGGAGATCAAGCTCCGGCCGATGATCGACGACCACGATTACGATGTGAAGATGCGCGCCATGCAGCGCTTTTTTGAAGAGGGCGACAAGGTCAAGATCACGCTGCGCTATCGCGGACGTGAAATGGCGCATCAGGAGATCGGCACCAAACTGCTCGACAAGGTCAAGAGCGACGTCGCCGAATACGCCAAGGTCGAGCAGGACGCCCGCTTCGAGGGGCGTCAGGTCGTCATGGTTCTGGCGCCGCGCTAACCCGTTTGTGGATCGCGATCCCGCGATCGCGTTTGTAACTTTGCAATCACTTCCGCACTACAGTCAGGCCCGCTGTCTCGGCGGGCCTTTTTCTGTTGCAGCCCTGAGGTGGAGTGCACCGTGCCGACGCTTATTGCGCGACTGCTCGATAACCAGGTCTTTTTACTGCTGGCGCGGCTGGTGCTGACATTGCCCTACTGGACATCGGGCTTGCGCCGGTTGTTCGATCTCGCGGCCAGCATCGATGAACTCGAGGGCTACGGCCTACATCCGGCCGGCCCGATCAACTGGCTGGTGATCTTCACGCTGCTCGGCGGCTCGCTGCTGGTCATCGTCAACCGCCGCGCATGGTCGGGCGCCGGCGCGCTGGCAGTATTCACGCTTGCGACGATCCCGGTTGCACATGATTTCTGGAATCTGAACGGCTACAGCGCGCGCAACGAACTCAGCATTGCCTTTGAGCATCTCGGGCTCGCCGGCGGCCTGATGCTGGCGGCGATCCTGTCGCGACAATCGCCGCGCCGCGGAGCTTGATCCAGTTCGTTATTGTGATCGCGCGGTGAAAGCGTCGCCGGAAATATTGGCGGCCACCATGATCGAACATCCCGGACCGCAACGCTCGGCCGGCAGTGTGATCGTTGCCTGATCGGTGGTGAAGCCGTCATTTGGCTTCATCAGATCTGATACCGAGATGCCGTCGAGAACGGTCGCGATCGACAATGCGGCAAGAACGACTAGCCATTTCAACGCGACGCCACGCTCTGCTGTCTTGCGAAAAGCTTTTTTGCTTCGGAGTGCGGCGGGCTGGGTCATCGGTCTGTCCCTTGGTTGGTCGGCAGGTATTTCCGCGATGCAACACTGAAATGTACGTTGCCGTTCCGGCGAAAGTTTCGGGCGGCGATCACAGCCGCGTCAGCGGCGTTTGGCGTTGCCAATTCGCGCCATGTCTGCCATAAGCCCGATCTTCGTCGCCCGGCTGATTAAGGGCTGCCGTGTCGATGATCCGTGCCGACCGTCTCCGCAAGGAAACAAAGTCGAGCGCTTTCAACGCTCTAACGAGCATTTCAAGCCTGCACAGCGCCTCCGGGCGCGACATGTGCATGGCAACAGGAGAGCCAAATGCCCAAGCTGAAGACCAAATCGGGCGCTAAAAAGCGCTTCAAAGTGACTGCCACCGGCAAGGTGATGTCGGCACATGCCGGCAAGCGCCACGGCATGATCAAGCGGACGAAGAAGCAGATCCGGCAGCTCCGCGGCACCCGCGTGCTGTTCAAGACCGACGGCGACAACATCAAGAAATATTTCTTGCCGAACGCCTGAACGTCTCGGTTTCCGTATCGCCGCCATTCGGCGGCCTCTGTTTCAATGTCCTCTTTTAAAGGAGATCGGTCATGGCTCGCGTCAAACGCGGTGTGACGGCTCATGCCAAGCACAAGAAAGTCTACAAGCTCGCCAAGGGTTTTCGTGGCCGGCGCAAGAATACGATCCGCACCGCGAAGGCGGCGGTCGACAAGGCGGCGCAGTATGCGTTTCGCGACCGCAAGCGCAAGAAGCGGACCTTCCGCGCGCTCTGGATCCAGCGCATCAATGCCGCGGTCCGTCCGCTCGGCATGACCTACAGCGTCTTCATCAACGGCCTCGCCCGCTCCGGCATCGAAGTCGACCGCAAGGTGCTGTCCGACCTCGCGATCCACGAGCCGGCGGCGTTCCAAGCGATCGCCGAGAAGGCCAAGGCGGCTCTGCCGGCCGAGCCCGCCAAGGCGGCGGCGTAAGACGAACCGCCTCTTGGCGGCTCAGGCCGCCATATGCGGCTCCATTCGGCGCGCTCGCGCATCCGACACACACTGGCGTCATGCCCCGCGACAGCGGGGCATCCAGTAGCCGCCGACTGACCTTTTGACACCGGGGTTACTGGATCATCCGCTTTCGCGGATGACGACGGCCTCGTTGTGACGGACCGTGCGTGCCTCTCACAAGGTCTCTGTCGCATGTCCGAACTGTCCACGCTCGAATCCCACGTCCTCGCCGACATCGCCGCGGCCGCCGACGAGGCCGCGCTCGAGGCGGTGCGCGTCAGCGCGCTCGGCAAGAAGGGTTCGATCTCCGCGCTTCTCTCGACGCTCGGCAAGATGTCGCCCGAGCAGCGCAAGACCGAGGGTGCGGCGATCAACCTCGCCAAGGACACGATCACGCAGGCTCTGACTGCGCGCCGCGATCTTCTCAAGACCGCCGCGCTCGACGCACGGCTGAAATCCGAAACCATCGACGTCACGCTGCCGTTGCGCGAAAGCCCTGCCGAGCAGGGCCGGATTCATCCGCTCAGCCAGGTCTATGAAGAGGTCGCCACGATCTTCGCCGACATGGGCTTCGCTATCGCCGAAGGCCCGGACATCGAGACCGACGACTACAACTTCACCAAGCTGAATTTCCCCGAAGGTCATCCGGCGCGCGAAATGCACGACACGTTCTTCTTCAACCCGAAGGAGGACGGCTCGCGGCTACTATTGAGGACTCACACGTCGCCGGTGCAGGTCCGCACCATGCTGACGCAGAAGCCGCCGATCCGCATCATCTGTCCGGGCCGCACCTACCGCATCGATTCCGACGCGACGCATACGCCACAATTTCATCAGGTCGAAGGCCTCGTCATCGACAAGGGCTCGCATCTCGGTCATCTGAAATGGATTTTGCACGAGTTCTGCAAGGCGTTCTTCGAGGTCGACAAAATCGACATGCGCTTCCGGCCGTCGTTCTTCCCGTTCACGGAGCCGTCGCTCGAAGTCGATATCCAGTGCCGCCGCGACACGAACGAGATCCGCTTCGGCGAGGGCACCGACTGGCTGGAGATTCTCGGCTGCGGCATGGTGCATCCGAACGTGCTGCGCGCCTGCGACATCGATCCGGAGGTGTATCAAGGCTTCGCCTGGGGCATGGGCATCGACCGCATCGCGATGCTGAAATACGGCATGAGCGACCTGCGCGAACTGTTCGCATCCGATACCCGCTGGCTGTCGCATTACGGCTTCAAGCCGCTCGACGTCCCGACGCTGGCAGGAGGATTGAGTTCGTGAGGTGGCTTGCTCACGGTTTGGGTTTACCCCCCTCCCCACCCCTCCCCCACAAGGGGGGAGGGAGCCGCAGAACAATTCGATTTGACTCTTGTTCGATGCCGAAACACGTTTTCAAGCCAGATCGTTTGAAACCACGCACGACCTGTTCCCTCCCCCCTTGTGGGGGAGGGTTAGGGAGGGGGGTCGATACAATGCCCCACGCCAAAGTCCCGGACCGTCAACGCGCACGCGCAAAGCAGTTGCGGACCGCAATGACACGCGCCGAAACGTTGCTGTGGCGTTATATCAAGGCGCATCGTATCGATGGACTAGGATTTCGACGGCAGGTGCCTTTCCAAAATTATGTCGCCGATTTCGCTTGCCTCTCAGCAAAGCTGATCGTCGAACTCGACGGCGAGTCGCATGAATTCGTCCAGCAGCAAACCGCCGATCAGATACGCGATGCCTTCTTTGCATCCGAAGGCTTTCGGGTCCTGCGTTTCACCAACGCAGATGTCTTGTCGAATCTCGAAGGCGTCGTTGAGGTCATTCGGCAAACAGCCGCTCGATCGATGTCTCTACCCCCCTTCCTAAACCTCCCGCGCAAGCGGGAGAGGAGACCGGCTGTGCGCGCGGAAAAGAAACCATCATGAAATTCTCCCTCTCCTGGCTGAAGGATCATCTCGACACCGATGAGCCGCTGGAAAAGCTCGCCGACACGCTCACCATGATCGGGCTGGAGGTCGAACACATCGACGACAAGGCCAAGCTGCTGAAGCCGTTCACCATCGCGCACATCGTCTCAGCCGCTCAGCATCCGAACGCGGATCGGCTGCGCGTCTGCACCGTCGATGTCGGATCGGGCACGCCGTTGCAAGTTGTCTGCGGCGCGCCGAATGCCCGCGCCGGCCTTAAGACCGTCTTCGCCAAGCCCGGCACCTATATTCCAGCGAAGGATTTCACCATCAGCGTCGGCAACATCCGCGGCGTCGAAAGCCAGGGCATGCTGTGCTCGGCCGGCGAACTCGCGCTGCCCGATTCCATCGACGGCATCATCGAACTGCCGGACGATGCGCCGGTCGGCGTCTCCTATCCCGATTGGGCCAAGCTCGGCGATCCCGTGATCGAGATCAACCTGACGCCGAACCGGCAGGACTGCACCGGCGTGTTCGGCATCGCGCGAGACCTGTCCGCCGCCGACATGGGCGTGCTGAAACAGCCGGCGATCAAGCCGATCACGGGCGAGTTTCCCTGCCCGGTGAAAGTCACCGTCGATGACGCAAGCCTGTGTCCGGGCTTCGCGCTGCGCCTCGTGCGCGGTGTAACGAACGGTCCATCGCCGGAGTGGCTGCAGAAACGCCTCACCTCGATCGGGCTTCGGCCGATCAACGCGCTGGTCGACATCACCAACTTCCTGACCTTCGACCGGTCACGGCCGCTGCATGTTTTCGATGCTGCTAAAGTGAAAGGCGACATCACCGTGCGCCGCGCCAGAGATGGCGAGACGCTGCTTGCGCTCGACGGTCGCACCTACAAACTCGATGATTCGATCTGCGTGATCGCCGACGAGCACGGCGTCGAATCGCTCGCCGGCATCATGGGCGGCGAGGCCTCGGGCTGCTCGAACGACACCCGTGACGTGTTGATCGAATCCGCGCTGTGGAACGAGATCAATATCGCGCAATCCGGCCGCAAGCTCGGCATCCATTCGGATGCGCGCTATCGCTTCGAGCGCGGCGTCGATCCGGCGTTCATGCTGCCAGGCCTCGACCTTGCAACCAAGCTCGTGATCGACATCTGCGGCGGCTCGCCATCGCAGGTCGTCGCGGTCGGCAAGATTCACGCCGACGATCGCGTGATCGATTTTCCGCTGTCGGAGATCAAGCGTCTCGCCGCGATCGAAGTCCCGCTGATCGAGATCAAGCGCATCCTCGGCCATCTCGGCTTCATGGTCGCAGGCTCCGGCCCGGTCGTGAAAATCGCTGTGCCGCCCTGGCGCAGCGACATCGGCGGCAAGGCCGACATCGTCGAGGAGATCGTGCGCATCGTCGGCGTCGACACCGTGCCGATGACGCCGTTTCCGCGCGGCGACACCCCGCGCAAGCCGGTGCTGACGCCGATGCAGTCGCGCACCCGTCGCGCCAAGCGCGCGCTCGCCGCGCGCGGCATGGTCGAAGCGGTGACGTGGTCGTTCATCTCGAAGCCCCAGGCCGAAGCGTTCAGCGGCGGCGCGGCCGCGCTGGCGATCGCCAATCCGATCGCGTCTGACCTTTCCGACATGCGGCCGAGCCTGCTGCCGGGGCTCATCGCAGCGGCGCAGGGCAATGCCGATCGCGGCACCGGCGATGTGGCGCTGTTCGAGGTCGGTCAAATCTTCAAGGGCGATCGCCCGCAGGATCAATTCGTGGCGGCCGCCGGCATTCGTCGCGGTCTCGCCTCGTCGCAGGGACTCGGCCGGCATTGGTCAGGTTCGGCAGCCGCCAATGCGCTCGACGCCAAGGCCGATGCCTTCGCGGTGCTCGCCGCGGCCGGCGCGCCGATGCAGGCGCTGCAGATATCGACAGAGAAGTTGCCGGCCTGGCTGCATCCCGGCCGCTCCGGCGCGATTCAGATCGGCCCGCAAAATGTATTGGGATATTTCGGCGAGCTGCATCCGCGCGTGCTGGAGACGTTGAAAGCCGACGGACCATTGATCGGCTTTGAAGTGATCCTGAACCGCGTGCCCGACGCAAAGGTGAAGGCCACGCGCGCCAAGCCGCCGCTCGATCTGTCGCCGTTGCAGCCGGTGTCGCGCGACTTCGCCTTCATCGTCGACCGCAACGTGAAGGCCGGCGACATCGTCCGCGCCGCGCAGGCGTCCGACAAGAAGCTGATCGCGGGCGTGACGGTGTTCGACGTCTATGAGGGCAAGGGCATCGACGAGACCAAAAAATCCGTCGGCATCGCGGTGACGCTGCAACCGCGCGACAAGACGCTGACCGATCAGGAGATCGATGCGGTGGGCGCGGCATTGGTGGCTGACGTGTCGAAAAAAACCGGCGGCGTGCTGCGGGGGTAAGCCACACGGCTCGGCGTCATCTCGGCCATTGCGGTTCGCTCGAGCGCACCACAGGCGCGCGCTCGCGGCGCGGGGTTTTTTGCGGACGTGCGGCTTTCGCCGGCGTGTCGACCTTCGCCGCAACCAGCGTATTCAACGCCGCATCGGCCGCGCGTTCGCCGCTGTCCCATGCACCGTCGACCGTGCCGAACAGCGTCTCATGCGTCGCCTCGCCCGCGAAAAACAAGCTGCCCTGCGGCTCGCCGATCACGCGCCGCGCGAATTGCCCGCCGGGCCCGGCCGCCGACACCGCGCCCTGAATGAACGGCATCCTGGTCCACTGCGTCGTGCGCGACGCCGTGATCGCCTTGGCGACGTCACTCCCGAACAGTTTGGTCAGCCACTCGGTTGCAAAGGCCACCATCGCGGCATCGCCCTGCGCCGCCAGATCGCGACCGAACGTGCCGGCGATATCGACCGTGCAGAGATTCGAGCCGCCGATATTCGCGGAGAGCGTCGCAGTGCGCGGGCCGTCGCTCTGCTCGATGAGCACATCGTCGCGACCAAGCCCGAGCGCATTGCCGGTTAATTTCAGCGCGATGCGATCGATGCTGCCGAGCGACAACCGCGCGAACGAGTCCTGCTTCGGCTTCGGCAGCTCCGGCGAAAACTTGATCGCACCGGACGCCAGCACGTTCGACGACACCGTGACGATCACCGCCCGCGCCGCAACGCGCCCGGCCGGCGTATCGACGCCGACATCGCGACCGGTCCAGACAATGCGCTGCGCCGGCGTCGACAACGCCACGGGGATGTTCGCCGCGAGCTTGCCCATCAGCGCGCCGACGCCCTGCCGCGTCGCCAGCGCGACGGCGCGATCCTGCGCGCGAAACTGATCGACCACCGAGAGGTCTTTCAACTCCTTGCCGTTGGCGAAGGGGCCGAGCAGATACTCGATCGTGCCGGTCCAGAGGCCGAGATCCTTCGGCACCGCGCGTTCGCAGGCCATGTCGAGGAAGCGTCGCCCGGCCTCGTCGATCGCCCGGTTGGCGCGCACCAGCGTGGCGAGGAAGTCCTCGGTCTCTCCGGCGCGCGCATTGCGGCGGCCGATGCGAATCTTCTGGCCCGGCGGCGCCGGATAAACGTCGATCGCCGCATCGCGTGCGAGCTTGACCATCGGATTGCTGTCGGGATTGTGCAGCCAGCGTGCGCCGCGATCGAACGGCGTCTCGAAGCTCGTCGCATCTGTCTGGCAGCGGCCGCCGACCTTGTCCGAAGCTTCCAGCAAGATCGCGCGCCGCCCGACCGCGATGACGCGCCGCGCGGCGGCGATCCCGGCCGCGCCTGCGCCGATCACCACCACATCCGCATCTCGCGGCAGCGGCACAGCCTGCGCCCGCGCTCCCGACATCGGCATGAGAGCATAGGCGGCGGACGTCAAAAGGAAGCCCCGGCGTGACGGGGCCATCACATCATCGTCAGTATGTAATTTATCCGGCATGGTTTCCGAAGTTTTGAAGAGGCCGTCGATTTGCCGCGAACTTGCCGGATTGAGCGGGTTACAGCAACTCACATGGTGAAGTTCGTCTCAACAGGTCACGCGACGCATGAACCAAATTGCAAAAGATTGCGGCCATGATGATCCTCAAGACGCGGGTCAACCTGCGCAAATGGGGACAAGGGTCATGGGCGCTGTGCTGGACACGGTCGGAAAGCTGATCGCGCGGTATCTGCAAAAAGAGCTGAAGGGCTACACGCCGTTCACGCCGACGGACCGCGAACGTCTGATCGAGATCATCGAGCCGGGCGACGTGCTGCTGGTCGAAGGCAACAATCGCATCTCCGGCATCATCAAATATCTCACGCAATCGACATGGTCGCATGCCGCCCTCTATGTCGGACCGATCGACGGCGCAACGGAACCGGACGGTGAGCCGCATGTGCTGATCGAGGCCAATGTCGGCGAAGGCGTCGTCTCCGCGCCGCTGTCGCGCTATTTCTCGTCCCATACGCGGATCTGCCGGCCGGTCGGTCTGTCCTATGAGGATCGCACCACGGTGTGCCGCTACGCGATCAACCGCGTCGGCTTCGACTACGACACCAAAAACATTCTCGATTTGATGCGCTACCTCGTTCCGATGCCGGTGCCGCAGCGCTGGCGGCGGCGCATGATCGCCTTCGGTTCAGGCGACCCGACCAAGATCATCTGCTCGGCGCTGATCGCACAGGCCTTCGATGCGGTGCGCTATCCGATCCTGCCGAAGATCACGCGCGGCGGCTCGCGACAGGCGCGCAAGGAAATCCTGCATATCCGCGATTCGTCGCTCTACATGCCTCGCGACTTCGACATCTCGCCCTATTTTGAAGTGGTCAAGCCGACGATCGAATTCGGCTTCGATTACACAGCCCTGCATTGGGCCGACCGCCAGAAGCCGCTCCGGGAGGTGGCGGACTCCCTTGGTGAATTTCAAGATCTCCGGGATACGCCGCCGCGCGCGCCGCGCGCCGCTGACGAAACGATAGACGAAGATGTGCGGATCGCGGCGTAATCGAGCGCTGAGCGCGGACATGGATCACGGTCACCGAGCGAAATCCAATGTGATGATCTGGCTTCACGCATGCGTGCATGCCAACAGCTCTGCGGTATCGGGATCATCAGCGACGACCGGGAATGCCTTCTAAACCCTGACCGCCGCGCGGAATATCATCGCGTCCGCCGCCTCGCGGATTACCGATATCACCGCCACCGCGTGGGCCACCCTCGCCACCACGCGGACTATCCAGGCGTGGAATGATTCGGATGATTTCGTCGGGTGCGATCTGCGGCTGACGGCGCTCGCGCGGCACGCATGAATTGCCGCGTGCGACCATATCTGGTGGACATTCGCAGGCGCCGCGGCGACTAAGCTTCGCGGGCGGATTGCAAACGACCGGTTCAACACAGTTACGGCCTCGCTGCACAAGACCAGGAGCGCAGACGCAGGCGGTGCCGGCCGCGTTCGCAACGCGTGGTGCGCGACAGTCAAGCGGCGGCACGCAACGCTGGCCCGTCTTCACCATCCCTTGCGGACACACGCAGACCCCCGCCACGGGCCCCGTCACCATCGGCGGCGCACAGGCATTGCCGACCTTCACGCAATCATTGCCCTTCAAGGCGGTTCCGGGCGGGCAGGCCGCCGGAGGCCGTGCAATGGGTGCATTCGCACTGACGATATTCACGGTCGCGCAGCTCTTGTCGTCCGGTTTCAGGACAGGCATCGTTTTGCTAATTGCGGCGACGCCGCGGCTTTGAAGATATTCGCGCAGCGCACCCGCATCGATATTCGCGGCGCTGCGCCGTTGCAGGGCGGCCGCCGCGCCTTGGCCGACGAAGAACTCACTGCAATTGGTGAGCGTCGGCTGATTGTAGCCAGGCGCAATCTGGAACGTGACGGTGACGCTGATCTGACCGCCGATTGGAATCGACAAGGGCGGATACAGACATTTGATCTGACCCGCGCCGAAGGGCACGCAACCCCATGGCAATGGCGAAGACGATACGTAATTCGTTGCTCCGACAGGCATCGTATCGATGAAGGTGATCGGCATGCTGCCGGTTGCCGACGTGGTCGAAACATTCGTGATGGTGAAAGTGTAGGAGCAAGTCCCTCCGGGACTGCACTGGGCCGAATCCGCTTTTTTCTCGATCTTGATCAGCGCGATCTGCGGATCGGTCATGTGGCAGGCAAATCCACACGGCACCTTGTAAGGCTTGCAGTCCTTCGGCACGACAATGGTCGTCCCGACCGGCGGCTGACTGATGTCAGCACAATTGATCGGATCGGGATTCACCCCGGTGATCGGAACGGAGCCGGCGGGGATCACGCCGTTGACGTTGAATATGAGCGTGCCCGATGCCGGGATGGTGAGATTGGTGGGACATGAGAAGGGCAGGCTGGTCGGCGGCGGCGTCAGGCACGGCACGTTGGTCGATGCGATGGTCATCGGGATCGTGGTGTTGTCGGCGATCGTCACGGGGCCTGAGAACGGCCACGGATCAAGATTGATAACCTTGATCTGAAACCGGCAGAGCAACTCCACCGTACAGGACGGGTCGAGGTTGACCTTTTCGACCCGAATGCGGTTCGGTGGATATTTCAGTTCGACGATCTTGCAATCCTTGTTGTTGGCGAGCGTCGTCTCCTGAAAATCGGCCGATGGCGGCAGGCCGACCGTTGCGCAGTTTTCATATTTTCCCGGCGTCTTCGTCGTGACGGTCACGACCAGCGGCGGCAACGTTGCACCGTTTGGAAAAATACCCGGACCGAAATTATAACCGCACATCAGATTGCCGGTGCAGGGCGACCAGCCTGTCCCAGTGGCGGAGGTGACAACAAGGCCGGCCGGAATCGGGTCGGCGATAGTGATGAAGCCGCCCGGAGCAAAGGGCGCGCCGGTGTTGGTGACGAGAAGCGTGAAAGTGATCGTCCAGCTCCCGGTTTTTTCATCGAAGGTCGCCTCGCTGGCGCTCTTGGCGATCGCGAGATCGATCGGCGGCTTGCAGGAGCCATCCGGATAGACGCCAAGCGGGCACGGCGCGCAATTCGGCCCGACGCAGGTGCCACCCGGACGCGTTGTCGGTCCGCTGACATAGGGTGGCGATGAAGTCGGTGCAGGATCGCCGGACACGGCGGTGGCGGCACATGGCTGCGACAGGATTCGCACGCTCCCGACATGTCCGGCGGCAGACGGATCATCGAACCTGTCGTCGTAATCAACGAAGTAGCTTGTCACCGGCGGCGCGTTGACGGCTCGGACCATGTCGAACGGCGTGCCCTGCAATCCGTCGACAAGCAGCGGACCGCCAGATTCAAGCTGACTGCGGCGCGTTGGGTCGTTGCGAAGATTTTGTCCCGTACTCCAGATCGATCCCTCGCAGGACGTTGCGCGCATCAGCCCGTCAGGTCCGTAACCGTAGCCCAGCGCCACACCGCCGTTGGTGTTTCGATACGCGCCGGCAAATCCCACGGCATATTCGTCCGGTACCGGCTTCCACAGTCCCGGAGATGGCGGATCTTTTGCCTCCTTCAACAGATAACGCAGCACGCGCGGTTCACCGGGTTTGGTGAACGTTGTGTAGTCGTATGCGGCCGCGATCGGCGCGCGTTGTGCCAAGATCATCGCGCCGGTCTGCGAGAAAGCGATGTCGGATACCGGATAGGGCCCCGGTTGAGCGCCGACCTCGACCTCAAGCCGGGCATCCGCAGCAAAGCCGCCGTCCGGCATGATTCCAACCGACCATATTTGCGGTCCGTCCGACGTTGCGCCGTTTCTTGCGGAATAGAACAGCCGTCCGGCCTCAACAGCGACGCCCCACACGCGCCGTTCCGGTGGTGCAAATCCCCAGCTCTCGGGATTTTCTGTGTCAAACCGGCTGTTGGCGATGTTGGGACGATTGGCGGGATTGAACGGCACCGGCGGCATGTTCATCGCGGGCCGGCCGGTCATGCCGTGATCGTAGGGAGCGCCAGCCTCCGCGCCGTCGGCAATGGCCACGCGATGAATCATTCCGGTGTGCATATCGGAAACAAAGAGCTGCTGATGCGCGGCATCATAAGCGAGGTTTCCCAAGGCCGGACCGGGGTTCGGCACGCCGTCGAGAAGTATCTTGGAGAACAGCGATACGACGCCGGTGGCGCCATCGACCTTGTAGATGCTGCCCGGATCGCCTTGCAGATCGAGGCCGAACTGTCCCTTCATCCACCCGGCCCCAAGACCGCCGATCTTGCGGCGCTCGATCAGGCCATCGCGGCCGCGGCCGACAAGCTGAAGCCCGAAGGCCGACGTCGCTGCGAGATAGATGTTCGGCGCGGCACGGTCGTCGAGCGCAATTCCAAAAAGCTGCCCGGTGTCCTTGGCCAGAACATCGAAAAGACGCGGCGTCTGCATCAGCCTTCCATCCCAGATATGTCCGGGCCGACCGATACCGAAGATGCGTGCAGATGCGCCTTCGGGATTGATAAAGGTCAGATCACCAGCCGGCTTGCCGGCGGCTCTCTGCTTCATGGGATCGGGCACATAGATGCCAGAAAAGCCTGTGACGACAGCATCGCCCACAGCCAGATTTGGCGTAACTGTTGCCTGCTGTGCCCGCGCGCTGCCGATATAAAAATGGCATAGCAAAACCAGCGGCAAAAGCCGCGCAATGATTTTGGACACGTCGCCCCCTTGCCCGCCCAAACAAGCGAGAATAATTTCGTCCGCAATTTTTTATCGTGAAATCAATGCGATCAGTCTTGAACACGCTGGGAATATATCGATTGCTTCAATGAGCAAGCCGACATGTGAGGCGACAATCGATCCTTCGTCTCGCCTTTACGATACTTGGTTCCAAATGATTGTAAACAAGGCTTTCGTCGCCATGATGCATTCATTTGCGAAAACGTTGCGCAGTTTGCGGTCGAAGACATGCTCTTGCAAAAGCGATGTGCGGCCTTTAACCCTGCAAAATTCAGAACCGAGTGACGCCAATCATGATCGACGCCGCCATCAAGGCGCTTGCGCAAATGCTGTCGCCGCCGATGCGGGCCATCCTGTGGAAGGCGATCGGGCTGGCGCTGGTGCTGATCGTGGCGCTGGCCGTTGGGCTGCAGCGGCTGCTGTCGTGGTTCGCGACTTCGGGCGAAATCTGGGCGGAGACGATGCTCGGGCCGGGGTTTCATACGCCGCTGAACGTGATGGCGTGGGTCCTGTCGATCGCCGCGGGACTCGGCGTCGTGCTCGGCGCGATCTTCCTGATGCCGGCGGTGACGTCGCTGATCGCCAGCGTGTTCGTCGACGACGTGGCGGACCACGTCGAGCGCGACCATTATCCGCACGACGCCCCCGGCACGGCGTTGCCGCTCGGCGTCGCGCTGCCGGAAGGCATCAAGACGGCGCTGCTGACGATTTTGGTCTATCTCGTCGCGTTGCCGTTCGTGCTCTTTGCCGGCGCGGGCTTCATCATCTTCTTCATCGCGACGGCATGGCTGCTCGGCCGCGAATATTTCGAGTTGGCCGCGATGCGGTTTCGGCCCGTGGCCGAGGCCAAGGCGATGCGCAAGGAACACGCGATGACGGCGTTCATCGCCGGCTTGTTCATCGCCGCTTTCGTGTCGATCCCGATCGTCAACCTCGCCACGCCCGTGTTCGCGATGGCGTTCATGGTGCATGTTCACAAGCGGTTGAGCGGGAAACTGCCGGTGATGGGAAACGCGGCGTCACGGCCTTGACGAGGACGCCGGGAATCGCGCGGCTCCTTCTTCCAGCGGCAGCGCAAGGCCGTTGGCGATATAGGACACGGTGCGATAGAATCCGCAGAGCAGGATGATTTCGAGGATCTTCGCCTCGTCGTAGTGCCGTGAGAGAGCCTCGAATTCGCCGTCGCTCAGCGTGGCGCGGTGGTGGAGCGCATCGACCGCGGCGATCAAAGCCCGCTCGGCGTCTGACCAGCAGGATGCCTGCGGGCCTTCGACCACCGTCGCGTGAACTTGGTCGTCGCTCAGATCGGCGGCTTTGGCAAAGGTCGCAATATGGACGCCCCATTCGTACTCGCAGTCCGTCAGCGCGCAGGTGCGGTCGATGACGATCTCGCGGTCACGCAGCGTGAGGACGCGACCGTCGAGCAGGCTCCCGCCCCGGAATTTCTCCCAAACGCGTGTGTTGCCGGCCAACACCCGAAACAGCAGCAGCGGCGGGCGGCCCTTCATAATGCGATCGAATTGCTGTTGGACGTCCGGTGCGTAAGGCGGCCGCAACGGTGCGACTCGTGACATCGGAGACTCCTGTGCTACACGAATGATAGCAAGACGCTACATTATCTGTAGCAATGCGCAAGGGCGTTCGATGTCAAGCAAACCTGCCGCGCGTTCCGTCCGAGGCTCGACCACCGGCCGCCCCATCATGGCGCTGCTCGATCTGCTCGGCCGGCGCTGGACGTTGCGGATTCTATGGGAATTACGCGAGGCTTCGCTGACATCCCGCGCGTTGCGGGAGGCCTGCGGCGACATTTCACCGACCATCCTTCAGACAAGGCTCGACGATTTGCGCGAGGCCGGGCTTGTCGAATTATCGGCCAGCGGCTACGGCCAGACCGATCTTGGCCGGGAACTGGCGCTGGTCTTTCTTCCCATTCATCGATTTGCGGAGCGGTGGAGCAAACGCAAATCCTAGAGATCAGACCACCGCCACCGTCAGCAACACGCCATCGGCTGAAACGATACGCACGCGGCTGCCGGCAGGCACGTCAGGCCCGCGCACGCGCCAGATCGTGTCGTCGATGCGCACCGTGCCGTCGCCATCAAGGATTGGTTTCTCTAAAGTAAACTCGCGACCGACCAGCGCATCGGTGCGCCTGTTCAGGAACGGATTGCTGTCGCTGGCGCTCGAGCGATGCCGCGCGAAGCGCCGCCACAGCGGTACGGCGGCGGCGGTGAAGAATGCAAAGACGAGAATCTGAATTTGCCATGACGGATCGACGGCAAACGCGACGAGGCCCGTGAGCAACGCCGCGAGCCCGAGCCAGACCATGAAGACGCCGGGCGCGATCAATTCCAGAATCATCAGGGCGAGGCCGAGGATCAGCCAATTCCACGCGCCCAATGTTGCAAATAGCGGCGACATCGCAACCTACTCCGTGCGCGGCGCTGTGCCGGCATTGGGGACCGACGAGGCGCGCCGCGCCGTTGCAGCCGCCGTCGCGGCCGTTTCGCCAAACGTCGCTTTGGCGATCTCGCCAATGCCGGCGAGCGAGCCGAGCACATTCATCGCCTCGATCGGGAGCATGATGATTTTCTGGTTCGGTGAATCGGCGATCTGTCCGAACGCCTTGATGTATTTGTCGGCGATGAAATAATTGAGCGCGGCAACGTCGCCCTTTGCGATCGCCTCGGACACCATCTGCGTCGCCTTGGCCTCCGCTTCGGCGGAGCGCTCGCGCGCCTCGGCTTCGCGGAACGCGGCCTCGCGGCGACCTTCCGCCTGCAGGATCTGGCCTTGTTTGGCGCCTTCCGCGCGCAGAATCTCGGATTGACGTTGGCCCTCCGCCTGCAAGATATCCGCGCGCTTGACGCGCTCGGCCTTCATCTGACGGCCCATCGCTTCGACCAGATCGGCCGGCGGCACGATGTCCTTGATCTCGATGCGGTTGACCTTGAGACCCCACGGCGACACGGCCGCATCGACGACGCGAAGCAGCCGCTCGTTGATCTCGTCGCGATGCGACAACACCTGATCGAGATCCATCGCGCCCATCACCGAGCGGATATTGGTCATCGTCAGCACGATGATCGCCTGGGTGAGATCGGAGACTTCGTAGCTCGCCTTCGCGGCATCGAACACCTGATAGAAGGCGACGCCGTCCACCGTCACGGTCGCGTTATCCTTGGTGATGACCTCCTGTTCGGGGATCGAGATCACCTGCTCCATCATGTTGATCCTGCGGCCGACGCGATCGAAATACGGAATGATGAGGTTGAGGCCCGGCGCCAGCGTGCGGGTGTACTTGCCGAAGCGCTCGATGGTCCAGTCATAACCCTGCGGGACGGTCTTCACGCCGGCAAACAAGGTCAGCACGATGAGAAGAACGACGGCGATCGCGAAAATATCAAACCCGGTCATCGGAAATCCTTAGGCTTCTTTCGGTCGGTCGTCTTTACCACGAAAAAGGGGCGGACAGCCTGTGCTGTCCGCCCCTTTGGATGTGATCCGACTCCAATCGGCCAGGCGATTTCAGGAATTGCCCGGATTGAAGTCGTCGCCTGCGGCGGCCGGGACCGGTTCGCCGTCGGGGCGCGGCGCATGCGGGCGACGGCGGCGGCGCGGCGGAAAGCGCTCGCCGCCAGCAACCGGCGCATTGGGGTCGAACGGCGCGGCCGTCACCTGTGGTTGCGGTCCGGTGATGAAGGACGGCAGGCGATCGACACCGGCATCGGCCACGGGCATCGCCGGCTGCGGCTGCACGTCCAGCCGTGGCTGCGGCTGATATTGCGGGCGATGCTCACGCGGCTGCTGATCCCGTTGTTCGCGGGGCTGATAATCACGCGGCTCACGCGGCTGGTAGGTTTGCTGCTCGCGCGGCGCGAAGGAGAGCTGCGGTTGTTGCTGCTGGGGTTGCTGCTGCGACGGCGCGAAGCCAGGCTCGGCGCCGAAATTCGAGAAGTTCTCGCTCTCATCGTCGCCATTGTCGTCCGACGCCATTTCGTTCTCGGAGCGCGTCTGCGGCTGGTTTTGGCGAAACTGTTCCTGCGCCGTGGCGATCAGGCGGAAGTAATGCTCGGCGTGCTGATAGTAGTTTTCCGATGCGACCGGGTCGCCTGAGGAGCGCGCGTCACGCGCAAGCTGCACATATTTTTCAGCGACGTGAGAGGCGGTGCCCCGGATCTTGATGTCGGGGCCGTTGGATTCGAACACCCGGGTCATGGGGTTCTGGCCGCGCCGGTTATTGTTATTGTTATTGTTGCTGTGATTGCTGTTGTTATTCCGATTACGCATCCGCTTGTTGTTATTGTTCTGACCGTTTCTCATGTCTCGCCTTTATAACCGATCCAGTATTGTCGATGGCAGCTTGGGGTAATCGTCAGGCGTCTCGTCGCTGAAGGTCCCGACCAAAGTGTTTTCGCTCTCGGCATTTGGCGGGCCGCTTGCGTGACCCGAACGCGTCAACCCAACATCGTCTCTGATAGGGCGCGCAACGACGCCCGCTTTGCGGCGGTCGCGGATCGGCGGCGCGCATCGCTGCCAGACCGATCCGACATTTGCCGGTCAGCCCGCCGCAGCGAGCCTGTCGCCGTTCATTGTCCGGCCTTATCGTGTGCGTGAATTCTCAAAGCGCTATGCCAGGCTTTCGTTCGCTTTTGCGGTCTCGGACCGTGCGGCTCGTCTCGCCGTCACGCTCGCATCGACCTGCCTGTTTGAACCTTTCACTCGGTTCGATTTCTCTCCGCGAGAACTCCGGTCTCCACCCGCAAATAAACGGGGGCCAGTGACCCTGAACCGATGCTGTATCTGGAAGGTAGTCGCTCTATCCGAATATTCCAAGCGGTTTTTTAAGGGCAAATCGGCCCAAATTTCAGGGATTCAGTCCCTTGCGACCAGAAATGGCGCGGGCGATGCCGGCCAGATCGCGAACCGGGGCGGCAGCCGGCGCCAAACCGGCAGTCGTGAGGATCGCCTGCACGTCATCGCTCTGATCATGGCCGACTTCAACCACGACGATCCCGCCGGGCTTCAGCAAGCGCGCAGCTTCGGTCGCAATCACGCGATAGGCTTTAAGGCCGTCCGCACCGCCGTCGAGCGCGCGCATCGGATCGTAGTCGCGGACCTCGCTCTGGAGCGCGTCGATGTCGGCCGAACGGATATAGGGCGGGTTCGACACGATGAGATCGAAAGAGGCCTTGAGAGCGCTGGCATAGTCGCATGCGATAAACGCCGCGCGCTTGGCGAGACCGAGATCGCGGGCATTGCCGCGGGCCGTCTGCAGCGCGCCGTTGCTGATGTCAGTGCCGACGCCGAATCCGCTCGAGCATTCGGACAACAACGCGAGCAGGATCGCGCCGGAGCCGGTGCCGAGATCGGCGATGGTGAGCGGTTGCGTTGCATCGATCAGCTTCAGCGCGGCAGCGACAACGGTCTCCGTATCCGGTCGCGGCACCAACGTGTCCGATGAGAGCCGCAGCGGCAGGCCCCAGAAGTCTTTCATGCCGACGATCCGCGCCACCGGCTCGCCCGCGAGGCGACGCGTTGCCATGGCGCCGAGTGTCGCCACATCGTCCTGCGTCAGAACGCGCGCGCCTTGCGCGATCAGGCCGGTGAGATCAAGTCGCAATGCATGGCCGAGCAACAGCCGCGAATCAAGGTCAGGCGTGTCGATCCCCGCTGCTTTGAATCGGGCGGCGACCGCGCGGCGGGCATTGTCGACAGTTTCGCCCTTCGGGGTCAAACTCCTTGCGCCGCAAGTTGCGCCGCCTGATGTTCCGTCGTCAGCGCATCGACAAGTTCATGCAGCGATTCGCCAGCGATCACCTGCGGCAGCTTGTAGAGCGTGAGGTTGATCCGATGATCGGTCACGCGGCCCTGCGGAAAATTATAGGTGCGAATCCGCTCCGAGCGATCGCCCGAACCGACCTTTTCCTTGCGCTCGGCCGAGCGCAAGGAGTCGATCCGCTGTTGCTCGGCATCATAGATGCGCGAGCGCAGGATGTTCATCGCCGAGGCGCGGTTCTTATGCTGCGAACGTGAGTCCTGCATCATCACGACGATCCCGGTGGGGATGTGCGTGATGCGGATCGCGGACTCCGTCTTGTTGACGTGCTGGCCGCCCGCGCCCTGCGCGCGCATCGTGTCGATCCGCAGGTCGTCCGGCCTGATGTCGACATCGACTTCCTCGACCTCCGGCAGAACCGCCACGGTCGCCGCCGATGTATGGATGCGGCCCTGCGTCTCGGTGTCCGGCACGCGCTGCACGCGATGCACGCCGGATTCGAATTTCAGTTTCGCGAACGCGCCGCGGCCCTGTATCTCGGCGACGATTTCCTTGTAGCCGCCCATCGTGCCTTCGGACGCGGAAATCACCTCGACCTTCCAGCCGACCAGCGCCGCGAAGCGCTCATACATGCGAAACAGATCGCCCGCGAACAACGACGCTTCGTCACCACCTGTGCCGGCGCGGATTTCAAGCACGACGTTGCGCTCGTCCATGGCGTCTTTCGGCAATAATGCGATCCGGATTTCCTGCGCCAGCGTTTCGCTGCGCGCTTCCAGTTGCTCGCGCTCGGTCTGCGCCATGGCGCGCATCTCCGCATCGGTTGAGGCATCCGAGATCAGCGCGTCAACGTCGGAGGTTTCGGCCAGCGCTGCGCGGTAGGCCTTCACCGCGTCGATTATCGGATTGAGTTCGGCGAGTTCGCGCGACTTGCGGACATAATCTTCCGCGCCGAGTTGCGACTGCAATTCGGATTGGAGCGAGGCATGGCGCGCCAGCAGAACATCGAGTTTGGATTCGGGGAGCATTTATACGGGCACGGATTGGTTCCCTCCCCCCTTGCGGGGGAGGGTTGGGGAGGGGAGTATCGTTCGGTCTTCGCGTTCCGCTCGTCCCCGCGTAAGCGGGAACCCGGTGTTTTCTGGACTCCCGCTTGCGCAGGAATGAGCGGTTTGGCGCATCGGCGCTTGCAAGCTCACAACGCCAGCCCCTCGGATTCGGCGAATTGCGTCAGCGCATCGCGGATCGAGACGCTGCCGGCCGGCGCCGCAAGCAAGGCGGCCATCACGCTTTCGGCCTTCTTCACGTCGAGATCGAGGATCATCGCTTTCACCGGTCCATGCGCGGTGGCGGACAAAGACAGCGAGCGATATCCCATCGCCAGCAAGGCCAGCGCGCCCAGTGGCTGCGACGCCATCTCGCCGCATAGCGACGCCGCGCGTTTCGCGAGAGTCGCCTTCTGCACAATCTCGCGCAGCGCGCGCAGGATCGGCGCCGACAGCGTGTCGAATCGCTCCGAGACTTTGGAGTTGCCGCGATCGACCGCAAACAAAAACTGAAACAGATCGTTCGATCCGACCGAGACGAAATCGACCTTCTTGAACAACTCATCAAGTTGGTAAAGCAACGCCGGCACTTCGATCATGGTGCCGACATCGATCCGTTCCGGCAGCGCGTGGCCGTGCTGGCGCAGATAGGTCAGTTCGCGCTCGATGATCGCCTTGGCCTGATCGAATTCGGCAACTTCGGTAATCATCGGAAACATGATCTTCAACGCGCGTCCGCCGCCGGCGCGCAGCAGCGCGCGGATCTGGCCGCGCAACAGACCGGGCCGATCCAGGCCAAGACGAATCGCGCGCCAGCCGAGCGCGGGATTTTCCTCGACCACTGTGTCCATATAAGGCAGCGCCTTGTCGCCGCCGATATCCAGCGTGCGGAAGGTCACGGGCTTTGAACCGGCGGCGTCGAGCACCGCGCGATACAAGGCAAGCTGATCCGACGAGCGCGGCAGGCTCTGCCCGACCATAAATTGCAATTCGGTGCGAAACAGCCCGATGCCGGCGCTGCCCGTCTCGTCGATATGCGGCAGGTCGATGATCAGGCCGGCATTGATCATCAACTCGACCGGCTGGCCGTCTTTGGTGACGCAGGGCCTGTCACGCAGCGCCGAATATTGCGCCTGCCGCCGCGCGCGAAACCGCACGCGCTCGGCATAGGCCGATTCGATCTCGGCGGACGGACGAATATAGATCGAGCCCGACGTGCCATCGACGATGATCGCATCGCCTGGATCGGCGATGCCCGGCGCGTTCGGCACTTCGCCGATCGCCGGAATGCCGAGCGCGCGCGCCACGATCGAGACGTGCGAATTCGCGGTACCCTCTTCCAGCACCAGACCGCGCAGTTTCTTGCGATCGTAATCGAGCAGCGCCGCCGGCCCCATCGCGCGCGCGATCAGGATCGCATTGTCGGGCATCTGGTCGCGCGACGGCGCGTGATCTTGGCCGACGAGCTGGCGCATCAGACGGTGGCCGAGATCTTCCAGATCGTGCAGGCGGTCGCGCAGATACGGATCGGTCGAGCGCAGCATCCGCGCGCGCGTGTCCGACTGCACGCGCTCCACGGCAGCTTCGGCCGTGAGGCCGGTCGCGACGGCTTCGTGGAGCTTGTGCGACCAGCCGTGGTCGTTGGCGAACATGCGATAGGCTTCGAGCACGTCGCGGTGCTCGCCGCCTTCGGCGACGTCGCCGCGCTCCAGCATGCGGTCGAGATCAGCGCGCAGCTTGGCGAGCGCCGTATCGAGGCGCTTCAATTCCTTCGGCAGGTCTTCGGCGATATAGTTGGTGATGGTGACGCGCGGCTCGTGCAGCACGACATGGCCGAGCGCGATGCCGTCCGACAGGATCGCGCCCTGCTTGTGAACGGTCTGCCGCGCGGCGGGCTCGGCGCCCGGCAATGCCATTGCCGAGAGTTCGCCCGAAGCGATCATCTCGGCCAGCACCATCGCCGTGGTCTGCAGCGCCTCGACTTCCTCCTCGACGTAAGTTCGCTTGGCGCGGTTCTGCACCACCAGCACGCCGAGCGTATTGCCGGCGCGCAGAATCGGCACGCCGAGGAAGGAGTGGTAGATCTCCTCGCCGGTTTCCGGGCGGAACGAGAATGCCGGATGACTCTGCGCGTCGTTGAGATTCAGCGGCGTCGCCTCGGACGAGACGAGGCCGACGAGGCCTTCATGGGCGGTCAGCACGGTCTGATGGACAGCGTCGCGGTTGAGGCCTTCGGTGGCATAGAGTTCGAGCGTGTTGTCGACGCGCAGCACATAGGTCGAGCAGACCTCCGCCACCATGTTGGCGGCGATCAGCACCACGATCTTGTCGAGGCGCTCCTGCGCGCTGACCTGCTCCGCCATCACTTCGCGGAGCCGTCTCAACAAGACGCGGGGACCACCCGACGCGCTCCGCATGTCCCCCATTCCTCCGCTGCGACCCGAAACCGTCGGCGCACGGCCGACGCTCGATCGTCTTCAAACCAGATGTCTTTGTGCAACCCGACGTAGCACGCCGTTGCATGCGGTCAAACCTGTCGGTCGCCGTCGAGGCCGTATAGCCAATCGAGGCAGGTTTTGCCAAGCAAAACGCCTGCCATGGATTGGAACGTCTGTGATCACGCGCCAATGACTTAAATAAGAGAAAAAATCTCTTCGACCGCTCACCCGGCCTTGCGGGACGGTGTGGTCGCGCCGAGTTTGCGAATCTTGCGGAGGTCGGCATTCAGCCTTGTCTGCCAGCCCGCGCCTGTCGCGCGATACGACTCCAGCACGTCGGTATCGAGCCGCAACGTCACCGCGCTTTTCGGCTGCGCACCGAGCGGCGGCCGGCCGCGCTGCACGATCTTGCCGCCGATGCGGATTTCGGCGCGATCAAGCATCTCGTCGGTTAGTTCAGGCGCGTCGTCCGGGTCGATCCACGGTTTAAGCGTTGCCGAGACTGTCGAAGCGCTTAAGGAGCTTGCGTTCTTCCTTGGCATGACAATGCCTCATCGAAATGATGTGGCGGTCCGCGCCACGCGGCGTCCATACGATCATGACCATCCTGCCATCGAGTCGTCCGTCCGTGATGGACCGAGTCTCGCCGTAGTCGAATCGCTCATCCTCGAATGTCGCGATTTCGCTGCTGCTGAAAACCTTTTCTGCGTCAGCAAAGTCGAGCCGCCTCTCCATCAAGGCGAGCGCCCGCTTTGCCGGATCGAACGTGATCGCCATCGTCAATTATGTGGTGACATAATTGGCTGCGTCAAGAGGGATGGGCGCAAGCGAGGCTTACCCCTGATCCAGCCCGTACAGCGTATGCAGGGTGCGGACCGCCAGTTCGGTGTAAGCGGTGTCGATCAGCACCGAGAACTTGATCTCGGACGTGGTGATGGCGCGGATGTTGATCTTGCGCTCGGACAAGGCTTGAAACGCCTGCGCGGCGACGCCGGCATGGCTGCGCATGCCGGATCCGATCACCGAGACCTTGGCGACGTCGGTGGCGCTGTCGAAACGCGCATAGCCGATCTTGTCTTTCGCCGCGACGATCGTTTCCTTGGCGCGGGCGTAGTCGGATGCCGGCACCGTGAAGGTCAGATCCGTTGTCTTGCCGTCCTCGGAGACGTTCTGCACGATCATGTCGACATTGATATTGGCCTCGGCGAGGGGGCCGAAGATCGAGGCCGCGACGCCTGGCTTGTCCTCGATCCGGCGAACCGAGATCTGCGCTTCGTCCTTCGAGAAGGCGATGCCGGTGACGACGTGGTTTTCCATGATTTCCTCTTCGCTGCAGATCAGCGTGCCCGGCGGCGTGCCGAGTGGGTCGATGTCCTCGGGCTTGTCGAAGCTCGACCGCACGAAGATCGGCATGTTGTGGACCATTCCGAGTTCGACCGAGCGCACCTGAAGCACCTTGGCGCCCTGCGACGCCAGCTCGAACATGTCCTCGAAGGCGATCTTGTCGAGCCGGCGCGCCTTCGGCACCACGCGCGGGTCCGTCGTATAGACGCCATCGACATCGGTATAGATGTCACAGCGGTCGGCGCGGATCGCGGTCGCGATGGCGACCGCCGACGTGTCGGAACCGCCACGGCCGAGCGTGGTGATGCGGCCGGTCTCGACATGCATGCCCTGAAAGCCAGCGATGACGGCGACTTCCTTGCGATCCTTGAAGCGCGTGATCAGTTCCGACCCGTCGATGTCGAGAATACGCGCCGAGGCATGGGCATCGCTGGTCTTGATCGGAATCTGCCAACCTTGCCAGGAGCGAGCCTGAATGCCTTCTTTTTGCAACGCAATGGCCAGCAACCCTGCGGTCACTTGCTCGCCCGAGGCGACGACGGCGTCGTATTCGCGGGCATCATGCATCGGCGAGGCATCGGCGCACCACGCCACCAGCTCGTTGGTCTTTCCGGACATCGCCGAAACCACCACGGCGACATCATGGCCGGCGTCGACCTCGCGCTTGACATGGCGCGCGACGTTGCGGATGCGATCCAGATTGGCGACGGACGTGCCGCCGAACTTCATGACAAGACGGCCCATAACGACTGGTGCATTCCCTGAGGCGAACGAGGTATGATGCCTCTAACACTTCGGCGCGAGGTTGCGCGAAGCGGTCCGATATAGCGGCGCGGTCGCGGACAGGCAAGATGCGCTCAAAGGCGGGATTAAAAGGCGAAGAATGGCTCGTTACATCGACGATATTCTGCAACCCGGCGAGAAGGTGCTGTATTCGACCAATGCGCACTGGATTTTCCATCTGCCGGGGATCGTCGCCTGGATCGTCACGGCGGGTTTCTTGGCGGCAACGCGGTTGGTGCTGGATGAAAGCCTCATTCTGGTCTGCCTCGCGGCGGCGGCCGTGAGCGCGCTGGTGGCGCTCTATTTTACACTGCGGGCATGGTTTCACCGCTGGACCACCGAGACCGACGTGACCAATCTGAGGGTGGTTCACAAGACCGGCTTCATCACGCGACGGACCTTCGAGATCAGCATCGACAAGGTCGCGAGCGTCAACGTGTTCCAGAGCATCATGGGACGCATCCTGAATTACGGCGACGTCACTCTTGAAACCATGGGCGAGGCGGAAGAAACCATCAAGACGATCGCCGCGCCGCTGCGCTTCCGCAGCACCATCACGGCACGCTAGAGCAGAATCAGAGCATGACCCCGCAAACCACTGTCGATCCCGCCGAAATCGCGAAGTTCTCGAAACTCTCGGCCGAATGGTGGGATCCCAACGGCAAGATGGCGCCGCTGCACCGGATCAACCCGCTGCGGTTGACCTTCATCCGCGACGCCGCCTGCCGCAAGTTCGACCGCAACGTCAAAAGCCTGCGCTGCCTGTCCGGGCTGCGGCTGCTCGATATCGGCTGCGGCGCGGGGCTGTTGTGCGAACCGTTCACGCGGCTCGGCGCGCAGGTGATCGGCGTCGATCCCGCCGAGAAGAATATCGCCGCCGCGAAACTCCATGCCGACAAAGCGCAACTGTCGATCGATTATCGCTGCACCACCGTCGAGGCGATGGATGTCCGCGAGCGCTTCGACATCATTCTGACGATGGAAGTGGTCGAACATGTCTCCGACGTCGGGCTGTTTCTCGATCGCTGCGCATCGATGCTGAAGCCCGGCGGCATGATGGTGGTCTCGACGTTGAACCGCAACTGGAAGAGCTTCGCGCTCGGCATCGTCGCCGCCGAATATGTGCTGCGCTGGCTGCCGCGCGGCACCCATCAATGGGAAAAATTCGTGACGCCAGACGAGTTGTCGCATCATCTGGCACGCAACAAGCTCGCGATCACCGATCAGTCCGGCGTGGTCTACAACCCGCTCGGCGACCGCTGGTCGCTCTCCGGCGACATGGACGTGAACTACATGGTGGTCGCGGAAGGCGTCTGAGACTCTGGCGCGCGGCGCGGCGTGCGCCACAGACCTGCACGGCGGCCGGCGATCATCCAGTAGATCAGCCCGCCGACGATGCCCGCGCCGGTCATAACTTCAAGATGGCGGCGCACGATGCCGTCGAAGCGCATCGTGCTTGTGTCGAACGGCACAAGGCCGAGATAGCAGGCCAATCCGACGATGCCGCCGCCGATCGCGTAAGCCAGCACGCTGCGGATCGCGAAGGATTCCGTCACCGCGACCACAACCAGCGCCGGCAGTAGCGCGAATCCCGACACGAAGATGAACCCGAAGCCGAGCAGCACATTGATCGCATTCGGATCGATCGCGCCGGTGTCGAGCGCGCTCAGTTCGGGAAACAGCACGGCGAACACGACGATCCCGCCGGCGACAAGCGAGGCGGCAAGAAAACCGAAGACGATCGCAAACAACCGGCCGATCAGGTGCATGGCGCCGGAGTCCTCACATTCGTCATTCCGGGATGCGTCACGCCGCCGGCTCTTGCCGGCCGTGGCGCAGGCCCGGAATCCATACTCCCTGTGGGGGTTATGGATTCCGGGCTCGCTTGCACACGACTGTCTTTACGCTGCGCATAAGTCCAGCCGCGATGCGCGCGCCCCGGAATGACGGCGCGTCCTCCGTCAAAGACTTGAAGAACCATCAATCCGTCATCGCCATCGCGCGCAGGGCATCGCGCTCGCGCGCCGACAATTTTTCGGTCTCGGATTTCAACTGCCCGCAGGCGGCGAGAATGTCGCGGCCGCGCGGCGTGCGCACCGGCGACGAGTAGCCGGCGTTGAAGATGTATTCCGAGAACGCCTCGATCTGGTCCCAGTCCGAACACTCGTATTTCGTGCCCGGCCACGGATTGAACGGAATCAGATTGATCTTGGCATGGATGCCCTTGAGCATCTTCACCAGCAACTTGGCCTCGTTGAGGGAGTCGTTGACGCCCTTCAGCATCACATATTCAAAAGTAATGCGCCGCGCGTTCGACGCGCCGGGATAATCGCGGCACGCCTGCAGCAAATCCTTCAACGGATATTTGCGGTTGAGCGGCACCAATTCGTTGCGCAGTTCGTCGCGCACCGCATGCAGCGAGATCGCCAGCATCACGCCGATCTCGTCGCCGGTTCGGAAGATGTTCGGCACGACGCCCGACGTCGACAGCGTGATGCGCCGGCGCGAAATCGCAATGCCTTCATTGTCCGAGACGATCAGCAGCGCGTCGCGCACCGCATCGAAATTATACAGCGGCTCGCCCATGCCCATCATCACCACATTGGTGACGCGACGGCTGCCGTCGGGGCCGCCCCAGTCGCCGAGACGATCGCGCGCGACCATGACCTGTCCAACGATCTCGCCGGGCGTGAGGTTTCGCACGAGACGCTGCGTGCCGGTGTGGCAGAACGAACAGGTCAGCGTGCAACCGACCTGCGACGAGATGCACAGCGTGCCGCGATCGGTTTCAGGGATATAGACGCACTCGACCTCATGGGCCTTTTCACCGACCCCGCCCGGCAAACGCAACAGCCATTTGCGGGTGCCGTCATTGGAGATCTGTTCGGCAACCACCTCGGGTCGATCAACGGTGAAATGCTGCGCCAACGCCTCACGCATCGACTTCGACACATTCGTCATCGCCTCGAACGTGACCGCGCCGCGCACATACATCCAGTGCCAGAGCTGCTGCGCGCGCATCTTGCGCTGCGCGGGTGCGACGCCGATCTCGGCGAGACGATCCATCAACTCCGCGCGCGACAGCCCGACCAGCGACGGCTTGGCCGGCGGCACATAGGTCTCAATCGGGGTCTTTTCGAGAGGTTGTGAGGCGGCCATGACGTTCATCGGGATACTCGGATAAATCGGGATTGTCATTCCGGGGCGCGAGCCGCTGGCGACGGCTTCGTCGCCGGTCGTGCGAAGCGAGCCCGGAATCCATAGCCACCACAGGGAGTATGGATTCCGGGCCTGTGCTGCAAGAGCGCACATCCCGGAATGACGAACTTAATGGATGCCTATGCCTACCGGCAGGTCTGCCCGAGCTTGTCCAGCGCCTGGGCGAGGCCCTTCAGCGCAAAGGTGTCGGTGGTCTCGGTGCCCTTCGAGGACACGCCTTTCACGGTCGCGTCGCCGGCCTTGCGCATCGCCTCGACCATGCGTTCCTCGTCGGCCGCGTTCTTGATCCAGATGCCGTCGCCCTGCGTATACATCGAGAACGTCGCGCCGCCGACGACCAGCGTCGATTCCGAACCCGGCTTGAGCTGGTAGCCGATCATGATCGAGACTTCGTTATTGACCTTTTCCGCCGGGCGGGTCGAAACGAAGACATAAGCGGGATCGCGCGGACGGTTCGGCGGATTGGTCTTTGACGAGGACGGCTTGGCAAGCGCGAAACAGACCTTGCGGCCGTTCGGCGCGGCCGTATAGGCCCCCCAGCCGCCAAACTGGCCGATCAGCATCGGCTCGGCGCCGCCGGCGGCCGGCGCGGGAGTCGCGGGCGTCGCGGGCGCTGGTTTGGCAGGCACACCCTTCGGAGCCGGCGCGGCCTTGCTTTTCGAGGGCGATTGCGCCGACGCCGCGGACAAGAATCCGCAGGCCAGCACCCCCGCTGCAAAAACCGATAAGAGTGTCCGCACAGACATCATCAAACCTCGTCCCGCAGAATCATGACCCAAAAAAGACGATTCCTCGGGTGACGTGCCATAACCGCGATTGGCGATTCTGGGAAGGTGGGAGGCGAGACCGGACAAATGCCGCCGTCATCTTGAGGTGCTCGCGCTCTCCCGGCAACATCTTCGTCGTCCGGCGGCGCGAGCCTCGAAGGATGACGCTTTCATTTGGTTCGCCCCGCCCGCTGCGCCGCCCATTGCGCGTCGGTCCATTTCAGCAGATCTTCGGCACCGGAGGTCCGCAGATGCGCGCCGCCGTCCAGCGTCACCATTTCGCCATTGATGTAGCCGGCCTGATCCGAAATCAGAAAACTTGCCAGATTAGCCAGTTCGGCGTGCTCGCCGACGCGGCCGAGCGGATTGAGCGCGGCGGGCGAACGGTTGCGATCGTCGAGCCCGAGATTTGCGCTGGCGCCCGGCGTCGGAAACGGCCCCGGCGCGATCGCCACAAGCCGCACGCCTTTCGGTCCCCATTCCACCGCGAGACTCTTCGTCATCGCCAGCACGGCGGATTTCGCCATCGCCGACGGCACGGTGAAGGCGCGTCCGGTGATGGTCGATGTCGACAGGATGCTCAACACGACGCCCTTGCGCGACGCCTCGATCCAGCGTTTGCCGGCCGCGAGCGTGCAATACAGCGAGCCGTGCAGCGTCGGCGCGAGGATCGCATCGGCGGCGCGCGCCGACAGATGTTCGCTCTGCGCGATGAAGGTCGCCGCGGCGTTGTTGACCAGCACGTCGATCGCGCGCTGCGCGAAAATCTTGTCCATCATTGCATCGACCGCATGGGCATCGCGGATGTCGCAGACCGCGGCGATCACCTCGCGGCCGAATTTGCTGCGGATGTCAGCCGCCGTCGTTTCCAGCACGTCCTGCCGTCGCCCGCACAACACAAGGTCCGCGCCCAGTTCCGCAAAGCGCCGCGCCATCGCCGCGCCGAGGCCCGATCCGCCGCCGGTGATGAGGATGCGTTTTTCCGCGAGAAGGGATGCGTCGAACATCGGCCTGCCTTTCGTCATTGTCGTCAGCCGTCAAATCCGGCATGACACGGGCAATCAATCCAAGTGCTGCGAGGAAATGCCCATGAAAGCCATGCTCTGCAACCAGTATTGCGGTCCCGACGATCTCGTCCTTACCGAGCTGCCCGACCCCGTCGCCGGGCCCGGCGAGGCCGTCATCGCGATCAAGGCCGCGGCGCTGAATTTCTTCGACATCCTGATGATCCAGGGCAAGTACCAGATCAAGCCGCCGTTTCCGTTCTCGCCGTCGGCCGAAGTCGCGGGCGTGATCGAGAGCGTCGGCGACGGCGTCACCGATCTGAAGGTCGGCGACCGCGTCGCAGCGTCCTGCGGCCACAACGGCGCGCGCGAAAAGATCGCGCTGCCATCTCATTCGATCGTGAAGATTCCCGACAATCTCGATTTCGATCGCGCCGCCGGCATCTTCATCATCTACGGCACGGCGCTGCATGCGCTGGAGGACCGCGGCTCGCCGAAGCCCGGCGAAACGCTCGCTGTTTTGGGCGCCGCCGGCGGCACGGGCCTCGCCGCTTGCGAACTCGGCAAGCTCATGGGCCTGAAGGTGATCGCCTGCGCGTCGTCGGACGAGAAGCTGGCATTCGCCAAACAACACGGCGCGGAATTGACGCTGAACTACGCGAAAGAGGATTTGAAGGAAGGGCTGAAGAAGCTCACCGGCGGCAAGGGCGTCGATATCGTGTTCGATCCGGTCGGGGGCGCCTATGCCGAGGCCGCGTTGCGCGCGATCGCATGGGAAGGCCGTTTTCTGGTGATCGGTTTCGCCGCCGGCGACATTCCGAAAATGCCCCTCAATCTCGCGCTGTTGAAGGGTTGCGACATTCGCGGCGTGTTCTGGGGCGCGTGGGCGCGCATCAATCCGGAGAAGAACCGCGCCAATCTTGAGAAGCTCGTGCAATGGACGGCGGACGGCAAGATTTCGTCGCATGTCGATCGCACCTTTCCGCTGGCGCAGACGGCCGACGCGCTCAAAGTGCTCGCCGGCCGACAGGCGATGGGCAAGGTGATTTTGCATCCGTGAGGTGAGGCGCGCCCGCAAAAAATACGGACGTCGCCACCCGCGAAGGCGGGTGGCCCAGTATTCTGTGACGTTCATGTTCAATTCAAACGGCGGCGTCTACTGGATCCCCGCTCTGCGCGCGCAAATGCGCGCTGGTCGGGGATGACAGATCATAAAGTGGCGCCCTCGTCATCGCCGTCTTCCAGCCCCTGCGCCATGCGGGCGCGGGCGGCGTCGCGGTGTTCGGGACGGATGTGACTCGACACCATGCGCAGCGCCGTCACCAGCACGGCGGCGTCATCACCGAAACCAAGCACCGGCAGCATGTCCGGCACGAAATCGAACGGCAGCACGAAATAAGCCAGCGCGCCGAGCAGAGCGGCCTGCACATGGCGCGGCGTCTGGCGGTCGAACGCACAATAATAGCTCGCCAGCAAATCCTCGGCGAAGGGCAGCTTGACCGCGATTCGCTTCAGCTTGCGCCAGAATGCGCGACGCAGGCTCGGCGGGTCTTTGGCCAGATCGTCGGCCGCCTGAAACCCTGTCGAAAAGTCGGGCATTTTTCACCTCTCGCAAACCGCTGAGTTGGTCACGCCGCGACCGCCGCGCAAGAACTCGGATCATGACCTCACGGTACTCCGCACTGCTTGGCGATCGCATTCATCGCGGTCGCAAGCTCGATGTCGAGCTGTGTCACCCCGCCGGCATCATGGGTCGACAGTTCGACCTTCACGGTCTTGTAAACGTTGCTCCAGTCCGGATGATGATCCATCTTTTCCGCGACGAGCGCGGCGCGCACCATGAAACCGAAGGCCTCGTTGAAATCCTTGAATTCAAACGTCCTGCCGATCGCCTTGCCGCTCTGCACCTCGGTCCATCCGCTCAGTCCCTCGAGCGCGGTCGCGCGGGCATCCTTGGTCAGTTGGTCGGCCATAAAAATTCTCCTACTTGCCCCGGAAGCCAACGCCTGAAACCGGCCGATGATCCGGACCGGAGTGATCCGGCCATAATAATGCGCGAAATGATCGCCATAGCCTGCGCTAACCACGACAAACGCGCAACTGCACGGCGGCTCAAACTTTGCTAGTCTTGATGCGTATCTCCGCAGCCATCGGCGGCCCTGAGCGAGTGACGATGTGATCAAGGACTTAACCGGATCGGGTCGGCTGTGAGCCTCAAAAGCCAGTTTTCACGCTCGATGGAGACGCCGGAGCCGATTCTCGGGCCCATCGGCCCGCCATCGGCGCGCTCGGCGCGGCGCAAGATGACGCTGATCGTGCTGGCCAGCGTGCTGATGATCGTCGGCCTCGGCGCCAGCGCCTATTATTTCGCGATGCGTCCTGGAACGTTGCGGATCGCCGTCGGCCCGCCGAACAGCGACGACGTCAAGGTCATTCAGGCGCTGACGCAGAGTTTTAGCCGCGACGGGTTGCGGGTTCGGTTGCGGCCAATCATGACCGATGGCGCCGTCGCCAGCGCGGCCGCGATCGGCGAGGGCAAAGCCGACCTGGCCATCGTCCGCGCCGACCTCGAGATTCCGAAGAACGCGCTGGCCGTCGCCGTCTTGCGCAAGAATGTCGCCGTGTTGTGGGTGCCGACGCCGGCCAAACCGGCCACGGGCGCCAAGCGACCCAGCACCAAAAAGGGCGCGGCGAAAGGTCCGGAAGAGATCACCAAGATCTCGCAGCTTGCCGGCAAGAAGGTGGGCGTGGTCGGCCGGACACCCGCCAACATCGCATTGTTGAAAGTGATCCTGTCGCAATACGCTGTCGATCCCGCCAAGGTCGAGTTCGTCCAATTCGCGACCAATGAGGTCGCGGAGGCGGTTCGCGGCCAGAAGGCGGATGTCTTCATGGCGGCGGGGCCCGTCAACAGCAAGATTACCGCCGAGGCCATCGCGGCGACATCCAAGGATGGTGGTACCCCGACCTTCCTCAGCATCGACCTTGCCGACGCGATCGCGCAGAACTTCCCGAAATACGAGGCGGCCGATATTCCGGCCGGCGCATTCGGCGGCTCGCCGGACCGGCCCGAAGACGAGGTCAAGACGATCAGTTTCCCGCATCTGTTTGTCGCACGTCAGGGCCTGTCTGAGTCGGTGGTCGGGGCGTTCACGCGGCAATTATTCGCCGCCCGGCTGGCGCTGATGGCCGAATTCCCGCTGTCAGCGAAGATCGAAACGCCCGACACCGACAAGGATGCGGTGATCGCGGTCCATCCGGGTGCCGCCGCCTTCGTCGATGGCGAGGAAAAATCGTTTCTCGACCGCTACAGCGATTACATCTGGTTCGTGCTGATCGGCCTCTCCGGCATGGGCTCCGCCGGTGCGTGGCTGGCGAGCTATCTGCGGCGCGACGAACGCAACAACAACACCAACCTGCGCGGGCGGCTGCTGGACATGCTGGGCATCGCCCGGAAGTGCGACTCTCTGAGCGAACTCGACTCGATGCAAGCCGAGGCCGACCAGATTTTGCGCGAAACGCTGACCTGCTACGAACATGGCGCGATCGAGGAGGGTTCGCTCAACGCTTTCAACATCGCTCTGGAGCAGTTCCACAACGCCGTCGCCGACCGCAAGGCGGTGATCGCGCTCGAACTGCCGGCCCAGGACGCCACGGCTGCGACGTCGGACAACTCGCCGCGCCCGAACATGCAATTGCTGGCCTCCGGCGGCATGTAGCCGCACCCATTCGAGTTTGCTCTAACGTGTCGCGAGATCGTCACAAATCCGTTCTCGCGATGTCAGACCCGCCGGCCATGGTGCGCTCCGAAACAGGAGGCCTCCATGACGACACGCCTGTCCCGCCGCCGCTTTCTCGTCACCACCGCTGCCCTCGCCGGCAACGTGGCGATGCCCGGTATCAGCCGCGCCGCCGACCGGCCGCTGATCACCCACGGCGTGCAATCAGGCGACATCAGTTCTGACGGCGGCATGATTTGGGCCCGCACGGACCGGCCGGCGCAGATGATGGTCGAGGTCGCGACCACCGAGTCTTTCAGGAACGCCCGCACGCTGCCGCCGATAACAGCGCTGCCCGACAGCGATTTCACGGCGCGCATGCTTCTCGCCGATCTCCCGTCCGGGCAGGACATCTTCTACCGCGTCAAATTCCGCGATCTGTCGCACAGCGCCGTCGCCGGCGAACCCGTCGTCGGCCGCTTCCGCACCGCGCCGGCCGACCGGCGCGACGTCAGTTTCGTCTGGGGCGGCGACGTTGCCGGGCAAGGTTTCGGCATCAATCCCGATGACGGCGGCATGTTCATCTTTTCGGCGATGAAGAAGCATCGTCCGGATTTCCTGCTGCATTCCGGCGACACCATCTATGCCGACGGGCCGATTCCGGCCGAGGTGAAATCTGCGAACGGCAAGATCTGGAAGAACATCGCCATACCGGAAAAAGCCAAGGTCGCGGAGACGCTCGACGAGTTTCGCGCCGCGCACAAATACAACTTCCTCGACGATCATCTGCGTGCCTTCAATGCCGAGGTGCCGATCTTCGTGCAATGGGACGACCACGAAGTGACCAACAACTGGTCGCTCTCCAAGGAGCTGCCCGCGACCTATAAGGAGCGCAGCATCGAACTGCTGGCGGCGCGCGGCGCCCGCGCCTTTCAGGAAATGTATCCGATCCGCGCTAGCCTGACCGAGCCGGGCCGGATCTACCGCACCATCAATTACGGCCCGCATCTCGACGTGTTCGTGCTGGACGAGCGCAGCTATCGCGGACCCAACGGCCCGAACCTTCAGGACAGCTATGGTCCCGACAGTTACTTCGTCGGACCGGAGCAACTGGCGTGGCTGAAGCGCGGCCTGCTGGCGTCAAAGGCGACCTGGAAAGTGATCGCCTCCGACATGCCGATCAGCATCCTCGTCTATGACGACGCCGTTAACAAAAAGGGCTCGGAAGCGATCGCGCAGGGCGATGGTCCCGCGCGCGGCCGCGAACTCGAAATCGCCGATCTGTTGCGCTTCATCAAGACGGCGGGCGTGCGCAACACGGTCTGGCTGACCGCCGACGTCCATTACACCGCCGCCCATTATTATAACCCCGACAAGGCGCAGTTCCAGGATTTCGAGCCGTTCTGGGAGTTCGTGTCCGGACCGTTCGCCGCCGGCTCGTTCGGCCCCGGAGATCTCGACAACACCTTCGGCCCCGAACTGAAATACATCAAGGCGCCGGGCGCGGATCGCCAGAACCTGCCGCCCTCGGAAGGCTTGCAGTTTTTTGGCCACGTTCAGATTCAGGGCGCGACGGGACAGATGACGGTCACGTTGCGTGACCGCGCCGACGTCGCGCTGTGGTCCACGACGCTGGATCCGAAGCTGGGGTGAAAGCGAGCGTTACCCCCGCGACCCTTCGATCCCCGGGATGCTGCCGATCTGCTCGGCGAGAAATTCGATAAATAGCCGGACCCGCGCGATGCCTGCGCGCTCCGGCACAATCAGCATGTTGAGCGGAACGGGCGGCAGCGAATAGTCCGGCAGAATGGCCTCAAGCTGGTGATTTGCAATGAGGTCATCGACCAGCCATCGATGAGCAGGTGCGATGCCGCGTCCGGCGATGAGAGCTTCGCGGGCAGCAAGCCCGTGATCGATCCGAAATCGTCCGTTGAAAGGCACTGCATAGCACTTACCATTCTGTCCTTGCAAAGCGAGCAGACCGCTGCCCGCCACGTTCGACATCCGAATGCCTTCGTGGCCTGACAGATCCGCAGGAACGGCCGGGATCCCTCGCTCCGCAAGGTAGTGCGGAGCCGCCACCAGCAGACGTTGACATTGCCCGAGAGCCCGCAGTTTTATCGAGCTGTCCGTGAGAGGGCCGAGGCGAAGTTCGATGTCGACGCCTTCCCGGACAAGATCGACGCGGTTGTCTGTCAGGCTGAGATCGATCCCGATGTCGGGATGGCGATCCTGAAACGCGAAGATCAGCCGGCTCGCATGCAACACCCCGAAAGCCGCCGTGCAAGATATCCGGATCGTACCGGCCTGCGCCCCGCCTGCGCCGCGTGCTTCATCCCCGGCCTGCTCGACGAGGCGGAGAATTTGCAGGCTGTTGGCGTAGTAGCGGCTGCCCTCATCCGTCATCGTGACACGCCGGGTCGTCCTGCTGAGCAGTGGCACGCCGATGGCCTGTTCAAGTTCCCGCAACTGACGCGTGATTGTTGATTGCCCGACGCCAAGTTCCCGTGCGACGGCCGACAAGCTTCCGCACTCTGCCACGCGGACAAAGGTGCGCATGCGCTCGAACGTGATGTCTGATCTATCCATTATTCGGCATAATCATATCCATTACGTTAGTATAGCGGATAACCGCCGTGTGAGCTACATCACGTCGATGCCTCTCGACGGATCACTGACCCATGAAAGCTCTGCTCGTTTTCGCCCATCCCGAACCGCTTTCCCTGAACGGTGCGCTGCGCGACATCGCCATCAAGGAGCTTGAGGCCCAAGGTCATGTGGTGCGGATATCGGACCTCTATGCCAGTGGTTGGAAATCCCAGGTCGATCGCGCGGATTTTCCGATGCTGGCGCCAGACGCCAGGTTTAGGCCGGGGGCAGCGTCGGAAGAGGCGTTTGCTGCGAATGCGCTGACCAATGACGTCCGGGCTGAGCATGAAAAGCTTCTCTGGGCGGACGCCCTGATCCTCCAGTTTCCCCTTTGGTGGTACACGATGCCGGCGATCCTCAAGGGCTGGATCGATAGGGTATACGCCTTCGGCTTCGCTTATGGCGTCGGCGAGCATAGCGACAAGCATTGGGGCGACCGCTTCGGTGAAGGAACTTTCGCCGGGAAGCGCGCGATGTTGATTGTGACCACTGGCGGCTGGGAGGAACATTACTCTGCCCGAGGGATCAATGGGCCAATCGACGATATCTTATTCCCGATCAACCATGGCATTCTCTATTATCCGGGGTATGACGTGCTTCCGCCCTTCGTAGCGTACCGGGTCGACCGTCTCGATAACGCCGGCTTCGAGGCCGTCGCCGAGCGTTTGCGTGACAGGATGCGGACGTTCGAGACGACCCCGCCCATTCCTTATCGGTGTCAGAACGGCGGCGACTACCTGATCCCGACTCTTCAGTTGCGCCACGATTTGGGTGCTCCGGGTGCGACCGGGTTGGCGCTTCACCTGAAAGATGCGGGCCTATTTGAATAGAATATCCATTGTTTTCCGCCGATTTCCGACTATATTGCGGCGCAACGCGACCGAGTGCCCGGCCCTTTTCGGCCGGGTTTGCTTTTAAGACGATGACCCAGCGCGTTTTCAGATGATGCGGAGATGGCGGCGCGCTGACGCGCGGCCGTTCGTGCGTCGTCGTTTTCGCAAGGCGCTATCCGCAAATTGGGCATCCAGGCCGGCAACTTTAGAAGAAGACCTATGAACCTTCGCAACATCGCCATCATCGCCCACGTCGACCACGGCAAGACGACGCTCGTGGACAAGCTCCTGCAGCAATCCGGCACTTATCGCGACAACCAGCGCCAGGTCGAGCGCGCGATGGACTCGAACGACATCGAGCGCGAGCGCGGCATCACGATTCTCGCCAAGTGCACGTCGGTGCATTGGGAAGACACCCAGATCAACATCGTCGATACGCCGGGCCACGCCGATTTCGGCGGCGAGGTCGAGCGCATCCTGTCGATGGTCGACGGCGTGATCGTGCTTGTCGATGCTGCCGAAGGTCCGATGCCGCAGACCAAGTTCGTGGTCGGCAAGGCGCTCAAATTGGGCCTCAAGCCGATCGTCGCGATCAACAAGGTCGATCGCCAGGACGCGCGCATCACCGAAGTCGTCAACGAGGTGTTCGACCTGTTCGCAGCCCTCGACGCCACCGACGACCAGCTCGACTTCCCGATTCTCTACGGGTCGGGCCGCAACGGCTGGATGGCCGACAGCCCGGATGCGTCGCACGATGTCGGCATGAAGCCGCTGTTCGATCTCGTCATCAAGCATGTCGCGCCGCCGGTGGTCGAAGAAGGCCCGTTCCGCCTGCTCGGCACCATCCTCGAAGCCAACCCGTATCTCGGCCGGATCATTACCGGCCGCATCGCGTCGGGTTCGGTGAAGCCGAACCAGTCGGTCAAGGTGCTGTCGCGCGACGGCAAGACCGTCGAGACCGGCCGCATCACCAAGATCCTCGCCTTCCGTGGTCTCGAACGCCAGCCGGTCGACCTCGCCGAAGCCGGTGACATCGTTGCCATCGCCGGCCTGCCGAAGGGTACCGTCGCCGATACCTTCTGCGATCCCTCGGTCGAGATTCCGATCCAGGCGCAGGCGATCGATCCGCCGACGGTGTCGATGTCCTTCATCGTCAACAACTCGCCGCTCGCCGGCACCGAAGGCGACAAGGTGACGAGCCGCCTGATCCGCGATCGCCTGCTGCGCGAGGCCGAAGGCAATGTCGCGCTCAAGGTCGTCGAATCCGCCGACCGCGACGCGATGGAAGTGTCGGGCCGCGGCGAATTGCAGCTCGCGATCCTGATCGAGAACATGCGCCGCGAAGGCTTTGAACTCAGCGTGTCGCGTCCGCGCGTCGTGCTGACCAAGGACGAGGACGGCAACGTGCTCGAGCCGGTCGAGGAAGTCGTTATCGACGTCGATGAGGAATTCTCAGGCGTGGTCGTTCAGAAGATGAGCGAACGCAAGGCCGAGATGATCGAGATGCGCCCCTCCGGCGGCAACCGGCTGCGTCTGGTGTTCTACGCGCCGACGCGCGGCCTGATCGGCTATCAGGGCGAGTTGATGACCGACACCAAGGGCACTGCGATCATGAATCGCCTGTTCCACGACTATCTGCCCTACAAGGGCGAGATCGCCGGCCGCCGCAACGGCGTGCTGATCTCGAACGACGCCGGCGAGGCCGTGGCCTATGCCATGTTCAAGCTGGAGGATCGCGGCCCGATGATGATCGAGCCGGGCTGGAAGGTCTATAAGGGCATGATCATCGGCGAGCACACCCGCGAGAACGACCTCGAACTCAACGTTCTCAAGGGCAAGCAGCTCTCCAACATCCGCACCACGTCGAAGGACGAAGCGGTGCGCCTGACGCCGCCGATCCGCATGACGCTGGAAAAGGCGCTCGCCTATATCGAGAGCGACGAGCTGGTCGAGATCACGCCGAAGTCGATCCGCCTGCGCAAGAAGCATCTCGACGCCAACGAGCGCAAACGCGCGGAAAAGACCAAGGAAGCTGTCGCCTAACGGCGGCGAATAGCGAATAGTGAGTAGCGAATAGGGGAAGAATTGGTCCTCCGTCCCTACTCACTTTTCGCCATTCGCTATTCGCCTTCTTACTCCGGCGCTCTCACCTGCTTGAACGGATCGATTTCGCAGAAAAGCAGAGCCGAAACATCCGCGCGCGTCTTCAATCGCAATTTCGGACCATTGAACGCGGCGTAAATCCGCTTGTGCCCGGCAAACGATGACGGAGTTGAGCGGCTCCAATAATTTTCTGCCCAAACGATAAGATCGTCCTGATTCTTGGATGTCATTCCGCGTCTCAGACCTCGCGCAAGCAGCCCCTCTCGGCATTCGGACCAGCACAAATCCGTCCAGATGAGAGCTGTTGCCTCTACCAAGGCGACTTCGGCCAGCCAGCCGTACACGCCTTCTACGATCCAAGAATCGGCCGCTGCAATCCGGGCGACAAGCGCCTTTGACTCCAGTTCATCTCTTTTGCTGCCATCGTCATGCCAGTGGATCAGATCGAAATCATAGGTGGATAGCCCCGTCGCGGCGGCGACGTGCGTCGCGACAGTGCTTTTGCCCGATCCGCTATTCCCGATAATGACCAGTCTTGTATTTCTATCGAGGATCATTGCGACAGAATGTCGGACGTTTCTGTTGACCGCCACTTTAATTCGTTAGAGCAGCTTTGCTTTAGACTGAATCGCAAAGCTGTCGGCCTCACCTCTCCCCACCGGGGAGAGGTCGGATTGAGCAAAGCGAAATCCGGGTGAGGGGGCCGAATCTATTGATGCGAGCGAACCCTGAATCTTATCATATTCATCTCTAACAGATTCCGGGTTCGCGTTCGGCAAGAGCCGAACCGCGCCCCGGAATGACGTTCTTCTTCCTTTCACTATTCGCTATTCGCCCTCTTACGCCGTCGCCCCGACCTGCTTGAACGGATCGGCCTTGGCAAAGGCGTCGATCGCGTCGCAACGCGCGATGATGCTGTCGATCGTCGGAATATCCGGCACCGTGATCTTGAACACGCGCATCACGGCGACGATGCTGGCCAGGCAGATATCGGCCATTGTCGGCGTGTCGCCGTGGCAGAACGCGCCGGTCTGCTGCGCCTCTGTCACCAGCCGCTGCTCGACCGCCTGCAAGCCGGTCGTGAACCAGTGCACCTGCCACGCCTTGAAGGCGGCGTCGTCGAAGCCGCCTGTTCCGATCAGATACTTTTTCACGCGCGGCGTGACGAAGGGATGCGTGTCCGCCGCCAGCATCAAGGCGATCGCCCGCACCCGCGCGCGGCCGTGCAAATCGTTCGGCAATAACGGAGGCTCCGGCTGCACCTCCTCCAGATATTCGAGGATCGCCAGCGACTGCGTCATCGGCGCGTGGCCGGGTTCGACCAGCGCCGGAATCCCGCCGAGCGGATTGATTGTCAGAAACTCCGCGCCGCGCTGCTCATTGGCATCGATGTTGACGATGCGCTCATGGGCTTCGAGGCCCTTGAGGTTGAGCGCCACACGGACGCGGTAGGTGGCGGATGTCCGCCAGAAGGCGAACAGTTCGAGCTGAGGTTGCATGGTCATGTTTTGCCTGTGAGTTGGCTGCTATAGAGGGGCGAATAGCGAATAGTGAGTAGCGAATAGAGGCGCGCGCCGCTCCTTTTTTCTTCTATTCGCTACTCACTATTCGCTATTCGCTTCTTAAGTTCTCTCCATGAACTCCTCCATCGACATTGCGATCATCGGCGCCGGCGCCGCGGGCCTCGGCGCCGCGCGCGCGCTGGAACGCTCCGGCAAATCGGTCCTCGTGCTGGAGGCGCGGGACCGCGTCGGCGGCCGCGCGCACACGATCCAGGCCGGTCCCGGCGTGCTGTTCGATCGCGGCTGCGGCTGGCTGCATTCGGCGGACGAGAACTCCTTCGTCGGCATCGCGGCCGAGCTTGGCTTCGTTGTCGACAAGACCCGTCCGCCGTGGCGCGAGCAGAGCACCAATATCGGCTTTCCGCCCGATGAGCGCGCCGACTTCATGCGCGCGATGGATGAGTTTTATGCCCGCACCGAGGATGCCGCGCGGCGCGACCAGGATTCCGCCGCCGCCGACCATCTCGAACCCGGCAATCGCTGGAACCCGATGCTCGACGCGCTCTCGACCTATATCAACGGCGCCGAACTCGACCGCGTCTCGGTGCATGACCTCGACGCCTATGAGGACACCGAGGTGAACTGGCGCGTGCGTCTTGGGTACGGCGCGCTGATCGCGGCTTACGCAAAGCCTGCGACGATCGCATTGAACACAAACATCACGCGGATCGATCATTCCGGTGCGCGCATCGCCATCGAGACCGACCGCGGCACGCTTGGCGCGGCGCAGGTCATCGTTACCGTGCCGACCAATCTGATCGCCGACGAGGCGATCGTGTTTCATCCGCCGCTGCCCGACAAGGTCGATGCCGCCAAAAACCTTCCGCTCGGGCTTGCCGACAAGGTGATGCTGGCGCTTGACGAGCCGGAAGCCCTGCCGAGCGACGGCAATCTGCGCGGCGCGTCGATGCGCCGCGAGATGGGCAGCTACCATCTGCGGCCGTTCGGCCAGCCCTGCATCGAGGGTTTCTTCGGCGGCCGTTTCGCGCGCGACCTGGAAGACGCCGGCGACGGCGCGCTGGCGGCGCAGAGCATCGACGAGATCGTGGCGCTGCTGGGTTCGGATTTTCGCAAGAAACTCAAGCCGCTCGCCGAGTCGCGCTGGGCGCATGATCCGTTCGCGCGCGGCTCTTATTCGCATGCGCTGCCGGGCCATGCCGGCAAACGCGCGGTGCTCGCCGCACCCGTCGATGGGCGTCTGTTTTTCGCCGGCGAAGCCACCTCGCCGCATTTCTTCTCGACCGCGCATGGCGCGCGGGATTCGGGGGAGCGGGCGGCGAGGGAGGCGCTCCAATCCGGAGTAATTTAGCGTTCGGCTACGCCTTCCTCACCGATTATCCGCCATGCATAACGCGATAAGCATCAGCACGATTGCCGGGCCCGTTTTGACAAGCGCGCCGAGCGGCTCCAGCCAGAGGTCGGGCGTGAAGATCGCGCTGCCAATCATGTAACCGAGTGAAGCAACTATTCCAGCAACCAGTCCGACGGCGCTCGTTCGGCGAATTGCGATCAAGACGCCAATCGTCATGTCCATCAAGCTGGTGCCGACTGTCAGCGGCCCGACCAGCGTAGGCGGGAAATGATGCGACGTCAGGATCGCTGCGGCAGCGGCGTAAGACGGCACCAGCGCAATGAAGCCAGATGCGATCCAGAACACGGCAAGGCTAACGATCGTCAGGGCCTTAACAAGAAAGAGTCGGCCGAACCATTTGTTCTGGATGGTGGCGGAGTATTGCGCCACCGCTCGGGATACATCTATGGGTTTGATGCCGGTGATCGTCGACCAGATGGCAGGATCGCCGCTGACGCCTCGCCGAAGTTCGACAATCGCGGCGCTGCGTATCGGCGGCGTCCAGCCGAGGAGGTTTGAAAGATCGCCAAGCTTCGCGCCGAGATCGAGCACGAATGCTGGCATTGTTATGCGAGAGGAATTCGTTGTTCCTAGTGCATGGCGGAACTGATCGATAACCTGCCCCAGATTGACTGATTGCAACTGCATCAGATCCCAAGTGATATTTCTCGAAAGAGGATCGGATACGTTGCGTTCGGCCAACCAGGCGATCGTTGCGACGATGTCTTCAATTGCGACCGGCTGAAACGGCGTTGCTAGCTCCGTCGCGGGAAGATCGAACGGCAGCGCGGCGAGCGCCCGCAGCATCGCACTGCCGCCATAGGCAGCCGGAGCAATCACGAAACCCGGACGCAGAATGGCATAGGTCACATGAGAGCTGGCAATCAGTTTCTCGGCCTCGCGCTTGGTCTGACTGAATCGCGTTGCATCTTCGTCATCCGTTTTGGGAATCGAGATATGCACCAAGCGGGTCGCGCGTCCGCTCTGCTCTATTGCGACCAGCAGCCGTTGGACAAAATCGCAATGCACGGCATGTGTGTCGATACCCGGGCCATCCTGAAGAACGCCAATGCAGTTCACCACCACATCTATTTCACGCTCCTGCAGGAGGCGAACCAGCGCAGCCACTTCCAACGAAAGCAACGGCATCTCCAGATCGAACGAGGTCGCTTTCTGAGACGGCGGGTATCGACGGGCAATGCCGGTCACGTTGAAATGCCTGAGCCTCAAGTTTTCGGCGATGGATCGTCCGATCAAACCTGCTGCGCCAAGCACGAACACATTACGAGTGCTGTTATCCTGCTGCACGGGATTGCCCTAGAACTGCGGTTTGGCAATCATGAGCCAAAGAATCGTCATGACTGAGCCAAAGCCGGGAATGCCGAATAAGAACCAACGGCGGTACAGAACGAAATATCGCGATGGAAGCGCCGTTTTTTCAGCGACGGCCACGCGCGCGAGATCGCGCATCTCGATCTGCATGAAAAAAACAGGAATCCAGAACAGCCCGGCAACCGCGTAGAGTGCCAGCGACATTGCGAGCCATCGCTCCGCAAAGACCGTCGACGTGATGATCATCAAGACACCGCCAGTGAGCGGCTGCAAAATGACCGCGCTTGCGGTAAAGAGCAGGTCAGCGACCACAACCGTTGTCGCGGTGCGCGCGATGAAAGCGACGTCGCCGCTGCGATGCGCCATCAGCATGAAAAACGCGATTCCCGTGCCTGTGCCGAGGATAACGATCGCACCCAGCACATGAAGATACTTGAGAATAAGGTACGAGGTCATGGTCTCGTTTCTAGCGGTGAGCCAAGTTACATGCAGCGAATCGTTTTGGCAGGCTCGGGTGCCCGGCGGCCTGCCCCCCTCGGGTTATGCCGAGCAATCGCTGCGGGTCGATGACCGTGCCACCAAACAACGGCCGCACCTGTCCCCTTTCGGCACAACCGTTAACAAAACTGATGCCGGAACATCACACGTTAACCCATAATTAACGATGCACCTTGAAGCCGGGCCGATGTCTTGCTTTGATCGGGTCATGAGCACAACCCTGATCGAGGTTCGGCCGGCGAAGGCCGCGGATGCATCCGCGATTGCATCCACCCATGACGACGCCTGGCGTTCGGCCTATCAGGGCCTGATCCCCGGCGCCGAGCTGGAGAAACTCATCAATCGCCGCGGCCCGCAATGGTGGGACTCGGCGATTCGCAAAGGCAGCCGCGTCAGCGTCCTGATCTTCGGCGACAAGGTCGCAGGCTATGCCAATTACGGCCGCAACCGCGCCCGCAGCCTGCAGTTCGAGGGTGAGATTTACGAATTGTACCTGCGGCCCGAGTTTCAGGGGCTCGGTTTCGGCCGTCGTCTGTTCACCGCCGCGCGCCGCGATCTCGGCCAGAGCGGCCTGAAAAGCATGGTGATCTGGGCCTTGTCCGACAATGAATCCGCCACGGAATTCTACCGCGCACTGGGCGGCCGGATGGTCGCGCGCTCCTCGGAAAAGTTCGGGCCGAAGTCGCTCGACAAGGTCGCATTCGCCTGGCCGAACTGATCTGGCCGCACCCATCTGGTCGCACGAAGCTTTTGTGACGCGGACCTTTGCGGTCGCGTCATTCCGGGCTAGAGCATCGGACAAGGCTGCGCTGCGCAGCTTATCCATTGATTTGCAATCCCGGAGTCTCCGATGCGTATCGACGCCATCTCCCTTGGCAAGAATCCGCCGCACGAAGTCAACGTCATCATCGAAGTGCCGGTCGGCGGTGAGCCGATCAAATACGAGATGGACAAGGACGCGGGCACGCTCGTCGTCGACCGCTTTCTCTATACGTCGATGCGCTATCCCGGCAATTACGGTTTCATTCCGCACACGCTGTCCGGCGACGGCGACCCCTGCGACGTGCTGGTCGCCAACACCCGCGCGATCGTGCCCGGCGCCGTGATGAGCGTGCGCCCGGTCGGCGTGCTGTTGATGGAAGACGAAGCCGGCCTCGACGAGAAGATCATCGCAGTGCCGTCCTCGAAACTGACGCAGCGCTACGACAAGGTGAAGAACTACAGCGACCTGCCGGGCATCACGCTGGAGCAGATCCAGCACTTCTTCGAGCACTACAAGGATCTGGAGAAAGGCAAGTGGGTGAAGGTGGTTCGTTGGGGCGACGCCGCCGATGCGCACCAGTTGATCGAGGAAGGCATCGCGCGCGAAAAGGCTGCGAAGGCCGCGAAGGCGTAAGGCTGCGCGACGCTTCCCTCGTAACGAGGCGTCATCGCCCGGCTTGACCGGACGACCCGGTAAACGCAGGCGTTCGTTGCTTGTCATCAGCGCTCTGGATACCGGTTTCCCGCGTTCGCGGGGATGACGGCCGTGCCTGCCTGGAGCGCTGTGGCAACAGGGGATTCCACGACATGCGCAAATTGAAATTCTCAGCCCTTGCCGTTCTGATCGTCATCCTCGGCCTCGCCGCGATCATCGGTTTCAACACGTTCACGAACAGCTCGAAGCAGATCGCCGTCGCCGCGATCCCGCGTGCGGCGGTCGATACCGACGCGGCGGCGAAACGCCTCGGTGAGGCGATCCGCTTCCGCACCATGTCCAGTTACGAGACTCCGGATCAGGCTGCCCATGCGCTGCGCGGCATGCAGGCGCATATCGCTGCGAGTTTTCCGGCCTTTCACGCGGCAGCCCAACGCGAGACCGTCGCCGATTATAGCCTGCTTTATACCTGGCAAGGCAGCGATCCCGCGCCGAAGCCGATCGCGCTGACCGCGCATCAGGATGTCGTGCCGGTCGCGCCCGGCACGGAGAAGGACTGGCAGCATCCGCCGTTCGATGGTGTGATTGCCGATGGCTTCGTCTGGGGCCGCGGCTCGTGGGACGACAAGGGCAACCTCTATGCGATGCTGGAGGCCGCCGAGACACTGGCGAAACAAGGCTTCAAGCCGAAGCGGACGATCTATTTCGCCTTCGGCCACGACGAGGAAGTCGCCGGCACGCGCGGCGCGAAAGGCATCGCCGCGTTGCTGGCGTCCCGCAACGTCAGGCTCGATTACATGCTCGACGAAGGCCTGCTGATCACGGACGGCATCCTGAAAGGTCTCGACAAGCCGGCCGCCTTGATCGGCGTCGCCGAAAAAGGTTATGCGACGCTGGTGCTGACCGCCCATGCGACGCCCGGCCATTCCTCGATGCCGCCGCGCGAGACCGCGATCGGCATGATGGCGGCGGCGCTGGCGCGGCTCGAAGACAACAAGCTGCCGATGCAGGCGCGCGGCGCGGTCGCCGAGATGTTCGATACGCTGGCGCCGGAAATGAGCGGTTTCAACCGCGTGGTGCTGTCGAATCTGTGGCTGTTCAAGCCGCTGCTGCTCAAGCAACTGGGGCAGACCGGCCCGACCGAGGCGACGGTGCGGACGACGACGGCGCTGACGATCTTCAATGCCGGCGACAAGGACAATGTGCTGCCCGGCAACGCCCAGGCGACGGTGAATTTCCGGCTGCTGCCGGGGGACACCCAGACCAGCGTGACGGATCATGTCCGCTCGACGATCGCCAATCCGAAGATCGACATCGCGCCGTTTCCCGGCAACACCGAACCGCCGCGCGTCACGGCCACGTCGAGCGACGCCTATCGCGCGCTGACTCGCACCATCCGCGAGACGTTTCCGGATGTCATCGTCGCGCCCGGCCTGATGGTCGCAGCGACCGATTCACGGCATTATGCCGACGTCGCAGACAGCATCTTCCGCTTCTCGCCAGTCCGCGCGACGGCCGAGGATCTCAAACGCTTCCACGGCACCAACGAGCGGCTGTCGATCGAGAATTACGGCGACATGATCCGGTTCTACAAGCGGCTGATGGAGAGCACGGCGGGGTAGTTTTTGAGCCAAGCCCTGCCGTTTCAACATCACAAGCCGTCATCCCCGCGGAGGCGGGGAACCAGTAAACGCAGGCAGCGCGTTTAACTTGACCGTCACGGAATACTGGGCCATCCGCCTTCGCGGATGGTGACGGCCTTGCTCGATTTTAGACTGCAGGCCGGTCCAGCCCCTTGATCGCACACGCCGCGCGCAGCGTATTCACCAGCAAGCACGCCACCGTCATCTGGCCGACGCCGCCGGGCACCGGGGTGATCGCGCCTGCGACCTCGCGCGCCTCGTCGAACGCCACGTCGCCGACGAGCTTCGTCTTGCCGTTTTTGGCCGGCATGCGGTTGATGCCGACATCGATCACCGTGGCGCCCGGCTTGATCCAGTCGCCGCGCACCATCTCGGGTCGGCCGACCGCCGCATAAACGAGGTCTGCCCGCGCGCAGAGCGAAGCCAGATCGCGCGACCGCGAATGCGCGATCGTCACCGTCACATTCTCGTTGAGCAGCAATTGCACCAGCGGACGGCCCACGAGATTGGAGCGGCCGATCACGATCGCATTCAACCCGTCGAGTGACGGCCGAACGGTCTTGGTCAAAATGATGCAGCCGAGCGGCGTGCACGGCGACAGCGCCGACAGACCGCCGGCAAGCCGGCCGGCATTGTGCGGATGCAGGCCGTCGACATCCTTCGCCGGATCGATCGCATTGATGACGGTTTCGGTGTCCAGGGATTTCGGCAACGGCAATTGTACGAGAATGCCGTGGACGGCCGGATCGGCGTTGAGTTGCGCGATCAGCGCCAGCAAAGCCTGCTGCGCGACATCGTCGGGCAATTTGTGCTCGAACGACGCCATGCCGGCAGCCTGCGTCTGCGTGTGCTTGCTCCGGACATAGACCTCGCTGGCGGGATCGTGGCCAACCAGGACGACCGCAAGACCGGGTGTCAGCCCGTGATCGCGCTTCACACGCGCGACCTCGGCCGCGACACGGTCGCGCAAGCCGGCCGCGATGGTCTTTCCGTCGATGATCGTTGCGGTCATTCCGGGCCGCGATCAGATCACGTTGGGATAGATGTAGTAGGAAATCACCCGCTGGATGAACATGATGATGAGGATCAGGATGATCGGCGAGATGTCGAGGCCGCCGAGATTGGGCATGATCCGGCGGATCGGCGCCAGCACCGGCTCGGTGATGCGATAGAGGAACTCTGCGATCGCCGAGACGAACTGGTTGCGGGTGTTGACGACGTTGAAGGCGATCAGCCAGGACAGGATCGCCGAAGCGATCAACAGCCAGACATAAAGATCGAGGACGATCAGGACGATGTCGAGAATGGCGCGCATGGCGGTCGGACACTCGCAGGGTTGGTCGCGAAAACGACGAGAGCGCTTTTGGTTTTGAAGGAAACGGTCGCACTGAGCAGTGAGCGCTCCCTCTCTTATGGGAAGAGGGTTGGGGTGAGCGGGTACGGCCTCTCGTTCAAGAACCCCCTCACCCGGATTTCGCTTCGCTCAATCCGACCTCTCCCCGGCGGGGAGCGGTGACGCAGTCCGCAGGACAATCCACCAGAACCAAATGCACGTCCTTCGATCTACCGTTTTGCACTTGCGTAAACAAGCGCAGTTCCCGCCGATTCGAGCGGAAAACGCCAATTGACTTGACGAAGGCTGAACCTGTAAATGGCGGCAATCGCTACCCGTCGCTTCGCAGGAAGCCGGCCGCGAGGGGCCATAGCTCAGCTGGGAGAGCGCGTCGTTCGCAATGACGAGGTCGGCGGTTCGATCCCGCCTGGCTCCACCACGCTTCGCCAAGTGGCTGCGCGTGGCGCAGCCCGCGCAAGGCACTTGGAGAAGCGTGGTGCCCGGCGAAGCCTCTTGGCGAAGACGGGCCGCTCGAAAATCCGCACCCCCCCTTCAATACCCCGCCGCCGTCGCCCCGCGCGTGCGTGGATCCGGCGCGCCGACCAGCCCTTGCGGCGTGACGGCAATCGAATTCGCCGAGGTCTGCCCCATCGGCTCGACCACCACGTGATTCATCTCGCGCAACGCTGTGAGCGTCGCCTCCGGGAAGCCGCGCTCGATGCGGACCTCGTCCGGCAACCATTGATGATGCAATCGCGGCGCGCCGACCGCCGCCGCGACATCCATCCCGTAGTCGAGCGTGTTGACGATCACCTGCAGCACCGTCGAGATGATGCGGCTGCCGCCGGGCGAGCCCGTCACCAGCACGGGCTTGCCGTCTTTCAGAACGATCGTCGGCGACATCGATGACAGCGGCCGCTTGCCGGGGCCGGGCAGGTTGGCCTCGAAACCGACCAGCCCGAACGCGTTCGACGCGCCGGGCGCCGCCGTGAAGTCGTCCATTTCGTTGTTCATCAACACGCCGGTGCCCTCGGGCACCAGCCCGACGCCATAGGGAAAATTCAGCGTGTAGGTGTTGCTCACCGCATTGCCGGCCGCATCGATCACCGAGAAATGCGTGGTATTGCTGCCCTCGCGCGGCGGCAACGCGTCGAGCGCCGACGTCCACGGCGTCGCCTTGGCCGGATCGATGCTCGCCCGCTGCTTCTGAGCATATTCCTTTGACAGTAGCGTCGTCACCGGCGCGTTGACGAATTTGGGATCGCCAAGAAAGCGCGCGCGATCGGCATAGGCGCGCTTCATGCTTTCGATCAGCAGATGCAGCGATGGCGGCGAGCCCTGCGTCAAGTCGGCAAGTGCGAAGCCTTCCAGCATGTTGAGCGTCTCGATCAGCACGATGCCGCCCGACGACGGCAACGGCATCGCGATCAGATCGTAGCCGCGATAGCTGCCGCGCACCGGCGCACGCTCGACCGCATGGTAGTTCTTCAAGTCATCTGTCGAGATGAGGCCGCCGGCCGCGACGATGCCGCGTGACAATTTCTCGGCAACGGCTCCGTCGTAGAATCCGCGCGGCCCGCGATCGGCAATGGCCTGCAGCGTGTCCGCCAGATCGGGCTGCTTCAACACATCGTCGGGGCGCAGCGGGCTGCCGTCGCCGCGCGAAAACACCTTGAGCGATTCCGGCCAGCGTTGCATCCGCCGCACCATGCTCGGCAAGGTGTCCGCAATATCATCGGCGACGGCGAAGCCGTCACGCGCCAGCACGATCGCCGGCTTGAGAATTTCGGCCAGCGTGAATTTGCCGGAGCCATATTTCTCGAGCGCCAAAGCCAGACCTGCGACCGTGCCGGGGACGCCGATGCCGAGCGCGCTGTCGCGCGATTTGGCATTGTCCGGTTTGCCGTCGGATCCGAGAAACATGTCACGCGTCGCGGTGGCCGGCGCGGTCTCACGATAATCGATCGCGCTGTTGCGGCCATCGGCGAGACGCAGCACCATGAATCCGCCGCCGCCAAGATTGCCCGCGCGCGGATACGTCACCGCCATCGCAAAGCCGGTCGCGACCGCTGCATCGACGGCATTGCCGCCGCGTTTCAAAATCTCCGCGCCGATCTCCGCCGACAGCCGCTCCTGCGCGACCACCATGCCGTGCTCGGCGACGACGCGGTCCGACGCCGGCATCGACGCACCGCCGCGGATGTCCTGCGCGCGCAACGGCGCGATGACGAACGCCATTGCAATCGTTGCGAGCATCCAGCGCCCGGATCTGAACGTGGTCATAGTGGTCTCCGATAGAGGTTCGGCCGTCTTTCCCGGCATGGATGCTATACGGCCTGGGCAAGGGCTGGCACAGTCATGTGATTCGGGCAGGGCAGCGCTGGAATGAGCATCACCACAGCGGCAGAGGCCGATCAAACCGGCCACCACGCAACTTACCCGCCACGCTCGGCCGTGGTCGGCTGGATGTTCTTCGACTGGGCCGCGCAACCTTATTTCTCGCTCATCACCACCTTCGTCTTCGCACCCTATTTCGCCACCCGCGTGGCGTCCGATCCCGCCACCGGACAATCGCTGTGGGGTTTCGCAACCGCTGCCGCCGGCATCGTCATTGCGCTGATGTCGCCGGTGCTCGGTGCGATCGCGGATGCCAGCGGCCGGCGCAAGCCGTGGATTGCCGGCTTCGGCGCGGTCTTCGTGATTGGCGCCGGCATCATGTGGATCGGCAAGCCCGGCGATCCCTCCATCATCCTGCCGCTGCTGATCGCTTATTCATTCGCCACCATCGGCGTCGAATTCGCGACGGTCTTCAACAATGCGATGATGCCGACGCTGGTGCCGCCGGACAAGATCGGCCGGCTCTCCGGCTCAGGCTGGGCGCTTGGCTATGTCGGCGGCATTCTCAGCCTTATTCTCGTGCTCGGCTTTATGGCCGCGAGCCCGACCACAGGCCGCACATTGTTTGGGCTCGTGCCGCTGTTCGGGCTCGATGCCGCGACGTTTCAGGGCGACCGCATCACCGGCCCGTTGTCGGGACTGTGGTTCATCGTCTTCGTGCTGCCGATGTTTCTGCTGACTCCGGATTTTCCGGCCAAACAGCCGGTCGCCCGTGCGGTGCGCAACGGACTTGCGAGTTTGAAGGCCACGCTGCGCGAATTGCCGGAGCGACGCTCGCTGGCGGCATTCCTGCTGGCCAACATGATCTACACCGACGGGCTCGTCTCGCTGTTCGCGTTCGGCGGCATTTACGCAGCAGGCACCTTCGGCTGGAATACGATTCAGATCGGCACCTTCGGCATCATCCTCGCTGTCGCCGGCACCTTCGGCGCATGGATCGGCGGCAAGCTCGACGATGCGCTCGGCTCCAAACGCGTGATCGCAGGCAGCCTGATGCTGCTGCTGTTCGCTGTCTTTGCGATTTTGCTGATCGATCGCGAAACCATCCTCTTCATCAAGGTGACGCCGCCGGTCGCGGGCGGCGGACTGTTCGCCGCCCCCGCCGAGAAGGCCTACCTGCTGCTCGGCTGCCTGATTGGTGCGGCCGGTGGACCGCTGCAGGCGGCATCGCGTTCGCTGCTGATTCACATTTCGCCGCAGGATCGCATCGCGCAGTTTTTTGGGCTGTTCGCGCTCACGGGCAAGGTGACGTCGTTCATCGGTCCGCTGCTGATCGGCCTCGTCACGGCGGTGACGATGAGCCAGAAAGCCGGCATGGCCGTGCTGGTGGTGTTCTTCGTGGGCGGGCTGCTGCTGCTGGCACGCGTGAAGGCGGAGTAGCAAGTCCGTCATTCCGGGGCGCATCCGCCTCTTGGCGGAAGCGAACCCGGAATCTCATCAAGTTGAACATGACGAGATTCCGGGTTCGACCACGCGAAGGCGCGCGGTCGCCCCGGAATGACGGTTTAATGCCTGAAATGCCGCGTGCCCGTGAACACCATTGCAATTCCGGCATCGTCGGCGGCCCTGATCACCTCGTCGTCGCGCACGGAACCGCCGGGCTGGATCACCGCCGTCGCACCGGCCTCGATCGCGACCAGCAGACCGTCCGCGAACGGAAAGAACGCATCCGACGCCACGACCGACCCTTCGGTCATCGGCGCGGCGAGTTTCAATTCCGTCGCGGCATCCTGCGCCTTGCGCGCCGCGATGCGCGCGGAATCGATCCGGCTCATCTGGCCCGCGCCGATGCCCACCGTGGCCAAATCCTTCGCATAGACGATCGTGTTCGACTTGACGTGCTTGGCGACGCGAAACGCGAATTGCAGATCGCGCATTTCGGCGTCGGTGGGCGCGCGCTTGGTTGCGACGGTCAGCGTCATCGCATCCACCACCGCATTGTCGCGGCTCTGCACCAGCAGACCGCCGGCGACGGTCTTGCAAGTGAGACCGTGCACGCGCGGATCGGGCAGTCCGCCAGCCAACAACAGCCGCAAATTCTTCTTCGTCGCAATAATGGCAATGGCGTCGTCGGTCGCGTCGGGCGCAATGATGACCTCGGTGAAAATCTCAGTGATGGCGCGCGCGGCGTCGGCGTCGAGCGTCCGGTTCAGCGCGACGATGCCGCCAAAGGCCGAGGTCTGGTCGCAGGCCAGCGCCTTGCGATAGGCGCTCACAAGGTCAGAACCTTCCGCGACGCCGCAGGGATTGGCATGTTTGACGATGACGCAGGCCGCCGTCCGCGCCGCGTCGAATTCGCCGATGCATTCATAGGCCGCGTCGGTGTCGTTGATGTTGTTGTAGGACAACTCCTTGCCCTGCACCTGCCGCGCGGTGGAAACGCCCGGCCGCTGCTCGGGCGTGCGATAGAACGCCGCCGTCTGGTGCGGATTCTCGCCGTAGCGCAGGGATTGAATGAGCCTGCCGCCGATTGAGCGAAACTCCGGCGCGTCGGTCTTGAGTTGCTCGGCGAACCAGTTCGAGATCGCCGCATCATAGGCGGCGGTGCGGGCATAGGCTTTTGCGGCGAGCCGACGCCGCAGCGTGCGCGTGGTCGCGCCGTTGTTCGCCGAGAGTTCGTCGAGCACGGCCTCATAATCGGACGCCTCGACCACCACCGCGACATCGTCGTGGTTCTTGGCGGCGGCGCGGATCATCGCCGGACCGCCGATGTCGATGTTCTCGATGCAGTCGTCATAGTCGCTGCCGTTTTCGACCGTCGCCTCGAACGGATAGAGATTGACGACGAGCAGATCGATCGGCGCGATGCCGTGATCGGACATCGCTTTTGCATGCTCGGCATTGGCGCGGATCGCCAGCAGCCCGCCATGCACGTTCGGATGCAGCGTCTTGACGCGGCCGTCCATCATCTCGGGAAAACCTGTCAGGTCGGAGACGTCGCGCACCGCAAGCCCGGCGGCTGCGATCGCCTTGGCCGTGCCGCCGGTCGAGACCAACTCGATGCCGTGCGCCGCCAAAGCGCGCGCGAAATCGATCAGCCCGGATTTGTCGGATACTGACAACAACGCGCGGGTCACGCGGCGCGGATGGTCGGTCATGGCAGGCCCTCGTCAATGCAAGGCCGCCCGGTAGCATGGTTTGGCGGGCGGTTAAACCGCCGGGATCGCCGATACGATCGTCATTCCGGATCGCAACGCGATATAAAATTCACCTTTGTCAATTTTATATCGGCGGAGCGAGTCCGGAATCCATAACCCCTGCCGGGAGTATGGATTCCGGGCTCGCCATTTCAAGGACAATCGGCCAGTGCCGATCGTCCTTGAAATGGCGCCCCGGAATGACAGAGAGTTTACAACGGCAATTCGGGCTCGCGGCGGGCGTTGCGACCGGCCTTGGTGACTGAAGCCGACGTCGACGACCGCACAAAACTCCAGCGCACGCTCGACGTCTGCCGCGCATTCTGCCGGATCACGATCTGCGCCGTGCGGCGCGGCCCGTCATTGCCGGCGAGAAACACGCTGTCCTCCAGATCGACCTTGTCGTCGAGCGCCTCGAAGGTCCAGACGTCGCGATTCGGCAGCACCAGCATCACGCCGCGCGCATCGCTGAGCCGGCTCGCTTTGACCGACGGATGCAGATGGAAGCGGATCGCGTAGTCCGTCTCGGCGCCCTTGAGCCGCGCGCCGGGCGCGGGGCCGATGCTGTCCTCGCCATCGAGCCGTGTGCCGTCATTGGCGGCCATCAGCACGCGGCGGTGCACCGCGCCAAATTTCGGCATGTAGCCGTCATGCGAGGTCTGCAGCATCAGGCCGCCTTCGACCACTTCGCGATAATTCTCGACATTGCCAGGGCCGCCGACGATCGGCGCGCCTTGCAGATAGCGCTTCATCGCCGAGAGCTCGACGAACTGGCACGACGACGCCTCGTGATAGGTCAGCGTCGAATGCGCCGCGGTGCCACGCGCGAAAGCCCGCCAGTTTTCGCGGCCGGTCATCGGCATTCCGCAATTGACGACGATGCGGCTGGTGCCCGACGATAATTCAAAGGCCAAACAGCCGGCATGGGCGTCGTGGCTGATATTGGACGGCGGTGGCGGGCCGGTGTCGATGATTACGGTCATCGTAGCGGCATCGATGCGCTGAAAGCCGGTATGCGGCATGTTCGCCATCGGCACGCCATGGGTGTCGTCGTAAGCCAGCAGCGTCGCCAGCAGATGCGACGGCGCGTTGCTCATGCCGTTGAACAAGGCGAAACTGCCGTCGCCGTGGCGGAAAAAGCGCAGCATCGGCATCATGCGGTCGATCGCATTCAACAGCGCCGGCGGCGGGGCGATATTGCGGGCGGCAAACGTCTGCCGCAGCGGCAACAGATCGGTGAGCAGGTCGACCAGCGCGCCGGGATTGCGCGACACATGTCCGCCGTCCGGCAGGATCTGGCGCTGCAACTCCTCGGAGAGCTTGCGCGTCGCGGTGCGGATATTGGCCGCCTGATTGGCGAGGCACAGTGACGCGTAACACAGCGCGATCAGCACCTGCAGCCGCGGCACGCCGTCGGCGGTGTCGCTCACCGCATAGCGCAGCGAGCGGATTTCGCGGGTGAGCGCCCGCAAGTAGCGGCGATAAAACCGGTTGTCGCTGTCGCTCAAAACCATCGGAGCCTGCGACAGCAGCGAGATCACGCGTCGCGCCGTCACCTCCGGCCGCCGTGCCACCGGACGGTTGCGCGAGGTGTTCGACAGCCAGTCCTCGACCAGCGCACGGGCATTGGCACGGGTGATCGCGGTGTCGGCGGCGCGCAGATGGCGCAGCCAGCCGAAGCCGAGCAGTGCGATCTCCCAATCCTCCGACGGCGGTTCGAGATCGAAGATCGAGCGGCCATGGCAGGTGACGATCTTGCCGGCGAAAACAAATCGCCCGGCATAGATCTCGCCGGCACGGGTGGCGTCGGCCGTGCGCAGATCGTGCGGCGCGATGATCAGACGGTCGTTTCGGCCGGGCCATAGCCGCGTCATCACCACGGAACCGCCGCGGACGCGCGCCATCACATTGCGTCCGAAGCGGCGCAAGATCAGCGTCGAGATTCGTCTGCGATGTGCGACCGACACGCGGACCTTTGCGAACTGGACGTGCTGCAATGAGGCCTGGAACCAGACCCGAGCGACAATTGCGGGCAGAATCGCTCGCGAATCCCCGAACAGGAGACGTCGCCCGCATACTATAGAGAGCTACGGGTTTGGACGAAAATCGGTGGCGTCGGCTACGTTTTGACCAGCCGCGCGGCGTAGAACCCGTCGAGACCGCCGAGCCGTGGGTCCTCGTGCGGCAGATGGCACGGCAGCGTCCGCAAGTCGCCGTCGGCATTGATGATTTCGGCGAGGCCGCCGACCTCGGACGCGTCCACCGGCACGCGCTGGATCTCCGGCATCGCGGCCAACAATGCCGCAACCGCCATCTCGCCCTCTTCGGGCTCCAGCGAACAGGTGCAATAGACCAGCAGGCCGCCGGGCCGCAGCAGCGTCACGGCCTTTCGCAACAATGTGCCTTGCAGCGCGCTGAGCGCGTTGATGTCGGCATCCTGCTTCAGCCACGCCACATCCGGATGACGGCGAATGGTCCCGGTCGAGGCACAGGGTGCATCGACGAGAATGCCGTCGAAGCCGGCCTGCTCCGGCTGCCACTCCGTCCCGTCCGCGACGGCGGTGGCGGCTTCCAGCCCGAGCCGGCCGAGATTTTCGCGCAAGCGCGCGACTCTGTTCGGCGAGCGATCGATCGCCGTGACGTCCGCGCCGCCATGAACAAGCTGTGCGGTTTTGCCGCCCGGTGCGGCGCACAGATCGACGATGCGTTGACCTTTGAGGTCGCCGAACAGTCTCGCGGGTAAGGCGGCGGCGGCGTCCTGCACCCACCATTGACCTTCCGTGAAGCCGGGCAGCATCGGAACCGAGCCCTGCAAGAGCGTGCGGACGGATCCGGTCGGCAGCGTCTCGCCATGCAACCGCGTCGCCCAATGCGCCGGGTCGGCTTTGACGGTCAGATCGAGCGACGGCTCGTGGCTCAAAGCCAGGGCAATCGCGCGCGCGGTCTCCGCGCCGTAATACGTGGTCCAGCGCGCCATCAGCCAGGCCGGCACGTCGAGGGTCTGGTCCTTGACCTCGTCGATCAGCGGCTGGCCCTCGCGCGCGCAACGCCGCAGCACGGCGTTGACGAGCCCGGCATATTTCGCAGCGCGCCGGTCGGACTGCACGAGCCGCACGGAGAGATCGACCGCCGCGTGATCGGGCACGTCCATCCACAGGATTTGCGCGACGCCGATCAACAATGCGCTCTGCGCGCGCGGCGCATCCGTCGGCACGCCCTTGTCGAGCAATCGCGACAGAATATGGCCGAGCGTGCCGAGCCGTCGCAGAATCGTCGCCACCAGCCGGCGCATCAGCGCGCGGTCGCGGTCCGCCAGAGTCTTGAGACCGGGATGAGCCGCCGCGCCCTCAAGCTGGTCGTCGAGCGTGCGCTGCTTATGCAGCACCCCGTCGAGAATATCCGCGGCAACTCGGCGAGCGGCCAGTCCTGGCACCTCGGTCGGCGGAGCGAATCGCGTTGGCGTCATGAGGCAAGGACATCACTGAAGAGCAAAGCAGCAGGCAGTCTTGTTTGGCAGCCGAATAGGACAAATGTAAGAATCCGATAACCGGTGGATGCCTTGATGATCGCACATTCGCGGCGTGATCTGCGGGCGGACATGAGCGACGGAAGATGCCGATGACCCCGACGACAGACGATCACCTCGATGGCGAGACGATCGAGACCGAAGCCGAGGCGTTGCCGCCGAAGCTGTTGACGCCTGCGGCGCAGCGCGCGCTGGCCGAGGCCGAGGAACGCCGCGCGGCCGGGCTGAGGGGAGGTCTTGCGGAGGCGCGGTTGGCCAAGGAATTTCAGGGCCCGAAAGGCCCCGAACCGACGCGTTACGGCGATTGGGAAACCAAGGGCATCATTTCGGATTTTTGAGCGACGGACACGTCATTCCGGGATTCACAAAGCCTGCTCTTGAAGGCTGGCGAAGACCCGGAATCTGGTCGAGATCATCATGATGAGATTCCGGGTTCGCGCTCGCAAAGATGCGATCGCGCCCCGGAATGACGTCCATCACCGCGACGTCACGACGACCGAGGTGCCGACCGAAACGCGCTGATAGAGATCGGTGATGTCCGCATTCAGCATCCGCACGCATCCATAGGACACGAAGCCACCGATCGAGCCGGGCCGGTTGGTGCCGTGAATGGCATATTCGCCGCCGGCGAGCGTCATCGCCGCGACGCCCATCGGATTGGCGGGCGAACCGCCGGGAATGACATTCGGAATGTTCGGATTGTCGCGCTTGACATCAGCCGGCGGCGCCCAGGCCGGCTCGCGATATTTGCCGTCGATCTTGGTCACGCCTGACCACTGCTTGCCCGGCTTGCCGACGCCAACCGGATAACGCACGGCGGCGCCTTGGCCCATCACCAGATACAGACGGCGCTCATTGGTCTTCACCACGATGGTGCCGGGCGAATAATCGCCGCGAAACGCCACCACGTCCGGGCGCGCCTCGGCCTGCGGCATCGCAACGAGGCTCACGCCCATGGTAACAGCCAGCGCCATCGCAATCTTCAACATCATCGTCTCCAAATCCGCACGGCCCGCAAAGGGCCTTGAAACATCCCGGCGTCAGCGCCGCCCCACTCGCGCCGATAGCATCGCCCGGCGGACTTAACCGAGGAGTTACCCTGCGGAACAAGCGAACGCATCAAGAGAAAAAATGGAGAACAAAGTAAATGACCGGAAAACAACACCTGCGGCAAAAGCGCCGCAGCGGCCAAATCGCGTCTGACGATCGCGTGAGCGTCACGACTCAGCCCAGCGTGAACGCCTCGTGGACGGCGGATTGCACCGCGCCGCCGGTGACGGCCCCGCCGCCGGCGACATAGATCCAGTCGCCGATCACGGCCGCGCCGACCGCGTGGCGCGGCGTCGGCATCGGCGCATGGCTTTGCCAGGTGTCCAAAGCCGGATCGTAGCTCTCCATCTGGCCGAAGACTTTCTCCTGCGTCAGTTTCCCGTCGCGCTGCACGCCGGATTCGCCGCCCATCGCGAACAGCCGGTCGCGGTAGACCACGAGGCCGTGGCCGGAGCGCACGCTCGGCAGCGGCGCGCGCGGTTCCCAGGTATCGCGCTCCGGCAGATACACATGATGCAGGCCGGTGTTGTATTCAAAGGTGTTGAAGCGCCCCCCGATGACATGGATCAGCCCGCGATGCGCGACGCAGCCGACATGGTCGCGCGCGCCGGGCAGCGCCTTGCGGGTTTCCCATTTGTCCGTCTGCGGATCGTAGACCTCATGCCAGCCGACGCTGGCGCGCTCGGCCGCAGGCTCCGACGCGCCGCCGATCAGGTGAACCTTGCCATTCAGCACCACGGCCGCGCCCGCACCGCGCGGACGCGGCAACGGCGCGATTTGGTCCCAGCGGTTGGCGGCGATGTCATAGGCATAGGCGTTCTGGTCGGAACCGCGATTCTGCTGCGTGAAGCCGCCGAGCGCATAGACACGGCCGGCGTAAGAGGCGACCGAGACGTGGTTGGCGCCGCGCGGCAAAGGCGCGCCGTCGAGCCAGCGATTGGTCGCCGCATCGAAGATGTGATTGTAGGGCCGGTCGACGCGGCCCTCGCCGTAGCCGCCGACGATATAGAGCCGATCGGCAAAGCTCGTCGCCCACGCCATCTCGCTGCGCGGCAAAGGCAGTGACGGCTTGGTCTCCCAGCGTCCCGCCGCGCCCTTCGGCGCGGGGCTGTCGATGACGCGCTGCGATTCCTGCTCGGGCGTCAGATGATGCGGCACGCCGCCTTGCAGTTGCGCGAAAGGCACCGTTGACGACGGCGCTTGCGGCAGAGATGGCGAATGCCCGGCATGCTGGGCGCGGGCGGATGCCGCGCCGGCGACGAAGGCCGCGCCGCCGATGAGCAATGAGCGTCGGTGCATCAGCGCGCCTCCCTTAATCCAACCAGCGGATTGACTGTCTTCAATTGAGGAAAGCGCGAGAAATCACGATCCGCCGACCACAATTCCCGCACGCCGTGCTGCAAGCAGCTCGCAGCGATCTTGGCGTCGTGAACCTCCGAGCCAACGACTCCCGTCGCGACTAGCTTACGGAGTTGCTCCCAGTGCTGGGCTGTCTCGCCGAGTAAAACGATCAAGGGCAACCTGACAAGTGCCTCTGCATACGCGAGCGCGACACTGACAGATGTCGAAGGCCGATAAATCCGTGGATTTGTCATCACCGCGAGAAATTCATGAATGCATGGCCAGGGAATGGCCCACGCGGCGTTGCCGTTTGCCAATTCCATCAATCGAGATTGAGCGATCCTATGAAAAGGCGAATCTTCGCGATGCGCATAAACAAGGATGTTCGTATCGACGGCGATCAGCTGCCACGCCCTTCATAAATCGCATCGCGGATTTTCGCCCAGTCCGCATCCTTGAATTCGTCGGTCTGGCCGTCTCCTTTAAACGGCTTGATGACCAATCGATACGGCTCGTCCGTGTGCGGCTTCTGTGGCTCCGCGACCACGGCCCGCAATCCTTGCTCCACCAACGCAAGCAGCGTCGTGCCGTCACGCGCGGCCTTGTCCTCAGCCTCACGCAGCAGATTATCGGAAATATCGAGCGTCTTTTCCATCACACGAATATACGGATCATCAGCATTTTCGGCAATATCCGCTGTCGCGGAGGCGTTACGCTCCCGCCTTCTTGTTCTGCCTATTCCCGACGAGATCGTCGACCACCGCCGGATCGGCGAGCGTCGAGGTGTCGCCGAGCGAACCGGATTCGTCCTCCGCGATCTTGCGTAAAATCCTTCGCATGATCTTGCCGGAGCGGGTCTTCGGCAGGCCGGGCGCGAACTGGATCAGGTCCGGCGAGGCGATCGGGCCGATGTCCTTGCGCACCCAAGCCACCAGTTCCTTGCGCAACGAGTCGCTCGGCTCCGTCCCGTTCATCAGCGTGACGTAAGCGTAGATGCCCTGGCCCTTGATGTCGTGCGGATAGCCGACCACGGCCGCTTCCGACACGGCGTCATGCGCGACCAGCGAACTCTCGACCTCCGCCGTGCCCATGCGATGGCCGGAGACGTTGATGACGTCGTCGACGCGGCCGGTGATCCAGTAATAGCCGTCGGCGTCGCGGCGGCAGCCGTCGCCGGTGAAATACTTGTTCGGATAGGTCGAGAAATAGGTCTGCTCGAAGCGCTCGTGGTCGCCATAGACCGTGCGCATCTGGCCCGGCCACGATTTGGCGATGCACAGATTGCCCTCGGTCGCGCCGTCAAGCACCTTGCCCTCGGCATCGACGATCTCCGGCATCACGCCGAAAAACGGCCGCGTCGCCGAACCGGGCTTGAGCCTGGTCGCGCCGGGCAGCGGCGTGATCAGAATGCCGCCGGTTTCGGTCTGCCACCAGGTATCGACGATCGGGCATTTTTCGCTGCCGACGACGCGGTGATACCACTCCCAGGCTTCCGGATTGATCGGCTCGCCGACCGAGCCGAGCAGCCGCAGCGAGGCGCGCGACGTTTTCGTCACCGGGCCGTCGCCGCTTTGCATCAGCGCGCGGATCGCCGTCGGCGCCGTGTAGAAGATGTTCACCTTGTGCTTGTCGATGACGTTCCAGAAGCGCGAATTGTCCGGGTAATTGGGGACGCCCTCGAACATCAGCGTCGTCGCGCCATTCGCCAGCGGGCCGTACAGAATGTAGCTGTGGCCCGTGACCCAGCCGACATCGGCCGTGCACCAGTAAATGTCGCCGTCGTGATAATCGAACACGTAGTGATGCGTCATCGCGGCATAAAGGAGATAGCCGCCGGTGGTGTGCAGCACGCCCTTGGGCTGTCCGGTCGAACCCGACGTATAGAGGATGAACAGCGGGTCTTCCGCATTCATCGGCTCGCACGGGCACTCGCTCGTCACCATCTCGGCCGCCTCGTGATACCAGATGTCGCGAACCGGATCGACGTTGACCGCCGCACCCGTGCGCTTGACCATCAGCACCCAGTCGACGCCGCCACACTTCGCAATCGCCGCATCGACATTGGCCTTGAGCGGAACCTTCTTGCCGCCGCGCAGGCCTTCATCGGCCGTGATGACGAATGTCGACCGGCAGTCCTTGATGCGCTGCGCCAGCGAATCCGGCGAGAAGCCGCCGAATACCACCGAATGGATCGCGCCGATCCGCACGCAGGCCAGCATCGCATAGGCCGCCTCGGGGATCATCGGCATGTAGATCGTGACGCGGTCGCCCTTGCCGACATTGCGGGTGCGCAGGATGTTGGCGAACTTGCAGACCTCGTCGTGAAGCTCCTGATAGGTGATGTGTTTCGACTCGGACGGATCGTCGCCTTCCCAGATGATGGCGGTCTGGTCGGCGCGGGTCGCAAGATGGCGGTCGATGCAATTATAGGCGGCGTTCAGCACGCCGTCCTCGAACCACTTGATCGAGATGTGCCCCGGCGCGTAGGAGACATTCTCGATTCTGGTCGGAGCCGTCGTCCAGTCGAGCCGCTTGGCCTGCTCGCCCCAGAAGCCGTCGCGGTCGCTCACCGAGCGCGCATACATCTCCTGATACTTGGCCTCGTCGATAAAAGCGCGTGAGGCCCATTCAGGCGTGACGTCATAAATCTTCTCGGACATTTGGTGTTTCATCCCGATTCTAAGGCTTATTCCTGGCCGATTCATCGGCCGTCGCGGCGTTTCGATGGTCTGCCTGATTATGCGTCGCGGCCCCGGTTCCCGGCAAGGGGCGCGGCGTGCCACTTAGGTAGCGGTCCGGTCAGAACAAAATTTTGGCTTACGGATTATCCCCCATAAGCCGATCGTGCTCGCAACGTCCACACCGCTCGCTCACATCCACCATGGAGGCCAACATGCATCAACGCGTCATTCGGAATGTCTTCGCCCTGGTTGTCGTGGTGATGTCATGCACGGCGGCCAACGCCGAAGCACCGGTATCAAAGGACCCGAAGCCGGCCGCCGTTTCGGCGGCGCGGGAATTGGTCGCCACGATAAAATTCGCTGACAAGTTTAACGCCATCATGCCGACGATCATGAAAAACCTGAAGGGAGCGATGATCCAGAACAGGCCCGAGATCGAAAAGGATTATGATGCTTTGACGCCGGTGCTTCTCGACGGCATGAGACAGCGCGTCGGCGAATTGCAGGAGGCCGTGGCGCTCATCTACGCCGCCAATTTCACCATCGACGAAATGCATGCGGTGACGGCGTTCTACAAAACCCCGGCCGGGCAAAGCTATCTGTCCAAGACGGTGACGGTCGGCGAGCAAACGATGGCCGCGGGCCGCGAGTTCGGGCAAATGGTCGGTGCAGAAGCGCAGAAGAAAATGATCGACGAATTGCGCAAGAAGGGCCACACGATCTGATCCGGTCATCACGATCGCGTGGCGCCGGGCAGGCGGCGTCCGGCACAGGAACGAAGATCGGGGCTCGGCATTAGCTGGCAGAACCCGAGAGCGTTCGGCCCGCGGGTGTGAGGTCAGAAGGTTATGATCGACCAGCAGACTTTCGACATATCTCGCAGCGAACCGGCAACCGAGACGGTGACGATCGAGCCGCGCGCGGCGAAGCTGAAGGTCACGAGCGCCGAGTCGCTGGCCGAAGATCTCGGACTGACGCTGGGCGACCAGGAAAATCTCACGATCACGCGCCGCAAGCGCGGCAAGAAATATAGTTTCCTGCACGCCAATGGCAGCGTCATCAAGCATGCCGGCACGATCAAGCGGCTCAACGCAATGGCGATGCCCCCGGCCTATATCGAGGTGCGTTACGCGGCCGACTCGACATCGCACCTGCAGGCGGTCGGCAAGGATGTCGCCGGCCGGCTGCAGTATCGCTATCATTCCGACTGGACCAAGGTGCGCGAGCATCAAAAGGCGCAGCGGCTTGAAAGACTGGTCGGCGCGCTGCCGAAAATCCGCCGCAACGTGTCCGCACATCTGGCCGGCGATGCGCCGACGCGCGAATTCACCCTGTCTGCCGTGATCGAGATGATCGCACGCACGGCGATCCGTCCCGGCAGCGAATCCTATGCACGGCTCAACGGCAGCCGCGGCGCCACGACGCTGTTGAAATCCAATGTCTCGTTGACGGATGATTGCATCGTGCTGGCGTTCCGCGCCAAGGGCGGCAAGGCTGTGCGAAAGGAATGCGATGCGTCCAAACTGGTGCGCGCGATCGAGATTTTGAAGAAGTTGCCGGGCAAGCGGCTGTTTCAATACAAGGACGACAGCGGCGCGACGCGGCAGGTCTCGACCTCGCAGGTCAACAACTTCCTCCGCGAGATCGCCGGTATCACGATTTCGCTGAAGGATTTCCGCACGCTGATGGCCTCGGCCGTCGTGCTGGAATCGCTGTCGCGGATTTCACCCGCGGCCAGTGCACGCGGCCGCAAGAAGCAGGTGCTCGACGCCGTGCGCGAGGCGGCGGACGAGTTGTCGAACACGCCGGCGATCTGCCGCAAGAGCTATGTTCACGATACCATCGTGACGGCGTTCGAGGACGGCATTCTGGAGCGCTTTGCTGCGACGATGAAGGGCTGCCGTTCGCAGGGAAAACGCGAGAAGCTGCTGGCGCAAGTGGTCGCGGCGGCGACGTGATGTTGGGATCGTGACGGAGACGCGTCTCGATTTCGACTGAAGCAATTCCAGATAGGATGCCGTCATTGTCCGCGAAGCCGGATGAGCCCGTATTCCGTAACGTCAATGTTCAGGCTCTGACGCTGCGGCGTACTGGGTCGCCGCCGTCGCGGGGACGACGCCGCGGGCGATGGAGTTCGTCGCCCTATGATCCGCTAAAATCATTATAGCCCTGGTCTTCCCAGTAACCGCCTTTGTAATCGTTGGTCACTTCCATCGCGACCACATATTTCGGATTCTTGAATCCGAGCCGCGTCGGCACGCGGACCTTCATCGGATAGCCGTAGGCGCGCGGCAGCGTCTGGCCGTCGAACTTCAGTGTCATCTGGGTCTGCGGATGCATGGCGGTCTGCATGTCGATCGAGGTCGTGTAATCTTCGGAGCAGTTGAACCAGACATATTTCGCAGTTGTGTCGGCGCCGACCAACTTCAGGAAATCGCGAAGCGGCGTGCCGCTCCATGAGCCGATCGCGCTCCAGCCCTCGACACAGATGTGCCGCGTGATCTGCGTCACCTGCGGCAGCTTTTCCAGTTCGGCGAGGGTCCACGGCTTCTTGTTGCTGACGAGGCCCTTGACCTCGAGCTTCCATTCCTTGCCGTTGATCTCGGGTGCTTCGTCGAGCGAGTAATAGGCGTTGAACGGGAAGGGCCGGCGAATGTCCTTCTCGCTATAGGTCGGCGCCAGCGCGTTCGGATTGAAGATCGCCGCCTGCACGCCGTCGTTGAACTTGGAAATGCGCGCGAGCATGTTTTCGGCCGAGAACGTGTCGGAGACGTTGCATCCGGTCAGCATGGTCAGCGCGCCGAGGCTGGCGCCGCCGGTGAGGAAGCGCCGACGCGCCGGGTCAGGCAGCAGTTTTGCGGCATCCTTGACGAGCAAAGCCTTGTCGACGCCGGGAATGAAGAGCGAGCGGAGACGGCGCATGAGAGTGCTCCTTACTTTCCGATGATCATGGCGCGCAGCGATTTGGGCACCAACAGCGACAACGCGATGTGAATGACGAGAAACGCGACGATCGCGGCCATCATGAAGAAGTGGACATAGCGGGCAAAGTCGTAGCCGCCGAAAATCGCTGTGAGATACTGAAACTGCACGGGCTTCCAGATTGACAGGCCGGAGAGCACGACCAGCACGCCGACCACCATGATGCCGGCATACAGCAGCTTCTGCACATTGTTGTATTTGCTGATGTCGTCATGCGACAGCTTGCCGGTCAGCGCCGCCTTGGCGTCGTCCACGACGCCGCCGGCCGAGATCGGCGTCAGCTTGCGGCGGAAGCGCCCGGTCAAAAAGCCTGTGATCAGGTAGAACAAGCCATTGACCATCAGCAGCCACATCGCGGCGAGGTGCCACATGATGCCGCCGCCGAGCCAGCCGCCCAGCGTGACCGCCGCCGGGAAGGTGAAATTGAACAAAGGCGAAGCGTTATAAATCTGCCAGCCCGACATGATCATGATGATGATGGCGAACGCATTGGCCCAATGCATCGCGCGCACCCAGGCCGGGTGAATGACGCGGCCGTTGTCGCTGGTGGCGGTGGCGTGGTCGCCGGCTGTAACGCTCGACATGGCATCATCCTGTCTGGTTTCGGAGAGTGTACGCCAAAGGGCGCGCGATCGTTACAGATTCAATGACCGAGATCGCTCAAAGTGCCTTGGCCTTGCTCTGGCCTCAAAAGAAAAGCGAGCCGGGTTGCCCCGGCTCGCTCTTGTCACATCCCTTTAACGGGATGCGCGCGCATCCTGTGGGGACAAGTCAGGACGCGCGATGCGTGTCCCTTGTTAGGTGGCGGGCATCAACACGGTGTCGATGACGTGGATCACGCCGTTCGACTGGTTGACGTCAGCGATCGTCACGGTCGAAGAACCGCCCTTCGCATCGACGATCATGACCTTGCCGCCAGCGGCCTTCACGGTCAGTTCTTCGCCTTCGACGGTCTTCAGCTTCTGGCCGTCCTTGAGGTCGGCGGCGTTCATCTTGCCGGCGACGACATGGTAGGTCAGGATCTTGGTCAGGGTCGCCTTGTTCTCAGGCTTCACAAGCGTGTCGACGGTGCCGGCCGGCAGCTTGCCGAAAGCAGCATTGGTCGGCGCGAAAACAGTGAACGGGCCCTTGCCGGAGAGGGTGTCGACGAGACCGGCGGCCTTCACGGCGGCGACGAGGGTGGTGTGATCCTTCGAGTTGACGGCGTTCTCGACGATATTCTTCGAGGGATACATCGGCGCGCCGCCGACCATCACGGTCTTTTCGCCCGACATTTCGCTCTTCATCATCTTGTCCTGCGCGCTGACCGGCGCGACGAACGAAGCGGTCATGGCGAGCGCGCCGAAAGCGGCGGCCGACAGCAGTGCGATTTTCTTGGACATTGATCGTCTCCCAAATGGATGAATTTTGACCCGCAACGGAATCGCTGAGGGGGGCACGGTGGTTGTTTAGCCGCGCAACATGACGTTGGTGCCTGTCGCCGACCGTGCCCGAGTTACGAAAGGATTGTGGGCCGGTTTCGATTTAAATATTTTGTCGCAGGCGAAACTTATTGAGGGGGTTTTGCGTTCGCGCGAGATATTCGGATGGTTTGATGCAAATGCGTGGCGCGATGTCGCGGGTCTGCACGAATTGAAACGGGCACAGCCGTGGGCGAGCCACTGACGCGTGAACAGCGGTGGATCGCACTGCGTGAGAGCCGATCATCGGCGCAGCGGCGACAATGTCATCGAGCGGCAATTGCAGGCGGGTCCGCATTTCGCAGACCAGCGCCTCCTTCATCGCCAACAGGCTGGTCTTTCGCGTCTTGGGTCGATGCGCGTGATCGCTGACCGTGGTGCGGTTGCCAGCGGCGGATTGTCGTCGCCCGCTGACGCCGGCTTACTCGCAAGTCCGGCACCCGATACGAAACGAGACAGCGGGGATGACGCCTTGCAACGGCAACAGGCCCGCCTACTCCGACGCCGCGACCTTCGCACCGCCCTTCGACACCGCAACCAATGCCGGACGCAGCACGCGCTCGCCGAGCGTGTAGCCTGACTGCACGACCTGAACGACGGTACCCGCGGGCACCGACTGGTCCGGCACCTCATACATCGCCTGCTGAAAGTTCGGATCGAACTTCTCACCGGCCGGATCGAACTTCTTGACGCCGTTCTTGGTCATCGTGGCGTGCAACGAGCGCTCGGTCAGTTCGACACCCTCGATCAACGCCTTGAGTCCCGGATCGGCCGCCGCTCTGGCTTCCGCCGGCACGGCGTCGAGCGCGCGCTGCAGATTGTCGGCGATGTCGAGCACGTCGCGGGCGAAATTGGCGATCGCATAGACGCGGCCGTCGGCCACTTCCTTCTGCGTCCGCTTGCGAAGATTCTCCATCTCGGCCAGCGTGCGCAGCATCTTGTCGCGCGCGTCAGCCGCTTCCTTCACCAGCGCCTCGTTCGGGCTCTCCTCGGGATCGTCGGGCATGATGTAAGGCTTCGACATCACAGGCTCCTTGTCCTGTCCGTTGTCCTGCGCGGGCTTGCCGGAATGGTCCTTGGAAAAATCCTTGGGTCCGTTGGACTCGGTCATGACGCTGCCTTCTCGAAAATCCGACTGAACGGGATGAGGTCTGGGTTGAGCCGGATATCGGGGTTTCGGCCGCGAAAATCAAGCGTAACGATATCGCGCGGCACCCGGCCTGAGACCCGAAAGGCCCCCACCGATCAAGTCCGAGGACACGCTTTTCGGCGCCATGCGTTACCCCTTGAGCATCTGGCTCACGATGCGGGCGGCATAATCCACCATCGGGATGACGCGGGCATAATTCAGCCGGGTCGGGCCGATGACGCCGAGCACGCCGACGATCTGGCCGGAATTGTCGCTGTAAGGTGCGATGATCGTGGATGAGCCGGACAGCGAGAACAGCTTGTTCTCCGACCCGATGAAGATCCGCACGCCTTCGGCGCGTTCGGCCCGGCCGAGCAGATCGATCACGCCCCTTTTGGCTTCGAGATCGTCGAATAGCAGCCGCACCCGTTCGAGGTCTTCCAATGCGTGCAGGTCTTCCAGCAGATTGGCCTGGCCGCGCACAATCAGTTGCCGGTCGTCGCTGGCGCCGCCGGACCAGCTCGCGATGCCGGCCGCGATCACCTTCTGCGTCAGTTGATCGAGTTCGGCGCGGTTCTGCGTCAGCGCGGTTTCGAGTTCGTGCCGCGCCTCGGCCAGCGTGCGGCCACGAATCCGGGCGTTGAGGAAGTTGGACGCCTCCGTCAGCGCCGAAGTCGGCACGCCCGACGGCAGCGCCAATACACGATTTTCGACCTGGCCATCCTCCGAGACCAGCACCACAAGCGCTTTTTCGGGTTCCAGCCGGACGAATTCGATGTGTTTGAGACGCGAATTGGATTTTGCGGTCAGCACGACCGCAGCCGCGCGCGTCAGGCCCGACAATCGCGTCAGCGCCTCGCCCAAAGCGGCCTCGACGGTCTGAGCGCGGCCGACCGACGACAACTGGGTCTCGATTGACTGCCGCTCGGGTTCGGTGAGGTCGCCGACCTGCATCAGCGCATCGACGAAAAACCGCAGCCCCAGTTCGGTCGGCAGCCGACCGGCGGAGGTATGCGGCGCATAGATCAGGCCGAGTTGTTCGAGATCCGACATCACGTTGCGGACCGAGGCCGGCGACAGCGGCACCGTGATCAGCCGCGAAATATTGCGCGAGCCGACCGGTTCGCCGGTGGCAAGATAGCTCTCGACGATCTGCCGGAAAATCTCGCGGCTGCGCTCGTTGAGCTGGGCGAGGCCGGCATGCGGGGCGATCAGACCGATCGGGTCGTGGTGGGCCAAAGGTGAACTTTCTCGGATGTTATCCGAATATCTTGATGACAGCGGCGGTGGCACCGACCAAGGCCGCACCGGCGGCCATTCCGCCGAAGGCGATCTGCCACGGTGCCAGATCGCGGTCGCGCGACAATTTCGCTGCCTCGGCGGTCAGCTTGGCAGATTCAGCCATCAGCTTGTGCTGCTCGTCCACGAACTTCCGCGTTTCCTCCTGCATCCGTCGGATGTAGGCAAGCTTCTCTTCGGCGTCGGTTGCTGCGTCGGTCACCGCGATCTCCCTCGCACTCTCCCACCGCCTAATCTGTCGTCCCGGCCCGCGAGTTACAAGCGCGATGATGCACAAGGGTTGCCGCTGGCGCTCGCCGCCCCTAAAAGCACCGCAACTTGCTCGAAATCCCCGAAAAGCTGGAGACTCCCCATGCGTCCAAGCCGTCGTGCGCCCGATGAACTGCGCGCCGTGTCGCTGGAACGCGGCGTCGTGAAATACGCCGAGGGCTCCTGTATGGTGAAGTTCGGCGACACCCATGTTCTCGTCACCGCCACGCTGGAAGAGCGTTTGCCGCCCTGGCTGAAGGGTCAGGGCCGCGGCTGGGTCACGGCCGAATACGGCATGCTGCCGCGCGCCACGCTCGAGCGCACCCGCCGCGAGGCCACGTCTGGCAAGCAGGGCGGCCGCACCGTCGAGATCCAGCGCCTGATCGGCCGGTCATTGCGCGCTGCCGTCGATCTCGAAGCGCTTGGCGAGCGCCAGATCACGGTCGATTGCGACGTCATTCAGGCCGACGGCGGCACCCGCACCGCGTCGATCACCGGCGCATGGGTCGCGTTGGCCGATTGCATCGGCTGGATGAAGGGCCGCAACATGTTCAAGCACTCAAATCCCGTGCTGCGCGACAACATCGCAGCCATCTCCTGCGGCATCTATCAAGGCACGCCGGTGCTCGATCTCGATTACGCCGAGGATTCGGAAGCCGACACCGACGCCAATTTCGTCATGACCGGCGATGGCCGAATCATCGAGGTGCAGGGCACCGCCGAAAAGACGCCGTTTTCGCATGACGAGTTTCTGGCGCTGATGGGCCTCGCCCAGAAGGGCATCGCGCGTCTGGTCGATTTGCAAAAGATGGCCGTGGCATAAAACTCACGTGTCGAGTGCAGCGATCCAACCAGCATGGCCGTCGTTCCCGCGAAGGCGGGAACCCAGTAATCGCAGCGCCCGCGAATTCAGGTGGGCGCTCTCCAGCAAACGAGACGACACGGCGTACTTGGTCCCCGCCTTCGCGGGGACGACAACATCATCGGTTGCGCCTAAACTGCTTCATGACCTCTCACCGACGAATCACCGGCCGCCTCGTCATCGCAACCCACAATCCCGGCAAGCTCGCCGAGATGCGCGAACTGCTGTCGCCTTACGGGATCGACGCGGTGTCGGCGGGTGAACTCCATCTTGGCGAGCCCGAGGAGACAGGCGACACCTTCAAGGCCAATGCCGCGATCAAGGCGATCGCGGCAGCCCAGGCGTCACAGCTTCCCGCCTTCGCAGATGACTCAGGTCTCGTCGTCGATGCGCTCGACGGCGCGCCCGGCATCTATTCGGCGCGCTGGGCCGGCGAGCGCAAGGATTTCACGGCCGCGATGACGCGCATCGAACGGTTGTTGCAGGAGCGCGGCGCGACCGCCCCCGACCAGCGCAAGGCGCATTTCGTGTCGGCGCTCTGCGTCGCATGGCCCGACGGCCATCTCGAAGAGGTCGAAGCCAGCGCCGATGGCACTTTGGTCTGGCCGCCGCGCGGCAGCGCCGGTTTCGGCTACGATCCGTCGTTTTTGCCGGACGGCCATGTGCGCACCTTCGGCGAAATGACCTCGATGGAAAAGCACGGCCTGCCGCCGCACGGGCTCGGCCTGTCGCATCGCGCCAAAGCCTTCGTGATGCTTGCGGAGATATGCCTTGGTTAGATTGTCACTCTCAAAAGCCCCCCACCCCCGACCCCAGAGAGCGAGCTTCGCTCGTCTCGACCCCACCGCAAGAGTGGGGGGAGGGGAGACAAGGCAGTGCATGCTTCCCCCCTCCCCCCATTCTTCATGGTGGGGAGGGGTCGGGGGTGGGGAGTCTTCGCGCACGACAAACCGAGCGAGAAGGTCGTGATGGAGCGCGCATCCATCAATCCGCAAACGGTGAACGAAAAAGAACAAAACGCATTCGGCGTTTATATTCACTGGCCGTTCTGCCTGTCGAAGTGCCCCTATTGCGACTTCAACAGCCATGTCCGGCATGCGCCGATCGACCAGCCGCGCTTCGCGGCAGCCTTTGCGCGCGAGATCGAGACCACCGCCGCGCGCACGCCCGGCCGCACGGTGTCGTCGATCTTTCTCGGCGGCGGTACGCCATCCTTGATGGAGCCGCAAACGGTCGGCGCGATTCTCGACGCGATCGGACAACATTGGACCGTCGCGCCCGATGTCGAGGTCTCGCTCGAAGCCAATCCGACATCCGTCGAAACCACGCGCTTCAAGGGTTATCGCGCCGCCGGCGTCAACCGCGTATCGCTCGGCGTGCAGGCGCTCGACGATGCATCGCTCAAGGCGCTGGGGCGTCTGCATTCGGCGCGCGAGGCGCTCGATGCGGTGGCGATCGCGCGCAGCGTGTTCGACCGCTACTCGTTCGATTTGATCTATGCGCGGCCGGACCAGACGCCTGACATGTGGACGGAGGAATTGAAGCTCGCGATATCGGAAGCCGCCGAGCACCTGTCACTCTATCAACTCACCATTGAGGAGGGTACGCCGTTTTTCGGCCTGCACGCCGCCGGCAAATTGAAGACACCGGATGAAGCTGTGGCGCGCGCGCTCTACGATGTGACGCAGGAGGTCTGCGCGCGGCACGGATTGCCATCCTACGAGATTTCGAATCATGCGCGATCAGGCGCGCAGTGCAAGCATAACCTCATTTACTGGCGTGGGCAGGAATATGTCGGCATCGGCCCCGGCGCGCATGGCCGGCTCGACATTGCCGGCGTGCGCCATGCCATCGCCACCGAGAAGCGTCCGGAAACCTGGCTGATGCGCGTCGAGACCACCGGCCACGGCGTCGTCACCGACGATCTCTTGAACAGCGAAGAACGCGCCGACGAATTCCTGCTGATGGGGCTCCGGTTGGCGGAGGGCATTGACCCGGCGCGCTACAAGGCGCTCTCCGGCCGCGCGCTCGATCCGCGCCGCATTGACATTTTGCGCGACGAGGGCGCGATCATCGTCGATGACGACGGCCGGTTGCGCGTGACGCAATCGGGATTCCCGCTGCTCGATGCGGTGGTGGCGGACCTTGCGGCTTAGGCCCCGAAACTCTTCGGCGATCCCGCAACCTGCACGCCGCCGCCGGACGTGACGCGCATGATCGCCAACCCGCGCTCATTGCTGCCGTCGGGCCGAAACCGAAACAGCCCGTCGATGCCGGCGAAGCCGGACGGATTGGTCAACACCTCCGGCGAAAAACGTTGCGCGCCTTGCGTGCGCGCAAGCGCCGCGACCAGCGCAACGGCGTCATAGGCCAAGGTCGCCGTGCGCACCGGGTCGCCGCTGAACTTGGCGCGGTAGCGACCGGCAAAAGCGCGGAAGCCCGACGGGTCCGGCGCAGCGTAGAGGCCGCCCTGCATCGCCGCACTCGCGAATACGCGCGGGTTGTCCCACAGCCCCGTGCCGAGCAACTGGATGTTGCGCAGATTGGCGCCCGCAGCGGTCAGCGCCTCGGCCACCGCCGCGACGGAATCGCCGTCATCGGCCAGCAGCAAAGCATCGGCTCCGCCGAGCTGCTGTGCCAGATTTCGCGCCGAGCCGGCGCGGTCCGCGCCGTATTTCTCGAAAGCCGCGATACGGCCATTTTTGCGCGCGACCGCCTGCTTGAAAGCCGCTTCGACCACGTTGCCATAGGCGTTTTCCGGCAGCAGCGCCGCGTAGGAGCGCTTGCCAGTGCCGGCCGCGTAATCGACGATCCGGTTGACGTCGGATTCCGGCAAAAAACTCAGCAGATAAACGCCGCGACCGGCAACGCTCGAATCCGTTGAAAATGCGATCACCGAGACGTTGCGCGGCCGGGCCAATGCGGCGACCGCCGGGACGGACGTCGCGAATAGCGGCCCGAGAATAATTTCGGCGCCTTCGTCAAGCGCCTGCTGCGTCGCGGAGGTGGCGCCCTGCGGCGAACCGGCATCATCCTTGATGAGCAACTGAATATTGGGGTTCTGGAATTCCGCCAGGGCCATTTCGGCGGCGTTGCGCATCGACTGCGCTGCGACGCCGGCATTGCCCGCCGCCGACAGCGGCAGCACCAGTCCGACTTTCACCTGTCCCGAACCGATGGCGGTCGGCTGTTGCGGCGGCCCCGCCGGCCCCGGCGTCGATGACGAAAATGGCGAGGACATGCCGGCGCAGGCCCCGAGCAACGGCGCACCGAAAATGAGGCCCGCCACCGTCCGGCGGGTCGCGCCCCGGTTGTCGTTTCTGGAATCGTGCGGGCCGGCCATGACTTACTTTCATTGCCGCTTCATCAGGTGCGACCAATCCTCTCCCTCATGAGGAGAGGAACATTTAGGCATAATGTCGGCGACAAAGTAATCCAAACGAACGGATTAGGGCGATTCGGAGGGCGATTCGGGCCAAGTGTTGCATTGGTGCCGAAATCACTATTGTGAATCCGCCATTCAGCTTACATGAACGCCATGCGCGCAGACCCCGCCCCAAGGCCCGACCCCGCAGACGCCGGCCCCCCCAAAGCCCGGACGTTCATTGTCGCCGGTCATGTCGTCACCGCGCCGAAGCCGCTTGGCGGGCTGTATCTGGTGGCGACGCCGATCGGCAATCTCGGCGACATCACGTTGCGCGCGCTGGAAACGCTGGCCGGCGTCGACGCCATCGCCTGCGAGGACACGCGGATCACGCGGCGGTTGACCGAGCGTTACGGCATCTCCGCACAATTGCATCAATACCACGAGCACAATGCCGAGCAGGCGCGGCCGAAGATCCTGCAACGCCTGAACGAGGGCGCATCGATCGCTTTGGTCTCGGATGCCGGCACGCCTTTGATTTCCGATCCCGGTTTCAAGCTGGTGCGCGAGGTTTGCGCCGCCGGGCATCCGGTCATGGCCCTCCCCGGCCCGTCCTCGGTGCTGGCGGCACTGGCCGTCGCCGCGTTGCCGACCGATCGCTTTTACTTCGAGGGTTTTCTGCCCTCGAAACAAGGCGCGCGACGGACGCGCTTGGCGGAGTTGGCCCGCATCGATGCGACTCTGGTGATGTTCGAAAGCGGCAACCGCATCGCCGAGACGCTGCGCGATCTCAAAGGCGTCATGGGGGCTCGCGAAGCCTCGATCTGCCGCGAGCTGACCAAGCTGCACGAAGAGGTTTCGCGCGGCGCCATAACGGACCTCGCGCGCGGCGCGGATGAACTCGAGACGCGCGGCGAATTCGTCGTCGTCATCGCGCCGCCGGCGGCCGACGCGCAACTGATGGCGTCCGACGATCTCGATAACCTGCTACGCAGCGCAATGAAGGACTCAAGCGTCAAGGATGCCGTCGCCCAGGCCGTCGAATTGTCGGGCCGGCCGCGCCGCGAGGTCTATGCGCGGGCGCTGGAATTGGCGAAAGAAGTGGACCATGGCGAAAGCTAAAATTCCCGCCGCGCCGGAACGTGTCGCTGCCTTCAAGAACGGCGTGAACGCCGAGACCATCGCTGCGGATTTTCTCGTAGCGCGCGGCTACGCCATTCTCGCGTTACGCTTCAAGACGCCCTATGGCGAGATCGATCTCGTCGCGCAATCGCATACCCTTCTGGCCTTCGTGGAGGTCAAGGCGCGCGCCCGTCTGGACGATGCCGCCTATGCCGTGACGCCGCGCCAGCAGCGGCGCATCATCGACGCCGCCTCCGCGTGGTTGGCCGCGCATCCCGAACATGCCGATTTCGACGTTCGATTCGACGCGATGCTGATTGCGCCGAAGCGACCGCCGCGCCACCTGATGGCGGCGTTCGACGCGAGCACCTGATCTCACACAAGTGGACTGAAAAAGATGACCTTCAAAGTCGCCGTCCAGATGGACCCGATCGCCCGCATCAACATCAAGGGCGATTCCACCTTCGCGCTGTTGCTCGAAGCGCAGAAGCGCGGCCATGAGATTTTCTATTACACACCGGACAAGCTCTCGCTGCGCGGCGACGACCTTGTCACGCCGATGCAGCAACTCACCGTGCGCGATACCGAAGGCGATCACTTCACACTCGGTGACAGTGAACGCCAACATCTGAAGTCCTTCGACGTCGTGCTGCTGCGCCAGGATCCGCCATTCGATCTGGCTTACATCACCTCGACGCACTTTCTCGAACGCATTCATCCGCAGACGCTTGTTGTCAACGATCCGTCCAGCGTGCGCAACGCGCCGGAAAAGCTGTTCGTGATGGGCTTTTCCGACCTGATGCCGCCGACGCTGATCTCGCGCGATCTCGCCGAGATCAATGCGTTCCGCAAGGAGCACGGCGCGGTGGTGATGAAACCGCTGCATGGACATGGCGGGGCGGCGGTGTTTCGCGTGCTCGACGAGGACATGAATTTCGGCTCGCTCTATGATTTTTTTGCCGTGACCTTTAAGGAGCCGTGGGTGATCCAGCGCTTCCTGCCCGAGGTGAAGCACGGCGACAAACGCATCATCCTCGTCGATGGCGAATTCGCCGGCGCGGTGAACCGCGTGCCCGCCGTCAACGACCTGCGCTCCAACATGGTGCGCGGCGGCGCCGCCAATGCGACCGAACTGTCCGATCGCGAACGTGAAATCTGCGCGCGGCTTGGGCCGCATCTGCGCGAGCGCGGATTGCTGCTGGTCGGCATCGACGTCATCGACGGCAACTTAACGGAGATCAACGTGACCTCGCCGACCGGCATTCGCGCCATCGCGCGGCTCGGCGGGCCCGACGTCGCGGCAATGCTGTGGGATTGTGTAGAGACGAAGCGCGGGTGATGTCCGCGTCTACGGAGGCGGGGCGGGGGCGGCATTTTTCGAGGGCGAGATGCAATCCGTCGGAATTTTCGGGATGTCCTGACTATGGGGCTGCGGGATAGCAACCATTTCGCGGCTATTACACCGCCATTCGTGGCCTCGAAGGCGATCAGGTCAAATCTTGAAAGAGGCCGTCACGGGAGCCGCTCCCCCGACCCTGTTGTCTGTTCTTCTATTGTTCTTGCGATAGGTGCAACCTTAGATTAGCCTGAGCCCACTTCAATCGGGGACGGGCGATGGTTCAGCGCGTATCGACGGTGGCTTTCGAGGGCATCGACGCCCGCGCGGTCGATGTCCAGGTGCAGGTCGCGCCAGGATTGCCCGCGTTTACGATCGTCGGTCTGCCGGACAAGGCCGTCTCGGAAGCGCGCGAACGGGTCCGGTCGGCGATGATCGCCTCGGGGCTGGCGCTGCCGGCCCGACGCATCACCGTCAATCTCGCCCCCGCCGATCTGCCGAAGGAAGGCAGCCATTACGACCTGCCGATCGCTCTCGGCTTGATGGCCGCGATCGGTGCGATTCCGCCCGACGCGCTGAGCGGATTTACCGTGCTCGGCGAATTGGGGCTCGACGGTTCACTGGCTCCGGTTGCCGGGGTGCTGCCGGCGGCGATCGGCGCCAATGCCCGCGACGAAGGGCTGATCTGCCCGGCGGCCTGCGGCGCGGAGGCGGCCTGGGCCAGCCCTGACATCCAGATCATCGCGGCGACGTCGCTGATCCAGATCGCCAACCATTTCAAGGGCTCGCAGGTGCTGTCGCGGCCCCAGCCCCGCGTGCACGAGCGCAGCCTCGCTGCGCTCGACCTGCGCGACATCAAGGGGCAGGAAAGCGCCAAGCGCGCGCTGGAGATCGCCGCAGCCGGCGGGCATCATTTGTTGATGATCGGCTCGCCCGGCTCCGGCAAATCGATGCTGGCGGCGCGGCTGCCGTCGATCCTGCCGCCGCTCTCGCCGGCCGAATTGCTGGAAGTCTCGATGATCGCCTCGGTCGCCGGCGAAATCGAGGGCGGCGCGCTGACCTCGCGTCGGCCGTTTCGCTCGCCGCATCATTCGGCCAGCATGGCGGCACTGACGGGCGGCGGCGCACGGGCCAAGCCGGGTGAAATCTCGCTGGCGCATCAGGGCGTGCTGTTTCTCGACGAATTGCCGGAATTCGATCCGCGGGTGCTGGATTCGCTGCGCCAGCCACTGGAAAATGGCGAGGTCTCGGTGTCGCGCGCCAACCACCGCGTGACCTATCCGGCGCGCTTCATGCTGATCGCGGCAATGAACCCGTGCCGCTGCGGCCACGCCTACGAGCCGGGCTACGCCTGCAAACGCAACCGGCTCGACCGCTGCACGGCCGATTATCAGCAGCGCATCTCCGGCCCGCTGATGGACCGCATCGATTTGCGCATCGAGGTGCCTGCCGTCAGCGCCGCCGACCTCATTTTGCCGCCACCGGCCGAAGGATCAGCCGAGGTCGCGGCGCGTGTCGCGGCCGCCCGCGATCTGCAACGCACGCGTTACGCCGCGCTTGGGCTGCCGCAAATTCGCACCAATGCCGAGGCGCCCGCCGCCGTGCTCGACGACGTCGCCAAACCCGACGCGCCGGGCCTCGCATTGCTGCGCGATGCCGCCGAAAAGATGAGCCTGTCGGCACGCGGCTATCATCGCGTCCTGCGCGTTGCGCGCACCTTGGCCGATCTCGACGGATCCGAGCGGATGGCCCGACTACACCTCGCGGAAGCCTTGTCCTACCGCGTGCTCGCAGACGACATCAAACGTGCGGCGTAGGGATTCGATTTTTTGTTTGAGAAATCAACTTTCGCCAGTTCATTTTCCAACACGCGCGGCGCGCAATCGCGCGCGAAGGTCGAGACGCCAGTATACGGAGGCGCTTCAACTCGAGGTGAAGCATCGCGGAATACAGGGTCATCCCGTCATCGGACGCATTCGCGCCCTTGCCGACGATGACGGCGTCACCCGTCGCGGTGTCAAACCCGTTCCACACCCGGTATCAACCCGACAGTAACGGTTTTGATTCACACTCTGACAACCATAACCCGCGTTTCGGGTGATGTATGAATGGGTGCGTATCATGCTGCGATTCACAATTCTCGCGTCGTCGGTCCCCTTGTTTCTGGCTGCGTTCTTCGCGCGCCACGAATTTCCGCCGGCGAACCAGCCTTGTATCCCGGTCGGCGAAACGTCCGTCCAGCTCGCATCAGCGCCGTGGCAGGCGCAGTTCAATGTCGCCTTCACGGACAATCCGGCCCGCGCCACCGTGCGGGTCCAGATCGTCGATACGCCGGAAACGGCCGACTTCGCCATTGCCGACGACGCCGACGCGGCGTCCGAGACCGGCTGCGAAGCGACGGCCGCGACGCGCCTGATCGGCATCTCCAGCGCGGCCGCGGCCTCCGAGCCGCTGATCTATCTGACGCGCGACGCCGATGCGGATTATCGCATCTATGTGAGCTCCGCGCGCGTGACGCCGCGCGATGCGGCAGCTTTGATCGTGGGTGCGAGTGGCGGCCACCGCCGGATGGCGCAGGCCGCGCTGTAACGTTTCATTAACTCAGATCGCATTGCCCCGAAACCAGAACCATCGGTGATAGTGATTGGCAACATCATCGGCACATTCTGCGGTCGAATAACCCGCAGGACTGACGATGGCGCTTGCACGGCGATTGCGATGGATGTTGCGCTATCTTGCGCGCCGCTATCCGTCACTCAATTTCGTGCTACGCGCCGCGACGATCTTTTCGATCGCATTCGGCGGCACATACGGCTTTCTGGCCGGCAGCACCGCGCCGATCGCCGGTTACGATCCGCACATATTCGCGATCGGCGCGAGCTTTCTGTTCGCGCTCGCCTGCGCCGCCCTGGCCGCGCTGAGCATGCGGCTGCGTTTTATCAAGCGGAAGCTGCGGATGCTGGCATTGCACAATGAGGCGCTGGCCGATCGCAATTGGGAATTGAAGGAAGCCGAGGACCGCGCCCGCAGCCTGTTCGAGTCGCAAGGCGATCTGATCGTGCTCCGCGCGCCCGATGGGACGATCAGCCACGCCAATGATGCGTATTGTGCACTGGCGCAGCGCGCGCGCGAAGACCTTGTCGGCACAATATTCAGCCTTGCCGCGATCGACCAGCCACCAGCGACGGTCGAACCCAGCGGAACGCGCTGCTACGATCAAAAACTGGCGACACCGGACGGGCCGCGCTGGATTGGGTGGCGCGAAGGGCTCGTCCGCAACGACGTGCACGGCGCGACGGAATTGCTCGCGGTCGGCCGCGACGTTACCATTCGCGCCGAGGCCGAGCAGGCGCTCGCCCACTCGCGCGATCAGGCGGCGGCCGCGAATTCGGCGAAATCGCGTTTTCTTGCGATGACGTCGCATGAAATTCGCACGCCGCTGAACGGCATCATCGGCATGACCGGGCTGCTGCTCGACACAGCCTTGTCGCCGGAGCAGGCGACCTATGCCAGGGCCGTGAAAACATCCGGCGACGCCTTGCTGATGCTGATCGAGGAGTTGCTGGACTATTCCAAGATCGAGGCCGGCAAAATCGATCTCGACGTCAAGCCCTTTGCATTGGCGACGCTGGTCGAGGACATCGTCGAACTGCTGGCGCCGCGCGCGCAGGCCCGTGGCATCGAGATCGCCGCCTCGATCGATGAGGCGCTGCCGGCCAAGGTGCTCGGGGATGCCGCAAGGCTGCGGCAGGTGTTGCTCAATCTCGCCGGCAACGCCATTAAATTCACGCCGAACGGCGGTGTCGCGGTGATCGTTGCGCCCGGTGAACGCAATGGCGAGATCAGCTTCACGGTGCGCGACACCGGCATCGGGATCGCGCCGGATGCGCAGGCGAGAATTTTTCGGGATTTCGAGCAAGCGGATGCGCAGACCGCACGAAGCTTCGGCGGCTCCGGTCTCGGTCTCAGCATCAGCGACCGCATCGTCAAGCAGATGGGCGGGCGCATCGCGTTGCACAGCGCGCCGGGGCAGGGCGCCACATTCGATGTGTCGCTTCCGTTGGTCGCGCACGGACCGACGATCGGCCTCGGCTTCGTCGCGCCGGATTTACGTGAGCGGGCCGTCTTGGTGGTGACGCCGCAGACGATCGAGGCCGAACTGACCGTTGACACGTTGCAGCGTTGGGGTGCGCAGACCTGTTCCGTGTCCGATCTCGATGTCGCATTGGCGTTGCTGCCGGAACGCGCATGGCACGCGGTGCTGGTCGACAGCGCTTTCGATGGCGATATCGAAAGGCTCGCGGTTGCGGCACGACCCTACATGGAGCGTCGAATCGTCCTGGTGACGCCGGCGACGCGGCATGACGCCTTGCCGAACGCGGCGTCCGCCTTCACGGGCTATCTCGTCAAGCCGCTGCGCGCTGCATCGTTGGCGGCAAGGCTGGCGATCGCGGGCGAGATCCCGTCGCCATCGATCGCGGCCGATCCGCCTGACCATTACGAGCAGACGCCCGGCGCGACCGGATTGTCCGTGCTGGTCGCCGAGGACAACGAGATCAACGCGCTGTTGATCCGCGCGCTGCTAACCCGACTTGGGCATCGGCCGGTCATGGCCGGCAATGGCGATGCCGCCGTCAGAGCCTGGAGCGCGGCAGATTCCGACGATACGCCGTTCGACCTCGTGCTGATGGACGTCCAGATGCCCCTGCTCGACGGCCTCGCCGCAACGCGCATGATTCGCGCCCGCGAGACCCTGTCAGCGCGGCGCACGCCGATCCTGGCGTTGACAGCCAATACGGAGAACGAGGATCGCACCGCCTGTTTCGATGCCGGCATGGATGGCTTTCTCCTCAAGCCGCTCGACCGCGACAAGCTCGAAGCCGCGCTCGCCGGCCTTGTGACATCGCGGCGCGCCACCGCCTGACGTCATCCAACAGTCACGACAACGTCACGGCGCTGTCGGCCGCGCATGTTCTGTCATCCCTGAACCGGCATCCGATTCGATGCCAGGAAGGGATCGCCATGCAGGCCGATCAGACGGCTCTGTCGCTTCGCCTGATGCAGATGATGCGGCCCGAGATGGCCGGTACCATCGCACGCCACGCTATCACCTGGCTGCGGCCGCCAATGGCGGGCGAAGTCGTCTCGCTCGGCCGCATCGGCCCGCTCGAGGTGCGGCTCGCTCGGAACAAAGGCGACATCAAGCGCGCGCAAAGGCTGCGCTACAAGGTGTTCTACAAGAACGGCCATGCCATTGCCGATGCCGCCACGCTGCTCGCGCGGCGCGACAAGGACGCCTTCGACCAGATCTGCGACCATCTGCTGGTGATCGACCATGATGCACCGCCAACCTTGCGGGGCAACCAGCCGGTGGTCGGCACGTATCGGCTGCTGCGACAGGAGCGCGCGGACGCGCATCACGGCTTCTATAGCGAGAACGAGTTTGATCTGTCGTCGCTGCTCGCCCGCCACCGCGGCCTGCGCTTCCTCGAACTCGGGCGATCCTGCGTGCTGCCGCGCTATCGCACCAAGCGCACCGTCGAATTGCTGTGGCAAGGTATCTGGAATTACGTGCAGTTCAACCGGATCGACGTCATGATCGGCTGCGCGTCGCTTGAAGGCACCAATCCCGATCACCTCGCGCTGCCGCTCTCCTATCTGCATCATCATGCGCGCGCGCCCGAGCCATGGTGCGCGCGCGCGCAATCCGCGCGTCATGTCGAGATGAACCGCATGGCGGCCGAGGCGATCGATCGCAAGGCCGCGTTGCGGGCTTTGCCGCCCCTGATCAAGGGCTATCTGCGCGTCGGGGCCTATATCGGCGACGGCGCCGTGATCGATCGCCAGTTCGGCACCACGGATGTGCTGGTGGTGATGCCGGTCTCGGCGATCGCCGCGCGCTATTCGGCCCGTTTCGAGGCGCGGGCGGCGTAAGCCAGCCATCGTTATTCCCCGGTGCGCAATTGCGCACCTGAGGACGCCCGCAACAATCCTTGCCGTCATCCCCGCCAAGTGCGTTCTTACGCACGCGAGCGGTGATCAAGTACTCACATTATCGATGCTCTGGAATACTTGCCCTCCACCTTCGCGGAGAGTGACGGTCGTGCCTGTTAAAAGGGGTTATAACCGCCGCAGCGCTACCGTCTCAACCACATGGTCCGCACCCTTTTTCAGGATCAGCGTCGCGCGGGGGCGGGTCGGCAGGATGTTGTCTTCGAGATTGGCCAGGTTGGTCCGCTCCCAAATCGCCAGCGCCGTGGCAGTCGCTTCTTCGTCCGACAGCAGCGCATAACGGTTGAAATAGGACCGCGGATCGTGAAACGCCGTGTCACGCAGCGCCAGAAAACGCTCGACATACCATTTGCGCAGCACCGGTTCGTCGGCATCGATGTAAACCGAGAAGTCGAAGAAGTCCGACACCACCGGCACCGCCTTGCCGTCGCGGGGCAGCCGCCCAGTCTGCAGCACGTTGACGCCTTCGACGATCAAAATGTCCGGCCGGTCGATCTCCTGCCATGTGTCCGGCAGGATGTCGTAGGTGAGATGCGAATAGAGCGGCGCGCGGACCGGGCTGCGCCCGGCCTTGATGTCGCTGAGAAACGACAGCAACGTCGGCAGATCGTAGCTTTCGGGAAAGCCTTTCTTCTGCATGATGCCTTGCCGTTCCAGCGTGGCGTTCGGAAACAAGAAACCGTCCGTCGTCACGAGGTCGACGCGCGGCTTCGGCGACCAGCGCGCCAGCAGCGCCTGCAACACCCGCGCGGTGGTCGACTTGCCGACCGCGACGGAGCCTGCGACGCCGATGATATAAGGCATCTTTCGATCTTCGATACCGAGAAAACGTCGCTGCGAATAATACAGCCGCTGCATCGACGACACATAGATCGAGAGCAGCCGCGACAGCGGCAGATAAATGTCCTCGACCTCGGTGAGATCGAGGCGGTCATACATCGAACGCAGCTTGGCGATCTCGCCGGCGTCGAGCGTCATCGGCGTGTCGTCACGCAACTTCGCCCACTGCGCGCGCGAGAAAATGCGATACGGATTATATTGCTGGTCGGGAGCCCTGATATCCATCATCACGTCCTCAGTCGCGCGGCCGCGCGGCCTTTTCTTCAAGGCCGGACATCGCCGTGCGCCGACCGAGTTCGGCTTCGACCTCTTCGATCGTGACGCCACGCGACTTCATCAGCACCAGCAGATGAAACAGCACGTCGGCGCTTTCCGCGATCAGATGCGCGCGATCGTTGCCGACCGCGGCGATGATCGTTTCGATCGCTTCCTCGCCTAACTTCTTGGCGCAATGTTCCGCGCCCTTGTCGAGCAGCTTTCGCGTGTAGGAGAGATCGCCGCCGGCGCTGGCGCGGGCATCGATGGTGGCGGCAAGATCGTAAATCGTGAAGCCCGACATCGATTACACTCAACGCGCACGCCGGATCGGTCGCGCAATATGTCACGGATTTAGCAGCTTTGTGACCCAACACCAAAATGGTGTCAGGGATCAACCCGCATCGGCAGCCCGGCGCGGACCATGTGGTCTTTCGCTTGCCGGACGGTGAATTCGCCGAAGTGGAAGATCGACGCCGCGAGGACCGCCGTCGCATGGCCGTCGCGGATGCCCTCGACCAAATGATCGAGATGGCCGACGCCGCCGGAGGCAATCACCGGCACGGTCACACTGTCGGCAATCATCCTTGTGACCGGAATGTCAAAACCCTGCCGCGTGCCGTCGCGATCCATCGAGGTCAGCAGGATTTCGCCCGCGCCCAGCGCAACGACCTCCTGCGCGAATTCGACCGCATCGATGCCCGTCTCCTTGCGCCCGCCATGGGTGAAGATTTCCCAGCGGTCGCGGCTGCCGCGCTTGACCCGCTTGGCATCGATGGCGACCACGATGCATTGGCCGCCGAACTTCTCGGCCGCTTCCTTGACGAATTCGCGCCGCGCCACGGCGGCCGAATTGATCGACACCTTGTCGGCACCGGCGCGCAGCAATTGTTTGATGTCGTCGACGGTGCGGACGCCGCCGCCGACCGTCAGCGGCATGAAGCAGGCTTCGGCCGTGCGCCGCACGACATCCATCATCGTGCCGCGATTTTCATGGGTCGCGTTGATGTCGAGGAACGTCAGCTCGTCCGCGCCGGCGGCGTCATAGGCGATGGCCGCTTCGACGGGATCGCCCGCGTCGCGCAGGTCGACGAAGTTGACGCCCTTGACGACACGGCCGTCCTTCACATCAAGGCAGGGAATGACACGGACCTTGAACATCAGGCGGCTTTCTTCGACGCGATCAACGCCAGCGCTTCGGCCGGATCGACGCGGCCGTCATACAGCGCGCGGCCGGCGATTGCGCCTTCAAGTTTTTTCGCGCGAGGCGACACTAGCGTTTCGATATCGGCGATCGAGGCGAGACCGCCCGAGGCGATGACGGGAATCGAGATGGCCTCTGCCAGATCGATGGTCGCGTCCCAGTTGATGCCTTTCAAAAGACCGTCGCGCGCAATGTCGGTGAAGATGATCGCGGCAACGCCGGCATCCTCGAAACGCAACGCGATCTCCAGCGCCGTGATGCTGGAGCTTTCCGCCCAGCCTTCCACCGCGACATTGCCGTCGCGCGCATCGAGACCGACCGCGACGCGGCCGGGAAATGTCCTGGCCGCCTCTTTCACCAGCGCCGGATCGCGGACCGCTGCGGTGCCGATGATGACGCGAGCGATGCCCTTCGCCAGCCACGCCTCGATGGTAGCGAGATCACGGATGCCGCCGCCGAGCTGCACGGGCATCCTGATCGTCGCCAGCATCGATTCGACCGCCGCCGCATTCACCGGCTTGCCGGCGAACGCCCCGTCGAGATCGACGACGTGGAGATATTTGAAGCCTTGTTGCTCGAATGCCTTCGCCTGCGCGGCGGGATCGAGGTTGAAGACGGTCGCGCGCGCCATATCGCCCTGTTCGAGGCGGACGCATTGGCCGTTTTTCAGATCGATGGCGGGAAAGAGGATCATTGCAGAGCCTGACTCCCTCCCCCCTTGCGGGGGAGGGTTAGGGAGGGGGGTCGATGAGAGGTTGGCGTTCGATGAACCCCCACCCCCGACCCCTCCCTGCAAGGGGGAGGGGAGAAGATCACGGCTTCCACTTCAAAAAATTCCCGATCAGCGCCAGCCCGAATCGCTGGCTCTTTTCGGGATGAAACTGCGTGCCGATCATCGTGTCGCGACCGACCATCGCGGTGATCGCGCCGCCGTACTCGGCGCGCGCCAGCACGTCAGATTCGTTGACGGCATTCAGGTGATAGGAGTGCACGAAGTACGCGTGAAGCCCCTTAGGCCCGAGGGGCAGCCGCTCCAGCACCGGATGCTCGCTGATCATGTCGAGCGTGTTCCAGCCCATATGCGGGATTTTCAGATTCTCGTCGCGCGGCGAGATTTTCTCGACGTCGCCGGCAATCCAGTTCAGGCCGTTCGACGTGACGTGCTCAAGCCCGCGCGAGGCCATCAATTGCATACCGACGCAGATGCCGAAGAAGGGTCTGGCCTTGCTGCGCACCGCCTCTGTCATCGCCTCAACCATGCCGTCAAGCGCATCGAGGCCCTCGCGGCAGTCGGCGAAGGCGCCGACGCCGGGCAATACAATACGATCCGCGCGATAGACAAGCTCTGGATCGCGCGTCACGATGATGGTGTCCGGGTTGGGCATGCTGCGCGCGGCCCGCTCGAACGCCTTCGCGGCCGAATGGAGATTGCCCGAGCCGTAATCGATGATCGCAACGCTCATCGCATCGATCCCGGCTGCGGAAACGACCCGATGATGTCGCGTTGCGCGCTCGGGCGCATCGGACCCGCATAGTCGCGCGTTGCGTAAGCGCCGCGATCGTCGCCGCCGTCACGGCGCGAGGACGCCAAACGGTCGAAGAAGCGGCGCTCGGCGGATTCGGCATCCTCGGCGACGATCACATCGAGTGGCCGCCATTTGCCGCGCGACAACGTCCAGCGCCACAGCGACGACGCCTCGAAGCCGACCAGCATCGAGATCACCAGCATCACGATCGTGCGGGCTCCACTGGGCACGCCGAGCGCCGACAGGGCGTATACAACGCTGACGCTCACCACGATGTAGCCGAGCAACGCCCACCACAGCCGGTGCCAGACCAGCCAGAGCAACGTCATCACGAAAGCCCAGAAATGGAAGCCATCACGCACCAGAACGATGCGGTCGGCTGCCGGCCGAGCGTCCGTGCCGTCGGCACGCAATCCATGAACGGTGTAAACCGGCATATATGCTCCATAGCTCTCAACGTCATTGCGAGGAGCAGAGTTTCTCGTCTTCGAGAAACAATGCGACGAAGCAATCCAGTCTCTGCTTGTGGCCTTCTAAATTGCTTCGCTCAGCACCATTCCCAAGAGCGATGGTGCTGGCTCGCAATGACGACCTCGTTCACCCGCCGAGCTGACCCTTGGTGGATGGTATCTCGCCGCCATTGCGCGGATCGATCGCGACGGCGGCCCGTAACGCCCGCGCGAGCCCCTTGAAGCAGGATTCGGCGATATGGTGATTGTTGTCGCCATATAGGGTTTCGACGTGCAGCGTGACACCCGCATTGATCGCAAATGCGTTGAACCATTCGCGCACCAGTTCGGAGTCAAACTCGCCGATCTTGTCGCGCGTGAATTCTGCCTTGAAGACCAAAAACGGCCGCCCGGAAATATCCAGCGCGACGCGCGTCAGCGTCTCATCCATCGGCATATGCAGAGAGGCATAGCGGTTGATCCCGGCCATGTCGCCGAGTGCCTGCCTCACGGCCTGGCCGAGCGCGATGCCGACATCCTCCACCGTGTGGTGGAAGTCGATATGCAGGTCGCCGACCGCCTTGACGTCCATGTCGATGCGGGAATGCCGCGCCAGCAAATCGAGCATGTGATCGAAGAAGCCGATTCCGGTGACGATGGTCGACACACCGGCGCCGTCGAGGTCGATCCTGACCGCGATGTCGGTTTCCCTGGTCTTGCGCTGGATGGTCGCGGCGCGCGTCACGGCACTCTCCTTGAAAACGCGCCCTTTTAACAGGGAGTTATCGGCTTCGCTACCGCCCAGACCTGCGATCTGAAAGCATAGTCACCGAAATTGCCGCATTTGCATCGCGCCCGGCCAGTGCCTAGATCAGCCCTTCCAATCGAGGTTTCCATGAACGCATCCTTTTCGGCCCAGCACGAGGGCCAGCCAGCCGTCTGGCACGGCACCACGATCCTGACCGTCCGCAAGGGCGGCCGCGTCGTGATCGGCGGCGACGGTCAGGTCTCGATCGGCCAGACGGTCATCAAGTCCAATGCCAGGAAGGTCCGCAAGCTCGGCTCCAAGGGTGACGTCATCGGCGGTTTCGCCGGGGCCACAGCCGATGCGTTTACTTTGTTTGAGCGGCTGGAGAGCAAGCTGGAGCAATATCCGGGGCAATTGACCCGCGCTGCCGTCGAACTGGCAAAGGACTGGCGCACGGACCGATATCTGCGGCGGCTTGAGGCGATGATGATCGTTGCCGACAAGGACGTCTCGCTGGTGCTGACCGGAACCGGTGACGTGCTCGAGCCAGAGGCCGGCGTCATGGCGATCGGCTCCGGTGGCAACTACGCGCTGGCCGCGGCCCGCGCGCTGGTCGATTCGGACAAGGACGCCGAAACCATCGTGCGCCGCGCGCTCGATATCGCCGCCGACATCTGCGTCTACACCAACCGCAACGTCACGATCGAAGCTCTGGACGCCGGCTGACCGATGAAGCGTGGCGCCTATCAGTTTCGCGAGATGGCGTCGGGGGACCTCCCGCAGGTCAAGACCTGGCTCGCACATCCGCATGTCATCGAATGGTGGGGCGGCACTGACCAGCAGTTCGCGCTGGTGCAGGACGATCTTGCCAATCCGGCGATGCGGCAGTTCATCGTGGAGTTCGATTGCACCCCGTTCGCCTACGTCCAGAACTACGACCTCGACGAGTGGCCCGACGCCGTGTTCCGAACGCTGCCGCCTGGCACGCACGCGATCGATCAATTCATTGGCGAACCCGACATGGTCGACCACGGCCACGGCTCCGCCTTCATCCGCGCTCTGGTCGACCAGTTGCTGGCCGACGGCGCGCCCTGCGTCATCACCGACCCCGACGTCGAAAACGCCCGCGCCATCCGCTGCTACGAGAAGGCAGGATTTAGCAAGCGGTCGGTCGTCAACACGCTCGAGGGTCCGGCACTGCTGATGGTACGAACCCCATGACAGACTTTTCTCCGCGCGAAATCGTTTCCGAACTCGACCGTTACATCGTCGGCCAGCACGACGCCAAGCGCGCCGTTTCGATCGCGTTGCGCAACCGCTGGCGGCGGCTTCAACTGACGGGTTCGCTGCGCGAGGAGGTGCTGCCAAAGAACATTTTGATGATCGGGCCGACCGGCGTCGGCAAGACTGAAATCGCGCGGCGGCTGGCGCGGCTCGCCAACGCGCCCTTCATCAAGGTCGAGGCGACGAAATTCACCGAGGTCGGCTATGTCGGCCGCGATGTCGAGCAGATCATCCGCGATCTCGTCGAGGTCGCGATCGGACAGACCCGCGAGAAAAAGCGCAAGGACGTAAAGGCGCGCGCGCAGCAGGCCGCCGAAGAGCGCGTGCTCGATGCGCTGGTCGGCGCCGGTTCCAGTGCCGCGACGCGCGAATCCTTTCGCAAGAAGCTGCGCGCCGGTGAATTGAACGACAAGGATATCGAACTGGAAATGCAGTCGTCCAGCGGTCCGCCGATGTTCGAGATTCCGGGCATGCCCGGCGCGCAGATGGGTGCGATCTCGATCGGCGACATCTTCGGCAAAATGGGCGGGCGGACCAAGACGCGCAAACTCACGGTCGAAGGCTCGCACGACCTGCTGGTCAACGAGGAATCCGACAAGCTGCTGGACTCCGATCAGTTGACGCAGGAAGCCATCGGCGTGGTCGAGAACAACGGCATCGTGTTTCTCGACGAGATCGACAAGATATGCGTGCGCGACGGCCGCACCGGCGGCGACGTCTCGCGCGAGGGCGTCCAACGCGATCTGCTGCCTTTGATCGAAGGCACCACCGTGTCGACCAAACACGGTCCGGTCAAAACCGATCATATCCTGTTCATCGCGTCCGGCGCGTTCCACATCGCCAAGCCGAGCGATTTGCTCCCGGAATTGCAAGGCCGTCTGCCGATCCGCGTCGAACTCGACGCATTGACGCGCGACGACATGCGCCGGATTCTGACCGAGCCGGAGGCCTCGCTCATCAAGCAATATATCGCGCTTCTGCAAACCGAAGGCGTCACGCTGGAGATTGCCGACGACGCCATCGATGCGCTTGCCGATGTTGCCGTCGCGGTGAATTCGACGGTCGAAAATATCGGCGCGCGGCGCTTGCAGACCGTGATGGAGCGGGTGCTCGACGACATCTCGTTTTCCGCACCCGACCGCAACGGCGAGACCATTCGCATCGACGCGGACTATGTCCAGAAGCACGTCGGAGATCTCGCGAAGAATGCCGATCTGAGCCGGTTTATTCTGTAGATCCGGCGGCCGGCGGCAAAGGCGCGATCCGGAGCCTGAAACCCCGCTCTGGCAGTCCACGTACATTGCCTGTTATTCTGGGCAGGTAGGGGCGCTGCGGAGATAGTTGTTGCTCAAGGGGTTCTACAAGGTCGAGTTCGAGACGAATGGCGGCAAGGGCCGCAGCGTGATGTATGCGCATGACCGAGTCATGCTCGGCGGAAATTCGGCCTTTGCCCATCTGGGGGTCTATCAAGAGGTCGGCGACGAAGTCGTCGCCGAAATTACCACCCAGCGCCACAACCAGGACCCGAGCTACAAGGCGATGCTGATCGACGACGTCAGGACGATCTGCATCACCGGCAGTCCACAAGGCGACACCTTTCGCTTCTTCGGCGATGTGCGAGACATGCCCGGCGTCACGTTCCGATCGGTGATGACGCCGCTGGAAGAAAATGATGCCGCATCTCGGCCCGGCGCGGTCGGGGAAGACGGCGTCGTCAACGGGCTGTATTCGATTCATCTCAAAATGCTGGACGGCATTGGCGGCGGCAACACCGGCGTGATGCTGCTGAATGATGGCCGCATTCTCGGAGGCGATGCGTTCTTTTACTATGTCGGTTCCTACACGTCGGCAAACGGCCGCTGGAAGGGCCAAATTCTGAACCAGGAGCACACGCCTGCGCTTGGCGAGGATCCGATCTTTGGTGGCCATGAGGTCGGCATCGGCTTTTCCGGGACTTGCACCGAAGACGATGCGCAGATTGAAGCAACTGCGCTTGCCGGACGGCGCAGCCTCAGGTTTTCGGCTGCGCTGAAACTCCTGCGCCGCGCTTAGACTTCAACGCGGGCGGCGGATCCGCACGTAAAGCGCGCCTTCGCCGCCATGGCCAATGCCAGCTTCCTGATAGCTGACGACGAGCGTCCGAAACTCCGGCAGCGACAGCCATAACGGCACCTGACGGCGCAAAATTCCGCGCTCGGACTCGGGGCCGAGCGCGCGGCCCTTGCCGGTAATGACCAGCACGAAAGTCATGCCGTCGCGATGCGCGCGGTGCAGGAAATTCAGCAGCGCCAGATGCGCGCTGTATTGCGTCATGCCGTGCAGATCGATTCGCGCCTCGATGTCCTTCTTGCCGCGTGACAACGATGATTTTTCGCGACGCCCGAGCCGCGTCAGCGGTGGCGCGATTTTCGGCGCATCGAGCGGCGGCCTGACCGGTCGGGCCGGCGTCGGTGGTTTTGGCGCTGGCCTCGGCTTCGACGCCGAATCGGCAAGGAGCGCGATCGGACTTTTCATCGGACGCGGCAACTTGCGCAGCGGCTTGACCTGCTTGGCCACCGCATCCCACAGCGCGCGCTCTTCTGCACTGAGCGCGCGTCGGCGACGCGGCGCAGGCGGGCCTTCGATGACAGGCGGTCGCTTGCTGCTCACCAGAACCAGCCGCGCGGTGTCGTCCGCGCGCGGCGGCTCGAATAATATCGGCGGGGCGCGCGCTTCACACGAACCGCTTCGATTTTCGGCCGCGCCTCGGGCAACGGTACGACCTTCGGCGGTGCGATATTTGGCGCGGCGATGACGGGTGCGGCTTGTGTCGCCGCGACGGGCGGCGGCTCAGGCGGATTCACGACCGGTGGGGCCGCCGTAACCGGCGCAGCAACGGTTGGCGAAAACAGCTTCGCGATCGCTGCCGCTGGTCGATCCTGCGGCAGCGCGACCGATCTCGCGGGCAAATTCGGATCGAGCACCTTCGGCACCAGCATCACGAATTGCGCCGGATTTTTCAGCCGGCCGGCGACCTTGCCCGCTTCCGCACCCGCGCCGAAATAGATGTCCGCGCGCGCTGGTCCGATAATCGCCGATCCCGTGTCCTGCCCGATCACCAAACGCCGAAACGGCGTCTTCGAGCCGTCACTTTCGATCGGCAATTCGCCCTCGATAAAAAACGGCGTGCCGTACACATGCAGGAACCGGTCGACAGCGATCGACCGGTTCGGCGTGAGCGGCACGGCCTGCGCGCCGACCGCCTCGTCGGCATCGGAGAGTTGCACCTCGCGGAAGAACACGTAGGACTTGTTCTGCCGCCGTAACTCGTTCGCGCCGTCGGGGTTGTCGGTCATCCATTGCCGGATGCGCTGCATCGACATTTGCTCGCGCGGAATGATCTGACGCTCGATCAGGACGCGGCCGACCGGCGTGTAGGGAAAGCCGTTATGCGCCTCATAATTGATCCGCACGGTGCCGCCGTCCTCCAGCTTCACCCGCGCCGAACCCTGGATCTGCGTGAACAGCAGATCGGTCTGGTTCTTCAGCCAGACGATTTCGAGCCCGCGCCCGGCGATCGCGCCATCCTCGATCGCGCCGCGATCATAATAGGGCACCAGTCTGCGGCGGCCGATCTTGCGGAATACCTCACCCTTATTCGGCAGGCTCAGCGTCGCCTGCGAGGCGCCGCGCACGAACAGGTTCGACGGCCGGCGATAGACCGGGACGTTGTAAATGTCGGTTTGGCGCCGCGCACCATCGATGATCGGCTCATAATATCCGGTAACGAAACCTTCCGGCTGATCGAGCCGCGAGATGCGCAACGGCGCGAACTGCGCCTCAAAAAACCTGCGTGCAGATTCAGTGTCAGATACTGTCGCAACCTTTGTCGCCTCGCAGGGCGCGCGCAGCGTATCGCCGAGCGCCTTGCTGCTGTCGGCGGCTGACGGCTTGCGCGTCGCCAGGATGGCTTTGCAACTGATCAGAAATGTCTTGTAGGCGGCATATTGATCGTCCTCTCCCCAGCCGGGAATGTCCGACCACGCGACTGGCGCATATTGGCTGCCGGGGAATTCAAACGGCAGCGCGAAGGGCGGAACGCGGCTTTGAAACTCCGCGAGCGGCTTTTCGACCGCCGCAGCGCGGCGAACATGGTGCCGCCCACGCGCATCTGCCGATGCAGGTAAAGCCGCCGCCGCGATCAGACCGGCGACGACTGAAACGATCGCTTGGCGGCTGATATCAGCCAACGCTCTCGGTGTGAACGAGCTTCCAGTTCGGATCGCGCGAGGCGGTGTCGCGCGCGAATGTCCAGACGTCCGTGATGTCGGAAACCTTGTCCGCACTGCCATCGACCACTGTCCCAGTCTTGTCGCGCGTCGCCGAGATCATCTGCGACACGAACCGTACCGTGATGATCGCTGATTTGTCGCGGGCCTCGGCGCTGACCAATTCGGCCTTGTCGATCGACACGAAACGGGTCTCGGTCTTCTGCTCGGCTTTTTCGCGGGCCGTGATAACCGAATCCCAACCGTCGAGCACGTCCGGGGACAACAAATCCTTCAGCGCACGACGATCGCCATTGGCGAACGCCAGCACAATCATCTCGTAAGCGCTCTTGGCGCCGGTAAGGAAGCTTTTCGGGTCAAACGACGAATCCTGCGCGGCGATGGCGTCGAGGCCTTGCGCCAGCGGGGTGCCGGGCTCGGCGATGTCCTTCCAGCGCTCGGCGCTCGGGATTGGGTCGGCGCTGGGCGTCATCGGGCCGGTCTCGGCAGGTGCGCCAGGCATCGGCACCACATTATCCTGTCCGCTGGCTACATCGCGGGCCGCGCGGTCAAATGGCGGTCGCTCAGCGCCGGTGCGCTGACCCAGCACATTGCGCAGGCGCAGGAAGATAAAGACTGCCAGCGCCAGGAAGATGATGGTGTAAATGTCCACGTCGCATCGCTTTCTGATCGGTGCCAAGCATATTTTCCCGGCAAAAGAAACTCGCCCCGATACCGAAAACGGCGTCGGGACCAGCTCATGTAGGCACGAAGTCCGGCCGGGCCAATGGCGCGGTTTGGCGCAGCCGCAGGCAAATCGTTGCGTTGCGGCACGTTTAACACATTAGCCCCATTTGCGCGGCGGAGGAAACTGCACGGCCCACCGGGACACGAGCCGCCTTGTCGGAGATAGCGGGCCTATGATAGCCACTCGCACCGACGACATCAGCGTTCGCATAAGCCACTTCACCGGCATTCGGTTCCGCCGTTGCTCGCACCCGCTTTCAGGAGAGATTTCATGACCAATGGCAACGGCGCGCCCCCCGAACCAGCTCCGCCGCAACTCAACGTGCTGGCGCAGTACACCAAGGATCTGTCATTCGAGAATCCGAACGCACCGGCGTCGCTGGCCCCGCAGCAACAGCAGCCCGCGATCAATATTCAGATCAACGTCGCGGCGAATAAACTCGCGGACACGGAATTCGAGGTCACATTGTCGATCGAAGGCAAGGCCGAAAACGGTGGTTCGGTGATGTTCTCTTTCGATCTGGCTTATGCCGGTGTTTTCCGCATTGCCAACGTACCGGAAGAGAACCTGCACCCGCTGATCATGATCGAGTGCCCTCGTTTGCTATTCCCGTTCGCACGCGAAATCATCGCAACCTCGGTGCGCGACGGCGGTTTCCCGCCTCTGATGCTTGATCCCGTCGATTTTGTCGGCCTGTACCGGCAGAACATGGAACGCCAAGGCGAGCAGGCCAGCAAGCTGAGCTAAATCTCAGCCCAGGTATTCCCCCCAGATCGACTTGTCGCCAAGCGTCGCGATGAACGCGCGATGCGCGGCGACGTCGGCCTCGCTCAGCCGCGGCATCAAGGGCGTGTCACGCTGCCGTCGCGGCATTTCGCCCAGACCGCGCACCGCTTCATTGCGGGTTTCCGACGCCAAAATGAGCTGCGACTGTCGCGCACCGATCAGGTCGATATAGACCTCGGCCAGCAATTCCGCGTCGAGCAGCGCGCCATGCTTGGTGCGGCGTGAATTGTCGATCGCATATCGCGAGCATAGATCGTCGAGGCGGTTCGAGACGCCGGGATGCTTGCGGCGCGCCAGCATCAACGTATCGACCAAACGTTCACGTTCAATCAGCGCCCGCGCGCAGCGCTTCAATTCGGCATTGAGAAAACCGACGTCGAACGACGCGTTGTGGATCACCAGCGGCGCATCGCCGATGAATGTCAAAAATTCGTCGACCACATGGGCGAACAACGGCTTGTCCGACAGAAACTGTGCCGACAGGCCATGCACGTTGAAGGCTTCGACCGGCATGTCGCGCTCGGGATTGATGTAAACATGGTAGGTCTGGCCAGTCGGCATCCGGTTGAAAATTTCGACGCAGCCGATTTCGACGAGGCGATCGCCGCGCAACGGATCAAGGCCAGTGGTTTCGGTATCGAGGATGATCTCGCGCATCGACTTATCTCTGATCGGTTCGCCGGACCGGCATCGTAGCAGCCTTGACGAGAATGTCCTTGATCGCCGAGCGCACCGGCTCCAATCCATGCGAAGTATCCACCACGAAATCAGCACGCTTGCGCTTTTCCGCATCGGGTAACTGCCGCGCCAGAATGGCGTCGAGTTTTTCGTCTGTCATATTGTTACGCGCCAGTATTCGGTCTCGTTGCGTGGCCGCGTCTGTAGTGACGACGACGACCGCATCGACGCGGTTTTCGCCGCCGGTCTCGTATAGCAGCGGCACGTCGACCACTGCGAGCGGCGCGCCCGAGGCCTCTGCCTCATCGAGAAACTGCTTGTGATGCGAGCGCAGCATCGGATGCACGATCTGCTCGAGGCGTTTCATCGCATCGGCATCATGCACGACGAAGGTCGAGAGTTTGGCACGATCGACCTTGCCGTTAGCGGTCGTGCCGGGAAACGCAGCCTCGACGGCCGGGACCGCTTCGCCCTCGTAGATTTTGTGGACGGTGGCGTCGGCGTCATAGACCGGGACGCCGGCCTCGGCGAAGAGTTTTGCGGTGGTCGATTTGCCCATGCCGATCGAACCGGTCAGCCCGAGAATAATCATCAAACTCCCTTAAATTGCGATCAGCTCGGCGTCGCGCAGATATTTCAGCAGCGGCAGCAACGGCAGGCCAAGAATAGTGAAGTGATCGCCGTCAATGCGGTCGAACAGATGCACGCCCAGACCTTCGAATTGATAGCAGCCAACCGACGTCGTAACGACGTCGCCGGCGGCGTCAAGATAGGCCGCGATCGCAGCGTCGCCAAGCGGACGCATCGTCATATAGGCGACCGATACATCGGCTAACAACACGGCACCGTCACGCACCAGTGCGATCGCTGAATGCAGTTCGTGCGTTTGCCCGGCAAGATCGCGCAGTTGCGAAGCCGCCTGTTCGCGACCTGAGGGCTTGCTGAATAGTCTGTCACCGATAGCCAGCGTCTGATCCGCCCCGAGCACTAGCCGGCCAGGATGGCGCGACGAAACGTCTGTGGCCTTGGCGCGCGCAAGAAGCGCGGCAATCATTGCGGGATCTTTCAGACCAGACGTCTCCTGAATGCCGCGCTCGTCGAGAGCGGCCGGAATTGCATCGAACGTCAAACCCGCGTTGCGCAGAAGCCCTTGCCGCGCAGCGCTTTGCGATGCCAATATAAGCGACTGCTGATTGCGCCAGATCGTCATTCGACAATCCGCTGGCGCTGCCGATCGGCAAGCAGTTTCATCACCGCTGCCGCGGTTTCCTCAATCGAGCGTCGCGTGACGTCAAGCAAGGCCCAACCAAATTTCGCGCTGAGTTTTCGCGCGAACGTGACTTCTTCAGTGACGGATTGACGATCGATGTAATCATCACTTGCGTTGTCCGAACCCATGCTGAGCAGCCGGTTCTGGCGGACCTGAATGAGACGTTCCGGCGTCGCATGAAGGCTGACGACCAGCGGATGCTTCAAGGTTTCCAATTGGTGCGGCAGCGGGATGCCCGGCACCAGCGGCACGTTGGCAGTGCGCACGCCGCGATTGGCGAGATAGATCGACGTCGGCGTCTTCGACGTGCGCGACACGCCGACCAGCACGACATCGGCCTCTTCCAGCCCTTCGGTATGCTGGCCATCGTCATGCATCATCGTGTAATTCAATGCATCGATGCGCTTGAAATATTCGGCATTGAGCGTGTGCTGGGCGCCGACGCGGCCCGTCGTGGCCGCCCCGAGATAAGCCTGAAACAACTGCATCACCGGCCCGATGATCGACAGGCTCGGCGAATTGATCTCCTGGCACTTGGCCTCCAGCCGGCCGACGAGATCCTTCTCCAGGAGCGTGAACAGCACGATGCCCGGCGCTTCCTCGATTTCCGTCAATACGCGGTCGAGCTGCTTCTGGCTGCGCACCAAAGGATAGACGTGCTCGACGGGAGTGACGTTGGCATATTGCGCCGCGACCGCGCGCGCGACGGTAATCAGCGTCTCGCCGGTCGAATCGGACACCAGATGAAGATGAAAATAGCTGCCTGAACTGGGCACCAAGGGCTCTGTGTATCCTGTGAGTCAGTGTGGATGGCGAGGACGGTTTCGGAGCGTCGCCCGGCGAGGACGGGATAACCCGGTTTTTTCTACACAGGGCTCGCACGCGGGATCAAAATATGGCTGTCTGAAATGATAGTGGGGTTATGTGGGTTTGTCTTGGGATAATCCCATGACCGTACACCGGCACCCCAACAGCCTCAGCAGCTTCCTGGCTGCTTGATGAATCGGGGATAAGAACACCGCCATGTGAACAAGTCCGGGATAATTTCGGGACGATTTTGGGCGGTCGAAATCCACCGTTACTTAGACTCAAACCTAAGATTCTAAAATTATTGTTTTAAGCAAAGGGCGCTTGCGGAAAACATCCCGTTCGGCTTTGTATCGCGTGCCGTTGAAACGCTGAACATCTGGCGATGGTCCAGTTTCGACAGGCATCGGTGCTTCAGCCGGATCGCCAGAATGTACGAATGGATCAAAGCGCTGCACGTTATCGCGGTGATCGCCTGGATGGCCGGGATTCTCTATTTGCCGCGGCTGTTCGTCTATCATTGCGATGCGGAGCCGGGCTCCCGACAATCCGAAACCTTCAAGGTGATGGAGCGCCGTTTGCTGAAGGCGATCATGACGCCGGCAATGATCGTGACCTGGCTCGCGGGTCTCTATATCGCCTATGCCGGGCATTGGTTTTCAGCGTTCTGGCTCCACGTGAAACTGTTGCTGGTGCTGGCAATGTCGGGCGCGCACGGATTTCTCAGCCGCTGCGTCCGGGATTTCGCCGCCGACCGCAACCCGAGAAGCACAAAATTCTATCGTATCCTCAACGAGGTGCCGACATTGTTGATGATTGGAATCGTGATTCTCGTCGTGGTGAAACCGTTCTGAGGATTGCACCGGCGGCGCGATCACTTGCGTAATCGTCGGCGATTTTATATATCTGCCAAATCCCACCTCAAGGCGGATGTAGTTGCGCCCTGATTCGGTCTCGAATCAGCCGCTACATCAGGCTCAAAGCCTTCGGTATCGTCCTCGTTACCATCGTTCACCCACCATATTCGTAAGCTGCGCGCCAAGCGGACATTTTCGATCATTGCGGTCCCCGCCCGCCGTCCAGCTTGCAGACCAAACCTCCCTTACCTTCCACAGGACCACCCCCATGCGGGAAATGAAACTACAAGACCTCAAGGCGAAGACGCCGGCCGAACTCGTCTCGTTCGCGGAAGAGCTTGGGGTCGAGAATGCCAGCACGATGCGCAAGCAGGAGCTGATGTTCGCGAGCCTCAAACAGCTCGCCATCAAGGAAACCGACATTATCGGCGAGGGCGTCGTCGAAGTACTGTCCGACGGCTTTGGCTTTCTGCGCTCGCCCGATGCGAATTACCTGCCCGGCCCCGATGACATCTACGTCTCGCCGTCGCAGATCCGCCGTTTTGGCCTGCGTACGGGCGACACGCTGGAAGGTCATATCCGGAGCCCGAAAGAAGGCGAACGCTATTTCGCGTTGCTCAAGGTCAATACGCTCAATTTTGAAGACCCCGAGAAATCCAAGCACAAGGTCAATTTCGACAATCTGACGCCGCTATTTCCGGACGAGCGCTTCCGCCTCGAACTGGAAGACTCGACCCGGCGCGACCAATCGGCCCGCGTCATCGACATCGTCGCCCCGATCGGCAAGGGCCAGCGCGCATTGATCGTCGCGCCGCCGCGCACCGGCAAGACCGTGCTGATGCAGAACATCGCGCATTCGATCACCGCCAATCATCCGGAATGCTATTTGATCGTGCTGCTGATCGACGAGCGGCCCGAAGAAGTCACGGACATGCAGCGTTCGGTGAAGGGCGAGGTCGTGTCCTCCACCTTCGACGAACCGGCGACGCGCCACGTCCAGGTCGCTGAAATGGTGATCGAAAAGGCCAAGCGCCTGGTCGAGCACGGCCGCGACGTCGTCATCCTGCTGGACTCGATCACGCGCCTCGGCCGCGCCTACAACACCGTCGTGCCGTCGTCCGGCAAGGTGCTGACAGGCGGCGTCGACGCCAACGCGCTTCAGCGCCCGAAGCGCTTTTTCGGCGCCGCGCGCAATATCGAGGAGGGTGGTTCGCTGACGATCATCGCGACCGCGCTGGTCGATACTGGCAGCCGCATGGACGAAGTCATTTTCGAGGAGTTCAAGGGCACGGGCAATTCCGAACTCATCCTCGACCGCAAGGTCTCCGACAAGCGCACTTTCCCTGCGATCGACATTTCTCGCTCGGGCACGCGCAAGGAAGAACTCATCACCGATCCGCAACTGCTCAAGAAAATGTACGTTTTGCGCCGCATCCTCAATCCGATGGGTACGATGGACGCGATCGACTTCCTGTTGGACAAGCTGCGCAACACCAAGAACAACTCGGAATTCTTCGATTCGATGAATACATAAGCAACCAAGGCGTTTCACGTGAAAGAAAGGGCGCAGACCATGAGGTCTGCGCCCTTACTTTTGTGTTGCAGCGGGGCGTGTTGGCGGACACATAGACGATGCATCCCGCCGACCAAACCATCTTTGCGCTCTCGTCAGGCCGTCCGCCGACGGCCATTGCTCTCGTACGGGTGTCGGGACCGCGGGCCGGTTTTGCGTTGCAACAGATCGCCCGCCAGCTTCCGAAGCCGCGCGTGGCCACTCGTGCTGCATTGCACAATGCTGCGCGGGAAGCCATTGACGATGCTATCGTTCTCTGGTTTCCCGGCCCGGCCAGCGCGACCGGTGAGGATATTGCCGAATTTCACATTCACGGCAGCCGCGCGGTGCTGACCGCGCTTGTCACCACGCTTGGCGCCATCGATGGCGTGCGGGCGGCGGAACCCGGTGAGTTTACAAGACGCGCGTTTGAGAACGGCAAGATCGATCTGACCGAAGCGGAGGCGCTGGATGATCTGATCCATGCCGATACCGAGCGGCAGCGCCGTCTGGCGATGCGCCAGCTCAGCGGCCTGCTGGGCGATCGTGCCCGCGCGTGGCGACGGCAGATCATCGAGGCCTTGGCGCTGGTCGAGGCCAGCATCGATTTTTCGGATGAAGGCGATGTGCCCACCGAACTGATGGCGCCGGCGATTGAACGGGTGCGTGCATTGCTGGGCGAAATCGAGGACGTGCTCGCGGTGCAGGGACGCGGTGAGCGTCTGCGCGACGGGCTCTTTGTCGCGATCGTCGGGCCGCCGAATGTCGGCAAGTCCACGCTGATGAACCAGATGGCGCGGCGCGAGATCGCGATCGTCTCGCCGCACGCCGGCACCACGCGCGACATCATCGAACTGCATCTCGATCTCGACGGCTATCCGGTCACTCTTATCGATACCGCCGGTATTCGGGACAGCGATGATCCGGTCGAACGGGAGGGGATTCGTCGTGCGCGCGAGAGGGCTGCCGAGGCCGATCTGCGGTTTTGGCTGGTCGATGCGCAGGCTCCTCCGGGCGAGGACGATAGTCTGGGAGACTGGATCGCCGCCGGGCAGGCCGGTTTCTGGATCGTTCGCAACAAGGTTGATAAACTCCGCCACCCCGTTCAAACGACGGAACGCGGTTGGCCATGCCATTCAATTTCGGCCGCTTCGGGTGTGGGCATTCCGGAGCTGGCGGCGGCGTTGGCAAGGTTTGCGTCCACGTTTTTCGACGACGAAACGAGCCTGATCGCCCGCGCCCGGCATCGGACCTTGTTGCGGCACACCGCAGATAGTCTGCGCCTGGCCACGGATAGGCCGGCGGAAGCAGAGATCGTGGCGGAACACTTGCGGAAGGCCGCGCATGATCTTGGCCGGCTGGTCGGGCGGGTAGACGTCGAGGATGTGCTGGATTCAATTTTCAGCACATTTTGCGTCGGGAAATGATCCGACGTTCACGTAAAACACTTTCTTAACCCTCGCGACACTGTTTCACGTGAAACAAGTCGGCTCCGTTTCACGTGAAACATTTGAGCAGATTCGTCTTGAGGTTTTTTCGATCAGGACTAGAACAGCCGCATGCCGACAAACTTCGATGTGATCGTGATCGGGGGAGGCCACGCCGGCTGTGAAGCCGCGGCGGCCTCCGCACGCGTGGGGGCGTCCACCGCGCTCATCACGCACAAGATGTCGACGGTCGGCGCGATGTCCTGCAATCCTGCGATCGGTGGTCTCGGCAAGGGTCATCTCGTGCGCGAGATCGATGCGCTCGACGGGCTGATGGGCCAAGCGGCCGATGCAGGCGGCATCCAGTTTCGCGTCCTCAATCGCCGCAAAGGCCCCGCCGTAAGAGGCCCGCGTGCCCAAGCCGACCGCAAGCTCTATGCGGCGGCGATCCAGGCCGCCTTGCTCGCGACCGACAATCTCACCGTCATCGAAGGCGAAGCTGATAATCTGATCGTGACCAATGGCGTTTTGGCCGGCATACGCCTGAGCAATGGCCGCGAACTGGCCGCACGATCGATCGTCATCACGACAGGGACGTTCCTGCGCGGTTTGATCCATCTCGGCGAACGCTCCTGGCCCGCCGGGCGGATCGATGAAGCGCCATCGTTTGGCCTGTCGCAATCCTTAGAGCGGATCGGCTTCACGCTCGGACGCCTCAAGACCGGCACGCCGCCGCGCCTCGACGGGTCCACGATCGACTGGTCCGCGGTCGAAATGCAGCCCGGCGACGATCCCGCCGAGCCATTTTCGGTGATGACGGAACGTATTTCCACGCGGCAAATCCAGTGCGGAATCACCCGGACGCTGCCCGCAACCCACGACATCATCCGCGCCAATGTGCATCGCTCGCCGATGTATTCCGGCCAGATCCAGTCGAGCGGGCCTCGTTATTGCCCGTCGATCGAGGACAAGATCGTCCGCTTCGGCGATCGCGATGGGCATCAAATCTTTCTGGAGCCGGAAGGGCTCGACGATACGACCGTCTATCCCAACGGTATCTCGACCTCGCTGCCGGAAGACGTCCAGTCGGCGATCCTGGCGTCGATCCCCGGGCTGGAGCGCGTCCGCATGGTGCGGCCGGGCTATGCGATCGAGTATGATTACGTCGATCCGCGCGAACTCGATTCCACATTGCAGGCAAAGCGCTTGCCGGGGCTCTATCTTGCCGGCCAGATCAACGGCACGACCGGCTATGAAGAGGCTGCCGCACAAGGCCTTGTCGCCGGCCTCAATGCGGCGCGGACGGCTGGCGGCGGCAACGCGATCGTGTTCGACCGCGCCGACGGCTATCTCGGCGTGATGATCGACGATCTCGTCACGAGAGGCGTCAGCGAACCCTATCGAATGTTCACGTCCCGCGCCGAATATCGCCTGACCTTGCGGGCGGACAATGCCGACCAGCGCTTGACCGCCAAGGGCATCGCACTCGGCTGCGTCGGTACCGAGCGCGCACGGGTTCATGCGGCGAAGATGGACGCGCTGGCACGGGCCAAGATGCTTGCGCAATCGCTGACGATCACGCCGAACGAGGCGTCGTCGCATGGCCTCGCGCTCAATCAGGACGGCGTTCGGCGTTCGGCTTTCGAGTTGATGGCCTATCCCGAGGTGGACTTCACGTGCGTCGCGACGATCTGGCCGGAATTGACCGCGATCAGCCCGAAGATTGCCGAACATCTTGAAATCGATGCGAAATACGACGTTTATCTGAAGCGCCAGACCGCGGATGTCGCCGCGTTCCGCCGCGATGAAAGCCTGAGCCTTGCGAGTGTCGATTATTCGGACGTGCCGGGGCTGTCCAACGAGGCCCGGAACCGGCTCAATGCCGCGCGCCCGATGACGGTCGGGCAAGCCGGCCGTCTCGACGGCCTGACGCCCGCGGCGCTCGGTATTCTCGCGGCCTATCTGCGGCGGCAGGCACGAAGGCCGCACAACGCGCTGCGCGCCTGATGGCGCAACGCGGCCAGCCCAATATACCACTTTCAACCCAAAGCCTTACGAAGGATCGCGAGGCGGCGCTCAAACTGACGCCCGTTTCACGTGAAACACTTCAGCGGCTGGACGCCTATGTTGCGCTGCTGCTGCAGTGGCAGGCCAAGACCAATCTGGTCGCGCCCTCGACCTTGCCGCAACTCTGGACGCGGCATATCTCTGATTCGCTTCAGCTTTTGCAGATTGCGCCGGATGCCAAAGTGTGGGCTGATTTTGGGAGCGGCGGCGGCTTTCCCGGCATCGTGCTGGCCTGCGCGCTGGCAGATATGCCCGGCGCGAAAATTCATCTCGTCGAGCGCAACGCCAAGAAGGCCGCGTTTCTGCGCGAGGCGCTGCGGGTGACAGGCGGCGCGGGCGCGGTGCATGACCGGGATATCGGGGATAGTGTGGACAGTCTGCCCGCGCAGGTCGATTGCGTCACTGCGCGGGCGCTGGCTCCGCTAAATGAACTTATCGCCTTCGCGGAACCTCTGTTCGCGCGCGGCAGTGCCGCCTTATTTATGAAGGGGCGAGATGTAGAGGCTGAATTGACGGAAGCCACTAAATATTGGAATATGGGGCCAATTTTGCACCCAAGCGTGACGGGCGAAGGGTGGATCGTCGGCCTCGTGACGGTATCACGGCGGCAATCCGCCGGCCTCGCGGCGGAATCCTGACATGAGCGATATTCACGAGCCATTAGAACAGGTTAAGCCGGTTTTGGCTGAAAATGTCGAGGATCCGCGCATCATCGCCCTCGCCAACCAGAAGGGCGGCGTCGGGAAGACCACCACCGCGATCAATCTTGGCACGGCGCTGGCGGCGATCGGCGAGCGCGTGCTGATCGTCGATCTCGATCCGCAGGGCAATGCCTCGACCGGGCTCGGCATCGACCGCCGGACCCGCAATTGCTCGACCTATGACGTGATGATCGGCGAGGCGCCGCTGCGCGACGCCGTGGTCGCGACCGCCGTGCCGCGGCTGCACATCGCCGCCTCGACGATGGACCTGTCCGGCCTCGAACTCGAACTCGGCGCCGCGCGCGACCGCGCGTTTCGTCTGCGCGACGCGATCAAGGCGCTGAACAAGGGTGCCGCCGAGGGCGCCGATTACACCTATGTGCTGATCGACTGCCCGCCGTCGCTGAACCTGATCACCGTCAATGCGATGGCGGCGTCGCACGCGATCCTGGTGCCGCTGCAATGCGAGTTCTTCGCGCTCGAGGGCCTGTCGCAATTGCTGCAGACCGTCGAGCAGGTCCGCGCCACGCTCAATCCGACGCTGACGATTCACGGCGTGGTCCTGACGATGTTCGACTCCCGCAACAACTTGTCGAACCAGGTCGTCGCCGACGTGCGCCAGTTCCTGGGCAAGAAGGTCTATGAGACGATGATCCCGCGCAATGTGCGGATCTCCGAAGCGCCGTCGCACGGCAAGCCGGTGCTGGTCTACGATCTGAAATGCGCGGGCTCCGAGGCCTATCTCAAACTCGCGGCGGAAGTGATTCAGCGCGAGCGCGAGCTGCGCGCAGTGGTTTAGGAAATGCTAAATTAGGAAAGACGTATCATGGCGACCGCAGAAATGTAGGCGGTCATCCCCGCGAAGGCGGGGTCCAGTACGCCGCAGCGTCGATGTTAAATCGCAGACGTTGCGGAAGACTGGTTCATCCGCTTTCGCGGATGATGACGGCGATACGCGCGGACGCGTTTTCAGACAACCTTCGACGACGGGGACATTCATGATGGCCGATGAAGCGCGTTCGCGACTGGGTCGCGGCCTGGCAAGCCTGATCGGCGATGTCGGCGGCGAGGCCGCGCATGTCGAGCGGCCGCGCACCCAGCGCAAGATTCCGATCGAATTCATCAAGCCCAATCCGCGCAATCCGCGCCGGACGTTTTCCGATTCCGAGTTGGCCGACCTCGCGGCCTCGATCAAACAGCACGGCGTGATCCAGCCGATCGTCGTGCGTGCGGTGAAGGGCGCCGCGGATCGCTTCGAGATCATCGCCGGCGAAAGGCGCTGGCGCGCATCGCAGATCGCGGGCCTTCACGAGGTGCCGGTGGTGCCGGTCGAGGCGAGCGACTCGACCGCGCTCGAAATCGCGATCATCGAAAACGTCCAGCGCGAGGACCTCAACGCGATCGAGGAGGCGCTCGGCTATCAGGCGCTCGCCGGCGAGTTCGATCGCACGCAGGACGAGATCGCGAAAATCGTCGGCAAAAGCCGCAGCCACGTCGCCAACATGATGCGGTTGTTGAAGTTGCCGGAGGGCGTGCAGGACTACATCGCGAACGGGCAATTGTCGGCGGGCCATGCGCGTGCGCTGATCAGCCTGCCGGACCCGATGGCGGCTGCGAAGCGTGCGGTCGAGGAAGGCTTGAACGTGCGCCAGACCGAGGCGCTGGCGCATGACGCGGGCGTGCCGGAACGTGCGCCGCAGAAGCCGCGAAACGAGACGCGCGCGGCGAAGGACCCCGACACCATCGCGCTGGAAAAGCGCGTCAGCGATGTGCTGGGTTTGAAGGTCAGCGTCGATCATCGCGATCCCGGCGGATCGGTGATGATCAAATATCGTGACCTCGAACAGCTCGACGAGATCTTGCGGCGGCTGGATCGTGCGGGGTAATTTTTAAGGCGGAAGGAAGCCGTCACCGTGAGGTGCGAGCCCTTCTTTGGGCGAGCCTCGAAGGGCGACGGCGGCATCCGCGGCCATCCTTCGAGGCTTATTTCATCGCGCAAGGGCGCAATGAAATAAGTACCTCAGGATGACGTCGTACGTGTTGGGACGATCATCCCCTCCGCCGCGCATTCACCGCGATCGCCATCAGCGCGCGCTGGGCGATATCCTGCGCCAGCAAGGTCTGCTTTCGCGCGTCCAGCGCGGCGACGCCGAGCTGCTCGATGACCGCGGCCAGGCGTTGCGGCGTCATCGCGCGCAACGCGGTTTCCACAGCCGTCTTGCGCGAGAAATGCAGCCGCGGAAATCCGCTTTCGGCGGCCTGCGAGGCCGACAGGCCTTCGTCGGTCAGCAGAGACGCCTTGTGCAGCGACGCCGCGTGGCGCTGCGCCGCCATGATCACCATCCCCGGATAGGTGCCGGCATTCATCGCTTTCGTGAATTCGGTCTCGACCAGCGCCGGGTTGCCGGAGAATGCGCCGTCGACGATCGGATCGATCTTGAGGTCGGAGGCATCGGCGACGACGGCGGCGACATCGTCGAGCGTCACTTCGCTCTGGCCGTGCGCGTAAAGAACGAGCTTGCGGATTTCGTTGCGCGAAGCCTGCCGGTCGCCGCCGAGCAATGCCGTCAGCGACGCGCGAGCGTCGGGCGTGATCTTCAGTTGCGAGGCGCGCAATTCGTCGTCGATCAGTTTGGCGAGGTCGCGCTCGGTGTCGGGATAGCAGGCAATGGCGACGGCGGTTTTCGCTTTCTCGCAGACCTTGCGCAGCGGCGACTCGGGGCGCAACTCGCCGGCCTCGATCACGATGCGGCAATCCCTGATCGGCTCGGTCGCCAGCGTCTCGACGCCGCTCGCGAAACTTTTCGAGCCGGCGCGGACGCGGATCGCGCGGCGGCCGCCGAACATCGGAATCGTCATCGCTTCCTCGACGAGCCGCGACGGCGCGGCGGCGAGGTCGTCGCCGTCCATCCGCACCAGCGAGAACGGATCGTTGGGATCATCGACTGCGGATTTCACCAGCGCGTCGGCGCGTTCGCGCACCAGGCCGGCGTCGGCCCCGTACAGCAGCACGATCGGGCGGCCGGCATCGGGCTTTGCCAGATAGGCATCGATCTCGCGTCCGCGCAGCGCGACCATCAGAGGAGGCCTATTCCGAGTATTACTCGGCGTTGCATCGCCGGCAGCGCGCTCCCTCTCCCCTCGTGGGAGAGGGTCGGGGTGAGGGGGCTCTGACTCCCGTGAAGCAGACCCCTCACCCGGCTCGGCCTTCGGCCGATCCACCCTCTCCCACCGCGCGATGCAAGTGCATCGCTGGGGGAGAGGGGACACAGAGCATCGGCGGTCCCAATAATCAAATCGCGGCGAAGAAGAACGATTCGAGCCGCTTCGAGATGTTCTCGGCGATCTCCTGCGATGCGCGGTCTTCAGCGTCGCGGAAGGCGCGGGCGCGGGCGAAGCGCTGCAACTGGCCGGGCACGTCATAGGTGACGCGGGAGAAGGTGGTGCCGGTCATCACGGATTTGCCGGTTGCGACTTCGACCAGATTATACGCGGCGTCGATGCCGTAATTCTCGCTCGAGGGCAGCGCCGTGACCGGATCGAGGAGCAGCGAGGATTTGTTGGTGGTGAATTTCAGCACCAGCCGGTGCGTCGGCGGCATTCCCGTGGCGTCGCCATACAGCTTGAACGCCAGGGCATTGCGGATTTCGACGCCGAGCCGCGAATCACGCGAGCCGTTGGCGACCGTCGCGACCGGCGGCAGCTCGACGCCCATCAGCTTTTCGCGCAGTGCCGGCTTGCCGTCGGCGCGCTCGGCATACATCGGCTGAAAGCAGCCCGCGGTGAGCGCCGCAAGCCCGATCACGGCCACCAGCCGCGCCAGCACACGTTTCTCAACCCACCACATTGACGATCCTCTGAGACACCACGATGATCTTGCGGACGGGTTTGCCGTCCAAAGCCTGTTTTACCGCATCGAGGGCCAAAACGGCAGCCTCAATTTGCGGAATTTCCGCATTCCGGGCCACTGTGACTTCCGCGCGCTTCTTGCCGTTGACCTGCACCGGCAGGGTCATCTGGTCGGAGACCAGCAGATCGGCCTGCACCGCCGGCCATTGCGCCTCGGAAACCAGCCCGGAATTGCCGATCACGCCCCAGCATTCCTCGGCCAGATGCGGCACCATCGGGGCCAGGAGCTGTATCAGAATGTCAAAAGCCTCCCGCGCCGCCGCCGCATAGGCCGGATTTTGGCCGGACTTCGTTAACGGGCCGTCGACGGCCTCCTGCAGGGTGCTGACATAGGTATAGAGCTTGGCAATCGCGGTATTGAAGCGCAGCCGCTCGATCCCGGTCAGCACGTCCGACAGGGTCTGGTGCGCGGCGCGGCGCAACGCCGTGGCGGCCTCGTCGGGCGGCTGGTTCGAGAGGGCGCCCGGCGGCGGCAGACAGGGGGCTGCGGCATTGACCAGACGCCAGACCCGCTGGATGAAACGCGACGCGCCCTGCACGCCGTCCTCGCTCCAGATCACGTCGCGATCCGGCGGCGAATCCGACAGCATGAACCAGCGCGCGGTGTCCGCGCCGTAGGTGCCGATGATGTCGTCGGGATCGACCGTGTTGCGCTTCGACTTCGACATCTTCTCGATCGGGCCGATCTCGACCGGAGCGCCGCCGTCGCGCAGCGTCGCGTGTCGCGCCTCGCCATCGGCCACGATGTCGATTTCGGCCGGCGAGGCGAAGGTCCCGTCGGCTTTCCGGTAGGTCTCGTGAACCACCATGCCCTGCGTGAACATGCCGGCGAAGGGCTCGCTCATGCCGACATGGCCGGTCGCCTGCATCGCGCGGGCGAAGAAGCGCGAATACAGCAGGTGCAGGATCGCGTGCTCGACGCCGCCGATATATTGATCGACCGGCAACCAGTGATTGGCGACGTCAGGCGCGGTCGGCGCGGCCGCGTTCCACGGGTCGGTAAAGCGCGCGAAGTACCACGACGAATCCACGAAGGTGTCCATCGTGTCGGTTTCGCGTTGCGCCTTGCCGCCGCATTGCGGACACGCGACGTGCTTCCATGTCGGATGATGGTCGAGCGCGTTGCCGGGCTTGTCGAACGAGACGTCCTCCGGCAGCACGACCGGCAAATCTTTCTCCGGCACCGGGACGACATCGCAGGTCGGGCAATGGATCACCGGGATCGGGCAGCCCCAATAGCGCTGCCGCGAGATGCCCCAGTCGCGCAGGCGGAAGTTGACCTCGCGCGTGCCCCAGCCGTCGGCGACGAACTTGTCGAGCGACGCCTTCATCGCCTGTTCGCAGGTCATCACGCCGGGTTCGCCGACCCATTGCACATAGTGCACGGTGTCGGTTTTCGCCGGGACGAAAGCGATGTTCTTGACGCGGTCGTCGCTACCCACAGGCACGAACACGTCGATGACGTCGAGATGATATTTGCGCGCGAAATCGAGGTCGCGCTGGTCGTGCGCGGGGCAGCCGATGATCGCGCCGGTGCCGTAATCCATCAGCACGAAGTTGGCGATGAACAAAGGCAGCGTCCAGGTCTTGTCGGCCGGGTGCGTCACCTTGATGCCGGTATCGAAGCCGAGCTTTTCGGCGGTGTCGATCTCGGCCTGCGACGTGCCCATCCTGTGGCATTCGTCGATGAAGGCGGAGACCTTCGGATCGGTCACGGCGAGCGCCTTCGCCAGCGGATGATCCGGCGAGATGGCGGCGAAGGTCGGGCCCCACATCGTGTCCGGCCGCGTCGTGAAGACGGGAAGTTTGTCGAAACAGGCCGGCGCGCCGACCAGACCGAAATCGAAACGCAGGCCTTCCGAGCGCCCGATCCAGTTGCGCTGCATTAGCCGGACCTTGTCGGGCCAGCGGTCGAGCGTGTCGAGCGCGTCCAGCAGATTCTGCGAATAGCGCGTGATCTTGAAGACCCACTGATTGAGGTCGCGCTGCTCGACCACCGCGCCGGAGCGCCAGCCGCGGCCGTCGATCACCTGCTCATTGGCCAGCACGGTCATGTCGACCGGATCCCAGTTGACCTTGCGCTTCTCGCGCTCGGCCAGACCCGCTTTCATGAAGTCGAGAAACATCTTCTGCTGATGCTTGTAATAAGACGGGTCGCAGGTCGCGAATTCGCGCGACCAGTCGAGCGACAGACCCATGGTCTGCAACTGCGTCTTCATCGACGCGATATTCTCGTAGGTCCACGCCTTCGGCGCGACCTTGCGCTCGATCGCGGCGTTCTCGGCCGGCAGGCCGAAGGCGTCCCAGCCCATCGGATGCAGCACGTTGAAGCCGCGCGCGCGCATCGACCGCGCCACCACGTCGCCCATCGTGTAGTTGCGGACGTGGCCCATATGGATGCGCCCGGACGGGTAGGGGAACATCTCCAGCACATAGTATTTCGGGCGGGGGTCGTCGTTCCTGGTGGTGAAGATCGCCTGCTCGTCCCAGAGGCGCTGCCAGCGCGGTTCGGCGTCGCGGGCATTGTAGCGTTCGGTGGTCATGGGTCGCAGGACTCTTCGCTGTCAGGGCGGGTTCCGGGCCAACGACTATCGATAGGTCCCGGCCGAAAGACGGCGGACTAGGCCACAAAAGCACCTTCCGGGCAATGGTTTGAGGAAGAAGGCGGGCCTAGCCCGCCAGCGCCATCGGAGGCTCGCTCGGACGGGTCATGCCGTGGCAGACGACGGCGTTGCGACCGCGATGTTTGGCGGCGTAGAGCGCGGCGTCGGCGGCCTCGACCAGATCCTTGGGCGACCGGGATTCGTTCGGCGTGATGCTGGCGAGGCCGACGCTGACCGTGACGCGCTGCGTGGCCGTCGTGGCATGCGGGATTGCGAGCGTTTGAATGGCGGCGCGGATGCGCTCGCCGATCTGCGTCGCCAACAGGTGATCGGCATGCGGCAGCAGCAGGCAGAACTCCTCGCCGCCGTAGCGAGCGGCAAATCCCATCGCGTCGTGGGCAATCGCGCCAAGCGTCTCGCCGACGCAAGCGAGGCAGGCATCGCCCTCGGGGTGGCCGTAATTGTCGTTAAACGTCTTGAAGTGATCGACATCGATCATCAGCAGCGCCAGATCGTTACCGGTCTGCTGCGCCTTCATCCATTCGAAGTCGAGGCGGCTTTGGAAGCCGCGCCGATTGGCAAGGCCGGTCAGCATATCGACCGACGCCATCACGGTGAGGCGGTCATTGGCCTGCAGCATCTCGCGTTCGCGCTGGCCGAGCAGCGCCGCCATTTCGTTGAACGCGCGCGCCAGCGGCACGAATTCGGGCGGCAGGCCGCTGCGGCCGGCCCGCGCGGTCCAGTCACCGCGGCCGAAACGGCGAGCGATCGTCGTCATCACGGTGATCGGCCGCACGATCAGACGTTCGGCGGCGAACAACGCACCGATCAACACCAGCAGGCAGACCAGCGCAAGCTGAATATAGGCGTCGCGGATGCCCGCATCGGCATCCGTGGCGAGGGCGGTTTCGTTGACATCGACGACGAGCCTTGCCGTGGTGCCGGCGATCGGCGCGACCGAAATGGCGTGCCGCGCCCCGTCATCCGTGGTGATCCGAACTGGAACCGATTGCTGCGCCGGTCCGGGCAGCGTCATCGAAGCGACCGTCTGAAGCGTCTGCTGATTCAATGGGCTGCCGATTTTGGTCGCCTGACCCGCAGGCGCCGCCAGCACGCGGCCCGCGCCGTCCACGAGCATCGTCGTCAGGCCCGGATGCGCGTCGAGATTGCCCATCAGTTTCGACAGCCAGTCGAGATTGACGGCGACCGCGACCATCCCTTCTCCGCCGGCGGCAAGGCTTGAGACCGGAAATGCGGTCATGATGATCGGCCGCTTGTCGCCGCGGCTGACCAGGTAATCGGTGACGACGAAGCCTTGTGTCGCAACAGCCTGCCTGAAATAGCCGCGGTCGCCGAGATTGATGCCGATCAGATCGTCGCCGGTCGAGCAGCGGATCTCGCCATTTGTATCCGTAACGGACAGCGACTTGATCCACGGCAGATCGACGCGCATTGCCGCGCGCACGATCTCGCAATTCCGGCCGGAGCGTTGTGCGGTGGCATAGACATAGGCCGTCGCACGCAACACGGCCTCGACAGACATCATCAATTCGCGCTGCGCGCTGGCGCTGTGTTCGGCGAGCCGGGTGAATTCGGCCGACATGCGCGCGATCTGCTGATCGCGCATCGTGTCGAGCACGCGGATGCGATCGACCATCAACGGGCAAACGAGAATCAGCGCCAGCACGGCCAGCCGTGCGCGGAGCCCGAAGACGCGCTTCAGCCTGACTTTGTTGCGATTGAACGCAATGCGTGACATCGTTCGACGACCCCTGGCCCCACACAGGATTACCTCGAAGGTTTCAAAAACCCTTTCGCTGGTTCGTTACAATTTAATCGATTGCCGTATTGAGCCTTTCATGACCGAGACCTCGTCGTTCACATCGGCGTCACCGTCCGCGCTCGCGGCGGTGGAGCAGGAGATCGCGCGCGCCTGCGCCGATGCCAAGCGCGACCGCGCCGAAGTGACGCTGATCGCCGTGTCGAAGACCTTCGCTGCCGACGCGATCGTGCCAGTGATCCGTGCCGGACAGCGCGTCTATGGCGAGAACCGCGTGCAGGAGGCGAAAGGCAAATGGCCGGCGATGATCGCCGAACATCCCGGCCAGCAACTTCATCTCATAGGGCCGTTGCAATCCAATAAAGCAAAGGACGCCGTGGCGCTGTTCGACGCAATTCACACGGTCGATCGTTCGAGCGTCTGCGAAGCACTGGGCAGAGAAATCAGCGCACAGGGCCGCACGCCGCAATTGTTCGTGCAGGTCAACACCGGCGAGGAGCCGCAGAAGGCAGGCATCGCGCCCCAAGATGCCGACGATTTTCTCGCACGCTGCCGCGATCAATACGGGCTCGCGATCGCGGGGCTGATGTGCATTCCGCCGATCGATGAAGCGCCGGCGCCGCATTTCGCGTTGACGGCAAAGATCGCCGCGCGCAACGGCTTGCGCGAATTGTCGATGGGCATGAGCGCGGACTTCGTCACGGCGATCGCGTTCGGCGCGACCTATGTGCGAGTCGGAAGTGCGATCTTCGGGCGGCGGTGAGTCATCTCGGTGTCGCCAGAAGGACGACATCGCGTCCTGCCGCGCGGAGAATCCCGGCAGCTTCCACATCGAACGTCACGAAGGAGTCGCCGCCATAGCGCAGTCCTTCGACGTTGATGATCCCATCGGCGAAATCGCCGCCGGCGTCCATGACGGCAAGGCCCTCAGCCACAGCTCGACGATCGGCGGTCACATTCGGAGTCGCCATGAGTTGGCGGATGGTCGCCGCGATGTCCGGGCGCGGGCGCTTATAGCGAGTCGTGAGAACCCACACGAATTCGCAAAGCGTTTGAAGTGTCAGGACAATCCGCGTGGCATCCCGGAGCGTGGCATCTGCGATCACAGCTTGCGCTTGATCGTCTCTGACGATTGCGCGCAGCAGCACGTTGGTATCGGCAATGATGTTCATCGCCGATACGGTTTGCCGTCTTCGTGCAATCCGGCCCACGCGTCCTCGGTGGCCGTCTTGATCTCATCAAGCGTCAGGACAGGTCCGTCTTTCGACTCGAGCATACCGAAGACGTCTTCGATCGATCCTGTCCGCTGCGGATCAGAGGCGCGTACCGACATCGACCCTCCTGGCAAGAGATCGACCTCGATCTTGTCGCCGGGCTTGATGCCGAGATGCCTGAGCACCTCCTTGCGCAGGGTGACCTGGCCTTTGGCTGTGACGGTCAGTGTGGTCATGGCAAAAACTCCAGCGTCTCCAAAGTAAGGCAAGACTGCCTTACTTTCAATTCTTACCCGATCACGATTTTCGTCTTCGGCCCGAGCCGCGCCAGCAGGCGGCGCAATGACGCGCGGCTCATGGCGACGCAGCCGGCGGTGGGTTTGAAGCCGTCCCGTGCCAGATGCAGAAACACCGCGCTGCCGCGCCCGGCCACGCGCGGGACCGTGTTATGATCGATTTCAATAATCATATCATAGAGATGATCATCCCGGACGAGGCGATCACCGGTGCCGTCCCAGCGCATCTGCCGGTTGTAGCGGCGGTCCGTCGGGTCTTCGCACCAGGCGTCGTCCGGCGCGATGGCGCGCACTGCCAGGCGGGTGAAGGGACGGGGCAGCCGATCCGTACGGACCCAGACTTGTCGCGGACGAAACGTGCCGCGCGGCGTGCCGCCGTCGCCTTCGACCTTGTTGGCGAGAATGCCGCTGCGGCCGAGCGCCACTGGAATCACGAGCCCGGGCGCGGTCAGCCAGCCGCGCTGCCGGGCGCCGGCCGCGGCACGAACGCGCACCATGGAGAACGGCGCATCGAACCGTTTCGCTGTCCCAGACCTTGAATGATTTCGACTTTTCATCTCCATCCCGGCCTTCCGTACAACCCCGCCGCCGGCGCCGGTCTTGCGCGCGCCAAATTACCGTCGATTCCCTGCGTTTAGGAGCAAAATAAGATTGCCCTGTTCCCAATCGGCAACTCGTGACTATCTGTAATCATCTGTGATGTGAGGAGATCCGGCGCGATCTCCGGGATGACCGAAGGACAACCACCGCATGGCCAATGCCCGCAAGATTCTCATCGTGGACGACGATACCGATCTGCGTGACGCGTTGGTTGAACAATTGTCGCTGCACGAGGAGTTCGAGGCTACGGCCGTCGACACCGGCGCCAAGGGCACCTCGGCGGCGAAAGCCAATGCGCCGGATCTGGTGCTGATGGATGTCGGCCTGCCCGATACCGATGGTCGTGAAGTCGTGCGCAGCCTGCGCAAGAGCGGCTTCAAGGCCCCGATCATCATGTTGACTGGCCACGACACGGATTCCGACACCATTCTGGGTCTCGAATCCGGCGCCAATGACTACGTCGCCAAACCGTTCCGCTTCGCCGTGCTGCTGGCGCGAATCCGCGCGCAATTGCGTCAGCACGAAGCCAGCGAAGACGCGGTGTTCTCGGTCGGGCCGTATAGTTTCCGGCCGGGCTCGAAGATGCTCACCGGCGCGAATGCCAAGAAGGTGCGGCTGACCGAGAAGGAAACCGCGATCCTGCGCTTTCTCTATCGCGCCGGCGCGATGCCGGTGTCGCGCGAAACGCTGTTGCAGGAGGTCTGGGGCTACAATTCCGGCGTCACCACGCACACGCTCGAAACCCACATCTACCGGCTGCGCCAGAAGATCGAAAAGGACGCCGCCAACCCGGAAATCCTCGTCACCGAGGCCGGTGGCTACAAGCTGGTGCCGTGATACGATTTGCGCAAGGCGATTCGGAAAGGCCCTGATGTTCGCCCGAGCGGTCCCGGTTCTGCATGTCGATCGAAGATGATGTTGCTCTGCTCGAGCGCGTCCCGACTCTGCGCGTGTTGGGGACGTCCGCGTTGCGCGTGCTGGCGATCGGCTGCGAGCAGCGCGATTTCGGTCGCGACGAGGTGATGTTCAAGGCCGGTGACGCGGCCGATGCCGGTTTCGTCGTGCAACGCGGCTCGTTCCGGATCACCGGCGACCACGGCAAGAAGCACGAGATGATCGCGCGGGTGGGCACTTTGATCGGCGAGCTGGCGCTGATCATGCCGATGCCGCGTCCCTCGACCGTGATCGCGGTGGAAGCATCGACCGCGATCCGGATTTCCCGGAGCCTGTTTCAGCGCGTGCTCGACAGCGATCCGGCCGCCGCGATGCGGCTGCGCGATGAATTCGCCGTGCGCGCCAGTCAGCTGTCGAGCGACATCGTGATGGTGAGTTCGAGATTGACGAGTTGATGGTTTCTTTACCTCGCCCCGTTCTTACGGGGAGAGGTCGGCGCTCTTGCGCCGGGTGAGGGGCCTGGCACGGCATCCAATGCAATTGCAGCACTCGTGGGTCGCTCGCCCCTCACCCCGACCCTCTCCCCGTAAGAACGGGGAGAGGGCGCGCGCTGCCTTTGCCGCGCTGCTATCTCACTTTCCCATCCCCGCAATCGCACGATGGATCGCCAGCGTGCGCGCCGCCATCTCCGCGTGCAGCCGCTCGACCATCTTGCCGTCGAGCTGGATCGCGCCGCGCGACGCGTTTTCCGGCAAGGCGAAGGCGTCGAGAATTGTCTGCGCCTGCGCGACCTCGTCGGCCGGCGGCGTGAACACGGCGTTGCAAGCCTCGATCTGGCCCGGATGGATCAGCGTCTTGCCGTCATAGCCGAGGTCGCGCGCCTGCTCGCATTCGGACTTGAAGCCCTCGGCATTGGCGATATCGCCATAGGGTCCGTCGAGCACGTCAAGGCCATACATGCGTGCGGCGAGCACGCAATTGATCATCATCGGCAGCATCGTCGCGCGGCCGGGCACCATGCGGATCCGCGTCTCGCGCGCGATGTAGTTCGGGCCGAACACGAAGCCCGCGAGCCGCGTCTCGGCATCCGTCGAGGCGGCGGCCAGGTCCTCGACATGCAGCACCGCGCGCGCGGTCTCGATCATCGCCCAGACGCGAATCTCCATGTCGGCATTGATATCCAGCAGCCGGTCGGCAATGGCGGCGAGGTCGTCGACGCTGGAAATCTTCGGCACCAGTATGCCGTCCGGCTTCGCCTTGGCGGCCATCGCGACGTCGTCGATCCACCAGGGCGAATCCAGCGCGTTGATGCGGATCAGCACCTCGCGCGCGCCGAAGGCTCTTGCCGCCACAACCTCGGCGATCGCATCGCGGGCGCGCGCCTTGGCGTCGGGCGCGACGGCGTCTTCCAGATCGAGGATCAGTCCGTCGCAGGGCAAGGAGCGGGCTTTTTCCAGCGCGCGCGGGTTCGAGCCCGGCATGAACAGATGGCTGCGGCGCGGGCGGATCATCGGCATTTCCCTCGATTGGCGTGTCGGCCAGATCGGATAGCATCGGAGCCGCGCATCCGAAAGCCTTGTTCCCGGCGGCGACTTTGGCTATCGCAGGGCAACACAATGAGCCTGAATAGGTTTAAGGCGTCGGCGTTCGGCGCACCTCTCCCCATGGGAGAGGGCGCGCGCTGCCGCTGCCGCTACTCTTCGGTTGAACAACGGATGAGGCGTCATGACATCGTTCCCGGATTTTCTGATCGACGGCTACAAGCACTTCACCTCGGCGCGGCTGCCGACGGAGCAGACGCGCTACCGCGAGCTGGCCGAGCGCGGACAGTCGCCGCAGGTGATGGTGATCGGCTGCTGCGACTCGCGCGTCTCGCCCGAGGTGATTTTCGACGCCGGACCGGGCGAATTGTTTGTGGTTCGCAACGTCGCCAACCTCGTGCCGGTGTATCAGCCGGACGGCGGCGCACATGGCGTGTCGGCCGCGCTGGAATATGCAGTGCAGGTCTTGAAGGTGAAGCACATCGTCGTGCTCGGCCACGCGCAATGCGGCGGCATCCGCGCTTTTGTCGACAAGGCTGCACCGCTGTCGGAGGGCGATTTCATCGGCCGCTGGATGTCGATGTTCGTCAAGCCGGGCGAAACGGTCGAGCAGCGCGACCACGAGGCGATGCAGGATTTCGTCACGCGGATCGAGAAGGCGGCAGTGTTCCGCAGTCTTGAAAACCTGATGACGTTTCCGTTTGTCCAGGCGGCGGTCACGCGCGGCGACATGGATCTGCACGGCGCGTATTTCGGTGTCGCCGAGGGCTCGCTGTCGGTGCTCGACCCGGTGGCGAAGGAATTTAAGAGTGTGAGGGAGTAGACGTCATTCCGGGCCTGCACTTCGCGCCGGCTCGCGCCGACGGAAGCGCATCCCGGAATGACGGCGCTTACGTCTCGTAAATTCCCTTATACATCTCGCGCAAAATGTTCTTCTGCACCTTGCCCATGGCGTTGCGCGGCAGTTCGTCGACGAAGATCACGCGCTTCGGCATCTTGAATTTCGCCAGCCGCCCGTCAAGCGACGCCATTACTTGCGCTTCGTCTAAAGTACCCTTGCCGTCCGTCACGACGACGGCCGTGACGCCCTCTCCGAAATCCTTGTGCGGCACGCCGATCACCGCGGCCTCGACCACGCCGGGCATGGCGTCGATCTCGCTTTCGATCTCCTTCGGATAGACGTTGAAGCCGCCGGAGATCACGAGATCCTTGCCGCGGCCGAGAATGTGGACGTAGTCGTTCGCATCGATCTTGCCGAGATCGCCGGTGATGAAGAAGCCGTCGTCGCGGAATTCCGCCTTGGTTTTATCCGGCATCCGCCAATAGCCCTTGAACACGTTCGGGCCTTTGACCTCGATCATGCCGATGTCGTCATTCGCGACCGGCGCGCCGGTTTCCGGGTCGGTGACGCGCACGGAGACGCCCGGCAACGCGGGTCCGACCGCGCCCGGCACGCGCTCGCCGTCATAGGGGTTCGACGTGTTCATGTTGGTTTCGGTCATGCCATAGCGTTCGAGCACCGCATGGCCGGTGCGGGCCGCCCATTCGCGATGCGTGTCGGCCAGCAGCGGCGCGGAGCCCGAGATGAACAGCCGCATGTGCTTCGTCGTTTCGCGCGTCAGCGACGGGCTTTGCAAGAGGCGCGTATAGAATGTCGGCACGCCCATCATCACGGTGGCGCGGTCCATCAGATTGATGATCTGCACCGGATCAAGTTTCGGCAAAAAGATCATCGACGCGCGCGCGAACAACGTGACGTTGCTCGCCACGAACAGGCCATGGGTGTGATAGATCGGCAGCGCGTGGATCAGCACGTCGTTTTCGGTGAAACGCCAGACATCGATCAGCGTCAGCGAATTGGAGGCGAGATTGTCGTGGCTCAGCATCGCGCCCTTCGAGCGGCCGGTGGTGCCCGACGTGTAGAGGATCGCGGCGAGATCGTCGTCGCTGCGTTGCACGGTGTTAAAGTCCGGCGACATCGTCTTGGCTGCATCGGTCAACGAGCCCTTGCCGTCGGCGCCAAGTGTTTCGACCTTGGCGTTCACCTTGGCGGCGATGGTGCGCAAGCCGGCGGCCTTGTCAGGATCGCAGACGATCAGCGAGGGTTCGGCATCGGTGATGAAGTAATCGAGTTCGTTCAGCGTGTAGGCGGTGTTGAGCGGCAGATAGACCGCGCCGGCGCGGACGGTCGCGAAATAAAGCACCAATCCGGAAACCGATTTTTCGGTCTGCGCCGCGACGCGGTCGCCGATCTTGACGCCGCGATCGACCAGGACGTTCGCCATCCGCCCGGACATCGCGATCAGATCGCCATAGGTGATGCGCTTGTTATCAGGCGTCTCGATCGCCAGCCGCGACGGTTCGTCGAGGCCATCAAACAGGCGCGCGAACAGATTGGCGTTGCTAGGAGATTTGCTTGTGCTGGTCATGAGGCAGTCCCGTGCGGCGTCCGGTTTTGATCGGACGGTCCCAGATAGCAAACACCGGTGAGAAAGCAACGGGATGGGGACCGACTGAAGCGGATCTGCGCGACCCGCGAAGGCGGGCGATCCGCTATTCCGTTGCGCGCAGTCCTGCTCGAGAGGCGGCGGGATACGAGGCATTCCGCTGTCTGGTCGGGCCGGACAGATCACCGACGGGCGTTCGGGGATATGGCCGACACAGTCTTTCCGGCTGGCGCGCCTCATTTCGGGAGGGTGACGGCCCTGCTTGTCAACCTGTCAGATCCGCCGACTGAATCCTGTTCACGCCTGCTTTCGCCATGTCGTCCCACGCCTTTGCGAGCGAGCCGCCGGTATCGATGCCGCGGCAGGCGTCCTCGATCACAAAGGCCTCGAAGCCGGCCTTGCGCGCATCGACCGCGCTCCACGCAACGCAAAAATCCGTTGCGAGGCCGGCGAGAAACACCCGCTTCAAGCCGCGCGCGGTGAGATAGCTCGCCAGCCCCGTGGTGGTCTTGCCGTCGGCCTCGGTGAAGGCCGAATAGCTGTCGACGTCGTTGTGAAATCCCTTGCGCAGCACCAACGACGCCTGCGGAATCGCAAGGTCTTTCGACAGACCCGCGCCCTCGGTGCCCTGCACGCAATGGTCCGGCCACATCACCTGCTTGCCGTAGGGCAGGTCGATGGTCTCGAACGGCTTCTTGCCGGCATGCGCCGAGGCGAACGAGACATGACCGTCGGTGTGCCAATCCTGCGTCATCACCACGTCGGCGAAGGATTTCGCGATGGTGTTGATGATCGGGACGACCTGGTCGCCGTCTTTCACAGCGAGACTGCCGCCGGGCAGGAAGCAATTCTGCACATCGATCACCAGCAGAACCGACGCAGCGTCGATGGCGATCTTGCCGGCTGCGTGCAGGCGCTTCGGCGTCAGCGCGATCATGCCGGCGGCGGCAGTTGCGGCCAGGATGTGGCGTCGGTTGACCATCACGAGCATCCTCCTTTGGAGACGGATGCAGCGCAGCAAATCAGGTCGATGCGCCGGCGTAAAGCGTCTTGCCGCCAATCTGAAACGCTCCGTTAACGACGATTGCCTAGCGTCGGGCCAAAACCGGATGCGGATGTTTGCGATGGCGATGGAGATCGACGCCGGCCCTGCGCCCGCGGCCGCGCGCAAGATGCTGGATGCGACACGCGGCTGGCTGCCGTGGGTGTTTCTGGCTGCGCTGTTTGCGGCTGCGGCACTGTTGCGCCATGTGCTGTCCGCCAATACCGATGTGAGCTGGCTGTTGACGGTCGGCGAGCGCGTTCTCGACGGCCAGCATCTGTATCGCGAAGTCATCGAAACCAATCCGCCCAAGGCGGTTCTGGTCTACATCCCCGGCATCGTGCTGGCGCGGGCGCTTGGCGTTTCCGCTGAAATTGTGACGAATAGCCTTGTGTTCGCGGCCATCGCGCTGTCGCTGGCCCTGGTTGCACGTCTGCTGAGGCGCTCAACGGCCGTCGCAGACTGCGCGGCGTGGCCGCTGATCTATCTTGCCATCATCCTGCTCGCGATCCTGCCGATGCGCGAATTCGGCCAGCGCGAGCACATCGCCATCCTCGAATTGTTGCCGGCCATCGCCGTGCTAATGCTGCGCCTGAGGCGCGAGACGCCGCCTCTGTGGGGCATCGCGATCGCGGGTCTCGGGCTCGGCCTGTCGTTGTCGTTCAAGCCGCATTTCGCGATTGCTGTTCTCGGCGCGCTGCTCGTGCTGACCGCGACGCTTCGATCGTGGCGGCTGGTCTTCGCGCCGGAATGTCTCATCGCGGCCGGTGTCGTCGCGGCCTATGCCGCCGCCGTGCTTGTTGTCTTCCCGGATTATCTGACGGTCATCGGACCGCTCGCCCGCGACGTCTACGTGCCCACGGGCCTGTCGCCGGTCGAGATCGCGCAGAAGCCCGTGGTGCTGCCTTTCTTGATTGCGATCATGGCTGCGGCGGCGCTGATGCGGCGCAGGACATCCGACCCGGTGTTTGCGTTGCTGATCGCAATGGCCGTCGGCTTCGCGATCGTGTTTGTGATACAGCGCAAGGGCTGGTCGTATCACGCTTACCCGATGATGGTGTTCGCGCTGCTGGCGCTCGGCTATGCCGTCGCGCGAATTCAGTCGACGGCGATGGCGATCGGCGGAACGACAGGGCTTGCGGTGGTGCTGGCCCTCACGATGCCTGCCTTCAATGCGGCGTTCGATGCCACGCCGCTGAAGGCTGTCGTTGCGCGGCTCGGGCCGAACCCGACGATTGTGGCGATCAGCGGCGAGCCGGGGCTTGGTCATCCGCTGGTGCGCGATCTCGACGGCACATGGGTCTCGCGTCAGCAGGGCTTGTGGGTCGCGGGCTATGCGGCGTTCCTGCGCAAGCGCGGCGACCTCGGTCCGGAGCGCGCGGCGTTGCTGGACGGTTATGCCGCGCGCGAACGCGACTGGCTGATCGCGGATATGAAAAGGACGCCGCCGCGCGTGGTGCTGATCGACAATCTCACCGGCGACTGGGGCGCATGGGTTGCGGCCGACGCCGAATTATCGGCCATGCTGGCGCCTTACACGCGCCGACAAACGCTCAACGGCATCGATATTCTCAGCAAGCCCGACTGATCGGGTTCAGCGCGCCTCGATCCCGTCGCGGACGGCGCGGAAGCGCGTATAGGCCGCCGGCCACTGGTCGCGCGGGGCGCTGGCGATGATCCGCAGCGCGGCGCTGCCGCCGCCGAACCGCAGCCACTGCACCACATTCACCGGCGTCGAATTGACGCCGCTGACGGCCTCGATACGGGTCTCATAGCCCGGCGAGCCGTCGATCCGCAGCGGCTCGGACGAGACGATGCGGCCATCGCGCAGGCCGGGAATTTGCGAGGCTGCCTGCTGGGCGAAACGGCCGCGATCTTCCGGCTTTTCCGGCGACGCCGCGATCGAGCCGACGATCATGAAGGGTTCGGCTTCGATATTGGCCTCGCCGGTGGCGTCGCCGATCAGCACGGCCGCGCCGGGCGCGAGCGTGCGCACCGTCTTGAAGGCGCTCAACTCAGTCATCTTGAAGGGCAGCAGGCCGAGTTGCTCCTCGATCGGCACATCCTTGCGGACCACCGCGGTCGCCAGCATCTTGCGGATCGCCTCGTCCGGAAACCTGGCCGACGATCCGGCGGCGACCTGCACGGCGACATAGCCGGAGAAACTCTCGGCCGGCACGATCATCGAATAGCGCTTGACGTCGTCATTGCCGACCTTGGCGCTCTCGGTGGTGAAGAAGCCCTTGCCGGCGGCGGTCTCGATCGGCTCCGGCTTGATGCCACTCCGGCTGGTCGAATCGGTTTTCACGGCCGTCTCGACCTCGCCATAGGCCGCCGACGGCAGCTCGGTCAGCAGAACCTTGACGCCGCTGTCGTCGCTCTCGAAGCCGACGAAAACCTTGGCCTTGTCGAGACCGTCGAGCGGCGCCAGTCCGACCCGGACGCCGGGCGGAAACACCGGATCGGCGGCCGAGGCCGGCGAGACGCCTGACAAGGCGCCTGCAACGGTGGCGGCGGACAAGATGGCGAAGGCGAGCAGGCGTGCGATGTGGGTCATGAAAATCTACTGAATTTGCATTGAGGCCGTTCGATGGTCGGGCGGCTGCGACGCGGCGGCGCGCCCGGTCAACGCCGGCGCTGCGTTCGCCGCTCGGCCTGACGAAAGGACGCCGACCTTGCCGCAGCTTAGCAGATGTTTTGGTGCAGGATGGCATGCAGTCCTTGCAGCCCCCACCCCCCCTCCTATATGAGGCCTACCGTCGCAGTTTCGCGACAATTCACTATCTGGGGGTTCGGTTCGGTGCGCCGTCAGGGCCCAACCAACCTGCCGCAAAAACAAGGATATGAGGATCATGGGAAAGGTCATCGGGATCGATCTCGGCACCACCAATTCGTGCGTGGCCGTTATGGATGGCAAGACGCCGCGCGTTATCGAAAATGCCGAGGGCATGCGCACCACGCCGTCGATCGTCGCATTCAGCGATGATGGCGAGCGTCTCGTCGGCCAGCCGGCCAAGCGCCAGGCCGTCACCAATCCCGAGCGAACCATCTTCGCCGTCAAGCGCCTGATCGGCCGCCGCTACGACGATCCGACCGTCGAGAAGGACAAGAAGCTCGTCCCCTACAAGATCGCGAAAGCCAGCAACGGCGACGCCTGGGTCGAGGCCGATGGCCAGACCTATTCGCCCTCGCAGATTTCCGCCTTCACGCTGCAGAAGATGAAGGAAACCGCGGAAGCCCATCTCGGCCAGAAGGTCGATCAGGCCGTCATCACCGTGCCCGCTTATTTCAACGACGCCCAGCGTCAGGCCACCAAGGACGCCGGCAAGATCGCCGGCCTTGAAGTGCTGCGCATCATCAACGAGCCGACGGCTGCCGCCCTGGCTTACGGCCTCGACAAGTCGAAGGCCGGCACGATCGCCGTCTACGATCTCGGCGGCGGCACTTTCGACGTCTCGATTCTCGAAATCGGCGACGGCGTGTTCGAGGTGAAGTCGACCAACGGCGACACGTTTTTGGGCGGCGAAGATTTCGACATGCGCCTGGTCAGCTATCTGGCCGACGAATTCCAGAAGGAGCAGGGCATCAACCTGCGCAGCGACAAGCTCGCGCTGCAGCGCCTGAAGGAAGCCGCCGAAAAGGCCAAGATCGAGTTGTCGTCGACGACGCAGACCGAAATCAACCTGCCGTTCATCACGGCGGACCAGTCGGGTCCGAAGCATCTGACGATGAAGCTGACCCGCGCCAAGTTCGAGGCGCTGGTCGCTGACCTCGTCGAGAAGACGATCGAGCCGTGCCGCAAGGCGATGAAGGATGCGGGCCTGACCGCAGCCGAAATCGGCGAGGTGGTGCTGGTCGGCGGCATGTCGCGCATGCCGAAGGTGCAGGAAGTGGTCAAGCAGTTGTTCGGCAAGGAGCCGCACAAGGGCGTCAACCCGGATGAGGTCGTCGCCATCGGTGCGGCGATTCAGGCCGGCGTCTTGCAGGGCGACGTCAAGGACGTGCTGCTGCTCGACGTGACGCCGCTGTCGCTCGGCATCGAGACATTGGGCGGCGTGTTCACGCGCATTATCGACCGCAACACGACGATCCCGACCAAGAAAAGCCAGGTGTTCTCGACCGCCGAAGACAATCAGAACGCCGTCACCATCCGCGTCTTCCAGGGCGAGCGTGAGATGGCCGCCGACAACAAGGTGCTCGGTCAGTTCGACCTGATGGGCATCCCGCCGGCGCCCCGCGGCATGCCGCAGATCGAGGTCACGTTCGACATCGACGCCAACGGCATCGTCAACGTCTCGGCCAAGGACAAGGCGACGCAGAAGGAGCAGCAGATTCGCATTCAGGCGTCCGGCGGTCTGTCGGATGCCGACATCCAGAAGATGGTCAAGGACGCCGAAGCCAACGCGGCCGAGGACAAGAAGCGCCGCGAGGCCGTCGACGCCAAGAACCATGCCGACGCGCTGGTGCACTCCACCGAGAAGGCGCTGGCCGAGCATGGCGACAAGGTCGCGGAGAACGAGCGCCGCGCCATCGAGGATGCCGTCAGCGACCTGAAGGAAGCGCTCAAGGGCGACGACGCCGAGGCGATCAAGGCCAAGACCAACACGGTGGCGCAGGCGTCGATGAAGCTCGGCGAGGCGATGTATACGCAGCAGGCCGAAGCCGACGCCAAGAAGGACGCGGCCAAGGACGACGTGGTCGACGCCGAGTTTACGGAAGTCGATGACGACAAGCCGACCAAGAAGTCGGCTTGAGCTTTCTTCCCTCTCCCCTTGTGGGAGAGGGTGGCCCCGAGCGAAGCGAAAGGGCCGGGTGAGGGGTCTTGTGCTCGTTTAGTCGGCCACGATAAAACTTTGATCCTGACCCTCACCCGCCTCGCTCGCAAGGGCTCGCGCGGCACCTTCCTCCACAAGCGGGAGGGAACAGCGCCGGGCCTGTTGCACCGGCGCGGACACCTGAGACCCAACCATGTCCACCAAACGCTGCTACTACGAAACCCTCGAAGTCGAACGCACCGTCGATGACGGCACGCTGAAGACGGCGTTTCGCAAGCTCGCGATGAAGTGGCATCCCGACAAGAACCAGGGCGATCCGCAGAGCGAAATCCGCTTCAAGGAAATCGCCGAGGCCTATGAAGTCCTGAAGGACGGCGACAAGCGCGCCGCCTATGACCGCTACGGCCACGCTGCGTTCGAGCAGGGTCATGGTTCAGGATTCGGCGCCGGCGGCGGTCCCGGCTTTGGCGCGGGATTCGCGTCATCCTTCTCCGACATTTTTGAAGATTTGTTCGGCATGGCCGGGCAGCGCGGCGGCGGCGGTCGCAGCGGCGGCCGCGAGCGCGGGCAGGATCTGCGCTATAATATGGAAATCACACTCGAGGACGCGTTTCTCGGCAAGACCGCGCAGATCGAAATTCCCGTCGCCGTGACCTGCGAGTCCTGCTCAGGCACCGGCGCCAAGGCCGGCACCAAGCCGAAGACGTGTTCGACCTGCGGCGGCGCGGGGCGCGTCCGCCAGGCGCAGGGTTTCTTCACGTTGGAGCGGACCTGCCCGAGTTGTCAGGGCCGCGGCCAGATGATCGAGGATCCGTGCCCGTCCTGTTCGGGTCAGGGCCGCATCGAGCGCGAACGCACGCTGTCGGTCAATATTCCGCAGGGCGTCGAGGACGGCACCCGCATTCGTCTTGCCGGCGAGGGCGAGGCCGGCGCACGTGGCGGCCCGGCGGGCGATCTCTACATTTTCCTGTCGCTGGCCACGCATGAGTTCTTCCAGCGCGACGGCGCCGATCTGCATTGCCGCGTGCCGATCTCGATGGTTGCAGCCTCGCTTGGCGGCGATTTCGAGGTGCCGACGATCGACAAGGGCAAGACCAAGGTGAAGGTGCCGTCCGGCACCCAGTCCGGCCGCCGTTTCCGCATCTCGTCGAAGGGCATGCCGGTCCTGCGCTCGCGCCAGATGGGCGACATGTATGTGCAGGTCGTGGTCGAGACGCCGCAGAACCTGACAAAAAAACAGCAGGAACTGCTGGCCGAGTTTGAAAAATTATCGTCGGGTGCAACCCAACCCGAGGCCGCGGGTTTCTTCACCAAGGTCAAGGACTTCTTCGGCACGCGCGCGAGCCCGTAAGAGCCTGTCGCTTGACCGTTCCAAACGATCCCTATACCCCTTTATGACCATTTTTTGACCATCCGCGTCGTTGCGGTCCCGCCTGGAAGCGACATGCCTCTGCAATCGTCCGCGCGTGCGTTGAAGAAGCCACTTCGTCTCGACGATGAGGTTCGTTTTCTCCGATCCTGGATTGAAAAGCCGCTCCACATGGGCGCCGTGATGCCGTCGAGCAAGCTGCTCGCACGCACGATGGCGAATTACGTCGATCCGAAATCGACCGGACCGGTCGTCGAACTTGGGCCCGGCACCGGCGCGATCACCCAGGCTCTCGTCGAGCACGGGGTCGATCAGAAGCGTCTGGTGCTGATCGAATACAATCCCGCTTTCTGCGTGCTGCTGCGGGACCGTTATCCGCAAGCAACCGTCGTGCAGGGCGATGCCTACCGCCTCCGCGATGCGCTGTTCGACGTGCTTAAAAATCCGGCCTCCGCCGTCGTCTCCGGCTTGCCGCTCGTGACAAAACCGATGCTGACTCGTCTGAAGCTCATCCGCGACGCGTTCGTCGCGCTGGCGCCCGCCGCGCCCTTTATCCAGTTCACCTATTCCGTTGCGCCGCCGATCCCGAAATCGCTGCCCGGCGTTTCGACCGAAGCGTCGGAGCGCATCTGGATGAACCTGCCGCCCGCCCGCGTCTGGGTCTATCGCAAGGGGTGATGTCGTCATTCCGGGGCGCGCGGCGCGATAGCGCAAGAGAACCCGGAATCTCATCATGTTTATCTTGCCGAGATTCCGGGTTCGCGTTCGCCAAGAGGCGTGCGCGCCCGAAGGTGCGCATTGCACACCTGGGAATGACGAGCATCATGCAGTTCTGATAGTATCGCCCTATGTCAGTCATCAAAATCCTCGTCATTCCCGGATCGCTGCGCACCGACTCGATCAACATCAAGCTGGCGCAAGCCGCGGTCGATGAATTCGCGCGCGCCGATGTCGAGGTCGCGCTGCTGTCGCTCGGCGACTATCCGCTGCCGATCTATGACGGCGATCACGAAGCCAAATCCGGCGTGCCGGCGCATGCGGTCAATCTGAAACGGATGATCGGCGCGCATGACGGCGTGCTGATCGTGACGCCGGAATATAATTCGTCGCTGCCGCCGTTGGTGAAGAACGCGATCGACTGGGTGACGCGCGTCGAGGATCGTGGCGAGACTGCGGGCCAGGTGTTTCGCGGCCGGCCGTTCGCGATTGCCTCGGCGTCCGAAGGCAAGCTCGGCGGATCGCGCTGCCTTTCGGCATTGCGGCTCATTCTGTCGGGCTGCCGCGCGCCGGTGATTCCGAACCAACTGGCGCTGTCATTCGCCGATCAGGCCTACGACGATCGCGACCGCCTCAAGCTTGACGGCGACAAGGCGGCGTTGAAAAACATGGTGCGGCAATTGATCGACTTCGCGCAGCAGATGAAGTGAGACGTGATGAGTGATGCGATGACAGCACGCGATCGCATGATCGTCGCGCTCGATCTGCCCGACGTCGACAGCGCGCGTGCGATGATCGCCCTGCTTGGCGACTCCGTGTCGTTCTACAAGATCGGTTATCAGCTAGCCTATGCCGGCGGGTTGCCGCTGGTCAGCGACCTCGTCGACGCCGGCAAAAAGGTCTTCGTCGATCTCAAGCTGCACGACATCGGCAATACGGTGGCGAGCGGCGTCGCGAGCCTGAGCAAACTCGGCGCGAGTTTCGTCACGGTGCATGCCTATCCGCAGACCATGCAGGCGGCCGTCGAGGCGCGCTCCGGCGGCACCAGGATTCTCGCGGTGACGGTGCTCACGTCCTATGATGACGACAATCTCGCAGCCGCGGGTTTCAGATTCGGCGTGGCCGATCTGGTGATACACCGCGCCAGGCAGGCGCGCGACATCGGCGTCGATGGCCTCGTCTGTTCGCCGCTTGAATCCGCGCAACTGCGCGCGATCGTCGGTCCCGGCATCAGCCTCGTGACGCCCGGCGTACGGCCGGCCGGAAGTTCAGCCGACGACCAAAAGCGTATCATGACGCCCGCGCGGGCCATCGCCGCCGGTTCGGATTATCTTGTGGTCGGCCGGCCGGTGATCAGCGCGGCCGATCCGAAAGCGGCGGCGGATGCGATCGTCGCGGAGATAGCGGGGGCAATCTAGCGCGATCTTGTTTCGGGCGCGGTGCAGCGTAGGTCACGCTGCTCCGCAGAACCGGCAAGACTTCGCGTTGACAAAAACGATACTGTAAAAGGAGAAGACTTATGCCCAAAGGTTACTGGATCGGCCGCGTCGACGTCAGCAATGAAGACGGCTACGCGCCCTATATCGCGGCCAACGGGCCGATCTTCAAGAAATTCGGCGCCCGTCCGATCGTGCGTGGCGGGCGCTATGAGGCGATGGAAGGCCAGAGCCGCGCCCGCAACGTCGTCATCGAATTCGCCGACTACGAGACGGCGATGGCCTGCTACCGCTCGCCCGAGTATCAGGCCAATATCAAGGTGCGACAGGCGCATGCGATCGCCGACATCATCATCATCGAGGGCCACGACGCGGGGTAGCCTCCGGTCCCGGTCGCGCGCGGCCCTCGCACCGCGCCTCGTCCGGAGCAGGCGAAGCCTGAATCGGACGATGAGTTGTGCCCCGGTTTCAGCGCCGCTATACCAAACCATAGGGTAGGAGGCGCGTCATGGCCGATATGCGATTGATCGTTGCGGGAGCGGCCGGCCGGATGGGCCGATCGCTCGTGCACGCCATCTCCGAAACGCCGGGCGCCGTTGTCACCGGAGCGCTGGAAGCGCCGGGCTCCGAATGGCTCGGCCAGGATGCCGGCACCCTCGCCGGTCTGCCCGCCAATGGCGTGTTGCTGTCCGCTGATCTCTGGACCATGTCCAAGGAGGCCGATGGCATTCTCGATTTCACGGTGCCGGGCGCAACCATCGCCAACGTCGCCATCGCCGCCGAGCGCGGCCTCGTCCATATTATCGGCACGACCGGATTGTCGGCATCGGACGACGCTGTGATCCGCAGCGTCTGCACGCGCGCGATCGTCGTGCAGTCCGGCAATATGAGCCTCGGCGTCAACCTGCTGGCCGCGCTGGTGAAGCGTGTCGCGCAGTCGCTCGACGACAGTTTCGACATCGAGATTCTCGAAATGCATCACAAGGCGAAGGTCGATGCGCCGTCCGGCACCGCCTTCATGCTCGGCGAAGCCGCCGCCGCCGGCCGCAACATCACACTCGACCAGAACTCCGCGCGCGGTCGCGATGGCCTCACCGGCGAGCGCAAGACCGGCGATATCGGGTTTGCGTCGCTGCGCGGCGGCACCATGGCCGGCGATCACACGGTGATTTTTGCCGGGCCGCATGAACGCATCGAAATCTCGCACAAGGCCGAGAATCGCATGCTGTTCGCACAGGGCGCGCTGAAGGCAGCGCTCTGGGCGCATGGCAAGAAGCCAGGCTGTTACTCGATGGCCGATGTGCTCGGGCTTGGTGAAATTTAGGCCTTGGTGAAATCCAGGCTTTGGCGGAATTTAGCGAATCCTAAAATTCAAGATACTGGAATCACGACATGGGCGACCGTCTCCTCGTGCTTGTCCGTCACGGACAGAGCGAATGGAATCTCAAAAACCTCTTCACCGGCTGGAAAGATCCTGACCTCACGGAGCTGGGCGTCACCGAGGCCAAGGCGGCGGGCCGCCGCCTGAAGGAGCAGGGACTCACCTTCGATATCGCCTTCACGTCGGTCTTGAAGCGTGCGCAGCGCACGCTCGATCTGGCGCTTGCCGAAATGGGCGAAACGGATCTGCCGATCATGCGCAACCTCGCGCTCAACGAGCGCGACTACGGTGATCTGTCGGGTTTGAACAAGGATGATGCACGCGCCAAATGGGGGGAGGAGCAGGTTCATGTCTGGCGGCGGTCCTACGACGTGCCGCCGCCCGGCGGCGAGAGTTTGAAGGACACGCTGGCGCGGACATTGCCCTATTTCGTGCAGGAGATCTTGCCCTGCGTGCTGCGCGGCGAACGCACGCTCGTGGCGGCGCACGGCAATTCGCTGCGCGCGCTCATCATGGTGCTGGAAAAGCTGTCACCCGAGGGCATTCTGGCGCGCGAACTGGCGACAGGCGTGCCGATCATCTATCGGCTCAATGCCGACGCGACGGTGGCCTCGAAGGTCGATCTGGCAGGCTAGGTCATCTCGCGCCGATGTCCCGCCGGGTTTCCGGCATCACGGTCCAGATCATCAGCAGGCCGACCGCAGCGGTGGCCGCGAGGCCCGTGAAGGCGACGCTGCTGCCGAATTTGTCGCTGACAAAGCCGGCTATGATATTGCTCAACGTCGCGCCGATTCCCGTCGCCGTGCCGACGACGCCGAGCGCCAGACTGAATCGTCCGGTGCCGAACGCGACGTCGGCGACGATCAGCGGGATCATCACACCAAACACCGCCGCTGTGATGCCGTCGAAGATCTGCACCGCGACCAGCAGAAAAGGATCGTGGACCACCGCGAAGAGAAGGCCGCGGATCGCGAGGGCCGCAAAGCCGAGCAGCAGGAACGGCCGCCGACCGAATTGCTGCGCGTAGCGGCCGACCGACGGAGCCGCGAGCGCCACGATGGCTTGCGGCACGATGATGCAGGCTGCGATCAGGACCGGCGCCCATTCGCTCGACCGCGTCGTCACGATGCTGGCCATCAACGGCAGCATTGCCGCATTGGCCAGTTGCAGTAACAGAACGGCGAGGGCGAAAATCAGCAATGGCCGTTCGCGCAGCACGCTGACGACGCTGACGGCGTCGATAACCGGCTGGTCGCCTTGCGTGACGCGGCGAACGGCGCGTTCGGCCTTGATATCCTGCTCGCGGACTCGAAAGAGCGCGTACAAGGTCGGAATCACGAGAATGAACGTGACCAGAAAGACCGAACGGCTCGACAGATAATAGCCGCAAGTGCCCATGACCGCCGCCGCGACGCCGCTGCCGATCGACTGAAAGCGCGCATTGCGCCCGAGCCGTTCGCCGATCGCGGCCGGACCGACGAGGCCAAGGCTGATCGCGGCGATCGCCGGGCCCAGCACGCAACTCGCCATCGCGTGCAATGTCGCCGCTGTGACCACGATCGGAAACACCGGAAATGCGGCATAGCCGAGCGCGCTGATGCCGATGATGGCGACCGCGAGCGCGGCAACCCAGCGCGGCGACCGCGCGGCATCGACGATGGCGCCGCCCGGCATTTGCCCGATCAATCCGATCAGGCCGCCGATCGACAGCACGAAACCGATCTCGACCTGCGTCCACTTCTGTGTGGTGAGGTAGACCGCGATGAACGGGCCGAAGCCGGTCTGCACGTCGGCCAGGAAGAACACGAACCAGTCGAGGCCGCGCAGGCTCCGCCCCGACGGCGGGGGCTTCGCCGGCTGCTCGGGCGGCGGTGCACCTTGCTTGTCGCGCGGCGCCGGCAACGGCGACGGGGCTTCCGGACGCCTCGCGCGGGCGCCGCGATCCGCAATCATCGCAATTTCGGAGCGGGGGTTCAGCCTACTTGTCCGTCGCGAGGGGGCGGAAGCGGATTCGCTCCAGCTTGCCCGATGCGCCGAGAACGACGATCGGTTGATCGTCCTTATATTCGGGGGCAGCCTTGACCTGATCGCGCGTCAGCTCGAGCGTGATGCTTTCGCCCTTGCTGGCGACGTTCAGGAACTGCAACGCCTTCCAGGCGACCGCGATCTTGCGGCTGCCGACGCCGAGGAAACCGCCGAAATCGATCACGGCGGCGCGGACCTGGCCGCCGCGGTCGACGATGACATCCGCGATGCGCCCCATGTTTTCGTCGGTCGGGCTGCGTATGTCGCGGCCGAGAATGGCGCGCGCATAGCCGGAATCGATCACTGTGATCGAAGCCGGCGGCGTTTCGACGGGAGCGGTCTTTTTCGACGCGTCGTCCTTCCCGGCGTTATCGTCGGCCAGCGGGGCGGCCGGTGTCGGTGGCGGCGGGCTCGCCACATCATCCGCACGCGCGAGGCGACCGGATATGGCAGCCGTCCCGATCGCCACGATCATCACCAGATGGAATGCGCGCATGCAGTCTCCTTTGGCGGCCGGCAAGCTCAATGGGTGAGCACGAGCGACACTTGCACCCGTCCGCTGGTTCGCAGGACTTCCAGCGAGACATCCTCGCCATGGCGGCGCACGCGGATATCGACGCTCGCTGTGCCGAGACGCAAATCGCGCAACGTCACCTCGTTGAGAAATGCCGGCAAGCGCGGATTGCGCAGCCGGACCTCCATGCGCTGCGAATCGAATTCGAGTCCGAGGGCTGCCTCCAGCAACGTGAACGGCGTCGCGCTGGCCCAGGCTTGCGGTGCGCAGGCGACGGGATAGAGCGTCGGACCACGGCCCTTCTCGCGCTGAAAACCGCAAAACAGTTCCGGCAGCCGCCGCATGTCCATATAGGCCGCCGTGTCGAACAGGCCCTTGAAGACCTGCTCCACGCCGTGCTTGAGACCGTAGCGTGCCAGGCCCAGCGCAATCAGCGCATTGTCATGCGGCCAGATCGAGCCGTCATGATAGGACATCGGATTGTAGCGCGCCTCGCCGCGCGCCACGGTGCGAATGCCCCAGCCCGTGAAGAAATCCGGCCGCAGCAGATCGGCGGCCACCCGCCTGGCGCGCGCGTCGCTGACGATGCCGGTGAACAACAATTGTCCGGCATTCGACGTGCGAACCCGGCACGGCTGCTTCTTGCCGTCGAGCGCCAGCGCATAGGTGCCGATTTCGTCGCACCAGAACGCTGTCTCAAAACGTTCGGCGAGCAATTGCGCTTCGGCGTCGAGGCTGCGTTGCTTGTCGGCGAGACCGAGATGCGCGGCGCAGCGCGCCGCGAGCCGTTTCGCCGCATAGACATAACCCTGCACTTCGGCGAGCGCGATATAGCCTTCCGCAAGTTTGCCGTCGGCATGGAAGATCGCGTCGTAGGAATCCTTCCAGCCCTGATTGGCAAGACCTTGCTCGGAAGCGCGCTGATATTCGAGGAAACCATCGTTGTCCGGATCGCCGGCGCCGTCGATCCAGCGCAGGCCGGCCTCGATCGCGGGCCACAGCTCGCGCAATGTCGCCTCGTCGCCGGTGCGCTCGAAATACAGGCCCGCCAGCATGACGAACAAGGGCGTCGAATCGACGCTGCCGTAGTATTGCGCGAACGGCACCTCACGCAGGGCGGCCATTTCGCCGCCGCGCATTTCGTGCAGGATCTTGCCGGGTTGCGCGTCGGCGAGCGGATCGACAGACGTCGCCTGGAAGTGTGCGAGACGTTTCAGCACGCCTTGCGCGACGCGCGGATCGACCCACAGCATCTGCAACGCCGTGATCAGGCCGTCGCGGCCGAACGTCGTCGAATACCAGGGAATGCCGGCGTAAGGATATCGCCCCTGCGGCGTTTCCGTCATCAAGATGTTGAGGTCGGCGGTCGATTGGCCGATCACCTCGTTGAAGATGTCGTTCGAGGTCTCGATACGTGTCGTCTCTGCGGTTGCCTTGCGGATTTCGCGGCGATGAGCCAGCAATCCGCGATAGAAGCGGATCGGTCTGTCCGCGCCGGTCTTGTTACAGGCTGCGACCACGGCGATGGACATCGATTCATGGAGGCCGAGATCGACGCGGAATTTCGCGGAATTGACGCCGAGGCGCGCCGGCTTCGGCTCGAAATTGACCGACGTGGCGCGCACGACGCCGTCGAGGCCCTTATAGTCGTGGATGACGTCGCACGGTCCGATCAGGCGGCTGCTGCGGGTGCCGCGCTGCGCGCGGTGCTCGCCGCGCACCTCGAACAAATCCGCGAAGTCGCTGTCGAACATCAAGGTGAGATCAAAGCTGGCGCGGCTTTCGCCGTGGTTCTGGACGCCGATCCGCTGATAGGCGGCGCCGCGCCACAGAAATATGGTGCGAACGATGTGCACCATGTCCTTTTGCGCGACGATGCGGCCGTCGCGATAGATGTCGGGGTTGGTCAGGTCCACCGTCAGCGCGGAATTGTCGTCGCGCATGTTGGAGCCGAGCAGAAGCGGCTGCACGTCGTCGAGCAGCAGTTCGAGCCGCGCCAGATAGCGCGTGTCCGAGGTGAACAGACCGTCCGGACCGCCGGCCGATGCGCCGATGTCGCCGTGGCTGTCGAGCACCGCGAAGGTGTCGTCGTGCTTGAGGACGCGCCGGGGCCGCGCGGCCGGTCCGGTCATCGGAATGTAGAACGGCGATTCCGTCACGCTGCTGGTGGTGCGCAGTTCGACGATCTGAGTCGCGGCTTCGCTTGGCATGTCAATCTCCGCCGGTCTGGCTCTTGTTCTGATAAGCCGTGGTGAGCGGCGTCGTTGCGGATTATGCCGCGTGTGTCGCGAGCCGGCTCATCTCGCGCGCGACAAGGTCGCGATACGGGCCGGTGCCCTTCATCAATCCATCGGGCGGGCCGTCTTCGATGATCTTGCCGTCTTGCAGCATCACGACGCGATCGAAGTTCCGCAATGTCGCGAGTCGGTGCGCGATGGCGATCACGGTACGCCCATGCATCAATCGCGCAAGGGCCTCGCGAATGGCTTCTTCCGATTCGCTGTCGAGCGCGGCGGTCGCTTCGTCGAGCAGCAGGATCGGCGCGTCCTTCAAAAACGCCCGCGCGATCGCGATGCGTTGACGCTGCCCGCCCGACAGCTTGACGCCGCGATCACCGACCTGTGTGGCCAATCCTTCCGGCAGCGTCTCGATGAAGTCGCAGCGCGCCGCGATCGCCGCGCGCATCACCTCGTCGTCCGTCGCGCCCGGTCGCCCGTAACGGATATTCTCCAGGATCGAGCGGTGGAACATCGAGATGTCCTGCGGCACGACGGAGATCGCCTCGCGCAGGCTCTGTTGCGTGACCCGCGAAATATCCTGGCCGTCGACGGCGATGCTGCCGGTCTGGGTATCGTAGAAGCGTTGCAACAGCACGAAGAGGCTGGACTTGCCGCCGCCGGATTGACCGACAAGGCCGACGCGCTGGCCGGGCTGGATCTTGAGATTGAAATTCTCGAAGACGGCGAGGCCGTCGGGGTACCGAAACGAAATATCGTTGAAGGAAATCGCAGCGCCGCTCTTGATCAGCGATTCGGCCTCGGGATGATCGCTCAGTTCATGCGGCAACAGCAGCGTGGCGATGGCTTCCGTCAGCCGCGCGACATGTTGGGTGACATCGACCAGCGCAACCGCGAGATCGCGCGTCGCGCTGAGAATCGAGATGCCGAGCGTGCATACCAGAACGACGTCGCCGGTCGTGGCGCTGCCCCGTTGCCACAACGTGATGACCCACGCGAGCAGCGCGATCACCATCATGACGGTGATCGCAGCGTGCAGAAGGCGGAGCCGTTCGAGATAACGCAGGCTGCGGCCGCGCGCCGTCATCTCGCGGCCGACCGTGGCGTCGAACCGCTCATGTTCAAAGCCGAGGCCGCAGAATGCACGCACCAAGGGCATGTTGTTGATGACGTCGACCATCTCGCCGTCAACGGCGGCCGCCTTGTCGGCGAAGTCGTCATGCAGCGGCTTGCCCGCCGCCGCGAGATGGAACATCAGCAAGATCATCGCGCCGGAGACGGCGACCAAGGCGATCGCGATCGTGACGCTTACGGTGCTGATGAGTGCGATCGCGGCGATCGTCGCGATGCAAGGCGGCAGCACATTCCAGACGAACATGTTCTCGACGGTGAATACGGCGTTCGAGGTCGCCGTGATGCGGCTCGTCAGCATGCCCGGCAGCCGGTCGGAGAAATAACTCGGCGCATGGCCGGTGAGATGTCGAAAAATATCCCGGCGCAGATCGCCGGTAACGCCGACGAAGGCATAGCTCGCTGTCCAGCTTGCAATCCGCCACAAAAAATTATCGGCGGCGATCAAACAAACCAAAAACAGGAAAGCCCACCAAACAGCGTTGGACTGCGACGGGCCCGCTGTCAAACCATCGACGAGATATTTGACGCCGTATTGCGTGCCTACGGAACAGCCGACCGCTGCTACAACCGCAGTCACAATGATGATGTGGGATGCACGCCGATGACGAAGATAGCGCAGGACGAAGGCGAGCGGCCGATGGGCATATCCGGAGAGGTTATCCATGTGATGCGCTAACCTTCAAAAAGATAACGGGAATCTGACGCGACCATCTTTCACGTCCATCGGAAAGCGGTCGATGAGCCCAATTTGCCTTTGATGAAAAACGTCGCACCACAACAACGGCAAGATTTCGACAAGCTATGTGCCCAGATGAAACGCAACATCAAACGCTGCAAGTTGTTCGATCACAAGGAACTTCGCACATGCGAGATCGTTCCGATCATGGCATTGCCGGTGCCATGTGGCTGGTTGGTATTCATTCAACAGGAGGCTGAGACATGCGCATCGCGCAAATTGCTCCACTCACGGAGGCTGTTCCCCCGAAACTATACGGCGGCACGGAGCGAGTTGTCCATTGGTTGACCGAGGAACTCGTCGCGTTGGGCAATGACGTTACGTTATTTGCAAGCGGCGATTCCGTAACATCTGGCAAGCTCGACGCGACATGGCCGAAGGCGCTGCGCCTCGACGGTTCGGTTCGCGACCCGAACGCGCTGCATATGGTGATGCTCGAGCGTGTCAGACAAAAGGCAGACGACGAAGAATTCGATTTTCTGCATTTTCATCTCGACTATTATCCGTTCTCCTTGTTCGCGCGGCAGCCGACGCCGTTCCTCACCACATTGCATGGTCGTCTTGATCTGCCGGAACATCAGCCGGTCTTCAACACGTTTTCAAAAGTGCCGCTGGTTTCGATTTCCGATGCGCAACGCCGCCCGGTGCCGATGGCAAACTTCGTCCGCACCATCTATCACGGACTTCCCGAAAATCTTCTGACGCCGAAGCCGGTGACGCCCGGCTACCTCGCGGTGCTCGGCCGCATCGCGCCGGAGAAGGGCGTCGATCGCGCGATCCGGATCGCGATCCGATGCGGCATTCCGCTGAAGATCGCCGCGAAGGTCGATCGCGCCGATCAGGACTATTACGATCAGGTGATTCGTCCGTTGATGGATCACCCGCTTGTCGAATTCATCGGCGAAATCGGCGATCACGAGAAATCGGACTTTCTCAGCGGCGCGCTCGGTTTGCTGTTGCCGATCGATTGGCCGGAGCCGTTCGGTCTGGTGATGATCGAGTCAATGGCGTGCGGCACGCCGGTGATTGCCTATAATCGCGGGTCCGTGCCTGAGATCATCGATGAGGCCGTCACCGGCTTCATCGTGGAAGATGAGATCAGCGCTGTCGCGGCCGTCGGGCGTCTGACGTCTATCGATCGCGCCGCCGTGCGCAAGCAGTTCGAGGCGCGATTCACGGCGCGGCGCATGGCGCTGGATTACATGGCGGCCTATCGCGGCATGATCGACGAGATCACACCTCGGATCAAACTCGTGAGCAGCGCCGAGTAAGTCGCTTCTGCGGCGCTGAGCATTCGTGCGGCCGCGATCTGCGGCCGCACGATTCCGCCAGTGTTTGGCATATCGTTGGATTTTCGCGGCCGCCGGTCAGCACTATTTCGCGTCGGCCACGCCGGCCTTTTGGCGCAGGGCGTCGATCATCTTCGACGCCTCAGCCTTGGTCAGATCCTTGTCAGTTGGATCGTCCTGATGCGCCTGCTCGCTCAACGTCTTGAGATAGGACTTCTGCGCGCCTGTCATCGGCTCGTCGCCGGAGACCCAGTCGTCGGGATTCTTCTCGGTATTGGATTCAGCCATGTCAAAACTCCTGTCGATGGCAACGCCGAAGTTCTGCTTTCGTTCCCATCTCGATGGCGGGCGTCTTATTGCTTGACCGGCTCGGGCAAAGCGACCTGCGCTTCATACTCATCGGCCAGTTCGAGGAGGCGACGCGCGGTCTCGGCATCGGTGAGACGGGCGAGGCGGCGGCATTTGGCGATCTGATTACGCAACTCGATACGCGACACGGCAGGCACCCCAGAGGTTCATTTCATCGACAACAGCGTCATGGCGCTGCAGTTCGCAATTCATCGACAACTTGAATCAATATGGTTTGGGAATGGTTACGGGCGAACGTCACGCATGACGCCGTCGCGGAGTAATACGGCCGTGCGTGTGGTCCGGCTCCGCTCAATAACTAAATCTGACGCCGCATATCTCGATGGACCGATCGCTCACCGCATAACCGCGCGCCTGTGCCGCATGCGAGATTGCGTCGGGATCGACGACGTCGAGATGCAAGGCGCGCAGCGTCTCGCGGGGACCACCCGTCACGAAACGAATGTCGATCAGCGGCGTCGGCAGCGTCAGATTCGCAGCCATCCGAATCTCGGTGATGCCAGACCAATGCGCGGCGATGTCGTCCGGCGTCGGGCTCTCGATCTCGATGCTTGCGATGCTTCGTGTCACGTCGGTCTTGATGTGCGACTGCCAGTCAGCGCCCGCCGGGTGATAGGGACCGTCGAGCGCGTCGCCGCCTTCCGTGCGGTCGAACTCGATCATCGCGGCCCGGCAATCGCGAGGATGCAATTGAATGCCGAAGAAGGTGTCGTAGTTCATCACATGCGCGATGGCGATCCCGAGACTTTCGGCATGCGCTTTGCGCCGCTCGGGATCGTCGCAATTGAAGATCGCCATGTATCCACCGACGCTTTCGGACCGCTCGAGAAAGCGCCCGGCCGCCGTGCCGTCGCGGGTCGGCGCGACCACTTCGAGAAACGCATGACCGAATGGAAACAGCGCATTCTCGAGGCCGTATTTTCCGACGGCGGGATCGCGATAGCACAAGCTGACGCCGAAGATGGTCTCGATATCGGCAATGGCGCGCGGCAGATCGCGCGACACCAGACAGATTTGCCGCAGCCGCAAATAGCTCGTCGTCATGGCGTTTCCCTTTTACTTTTTGGTCGTGATCGCCGCGGGCCTGGCCCAGTCGCTGACGATGCGCTCGAGGTCGCGCAGATTGCCATTCATCTGGTCGAAGGCAAAGCCGAGGGCGAAGAAGCGTTCGGCGACGTCGCTGGGCAGATCGCTCGTCATGTGGTCCTGCCGCGCGGCGATCACCTCCGCTGCATAGGCCTGACGTGCGGCGCGGATCGTATCGCGGGACGGCGGCGGTTCGCGCGCAGCCAGCGCCACGCCGCAATCGTGCAGATAGGCCACGGTGGCCTCGCGGGCCTGCGTCAGCACCGGTCCGAACCGCAACAGGATGACGGCGGGGAGCGGCGTCGATGCGGCGCGGCCGACCATCACCATATCGTGCCGCAGGCGTAAGAGCGTCTGCAGCAATGGCCCGGTGTCCGGTCCCATCGCGACGCGAACGCGGCGCTCGCGCTCGGCCTCCAGCGCCACGCCATTCAGCGTAACGAGCGACTGGCCGATGCCGTCCTGCAGCCGATGCAGCGCATCGCGGTCGATGCCGCCGGTCACGCCGGTCAGCAAACCCTCGAAGGCGACTGCCATCAATTCAAGCGCCCGTGCGCCGGCGACGACGGCGAGCGCATGCGCGCGCGACGGCAGCACGACGAAGGACACGCCGAGTCCGATCAGCGCGCCGACGGCGACTTCGAGCACGCGATCGATCGCGGAGGCGACCGGATCGATATGCGACATCAGCGGCACCAGCAGCACGATGATCGCAGTGACCGGCGCGGCATTGAGACCGGACCGCACCGCGGCGATCAGCGCCATCGGCAGGATCGCCAGCGCCAGCACCGCCAGCAGCGCCCATTCGCTGGTATGCGGAATGAAGACGGCGAGCAGGCCGCCATACAGCGCGCCGCCAAGGGTGCCGATCAGGTAATCGCCCGTGGTCTTGAGCGAGCGGCCGACGCTCATCTGGGTGACGATGATCGAGGTCAGCACCGCCCATAGCGGCAGATGAAGATTCAGGGCCTGCGCGACGACGTAGGACAGCAGCGACGCCACGGTAATCCGCAACGCCAGACCGATTTCGGTCCGGCGCCGATCCATGATTTCGCTCAGCCGTGTCCATGCATGTGCCATCGGTGCTGTATCGCATACTGGCCGGACGCGACCAACCCGCCGATGGACCATCCCGCCGCGCCATGCTTTGCTGGCTGCAACAAGAAAAGCCGAGGGGTGCAAGATGACGTTGACCGTCGATCTGTTCTTTTCGTTTCGCAGTCCTTACAGCTATCTGGCCTTGCCGAAAACGCGCGCGATGGTTGCGACCTATGATGTGGCGGTCGACCTGCGCCCCGTTTACCCGCTGGCGGTGCGTGTGCCGGGTTTTTTCAAACGCGCCAATCCGCAATTCGCCAGATATGTCGTGCGCGATTCCATCCGTGTGGCGCAGCGCGAGAACATACCGTTTCGCTTCCCGCGCCCCGATCCGATCGTCCAGGACATGGAGACGCTCGACGTCGCCGAGCTACAGCCGCACATTCATCGCCTGACGCGGCTCGGCGCATTGGCGCAGGCCGAGGGACGGTCGCTGGAATTCGTCGCGGCGATCGCGCCGGTGTTGTGGAACGGCGAGGTCGCCGGCTGGAACGAGGGCGATCATCTGGCAAAGGCTGCGGCCGTGGCCGGTTTTGATCTGCCTTCAATGGACGCGGCGATTGCGGCCGACCCGCCGCGCTATGAAAGCGTGATCACCGAGAATGAAAAGGACCACGCCGCTTCCGGCCATTGGGGCGTGCCGACCTTCGTCTTCGAGGATGAACCGTTTTTCGGGCAGGACCGGATCGATACGCTGATCTGGCGACTGGAGAGCAAGGGTCTGACGCGCCGCTAGAGCCTATCGCCCGACGTGAAACCGGCCCCTGCGCGCCGACCGCTGCAAGACAACGCCGTGCTTGGCGCACCATTTCGGTCCGGGGCCGCGCATGTAATGCGCTTCCGGACGGTACAGCGTCGGCCGGTCGAGGCCCAGCAGCATCTTACCGAACGCAATCACGCGATCGACGAGCGGCTTTAACGTGGCGGCGAGGTCGAACATCGCAAATCTCCTCTATGCGATGTCCCTACCCTGCGACGACGTAGGAATGCCAGAGCGTCCGCAGCGCCGCGATATAAAGGCGGCATAGGGATGCGGCGCCGCGTCGCTTTATGGAGCGGCTATATCGTCGTCTCGCGCGCCGCCTCGATTTCATACGCCGCGATGACGATACATGCAGCGGGCCGCCGGGATGTCGCATCCCGTCGTGCGCCACTGCAAAGGACGAACGACCGTGCGTGTTGATCTGATCGAAACCAAACCGACCGACGTCAAAGTCGGCGATGAAGTGCCTCCCAGTCTCAATCCAGGCCTGAATTTGAAGTGTCACACCCTGAAACTTTGCCCGAATAGCACGACCGTGCTGATCGGCCGAAATGGTCGCGGGCAATGGATCGCGCGCGAGCGTCACGGACTTTATGGCGGGCTGTTCGTCAGCCGCGAGAAGGCCGTGCGCTACGCGCTGTTCGAGAACGGCCACCGCATGGATGCGATCATCGACGTCGCGGGCATTCTCGAACTCGATATGTCCATCGTGCCGATGCCGGACCTGCCGGCTCGGCAGGCGGCGTGATGATCGCCGCCGGTTTCGATCCGGCAACGCATCTCAAAGGCTACATCCCGGATTTGCCGACCCCGTTCGACCTGGAAGGCGAACTGGATCTTCCGGCGCTGGCGCGGCTGTGCCGGCGTTACGTCGCGGACGGCGGCGGCGCATTCGTGGTCTGCACGGCGACGGGTGAAGCGCCGACGCTGACGCGGGGCGAGCGGATCGCGCTGATTCGATGCGCGGTGCAGGCGGTGCAGAAGGTAAATGGCCGCGTGCCGGTGATCGCCGGCGCCAGCTCGAACGACACGTCGCGCGCGATCGCATTCGCGCGCGACGCCGCGGAAGCGGGCGCGTCCGCGATCATCTCCAGCGTGCCCTATTACAACAAGCCGACGCAGGCCGGGCTGGCCGCGCATTTCAGCGCGCTCGCCGCGCATTGCGACGTGCCGATCATCTTGCATGACGAGCCCGGCCGTTGCAGTCGCGCGCTGGACGACGACACGGTCGTGCGACTGACCGAGCTGCCGAAGATCGTCGCGCTGTGCGATGCGAGCGGCGATCTCACGCGCCTCGCACGACTGCGGGCGCGGGTCGGCCGCCACTTTCGCCTGCTGTCGAGCGCCGATGCCAGCGCGCCGGCCTTCGTCGCGATGGGCGGCGATGGTTGCGTCTCCGGCGTTTGCGCCGTCGCGCCGATGCTGTGCCGCGCGTTCTACAACCATGCTTTGAGCGGCGACATGGCGAAGGCGCGGCGGCTGTCGCTCGATCTCGCGACGCTGAGCGCAGCATTGGGTTGCGAGTCCGAGCCCGCGCCCCTCAAGCACGCGCTGGCGCGCATGGGCGTCATGACCGATACGCTGCGGCTGCCGCTGCTGCCGGCCTCGACGCCCGCGCGAGCCGCCGTCGCGGATGCGCTTGGGGCCCTGCAAGGCTGGGTCGATTGCGACGACAAGCTCTGCGTCGACGCGGGTTGAACGCCTCGTATATTGGCCTTAGCTTGCGGCCGAACCGCAGGGATGAAAAGCTCATGGCCAATGAAACAGCCACACTCGCCGCCTATGTCGCCGATCTGAAATTCGACGACATTCCGCAGGAGGTGTTGACCCGCGCCAAGACGCTGACGCTGGATTTTCTCGGCAGCGCCATCCGCGCCCGCAAGGAGGCTGAATCGACGCCGTCGATCGTCAGGATGGTCGAGGCGCTGTCGCTCGACGGCAAAGGCGATTCGACCGTGTTCGGCGACAGCCGCACCTGGACGCCCGCCGTGGCGGCGTTGCTAAACGGCGCGATGGGCCATTCGCTCGATTTCGACGACACCCATGCGGATTCGTCGCTGCATCCCTCCGCGCCGGTCGTGCCGGCGGCGTTTGCCGTGGGCGAGATGATGGGCTCGTCCGGCCGCGAGGTGCTGACTGCGATCGTGGCCGGCTATGAGGTGTGCTGCCGGCTCGGCAATGCGCTCGACCCGACCTCGCATTACGCGCGCGGCTTCCACCCGACGGCGACGGCCGGCACCTATGGCGCGGCAGCGGCAGCGGCGAAGCTGTTCGGCCTTTCCAAGGAGCAGATCGTCTCCGCCTTCGGCGTGTCGGGCAGTCAGGCGGCAGGCTCGCTGCAGTTTCTCGTCAACGGCGCGTGGAACAAGCGCTATCAGGTCGGCGCCGCGGCGATGAACGGCGTCATTGCCGCAACTCTGGCGCGCAACGATTTCCTCGGCTCCAGCGAGTCCGTCGAGGGCAAGCACGGCTTGCTCGTCGGCTATAGCGACGACGCGCATCCTGACAAGGCCGTCGCCGGTCTGGGCGATATCTATGAGACGATGAAGATCGGCGTGAAGCCTTATCCGAGCTGTCGTTATACGCATGCCGCGATCGATGCGCTGATCGCGATGCGGCGCGAGCACAATCTGACGCCTGACCAGGTCCGGCGCGTCGAGATCGGCCTCCATCGCAACGGCATCACGCTGACTGGCGACGAGGCCACCAAGCGGCGGCCGAATTCGATCGTCGGCGGGCAGTTCTCGATGTTCTTCACGGGCGCACTCGCGCTCGATCAGGGCCGCTTCGGCTGGGACGATTATGCGCGGCTTGGCGATGACGCCATCAACGCGCTCGCCGACAAGTTCGACGTTGTGCAGGACGACCGGCTCGAAGGCCGGCCGCATCCGTTCGGCGCGCGCGTCAGCATCCATATGGACGATGGCGGCTTGCATGAGCGCGTTTGTCACGATCCCTCGGGCGAGCCCGGCTCGTTTCCGGACGCGGCGGCGATGCAGCAGAAATTCCTGCTGCTGGCGCGCCCCGTCCTCGACAAGGGTGCGGACAATTTTGCTGATGCGATCATGGCGCTTGAGACGTTCGACCGCGTTTCGACCGCGACGCAGATGGGGCGGCAGTAGCGGCTTCGCACGACGGTTGTTTACAATCATGAACTCCCGGACGTATCGTTCGCCATAACGATAAAAACCGGGAGGATACCATGAAGCGCCTGCTTGCGATCACGCTTGCCATTCCGTTCGGCCTGGCGGGAGGCCTTGCCGCCATTCAGACCTTCGAGACGGCCTCCGGCCAAAGCGACGCCGGATGGACCACGTTGCTCGACGCCACCAAGATGGGCGAGTGGGACAAAGTCGGCGACGCCAATTGGGAGATGAAGGACGGCGCGCTCACGGCCGACAAGCTTGTCGATCCCAAGATTCTCTCTTATCTGGTCACGAAATCCTCCTACAAGGATTTCCAGATCAAGGCCGAGTTCTGGGCTGACGCCGACGCCAATAGCGGCATCTTCATCCGCTGCGACAATCCGAAGGTGATCGACGCCAAGGGCTGCTACGAGGTCAACATCTTCGACAAGCGGCCTGATCCGACCTATGGCACCGGGGCGATCGTCGATGTCGCCAAGGTCGACCCGATGCCGAAGGCCGTCGGCAAGTGGAACACGTTCGATATCACCGCGCAGGGTGGCCATCTCGTCGTGATCATGAACGGCGAGAAGACCGCCGACGTGCAGGATTCGAAGCACGCGGCCGGGCCGTTCGCCTTGCAATACGGCGCGGGCACGATCAAGTTCCGTAAGGTGCAGGTGAAGACGATGTGAGGGAGGGCGCGCCCTTGTAAGCTGCTCTTTCACGTCAACCCGCATAGGAGCGTCATCGCCCGGCCGTGTGCACTTGCACACGAGGACCGGGCGATCCAGTATTCCGCGACACAAACGTTTGAACGCTTACGTTCCGGAATACTGGACACTCCGCATTCGCGGAGTGTGACGGCGGCGTTCGGGCCGGCATTGAGGACCACGTCATGAGCTGGATGCCGGACAAGGACCCGATCCTCGGCGACGCGCAGAGCTGCGACGCGCTGGAGCTTGTCATCGTGCCGCGCACGCGCGATCTCGGCGACGGTTTTCAGGTCCGCCGCGCACTGCCCCATGGCAAGCGGCAGATGGTCGGTCCCTTCATTTTCTTCGATCATTTCGGTCCCGTGCAATTCATGTCTGGCAAGGGCATGGATGTGCGGCCGCATCCGCATATCGGCCTCGCTACCGTCACCTATCTGTTCGACGGTTCGATCATGCATCGCGACAGCGAAGGCAACGCGCAGGAGATTCAACCCGGCGCGATGAACTTGATGACCGCCGGACGCGGCATCGCGCATTCCGAGCGTACGCCTGACATCCAGCGTCGCGACGGTCAATCGATGCTCGGCCTGCAAAGCTGGATCGCTCTCCCGCGAGCCTTCGAGGAAATCGCGCCGTCGTTCCAGCATTATGCCGCGGGCCTGTTGCCGAGCGTGAGCGATACCGGATTCACGGCGCGCGTCATCGCGGGCCGCGCCTTCGGCGTCGCGTCGCCGGTCGAGATGGTGTCGCCGTGGTTCTACGCCGAAGTCGTGCTGGCGGCAGGTATGGCCGTGCCGCTGGATCCCGATCACGAGGAACGCGCGATCTATGTCGTCGAAGGCGAAATCGAGATCGCGGGCGATCGCCATACGGGGCCGTGTCTGCTGATCTTCCGGCCGGGCGACGCCATCACCGTGCGCGCGACCAGCGCCGCGCGGATGATGTTTCTCGGCGGCGATGCGCTGGAGGGTCCGCGCCATCTGTGGTGGAATTTCGTCTCGTCCAGCAAGGAACGAATCGAGCAGGCCAAGCAGGACTGGAAGATGGGCCGCTTCGATCATGTGCCCGACGAAAGCGAGTTCATCCCGCTGCCGGAGTGAGTTTGTCATTCCGGGATGCGACATGCAGTCGGCGAAGCCGACAAATGGCGCAGGCCTCAGGTGCGCAATTGCGCACCGGGGAATCCATACTCCCTGCAGGGGTTATGGATTCCGGGCTCGCTTCGCGCAAAGATGCGCTCGCGCCCCGGAATGACGGTGGCTTCTTAATGCAATCCCATCCGAAACTTTCTGAAAGCCTCTCCATGATTCCGATGCGTGCCAGCGACCTGCCCTTGCCTCTCATCGCACGCGGCAAGGTCCGCGACGTCTATGCCATCGGCGACGACCGCGTGCTGCTGGTGACGACCGATCGGATCTCGGCCTTCGACGTGGTGATGGGCGAGACCATCCCGATGAAGGGCGCGGTGCTCACCCAGATCAGCGCTTGGTGGTTCGGCCATCTCGAAGGCATCGTGCCGCATCACATGATCTCGGCCGACGCCGATGCGATCATCGCCCATGTGCCGGCATTGCAGCCGCACCGAACAGCGATCGCCGGCCGCGCGATGCTGTGCAGGCGCACCACGGTGTTCCCGATCGAATGCGTCATTCGGGGCTACATCTCGGGTTCGGCATGGAAGGAGTACGCGGCGCAGGGCACGCTGGCGGGCGAGGCGTTGCAGCAAGGCCTTCAGGAAAGCGCGAAGCTCGATCCGGCGATCTTCAGCCCTGCAACCAAGGCCGAGACCGGCCATGACGAGAACATTCCGGTGGCGCGGATGCGCGAGATCATCGGCGGCGAGGACACGTTCACGCTGGAGAGCATGACGCGCGCGATCTATCGTCTCGGCGAGACGATGGCGCACATGCAGGGCATCATTATCGCGGACACGAAATTCGAGTTCGGAAGAGAGGCCGATGGCCGGATCATCCTGATCGACGAGGTTATGACGCCGGATTCGTCGCGGTTCTGGGCGCTCGATGGCTATGCGCCCGGCCGCGCCCAGCCGAGCTTCGACAAGCAGCCTTTGCGCGATCACCTCGACGTCGAGCGCAAGGCCGGCCGCTGGAACGGCGACGCGCCGCCGCCGGTCCTGCCGCAAGACGTGATCGACGCCACCAGTGCGCGCTATCTCGATGCGTATAAACGGTTGACGGGACGCGACCTGGTGGTGAGGTGAAACGGCTGAATGTCGTCATCCTGAGGTGCTCGCTCTGCAACGCACTTGCGTTGCGAAGCGAGCCTCGAAGGATGCGAGTTCATCCTATGCCGCGATCCTTCGAGGCTTTCGCGCCGTCGCAAGGGCGACGGACGAAAGCACCTCGGGATGACGCTGCGCAACGAAGATTATGCTGATCGAAGCGCTCAATCCCGATTGGCAGGACTTATTCGAAACATTGGCATAACGGCGGCGAGCTTGGGTGAAGGAGCTGGATTGCTTCGTCGAGAGCTTTCTCGAAGACGAGAAACCTCTCTCCTCGCAATGCCTAAACCTATATCCCCGCCATCATCACATATTTGATCTCGACATATTCCTCCATGCCGTGATGCGAGCCTTCGCGGCCCAGACCAGACTCCTTGACGCCGCCGAACGGCGCCACCTCCGTCGTGATCAGCCCGGTGTTGACGCCGACCATGCCGGACTCCAGCGCCTCCGCGACGCGCCAGACGCGGCCGAGATCGCGCGAATAGAAATACGAGGCGAGACCGAACGGCGAATCGTTGCACATCTTGATGACCTCGGCCTCGTCCTTGAAGCGGAACACCGGCGCGAGCGGACCGAAGGTCTCCTCCTGCGAGACCAGCGCGTCGGGCCGCACATTCGCGAGAACCGTCGGCTCGAAGAAGGTGCCGCCGAGCGCATGGCGCTTGCCGCCGGTGACGATCCTGGCGCCGCCTTTCACGGCATCGGCGATGTGCTTCTCGACCTTGTTCACCGCATCCATGTTGATGAGCGGGCCTTGCGTGATGCCTTCTTGCGTGCCGTCTCCGATCTTCATCGCGGCGACCTTCTTCGACAGCTTCTCGACGAACTGATCGTAGATGCCGTCCTGCGCGTAGAGCCGGTTGGCGCAGACGCAGGTCTGGCCCATGTTGCGATATTTGGACACGATCGCGCCTTCGACGGCGGCATCGATGTCAGCGTCGTCGAACACCACGAACGGCGCGTTGCCGCCGAGTTCGAGACCGAGTTTCTTCACGCCGACCGACGCCTGCTGATAGAGAATCTTGCCGACTTCGGTCGAGCCGGTGAAGCCGACGAAGCGCACGGCGGGATGTTCGCACAACACCTTGCCGATCTCGGACGACTTGCCGGTGACGATGTTGAACACGCCTTTCGGGATGCCGGCCTTTTCCGCAAGCACGGCGAGCGCCAGCGCCGACAGCGGCGTCTCGTTGGCGGGCTTCAGCACCACGGTGCAGCCGGCGGCCAATGCCGGTGCGACCTTGCGCGTGATCATCGAGTTCGGAAAATTCCAAGGCGTGATCGCGCCGCAGACGCCGATCGGTTGCTTGATCGCGAGCAACCGCGCATCGGCGCGCTGCGTCGGGATGGTCTCGCCATAAACACGGCGGGCTTCCTCGGCGAAGAATTCGATATAGGCCGCGCCGATATCGACCTCGCCGAGCGCCTCGGTCAGCGGCTTGCCCTGTTCGGTGGTGAGAATCAGCGCCAGATCCTCGCGATTGGCGATGATCAGGTCGAACCATTTGCGCATCAGGTTGGAGCGCTGCTTGGCAGTCTGTTTCGCCCACAGCGGAAAGGCGCGCGCCGCGGCCTCGACGGCGTTGGTCGTCTCGTCGGCGCCCATTTTCGGCACCTTGGCGATCTCCTGCATGTTGACAGGATTGGTGACGGAGATCTCCCCCGTACCCGTCCATGCGCCGTCGATGTAGCACTGGGCGCGCAGCAACGAGGCGTCCTTGAGCCGATCCCTGAGCGAGGCGGTGGCGGTTTCGGATTTGCGTGCGGCGGCGCTGGGCGACATGGCGGCTCCTTGAGACGTGTGATCTGGTTGCGGTTGCGCCCTGCAGATATAGGCGCAGGTTTGTCGCTTTGCACCGCCGCAGCGCAGCAACGCATTTTGTTGCCCGTTTCAAAAAGCCGATGGATGATCCGGCGGGGCCTGCGAGCCATATGCCGGTTCCGGCATCAACAATCAGGAGGAAGCAATGAACCCGGACAAAATCGATCAGGAACTGCGTCAGCGCGCCGACACTGGCGACATTCCCGGCGTCGTGGCGATGGCGGCGACCGGCGATAAGGTCATCTACCAGGGCGCATTCGGCAAGCGCGACCTGTCGAAAGATCAGCCGATGACGGCGGACAGCGTGTTCTGGATCGCCTCGATGACCAAGGCCGTGACGACGGCGGCTGCCATGCAACTCGTCGAGCAGGGCAAGCTGTCGCTCGACGGCCCGATTGCCAAGGTGTTGCCCGATCTCGCCGGGCGACAGGTGCTGGAGGGTTTTGACGACTCCGGCGCGCCGAAGCTGCGCGCAGCCAGGACCGAAATGACGCTGCGCCATTTGATGACCCATACCGCCGGTTTCTGCTACGACATGTGGAACGGCGACATGGTGACATATCTCGAAAAGACCGGGACGCCCGGTGTCACCACCTGCCAGAACGCCGCATTGACCACGCCGATCATGAGCGATCCCGGCACGCGCTGGGAATACGGCACCAATATCGATTTCGTCGGCAAGGCCGTCGAAGCGGCGAGCGGCCGAAAGCTCGGCGACTATCTGCGCGACAACATGTTTGCGCCGCTCGGCATGGGCGACACCGGCTTCAAGATCGGCGCGTCGCAGCGCGAGCGGCTGGTCGGCATGCATGCGCGCGGCCCCGATGGTTCGCTGGCGCCGATCCCGTTCGAGCTTGAACAGAACCCGGAATTCGAGATGGGCGGCGGCGGGCTTTACGGCACGGCGGCCGATTACATCACGTTCACGCAGATGATCCTGAACAAGGGGCGCGGCAACGGCCATCAGGTGCTGAAGCCGGAGACCGTCGCGCTCATGAGCCAGAACCAGATCGGCGACATCGAGATGGGCAAGCTGACGTCGCATGTCGCCTTTGCGACCAATGATGTCGATCTTTATCCCGGCATGTCGAAGAAGTGGGGCTTGAGCTTCATGATCAACACCGCGACCTCGCCGGAGGGCCGCAGCGCCGGTTCGCTGGCCTGGGCGGGCCTCGCCAACACCTATTACTGGATCGATCCGGTGCGGAATGTATCCGGCGTCATCCTGATGCAGGTGCTGCCATTCGCCGACGCGAAATGCCTCGATGCCTTCGCGGCGCTGGAGCGGGGCGTCTATGAGGGGATCGGCGCCGGGCAAAAGGCGGCGTAGGGCTGCAACGCAATAATCGTCATCACCGGCAACGGACGCCGGCGACGTCTTCGTCGTCCGGTCGCGCCCTGAATCGATACGTTGCGGAATACGGGGGCACTCCGCCTTCGCGGCGTGTGACGGCAGCAAATGGTTGCGGCGGCGTTGCTTTACTCCGCCGCCCTAAACCTTCAACCCGTGCTTTTCCGCCAGCGCCTTCAGCGACTGTTGCGGTCGCGCGCCGATGTGCTGGATCACTTCCGCCGCCGCCAGTGCGCCAAGCTTGCCGCAGTCTTCAGGGCCAAGATTGCGCGCCAGGCCGACGAGAAAGCCCGCCGCGAACAGATCGCCCGCGCCGGTGGTGTCGACCAGCTTGTCGATCGGCATGGCCGGCACGGAGGTCACATCCTTCGCATCGGCGACCACGCAGCCCTTCTCGCTGCGGGTGACGACGCCGAGCGCGACGTCGTTGCGCAGATGCGTCAGCGCCGTGTCGAAATCCTTCGTCTCGTAGAGCGACGTCAACTCGCTTTCATTGGCGAAGACGAGATCGACCGTGCCGTTACGCATCAGGTCGAGAAACTCGGTGCGGTAACGGCCGACGCAGAACGCATCGGACAGCGTCAATGCGACGCGGCGCTGGGCGCCGTGCGCGATCCCGGACGCCTTGACGAAGGCCTCTTTCGCATTGGCGGGATCCCACAGATAGCCTTCCAGATAAACGATCGCCGACGCCGCGATGGCGTCCTCGTCGATATCGGCCGGTGACAGATCCTGCGCCGCGCCGAGATAGGTGTTCATGGTGCGCTCGCCGTCCGGCGTCACCAGAATGTAGGAGCAGCCGGTGGCGGGGCCATCGGTTGCGGCCGCCGTGTCGAAGGCGACGCCGGCGGCGCGGATGTCGTGGGCATAGAGCTTGCCGATCTGGTCGGCCTTGACCTTGCCGACATAGGCCGCGCGCGCGCCGAGCGAGGCGACGCCGACGATCGTGTTGGCCGCAGAGCCGCCGGACATTTCCGTGGCGGGGCCCATTGCGTCATATATTTTCAGCGCGCGGGCTTCGTCGATCAGCGCCATCCCGCCCTTGTCCATGCCCTGGGCCCTCAGGAAAGCGTCGTCGGTTTGCGCGAACACGTCGAAGATCGCGTTGCCGATTCCGAGCACGTCATATTTTGCGGAGGTCATTGTTGGATTTCCTGCTATGGCAAGCGTGATCTAGACAATTCCTGCCACGCCAGCAAGCACGGCCCTTCTGCGATGTTTCGCAATATCCTGACCGTGTCCTCCGGCACGCTGGCCTCGCGGCTGCTCGGCTTCGTGCGCGATGCGACAGTGGCGGCGCTGCTCGGCGCGGGCCCGGTCGCGGATGCGTTTCTGGTTGCCTTCCAGATGGTCAACGTGGTGCGGCGGTTGCTCACCGAGGGCGCGCTGAATGCCGCTCTGGTGCCGGCCTGGCTGCGCGTGCAGAGCGAGCAGGGAGCTGCGGCTGCCGCCGCTTTCGCGGGCCGCGTGCTCGGCACGATCAGCCTTGCGGTGCTTGCTGCGTCGGTGTTGCTCGGTTTCGCGATGCCTTTGGTCATTGCGCTGCTGGCGCCGGGATTTGTCGGCAATGAGACATTGACGCTCGCGGTGCGCGATGCGCGGCTGATGCTGCCTTATCTCGCTTTCGCCGGGCCGGTGACGGTGATGATGGCCCTGCTCAATGCGCAGCATCGTTTTGCGCTGACGGCGTTCTCGCCGCTGCTGTTTAACGCCTTATTGATCGCCGTCATGACGGCGCTGCTCCTGCGTCCAATTGAGGCCGATGATGCCGCGTTGTGGATCGCCGCGACCGTCGGCGTCGCGGGTTTGCTGCAACTCGCGACCCTGGCATGGTCCAGCCGGTCGGCTGCGATCGCGGGTCCATTAAGCGTGACGTTCGATGCCCCGATGCGGGCGCTCATTCGCAAAGCGTTGCCGGGCATGGTCGCCTCGTCCGGACCGCAATTGCTCATTATGGCCGGCGCGATCGTCGCCTCGCGCGCGCCCGCCGCCGTGTCGTGGCTGTATTTCGCCAATCGTCTGATTGAATTGCCGCTCGGCATCGTCGGAACGGCCTTGGGCACGGTGCTGGTGCCCGAATTGACTCGCGCGCTGCGCGGCGACGACAGGGCCGCCCTCATTCGCGCGCAGTCGCGCGGGCTCGAATTGAGCGCTGGGCTCGCGCTGCCGGCAGCACTGGGGCTGATGGTGCTGGCGCAGCCGGTGGTCCGGGTGCTGTTCGAGCACGGCGCGTTTACGTCGTCCGATACGGTATCGACGGCACAGGCATTGGCGCTGCTCGCGCTCGGCCTGCCCGCGCATGTGCTGACCAAGGCGCTGGCGCCGGCGTTCTTCGCGCGCGACGACACGATGACACCGCTGCTTGCGACTCTCGCGGGTCTCGGCATCGCGGTCGTCGTGGCGTTGCTTGCCGGATCGGCGGCAGGCATCGCGCTGGCGATCGCGGCCGGCGCATGGACCACCGCATCGGTGCTGGGACTCCGTGCTGCTGCGAGTTTCGGTTTCGCGCTCGACGCCGACGCACAACGCCGTCTGCCGCGCATCGCGCTGGCCGCCTTGGTGATGGGGGCACTGCTCTGGCTCAAGACGCGCTATGTCTGGCCGCTGGCGGACGGCAGCCACACACTCGGGCAAGCCATTTTGCTCGCGGTGCTGATCGCGGGGGGGCTCACCATTTATGGCGGCCTGCTGGCCCTCGCCGGCGTTGTCGATATCAAAGCAATTCGCCGCCGCTTGCGCCGCTAGAGGCCGCGTGGCAAACGACGGCACTCGATTTTCGCGCGCGGGAACAGATCATGACGGCCATTCAACGGGTGTTTTCCGGCGTCCAGCCGACCGGCAATCTGCATCTCGGCAATTACCTCGGCGCCATCGTCAATTTCGTGAAGCTGCAGGCGACCCATAACTGCATCTATTGCGTGGTCGACCTGCACGCCATCACCGTATCGCCGACGGTATGGGGCGGACCGGACGAACTGCGCCGCAACACCCGCGAAGTCACGGCGGCGTTCATCGCCTCCGGCATCGATCCCAAAAAGCAGATCATCTTCAACCAGAGTCAGGTCGCCGAGCACGCCGAACTGACATGGGTCTTCAATTGCGTGGCGCGGCTTGGCTGGCTCAACCGGATGACCCAGTTCAAGGAAAAGGCCGGCAAGGATCGCGAGAATGCATCGATCGGGCTGTATGATTATCCGGTGCTGATGGCGTCCGACATTCTGGTCTATCGCGCCACGCATGTGCCGGTCGGCGAGGACCAGAAACAGCATCTCGAACTGGCGCGCGATATTGCGGGGAAATTCAATAATGATTTCGCCGATTCGATCGCGGCGCAGAAGCAGGACGCGACGTTCTTCCCGTTGCCGGAGCCGGTCATTACCGGCCCGGCGACGCGGGTGATGAGCCTGCGCGACGGCACCAAGAAGATGTCGAAGTCGGATGCGTCCGACAATTCGCGCATCAACCTGACCGACGATGCGGATGCGATAGCGCAGAAGATCAAGCGGGCCAAGACCGATCCGGAGCCGTTGCCGTCCGACGAAGACGGCCTCAAGACCCGACCGGAGGCCGACAATCTCGTCGGCATTTATGCGGCTCTGTCGAACATGCCGAAGGCCGACGTGCTCAGGCAATTCGGCGGCGCGCAGTTCTCGGGTTTCAAGACGGCTCTTGTCGATCTGTCGGTCGCGAAACTGGCGCCTATAGCTGCCGAAATGAAGCGGCTGTCGCAGGACGACGCCTATGTCGATCAGGTTCTGGCCGACGGTGCGGATCGTGCACGCGCGATCGCCGCCGAGACGATGACGGCGGTGAAGGACATCATGGGCTTCATTCGCAAGCGGTGAAGCGACTTGTCGTCAGCGCCCGCGCCATGGCAGCATGACGCCGGCGCAGGATCGGGACATCCATGAGCACACAGCGACGCAGCTACGAATCCGGCCACAGACCGAAATGTCTCGTCATCATCGACGACACGTCGGAATGGGACCGCGCGGTCTATTATGCGGCGCGCTGGGCGATCCGCGTCGTCGGCGGTGTCGTGATGCTGCGGGTGATCGAGACCGAGGACCGCAACCAGCAATGGCTCGGCGTCGCCGAGGTGATGCGCGCCGAAGCCGAGGACGACGCCAATGCGGCGTTGGATCGTGCCTCGGGCCGTGCCAACGGCATCGCCGCCATCACGCCGGAGCGGGTGATCCGCGAGGGCGACGCGCTGACCGAGGTGCTGGAAGTGATCGACAAGGATGTCGATATCGCGATGCTGGTGCTGGCGGCGTCGGCCGGCGCGGAGGGGCCGGGGCCGATCATCATGACCATGGCCAAGACGGTCGGAACATTTCCGATTCCTGTCACGGTGATCCCCGGCAACCTGTCCGACGAGGACATCGACGCGTTGTCGTAACGTTCCGTCATTCCGGGATGGGGCACGATGTCGGCGCAGCCGACTCGTGGCACAGGCCCGGAATCCATACTCCCTGTCGTGGTTAGGGATTCCGGGCTCGCTCGTCCCTCAAATCATCGACGCGGCGCGCCGATGATTTCGCGGTCCGACCGCCTCGGAATGACGGCCGATCACCTTGATCGTGCTTTTCAGATCGCCATTTGCTAGACACAACCTTACATTCACCCGATCGCGCCGGCCTTGAACCGGCGATGCGCCGGAGGCCACCATGTTCATCCAGACCGAAGCCACCCCCAATCCCGCCACGTTGAAATTCATTCCCGGCCGTGACGTCCTCGAGTCGGGCACCATGGAATTCAACACGCGTGACGAAGCCGCGCGCTCGCCGCTCGCTGAAAAACTGTTCGGCGTGTCCGGCGTCAGCGGCGTATTTTATGGCTCGGATTTCGTCACCGTCACCAAGACCGACGCCGACGAATGGCAGCATATGAAGCCCGCCATTCTCGGTGCGATCATGGAGCATTACATGTCCGGTGCGCCGCTGATGGCCGACGGCAGCGTGTCGGGCGACGCCACCGATAGCGAAGACGAATTCTTCGACGCAGCCGATGCCGAGACGGTCGACCAGATCAAGGATCTGATCGAGACCCGCGTGCGCCCGGCCGTCGCCAATGACGGCGGCGACATCACCTTCCGCGGTTTCAAGGAAGGCATCGTCTATCTCGCCATGAAGGGCTCGTGCGCCGGCTGCCCGTCCTCGACCGCGACCTTGCAGCACGGCATCCAGAACTTGCTGAAGCATTTCGTGCCGGACGTGATCGAAGTGCGACCGATCTAAAAGAGCGAATAGTGAGTAGCGAATGGCGAATAGTGAAAAATAAAACGAAGCTAGATTTTCTGGCCTCCTGTTCGCTATTCGCCACTCGCTATTCGCCGCTTTCTTTCCCATGCTGATCCTCGCCATCGATACGGCGCTTGAGGCCTGCTCCGTCGGTGTGCTCGATACCGTGGCAAGCCGGTTGATCGCTCAGCTGTCGCTGCCGATGGCGCGCGGGCACGCCGAGGCGCTGATGCCGCTCATCGATCAGGTGATGAAGCAGTCGCGCGTCGACTTCAAGGATCTCGATCGGATAGCGGTCACGACCGGCCCCGGCAGTTTCACGGGCTTGCGCGTCGGGTTGTCGGCCGCGCGCGGCATCGCTCTGGCGGCGAACAAGCCTGCGGTCGGCGTCACGACGCTTACCGCCTATGCCGCCGCCGTCATCAGCGAAACCGGAAAGAACCCGGTCATCTCCGCCATCGATGCCCGGCACGATCATGTCTACTACCAGGTCGTCAGCGGCAACGGCGCGTCGCTGATCCGCCCGAAAGTCGCGCCGATCGAAAAGGTGCTGGAGGCGGCGCGCTACGGCACGCCCATTTTGGTCGGCAATGCCGCGCGATTGATCGCGGACCGCTGGCCAGCGGATGTGACGCCGGCCTCGGTCGAGCCGAAACCGGCACCAGACATCGCCTGGGTTGGCTGGCTCGGCGCGGCGGTCAATCCGGCATCCGCACCGGCGCGGCCGTTTTACCTCCGCGACCCCGACGCCAAGCCGCAGGCCTCGACCGCGTTACCGCGCGCGGCGCAGCCGTGATAGGGTTTCTGTCGCGGTTCTGGGACAAGCCGAAGCCCGCGATCGAGCTGGCCGGCGACCGCGACGCCGCAGCGCTGGCGCGCTTGCACGGCGAGTCGTTTCATCGGGGTTGGGGCGAATCGGAGTTCTCGCAGATGCTGCGCGAGCGCAACACGATGCTGCACCGGCTGCGACTCGGCCCGCGCGTCGTGGGTTTCGTGGTGTCCCGATTGGCCGCCGACGAGGCGGAAATCCTGTCGGTGGCGATCGATGCCGCGCAGCGGGGCCGTGGTTTGTCCCGCGGCCTGTTGCAGGTCCACCTCGGGCATCTCGCCGGCCGCGGCGTCCGCACGGTGTTTCTCGAAGTCGAGGAAAACAACCAGCCGGCGCGGCGGCTCTATGAGCGCGCCGGTTTTGCCATTGTCGGCCGCCGCGAACGCTATTATCGCGAGGCCGGAGGTGAGGAATTGAACGCGCTGGTGATGCGCCGCGACTTGTCCTGACGCCGCTGCGGTGGCACAACACGCGCCTTATCGGGAAACTGTCTGATGGCCGCCCTTCGATCCGTCCCTTCGCCGAAATCGGCCGATATCGAGCAGCGTTGCGCCGCGACCGGCATGCGCATGACCGAGCAACGCCGCGTCATCGCGCGCGTGCTTGCGGGCTCCGCCGACCATCCCGACGTCGAGGAATTGTATCGCCGCTGCATCGCGGTCGACGACAAGATTTCAATCTCCACGGTCTATCGCACGGTGAAACTGTTCGAGGACGCCGGCATCATCGAACGCCATGACTTTCGCGAGGGTCGCGCGCGCTACGAGCAAATGCCCGAGAGTCATCATGATCATCTCATCAACCTGCGCGACGGCACGGTGATTGAGTTCACCTCGGAAGAGATCGAAGCCTTGCAGGCCGAGATCGCGCGCAAACTCGGCTACAAGCTCGTCGATCACAGGCTCGAACTGTATTGCGTGCCGCTGGACGACGACAAATCCGATCAATGATCGATCTCGTCATTTTCGATTGCGACGGCGTGCTGGTCGACAGCGAGGCGCTGGCCTGCGTGGTCCATGCCGATGTGCTGACGCAGTTCGGCTACGCGATCACTGCGGAGCAGGTGCATGACCGCTTTCTCGGCCGCTCGGCCAGGGAGGCGCGTCTTGAAGTCGAGACCGAATTGGGTCGTGCGCTGTCGGACGACTACACGGTGCATCTGCGAGCCGAGATCGACCGCGCGTTCGGCGCACAGTTGCAGCCAATGCCGGGAATCCAGACCGCGTTGTCGCGTCTCGGACACAAAGTCTGCGTGGCATCGAGCGGCACGCTGACGCGGATTCGCTCCAGCCTCGCAACGACGGGCCTGATCGACCATTTCGCGCCACATCTGTTTTCGGCGGCCGATGTCGCTTACGGCAAGCCGGCGCCGGACCTGTTTTTACATGCGGCGGCACAAATGGGCGTCCGGCCGGAGCGATGTCTGGTGATCGAAGACAGCATTCCCGGCGTCACGGCCGGTCTCGCGGCTGGCATGACGGTGTTTGGTTTTACGGGCGGCAGCCACTGCCGGGCCGGACACGCCCGGGTCTTGCTGGCGCTGGGGGCCCATGCGGTTTTCGACGATATGACGCAACTGCCTGATTTGATTGTAAAATACGGCAGTGTCGCGATGCGCGAGGCGTTCAGCCCGCCGCAGTGACCGCTGCGAAACTGGATTTTCCGCGCACGAAGCGCTATGTCCGCGCGGCCCCATCCCCGCTACAGTCAGGTCGCATGACGACGCCGCGCAAGCTGCTTATCAAATCCTATGGTTGCCAGATGAACGTTTACGATGCCCAGCGCATGGTCGACGCGCTGGCGCCGCAGGGGTTTGTCGAGACGGCCAGCGCCGACGACGCCGACCTGGTCATCCTCAACACCTGTCATATCCGCGAGAAGGCCTCCGAAAAGGTCTATTCGGAATTGGGACGCCTGCGCGTCGCGAAGGATGAGGCCGCGAAGACCGGACGGACCATGCAGATCGCCGTCGCCGGTTGCGTGGCGCAGGCCGAGGGCGGCGAGATCATCCGCCGCCAGCCCGCCGTCGATGTCGTGGTCGGCCCGCAGAGCTATCATCATCTGCCGCGATTGTTGCGGGATGCTGCGCAGCATGGCCGCGCGCTGGACACCGAATTTCCGGTCGAGGACAAGTTCGGCCTGCTGCCGCCGCCATCGCCGCCGGCGATTCGCGCACGCGGCATTTCATCGTTCGTAACCGTGCAGGAAGGCTGCGACAAGTTCTGCACTTTCTGCGTTGTGCCTTATACAAGAGGGTCCGAAATCTCTCGCCCGGTGCGCGCCATCGCCGACGAGGTGAAACGTCTCGCCGACAATGGCGTGTGCGAAATCACGCTGATCGGCCAGAACGTCAACGCCTATCACGGCGACGGGCCCGACGGCCGGCCGTGGGCGCTGGGCTCGCTCCTCGAACACCTCGCGGCGATTCCGGGGATCGTGCGGCTACGCTATTCGACCAGCCATCCGAACGACGTCGAAGACACGCTGATCCATGCGCACCGCGACCTGCCGGCGCTGATGCCGTTTTTGCATCTGCCGGTGCAATCCGGCTCGGACCGGATTCTGGCGGCGATGAACCGCAAGCACACGGCGGACGCCTATCGCCGGATCATCGACAAGTTCCGCCATGCGCGGCCGGATATGGCTTTCACCTCGGATTTCATCGTCGGTTTTCCCGGAGAAACCGAGCAGGATTTCGCCGCCACCCTCGCGCTCGTCACACAAATCGGCTACGCTGGAGCGTATTCGTTCAAGTACTCGCCGCGGCCGGGCACGCCGGCGGCCGAGTTGCAGGCGACCGTGTCCGCGGCGGAGATGGACGGGCGATTGGCGCGGCTTCAGACTTTGATCGACACCCAGCAGTCGGCGTTCAATGCCGCTGCCATCGGCTCGACCGTCGATGTGTTGTTCGAGCGTGCCGCGCGCAATCCGGGCCAGATCGTCGGCCGCACCGCTTATCTGCAGCCCGCCCATGTCATGGCCTCGCCTGACATCATCGGACAGGTTTTACCGGTCACGATCGACAGCCTCGAACGCTACAGCCTGCTCGGTGCATTGGCCCCGTCAGCCAAAATAGCCGCCAATGCGACATCCGCGCAGCCGGACTCATCCCGTATGATGATTGGAGCCTGAACCCTTGCCCAAAAGCGCATCGGATTCGCCTTCCCTCGCCGCCCCCCGCAAGCTCGACCTCACCATGCAGCCGGAGACGCAGCTTGTCGTCGCGTTCGACGACAACCGCGCCGCGTCGGCTTTGGTCGGGCCCTACGGGCAGAACCTTGCCTTGATCGAGCGGCGGATGAATGTCGTGGTGGATTCGCGCGGCAATCACATCACGCTGGCCGGCACCCGCGATTCCTGCGACGCCGCCAAGCGCGTGCTCGAGACGCTTTACGCGCAGGCGATGAAGGGCCACGACATCGCGCAGGGCGATGTCGAAGGCACGATCCGCGCCGTGTTGTCGCAGGGCTCGCTGTTTTCGCTCGATGCGAAGGACAAGGAGGGCGTCAAGGATTTGGCAAAGACTGGCGCCTTCGAGGCGATCAATCTGCGCAAGCGCCCGGTGCGGGCGCGCACCGCGGCGCAGGACAGTTATATTCGCGCGTTGAAGAGCCATGAGCTGGTGTTCGGCATCGGCCCGGCAGGCACCGGCAAGACCTGGCTTGCGGTGGCGCAGGCCGCGCAGTTGTTCGAGCGCAAGGAAGTCGATCGCATCATCCTGTCGCGCCCGGCGGTCGAAGCGGGCGAACGCCTCGGCTTCCTGCCCGGCGATCTGAGGGAAAAGGTCGATCCGTATCTCAGGCCGATCTACGACGCCCTTTATGACCTGATGGACTCGCGCATCGTCGAGCGCGCCTTGCAGACCGGCGAAATCGAAATCGCGCCGCTCGCTTTCATGCGCGGCCGCACGCTGACCAATGCCGCGATCATCCTCGACGAAGCGCAGAACACGACATCGATGCAGATGAAGATGTTTCTGACGCGGCTCGGCGAAAACAGCCGTATGATCATCACCGGCGATCCGTCGCAGGTCGATCTGCCGAATGGCCAGACGTCGGGTCTGGCGGAAGCGGCAAAGCTGCTGGACGGCGTGCCGGGGATCGCGCAGGTCAAATTCACGGCGCAGGACGTGATCCGCCATGAACTCGTGGCGCGCATCGTCGCCGCCTATGAGGGACAACCCAAACCGCCGGTGCCCGGCAAAGCCTGATGCCCCAACCTGACTTACCTGAGACCGATGTGCTGGTCGTCGCCGACGTCTGGAATGACGAGCCCGACGCCGCGGCGATCATCCTGCGCGCGATCGATGCGGCGGCCGCCAAGATCACTACCGGCATCGGCGCTTGCGAACTTGCCGTGATGCTGACCGACGACGCCGGCATCCAGACCCTCAACGCCAATTGGCGCGGCATCGACAAGCCGACCAACGTCCTGTCGTTTCCCGCGCTGCCGCCGACCGGCACGCCCAAGCCGGGCGATCCGCCGCGCACGCTCGGCGACATCGCGATCGCCTATCAGACGACGCGCCGCGAGGCCGACGACGAAGGCAAGTTGTTCGCGGCGCATCTGACGCATCTCGCCGTCCACGGCTATCTGCATCTCGTCGGCTACGACCACGAGAACGAGGCCGACGCCGACGACATGGAGCAACTCGAACGCGACATTCTTGCGACGCTCGATGTCGCCGATCCCTATTGCGATCAGGATCGGGCGCGCTGAGATGACCGATTCCGAGCCGACACACGACAATCCGCGCATCACGCGCAATCTGCCCGCCGTGGTGCACGACGGCGAAGTTCTTCGCCCGACCGCCGAGACGTGGCTGACGCGCGCGATCCGCACATTGTTCGGCTGGAAGCCCGGTTCGGTGCGCGCCGACCTGCAAGTCGTGCTCGATGCCTCGACGCCGGACGAGACGTCGTTCTCCCCGATCGAGCGCACCATGCTGCGCAACATTCTCGGCCTTAACGAGCGCCGCATCGCCGACGTGATGGTGCATCGCGCCGACATCGTCGCCGTGAAGCGCGACGTGTCGCTGGCCGATCTGATGAGCCTGTTCGAGAGCGCGGCGCATTCGCGCCTCGTGGTCTATGGCGAAACACTCGACGATCCCGAAGGCATCGTCCACATCCGCGATCTCGTCGCGTTCATGACGGCACGGGCGCGCGGCACGGGGGAAGTGACGACAAAGCGCAAGAAGCCGCTGCCCGGCGGCCTCGATCTGCGCGCGGTCGATCTGGCGATGCCGCTGCATGACGCCAATATCATTCGCAAACTGCTGTATGTGCCGCCCTCGATGCGCGCGATCGATCTGCTGGCGCAGATGCAGGCGTCGCGAATCCATCTGGCGCTGGTGGTCGATGAATATGGCGGCACCGATGGGCTCGTCTCGATCGAGGATATCGTCGAGCAGATCGTCGGCGAGATCGACGACGAGCATGACAGCGACGAGCCGCCCGACATCGTCAAGCACGGCGACTTCTTCATCGCAGATGCACGGGCCAGCCTCGACGACGTGCGCGCGATGATCGGCGAGGAATTCGTAACGGGCGAGGCCGGCGAGGAGGTCGAAACCCTCGGCGGTTATCTCGTTACCCATGTCGGCCGGCTGCCGGTGCGCGGCGAGGTGATCTCGGGGCCTGCCAATTTCGAGATCGAGGTGCTCGACGCCGATCCGCGCCGAGTCAAGCGGCTGCGCATCGGCGTCAAGAAGGAACGCCCCCTACCACGGGCGCGCGAGACCCGTCGCCGCGATGCGGCCGCAGATGCGCCGCCGCCAGGTGAAGCGCCGCAGTCGCCGCCGCCCGGTGCTGCGACGTGAGTCCGATGCAGCGCATCCGCAGTGTCGGGCTGACGATCATTCTCGCCTGGGGCTGGCGGCGCGCACTGCTTGCGCTGCTTGCAGGCGCCGCCTCCACGCTGGCGATGGCGCCGTTCAACATCTGGCCCATTCTGTTCGTCACCTTTCCGGTCGTCGTCTGGTTGATCGATGGCGCGGCCGCAGGAAAGCTGCGCGGCATTCCCGCGGCGGCGCTGACCGGCTGGTTTTTCGGCTTCGGCTATTTCGTGCCGGGGCTGTACTGGATCGGCTATGCTTTCCTTGTCGATGCGCCGACTTTCGGCTGGCTTTTGCCGTTCGCGGTCTGCGGCCTGCCCGCCTATCTGGCGATCTTTACTGCGATCGGCTTTGCGCTGGCGCGGGCGTTGTGGACGCGGGATGCGTCGCGCGTGCTGGCGCTCGCGGCGTGTCTGACGATCGGCGAATGGCTGCGCGGCCATGCGCTGACCGGCTTCCCCTGGAATACGTTCGGCTACGCTTTGAGCGAACCGCTGGCGCTGGCGCAGGGGTTTTCGCTGCTCGGCCTGTGGGGCATGACGTTTCTCAGCGTTGCGATCTTCGCCAGCCCCGCGGTTTTGATCGATGGCCGTTCGTCGATGCGGCGGCCGTGGCTCGCGCCGGTGAGCGCCGTGGCCTTGCTTGTCGCGATGGGCATCGGCGGCGCGATCCGGCTGGCAGGCACGCCGACGCAACTGATCGACAGCGTCAAGCTGCGCATCATGCAGCCGAACTTGCAGCAGGATGTGCGGTTCAACTACGCGGCGAAAGCCGACGTCATGAAGACGTATCTCGCGCTGTCCGATCGCGCGACCGGGCCTCAATCGACCGGCGTGAAAGACGCGACTCTGCTGATCTGGCCGGAATCCGCGTTTCCGTTTTTCCTGACGCGGGAAGCCGATGCGATGGCGCAGATCGCTTCGCTGCTGCCGAAAGGCACCGAACTCATCACCGGTTCGGTGCGGCCGCCCGACCAGCCGCCGGGCCAGCCGATCACGCGGGCCTATAACTCGATCTATGTCATCGACCACGAAGGCACGGTCAAATCGGTCTATGACAAGCTGCATTTGGTGCCGTTCGGCGAGTATCTGCCGTATCAAAACCTGATGGAGAAGCTCGGCTTCGAGCAGTTGACGAAGGTTCAAGGCGGCTTTCTCGCCGGCGCGCGCCGCCGCACCATGGAGATCGCCGGCGCGCCGCGCCTGCTGCCTCTGATCTGCTACGAGGCGATCTTCACCGAAGACGGCGCGTCGCAGGACGAGCGCCCCGGCTGGATCGTCAATCTCACCAATGACGGCTGGTTCGGCATTTCGACGGGCCCGTATCAACACCTGCAACAGACACGGATGCGCGGCATCGAGCAGGGCCTGCCGGTGGTGCGCGCCGCCAACACCGGAGTCTCCGCTGTGATCGATCCGGTCGGCCGTATCGTTGCGCGGCTCGATCTCGGCGTCGAAGGGGTGCTGGACTCCCGGCTGCCGGCCGCGATTGCGCCCACGGTTTATGCCCGCTTCGGCGATGCCCTCGCGTTCGTATTGGTGGCCGCCGGTCTGCTGATCGCAGTGGGGCGGCGCACTCGCAAACGTCGCACATAAGTCGACATACAACTATTTGCACTTGCTTGGGTATTTAAGATTGCGCGAGATTGAGGTGCGCTGTCGGCGCGGATTGACGTTATCCGCGCTGACAGCGTATTGCAGAGAAAGCTATGCGGTATTCTTATCCAGCAGGACGAAATGATCGCGAAAGTGCCCAACCCGATCGACAAATATGTCGGCAGTCGCATTCGAATGCGGCGCATCATGTTGGGCATGAGCCAGGAAAAGCTCGGCGAAGCGCTTGGTTTGACCTTTCAGCAGGTCCAGAAATACGAAAAAGGCACCAATCGCGTGGGCGCGAGCCGGGTTCAGCAGATATCCGATATCCTGCAGGTGCCGGTGTCGTTTTTGTTTGAAGGCGGCCCGAACGCCAGCATCACAAATACGGGTCTGGGCGAAGCGCCGTCACCTGCTTACGTTGCGGATTTTCTCGCGACATCCGAGGGTTTGGCGCTGACGCGTGCCTTTACGCGTATTTCAAATGCGAAACTTCGCCGCAGCATCGTCGATATGGTCGAGCAGATCGCCGCGCGTGAAGCGCCGCATAGCGACGTTTGATATTGTGAGGTAAAGGCGACCGATCCGCCGCAACCTCAAAGCCTTTTATGTCCGATGACCTTTCCGATCATGCCTCGTTTCAGGGCTCGTTCTTCGGCCGCCGCAAGGGCCACAAGCTCCGTGCGCATCAGGCCGACCTGATTGCGGATTTGCTGCCGAAGCTGGCTCTCGACACCGCCGCGAAGATCGATGATCTGCGGTCCGTCTTCGCGGCGCCGGTCGACTCCGTGCGTCTGGAAATCGGATTCGGCGGCGGCGAACATCTGATCGCCGAGGCGATGGCGTTTCCGCAAACCGGCTTCATCGGCTGCGAGCCCTACGTCAACGGCATGGCCAAGATTCTCGCGCAGATCGAAACCAGCGGTCTGACCAACATCCGCCTGTTTGCCGGCGATGCCGCCGAACTGCTGGCCTGGGTCCCCGAGAAATCGCTGGCGCGTGTCGATTTGATCCACCCCGACCCGTGGCCGAAAAAGCGCCATTGGAAGCGCCGCTTCGTGCAGGACGCAACCGTTGCGCAGCTCGCGCGCGTGCTGCCGGCATCGGGTGAATTTCGTTTCGTCTGTGACATCGACACCTATGTTGAATGGACGCTGATGCACCTGGCGCGCGCGCCGGATTTCATGTGGTTGGCGGCGCGTGCGGATGACTGGCGATTACCGTGGCCGGACTACACAATGACCCGCTATGGCCGCAAGGCCGAGCGCGAAGGCCGCCGAGCCATCTATTTGAGATTTAGAAGACGCTGAAATAGCGATTGCAGCGGTCGGAGTGAATTGCGGAAAATCAATGTTGCGCCGAACATCGCCGCTCTGGATGACGTCGCCGAAGTCCGGAACAAGGCCCTGGGGTCCGGCTGCGCGGCGTCCATGCAAATGACCCGTTGGCCCCGGATGACGTCGGCCGCTATGTGAATTCCGTATGATGAACGAGGGGTTAGGTAACACCGACCATTGCGCGCAGGTCTGCAAAATTGCCCGGAAGCGCGCTCAGCCCTTGCCGGGATGCGCCAAACCGGCTATATGCCGCTCAACTTATGGTTCTCATACGATAGCGTATCGAGAGTGGGCCCGTCCGGACCCGCTCTTTTTTATTACCTGAACGGTTTAGTGCGACGGTCCTTGCCGACAGCGTCGCCGATCCCGTCGGGTCGAGGCCACCGGATGCCTCAAAACCGCAAAGAATCTTGCAAAATCGAGCTGACCGCGCCTTTGGACATGACCGACGACCATACCGCCATCGAAGATGTTGAACTACTGGCCGAACCCCGGCTGGTGGTCGAGCCGGGCATGGGCGCGCGGGTTGCGACCGTCGCCGGCCCCGTGCTGCAAGGTCTGGGTTATCGGCTGGTGCGGATCAAGATTTCCGGCGAACTCGGCTGCACCGTGCAGATCATGGCGGAACGGCCCGACGGCACCATGCAGTTGGAGGATTGCGAGGCGATCTCGCGCGCATTGTCGCCGGTCATGGACGTCGCCGACCCGATCGAGCGGGCCTACCGTCTGGAAATTTCGTCGCCCGGCATCGATCGCCCTCTGGTGCGGCGGTCGGATTTCGCGCGCTACGAAGGCTATGAGGTCAAGATCGAGATGGCCGTCGCGCATGAGGGCCGCAAGCGTTTTCGCGGCCTGCTCGGGGCGCTCGACGGCGATACGGTCCGGTTGCAGCGCGAAGAGAATCGCAAGGGCGAGGAGCAGCCCGAACTGGTGCTGACGATCGAAGATATCGCCGATGCGCGACTGGTGCTCACCGACGAGTTGATCGCGGAATCGATGCGTCGCGGCAAGCAGGCTGAGCGCGATTTGAAGCAGGAGCTTGGCCTCGTTCCGCCGCCCCCGCCGCATGCCAAGCGCAGCAATCCCGCGCGCGACAGCAAGCCGAAATCGAAGCTTAAAGACAAGAAGGCAAAGGTTGCGAAGAAGCCCGCGCCGACCAACACCAAGGAACACCGGCTCGCCACCGCTGAGCGTGCGCGGCTGGGCCCTGCCGAGTCCGACACCCATTCGACCACCACAGATTCGTCTGAAGGAGACTGAGCAATGGCCGTCAGCGCCAACAAACTCGAATTGCTGCAGATCGCCGATGCCGTTGCACGCGAGAAATCGATCGACCGCTCCATCGTGATCGAGGCGATGGAAGACGCGATCGCGAAAGCGGCGCGCGCCCGTTACGGCAGCGAGACCGACGTTCACGCCGAGATCGACGCCAAGAAGGGCGAGTTGCGGCTGTCGCGCCACATGCTCGTGGTCGAGGACGTCGAGAATTCGTCAAACCAGATTTCGCTGAAGGACGCGCAGCGCGCCAATCCCGGCGCGCAGGTCGGCGACACCATCGCCGATACGCTGCCGCCGCTGGAATACGGCCGGATCGCGGCGCAGTCCGCCAAGCAGGTGATCGTGCAGAAGGTGCGCGAGGCCGAGCGCGACCGGCAATATCAGGAGTTCAAGGACCGCATCGGCGACATCGTCAACGGCACCGTCAAGCGCGTCGAATATGGCAGCGTCATCGTCGATCTCGGTCGCGGCGAAGCCATCGTGCGCCGCGACGAAATGCTGCCGCGCGAGGTGTTCCGCACCGGCGACCGCGTCCGCGCTTATGTGTTCGACGTGCGCCGCGAAACCCGCGGACCTCAAATTTTCCTGTCGCGCACCCATCCGCAGTTCATGGCCAAGCTGTTCGCTCAGGAAGTGCCGGAAATCTATGACGGCATCGTCGAGATCAAGGCCGTGGCCCGCGATCCCGGTTCGCGCGCGAAAATCGGCGTGATCTCGCGCGACTCGTCGGTCGATCCGGTCGGCGCCTGCGTCGGTATGCGCGGTTCGCGCGTGCAGGCGGTGGTCAACGAGTTGCAGGGCGAGAAGATCGACATCATCCCGTGGTCGCCGGATATCGCGACCTTCATCGTCAATGCGCTGGCCCCGGCCGAAGTCGCAAAGGTCGTGATCGACGAAGAGCGCGAGCGCATCGAGGTCGTGGTGCCCGACACCAACAACCAGCTCTCGCTGGCGATCGGCCGACGCGGCCAGAACGTACGTCTGGCATCGCAACTCACCGGCTGGGACATCGACATCCTTACCGAGACAGAAGAGTCCGAGCGCCGTCAGGCCGATTTCGAGAATTCGACTCGCGTGTTCATGGAAGCGCTCAATGTCGACGAAGTCGTCGGCCAGTTGCTGGCGTCGGAAGGATTCACCTCGGTCGAGGAACTGGCGCTGATCGACATCGGCGAACTCGCGCAGATCGAAGGCTTCGACGAGGAGACCGCGCAGGAACTGCAGAGCCGCGCGCGCGAATACCTCGAAACGCTCGAGACCGAGCTGGAAAACAAACGTAAGGAATTGGGTGTGGAAGACGCTTTGAAGACGGTGCCCGGCGTAACCTCGAAGATGCTGGTGAAGTTCGGCGAAAACGAGATCAGGTCGATCGAGGATCTCGCGGGCTGCGCCACCGACGACCTGGTCGGCTGGAGCGAGCGCAAGGAAGGTGGCGAAGCCACCCGCCACCCCGGCATCCTCGACGCCAACGAGATTTCGCGTGAAGACGCCGAGCGTCTCATCATGCAGGCGCGCGTCTCCGCCGGCTGGATCACCCAGGCCGATTTCGACAAGCTGTCCGAGACGCCGGAAGCCAACGAAGACCAGCCGGCGTAACCTGAATGTCGTTCACCCGCGCTTTCCTTCGACGATCATGACCGGAGCCGTCTCGACCACATGCTTGATCTCGCCGACCCAGCCGATCTTGACAACGGACCGCGGACCACCAAATCCGGGACCGAGCGGATGTGCGCGGTCACGCGGGACGTGCGGTCTATCGAGGACCTGATTCGTTTCGTCATGACGCCTGACGGCGTCGTGGTGGCGGATTTGAAACGCAAGCTGCCCGGTCGCGGGATGTGGGTGACGGCGTCTCGCAAAGCCGTCGCGGAGGCCGCCAAAAAGAACATGTTCGCGCGCGGTTTCAAGCGCGCGGTCAAACCGCAGCCGACGCTGGCGGACGACACCGAGCAGCTTCTGGTGCGCGGCGCCCTGGATGCGCTGGCGATGGCGGCGAAAGCCGGCCAGGCGGTGGCTGGCTTCAGCAAGGTCGAGAATGCGCTGATGCAGCGCCAGGCGGCCATTCTGCTGCATGCCAGCGACGGCGCGGCCGATGGCATCCGCAAGCTCGACGGCCTTGCCCGTCAAAGCGTCGCCGATGACGAACGGGTCGCCGACATTCCGGTTGTGACGGCGCTGAATTCGGCGCAATTGGATTTGGCACTTGGCCGGTCAAATGTGATACATGCTGCCGTGCTGGCGGGTCCGGCCAGCAAATCGTTCCTGTCGCGCTGCCACGTCCTGGTCCGATACCGGATGGCAGAGAGCGACAAGACGGACACCAATATGACCGCGCTAAACGACCGAAATGAGAATTGACCGCAGGGCATGATCCAGAAAAGTGGACTTCCGGTTTTCTGAAAAGATCATGCAAGAATAAATGAAGATACGGGCTTGATCCCTCGGGCTGGATCAGACCCTCGACAGACGGATTTGTGCGGACGATACGCACATCGCAACAAGATTGGGACTGCTGAATGGTTGATACGAAAACACCTGGCGACAAGACTCTGAGCGCTCCGACCAAGACCTTGACGCTGAAGCCGCGCGTCGAGACGGGAGTCGTGCGCCAGAGCTTTAGCCACGGCCGTACCAAGCAGGTGGTGGTCGAAAAGCGCGGCAAGCGCCGCATCGGCGGCGACGGACCTGCGACACCCGAGCCGGCCGTGACAGCAGCGCCGCCAAAGCCGGTTGCGCCCGTCGCGCCGCCTCGTCCGGCTGCGCCGCCTCCGCGCGCGCCGATGAGCCGGTCGTCGTCGCCGTCCCGCAGCGGGTCCGGCGTCGTGCTGCAAAAGCTGTCCGAAGACGAACGTGCCGCGCGCGCCAACGCGCTGGCCGATGCGCGCGTGCGCGAAGTCGAAGAGCGCCGCGTCGCCGAAGCCGAGGCTGCCCGCCGTTCGAGCCGCGAATATATCGAGCAGCAGGAGCGTGACGCCGCCGAAGCCCGTCGCAAGGCCGAGGAAGATCGTCATCGCCAGGAAGAAGAGTCCAAGCGCAAGGCCGAAGCCGAAGCCAAGAAGCGGTTCGGCGAAGCCGAGGCGGCTGCCGCCAAGCCGGCCGCCGCAAAGCCTGCGACGACAGCCGCCCGTCCGGGCGCCGCGACCGCCGCTTCGGCCCGCGCGCCCGGCGTCGCCGCCGACGGCACCGACGAGGATGAAGCGCCGCGCACGATCCGTCGTGGTCCCGGTGGCGCTGCGCGTCCCGTCATCGCGCCGAAGCCGACCGCGAAACCTGCGCCGGCCAAGCAGCGCGGCCGCCTCACGCTGGTCACGGCCTTGTCGGCCGACGACGTGCGCGAGCGCTCGATCGCGTCGTTCCGCCGCCGCACCCAGCGCCTCAAGGGTCATCAGTCGAGCGAGCCGAAGGAAAAGCTCATTCGCGAAGTGACGATCCCGGAAGCCATCACGATTCAGGAACTCGCCAACCGTATGGCCGAGCGCGCCGTGGACGTGATCCGGCTGCTGATGAAGCAGGGTCAGATGGTCAAGATCACCGACGTGATCGACGCCGATACCGCCCAGCTCGTCGCGGAGGAAATGGGCCACACCGTCAAGCGCGTCGCCGAGTCGGATGTCGAAGAAGGTCTGTTCGACATCGTCGAGGATTCCTCCGACACCGAGACCCGGTCGCCGGTCGTCACCGTTATGGGCCACGTCGATCACGGCAAGACCTCGCTGCTCGACGCGCTGCGCCATGCCAACGTCGTGTCCGGCGAGGCCGGCGGCATCACCCAGCATATCGGCGCCTATCAGGTGACGTCGCCCGAGAGCGGCAAGAAGATTACCTTCATCGATACGCCGGGCCACGCCGCGTTCACCGCGATGCGCGCGCGCGGCGCCAAGGTGACGGACGTCGTGATCCTCGTGGTCGCGGCCGACGACGGCGTGATGCCGCAGACGATCGAGGCGATCAACCACGCCAAGGCGGCGGGCGTGCCGATGATCGTGGCGATCAACAAGATCGACAAGCCCGATGCCAAGCCGGAGCGCGTGCGCACCGAACTGCTGCAGCACGAAGTGCAAGTCGAATCCTTCGGCGGCGAGACCGTCGATGTCGAGGTCTCCGCCAAGAACAAGACCAATCTCGACAAGCTGCTGGAAATGATCGCTTTGCAGGCCGATCTTCTGGATCTCAAGACGGACTCGACGCGTCCGGCCGAAGGCACCGTGATCGAAGCCAAGCTCGATCGCGGCCGGGGTCCGGTCGCGACGGTGCTGGTGCAGCGCGGCACGCTCAAGGTCGGCGACATCGTCGTCGCCGGTGCGGAAATGGGCCGCGTCCGCGCGCTGATTTCCGATCAGGGCGTCACGCTCGACGAGGCCGGTCCGTCGGTGCCGGTCGAGGTGCTCGGCTTCAACGGACCGCCGGAAGCCGGCGACCGGATGGCCGTCGTCGAGAACGAAGCGCGCGCGCGCGAAGTCACGAGCTACCGCGCGCATCAGAAGCGCGAGAAGTCGGCGGCGTCGGTCTCCGGCATGCGCGGCTCGCTCGAGCAGATGATGAGCCAGCTCAAGACCACGGGCCGCAAGGACTTCCCGCTGATCGTGAAGGCCGACGTGCAGGGCTCGCTAGAAGCGATCCTTGGCTCGCTCGACAAGCTCGGCACGGACGAAGTCACCGCACGCATGCTGCATGCAGGGGTCGGCGGCATCTCGGAATCGGATGTGACGCTGGCGGAAGGCTTCAACGCCGCGATCATCGGCTTCAACGTTCGCGCGCACAAGGAAGCCGCGGCGCTGGCGAAGCGCAACGGCATCGAGATCCGTTATTACAACATCATCTACGACCTCGTGGACGACGTGAAGAAAGCGATGTCCGGCCTGCTCGCGCCGACATTGCGCGAGACCATGCTCGGCAACGCGCTCATCCTGGAGGTGTTCAACATCTCCAAGGTCGGCAAGGTCGCCGGTTGCCGCGTCACCGACGGCAATGTGGAACGCGGCGCGAATGTGCGTCTGATCCGCGACAACGTTGTCGTCCACGAAGGCAAGCTCTCGACGCTGAAACGCTTCAAGGACGAAGTGAAGGACGTGGCCTCGGGCCAGGAATGCGGCATGGCGTTCGAGAGCTACGGCGACATGCGCGCCGGCGACGTGATCGAGTGTTACCGCGTGGAGACCATCCAGCGCTCGCTGTAAGTCCAAATCTTGCAGCAGCGTTGAATTAAAGCAAGGCGTCACGCCCACATCGTCATTGCGAGCCGAGGCAAAGCGCGAAGCGGTTTGCCGACGGCGAAGCAATCCAGGGCGACACGAAAGACTGGATTGCTTCGTCGCCAAGGCGATTGCGCCGCAATCGCCTTGGCTCCTCGCAATGACGGGCGATCAACTGGAACGAACCATGCCGAAGCATCACCAGAAGAACGCCGGTGCGTCCGGCGCGTCGCAACGTCAGTTGCGCGTCGGCGAACTCGTGCGCCACGCGGTCGCCGATCTGCTCGCGCAAGGCGGCGTGCATGATCCGGCGCTCGAAGGCCACATCATCACCGTGCCGGAAGTGCGGATGTCGCCTGACCTCAAGCTCGCCACGGTCTATGTGATGCCGCTCGGCGGCCGCGACACCGAGATCGTGCTGAAGGCGCTGGCGACCAACAAGACATTCATCCGCAGCGCGGTGGCGCGCAGCGTTAACCTGAAATTCGCACCTGATCTTCGTTTCCGCATCGACGAGCGATTCGACGAAGCGGAACGAATAGAGAAGCTCTTGCGTACACCCGCAGTACAGCGTGACCTCTCGCGCGACCAGCAAAATTCGGAAGACACCTGATGATGATTTCTTCGCCGAAAGGCGCTGTTGATTCGGCCGTGGACGAGGCCGACGAAAATAATTCTGGCGGGCACCGTTTCAAGAAAACTGAAGCCGATGTTTCGGTTACCTCCCCCCTTGTGGGGGAGGTCGGCGCGTCTTCGCGCCGGGAGGGGGGTACGCAACGAGACGAAGCGTACCTTTCTACCCCCCTCCCTCACCCTCCCCCACAAGGGGGGAGGGAACAGGCAGTGCATTCCGGCGATCCGCGCGGTCAGAATGACCCGCGCTCACAGGGCAACGGCAAGAAGCACGGCGGCCAGATGCGGCGCGACAAGCGCGACGTGCACGGCTGGGTGATTCTCGACAAGCCGATCGGCATGACCTCGACCCATGCCGTCGCCGTCATCAAGCGCCTGTTCAAGGCCAAGCGTGCCGGTCATGCCGGCACGCTCGATCCGCTGGCGTCCGGCGGGCTGCCGATCGCGATGGGCGAGGCGACCAAAACCGTTCCCTTCGTGATGGACGGCCGCAAGCGCTACCAGTTCACCGTGTGCTGGGGCGAGGAACGCGACACGGACGATACCGAAGGCCGCGCAACGCAGACCAGCGATCTGCGGCCGACCGCCGAGGCGATTCGCGCGCTGCTGCCCCAATTCACCGGCGAAATCGCGCAGACTCCGCCGCAATACTCGGCGATCAAGATCCAGGGCGAACGCGCCTACGACATGGCGCGTGACGGCGAGGTAGTTCCGCTGGTGCCGCGGCCTGTGGTGATTCACGAATTAGTGCTTCTGGATCAACCGGATAGCGACCATTCGATCTTCGAGGCCGAATGCGGCAAGGGCACTTATGTCCGGGCCTTGGCCCGTGACATCGGCCGGCTGCTCGGCTGCTACGGCCACATCTCGGCCCTGCGGCGGACCTTGGTCGGCCCGTTCGACGAAGCCGACATGATTCCGCTGGAACAGTTGGAGGCTTTGTGCGATAGAGCCGCATCCGGCGAGGGCAACCTCGCCGACGCACTGCTGCCCGTTGAGACCGCGCTGGACGACATCCCGGCACTGGCCGTCACACGGGCGGATGCCGCAAGGCTCCATCGGGGCCAAGCGGTTTTGTTGCGCGGACGGGATGCGCCCAATACGAGCGGCACAGTCTATGTCACGGTGGCAGGCCGGCTTCTGGCCCTCGCCGAAATTGGCAATGGCGAACTCATCCCCAAGCGCGTGTTCAACCTGACCGGGCTGGTTGCCAGTTCGGCTCGCAGCAATGAAAGCAACTGACGATGTCGATTACCGCAGAACGCAAAGCGGAAGTCATCAAGACGAATGCCAACAAGGCCGGCGACACCGGCTCGCCCGAGGTTCAGGTGGCGATCCTGTCGGAACGCATTGTGAATCTTACCAGCCACTTCAAGACCCATGTGAAGGACAATCATTCACGCCGGGGCCTGCTGAAGCTGGTGTCGACGCGCCGTTCGCTTCTCGATTATGTCAAGAAGCACGACGAGGCGCGTTACAAGGCGCTGCTCGAGAAGCACAACATTCGCCGGTAAACGGCGATATCTGCGTCGAGGTCGGACACCGACTATCGGCGCAACGAAGCAGGCTCCCTCTCCCGTGGGGAGAGGGTTGGGGTGAGGGCGTACGCTCTCTCGTATGGTCGAGCCCCCTCACCCGGATCGCTAACGTCGATGCGTTGCATCGACTGGCGATCCGACCTCTCCCCCAAGGGGAGAGGTGAAAGCGACCGCCTCGCCGCAATCCGGTGGCGGGCGATGACGGCGCAAAGCCGTTCCGCGACTGCCCGGCATAGGGCCGGCGTCGTGAACCGAAGAAAGAATCCATTTCATGTTCAATGTTCAAACCGTCGAGATCGATTGGGGCGGTCGTCCGCTCAAGCTCGAAACCGGCAAGGTCGCCCGTCAGGCCGATGGCGCCGTCGTCGCCACATATGGCGAGACCGTCGTGCTGGCCACCGTCGTCGCCGCCAAGTCGCCGCGCGAGGGCGTCGACTTCCTGCCGCTGACCGTCGATTATATCGAGAAGACCTATGCCGCCGGCCGCATTCCCGGCGGCTATTTCAAGCGCGAAGGTCGCCCGACCGAGAAGGAGACGCTGGTCTCCCGCCTGATCGACCGTCCGATCCGCCCGCTCTTCGTCGACGGCTGGCGCAACGAAACCCAGGTCATCGTGACCGTCCTGTCGCATGACATGGAAAACGATCCGGACATCCTCGCGCTGGTGGCGTCAAGTGCCGCGCTGACGCTGTCGGGCGCGCCCTTCAAGGGTCCGATCGGCGCGGCCCGCGTCGGCTTCATCAACGACGAATACGTGCTCAACCCGACGCTCGACGAAATGGCCGACACCCAGCTCGATCTGGTTGTGGCCGGCACCGCCGATGCCGTGCTGATGGTCGAATCGGAAGCCAAGGAGCTGAACGAAGAGATCATGCTCGGCGCGGTGATGTTCGGCCATCGCCACTTCCAGCCGGTGATCAACGCGATCATCGAACTGGCAGAGAAGGCGGCAAAGGAGCCGCGCGAAGTCAAGACGGTCGACGACAGCGTGCTCGAAAAAGAAATCCTCTCGATGATCGAGAGCGAGTTGCGCGCCGCCTACGCGATCCCCGTCAAGCAGGACCGCTATGCGGCCGTCGGCGCCGTGAAGAAGAAGGTGATGGACGCCTACTTCCCCGAGGGGGCCGAGCCGAAATACGACAAGCTGCGCATCGGCGGCGTGTTCAAGGAAGTCGAATCCAAGATTGTGCGCTGGAATATTCTCGACACCGGCAAGCGCATCGATGGCCGCGATTCCAAAACCGTCCGCGGCATCGTTGCCGAAGTCGGCATCCTGCCGCGCGCGCATGGTTCGGCGCTGTTCACCCGCGGCGAGACGCAGGCGATGGTCGTCACCACGCTCGGCACCGGCGAGGACGAGCAATACATCGACTCGCTGTCGGGAACGTACAAAGAGACGTTCCTTCTGCACTACAACTTTCCTCCCTACTCGGTCGGAGAGACCGGACGCATGGGCGGCACCAAGCGCCGCGAGATCGGCCACGGCAAGCTCGCCTGGCGCGCGCTGCATCCGGTGCTGCCGGGCCATCATGAATTCCCGTACACGCTGCGCGTCGTCTCGGAAATCACCGAGTCGAACGGCTCGTCCTCGATGGCTTCGGTCTGCGGCGCATCGCTCGCGCTGATGGATGCCGGCGTGCCGTTGAAGCGGCCGACGGCGGGCATCGCCATGGGCCTCATTCTCGAAGGTGAGCGTTTCGCGGTTCTGTCCGACATTCTCGGCGACGAAGATCATCTCGGCGACATGGACTTCAAGGTCGCCGGTACGGATCAGGGCATCACCTCGCTGCAGATGGACATCAAGATCGCCGGGATCACCGAGGAGATCATGAAGGTCGCCCTCGCCCAGGCGAAGGACGGTCGTATCCACATCCTCGGCGAGATGTCGAAGGCTCTCACCAATGCGCGCGCCGAACTCGGCGAATACGCCCCGCGCATCGAGACCTTCAAGATCCCGACCGACAAGATCCGTGAAGTGATCGGCACCGGCGGCAAGGTGATCCGCGAGATCGTCGAAAAGACCGGCGCCAAGGTCAACATCGAGGACGACGGCACCGTGAAGGTCGCATCGTCCGACGGCGAGTCGATCAAGGCCGCGATCAAGTGGATCAAGTCGATCGCGTCGGATCCCGAGTTGAATGCGATCTACGAAGGCACCGTCGTCAAGGTGATGGAGTTCGGTGCGTTCGTGAACTTCTTCGGCGCGAAAGACGGCCTTGTGCACATTTCGCAATTGGCTGCGAACCGCGTGCAAAAAACCTCCGACGTCGTCAAGGAAGGCGACAAGGTCAAGGTCAAGCTGCTCGGCTTCGACGATCGCGGCAAGACGCGTCTGTCGATGAAGGCGGTTGATCAGGAGACCGGCGAAGACCTCGAAGCCAAGCAGGCTGTCGCCGCTCCGGCGGCCGAGTAAGTTAGCGAATCGCGAATAGTGATTAGCGAACTGAAAAGGGCGGCCGATGAGGCCGCCCTTTTTGTTGGTGGATGATTTCGCTGCCGTCATTGCGAGAAGCCGAGGTTTTCGTCCTCGAAAATCGATGGCGACGAAGCAATCCAGCTCTTTTGGAAAAAGCTGGATTGCTTCGCTCAGAGCCGTGTCGGCTTGACAGCCGAGACGGCTCTGGCTCGCAATGACGGAGTCGGCGTTGTGATTTGATTGGTCGCGAGATGAGTCAGGCTTTAAGATTGCGGCAACGCCGTCACATCAGGAAACAAAAACATGACCAGCGAGACCGCTTACACCCCGCCGAATGTCTGGCACTGGAATAAAGACAACGGCGGGCGCTTCGCCAATATCAATCGTCCGATCGCGGGCGCGACGCATGAGAAGGATCTGCCGGTCGGCAAGCATCCGCTGCAGCTCTATTCGCTGGCGACGCCGAACGGCCAGAAGGTTACGATCATGCTGGAGGAATTGCTGGCTCTTGGCCATAGCGGCGCGGAATACGATGCGTGGCTGATCGAGATCGGCAAGGGCGACCAGTTCGGCAGCGGCTTCGTGGCCGCGAATCCGAACTCGAAGATTCCTGCTTTGATGGATCACAGCGGCGCTAAACCGCAGCGCGTGTTCGAATCCGGCGCGATCCTGCTGTATCTCGCGGAAAAGTTCGGCGCGTTCCTGCCGACCGATCACGCAAGGCGCACCGAGGCGTTGAACTGGCTGTTCTGGCAGATGGGCAGCGCGCCCTATCTCGGCGGCGGCTTCGGACACTTTTATGCTTACGCGCCGATCAAGATCGAATATGCCATCGACCGCTTCGCGATGGAGACCAAGCGCCAACTCGATGTGCTCGACAAGCAACTCGCCGACAATGAGTTCATGGCGGGCGACGAGTATTCGATCGCCGATATGGCGATCTGGCCGTGGTATGGCGGCATGGCCAAGGGCCTTCTTTACGAGGGCGGTACGTTCCTGCAGGTGCAGGACTACAAGCATCTGAATCGCTGGACGAATGCGATCGCCGCGCGGCCGGCCGTGAAGCGCGGACGCATGGTCAATCGCATGCAGGGCGATTCGAAGAGCCAGTTGCGCGAGCGCCACGACGCCGGCGACTTCGCCACGAAGACGCAGGACAAACTGGAAGCGACCGCGCCATCGACATGATGACTATGTCACGCGAGCCCATCGCGCGCTTCCATGAGTCGCAAGGGCTGCGTCTGCATTATACGGATTGGGGTAATGACGGTGCGCCGTCACTGATCCTGCTGCATGGCGGGCGCGATCATAGCCGCAACTGGGATGTGATCGCGCAGGCCCTGCAGCCGCACTTCCATGTCATCGCGCCGGACCTGCGCGGCCACGGCGATTCCGATTGGGCCAAGGGAAGCTGCTACAGTCTTGCCGATCACGTCTATGATCTGACGCATCTGATCGGGCCCGATCGCAGAACGATCCTTGTCGGCCATTCCTATGGCGGCATGATCGCGATGCTTTATGCCGGCACTTTTCCGGAGCAGGTGTCGCGCCTCGCCGTGCTCGATGGTGCTTTCTTGCCGAGCGATGTGTCATTGCCGATCGATGTCCGACTGTCGCGATGGTTCGCGCAGATTGATCGCGTGACGGCTGCAAAAATCCGCCGCTTCGCGACGATCGACGAGGTGGCCGGGCGCATGGCGCTTCACAATCAGCGTCTGACGGATGATCAGGCGCTGCATCTCGCCAAATATGCCGTGCGCGACAATGGCGACGGCACCCTGAGCTGGAAATACGATCCGTTGCAGGCGCTGCGCGCGCCCTATGGCCTCACGGCGGCTGAGTGCTTCAGCCTGTGGTCGCGCATCGCATGCCCGACGCTCCTGATGTATGGCAGCGACGGGTTGATTCCGGACCATGTGCAGGCTGACGTGCTGCGGCGCTTCAAACAGGCCGAGCGCAAGGTCATCGCCGATGCTGCGCACTGGTTGCAGCACGACAAGCCCGATGAGGTGATCGCGGGTCTGAAGACGTTTTTGGGAGTGGGTAAGGGCAAATAGACAGGACGTTGCGATCGAGTTCAACGTCACCTCCCCCGCAAGAGCGGGGCGAGGGAAACACTCACTCCCCCATCTGCATCAAGGCCTGCAATCCCTCGCGATAGGTTGGGTAAGCGAGCGTCACGCCCAACTCGTTTTTGAGCCGCGCGTTGGAAATGCGATTGCTGGTCGCGTAGAAACTGCGCGCCATCGGCGTCATCTCGGCGGTCGCGAAATCCTGTTCCGGCGGCGGTGGAAGACTCAAGAGAGAGGCCGCGTAGGCAACGACGTCCTGCGGCGGCGCGGGTTCGTCGTCGCACACGTTCCAAGCGCCGCCTTGGCGGTATGCGATAGCGGCGATCACGGCGCGGGCGGCATCATCGACATGGATGCGATTGAAGACCTGCCCCGGTTTGACGATACGTCTGGCGGTGCCGTTGCGGACTTTCTTCAACGGACTGCGGCCCGGACCATAAATGCCGGCAAGCCGCAGGATCGACAATCGGTCGCCGACGAGATCGCGCCATTCCTGTTCCGCCGCGATCCGCGTCTTCGCGCGTTCGACCTGCGGCGCAGGCGGGGTGTCCTCGTCGATCCACGCACCATCGTGATTGCCGTAAACACCGATCGTCGAGAGATAGATCACGCGCCGCGCCTGACTGGCGGCGATTTGCCGTGAATAGGCCGCCAGAACCGGATCGCCCGAACGGCCCGGCGGGACCGATACCAGAATGATCTCCGCCGCCGCGAGTCGCGTGCGGAGAGGGGCGACCTCATCGAAAAGAAGGGCGTCGATCCCGCGGCCGCGCAGGGCATCGCGCTTGTCGGCCCCGCGCACGGTGCCGCACACCGAATCAAATGTGCCGCCGAACAGATCGACGGCGCGTTGCGAGGTGTAGCCGAAGCCGAAGACGAACAATCTCATAAAGCAGCCTGATCCATTTCCTTAAAATCGCATTTTGAACCGGCCCGCGCGCGTTCGAGCAAGCCTTGATCGCCCGGCCTCGTCTTTCTGAAATTTTCGTATCAATCCCACGCGCAGTTTGAACGATTAAACGCTTTTGTGCATCGCCGCATTATTTTACCCGGCGACCCTCGCAAACAGACGCCTGCACATTACGTATTTTTAACTTCGAGAGACACCTGCTTGTGGCTTTGCGCCACGCTGTTTGGGATGCTTTGACCCGTGACCAAGACTTTCGACCTGACGGCTTTCCGATCACTTACATTTTTGGTTCTGTTGGCGCCGCTGCTGCTCGCAGGCTGCGGGGACACGCCGGCGCCGCAAGCCGCGGCCCCGCCGGGCGTCACCGTTGCGCAGCCGACCAGACGCACGGTGACGGACTGGGATGAATTCTCCGGGCGTTTCGACGCGATCCAGCAGGTCGAAATCCGCGCGCGCGTCACCGGCTTCGTGATGAGCGTCGATTTCGCCGATGGCGCGATCGTCAAGACCGGCGATTTGCTTTACGTGATCGATCCCCGCCAATATGAGGCCGTGGCCGAACAGGCCGAAGGCCAACTCGCCGACGCCAGGGCCAAGGTCGATCTGGCGCAGCGCGAACTCGACCGCGCCACGACGCTGATCAAGACGCAGGCGATTTCTGAAAACGTCGTCGACCAGCGCAGGCAGGCGTTCGAGGCGTCGCAGGCCGCAACCTTGCAGGCCGAAGGCGCATTGAAGCGCGCCAGGCTCGACGTCGAATTCACAAAAATCCGCGCGCCGATCGACGGCCGCGTCAGCCGCCACCTCGTCACCGTCGGCAATCTCGTCCAGGGCAGCGAAAGCGGTGCGACACTGTTGACGTCGATCGTCTCGATCGCGCCGATCCAGGTCTATTTCGATATGGACGAGGCGGTCTATCAGCGCAACAGTCGACTGTGGCACGAGGGCAAGCGGCCGAGTTCGCGCGACACAGCGAACCCCGTGCAGATCACGCTGACCGGCGAAACCAAACCGTCGCATGACGGCAAGATGGACTTCCTCGACAACCGCCTCGATGCCGGCACCGGCACGCTGCGCGGGCGTGCGATCGTCGCCAATCAGGATCAGTCGATCCTGCCGGGCCAGTTCGCGCGCGTGCGGGTGATCGCCAGCGCGCCCTATGAGGCGTTGCTGTTGCCGGATGCGGCGGTGGCGACCGACCAGTCGCGCAAGATCGTCTTCATCGTCAACAAGGACGACATGATCGAGGCGCGGTCGGTCGTGCTCGGTCCGCTCGACGACGGCCTGCGCGTCATTCGCGAGGGACTGAAGTCCGACGATCGCGTGGTCGTCGATGGCCTGCAACGCGCGCGCATCGGCGCCAAGGTGACGCCGAAACAGGCCGGCGCGGACGGCAAGAAGCCATGAATATCGGAAGCCTCTCGATCAATCGCCCGATCCTGGCGATGGTGCTGTCGATCGTGCTGACGATCGTCGGCGCGCTCGCTTATCTCAAGCTGCCGGTCGCGGAATATCCGCAGGTCGCGCCGCCGACCGTGGTCATCAACACGCAATATCCGGGCGCGTCGGCGCAGACCGTGTCCGATACGGTGGCGACGCCGATCGAGCAGGAGATCAACGGCGTCGAGGACATGCTGTATCTCTACAGCCAGGCGACGTCGGACGGCCGGCTGAAGATCACCGTCACCTTCAAGCTCGGCACCGATCTCGATCAGGCGCAGGTGCTGGTGCAGAATCGCGTCGCCATCGCGCAGCCGCGGCTGCCCGAGGAGGTTCAACGCACCGGCGTCACCACGCGCAAGGACAGCCCCGACCTCTTGATGGTCGCGTTCATGCTGTCGCCCGACGACACCTACGACCAGCTCTACATCTCGAATTACGCGTTGCGGCAGGTCAAGGATCAGTTGCTGCGTATCGACGGCGTCGGCGACATCCAGATCTTCGGTGCGCGCGATTACTCGATGCGGCTGTGGCTCGACCCGGACAAGATCGCGACGCTCGGCATGACGGCCGGCGAAGTCGTCGCCGCCGTGCGTGCGCAGAACCTGCAAATCGCCGGCGGACAGATCGCCGAGCCGCCGATCTCGGATCGCGCGTTCTCGCCGAATCTGATGTTCACCGGCCGTCTCAAGGAAAACGCTCAGTTCGAGAACATCGTCATCAAGGCCGGCAGCGACGGCCGCACGGTGCGGCTGCGCGACGTGGCGCGGATCGAACTCGGCGCGCTGTCCTATACGACCAATAGTTTTCTGTTGAAGAAGCCGTCGGTCGCGCTGGCGGTGTCTCAGCGGCCGGGCTCGAATGCGCTCGGCACCGCCAAGGGCGTGTCCGATGCGATGGCCAAGCTCGGCAAGGACTTTCCGAAGGGCCTCGAATATAATATCGGCTACAACCCGACCGAGTTCATCGCGCAGTCGGTGAGCGAACTCGTCAAGACGATCTATGAGGCGATGATTCTCGTCGTCATCGTCGTTCTGGTGTTTCTGCAAGGCTGGCGGCCGGCGATCATTCCGATCATCGCCATTCCCGTCTCGCTGGTCGGCACTTTCGCGGTGATGGCCGCGCTCGGTTTCTCCATCAACAATCTGACGCTGTTCGGGTTGGTGCTCGCGGTCGGCATCGTGGTCGATGACGCGATCGTCGTGGTGGAAAATGTCGAACGACATCTCGCGGAGGGCAAGAGCCGGCGCGAGGCGGCCTTGCTGACGATGGAGGAAGTCGGCGGGGCGCTGATCTCGATTGCATTGGTGCTGGCAGCGGTGTTCGTGCCGACGGCGTTCATCGGCGGCATTTCCGGGCAGTTTTTCCAGCAATTCGCCGTCACGATCGCAGTGGCCACGGCCATCTCCTGCTTCTGCTCGCTGACGCTGTCGCCGGCGCTGGCGTCCCTGATCCTGACGCCGCATCACGAGAAGACAGAGCCGGCAAACTGGAATGTGATCGCGCGCGGCTGGAATGGGTTCACCGGCGTCTTCAATCGCGGCTTCGACCGGCTGTCGCACGCTTATGGCAATCTCGCCGGCTTCGTCATCCGGCACTCGGCCGCGATGCTCCTGCTCTATGTCGCGCTGATCGGCTCGGCCGGCTGGCTGCTGTATGTGACGCCGCAAGGTTTCATTCCGGCGCAGGATCGCGGCTATGTCATCGTTGCCGTGCAATTGCCTGGTGCGGCGTCGCTCGACCGCACGACGAAAATCGTCCGCGACATCGAGCGTATTGCGCTGGAGATTCCCGGCATCGTTCGCGTCCCCGCATTTGCCGGTTTCAACGGCGCGACCCAAACGCAATCCATCAACTCGGCGGCGCTGTTTCCTGTCTTCGACGAGCCCGAGAAGCGCGCCGGTCAGGGCATCAGCGCCACGAGCCTGACGGCCGAGTTGCGCAAGCGGCTCGCCGACATCGAAGGCGCGAACATCATCGTGATCCCGCCGCCGGCCGTGCCGGGCATCGGCTCCGGCGGCGGCTTTGCGATGCGCATTCTCGACCAGCAGGGCCGCGGTGCGGATCTGCTCGCGAAAGCGACGGACGATCTCGTCAACGCCGCGCGCAAGGCGCCGGGACTGACGTCGGTGTTCTCGCCTTTCACCGCCGATACGCCGCAGGTGTTCGTCGAGATCGACCGGCAGAAGGCGCAGATGCTGAACGTGCCCGTCGGCAATGTCACCGAGGCGATCGAGACCTATTTCGGCTCCGCCTATATCAACGACTTCAACATTCTCGGCCGCACCTATCATGTGACGGCGCAGGCCGACCTGCCGTTTCGGAAGGAGACCGCCGATCTGGCGCGGTTGAAGACGCGCAACAGCGACGGCAACATGGTGCTGCTCGGCAATGTCGTCGACTTCAAGGACGTGGCCGGTCCCGATCGCGTACCGCGCTACAATCTCTATCCGGCGTCCGAATTGCAGGGCGACACGCTGCCCGGCGTCAGTTCGGCGACGGCGCTGGCGACGATGCAGAAGCTCGCCAGCGATACGCTGCCGAGCGGCTTCGGCTTCGAGTGGACCGACCTGTCCTATCAGCAGGTCACGGGCGGCAATGCCGGCCTCTACGTGTTTCCGATCTGCGTGCTGTTCGTGTTCCTCGTTCTGGCCGCGCAATATGGAAGCTGGAGCCTGCCCTTCGCCGTGATCCTGATCGTGCCGATGTGCCTGCTCGCCGCGACGATCGGCGTGCGGATCATGGAACAGGACATCAACATCCTGACGCAGATCGGCTTCGTTGTGTTGGTGGGCCTTGCAGCGAAGAATGCGATCCTCATCGTGGAGTTCGCGCGCGACATCGAACAGGACGGCCGCGATCAGCTCGAAGCGGTGATCGAAGCCTGCCGGTTGCGGATCCGGCCGATCCTGATGACGTCGTTTGCGTTCATCCTCGGCGTGCTGCCGCTGGTGATCTCGTCGGGCTCGGGCTCCGAGATGCGCAAGGCGGTCGGCGTCGCAGTGTTCTTCGGCATGATCGGCGTGACGCTGTTCGGCCTCGTCTTCACGCCGGTGTTCTACATGCTGGTGCGCCGGCTGTTTCCAGGCTCGGTGGTCGTGAAGGAGAAGGCGGCGGGTTGAGTCACTTGCTTAAAGGTCTTTAATTCCTCGAAAAGATAAAGTCCGTCATTGCGAGCCAGTTGAAGTTCGCCTTTCGGGCGAATTTCAACTGAGCGAAGCAATCCAGTTCTTTGCTTAACAAGAACTGGATTGCTTCGTCGTGTTGGTCTTCGAAGACGAAGCCCAACACTTCTCGCAATGACGAGGCTGGCTGTTGATATCAACTCCCGATCAGCGACCTGTTCCAGGTCGGGCTGATCAGGATCTCGTTCATGCAGACATGCGGCGGCATGTTGGCGACGAAGGCGATGGTTTTGCCAAGGTCTTCGGGTTGCAGCATCCGCGCCATGACCTCGTCGCTCGGCGGCACGGGGCGCAGCTTCATGATCGGAGTCGCGACCTCGCCGGGCGCGAGGCAGCAGGCGCGCAAGCCGTTGACGCATTCGTCCTGGTTGAAGGAATGCGTCAGCGCATAGACCGCGTGCTTTGTCGCGGTGTAAGCGGGCCCGGTCATCTTCGAGACGATCCGCCCGGCCCATGATGCGACATTGATGATGGCGCCGTCCTTCTGCGCGCGCATCGTCGGCAGCACGGCGCGCATGCAATACATCACGCCGTTGAGATTGATGTCGACGAGTTGGTCCCAGCTTTGCAGCGTGACATCTTCCCAGCTTCGCTTCGGGACGTTGACGCCGGCACTGTTGACGAGCAGATCGACGCGGCCGTGCTCGCGCACGATCGTGTCCGCCACAGCTTGCACGGCGACAGCGTTGGAGACGTCGAGTTGCATCGCGGTAACGTGGCCGCCGACATTCTTGACGACCTCATTGAGGGCGTCGGCGCGGCGGCCCGAGATCACGACGGTCCAGCCGTCCTTGGCCAGCGCTTCCGCGCCGGCGCGGCCGATGCCGGTGCCGCCGCCTGTGACCCATGCGACGCGCTTGGTGGAGTTCGTCATGTGTTTCTCCCTTTTGCTCATGTGTCGTCATTCCGGAATTCGTCGCCGGCTCTTGCCGGCGTGCGAATATCCGGAATCTCATCCTGATCAACTCGATCGGATTCCGGGTTCGCGTCCGCCAAAGAGGCGTCCGCGCCCCGGAATGACGATCAAGATACCCCTGCGTGAACCGGATAATCCGTGTAGCCCACGACATCACCGCCATAGAACGTCGCGCGTTGATACGGCGTGAACGGCACGTTCATCCGAACACGCTGCGGCAGATCGGGATTGGCAATAAACGCCCGGCCAAACGCAATGATGTCCGCATGGCCCGCGGCAACGGCGGCTTCGGCCGTTTCTGCCGTGAAGCCGCCCGCGGTGATCAGCACGCCCTTCCATTGCGGACGAAACAGTTCGGCGGCCGACGGGACGTTCTTGTGATCGACTTCGGCGCGCCCCGCGCCGCTCGAACGCGGCTCGACGAAATGCAAGTAAGCGAGGCCGCGCTTGCCCAACTCGCCGATGACATGGCTATAGAGCGGCATCGGATCGGCCTCGCCGCTGTCATTGGCCACGCCATAGGGCGACAGCCGGACGCCGACGCGGTCCGCGCCCCACACATCGATGAGCGCCTGCGTCGCGTCCATCATCAGCCGCGCGCGGTTCTCGATCGAGCCGCCATAGCGGTCGGTGCGCATGTTGGACCGCGACTGGAGAAATTGTTCGATCAGATAGCCGTTGGCGCCGTGCAGTTCGACGCCGTCGAATCCGGCCGCCATCGCGTTGCGCGCGGCCTGCCGATAGGCCTCGATGATGCCGGGGATCTCATGCGTCTCCAGCGCGCGCGGCGTCTCGTAATCGACCGCCTCGCCGGACGCCGAGCGGGTCTTGCCGGCGATCGCGATCGACGAGGCCGAGACTGGCAGCGCGCCATTCGGCTGGAACGAGGAATGCGAGGCGCGGCCGACGTGCCAGAGTTGCAGGAAGATGATGCCGCCTTTGGCATGGACGGCGTCAGTGACCTGCTTCCAGCCGGCGATCTGCGCGTCCGAATAGATGCCCGGCGTATTCGGGCTGCCCTGGCCCTGCTGCATGATCTGCGACGCCTCGGCGATGATCAGCCCGCCCGGCGTCGCGCGCTGCGCGTAGTAGTCGGCGTTGAGCGCACGGGCGGCGAGGCTGTCAGGCCGGGCGCGCATGCGGGTCAGCGGAGCCATCGCGATGCGATGCTTGAGCGTGTAGGGACCGACGGCGAGCGGCGTGAACAAGGAAGCGGACGACATCGGGTCTCCATCGCGCTGGATGTTTTTCTGAGCCGCCGGACTATCGGGAAAAGCATTGCGTTTGACAATGCGCACGGCCGTTGGCCGCAATGCAGGAATGCGCTAGGTCTTTTGCAACATGGCCCACCATCCGCTCGCCCGCATCGTCAGCCGGTTCAAGCGCGAGCCCTCGCGCACGGGATCGCTGATCATAACCTTCTACGGCGACGCCATCCTGCCGCGCGGCGGGTCGGTCTGGCTCGGCACGTTGTTGCAATTTCTTGACCTGTTGCAGATCGACGGCGGCGTGGTCCGCACTGCCGTCTCGCGGCTGGCGGCCGATGGCTGGCTCGACCGCGACAAGCTTGGCCGCAAGAGCTTCTACAGACTGGCCAAGGCCGGCCGCGAGCGCTTCGAGGCGGCCGTCGAGCATGTCTATAACCCGCATCACGCCGCTTGGGCCGGCCGGCTCGAACTGCTGTTGATCGGCAACGGAGCCGATCGCGAGACCGCGCGCGATGCGCTGGCCGAAGCCGGCTTCGGCAGCCCGATGCCCGGCGTCTGGGTCGCGCCGTCCGGCGTCGCTGTCCCCCAAGAGGCGGCGGGCGCGATCCGGCTGGAGGTTTCCGCGGACAGTGAGATGGGCCGACGGCTGATTGCGGAAAGCTGGTCTCTGCAACGCACGGCAGGATCTTATCGCGATTTTCTGAAAACCTTCGCGCCGCTGCAGGCGTGGGCTTCACAGGATATCCTGCCCGCAGACGCAATGCTCGCGCGCGTCTTGCTGATCCATCATTATCGCCGGGTCATCCTGCGGGATCCTTTGCTCCCGGCAGCCTTATTGCCGGCGGACTGGCCGGCGCAGGAGGCGCGTGCGTTCTGCGGCGGGCTTTATCGCGCACTGTTGCCGGCCTCCGAGCAATGGCTCGATGCTCACGGCGAAAGCCGGACGGGCAGGCTGCCAGAGCCGGGAACCGGGCTCAGACGTCGGTTCGATTGACTAAATGTATTACAGAATTGTCTTGCACTCAGATAATTCTGTTATACAATAAAAGTTGTAAGGTCAAAGAGGTCGTGATGTACACCCAGGCACTCAACGCGCCGCAGGCCGACGAACGCCATCTCGAAGACGCTGAAAAGTCCGCCCGTTTCGAGGCGCGCGTCGCCGACGAGCAGCGCATCGAGCCGAACGACTGGATGCCGGCCGCCTATCGCAAGACGCTGACCCGGCAAATCTCCCAGCACGCCCATTCCGAAATCGTCGGCATGCTGCCCGAAGGAAACTGGCTGACCCGTGCGCCAACACTGCGCCGCAAGGCCGCCTTGCTCGCCAAGGTGCAGGACGAATGCGGCCACGGGCTTTATCTCTACGCGGCCGCCGAAACGCTCGGGACGTCGCGCGAAGACCTAGTCGACCAGATGTTGAGCGGCCGGGCAAAGTATTCGTCGATCTTCAACTATCCGACGCTGACCTGGGCCGATATCGGCGCGATCGGCTGGCTGGTCGATGGCGCGGCGATCATGAATCAGATTCCGCTGTGCCGCTGTTCGTACGGCCCTTATGCGCGCGCGATGATCCGCGTCTGCAAGGAGGAATCGTTTCACCAGCGGCAGGGCTACGAGATCATGGTGACGCTGTCGCGCGGCAGCGACGAGCAAAAAGCGATGGCGCAAAGCGCGCTCGATCGCTGGTGGTGGCCATGCCTGATGATGTTCGGTCCTCCGGACGGCGAGAGCCGGCATTCCGATCAATCGACGCGGTGGAAAATCAAGCGCTTCTCGAATGACGAGCTACGCCAGAAGTTTATCGATGCGACGGTGCCGCAGGCGCAATATCTTGGGCTCACGATTCCCGACAAGGATTTGACGTGGAACGAGGCGACTCAGCATTGGGATTACGGCGCGATCGACTGGCAGGAATTTCAGGACGTGCTCGCCGGCAACGGTCCGTGCAACCGCGATCGCATCGCTGCGCGCCGCAAGGCGCATGACGAGGGCGCGTGGGTGCGCGAGGCGGCGGTGGCCTATGCCGAGAAGCAGCGTGCCCGGAAGGCGGCGGTTGCCGTATGACAGCCGTCATTGCGAGCGAAGCTGCAAATCGGCCTGCCGATTTGCGCGGAGCGAAGCAATCCAGTTCTTGAGACTAAGAGCCTGGATTGCTTCGTCGCCGGCGTCGCTCGACGACGAGCGACTTGGCTCCTCGCAATGACGAAGACCTTGAGGAGATCATCAATGACCACGCAAAACATCCAGCTCTGGGAAGTCTTCATCCGCAGCCGCAACGGGCTCGCCCACAAGCATGTCGGCTCGCTCCACGCCGCCGATGCGACGCTGGCCATGCAGGCCGCGCGCGACATCTACACGCGGCGCGGCGAGGGCCTGTCGATCTGGATCGTGCCGTCGAATGCAATCATCGCCTCCGACCCTGCCGACAAGGACATGATGTTCGAGCCGGCCATGTCGAAAATCTATCGCCATCCGACGTTCTACGACGTGCCGGATGAAGTCGGGCACATGTGATGGCGACGCCTTCGATCCTTGTTTCCGAAACGCCTGTCGTGCTCTATGCGCTGCGCCGCGCGGACGACGCGCTGATCCTCGGCCATCGCCTGTCAGAATGGTGCGGCCATGCGCCGATGATGGAAGAGGATATGGCGCTCGCCAATATCGGCCTCGACCTGATCGGGCAGGCGCGTGAATTGTATTCTTACGCGGCAAAGGTCGAAGGCAAAAATAACGACGAGGACACGTTCGCGTATCTGCGCGACGTGCGGCAATACCGGAATCTGCTGTTGTGCGAGCAGCCGAATGGCGACTTCGCGCACACCGTGCTGCGGCAGTTTTTCTATTCCGCCTTCGCAGATGCCTATTGGCGCGCGATGATGGGCTCGACGGACGAAACCCTGGCCGCCATCGCCGCGAAATCCGAAAAGGAGAGCGCCTATCATCTGCGCCACTCGGCCGAATGGGTGATCCGGCTCGGCGACGGCACCGATGAAAGCCATCGCCGCGCGCAGGTTGCGGTCGATAATCTGTGGGCCTTCACCGGCGAATTGTTCCATGCCGACGAGAGCGATAAGTCGTTGGTTGCCGACGGCATCGCGGTCGATTCCGAGCCAATGCGCGCCGGTTGGACGGATATAGTCTCGGGCGTGCTCGCGACCGCGACGCTGACGCAGCCCAAAAGCGCATGGATGCAAAAGGGTGGCCGCAGCGGACAGCACAGCGAGCATCTCGGTCATCTTCTGAGCGAGTTGCAGTCGCTGCAACGGAGCTTTCCGGGCGCGACATGGTGAGCGCGGACGCATCGAATCTTCGGCAGGCGGCGTGGGATGCCGCCGCCCAGGTCGTCGATCCCGAGATCCCGGTGCTGACGATCGGCGATCTCGGTGTGTTGCGCGATGTGACGGTTCACGACGGTTGCGTCGAGGTCGCGATCACGCCGACCTATTCGGGATGCCCGGCTATGACCGTGATCGCGCTGGAGATCGAACTCGCTTTGGCGCGCGAAGGCATCGACAATGCCTCGATCAAGACCGTTCTCTCGCCGGCCTGGACGACGGACTGGATGAGCGACGAAGGCCGCCGCAAGCTGCGCGATTACGGCGTCGCACCGCCGCAGGCGGGTGGCAGCCGCCGTGCATTGTTCGGTGTCGAGGTGGTTGCGTGCCCGCAATGCGGCTCCAGCGAGACGGAGGTGCTGTCGGAATTCGGCTCGACCTCGTGCAAGGCGCTGTGGCGCTGCCAGGCGTGCCGCGAACCGTTCGATTATTTCAAGTGTCATTGAGGTCGTGCTGACAACAAGGCTGTCATCACCCGGCAAGGCCGCAGCATGCGCCGGCAGACCGGGTGATCCGGTATCGCAGAGCAGCTCCGATTGAACGCTGACGTTACGGAATACTGGTTCATCCGCCTTCGCGGATGATGACGGCAGAAAACGCGGCGCGGTTGGTCGGAAACACGCAAGTATTCAAGAGAAACATTCATGTCCCCGCCCAAATTCCACCGCCTCGCCATCGACGATCTGCGCCGCGAGACGTCCGACGCCGTGTCGATGACCTTCGCGATTCCGAATGGTCTTGCGGAGGATTATGCCTTCGCGCCGGGTCAGTATCTGACCCTGCGCACAATGATGGACGGCGAGGAGGTTCGCCGCTCCTATTCGATCTGCTCGACACCCGACGATCGCGAACTGCGCATCGCAGTGAAGAGGGTCGATGGCGGGGCGTTTTCCAGCTACGTGCTCGACGAACTGAAATCCGGCGACGAACTCGACGTCATGACGCCGACCGGCCGCTTCGGCATCGCATATGCGCCGGATGAGGCGCGCACCCATGTCGGCTTCGCCGCCGGTTCGGGCATCACGCCGATTCTGTCGATCGTTCGCGGCATTCTCGCGCGCGAACCCGACAGCCGGTTCTTTCTGTTCTACGGCAATCGGACGGCGTCCGGCGTCCTGTTCCGCAAAGCCCTTGAGGAACTCAAAGACCGTTTCATGGGGCGGTTCTCGCTGTTTCACGTCTTGTCGCAGGAAGAGCAGGATTTGCCGATCCTTTATGGCCGCCTCGATCGCGATAAAGTTTCGGTTCTGCTGCGATCGATGGTGCCGGCGGCCGCGATCGATCACGTCTTCATCTGCGGGCCGACGCAGATGAGCGACGAGATCGCCGCGACCTGCGAGGCGATGGGCGTGGCGGCCGACCGCGTGCATGTCGAACGTTTCGTGTCGGGGCTCGGCGGCAAGTCCCGACCGAAAGCCGTGATTGCGCCACAAGCGCCGCCGAAGGCGACCGCCTCGCTGATCGTCGACGGCAAGCGCAAGGACGTGCCGATGGCTGACGGCGAGGCGATCCTCGATGCCGCCTTGCGCGCCGGGATGGACCTGCCTTACGCCTGCAAGGGCGGCATGTGTTCGACCTGCCGCGCGCGCGTGGTCGAAGGCGAGACGCGCATGGACGTCAATTATTCGCTGGAACGGTGGGAATTGGAGGCAGGATTCGTGTTGACCTGCCAGGCGCATCCGCTGTCGGACCGCGTGGTGGTGGATTACGACGCGGTGTGACCGTCATTCGAGGGATGAGGTCCGATCGGGCGGCAGCGCGCTCCTTCTCCCCGTCCTTACGGGGAGAAGGTTGGGATGAGGGGCTCTTGCTCAACGAGACGCCCCTCACCCGGAAGCTACGCTTCGCTCGCTTCCGACCTCTCCCCGCAAGCGGGGAGAGGTGAGCGCCTTGCCCGTTGTGAAGTCCATTCTTACAATCGGTCGAGATCGGATCGACGTTACTTGCTCTCCCGCATCAGCGCGTAGGCGGCCTGCGCCAGCGCGATGGGGCGTTCGTCGTCGGCGGGTCGCATCGATGCTGTCGCGAAGGCCATCGTCTTGCCGAGACGAACGACACGGGCTTCGGCCAGGATGTCCTTGCGTAAAGCAGGTTTTAGGAAATGGCTGGTCTGATCGACCGTCGTCATCGGCAGATAGCTGCCGTTTGCGCGTGCGATCGCGATGACCATTGCGGTATCGGCCAGCGCCATCAGCGATTGGCCGCAGACCACGCCATTGTCGCGGCAGAGCTGTTGCGAAAACCGCATACGCACCACGGCGCTGTCGTCGCCGAGGCTCTCGATTGTGAGATCAAGCGCCAGCACCCATGGCGCGAACGCTTCAGTCAGGAGCCGCGTCGCGGCTGACGTGTCGAAGGCGGTCATGCCGATAGCTCCACGGGAAACGATGTAAATCCGCGAAACCGTGCCCGCGGCGCGCGCGTCGCCGGGCTCGTTGCCGCGAAGTCCGGAAACCGCGCAAGAAAGCGCCCGATCGCGATACGGCCTTCCATGCGCGCGAGATTGAGGCCGGCACAGATATGCGGGCCGTTGGCAAAGGCCAGATGCCCGTTCGGCACGCGGCTGATGTCAAGCTGATCGGGTCTGTCGAATACGTCGGGATCGCGGTTGGCAGCGCCGATGCACAACGTCACGAACGTACCTTTCGGCAGCGTCACGCCATCGAGGTCCGTGTCTTCGGCGACTCCGCGATTGCCGAGTTGATTGGAGCTTTCAAAGCGCAAGAATTCCTCGATTGCAAGTCTGATCAGCGACGGATCGTCGATCAGGCGCTGGCGCTGATCGGGAAAGCGCAACAGCAATTCAAGTCCGTTGCCGATCAGGTTCGTCGTGGTCTCGTGGCCGGCATTGAGGATGAAAATGCAGTTCTGCAAAAGCTCGATCTCGCCGAGTGTCTCGCCACTCGCGGCCTCACCCTGAATGAGCCGCGTCAGCACATCTTTGTCAGGATCGCCCGGCTTGCACGTCCGCTCAGTCACCAGCCGTCTCAGATAATCGAGAAAATCGCCGACAGCACGCTCGCCGCGCTGCTGCTGCTGCGGCGTCAGCTTCGGCTCGAGTGCGCCCAGGATGGCCAGCGACCAGTCACGCAATGGCGCTCGTTCGGCATGAGGAATATCCAACAGGTTGCCGATCACCTCGATCGGGATTGCCGATGCAAAATCCTCGATCAGGTCGGCGTGGCCGCGCGCCTGCATCGCGTCGAGCAATGCGTCCACGAGCCTGACAAGCCCCGGCTCCATCGCGGCGATGGCGCGCGGGTTGAGCGCGCCGGCGATCAGGCGTCTGACCCGCGTGTGCAGCGGCGGATCGTTGAACACGAGACTCGTTGTGTGATGCTCGAACAGCAACGAGCCAGCGCCATACTTCGGCGCGAACTCGATTGTCTTGTCGGAGGTGAAGCGCGTGGTGTCCTTGTAGATCGCTTCGAGATCGCGATGCCGCGTCAGAAACAGCGATCCGTCCGGCATGCGATGGATGGGATCGTGTGTCTGCAACGCGCGATAGGTCGGGTAAGGGTCGGCATAGAACTCAACCGGCAGCGCGGTCAGCGTAAAGTCCCGGATCAGTTCTGCGCTCACGGCCGCACCGCATTCATCGTCAGCAATTCGTATGTCGCGGCCGTTTCGCCGGCGCCGGTGGTGATCTCGACGTCCCAGCGCACCTCGCCATATTGCCTGTTGCGCGGCGACTTGTCCTTTGCCGTCAGCCGCACCTTGATTGTCTCCCCCGGCTGCACGGGCTTCACGAAACGCAGCGAGTCGAGGCCGTAATTGGCCAGGACCGGACCGGGATCGGGATCGACGAACAGCCCGGCCGCGAAGGACAGCAGCAGATAGCCATGCGCGACGCGGCCAGGGAAGAACGGATGACCCTTGGTCGCTTCCTCGTCCATGTGAGCATAGAACGTATCGCCGGTGAAATGCGCGAAGTGCTCGATATCGGCGAGTGTGATCTCGCGCTCCTGCGAGTGAAACGTCTGGCCGATGTCGAGATCCTCGAAGTGATAGCGGAACGGATGGCGATCCTTCTCGACGACCGGCGCCGATTTCGACCAGCTCCCGGTTACGGCCGTCAGCATTTTCGGCGCGCCCTGCAACGCGGTGCGCTGCATGTAATGCGACAGACTCCTGACGCCGCCGAGTTCTTCGCCGCCGCCGGCGCGGCCGGGGCCGCCATGGACCAGTTGCGGCATCGGCGAGCCGTGGCCGGTGTTTTCCCTGGCGCAATCGCGGTCGATCAACACAAGCCGGCCGTGAAACGCGCCGATGCCGAAGACGATGTCTGACGCTGTGCGTGGATCGTGCGTATAGACGGATGCGACGAGGCTGCCCGCGCCCTTGTTTGCAAGCGCAACCGCCTGATCGATCCCGCAGTAACCCATGATTGTGCAGACCGGGCCGAAGGCTTCGATCGCATGCACGGCGTCGGCGCGTATCGGATCGGCGCAATGCAGCAGCAGCGGCGGGATGAACGCGCCTTTGTTCGCATCGGCGCCTTCAACATTGAAATGGTCGGGATCGCCCACAACAAGTTCACCCTCCGCACGAAGTTTCGCGACATGCGCGAGCACGTCGCGGCGCTGGTCGAGGCCGACGACCGGCCCCATCCGCACGCTCTCCAAAGCGGGGTCGCCGATGGTGATTTTCGCCAGCCGCTCGCGCAGCGCCGCGATCGCCGCATCGACATGTGCCGTCGGCGCCATCGCGCGGCGGATCGCCGTGCATTTCTGCCCGGCCTTCACCGTCATTTCCTTCGCCACCTCCTTGATAAAGAGATCGAATTCCGGCGTGCCGGGCGCGGCGTCCGGCGCGAGGATTGCGGCGTTCAGCGAATCGCGCTCGGCGATGAAACGAACGGCGTTGCGCGCGATGATCGGATGGCGTTGCAGCTTCCCGGAGGTGTCGGCGGATCCGGTAAAGGACACCACGTCCTGACAGGTCAAATGATCGAACAGATCGCCGGTCGAACCGACGACGAACTGAAGCGCGCCGTCCGGCAGCGCCCCGGAATCCGCGATCATCTTCGCCAGCGCATGCGCGACATAGGCGGTCACGGTCGCGGGCTTGCTGATCACCGGCACGCCGGCCAGGATCGCAGGTGCGAGTTTTTCCAGCAGGCCCCAGCAGGGGAAGTTGAAGGCGTTGATGTGAACCGCCGCGCCCTGCAAAGGCGTGATGATATGCCGACCGGCAAAGGCGCCGCCTTTGCCGAGCGGCTCGATCGCGCCGTCGAGCAAAAATTTGGCGTTCGGCAATTCGCGGCGGCCCTTGCCGGCATAGACCATCAAGGCGCCGATGCCGCCGTCGACGTCGATCATCGCATCGTTGCGCGTGCAGCCGGCGTGCAGCGAGAGCGTATACAGCGTGTCCTTGCGCTCGCCGATATACTGGCCGAGCTTTTTCAACAGGTCCGCACGCTGATGGAACGTCATCTTTCGCAGATTCGTGCCGCCGGTGCCGCGCGCGTAAGCCAGCGCCTCGTGCATGTCGAGGCCGCCGGATGTCGCTTGTGCGACGGTCTCGCCGGTGACGGCGCTGGCGATGTCGATCAGGTCGCCCTGTGACGAGGTCCACTGGCCGCGAATGAAGCTGTCGAGTTTCATGCTGACGCTCTGCTGTTGGTGGAGGAACTATTTGCGACGCGCGGCGGCGCGTTTCGGCTTTGTGGCGGGTGGAGCCTCGAAATCGCGGGTGCCGTCGGCGATCAGGCGCGTGACCAGATCGGCATAGTCGGCGCGGGTGACGGGGCCGCCACCCTTGAACCAGAGGTAATGCCAGTTCACCATGCCGAACAGCGACATGGTGACGGGCTTCAGCAGCGTCGTGCCTTTCAGTTGCGGCGCGACGCCGGCAACGGCAACGGAGAACGCAAGCACGAGATCGCGCTCCATGCCCTTGAGTGCGACCTGCCGTTCGTCGGAGAGAAACCGCATGCTGCTGATCTGCACATTGTGCTGCGCATCGGCGTCGCGATAGGCCTCGAGCAGCGCGGCCGTAAACGCGCGCAATTGATCGAACGGCGTCAGGCTGTCGTCGCGCGCCGCCTCGACGACTTCCACCAGAGTTTGCAGATGGAAGCGGATGACGTCGAACAGCAACTCGTCCTTGTCCTTGTAGTAATGATAGAGGGTGGCCTTCGACACTCCGCAGGCCTCTGCGATGCGGTTCATCGACGCGCGATCGTAGCCGTACTCGGAGAACAACTCGGCCGAACGATCGAGGATCGCCTTGCGCTTGTCGTCGTAATTGGTGGCGCGGGGACGGGCCATCTAGTTTTCGGTCCTTGATCGCGAAATCCGGACGGCAAGTTTGTCATCGCGAGCCAGCGCAACATGGGCGCTTGAGCCCACGTTGCGCTGAGCGAAGCGATCCAGTCTTTCTTGCGGTATTTCAACAAGGACTGGATTGCTTCGCCGCAGTCGTTCCGCGAAGGGCGCGGAACGATGCTCCTCGCAATGACGGGACTCGCGAATTGCCGTCATCCCACCGGCCTCTTGTCGACGATGCGTTTGGCCTTTCCGGCGGAGCGCTCGATGCTGTCGGGATCGCGGACATTGACGCGCGCGGTGATGCCGATGGTGTCCTTGATGGACTGCTCCAGCCGTGCGCCGGCCGCGCTGCGATCGGATGCGGACGATTCCGGCCGCGCCTCGACCTGAATCTCCATCTCGTCCATGCGGCCGGTCCGCGACAGCACCAGTTGATAATGCATCGACAGCGCCGGGATCGTCAGCAGCTTTTCCTCGATCTGGGTCGGAAACACGTTGACGCCGCGCAGGATGATCATGTCGTCGGTGCGGCCCGTCACCTTTTCCATCCGCCGCATCGCGCGCGCGGTGCCGGGCAGCAGCCGCGTCAGATCGCGCGTGCGATAGCGGATCACCGGCATCGCCTGTTTGGTCAGCGACGTAAAAACGAGTTCGCCTTCCTCGCCGTCCGGCAGCACCTTGCCGGTGAGCGGATCGATGATCTCCGGATAGAAATGATCTTCCCAGATATGCAGGCCATCCTTGGTCTCGACGCATTCGCAGGCGACGCCCGGCCCCATCACTTCTGACAAGCCGTAAATATCGACCGCGTGCAGATCGAACGCCTCCTCGATTTCCTCGCGCATCGCATTGGTCCAGGGCTCCGCGCCGAAGATGCCGATGCGCAGCGACGATTGTCGCGGATCGATTTTCTGTTTGCGAAATTCGTCGAGGATCGCCAGCATGTAGGAGGGTGTCACCGTTATGATATCGGGCTTGAAGTCGGTGATGAGCTGAACCTGTCGTTCGGTCATGCCGCCGGACACCGGAATCACTGTGCAGCCGAGCCGTTCCGCACCGTAATGTGCGCCGAGCCCGCCGGTGAACAGCCCGTAGCCATAGGCATTGTGGAGCTTCATGCCGGCGCGGCCGCCGGCGGCGCGGATCGAGCGCGCGACGACATCGCTCCAGATGTCGAGATCATTTTTCGTATAGCCGACGACGGTCGGCTTGCCGGTGGTGCCCGACGAGGCGTGAATGCGCGCGACCTGATTTTCAGGGACCGCGAACATGCCGAATGGATAATTCGCGCGCAGATCGCCTTTGGTCGTGAACGGGAATTTCGCGAGATCGTCGAGGCTGGTGAGTTGATCCGGATGCACGCCGGCGGCGTCGAAGGTCTGGCGATAATGCGGCACGTTGTCATAGGCATGACGAAGCGACCATCGCAGTTGATCACGCTGCCACGCGTTGAGTTCGTCGGCCGAGGCCACTTCAAAGCGGTCAAGCAGCGCCGGCTGCGGCTTCAGTTCGGTCAGTTTGCGCAGGGGAATGGTCAACGGGGGTCTCCGTCTGTCTCGGCCGCCAGAATGTCGCCGGCGATGGTGCGCGAATGTCCGCGAAATTCCGCGACGACGCCGCCATTTTCGTCGCGCACGGTGACGTCGTAGATGCCGCTGCGGCCGGATTTCGCGCGCTGGATCGCATGCGCGGTCAGCATTGCTCCCGATTTCACGGGTCTCAGGAATGTCACCGCGCATTGCTGCGCGACGGTGCGCTGGCCATAGGTGTTGCAGGCAAAGGCAAACGTCGAATCCGCCAGCGTGAACATGTAGCCGCCGTGGCAGATGTCGTGGCCGTTGGTCATGTCCGGGCGGATCGGCATCGACATCACGGCTTCGCCCGGCGCGATGCGGTCGATCTTCATGCCGAGCGCCTGGCTCGCGTTATCGGTGCGCCACATCGCGGCGGCGCAGGCCTCGGCCAGCGCCTGCGGATCGGACCTGTCGATCTCGCTTACATCGTCCATCGCGTTTCCCAGCTCGTATTCTTTGCGTCGGTGCGTCGATTGTGCGCCGTTGGGGATGGACGCTACTATTGACCAACCGTTCGGTCAATTATATTGAAGGTGTCTCTGTCGGGCTTTCGTCGCGGCGACAAAAGATTCGCGATGGGCCAGACTGAACGTACAAGCCCGGAGATACGGGCAGCGACCATCGGGAGGGATACCATGACAGCATCGACGCCATTGAAATGCCTTGTCGCGGCCGGCGCGGTCGCGTTGCTGACGGCCATGCCCGCCCTTGCGCAGGGCACGGTCAAGATCGGATCGGTGCTGTCCGTCACCGGGCCGGCGTCGTTTCTCGGCGAGCCCGAGGACAAGACGCTGAAAATGTATGTTGAGAAGATCAATGCGGCCGGCGGCGTCGCGGGCAAGAAGATCGAACTTGTGATCTATGACGACGGTGGCGACGCCAACAAGGCGCGCACCTTTGCGACGCGCCTGATCGAGGACGACAAGGTCGTCGCGATGGTCGGCGGCTCCACCACCGGCACGACGATGGCGATGATCCCGGTGTTCGAGGAGGCACAGGTGCCGTTCATCTCGCTGGGCGGCGCCATCGAGATCATCGAGCCCGTCCGCAAATATGTTTTCAAGACGCCGCACACCGACAAAATGGCCTGCGAGAAGATCTTCGAGAATTTGAAGCAGCGCAATTTCACCAAGGTCGCGATGATCTCCGGTACCGACGGCTTCGGTGCCTCGATGCGCGCGCAATGCGTCAAGGTGGCGCCGTCCTACGGCGTACAGATCCTAACCGAAGAAACCTACGGCCCGCGCGACAGCGACATGACGGCGCAGCTCACCAAGATCAAGAATACGGCCGGCATTCAGGCCGTGATCAATCCGGGCTTCGGACAAGGTCCAGCGATCGTGACGCGCAACTATGCGCAACTTGGCATGAGTGCGACACCGTTCTACCAGAGCCACGGGGTCGCCTCGAAGAGCTTCATCGAACTTGCAGGCCCTGCGGCTGAAGGTGTGCGTCTGCCTGCGGCCGCATTGCTGGTCGGCGACAAGTTGCCGGACAGCGACCCGCAGAAGAAGGTCGTGGTCGATTACAAGAAGACCTATGAGGAGACCGCCAAGCAGCCGGTCTCGACCTTCGGCGGCCACGCTTATGACGGGCTTTTCATTCTGGTCGATGCGATGAAGCGCGCGAACTCCACCGATCCGAAGAAGACCCGCGACGAGATCGAGAAAACCAAGGGCTTTGTCGGCACCGGCGGCATCGTCACGATGTCGCCGACGGATCACCTCGGCCTCGATCTGACGGCGTTCAGGATGCTTGAAGTGAAGAGCGGCGACTGGACGCTGGTGCAGCCGGGGAGTTGATCTTCTTCCCTCGCCCCGCTCTTGCGGGGAGAGGGTGCCTTCGCGAAGCGAAGGTGGGTGAGGGGCGAGCGGACCCGCGAATGCCGCATTCATTCAGACGTTGTGCCAAGCCCCTCACCCGGAAACGTCGCTTCGCTCGTCTCCGACCTCTCCCCGTAAGAACGGGGAGAGGTACCCTGAACTTTAACGCATCGACCGATAACCGACGAGAAGCCATGTCCGAATTTGTCCAGTTCCTCGTTTCCGGGCTCACGGTCGGCGCCGTCTATGCGCTGGTCGCGCTCGGATTCACGCTGGTCTACAATGCCTCCGACGTCGTGAATTTCGCGCAGGGCGAGTTCGTCATGCTCGGCGGCATGGTGACGGTGTTTGCCTCGGCCGCTGGCGTGCCGCTGCCGCTCGCCGCCCTGATCGCGATCGGCGTGTCGATCGTCGTCGGTCTACTGCTCTATTGGTGCGCGATCGCACCGGCGCGCGGCGCGTCCGCCGTGACGCTGATCATCATCACCATCGGCGCGTCGATATTGTTACGCGGCGCGGCGCAGATCATCTTCGACAAGCAATTTCACAAGCTGCCGTCCTTCTCCGGCGATGTGCCGATCAATGTGCTCGGCGCGGCGGTGCAACTGCAAAGCTTCTGGGTGCTCGGCGGCACGGCGGTGGTCGTCCTGGCGCTGTATCTGTTTCTCGAACGCACGCTGCTCGGCAAGGCCGTGCTCGCGACCGCCGCCAACCGGCTTGCCGCGCAACTCGTCGGGATCAACACCACGACGGTGATGGCGCTGGCCTTCGGCGGCTCCGCCGCGATCGGCGCTGTCGCGGGCATCCTCGTCACGCCGATTACTTTGACGAGCTATGATGTCGGCACGCTGCTGGCGCTGAAGGGTTTTGCGGCAGCGATGCTCGGCGGCATGGGCAATCCGCTCGGCGCGGTCGCCGGCGGCCTGCTGCTCGGCCTGCTGGAATCCTTCGGAGCGGGTTACATCTCGTCGACCTATAAAGATGCGTTCGCCTTCCTTGTCATCCTCGGCGTGCTGTTCGCGGCGCCGCAAGGCTTGTTCGGCCGCCGCGCCGTGAACCGGGTCTGACGCGGTGCGCGATTCAAGCCATCGCACAACGACACTGACCGCTCTCGCAGTTATTATCGCCGTGCTGCCGCTGGCGTTTCCGTCGAGCTATTATTTCCGCGTCGCGGCTCTGGTCTGGGTCTCGGCCTTCGCCGCGATCGGGCTCAACATCCTGATGGGCAAGGCCGGTCAGGTCAGCCTCGGCCATGCCGGCTTCTTCGGCATCGGTGCGTACGCCGTCGCGATCGGCCCCACCCATCTCGGCATCCCACCCTTGGCCGCCTTGATGCTCGGCGTGGTGTTGTCAGCGCTGCTGGCGTTTCTCGTCGGGCGGCCGATCCTGCGCCTGAAGGGGCATTATCTTGCGATCGCGACGCTCGGATTCGGCGTGCTCGTGGCGCTCGTCATCACCACGGAAAGCCGCTGGACCGGCGGACCGGACGGGATGGCCGTGGCGAAGCTGACGCTGTTCGGCTGGCGCGCCTCGGGTTCCGATACCTGGTACTGGATCACGGGCGGTTTGTTGCTGGCAGGCACATGGATCGCGCTCAACCTCGACGATACGCCGACCGGTCGCGCCTTTCGTGCGCTGCATGACAGCGAGATCGCCGCGCGCGTCGCCGGCGTCGATGTGAATCGTTTCAAGTTGCAGGCCTTCGTCATCGCGGCGGTCTATGCGTCGCTGGCGGGTTCGGCGCTGGCGCTGATGAACGGCTTCGTCAATCCGGATCAGGCCGGCTTCCTGCACTCCGTCGAACTGGTGACAATGGTCGTGCTCGGCGGGCTCGGCAGCGTCGTCGGCTCGATCGTCGGCGCGGCCGTGCTGATCATGCTGCCGCAGGCGCTGACCGTATTCCAGGACTACGAAAACCTGCTGCTCGGCCTCATCATCATCGTCTCGATGATTTTCATGCGCGAGGGCATCGTGCCGATGGCGACGAAGCTCCTGACATCGAGGCGCGCATGACGATCCTCAGGGTCAGGGATGTCAGCATATCCTTCGGCGGCGTGAAGGCGATCGACGGCGTCAGCTTCGCGGTCGATCCCGGCCAGATCTTCTCGATTATCGGCCCCAACGGCGCGGGCAAGACGACGCTTTTCAATGTCGTTTCCGGAATCTACGAAGCCAGCCATGGCCGCGTCGAACTGGATAGCCATGACGTGACGGCGATGGCCCCGGATGCGCTGGCCGGGCGCGGGCTGTCGCGGACATTCCAGAACTTGCAGATCTTCCAGCGCATGACGGCCGCCGAGAATGTCATGGTCGGCCGGCATTTGCAGGAGAGATGCAACCTGTTCGCTGACTTGTTGCGGCTGCCGTCGGTGACACGGCAAAATCGTGCGACGCGCGCCGCGGCGCTCCTGTTTCTCGATCAGGTCGGCCTGCGCGACAGCGCCGACGTACTTGCCGGCTCGCTGTCCTATGGTGCTTGCAAGCGGCTCGAGATCGCGCGTGCGCTGGCGGCGGGACCGCGCGTGCTGTTGCTCGACGAGCCGGCGGCGGGCTGCAACGCGGTCGAGACCGAGGAGATCGACAGGCTGATCGTCCGCGTTGCGGCACAGGGTATCGCCGTCGTGCTGGTCGAGCATGACATGAAGCTGGTGATGAAAATTTCCGATCGCATTCTGGTGCTGGAGCGCGGCAAGCCGCTCGTCCAGGGCACGCCGCGCGAGGTCCGCGACAATCCGGCGGTGCTGGAGGCGTATCTCGGCAAGCATGGCGCGCAGGAGGCGGCGCGTGCTTGAGGTCGCCAATCTGCGCAGCGCTTACGGTCGCATCGACGTGTTGAAGGGCGTCAGCCTGTCGGTGAAAGCCGGCGAGGTCGTCGCAATGATCGGCTCGAACGGCGCCGGCAAGACGACGCTGCTGCGCGCGCTATCCGGCGTTCAGCCGATCACATCGGGTAAAATCACCTTCCTCGGCGAACGCATCGAGCGCCTGCCGCCGCATGCGCGGGTCAAGCGCGGCATCCTGCAATCGCCGGAAGGCCGACAAGTCTTCGGGTCTTTGACGGTCGAGGACAATCTGCGGCTCGGCGGCTATGTCCGCCGTGACAGGGACATCGCCCGTGATCGCGATCGGGTCTTCGCGATGTTTCCAATTCTCTACGAGAAGCGCGTGCAACTTGCAGGCGGTCTCTCGGGTGGTCAGCAGCAGATGCTGGCAATCGGCCGCGCGCTGATGGGAAAGCCAAAGCTGCTCTTGCTTGACGAGCCTTCGCTTGGGCTATCGCCGTTGCTGGTGGATCAGATCCTTGCCGCGATCGTTTCGTTGCGTAAGGAGGGGATGACCGTGTTGCTGGTGGAGCAGAACGCGACTGCCGCCCTGGAAATCGCCGATCGCGGTTACGTCGTCGAGACCGGGCAGATCGTATTGACCGACACGGCATCCGCGCTCATGACCAACCCGCAGGTCAAGGACGCCTATCTAGGCATCGGTTAAGTATTGAATTTATCGGGACCGGACGAATCGAGCGGGTGCGTCGGGCGATGGGGACGGGCCGGTGCGCTGCTCATGATGTCCTCACATTTTCGACGATTGCATCGCCGCTGCAATTGTAACCGCCGCCGCGCATTTTCGTTCCTGCACTGCACAAATTGCGCGATACAATCACGTGATGCCGGAGCCCCTGATTCTCACCCTCGAATTCGACGCGGCCAGCCTTGGATGGCTGAACGGACTTCGGCAAAAACATTTCCCACCGGAGCGAAACTTTCTCTCCGCGCATTTGACCTTGTTTCACAAGCTCGACCTTGCGCGCGTCGATCGCATGAAAGCCGTTCTGCGCGGCGGACGATCGCCGTTGCCGCTGGCATTTGTCGGCCCGCGCTCGCTCGGCGGCGGTGTCGCCATCGACGTGACGTCGCCGGATTTGCAGGCCTTGCGCAAGCGGCTCGTCGCGGCGGTCGACGGCGATCTGATCCCGCAGGACCGGCAGGGGTTTCGCCCGCATGTCACCATCCAGAACAAGGTGACGGCCGCCGCGGCGCGCGATCTGATGGCGGCGTTGCAGCGGGATTTCGTGCCGCGCGACGGGCACGGCATCGGCCTGCAGGTCTGGCGCTATCTCGGCGGTCCATGGGCGCTGCACGAACGGCTTGAACTCGGCTGACCGTTTTCGCATAGAGGGCGGACAACAGATCACGGGATACCCGCATGGCCGACGATATCGCCTTCACGATCCATTCTCGCGGCGTGTCGGCGCGTCAGACGCTTAATATTGAAAGGCTGGTCATCGCCGGATGGACCGGCCGCGATCCCGTGGCGCGAGACAAGCACATCGCTGAACTCGAAGAACTCGGCATCGCGCGCCCGGCTTCGACGCCAATTTACTACCGCGTCGCCGCGCGGCGGCTGACCACGGCGGCGACGATCGAATGCAGCGGCGGCGAATCAAGCGGCGAGGTCGAGTTCGTGCTCATCATGTCCGGCGGCACGCTTTATGTCGGCGTCGGCTCCGACCACACCGATCGCAAGGTCGAGACCTACAACATCACGGCATCGAAGCAGATGTGCGACAAGCCGATCGCGCCGGAGCTGTGGCTGCTCGATGACGTTGCGGCGCATTGGGACCAGTTGGTGCTGCGCTCGTATGCGACCATCGACGGCGGGCGTGTGCTCTACCAGGAAGGCGCGCTGACAGGCATGTTGCCGCCGCTGGATCTGATCGCACGCGGGTTCGGTGACGCCGGCATCACAGACGGCACCGCGATGTTCGGCGGTACCTTTGCAGCGATCGGGGGAATCCGGCCCGCGGCCCGGTTCGATTACGAATTGGTCGATCCGATGCTGAATCGCAGCATTCGCCACGGCTACGCGATCACATCGATTCCTGTTTTGGGCTGACGCGGCTCAGGCCGCATTGCAAGTTTCTGCCAGCGCCTCGAAACGCTGCATCTGGTCGGCCTTCAGGGCGCGGGTCTCGTCGCGGCCGACGAACACCTTGAACATGATGCCGCCATCGACGTTCAGAAACGCGACGAAAGCCGACGCATTGCCGTGAAACATGCGCTGCACGAACGCGACGCCGCCGCAGCGGCTGTAGCGAAGATGGCCGTGCAGGCCCTTGGGTTGCGAGAGATTGTAGTAGCCATGACCGATCGCACCGGGCGACACCGGCGCGGTGGTCTCGAAGATGCCGTCGGCCGTGTGGACGATCAGCGTCAGCTCGCCCCAGTCGGAGATGTCCTGCATCGCTGCGACGAAGCGCTCGCCCGCGCCGATACGGACCATGCTGGACGGCATCGCTTCGAGAACCGCGCGCGGCGTGACGTTGCGATCACGCGCGACGTCCTCGATTACGGCGCCTGGATTCTCCGCCATGAAGGTCTTGAGGTCGGCGGTCTCCGCGTTCAGCATTCTGCTCTCACCTGTGAGCCATCAACATCCACATTTGTCATTGCGAGGAGCTTTCGATCCTTGCTCATGAGGATCGGAAGCGACGAAGCAATCCAGTCTTGCTTGAAGCGAGGAGGAACTGGATTGCTTCGTTTCTCACACGTTTCGCAAACGAGACACGTGAACTCCTTGCAATAACGGAACGGAACTACGCCGCCGCGCTCTTTGTGTTGCGCTCCGACTGGATCACCTCGAAGCCCTCGAATTTCGGATGGCCGAGATAGAGGCTCGGGCCGGCGCTGTCATTGCCGGCGCGGGCATGGGCGCGGCGGAATTGCTCCGACTTGGTCCAGGCCTCGAAGTCGGCCTTGTCGGCCCATGTCGTGTGCGACGAATACAGCGTGTGGTCCTCGTAGATCGGCCCCTTCAGCAAATGGAATTCGACGAAGCCCGGCAACTCGCCGAGATAGGATTCGCGGCTGGCCCAGACATGCTCGAAGGCCGCTTCCTGGCCTATCTTCACCTGAAATCGATTCATCGCGATAAACATTGAAGCATCTCCTGTTGTCATGCGCCGCCGAAGTGAGCCTTCAGACCGACCTTGTACACGGTTCCGGCACCGGGGCTCGAGAACAACACGTCGTTCTGAGTCGTGCCATCGGTCGAGGAGCCGGGGATCGCATAGGGCCGATAATACTGGTTGAGAATGTTGGTCGCCGAAAACGACATCGTGATGTCCGGCGTCGCCTGATAGGCGAGGTAAATGTTCACGAGATCGTAGCTGGTGGCCGGCAGGTAGCCCGCCGGCAGGTCGCGATTGGCCGCCGCGCTTTCCCACTGCGCAGTGACTGACAGCCGACGTTCCAAGAAACGCAGCCCGGCGGTGGTTGTCACCTTGCGTGGCGGAATACTAGCCAGGCCAAGATTGGTCGTCGTGTTCTTGCCTTCCTGCACGACACCGGCGACGCCAAAGAACCACAGGCCCGCATCGTAAAAGGTTTCGGCCTCAATGCCCTGAATGCGCGCGGCCGCGATGTTCTGATACTGGTAGAACTGGCTGAACGATCCGAACGGCGTCGCTACCGGCGCGGATGCGACGAGGTCGATGTAACCGGTCACGTCGTTGCGGAAGATATTGAACTTGCCGCGAAAACTGTCGTTCGCCGTGAAGATGCCATCATATTTCAGATTGACGCCGACTTCCTTGTTTTTGCCGACCTCGGGCGCAAGTCCGGGATTGGGCAGAAAACAAAACAGACCGCCGATGCCGCCGGGACAGGTGAACAGCGCCGGGCCGCCGCCGGTGGCGTGCGCGCCCGCGATCAGCGTTTCGGTGATCGACGGCGCGCGGTAGCCCTCGGCATAGCTGGCATAGGGTGTCAAACCCGGTACCGGTGTGAAGCCGACGATGATCTTCGGCGACAGCCGGTCGCCGTTCAACGAGGTCGCGATGCCGGTCGCGCCGGCCGAACCGAGCGAATAGTAATCGTAGCGCAATGCGCCGATCACCTCGAGCCAGTTCGAGAAGTTGTTCTTCAACTGGACGAAGCCGCCGGCGACGGTGCGCTCGCCGGACGGCGTCGTAATGTTGGAGTTGCCGCGCGAGTCCGAGGTCGCGACCTTGTCGTTGAAGGCATCCGCGCCGATCGTCAGGGCGCCGCGCCAGTCTCCATAGCCGAAGCGCGAGGTGTTGTTGACGTCGAAGCCGAGCGTATCGAGCACATAGCCGCGCCGATCACCGACGCAGCCGGAGATGTCGTTGCCGGCACTGCCCGGACCGCACAGCGCCGCACCGGACGTCGAATTGTGATAGGTCTTGAGCTGGTCGTTTTCGGTGCGATTGCCGTAAAGCGTGGCATTCCAGTCGAACCACATGTCGTCCGGCTTGGAGTAGCGCCAGTTCAGCGTGCCGGTGTAGGTCTTCACGTTCGACGCATAGACCGACGAGCCCTGAAACAGCGCGCGCTGCGCGGCGGTGAGCACGGGCCCGCGATTGAATTGCCCGATGCTGTAATCGTAATCCTGAAAAATGCCGCCGAGCTTGATCTCGTGACCGTCGGCCGGGCGTATCGTCGTCTTCAGCAGGCCAGCCGCGATGTCGTTGCCGGTGTTTCCGATCTCGGTGCCCGCGCCATCGGAGTAGTTGTTCTGCTGCCGATAGATCGCGCCGCCGAACACATCGACATTCGGCGTCGCGCGCACGCCGCCGAAGATCGAACTCAGTGTCCGGCCGCTATTCGAGCCGGCCTGCTGGGTGACGTCGACGCCCCAGCGCTCGCCGGGCCGCAAGACATCCTGAATGTCCTTGGTGCGGAACGAGACCACGCCGCCGATCGCACCGGAGCCATAGATATTCGCGGTCGGGCCGCGCACCACATCAACGCCGCCGATCAGTTCCGGATCGAGAAAGAACGAGCCGTTGGCATTGTGGCCGCTGCGTTGATAGTTCTGCCGCGCGCCATCGACGACGACCGCGACACGACCGAAATCCTGCAGGCCGCGAATGTTGATGGCGGTGGATGGATCGTCGCCGCGGTCCTGGAAGGTGACGCCCGGCGTCCGCGAGAAAATATCCGACAGCCGGTTTGGCTGCAGACCCTGAATGGTTTCGAGCGTGACGACGCTGACCGGCGCCAGCGCATCGATCGCGCGCTCCTCCGTCTTCGACGCGGTGACGGTGATGGTGTCGAGCGACTGCACGGCACCAAGCCCGACCTGCGCATAGGCGGTTTGGACGGTGGCAGGAAACGCCTGCGCCGCAATTGGTTTCGCCGATTTGCGTTTCGTCTGTTTCGGCTTCGCGACCGTGCGCGAGACGCCGTCGGCCTCGGCGGTCTGCGCATCGGCGCCGTCCGCAAAAACCAGTGTCGATGACAGCACCGACACGCCCACAATCAAGGCGCGCGAACGCCTAGCCCCGTCAGCCATAAAACCCCCGTCGTCAGATGATGTCCGGCCTCGGCTGGCGGGCGATGCGACGTATAAAAACGACGCAAGGACTGGCTGGCTGCCATTTCAAGATGACGGACCCCGCCGCCATCTTGTCACAATTTGTTATGGGGAGCGGTTTGCACAGTCAACGACGCACCGTCTCTGTTTACAGCGATTGTAAATTGCGGCGATGGCGGAGACACGCGCGTGAAATTATAAGTCGCAGATCATAGTGCGCCGAGGTCTTCATCAGATCATGACACCCGCTTCGCGTGACGAGCGTCCGCCGCCAGCGCAAGACGCGACAAACGCCGCTGCTCCAGGGCGAAGCGTGACCGTGACCGGCAATCGCATCGACAGCCGCGACCTGTTCTCGTCGGATCGCGAGATCATCATCGCGCATAATGAGGGCGACTATCGTTTGCGGCTGACCGCGCAGAACAAGTTGATCCTCACAAAATGAGGAGCGCCCGCATGTCCCTGACGATGGCGCTGCTCGGCGCGATGGCTGTGACGCCGGCTTTTGCGGAGGCCATCACCGTGCATGATGCGCGCGGCCGCGATGTCGCGATCACCGATCCGGCGCGCATCGTCTCGATCGGCGGCGCGATTACGGAAATTCTTTATGCGCTCGGTTATGACGGCCGCATCGCCGGCGTCGACACGACCAGCGTCTATCCGTCCTCCGCCCTCGGCAGCAAACCGAATGTCGGTTACATGCGGCAATTGTCGGCGGAAGGCGTCGTCGGGCTTAACCCGACACTCGTCCTGGCCATGCAGGGCTCAGGTCCGAAGGAAACGATGGACCTGCTCGACGCCGCGAAGATTCCACTGGTGCTCGTGCCCGAGGTCTATTCCGGCGACGGCATCGTCGAGAAGATCAGGCTGGTCGGCCACGCGATGGGCGCGGATGCGCGCGCGGCATGTCTAGCCACTGCGGTGACGGCCGATCTCGATCAACTCGCGACGCTCCGAAGCAAGGTCACGAAACACGTCCGCGTGATGTTCGTGATGTCGTTTCTCAATGGACGCGCGATGGCGGCGGGCAGCAAGACGGCGGCGAACGAGATCATCGCTTTGGCCGGCGGCGTCAATGCGATCGACGACTATGACGGCTACAAGCCGATCAATGATGAGGCGATCGTCGCGGCGAAGCCGGACGTCGTGCTGTCGATCGCGCGGTCCAGGGATTCGCTCGACGCCGAGGCGATCTATGCGCATCCGGCCTTTGCCCTGACGCCGGCGGCGGCGAACAAGTCCTTTATCTCGATGGAGGGCCTGTATCTGCTTGGCTTTGGGCCGCGTACGGCATCGGCGGCGCGCGATCTCGCATTGAAGCTCTATCCCGACCTTGCGCCGCGGGCGGCATCCCTCGCGCTGTCGGCCGCGACGGCGAATTGCCGGCAATGACTATCGCGGACGGCGCGGCAGCGGTCCGAACGCGGCGCTGGCGACCACGCGCCGATCTTGTGGTCGGCGGATTGCTGATCGCGTTGCTCGTGACAGTGCTGCTCGCATTGACGGTTGGCGCAGCGGGTATTCCGCTCGCACGCCTGCCGGCGGCTCTCGGGCTGGGCGGCGAGGCGCACCCGCTCGCCGCGCGCGATCAACTCGTGCTGTGGTCGATCCGCATTCCGCGGATCGCAGCGTCGGCGATCGTCGGTGGCCTGCTGGCGATGTCGGGCGCGATCATGCAGGGCCTGTTTCGCAATCCGCTCGCCGATCCGGCGTTGGTTGGCGTTTCCAGCGGCGGAGCCTTTGCGGCGGCCTCGGCGATCGTGTTCACCGACAGCGCGCTCGGGCAAGGCCTGCGGCACTGGCAACCTTATCTGCTGCCCGCCGCGGCCTTCGCGGGATCGCTCGGCACCACGGTCCTGCTGTACCGCATCGCCAGTCGTGGCGGCCGCACCTCGATCGCGCTGTTTCTGCTCGCCGGCATCGCGATCGCGGCGATCGCCAATGCCGGCATCGGGCTTCTGGTCTTCGCGGCCGATGACCGGCAGTTGCGCGACATTACGTTCTGGCTGCTCGGCTCGTTGAGCGGTTCGACATGGGCCAAGACGGCGACGCTTGCGCCGGTGCTCATAATTGCGCTCACAGCGTGTCACGCGATGGCGCGCGGGCTCGACGTGCTGGTGCTCGGCGAGGCCGAAGCGTTTCACGCCGGCGTCGATGTCGAGCGGCTGAAACGCAGCTCGATCGTGCTGGTTTCCGCGATGACCGGCGTTGCCGTCTCCGTCTGCGGCGTCGTCGGATTCATCGGAATCGTGATCCCGCATTTGCTGCGCATGATGATCGGGCCGGGTCATCGGCTGTTGCTGCCGGCATCGGCCTGTCTCGGCGCGCTGCTGCTGGTTGGTGCGGATACGCTGGCGCGCAGTATCGTGGCGCCCGCCGACATGCCGATCGGGATTCTCACCGCCGCGATCGGCGCACCGTTCTTCCTGGCGATGCTTCTGCGCCAGCGCAAGCTGGTCGGGCTGTGAGCGTGATCGCGCAAACCAGAGATATTGCGCTGACGATCCGTGGCGCGGCCCTGGTCGATGGCGTCGATCTCGCCGTCGGCGGCGGCGAGACGGTTGCGATCGTCGGGCCGAACGGTGCCGGCAAATCGACGCTGCTGCGGTTGATGTCCGGAGATCTCGCGCCGACGCGCGGGCAGATGTTTCTGAAGTCGCGTGATCTTGCGAGCTATTCTCCGCGCGACCTCGCGAGGCGCCGCGCGATGCTGTCGCAGCATGTCAGCGTCAGTTTCCCCTTCACGGTCGAGGAGATCGTCGCCATGGGTGCGGGCGACGTCCGTGTTGCAGCCGCGCGCCCGGTCGTTGGCGCGATGATCGACGAGCTCGGCCTTGCTCCGTTTCGCGACCGTGACCTCACGACTTTGTCCGGCGGCGAGCAGCAACGCGCCCATTTCGCGCGGATTCTCGTTCAACTGCACTTTGGCGAGGCGGCGCACGGTCCGGCGCTGCTGTTGCTCGACGAGCCGACATCGAGCCTCGACATGCGGCACCAGATCGACCTCGTCGAAATCGCCAGACGCCGCGCGCGCAGCGGCACCGCCGTGGTCGCGGTGTTGCACGATCTGAATCTCGCGATGCGCTTCGCCGATCGCATCGTGGTGCTCCGCAGCGGCCGCATGGTGGCCGATGGCAAACCGGCTGATGTCGTGACCGACGATATGTTGCGCACCGTGTTCGAGATCGATGCGCATCTCGGGCGTGCCGACGATGGCGCGCCCTATCTGTTGCCGCAGCGAATAGCCGCATTAACTTAGAACTATCGTCGCTTTGCGCGGATGGGTTGCGCGGCCTATGGTGGTCTGATCGCGTCTCATCCGACTGAAGGCACCCTTTTGCTCGACAAGCTTGAATTGCTGCTGGCGCTCTCCAAGGAGCGGCATTTCGGCCGCGCCGCGGAAGCCTGCGGCGTGACGCAACCGACGATGTCGACGAGCCTGAAACAGCTCGAAGACATTCTTGGGGTCATGCTGGTGCAGCGCGGTTCGCGCTTTCAGGGCTTTACGCCGGAGGGCGAGCGCACGCTCGACTGGGCACGGCGGATCGTCGGCGACGCCCGCGCGATGCGGCAGGAAATCAACGGCCTCAAAGACAAGCTGACGGGCGAAATCCGCATTGCGGCGGTTCCGACCGTGCTCGGCATGGTCGCGTCGCTGACGACCCCGTTCCGCGCCAAGCATCCCGACGTCCGCTTCAAGGTCGTGTCCTGTACCTCGACCGAGGTGCTGGGTCTTCTGGAAAATCTCGAAGTCGATGCCGGACTGACCTATCTCGAGAACGAACCGCTCGGGAAAGTGCGGTCGATCCCGCTCTATAAAGAGAGCTATCGTCTCATCACCGCGCCGGATGGGCTTTACGGGGACCGTGCAACGGTGACGTGGACGGAGGTCGGGCAGGTGCCGCTGTGTCTGCTGACACCGGACATGCAGAATCGCCGGATCATCGACAAGGCGCTGCGCTCGGTGGGAGCGGAGGCGACGCCGACGCTGACTTCGAATTCGATCATCGTGCTCTATACCCACGTCCAGACCGGTCGCTGGGCCAGCGTGATGCCGGCGAAACTGGCCGATACGCTAGGATTGCCCGACGAAGTGCGCAGCATTCCGATCGTCGAGCCGGATGTGACCTACAGCATCGGCATGGTGGTTCCGCAGCGCGACCCGATGACGCCGCTGGTGGCCGCGTTGATTCAAATCGCACGCGAGGTCGCGCCGAGTTTGAATACCTAGTCTGCGCTCGTTCCCGCGCCAGCGGAAATCAAGGGCGACGGTGGCTGTGTTGCAACGTCTGGATCCCCGCATCCGCGGCGATCAGCGGACGCGTTGACGCCACCCATCGATACGAATTCCGTATTGCAGCATGAGACAGCGATATTGATCTTTGGAGTCATTCCAATTCAGGATTGATTATCGAAAACAAAATGTTGGGAAGCGCGCGTGATGTCAGCCTGCGAACCGTGGAGCACTGAGCGCGGTGCCGAGATCATCGCTGAGAACAGCCATGTCGAGGGCGGCACGCTGGTGATCCTCCACGCGCTGCAGGCAGCATTCGGCTACGTGCCGGAAGCGGCTATCCCGATGGTGGCGCTGGCCCTCAACCTGTCGCGCGCCGAGGTCCATGGCGTGTTCACCTTCTACCATGATTTCCGACACGAGCCGGCCGGCAGACATGTGCTGAAGCTGTGCCGCGCCGAAGCCTGTCAGGCGGCCGGCGGCGATGCTCTGGCCGCGCGCGCCGAACAGAGATTGGGCGTGAAAATCGGCCATACGACGCCTGACAAGCGAGTGACGCTGGAGCCGATCTATTGCCTCGGCCTGTGCGCGACCGCGCCATCGGCGATGATCGACGGCCGCGTGGTCGGACGGCTCGATAACGCCCGGCTCGATGCCTTGATGGCGGAGGCGCAGCGATGACCCTCAAGATTTTCATACCCCGCGATGCCGGCGCGATTGCCGTCGGCGCCGACGAGGTTGCGATCGCCTTTGAAAAAACCGGCGCTGACATCGAGATCGTCCGCACCGGTTCGCGCGGCCTGTATTGGCTGGAGCCGGTGGTTGAAGTCGCGACCGATGCCGGTCGCGTCGCGTTCGGCCCGGTCGAAGAGAAAGATGTCGCCTCGGTGCTGGATGCGATGTCATCCGGCGGCGCGCATGCCCTGCGTCTCGGTGTCACGGACGAGTTGCCGTGGCTCAAGAAACAGACCCGCCTGACCTTTGTGCGCTGCGGTCTGGTCGATCCGCGCTCGGTCGACGATTACCGCGCCCATGACGGCTATCAGGGTCTCGCTCGCGCGCTGACGCTGACCTCGGCCGAGATCATCGCCGACGTCACCACATCCGGCCTGCGCGGCCGCGGCGGCGCCGGCTTTCCGACCGGGATCAAGTGGAAGACGGTCGCGGAGACGGCTGCGGATCGCAAGTTCATTGTCTGCAATGCCGACGAAGGCGACAGCGGCACCTTCGCCGACCGCATGATCATGGAAGGCGATCCCTTCGTCGTGATCGAGGGCATGACCATCGCCGGAATCGCTGTGGGCGCGACCAAGGGTTACATCTACATCCGCTCGGAATATCCGCATGCGATCGTCGCGATGAATGCCGCGATCGATGCGGCGAAGCGCGCGAAGTTCCTAGGCGCCAATATCTGCGGCTCGGCGTACAGCTTCGATCTCGAAGTTCGGGTCGGCGCAGGCGCTTATGTCTGCGGCGAGGAAACGTCGCTGCTCGAAAGCCTCGAAGGCAAACGGGGAGTCGTTCGCGCCAAGCCGCCGCTGCCCGCGCATAAGGGCCTGTTCGGCAAGCCGACCGTCATCAACAACGTATTGAGCCTTGCGGCGATCCCGTTCATTCTTGCCGGTGGGGCGCAGAAATACGCCGATTGCGGCATGGGCCGCTCGCGCGGCACGATGCCGATCCAGATTGCCGGCAACGTCAAGCATGGCGGCCTGTTCGAGGTCGCTTTCGGCATCACGCTGGGCGAGATCGTCGATGAGATCGCCGGCGGCACGTTCTCGGGCCGCCCGGTGCGCGCGGTGCAGGTCGGCGGACCGCTCGGCGCTTACTTTCCGCGCGAATTGTTCGATACCCCGTTCGACTACGAAGCCTTCGCCAAGCGCGACGGGTTGATCGGGCATGGCGGCATCGTCGTGTTCGACGATACCGTCGACATGAGCAAGCAAGCGCGGTTCGCGATGGAGTTCTGCGCGGTGGAATCCTGCGGCAAATGCACGCCGTGCCGGATCGGTTCGACGCGCGGCGTCGAAACCATCGACAAGATTCGAAGAGGCGAGCGCGTGGTCGAGAACACCGCCGTTCTGACCGATCTCTGCAACACCATGAAGTTCGGATCGCTTTGCGCGCTCGGCGGTTTTACGCCGTATCCGGTGATGAGCGCGCTGAAACATTTCCCCGATGATTTCGGCGCGCCGACGCGCCTGCAAGCTGCGGAATAGGACAACTCATGTCGCTGATTCACGAAATCGATTTCGGCACGCCTGCCGCAAAAAACGATAAGATGGTGACGCTGACGATCGACGGCCAGAGTGTGACCGTGCCCGAAGGCACCTCGATCATGCGCGCCGCGATGGAGATGGGCACGCAGATCCCGAAGCTCTGCGCGACCGACATGGTCGATGCGTTCGGCTCCTGCCGACTGTGTCTCGTCGAGATCGAGGGCCGCGCCGGCACGCCGGCCTCCTGCACCACACCGGCGATGGAGGGCCTCGTCGTCCATACGCAGAACGATCGTCTCAAGACGATCCGCAAGGGCGTGATGGAGTTGTACATCTCCGACCATCCGCTCGATTGCCTGACCTGTGCCGCGAACGGCGACTGCGAATTGCAGGACATGGCCGGCGCGGTCGGCCTGCGCGACGTGCGCTACGGCTATGACGGCGAGAACCACGTCTTCGCCCAAACGAAGCACAGCCATAACCACAATCTTTCGCCGCATGATTGCGAGAACGATCACTGGATGGCGAAGGACGAGAGCAATCCGTACTTCACCTACGATCCGTCGAAGTGCATCGTCTGCTCGCGCTGCGTCCGCGCCTGCGAGGAGGTGCAAGGCACGTTCGCGCTGACGATTTCCGGCCGCGGCTTCGAGAGCCGCGTCTCGCCTGGTATGAACGAATCGTTCCTCGGTTCGGAATGCGTATCTTGCGGCGCCTGCGTCCAGGCGTGCCCGACCGCAACGCTGACCGAGAAGGCCGTGATCGACATCGGCCAGCCCGAGCATTCCGCGATCACCACCTGCGCCTATTGCGGCGTCGGCTGCACCTTCAAGGCGGAGATGCGCGGCGAAGAACTCGTCCGCATGGTGCCTTACAAGGACGGCAAGGCCAATCGCGGTCATTCCTGCGTCAAGGGCCGTTTCGCCTGGGGCTACGCCAATCACAAGGAGCGTATCCTCAATCCGATGATCCGCGAGAACATCGCCGATCCTTGGCAGGAAGTGTCGTGGAACGAGGCGTTCAATTTCGCGGCGAAGAAGTTCAAGGGGATCCAGTCCAAATATGGCCGTGACTCGATCGGCGGCATCACCTCGTCGCGCTGCACGAATGAAGAAGTCTATGTGGTGCAGAAGCTGATCCGCGCCGGCTTCGGCAACAACAATGTCGATACCTGCGCGCGCGTCTGCCATTCGCCGACCGGTTACGGCTTGTCCTCGACCTTCGGCACGTCGGCCGGCACGCAGGATTTCGATTCGGTGGAAGACACGGATGTGGCGATGATCATCGGCGCCAATCCCACCGATGGCCATCCGGTGTTTGCATCACGGCTGAAGAAGCGGCTGCGCGCCGGCGCCAAGCTGATTGTTGTGGACCCGCGCCGCACCGATATCGTGCGCTCGGCGCATATCGAGGCGCAGCACCATCTGCCGTTGTTGCCCGGCACCAATGTCGCCGTGCTCACCGCGCTGGCCCATGTCATCGTCACCGAAGGCCTCGTCGATGAAGCCTTCGTGCGCGAGCGCTGCGACTGGAGCGAGTTCGAGGATTGGGCGGCCTTCGTGGCGCAGCCCAACCACAGTCCGGAAGCGACCGGCATCATGACCGGCGTCGATCCGAAGGAATTGCGTGCAGCGGCGCGGCTGTTCGCGACCGGCGGCAACGGCGCGATCTATTACGGCCTCGGCGTCACCGAGCATTCGCAGGGTTCGACCACGGTGATCGCAATCGCCAACCTCGCAATGGTCACAGGCAATATCGGCCGCCCCGGCGTCGGCGTGAATCCGCTGCGCGGCCAGAACAATGTGCAAGGCTCCTGCGACATGGGCTCGTTCCCGCACGAATTGCCGGGCTACCGGCACATCGCGGGCGATGCGGTCCGCGAGCAGTTCGAGGCGATGTGGAACGTCAAGCTCAATGCCGAACCGGGTCTTCGCATCCCCAACATGTTCGATGCCGCCGTCGAAGGCACCTTCATGGGCCTTTACGTGCAGGGCGAGGACATCCTGCAATCCGATCCGAACACCAAGCATGTCGTCGCTGCTCTGTCGGCGATGGAATGCGTGATCGTTCACGATCTGTTTTTGAACGAGACCGCGAACTACGCGCATGTGTTCTTGCCGGGTTCGACCTTCCTTGAGAAGAACGGCACCTTCACCAATGCCGAACGCCGTATCCAGCGCGTCCGCAAGGTGATGTCGCCGAAAAACGGTCTCGAAGACTGGGAAGTGACCTTGGGATTCGCCAAGGCGCTCGGCTACGAGATGAATTACGATCATCCGTCGCAGATCATGGACGAGATCGCCGCGCTGACGCCGACTTTTGCCGGCGTCTCCTATGATTTGCTCGATGAGGTCGGCTCGGTGCAATGGCCCTGCAACGAGAAGGCGCCGCTCGGCACGCCCGTCATGCATATCGACGGCTTCGTGCGCGGCAAGGGCAAATTCATGATTACCGAATATGTCGCGACCGACGAGCGCACCGGCCCGCGCTTTCCGCTGCTGCTCACGACCGGACGCATCTTGAGCCAATACAATGTCGGCGCGCAGACGCGGCGTACCGAGAATACGGTCTGGCACGAGGAAGACCGGCTCGAAATGCATCCGCATGACGCCGAGATGCGCGGCGTGCGCGACGGCGACTGGTGCAAACTCCAGAGCCGTGCGGGCGAGACGACGTTGCGTGCGCTGATCACCGAACGTGTCGCGCCGGGCGTCGTCTACACGACGTTCCATCACCCGACGACGCAGGCCAACGTCATCACGACAGAGTTCTCGGACTGGGCGACGAACTGCCCGGAATACAAGGTGACGGCCGTGCAGATTTCGCCGTCCAACGGGCCGTCGGAATGGCAGAAGGAATATGACGAGCAGGCGCGGCAGTCGCGCCGCATTGCGATCCCGGCCGAGGCCGCCGAATAGCAATGGACGGGCCGGTTCGCAGCGTTTCACGCATGGTCTGGCGCGAGAACGGCGTCACTGCCGGCACGCGCGCGGTGCCGCAGGAAACCGCCGTGGCGCTGACCTATAATGGCGGCACCCATGCGGTGATGATGGCGACGCCGGCGAATCTGCAGGATTTCGCCGTCGGCTTCAGCCTCGCCGAAGGCGTGGTCCAATCGCCCGACGAGATCGAGACGTTCGAGATTGTCGATCTGGATGGCGGCGTCGAATTGCGGATGTGGTTGCCGCAAGCCAGCGAAGACAAGTTGCGCGAGCGGCGGCGGCAGATTGCGGGCCCCACGGGCTGCGGCCTGTGCGGCGTCGATTCGATCGAGGCGGCGCTGAAACCCGCCGCGATCGTCAGCGGCGGGTTGTCGTTTTCGCCGCAACAGGTCATGGCTGCGATGCAGGCCGTCGCGCCATTGCAGGTGTTGAACATCGAGACCCGCGCGGTGCATGCGGCGGCGTTCTGGACGGCGGCGCGCGGCATCATCTGCCTGCGCGAAGATGTCGGCCGTCACAACGCGCTCGACAAACTCGCCGGCGCGCTGGCGCGCGAGAAGATTGCAGCGACCGACGGGATCGTGCTGCTCACCAGCCGCGTTTCCGTCGAGATGGTGCAGAAATCCGCCGCGATGAATGCGGCGGTGATCGTGTCGGTCTCCGCGCCGACCGCGCTTGCCGTGCGTATGGCAGAGACGGCCGGCATCACGCTGGTGGCGATCGCGCGCGCCGACGGATTCGAGGTGTTCACGCACCCGCATCGGATTTTGAAAGAGATAAACGAGCATGACGCAAGCGATGTCGCCTGACCGGCTGATCTACATGGCGAACCAGATCGGCACGTTCTTCCGCAGTCAGGGCGCGGACGCGGCGGTGCCGGGCATTGCCGAGCATATCCGCAAGTTCTGGGATCCGCGCATGCGCAAGGCGATCACCGCGCATCTCGATGCCGGCGGCGAAGGGCTCGATCCGCCGGTGCGCGAGGCGATCGCGGCGTTGAAGGGGTGATTGTCATTCCGGGCCTGACCAACCGCCGCATAAAGTATGCGGCGGCTGGTCATCCCGGACTGACAACTGCTTTTACTTCACACCGAGCAATTCGACATCGAACATCAGGACGGCATTCGGCGGAATGACGCCGCCGGCGCCGCGGGCGCCGTAGCCGAGCGCGGGCGGAATGATCAGCGTGCGCTTGCCGCCGACCTTCATCGTCGAGACGCCCTCGTCCCAACCGCCGATCACCTGCTTGACGCCAATCTTGAACTCGAAGGGCTGGCCGCGATCGACCGACGAGTCGAATTTCGCGCCCTTGATGCCGTTGTTATAGAGCCAGCCGGTGTAATGCATCACGCAGGTCTGGCCTGGATTCGGCGATGCGCCGGTCCCGACGACGGTGTCGATATATTGCAGGCCGGAAGCGGTGGTGGTCGGTGTGGTCATGGGTTTTCCTGAGGCTTGCGCATGGACCGTTTGCGGTCGCAAGGCGAGTGCGGCGAATGAAAGTGCGAGGGTCGAAAGCGCGGTCCTGCGGGACATCGTCGTCATCAGTCCGGCTCCTTGTGTCGGGGTGTTTTGAATGGCGCGGACCAGACCATTTTTAGCTGCTCAGGTCAAAACGAAACCGGCGCGCGGGAAATGAACGACGATTTCGCCGGCGACTGGATCGTGGCGTCGGATCGCGATGTGCTGCGGTGACAGCGCGACGATTTCGCCGTCCACCGCGATCTTGCCGTAATCATCCGGCGTCACGCTGATGCGATCGCCGGGTTTACGGCCGTTCGGGTCGTGCGGATCGGTCAACGTTTCCGTAAGCGGTGTTGCGCTGGCGGCGATCTTCAGCGCATCGGCCGTCGACATTTCGCTGCGCGTGCCGTGGCCAACGGCTTTGACGCGCTGCTGCCAAGCCGCGACCGGTGAAAATTCCGCGACGGACTGTTTCAGCGCTGGAATATTGCCGGTCGCGTACCAGACATTCATATAGGCGTTGATGTCGATCAGGCCTGCGGTGTCGCCAAGCAGGAACGGTCTGCCGTCCACGAGTTGCGCATCGATCCAGCCCAGATGGGCACGGAACTGGTCACGCATCTGCGGGATCGCGCGGGTCATCGCCTCGACGTCGAACTTTGCGCCGCGCAATTGCTCGCGGTCGTGTTTGAACGACTCCGGCACCTTGTCGGCCAGCGTGCCGAAGACAAGATTGACGGTGTTCTGGAAGAACGAGCGGTCGGTCCACATCGCGCTGCCCCAGCCGATGCCGTCATGGCCGTCGGGATGCAGCGACGGCGTTGGAAAGCGGCGTTCGAGTTCGCGCAAAATGCACTGGCTGTCGCAATAGATGTCGGCGCCGATCTGCAAGGTCGGCGTACGACGGTAGCCGCCGGTCATCGGCATCAGATCGGGTCGCGGCATGATCCGGGAGATCAGCACCGAGGTCCAAGCGAGTTGCTTCAAGCCGAAGGCCAGACGGATTTTCTCGGAGAAAGGCGATTCGTCGAAATGATGCAGGATCAATTGCGGCTGCGAGGACACGAGCGGACTCCCATTGAACTTTTCGCGTTCTTGATAGCCGCGCGATCACCGCGTTGTCGAGGCAGGATCAGGGTGGGGTGGTGCAGTGCACGCGACCTGTGTAAACGAACGCTCCTTCTTCAAAGTCTGGCTGCGTCATGTCTTTCTGCGGTCTCGATTTCGGCACATCCAATACCACGCTTGGCACATTCCAGGCTGATGCGCCGGTCCTCGCCGATGTCGAGGCCGGCCATGTCGCGATCCCGAGCGCGATCTTCTATGGCCGCGATGGTGGCGTGGTGATCGGCCGCAAGGCGATCGATTTCTATGTCGAGGGCATGCCGGGGCGACTGATGCGCAGCCTCAAATCCGTACTCGGCACGTCGTTGATCGATGAGACGACGCGATTGGGCCGCGAGCGCGTCAGCTTTCGCAACGTCATCGCGTCCTATGTCGGCGCGGTGAAACGGCGTGCCGAACATGCCACCGGCCGCGAATTGCGGCAGGTGGTGCATGGCCGCCCGGTTCATTTCGTCGACAATTCGCCGGAAGGCGATCGCAAGGCCGAAGCGACGTTGCACGCAATTGCACGCAATGTCGGTTTCGAGGAGATCACGTTCCAGTTTGAGCCGATCGCGGCGGCGCTGGATTACGAGCGCCAGATCGCCGACGAGCAGATCGCGCTGATCGCCGATGTCGGCGGCGGCACGTCGGACTTCTCGATCATACGGCTCGGCCCGGCGCGACATGGAAAGGCCGATCGCAGCAACGATATTCTTGCCAATGACGGCGTGCGGATCGGCGGCACGGATTTCGACCGGCACCTGAGCCTTGGCGTGGTGATGCCGCTGCTTGGCTTTCGCAGTGCGATGAAGCGGGCGGACCTTGACGTGCCGTCGAGCTATTTTCAGGATCTTGCGACATGGTCGAGCATCAATCGGCTTTATGACAGCAAGGTTGCGGCCGATATTCGACAGGTGCGTTACAGCGCCCGGCAACCGGAGCTGCTCGATCGTCTCCTCCGCGTGCTCGACGAGCAGCGCGGCCATACGCTGGCGATGGATGTCGAAGAGGCCAAGATAAGATTGTCAGATCATACGACCTCGGCGATTGCACTGGATTGGGTCGAGCCGGGACTCGCGGTCGACGTTCGGCGCGCGGCGCTGGTCAAGCACACCAAGACGCTGGCGGAACGGATCGGCGCCCGAATCGGAACATGCCTGACGCAGGCGCAGTTGCCGTCCGATGCGATCGACGCGGTTTTTCTCACCGGTGGTTCGGTTCAATTGCCGCATGTCCGCCGAGCGATCGCGACGGCTGTACCCAATGCCCGCGCGATCGACGGCGACACTTTCGGCGCCGTCGGCAAGGGGCTGACGATCGAAGCACAGCGACGGTATGGGTAAGGTCAGCGGATGAAGCAGCCCGCCAAAGTCCCGATCGGAATCATCATTCTGATGGCCCTGGCGACGATGATCGCGATCGGCGTTCCCGTATTCTACTTCGTGTTGTTCGTGAGGATGTTCTAGTTACTCTCAAGCGTTTCGCGGACACGCGTGGCGAACGCTTCCATCGCGAAAGGCTTCGTGATCATGGCCATGCCGTGGTCCAGGAAGCCCGACGCCAATGCCGCATTTTCTGCGTAGCCGGTCATGAACAGAATTTTGAGGTCGGGCCGCAGTAGCCGACCGGCATCCGCGACCTGCCGTCCGTTAAGGACCGGCAGGCCGATATCCGTCACCAGCAGATCGATGTGCCGCTTCGACTGCAAAATTTCGAGTCCCTTCGGCCCGTCAGAGGCCTCCAGCGTGTGGTAGCCGAGTTCGGTCAGCAATTCGACGATCAGGCCGCGCACGACGGGTTCGTCTTCCACCACAAGAACAGTTTCGCCCACATAGGCCGTGTGCGCATCGGACAATTCCGGTAGCGACTCGTCCTCGGCGCTGTCGCCGCGATGACGCGGCAGATAGAGCTTGAACGTCGTGCCCTTGCCGAGTTCGCTGTAGATCTTGGCATAGCCTTCGGACTGCCGCGCAAAGCCGTAAATCATCGAGAGGCCGAGGCCCGTGCCCTGACCGATCGGCTTGGTCGTGAAGAACGGATCGAACGCTTTGGCCATCGTTTCGGCGCTCATGCCGGTGCCGGTATCTGTGACGCCGATGCAGACATATTGCCCGGCGCGAACGTCTCGTTGCTTGGCGACATAGGCATTGTCGAGATGCGCGTTGTTGGTCTCGATGATGAGCTTGCCGCCGTCCGGCATTGCATCGCGTGCGTTGATCGCAAGATTCAGCAGAGCGCTTTCAAGCTGGTTCGGATCGCACAGCGTCAGCCACAGCCCGCCGGACAAAACGAGTTCGAGTTCGATGCGTTCGCCAAGCGTCCGCCGCAGCAGGTCTTCCATCGACGCAACCAACGGGTTGGCTTTCACCGGACGCGGATCGAGCGGTTGCCGGCGTGAAAAAGCGAGCAGGCGATGCGTCAAGGCTGCAGCCCGATTTGCGGCGGTCATCGCGCCGGAGATGAAGCGATCGAGTTCGTTGGTGCGGCCCTGGCTGATGCGCTTCTGAACGAGATCGAGGCTGCCGGTGATGCCTTGTAGAAGATTGTTGAAATCGTGCGCGATGCCGCCCGTCAGCTGGCCTACCGCTTCCATTTTCTGCGCCTGCCGCAAGGCGTCTTCGGCGAGGCGTTGCTGCGTGACGTTGCGGCCAACGATGTAGAAGGTGTCGCCGGCAGGTTCGGCCGACCAGGCGATCAGCGAATGGCTGCCGTCCTTGTGGATCAGCCGGTCTTCGAGATCGTTGACGGCTTCGCCCTGCATCAAGCGCGCGATCGTCGCGATGACCTTGGCGTGGTCGGCGGGATCGATGAACTCGAAAAACGGCCGAGACAGCAGAAATTCGTCGTCGTGTCCCAGCAATCTGCTCCATGCCGGGTTTACGGATTTCAGATAGCCATCGGCGCCGGCTGTGCCCATCAGATCGTTGGTTGAACTCCAGATGCGTTCGCGTTCGGCGGTGCTGGACGCTTCCGACAGCTTGCGCGCATGGATGTCGGTGTTGGTGCCGATCCAGCGCGTGATGACGCCCGCGTCGTCGCGCATCGGCAGTGCGCGGACCAGGTGCCAGAGGTATTCGCCATCCGCACGCAGGATACGAAATTCGATCTCGTAATCGCCCCCTGTCGTCAGCGCTTCGCTCCACGCGACGCGTGCGCGCGCCAGATCGTCGGGATGGACGATTGTCGACCACTGTTCGCCGACGAGCGCTTCGAAGCTGCGGCCCGTATAGGCAAGGGTCTGATCGTTGAACCAGTCGAGAAGGCCGTTCGGCGCCGAGGTCCAGAAATGGTTTGGGATCGCCTGCGCGAAGGTTCGGAAACGAGCCTCGCTTTCGCGCAAGGCAGCGGCTGAATCATGCGCGTCCGTGACGTCGATACCCTCGACAAAAATGCCGGTGACGGAACCGGATGAGTCGCGAATGGGCTGATAGACGAAATCGATAAAACGCTGTTCCGGAGCCGCGTTGGGTGTGGCTTGAATCGTGAGAGGCGTCGATTGACCGGTGAATGGCTCGCCGGTCGCGTAGACCTTGTCGAGCAGCTCGAAGAAGCCCTGGCCCTCGACCTCCGGCAGGGCGTCGTGGGCGGATTTACCGATCACATCGCGATGGCCGATCAGCTTCTGATAGCCGGGATTGGTGAGTTCGAAACGATGGTCCTGGCCGCGCAACACGGCGATGAAGGACGGCGACTGCGCGAACAACTCGCGCAGCCGCCCGGTTTCGGCGGCCTCGCTGGCGCGTGCATCGACCGTCGCGAGCGCACCGGCGACCTGGGCCGCGATCAGTTGGGCGAAGCCGACAATCTCATTGTCCTCGCGGCGGTAAGGGTTGAGTCCGAGCACCAGCGCGCCGCTCGGTGCGGTTTGCCCTGCCTTGGTGATCGGTACGATCAATACCTCGCGCGGGGGAATCTTCCACGCGCCCATCGGCGGATCTGGCACCAGACCATCGAGCTTGATTCGGTCGCTCGCCGCGCCGTCGAGCACATTCGCAAACGGCCATGGGATCGACCCCAGGGCGCCCATATGGGGGCGCTCGATCTTGTCGAACAGAAAAATTTGAGAGAACGGAAAATCGAACTGATTGCTGCGCAGCGCGCTTTCCACGCCCGATACAATGTTGTCGCGCGTGTGTACCAGCAGCAATGACAGCGCCAGCGTGCGCAACGTCTCAAGACGCCGCTCGCTGATGACGCGCTCGGTTTCTTCCGAGACCACGCACATCAGACCTTCGGTCGCGCGGGCATCGCCGCGCAGCGGACTGTAGGAAAAGGTATGATAGGTTTCTTCAGGATAGCCGCGTCGTGTCAGCAGCAGTAGCAGCGCCTTGTCCCAGGTGGCGACGCTGTCGCGCATCACCGATACGACGCGATCCTCGACGTCGTGATAGACTTCCTTCCAGACGATCCGCATTGGCACGCCGAGCGCCCCGGGATGCTTCTCGCCGAGAGTCGGGATGTAGGCGTCGTTGTAAAAAAAGAAGACATCGTCGCTCCAGCCGAGCCACATCTCGAAGCGTGACAGCAGCATCATCCGCAGCGGGACTTTCAGTCCGTCGGGCCAAGCGCGGGGATCGCCAAGCGGATGCGTGCTCCAGTCGCGGGACCGCATTTCGGCAGCCATCGCGCTGTCGCCGGGAAATACGTCGTCGAAGGTTTGGCTGTGGTTATCCATCGGGGCCGAGTCGATTGGGTGATGGTCGGGCCGAGGCGTGTCTTAATCCCGGCAAGCAACAAGCGGAACCCGCCTGAAAAGTTCAATTGGTCTTACATTCCTTATCGCTGGCAGTAAATCCGCTCGGACAGTCTGGAACCGGGATCGCTCCGCTGTGCCACATGATCAGGCATTGCGCGCCATCAGCCCGCCATCGACCGGGATCACCGCGCCGGTCAGGAATGACGCTGCCGGCAGGCACAGGCTCAGCGTCATATGCGCGACCTCTTCGGGATCGCCGTATCGCTTCAGTGCTGTGCGCCGCTTGGCATAGATCGTCTTGTGCTCAGCCGAGACACGATCGGTCATCGCCGTCGTAATCGGGCCGGGGCAGATGCAGTTCACGGTAATGCCCTCTGGCCCCAATTCGACGGCGAGAGAACGCGTCAGTCCGGTGACGCCTGCTTTGGCCGCAGAGTAGGTCGAATGCGTCGCAGTCGCGCCCAGCGCTTCGGTCGAGGCGATGTTGACGATGCGCGGATGGCTCGATTTGCGAAGGTGAGGCAATGCGGCGCGGATCACGCGCGGATGCGAGGCCAGCAGGATCGCCATGTGGCGCTCCCACAAATCCTCATAGCCGTCGCCGTCGATCGTCGAGACGCCCGAAATGCCGGCATTGTTGACGATGATGTCGAGGCCGCCAAACCGCGCGGCGATCTCGCCGACAACGCGTTTGATCGCAGCAGGATCGGCGACGTCGAGCGCCCATGCCGTCGCCTGTTGACCGTTGCCGCGAATCTCTGTCGCGACCGCTTCGGCGCCGTTGGCGTCGAAATCCGTCACCGCAACGTTGGCGCCCTCGGCGGCGAACACGCGCGCGGTGGCGCGGCCCATGCCGCTCGCGGCGCCGGTGATGAGAACGCGCGAGCCGCTGACGGAGCGGCTGAGGTGTTTGAAGTCGGACATGAGTAATTCCTCGCTATCGGATTTTAGAGGCGTGTCACGGCCGGGCGAGTGCGCGTCTTCGCGCTGGATGTCCCGGCCATCCATCTTGTTTGAAAAGCGACGGTGGAAGGATCGCCGGGTCAAGCCCGGCGATGACGGCAGTGCCTGCTGCTTACTGCCCCGGCGCGTCGGTGTTGATCACCTCGCCTTCGGGCACCCAGCTCGATCCGTCGAAACGCGCGATCTGCATCTGGGTGAAAGGCGCGTAGCGGTCGGGACGCGTCGAGATGCTGATTCCCGGCAACAGCAAGGGAGCGACGACCTTGTTCAACGACGTCGCCTGCTTCAGCAGATTCTCGCGGCTGAGATCGTCGCCGCAGGCTTCCAGCACCTTCACGGTCATGAAGGCCGAGATATAGCCGGTGACGTTGCTGCCGTCGGCGATGTCGCCTCTTGGAAACCACTTGCCGAGGAATTCGCGGTAGTCCTTCACGTCCGGCGAGTCCTGCCAACGCGGGTCGGTCGGCGTCTTGACGGCCAACGCGGTGAGCAAGCCCCTGGAGTTCTCGATCCCGGCCGGTTCAAGCGCGCCCTTGATCGAGGACGAGACGCTGACGATGAAGTTCAGCGGCTTCCAGCCGAGTTCGGCAACCTTGCGGATGGCCTGCGCCCCGAATTTCGGCGTCGCCATCGTGAACAGCGTATCCGCGCCGGAGGCTTTCAGCGTCACGATCTGCGAGTCGACCGTCGGCTCCGACGTCTCATAGGTGACTTCCTTGACGATCATCGTCTTGGCCTTGTCGCCGAGTCCGTCCTTCAGGCCGCGGACATAATCCTTGCCGGCGTCGTCATTCGCCGAGAAGACGCCGAGCTTGGCGTCCGGCCTGTTCTTCAAAAGATATTTCGCGAAAATCTGGCCTTCCATCTGGTAGGGCGGGTACAGCGCCGTGGTCCAGGGGAAGTTCTTCGGATCGTCCCACTTCGCCGCCCCCGTCGAAATGAAGATTTGCGGCACCTTCTTGCCGTTGAGATATTTCTGCGAGGCCGAGTTGGTCGGCGTGCCGACCGTGCCGACGATCGCCAGGACTTCGTCTTGCTCGACAAGGCGGCGGGTCTGTTCGACGGTCTTGGGCGGCGAATAGCCGTCGTCGAGGCTGATCAGCCTGATCTTGCGACCGTTGATCCCGCCTTTCGTATTGACCATCGTGAAATAGGCTTCCTCGATCAGGCCGAGCGTGCCGTAGGCCGATGCCGGGCCGCTATAGGGCATCGTCTGGCCGATCTTGATCTCGGTGTCGGTGACGCCGGGGCCATATTGCTTCTGTGCGGCGGCCGGCTGGGTAAGTGCGGCCGACAGCAGCAGTGCAGATGTGATGAGCACGTCCCTGCGGTGAAACATGGTCTCTCCCTGTCGCCCGCGGCGTGGTGGCCATGCAGGCTGTGTGATGCCGCCTCTTCGTCGGGCGGTTGACAACGGTCCCATGACACGGACATGAAATCAAACGAATTGGCGGACCCAACCGCCGTCACGGCGATGCCAGAGGAAACGCGCATGAACGAACTGGATTTCGGTGGCAAGACCGTGCTCGTGGTCGGCGGATCGAGCGGCATCGGCAACGGCATCGCGCAGGCGTTTCGGACAAAAGCCGCCGAGGTCCATGTCTATGGCACCCGCGCGACCGCGAAAGACTACGCTGGCGAGGAGGGCTCCGACCTCACCGGGCTGCATTATGCGAAGCTCGATGTCAGCGATCCCGCCAGCATCGAGACCTTGACGCCGTCCTTCGACACGCTCGACGTGCTGGTGCTGGCGCAAGGCACGGTGATCTACAAGCGCGGCGAGTTCGCGATGGAAGGTTTCCGCAAAGTCATGGAGGTCAACCTCATGAGCCTGATGGCCTGCGGCGCAAAATTCCATCCGTTACTCAAGGCGAGCAAGGGTAAACTTATCATCGTCTCATCGACGGCCGGATTCCATTCGACCAAGGGCAACCCGTCCTATAATGCCTCGAAGACCGGCGCGGTGGGCCTCACCCGCACGCTCGGCGAGGCGTGGGCCGAAGACGGCATCCGCGTCAACGGTATCGCGCCTGGACTGGTCGATACCAAATTGACCAAGGTGACGACGGCGAATCCAAAACGACTCGAGGGCGCGGTCGCGAACATTCCGCTGCGGCGGCTCGGCACGCCGGCGGATATGGCGGGCGCAGCGCTTTTTCTGGCATCGCCGCTGTCGTCCTACATCGTCGGTCAGACGCTGATCGTCGATGGCGGGTTGATTTTGTAATTGACGTTGCCGCGCCCACAGCCGTCACCGCCCGGCAAGGGCGCGCTTGCGCCCGATGACCGGGCGACGCCGACCGAAGTGCATCTCGTCACCGTCGCAAAACAGGTGTTGCGCGGCGACAGACCGACCAACGAGTTGTTTCCGAGCTATCATGTGCCGCGCGTGCAGGAGCAGGCGCGTGAGATTTATCCGACAAGGCAGGTTGAGAGCCGTTGCGATGAGCGAAGAAAACTGGCGGCAACTCGTCAACATGGACGCCCTGCGCGGCTGGATGGACCGCGAAGGCCTTGGGCATGGTGATCTCACCGAAATCACGCCGCTCGTGGGCGGCACGCAGAACGTGCTGCTGCGCTTCGTGCGCGACGGCCGGCCCTATGTGCTGCGGCGCCCGCCGGCGCATCCGCGCGGAGACGGCAACGCCACCAACCGCCGCGAGGCGCGTGCGCTCGGCGCACTGGCCAATACCGACGTCCCGCATCCGCGTTTGATCGCGGCTTGTTCGTCGGACGATGTCATCGGGGCGGCGTTTTATCTCATGGAGCCGATCCACGGCTTCAACGCGACCGTCGCGCTGCCGGCGCGCCACGCCGATGATGCGCGCATTCGTCGCCGCATGGGCTTCGCGCTGGTCGATGGCGCGTTGTCGCTGTCGCGTGTCGATCACTTGAAAGTCGGGCTCGCGGATTTCGGCAAGAGCGACGGATTTCTCGAACGCCAGGTGCCGCGCTGGCGCGCGCTGCTGGAGAGCTATCACGATTACAAGGATTGGCCGGGGCCGGCGGCGATTCCGGGCATCGACGCCGTTGCGGACTGGCTCACGCAAAATCGCCCGACGTCGTTCACGCCGGGTATTCTGCATGGCGATTATCATCTGTCGAATGTGATGTTTCGGAATGACAGCGCTGAACTCGCCGCCATCGTCGATTGGGAGTTGTGCACGATCGGCGATCCGCTGCTCGACATGGGCTGGATCATGGCGACATGGCCTGACGTCGACGGGCGGACCACGTCCGAGATCGGCATCGAGCCGTGGAACGGTTTCGCGCGTATCGAGGAGTTGATGGCGCACTACGCGGAACGCAGCACGCGCGATTGCGCGCATCTGCAATGGTACGGCGTGCTCGGCTGTTACAAGCTTGGGCTTATTTTAGAGGGGACTTATGCACGCGCCTGCGCGGGGCAGGCGGCGGTCGCGACCGGCGACCGGCTGCATCGCTCGTGCATCAAGCTGTTCCAGCGCGCGCTTGGTTGGCTCGAAAGCGGCAAGATCGGGAGCCGTTAAGTGCTCTTGCCCAGATCGACCGCCATGCCGATGCGGCCGAGGCCCGGCAGTTTGATTGCAGGATAACGCCAGTCGATGCCGAGCACCGCGCCGAGGATGCTGATCTCCAGCCCTTCGATCCAGCCCGCGGTGACACCGACATAGCCGCCGAGTGTTGCGCGGATGCCGGTGCCGGACGGCGTCACGCCGAACCAGTCGCCGTTATAGGGAAAGTCTTTGCCGATGGCGGTCGGCGGCAGCACGACTTTGAGTTCGGGCACCGAGGCCAGCGCCGCGGCAACGAAGGTGTTCGAGTTCGGTCCGGGCCATGCGCGATAGTCGCCGTAAGCGCGCGGCTTGTAAGCGGCGATCGCCGCGCGGATTTTCGGGATCATCAGCGCGGCGGCATCGCCATCGGCCGCGCCGATGATCTCCGGAATGTCGCCGAACCATCGGCCATCCGCTGCAAAACCGTTGACGCGAATCGGATCGCCCCAGGCCGTATAATCGTAGCGCGTGTAGCTCTTCGCACCGGCCTCCTTGACGACGATCCAGCTATGAACCGCGAAGATGCCGCGCCAGCGCACCGTCCGCGCGGCGAACACCCGCACCAGCGCATCGGGATTTGAAGATGCCGGCGGCAGCAGGCCCGCGCTGGAGCGATCGGCCATCTGCCAGTTAACCGAGCGATCGTTCATGAGATATTTAACAGCCGATGCGCCGAGCGGCGCGAGCAGCAGAAGCAATAAAACGATCACGGTTTTTCTCACGGGACGCCGCAGCCAGTCGGAAAGTGATGACGATATAGGAAGTGATCGCCTTTTCTGCCATTGACGATTGAAATTTCGGGACTGTGTCGGGTAGCCGATACGCCCTCCAGTAAGCCCGGCCTGTCACGAATATGGTTGAAAACGAACCAGCGGCATCAGTTCGGCACTCGTTTTAGTTAATGCTGAAGCATAAGATGACGGCCATCGCCGATGCGCGGCGACCAACGGACCGAACGGGATAGTCCAGATTGGGATCGTGATTTTGGCTTGGGATATTCTGATCCTGAAAATCCTTGCGGTGCGTCCGAGCGGCACAGCGACGATGGCTGAAATATCGTGCGACCTCGCAATCGTCCATAGCCCGACACGCACGCCTGCGAATGACCATGTCATTACCGGAGGTTTGTTTGGCGCGGGTCTCGTGAGGTCGCCGCAGCGCGGCGTCTGGCAGATTACCGATCGCGGCCGGTTCTACCTCGAAAATTACATGGACGCTGATGGCGTGCCGTTGCAACTGGCGGCAGAATAGCCCGCAACATTACCACGACTGAAATGCGCCAAAAAATCCGCCGGGTCCGCGTGGAATATTCTCGACGTAATCGCTGCGCGGCGGCTTCGGCTTGCGGGCGGCGGTCTTTCTGACAGGCTTCAATGGTTTGTCGATGACTTCAGCCTCAACCACGCGGGCTTGCGCGTTGAGCAGCGCTGGAGGGACAGCCGCGACCGCCGGCTTCGTATCTGCGACGGCCACGACGGGTTGTGGTGAAGTCGCCGGCATCGGCAGGAATACACCCGCGTCGGCGAGCGGCGCGAAGCCGCGAACCTCGCCGTGATTTGCCATTTTGCGCAGGACATCGAGAGAAGTCGACGCATTGGTTGCAGCGGTCGTCGGAGCGATCACGCGCTCGGCGACGAACAGGAGCGCCAGAAGAGACGAGCCGACGAGAAGCGTATATTTCAGAAGGGGCACAGCGGTCGTCCAGGGATGGATGCACGCTATCAAGCTTGGGACACCGCAATGGGTTCCGACGTTCAAATAATTCTGTGCCGAATCAATCGATCGAATATGCGCGCTGATCGCGTTCGGATCGCAGCGGAATCGTTCCTTTAATCCTCAACAAATCTTTAATATGCCGCATTGCACACACGAAATCGTCTATTCGGGCCGATTAAAGCCGCTCATTCCATGGCCATCCTGGCTTCTGCAGAATGCGGAGTTCCCTGAATGCGGCGTGTGCTGGTGCTCTCGACGGTTTTCATCGCAATGGGCGTCGAACTGAATTCAGCTCCCTTGTTCGGCGGATGGGGCAGCGATGCCGCGACATCGACCGGTTCGACATCAGACGACATGCTCATGAGTTCCGCAATGGCCAAGCCGGCCGCGCTGTTCGAGAGTGCCGGGGTTGCTGGCGATCGTGGCATTGCCGCGCAGGTTGCCAGCCTTGGCAAGTCCGACCGCTTGTTTGCAATCCAGTCCGATGAGCCCTTTGGCGAAGGCCCCGCAGTCAATCCGAATGTCATCGCGCCGCCTGACGGCGCCGTGGAATTAGAGACGCCGCCCGCCGAATTGACCACGGGGGAATTCTGCGAGGCCTTGGCGGACGCGGCCGAGGCGAGCGATATTCCGGTGGCGTTTTTTGCCCGGTTGATCTGGCAGGAAAGCAAATTCAGACACGACGCCCGCAGCCATGTCGGCGCGCAGGGAGTCGCGCAGTTCATGCCGGGCACGGCCGCCGAAATGGGCCTCGATGATCCGTTCGACCCGCGCAAGGCCCTGCCGGCTTCGGCGAAATTCCTGCGCAAGCTGCACGATCAGTTCGGCAATCTCGGACTTGCGGCGGCGGCTTACAATGCCGGCAGCGGTCGAATTCAGAACTGGCTGGCGCGGCGCGGTCCACTGCCGGACGAGACCCGCAATTATGTCCGCAAGATTACCGGCAACCCGGCCGAGACCTGGACTTCGGAAAAGAAAATCGCCGCGCTGCAGCAGGAATTGCCGCGTGAAGCGCCGTGCGAGGGTTTCGGTGGGTTGTCGCGCAACAAGGAAACGGCGTCCATGCCGGTGGCCCTGAAGCCCGGCATCAGTGATCTTATCCGCAAGGCCGAGGCAGAGGCCGTTCGCATCGCCGCTGCCGCCAGGGCGAAGGCCCGGCTGCTGCTGGCAAAGGCCGGCAAGCGCAAGAGTGTCGCGCAGACCATCGTCGCTTCGGCTGACACCGACAAGGCCGCGAAGAAGACCGTCATCATCACGGTTTCCAAAACGCCCGGTACAACCAAAATGGCTGCCCTCGGCCGCGCCAAAGCGAAGGACGGCAAATCCGCCCGCATCCGGGTTGCGTCGGCCGCGCGCTGACACTTGATCCGGGCCGGCTCAGCGCCTTTGATGGCGCCACGCCGGGACTGACGCCGGCGGGAAACGCGGCGGGGATCATGACCGACAGGACCAACAAGACAAAACAACCGGCGGATTTGCGCAGTGCGCGGTGGTTCGCGCCCGACGACTTGCGCGCCTTCGGCCACCGCTCGCGCGCGATGCAGATGGGCTACGCGCCCGAAGAGTGGAAGGGCCGTCCGGTGATCGCCATTCTCAACACTTGGTCGGACGCGCAGCCATGTCACGCGCATTTCAAGACTCGCGTCGACGATGTCCGCCGTGGCGTGCTGATGGCTGGCGGTTTTCCGATGGAATTGCCCGCTTTGTCGCTTTCGGAATCCTATCTCAAGCCGACGACGATGCTCTATCGCAATCTCCTGGCAATGGACGCCGAGGAATTGCTGCGCGGCCATCCCGTCGATGGCGTCGTCCTGATGGGCGGCTGCGACAAAACCACGCCGGCGCTGCTGCTCGGTGCAACCAGCATGAACCTGCCGGCAATCTATGTGCCGGCCGGGCCGATGCTGCGCGGCAACTGGAAAGGCAAGACGCTCGGCTCGGGCTCGGATGCCTGGAAATATTGGGACGAGCGCCGCGCCGGCAAAATTTCCGACGAAGACTGGGTCGATGTCGAAGGCGGCATCGCGCGCAGTTACGGCACCTGCATGACGATGGGCACCGCCTCGACGATGACCGCAATTGCCGAATCAATCGGCATGACGCTGCCCGGCGCGTCGTCGATACCCGCTGCCGACGCCGGCCATATCCGCATGGCATCCGAGTCCGGGCGCCGCATCGTGGAGATGGTGTGGGACGATCTCACGCCGAAGACGATTCAAACACGCGATGCGTTCGAGAATGCCATCACCGTCGCGATGGCGATGGGCTGCTCGACCAATGCGATCATCCATCTGATCGCGCAGGCGCGCCGGGCCGGTCAGGATATCGGCCTTGACGATTTCGAGCGCGCCAGCCGCAAGGTGCCTGTGATCGCCAATGTCCGGCCGTCCGGCGACACTTATCTCATGGAAGATTTCTATTACGCGGGCGGGTTGCCGGCGCTGATGAGCCGCATCAAGGGCCACTTGCATCTCGATGCCATCACCGTGACGGGCAAGTCGCTCGGCGACAATATCGCTCGCGCCGAGGTGCACAATGACGACGTCATCCGCACGCTGGACACGGCGATCTATGCCGAGGGCGCGCTCGCGGTGCTGAAAGGCAATCTCGCGCCGGACGGTTGCGTCATCAAGCCGTCGGCCTGCGAGCCGCGCTTTCTCAAGCACACCGGACCGGCTTTGGTGTTCGACGATTATCCGTCGATGAAAAAGGCGATCGACGATCCTGATCTGGATGTCACCGCCGACCACGTTCTGATCCTGCGCAATGCGGGTCCGCAGGGCGGGCCGGGGATGCCGGAATGGGGGATGCTGCCGATCCCGACCAAGCTGGTGAAACAGGGCGTCCGCGACATGGTGCGCCTCAGCGACGCGCGGATGAGCGGCACGAGCTATGGCGCGTGCATTCTCCACGTTGCGCCGGAATCTTACATCGGCGGTCCTCTGGCGCTGGTGCGGAACGGCGACATGATTTCGCTCGATGTCGATGCGCGCACGATCAATCTCGACGTGCCGGAGTCCGAATTGGGCAAGCGCCGCGCGGCATGGGCGCCGCCGGCGGTGCGCTATGAGCGTGGCTATGGCTGGATGTTCACCAGGCACATCAAGCAGGCCAATGAGGGCTGCGATTTCGATTTCCTCGAAACCGAATTCGGCGCGCCGGTGGACGAGCCTGCGATTTATTGAACGTCATTCCGGGGCGCGCGCAGCGCAAGCTGCGAGCGAACCCGCGCTCTGGTCGAGTTGAACACGAGGAGATTCCGGGTCTTCGCCAGCCGGCAAGAGCCGGCATGGCGAATCCCGGAATGACAAGACCTTTGCTCTACTCCGTGACCGGCTTGTCCGAGATATCCCAATCCTTGCCGTTGAACACCGCCGTATAAAGCGTCTTCATCGGCGTGTAGTCGGTCGGCGTGAAACTGTAGGTGATGCCGTCCAGCATATAAGGCGAGTGGAAGTCGTTCATCGACGTCGCCACCTTCATGATGTTGGCGCGGGTGAGGTCATCGCCGCAACGGCGCAGGATTTCCGCCATCGTTACGACCTGGCCATAACCTGCAAAGGCGATGGTGTTGTCGGGATCGACCGTCGGCAGATACTTCTTGCGCAGCTCCTCGAACGCGATCACGTCCGGGTCTTTCTCGAAACGTGGCACGCCGACTTCCTTGGAATAGCGGATCGCGACGATGCCTGTCGCGTTGTCGATGCCTGCGGCATTGAGGATGGAACGCCCGGTCGAGCCGGCGGACAGCAGATGCAGTGGCTTCCAGCCCAGTTCGACGACCTTGCGGATCGATTGCGACGTGGCCTTGCCGGTGGTGATGTTGTAGAAAACATCCGCGCCGGATTTCGACAGGTTGATGAGTTGCGAATCGATCGTCGGTTCGGTGAGATCGTAGCTGGCCTCCGCGATCACCTTGGCGGCGGCGCCGGCTTTCGCGAGTTCATCCTTGAAGGGGCCGAGGAAGTCGCGGCCGAAATCGTCGTTCTGATACAGGATCGCGACTTTGGCATTCGGTTTCTGCGCGACGACGTATTTGGCGAGAATGCGCGCTTCGGTCGGGTAGAGCGGCAAGCCCGCCATCGTCCATTTGTTGTTCTTCGGGTCGTTCCACTTCGACGCGCCGGTGTTCAGCAGGATCTGCGGCACGCCCTTGGTGTTGAGGTATTTGTGCACGGCGGTCTGCGGCGCGGTGCCGAGCGAGCCGTAAAGCGCCAGCACCTCTTCCTGTTCGACGAGGCGTCGGGTGGCTTCCACCGCCTTCGGGGCGCTGTAGGCATCGTCCATCGGGAAGAACTTGACCTTGCGGCCGTTGATCCCGCCCTTCTCGTTCAGCATCTGGAAATAGGCCTCGCCAACCCGGCCGAGCACGCCGTAGAGCGATCCGGGGCCGGAATGCGGCACGGTCTGGCCGATCTTGATTTCCGTATCGGTTGCGCCGGGATCGTATTTCTTGCCCTGCGCATGGGCGGCCGTCCCGGCAAGGAAGGCCGCAGCGGCGAAGGCGAGCGGGCTGAAAACGAAATTGTGGCGGGTCAGCATCTGGTTTCTTTCCCTTTCGGAGCGACCGTGCCCTGCACGCCGCCGGTTTCTTGAGCCATCGCTGCGAAACGGCGGCTGGCCGACGCGTATCCTGTCCGTTGCAGCCGTGGCGGGCAAGGATCCTGCGTCAGCCTTCGGTGCGTCAGGGGCGCGCAGGTCGGAGCGGCAATAAAATCCTTAAAAAATCAATATTTGAGCGCCTCTCATTCGCCGCCACTGTGGCTCCGGGAGCACAGCCGAATGGGCGTTCGTCCTGTAGGCTGCAAGCTCAATTCAGGATTGGGGCCTCCCTATGAAGTATCTTGTCGCAGGCGCACTGCTCGCCGGAACCGCCATCAGCAGCGCGCATGCCGCCGATCTGGCCGCGCGTCCCTATACGAAGGCGCCGGCTTACGTCGCTCCGATCTATGACTGGACGGGCTTTTATTTCGGCGTCAACGCCGGCGTTGGTCTCGGCCGCGACCGGATTGTTAACGGCATCGGCGGTGTGTCAAACAACTCGACCTATCTCCAGCCCGAAGGTTTCGTCGGCGGCGGCCAGATCGGTTACAACTGGCAGACCAATAGCTCCTTCCTCGGTCTCGGCCCGATGGTGTTCGGCGTCGAAGCCGACATCCAGGGCGGCGACATGCGCGATGGCCGGACCACGCTGAACACCGGGCTGCTCGCGACCAGGTATAACGAACGTCTCGATTATTTCGGCACCGTGCGCGGTCGCGTCGGTCTGACCACCGGCCCCGTGCTCAGCTACGTCACCGGCGGTTACGCTTTTGGCAACGTCAAGACCGATATCACTCAGACACTTGGCGGCGTCAGCCTGCCGACGTCGATCAGCAATGACACGCGCAGCGGTTACGTGCTCGGCAGCGGCGTCGAAGCGGCGCTCGGCGGCAACTGGACCGGCAAGATTGAATATCTCTATCTGAATCTCGGAAACCGGGGTGCGACCTACACCGCGTTCGTTCCGCAGGCTGCGAACAGCGAATACCGCGAGAACATTTTCCGCGTCGGCCTCAACTATCGCATCGGCGGCAACAGCGTTTACGCTCCGCTCGTCGCGTCCAACTGGACCGGCTTCTATCTCGGCGGCAACGTCGGTTCCGGCGTTGGCCGTGACCGCAGTTCGCTCAACGTTGGCGGTGTCGCCGGCGTCACCGATGTCTTCAATCTTGCCCCGGATGGATACAACGGCGGTGTGCAGGCCGGTTACAACTGGCAGGCCGGCGCCTTCGTGTTCGGTCTCGAAGCCGACTTTCAGGCCTCGGCGCAGCGTGACAACAAGACTTGCGTGCTGACCTGCTCGACGGCTGTCGGCGCATCCTATGATTCCAAGCTGCCCTACTTCGGCACGGCGCGCGGCCGGATCGGCTACTCGGTCGGGCCCACCTTGTTCTACGCCACCGGCGGTTACGCTTACGGCAACGTCAAGACCGATATCACCACGAACTTGGGCAGCCCTGTCGCAGTGACGACCGGTTTGCGCTCGGATCGCAGCGGTTACGCGGTCGGCGGCGGCATCGAGACGCCCTTCACCTTCCTCGGCCTGTTCGGACCGAACTGGACGACAAAGGCCGAATACCTCTATGTCGATCTCGGCCGCTCGACCGACGCCTTCACGGTCCCTGTCGCCGGCGGTGGAACGACCACGCTCACCAATACCACCCGCGTGCAGGAACATATCTTCCGCACCGGTATCAACTACCACTTCAACTCGCCGGTGGTTGCGAAGTATTGATCGCCAGATCCTGATCGTCGCGACACCGAAACCCCGGCCCTGCGGCCGGGGTTTTCGTTTGCGGGACGTCAGGGTTTCGACGCCACCACGACCAGCCCCGGCGCCGGCATGCCGTCCTCGTTGCGCGCGGAAAGTTCGTCGAGACTTTGCAGAACAAGCCCGGCCGCCGTCAGCGCGTCGCGCAGATGCGCGACGGAATGCGCGTAGCGCAGGCCTCTGCCGAGCACGACGTCGGCTCCGTCGTGGGTCTCGACCGTGAAGGCAAGCACGCCATGCGAGGTCAGGGCCCGCGCGGCTTCGCTTGCGAGCGGGGCGATATCGGACAGATAGACCGCGGCATCGGCGGCCAGCACAAGGTCAAGCGACGCATCGCTTTGCGCGCGGAGCCCGTCGATCATGTCGGCGACCATGAGCGACGCATAGAGTCCCGTCGCACGGGCCTTGGCGATCATCCGCGGCGCGAGATCGACGCCGACGAACGCACCCACGCTGCCTGCAAAGGCGTGGGCCGCGAGACCCGTCCCGCAGCCGAGATCGATCGCGCGCGCGAATTGCATCGGATTGCGCACGGCTCTCACCGCCTCGAACAGGATCGCCGGACCGCGATAGCCGAGGTCGCCGACCAGCGATCGCTCGAAGCGATCGGCATATTGATCGAACAAGGTTGCCACATAATCCTGCGGCATCGCAGCCAACGGCACAGCGCCGAGCCGCATCAACCGAAGCGATGCGCCATGGCGGTCGGCCGGATCGCTCCGCACGGCTTCGCGAAACGCCGTAATGGCGTCGCCATGCTGGTTCAATAATTCGCTGACCTCGCCGAGCGCGAACCAGGCCGAAGCGAAATTCGGCGCACGCTCGATCGCCTGCCGCAGCAGGTCCGCGGCGGCAACGAGATCGCCGCTCACCTGCAAATCGCGCGCGTAGTCGAAACGCCGGTCGGCGGCGAGATCGCCCGAGGACATGAAGCTGCGCGTAGCCATCGCTATCCTTGCAGGAACTCGCCGACGCCGGCTCGATTGAGCCGCGCGAAGGCCTATATAGCCAAGATGCGCCCGCAAGACATTCTCAAACCCGGCCTGTCCGGTCTCGCCTGCCTGCCGGGCGGCTTTCATATCGATCCGGTGCGGGCGGTCGATTGCGCTGTCATCACGCATGGCCACTCCGACCATGCGCGACCGGGCCATGGCGCGGTGCTCGCGACGCAGGAAACGCTCGACATGATGGCGCTGCGCTACGGCGACAATTTCGCAGGCTCTACTCAGGCCATCGCCTATGGCGAGTCGGTCCGTCTGGGCAATGTGACCGTCTCGTGCCATCCCGCCGGCCATGTGCTCGGCTCCGCGCAGATGGCGGTCACGTGCGAGGGCACGCGCATTGTCGCGTCGGGAGACTACAAGGATGCGGCAGACCCGACCTGCGCGCCGTTCGAGGTCGTGCCGTGCGATGTGTTCATCACCGAGGCGACGTTCGGGTTGCCGGTTTTTCGCCATCCGGTCGCGGCGCATGAAGTGAAGAAACTGCTCGACTCGGTCGCGCTGTTTCCCGAGCGCGCGCATCTCGTCGGGGCCTATTCGCTCGGCAAGGCGCAGCGTGTCATCGCGTTGATCCGGGAGGCCGGCTACGACGCGCCGATCTATCTGCACGGCGCGATGGAGAAGATCACGCGCTATTACGAACAGCGCGGCGTGCCGCTCGGCGATCTGCGCATGGTCAAGGGCGTGAAGAAAGCTGACCTGGCCGGCACCATCACGCTCGCGCCGCCGTCGGCAACATCCGATGTGTGGACGCGGCGCTTTCCGGATCCGGTTACGGCTTTCGCGTCCGGCTGGATGCGCGTTCGTGCCCGCGCGCGTCAACGCGGCATCGAATTGCCGCTGGTGATTTCGGACCATGCCGACTGGGATGGGTTGATCGCAGCGATCGGCGCCACCGGGGCCGGCGAGATCTGGGTCACGCATGGCCAGGAAGATGCGCTGGTGCATTGGTGCCAGACCAAAGGACTGGTCGCGCGGCCGCTGGCGCTGGTCGGCTATGGCGACGAAGACGAGCAAGATGACGTGACTGCGACCGCGGATGCGCAAGAAAGCGGATCGGCATGAATCGTTTCGCCGAATTGCTCGACCGTCTGTCCTATGAGCCGGGCCGCACCAACAAGCTGCGGCTGATCGTGAGTTACTTCCGCGAGACCGCCGATCCCGATCGCGGGCTGGCGCTGGCGGCACTCACCGGCGCGCTGTCGTTCAAATACGCCAAGCCTGCGCTGATCCGCGACCTGATCGCGGCGCGCACCGATCCCGTGCTGTTCGCGCTGTCGTATGATTACGTCGGCGATTTATCGGAGACGGTCGCGCTGATGTGGCCTTCTTCTCCCCTGCCCTTGCGGTGGGGAGGGGAGATTGGCGCGCGCCGACACCACAACAATCCGCCGCCGCCGACCCTGAGTGAGGTCGTCACGACGCTGAGCACGCTTGGCAAGACAGACATGCCGAAGCAACTCGCGCGCTGGCTCGACGAGCTGGACGAGACCGGCCGCTGGGCGCTGCTCAAGCTCGTCACCGGCGGTTTGCGCATCGGCGTGTCCGCGCGGCTCGCCAAGACGGCGGCGGCGGCGCTCGGCGACAAGGACCCGCACGATGTCGAACTGATCTGGCCCGGCCTTGCGCCGCCTTACCTCGACCTGTTCGCATGGCTTGAAGGCCGCGCCGAGAAGCCGGTCAATCTCGATCCGGCGCCGTTCCGGCCCGTGATGCTGGCGCATGCGATCGAGGAGACCGATTTCGCCAATCTGGACGCGGCTGATTTCACGGCCGAATGGAAATGGGACGGCATCCGCGTGCAGGCGGTCAGCGGCAAAACTGACGATGGCGAACGCGTGGCGCGGCTGTATTCGCGAACCGGCGAGGATATTTCCAAGAGTTTCCCCGATCTGCTGCCGTCCCTCCGCATAACCGGCGCGATCGACGGCGAGCTTCTGGTTCTGCGCGAGAGCCGTGTCCAATCCTTCAACGTGCTTCAGCAAAGGCTCAATCGCAAGACTGTGACGCCGAAGCTGATGAAGGAGCATCCGATTCATCTGCGCGCTTACGACTTGCTGAGCGAGGGTGCCGAGGATCTGCGGACCTTGCCTCTCGTCGAGCGCCGCGCCCGGCTGGAAGCGTTCGTCACCAAACTCGACGATCCGCGCATCGACCTGTCGCCGCAGCTTGCGTTCGACTCGTGGGACGCGATCACCGCGATCCGTGCCGACCCCGCGCCGGCGGGTGCGGGCGAGGATGCGCTGGCCGTCGAAGGCGTAATGCTGAAGCGGCGGGATTCGGCCTATCTGCCGGGGCGGCCGAAGGGCCAATGGTGGAAGTGGAAGCGCGACCCGCGTTTGATCGATGCCGTGCTGATGTATGCGCAACGCGGCCACGGCAAGCGGTCATCCTATTATTCGGATTACACTTTCGGCGTCTGGACGACTGACGATGAAGGCGAGAGGCTGGTGCCGGTTGGCAAGGCCTATTTCGGCTTTACCGACGATGAGCTTCTACAGATCGACCGATTCGTGCGTCGCCACACCACCGAGACGTTCGGTCCGGTGCGGCATGTCGTCCATGAGCCGGACAAGGGGCTGGTGTTCGAGGTCGCCTTCGAGGGGCTGGCGCGTTCGCCGCGGCACAAGTCAGGAATCGCGATGCGGTTTCCGCGCATCAACCGGCTGCGCTGGGACAAGCCGCCGCGCGAGGCCGACCGGCTCGAAACGCTGGCGGCGTGGTGCGCGGCGGATTCGGCGTCGTTGAAGTCGTGATCCTTACTGGCTTGCCCAAACGATGCGGGCGATCCAATCCACTTCGGCCGGCGTGAATATCCGGTCGGGATGGCTTGGATTCAGCGACTGCAATTCAAGCGTCTTCGTGGTGCGGCGCTTCAATTCCTTGACCAGCACCTCGCCGTCTTTGGTCTTGACGACAACGCGATCGCCGCGGCGGATCGGCGTGCCCGGCGACACCACGATGACGTCGCCGTCGCGGTAAGCGGGCTTCATCGAATCGCCGGAGATTTCCAGCGCATAGGCATGTTGGTCGTTGACCGACGGCAGGCCGACTTCGTCCCAGCCCTTGCCGACCGGAAAACCGCCATCGTCGAAATAACCACCATTGCCGGCCTGGGCAAAGCCGATCAGCGGCACCGATTGCACGGCGCGGGCCTTGTCGTCGATATACTGCACGAAGGCGTCGATGGTGACGCCGGTCGCGCCGAGCGCCTTGGCGACGGATTCGGTCGAGGGCCAGCGTTCGCGGCCATCGGGCGTGATGCGCTTCGACTTGTTGAACGTCGTCGGGTCCAAGCCGGATTTCTTGGCAAGTCCGGAGGCCGACAGGCCGGACCGCTCGGCGAGGCGATCCAGCGCGCCCCAGATCTGGGTATGACTGAGCATGGTGTGTATCCTGCCTGAACGATCCATCAAACTAGGAATTATTGCCTCAATTCTGCGAGTTCCGCAATCCCATCCTGAAGGTCGCGTCGCGGCCTTGAAGTGGCGCCGGGGCGTCGATACGGTCAGGGCATCAGCCTTCGGGAATCCATTGGTGCGAGCGATCTATAAAATCTGTCCGGCCTCGGCCTGGCGCGAGGCCGAACGCGCCGGCGCCTATCACGGCAGCGCCGACGACATCCGTGACGGATTCATCCATTTCTCGACCGCAGAGCAACTCGCCGGAACGCTGGAGAAGCATTATCGCGGTCAGGCCGGGCTGTTTCTCGTGTCCATCGATGCCGATGCGCTCGGCGAGGCGCTGCGCTGGGAGCCGTCGCGCGGCGGCGATCTGTTTCCCCATCTCTATGGCGATCTCGATCTCGGCGCGGTTATCGCGGTGCGCGATTTGCCGATTCGGGCCGATGGCTCGCACGCCATTCCGGAACTGACATCGTGATCAAGGCGCTCGGCGCATTGTCGCTGCCGCTGCTGCGGATGTTCGACGCCGAGGACGCGCATCGGCTGGCGGTGCAAGGCCTGCGGCTCCTGCCGACGCCGACGCCTCAGCCGGACGACCCGAAGCTGGCCGTCCGCGCCTTCGGGCTCAATTTTCCCAATCCTGTCGGCATCGCCGCAGGCTTTGACAAGAACGCCGAGGTGCCGGATGCGCTGCTGCGGCTCGGCTTCGGCTTTGTCGAGATTGGATCGGTGACGCCGAAACCACAGGCCGGAAATCCGCGCCCGCGTCTGTTTCGGCTCGAGCGCGACGAGGCCGTCATCAACCGCCTGGGCTTCAATAATGACGGCGCAGAGGTCGTGCTGCGCAGGCTCGCCGCGCGGGCCGGAGGGCAAGCCGGCATTCTCGGCGTCAATATCGGGGCCAACAAGGACACCGTGGACCGCAACGCCGACTATGTCAGGCTGATCGAGACCTTCGCGCCGGTCGCAAGCTATTTCGCCGTCAACGTCTCGTCACCGAACACGCCCGGCCTGCGCAATCTGCAACAGGCGGCCGCACTCGACGATTTGCTGGCGCGCGTCATCGATGCGCGCGAGCGCGTCCGCCCGCAGGCCGGCGATACGCCCGTGCTCTTGAAAGTCGCGCCGGACCTGTCGCTAAACGAACTGGATGATGTGGTCCACGTCGCGCGCTCGCGCCGCGTCGACGGAATGATCGTCGCCAACACCATGCTGGCGCGACCGACGACGTTGCGTGATGTCCGTGCGAAAGAGCATGGCGGGTTATCGGGTCGGCCGCTGTTTCGCTTGTCGACGCGAATGGTCGCAGAGACCTATGTGCGCGCGGAAGGCGCGTTTCCGCTGATCGGTGTGGGCGGTATCGATTCCGGCGGAGCGGCGCTGACGAAAATCCGGGCCGGCGCGAGCCTTGTGCAGTTGTACTCGTCGCTCATCTACAAGGGTCTGGGCCTCGTCGATGAGATCAAGGCCGATCTTGTTTCGACGCTGCTGCGCACCGGCCGCGAGTCGCTGAGTGAAATCGTCGGGGCGGATGCCGCGACGATCACGGCCGAGGACTGGCCGGTTTAAGTTCGTTCCGCTGCGCCTCACACAACGCGGCCGTCATCATCCGCGAAGACGCGCACGTGTCGGGGATGACAGGCTTCTCGCTTACAGACTCCTTTGCAATAAGGCCGGATAACGCCACGCCTGCAACAAGCCGCGCGCGAGCAGAAATGTCAGAAATGCCAGCCACAAGCCGGTATTGCCGAGCGGCAGCAGCGCTGCCCATGCCGCGATATAGATCGCGAACGCTGCGATCATGAGGTTGCGCATGTCGCGCGCCCAGGATGCGCCGACATAGATTCCGTCGAAGCCATAGGCGAGCACGCCGCAGGCGGGCGCCAGCGCCGCCGGGACAAGATAATTGCGCGCGGCGATCCGCACCTCCGGACTCGTCGTGATCGCATCGATCAGCACGCCGCCGCCGGCAAGGAAGATCAGAGACACGGCAATTCCGAACGCGGCGCTCCAGCCCAGCACCAGCCGGACCGCGCGGGCGAACTGCGCGCTGTTGCGGGCGCCAAAACTTTGCCCGCAAAGTTGTTCGGCGGCCGTGGCAAGACCATCGAGAAAGAACGAGCCGATCATCAGGAAATTATAGAGCACGGCATTCGCCGCCAGCGTGAGATCGCCGGCGCGGGCGCCTTGAGCAGTGAAAAACAGGAATGCCGCGATCAGGGCCGCGGTCCGAATCATGATGTCGCGATTGACCGCGAACAGCCGCTTCAGACTGGCCGGATCGAGCAGTCGTGCGCGCGGGACCGAGAAGCTGCCGAGCCTGCGCCACGCGACGATCAGGCCTGCCGCAAGGCCGATGCCTTCCGCGATCACGGCGGCGATGGCCGCCCCGGCGATGCCTTTGTTGAGCACCAAAACGAGCGTCACGGTCAGCGCGATGTTGATGAGGTTGATCGTCACTTGCAGCGCCAGCGCGATGCCCGTGCGGGCCTGTCCGATCAGCCAGCCGACGATGACGTAGTTGCCGAGCATGAACGGCGCGGAAAACAGCCGGATGAAGAAATAGGCCCGCGCCGCTTCCGTGACGGCCGCGCTGCCGCCCATCGTCGCAAATACGCTGGAAGCCAGCGGCGCCTCCAGCACGATCAGCGCCAGGCCGATGATGCCCGCGAGCAGCAGCGCGCGCATCAGCACGGCGCGGATCTCGTCACGCTGATCGGCGCCAAGCGCCTGCGCGGTGAACGCGACCGTTGCCATCCGCAGAAAACCGAACAGCCAGAAGATGCAATCGAAGGCGACCGAGGCGAGCGCCACGCCGCCGAGCAGATGCGGGTCGCCGAGCTGGCCGATCGCCGCCGTCGCGACGATGCCGAGCAAGGGCGTCGTCAGATTGGCCAGCATCGCCGGTCCGGCGATGGCGAAGACGCGGGCATGGGTGACGGTAGATGACCGCATCAAGAATTGCATCGCTTATGTATTGACAAGTTTCCGCTCATGCCCGCGCAAGCGGCGATCCAGAGCAACGCTGTCATCTCTGCAAATCCTGAATCCCCGCTTGCGCGGGGATGAGCGGACTCGTACCCAAAATCTCACCGCCCACGCGGGGCGTTCAGCATCCGCGAGATCAGCCAGATCGGCACCACGATGACCGCGCCGAGCAGGAAGTAGCGCCACAGCCCGTTGATGGCATCGAAGCCGAGATCGTAGATCCACTGGAACAGGCGGCGGATGCTCCAGAGGATGTTCCACGGATCGAAGCCGATCGCCGCCAGCACGATGCCAACCAGCACCGACAGCATCACGAGGCGGAACAGCACGCCGAGCGGCGAGCCGCCGAGAAAGCGCGACAGCCCGCCGTCACGCGACGGATACGGCCGCGGAGCGTCGTAACGCGGCGGCGCATCGCGCGGATAGTCACGCGGGGCATCCTGTGGCGGCAAGCGCGTTTCGTTCGACATGGCGGTCCTCGTGCAAGCGATCGACATCGCTCTCACAGGGATTATGGGTTGCCGGCCTGCGCTGCAAGGGCGCGCGGAAAAATTCGCGCCCTTGGCCGGCGGCGTCTCAGACCTTCTGCCGCAAATCCGGCGCGTTGACGGTCGGGATCGCGACGCGGCCGGGGCCGGTGTTCTTCAGCGCCTCGGCCGCCTTGTCGTTCGACATGATCTTGGCCATCACGGCCTGTCCGGCGCGCTCGAACACCTCGCGGTTCTGCACGAGATATTCGCGGCTCTCCCGCAGCGGCTTGATGAAGCCCTGAATTTCCGGGATCACATAGCGCGCGACCAGATCCCACGAGCGCTTGCTGTTCTCGATATTGGCCCAGTCATGCGCGAAGCCGATGATCGCGCCGACACCGCCGGACACTTTCATGATGTCGCGAATCTTCGCGACCAGATCGTCCGGCGTGCCGATCACCGACGCGGCGTTGTCGACATAAGCGGTTTTCTCCACGGCGTCGGTGGCGCTGGCGAACGGCATCACGCCCGGCCGCTGCAAGGTGCCGACGGTGTAATCGTTGTGCCAGCGCATCAGACCTGCGCCGGCTTCCTGCCGGGCCTGTTCGCGCGTCTCGGCGATGTGCCAGGACAGCAGCACGCGCCAGTCGGCGCGGTTCACCGTGGTGCCGTGCTTCCTGGCGGCATCCTCGGCGAACTCCCATTGCTGCGGCAGCGCCATCAGCCCCTGCGTCGACATCGAGCCGAGCGAGATGATGCCGATGCCGTATTTGCCGGCGAGCGTCATGCCGGACGGCGAAATCTGCGACGCCACGACGAACGGCATGTCCTCCTGCAGCGGCAAGATCTGCAACGCCGCGTCGTTCATGGTGAACCAGTCGCTCTTCGCGGTGACGCGCTCGCCCTTGAACATCCGGCGGATCAGGCCGATCGCCTCGTCCTGCCGGTCGCGCTGCGTCATCGGATCGATCCCGAGCGTATGCGCGTCGGAGGCCAGCGCGCCGGGACCGGAGCCGAACATCGCGCGACCGCCGGTCATGTGATCGAGCTGCACCATCCGCTGCGCGACGTTGAACGGGTGATGATAAGGCAGCGACACCACCCCTGTGCCGAGCTTGATGCGCTTGGTGCGTTCGCCGGCGGCGGCCAGAAACATCTCAGGCGACGCGATCATCTCCCAACCGGACGAGTGATGCTCGCCGCACCAGAATTCGTCATAGCCGAGATTGTCGAGTTGCTGAACGAAATCGAGATCGCGGCGGAACTGCAGGGTCGGGTGCTCGCCGATCGGGTGATGCGGGGCCAGAAAAGCACCGAATTTCATGCGCGCCATAGATCGTTTCCTGTTGTCTTTGGTATCGTTGCGCGCGACGCTAAGCCACAAGCGGCCTTGTTTCAACGTGTGCCATCGCAGGGCAGACGCGCGACGCGCCAGGGCATGATCCCGCAGAGCGGTCGCCGGTTGTCGGCCTTGGATCGCGCCAATAAAAGCCGGCGGCGCGGCGCGCCGCCGCAGCGATCTTGAAATCGGCGGGCGGCGGTCCCCATTTGAAGGGCGCGGCGATCTGTCCGCATTCGGAGACCGTGATGAGTTATTTCCGCACCGCGACCCTGCTGGCTGGTCTGGCCGCTTTGTTCATGGGCGTCGGCTATCTGCTCGGGGGTGCTGCCGGCGCGATGATCGCGCTCGCCTTCGCGGCGGCGACCAATCTCTTCGCTTACTGGAATTCCGACCGCATGGTGCTGTCGATGCACGGCGCGCAGCCGGTTGACGCCCATTATGCGCCCGACCTGCATCGCATGGTTGCGGACCTTGCTGCCCGCGCGCAACTGCCGATGCCGAAGGTCTATCTGATGGACAATCCGCAGCCGAACGCGTTCGCGACCGGCCGCAATCCGGAGAACGCTGCCGTCGCCGTGACGACCGGCCTGATGCAGCAGTTGAGCCGCGACGAGCTGGCCGGCGTGATCGCGCACGAGCTGGCGCATATCAAGCATCACGACACGCTGCTGATGACGATCACCGCGACGATCGCCGGTGCGGTGTCGATGCTGGGGCAATTCGGCCTCTTCTTCGGCGGCAATCGCAACAATGGCGGTCCCGGCATTATCGGCTCGCTGGCGTTGATGATTCTCGCGCCCTTGGGCGCGATGGTGGTGCAGATGGCGATCAGCCGAACGCGCGAATACGCCGCCGATGAGATGGGCGCGAAGATTTGCGGCCAGCCGATGTGGCTGGCGTCGGCGTTGCAGAAGATCGACAATGCCGCGCATCAGATTCCGAACGAGGATGCCGAGCGTGCGCCGGCGACGGCGCATATGTTCATCATAAATCCGCTGTCGGGGCGAGGAATGGACAATCTGTTCTCGACGCATCCGGCGACGGAAAACCGCATCGCGGCGCTGCAGCGGCTTGCACCGCAGCCTGGTTACGCGCCAGGTCGCCCATCGCGCAATCCGTTCGATGTCTCCGCCCCGCGCAACCAGCGCGGGCCGTGGGGATAGCGTCATTCCGGGACTCGGACGCGCTGGCGACGTCTTCGTCGTCCAGTGCCGGACGAGAACCTGGAATCTCAGCAAGATGAACATGATGAGATTCTACGATGTGCAATAGCACATCGTAGTTCGCTTGCGCTATCGCGCTTCGCGTCCCGGAATGACGGAGAACCTCAATACTGTTTCATCCGCGCCAGTTGATCGGCGTGAAAATGGCTGTCGCCGAACAGTTCCTGGCACACCCGCGCGCGCTTCATGAAGAAGCCGATATCGAACTGGTCGGTCATGCCCATGCCGCCATGCATCTGCACGCCTTCCTGCACGGCCAGCGTCGCGGTAGTCCCCGCTTTCGCCTTGGCGACCGCGACAGCGGCCGCGGCGGTTTCGCTGTCTTCGTCAAGCTTTTGCAGCGCCTTCATGGTGGCGGCGCGGGCGATTTCGATCTCGATATAGAGATGCGCGGCGCGATGCTGCAGCGCCTGGAATTCGCCGATCAGCTTGCCGAACTGCTTGCGCTCTTTCAGATAGGTCACGGTGCGGCCGAACACTTCCTCGGACAAGCCGACCATTTCGGCGGCGACCGCGCCGCGTCCGATGTTCAGCACCTGTTCAAGCAGAGCGCCGCCCTGATCGACCTCGCCGAGCACGCTGTCGGCGTCGATCTCTGCGCCATTGAATTCGATGCGCGCGGCATTGTGCGCGTCGAGCATTGCGGTGCGCTCGATTGCGATGCCTTTGGTTTTCGCATCGACCCAGAACAGCGTGAGGCCGTCCCGCTCGCCGGGGCTGCCTCCGCTGCGCGCCGCGACGATGAGCCGGTCCGCGACGTGGCCATCGACAACGAAGGCCTTGTCGCCCGAGAGCTTGAAGCCGTTGCCGGCCCGCATCGCTTTCAACGCGGTATGCAGTGGGCGATGTTTCGCGCCTTCGTCGATTGCAAGCGCTGCGATGAGCGAGCCATCCGCGATCTTCGGCAGATAGTCGGACTTTTGCGCGGCGCTGCCGCCGCGATTGAGAGCCGATGCGGCCAGCACGGCCGTCGACAGAAACGGCGACGGCATCAGCGTGCGGCCGATCTCCTCCATCACCACGCCGGCCTCGACATGGCCGAGCCCGCTTCCGCCGTGATCTTCAGGCACCAGCAATCCGGCAAAGCCTATCTCGGCGAAGCCCTTCCAGAGGTCGCGCGAAAAGCCGGTCGCGTCCTTGCTGTCGCGAAGGTGTCGTAAATGCGCGACCGGCGCCTTGTCGGTGATGAAGCCACGCGCGGAATCACGCAGCATCGATTGTTCTTCCGTGAGGACGAGGGGCATGGGTGGGATTCCGAAAGTTGAGATTGGAGAGAGTTGAAAATGGAAACGTCATTCCGGGGGCGCGGACGCTTCTTGGCGGACGCGAACTACGGTGCGCAATTGCGCACCTGAGAATCTCGGCAAGATGAGCATCACGAGATTCCGGGTTCGCTTGCCGCAAGAGCGGCGACCGCCCCGGAATGACGGCGCGTTGCTGAGCTACGCCCCCGGCAGATCCAGGATGCGCTTGGCGACGATGCCGAGCATCACTTCCGACGTGCCGCCTTCGATCGAATTGGCCTTGGTGCGCAGCCATGATCGCGCCCGCGCGCCATCATGCGAGCGTTCGCTTTCCCATTCGAGCGCGTCGATGCCGCCGGCCGACATCAGAATTTCATAGCGACGCTTGTTGAGTTCTGTGCCGTAATATTTCATCGCCGACGAAAATGCCGGATGGCCCTGGCCTGCTTTCGCAAGATCGACCGCGCGCTCGGCGGCGCAGGCCATTGCGGCCTCGTCCACATCGAACGTCGCGATCGCGCCGCGCAGCATCGGATCTTCCAATCGGCCCTGCTCGTCCTGTCCGACGGAATCCGCTGCGACCTGACCGAGCGGACGCGATGCACCGCGGCCGCCGAGATCGGAGATCATCGCGCGTTCGTGCTGCAGCAGGTATTTCGCGACGTCCCAGCCGCGATTGACGGTGCCGACGACGTGGCTCTTCGGCACGCGGACATTGTCGAAGAAGGTTTCGCAGAACGGCGACTTGCCGGAGATCAGCAGGATCGGCTTCGTCGTCACGCCGGTCGACGCCATGTCGAACAGGATGAAGCTGATGCCGTCATGCTTCCTGGCCGTGGGGTCGGTTCGCACCAGACAGAAAATCCAGTCGGCATAGTTGGCGTAGGACGTCCAGATCTTCTGGCCGTTGATGATGAAGTGATCGCCGTCGCTGTCGGCGCGGGTCTGGATCGAGGCCAGATCAGACCCGGCATTCGGTTCGGAATAACCCTGACACCAGCGGATCTTGCCGGCGGCGATCTGCGGCAGATATTCCGCCTTCTGTGCGTCGGTGCCGTATTTCAGCAGCGCCGGTCCAAGCATCCAGATGCCGAAGCTCGACAGCGGCGGGCGCGCCGACATCGCCGCCATCTCCTCGCGCAGAACCTTGTGCTGCGCCCCGTCGAGGCCGCCGCCGCCATACTCGGCAGGCCAGTCCGGCACGGTCCAGCCCTTGTCGCGCATCCGCTCGAACCAGATGCGCTGCGGTTCCGAGGTGAACTTTGTATTGCGGCCGCCCCAGAATACGTCCTCGTCGCTGGCCGGCGGCTTGCGCATCTCCGGCGGGCAGTTGGCCTCGAGCCAGGCGCGGGTCTCGGTACGGAAATGGTCGAGATCGGACATCAGCGTTTCCATGTTTGATCTTGTTGGGGCGGACCTTATCGCCCGCCCGGCGAAATTCAATACGGCTTCGCGCAGCAGAGGGGGCGCATGCTAGAGCGTACATGATTGACGGAAACGCGAGCGCCGAACGCAGCGCGCTCCCTCTCCCGCTTGCGGGGGAGGGTTGGGGAGGGGGCTCTCTTGAGACAAGAAGCCCCCACCCGACCGACTTCGCTCCGCCGGTCGACCTCCCCCGCAAGCGGGAGAGGTGGGCAGTGCTCGTTGCGAGTCAATCCGTACATGAAACGCTAAAGAAGAATGGAGACCAAACATGCGCCTGAAACTGCTGACGCCGGCCGAAATGAATGACAGCCAGCGGGCGACCTATGAGGAATCCATCGCCTCGAAGCGCGGCAGCCCGCCGCCGCCGATGATGGCCCGGCTGAACAGCCCGGACATGGCGGTGCACGCGACGCGGCTCGGTGCATTCCTGCGATACGACACGACGATGCCAGCCAAGCTGTCGGAGATCGCGATCCTCGTCACCGCGCGGCACTGGACCTCGCATTACGAGTGGTACGCGCATAAGCGCCTGGCGCTGGCCGGCGGCATGGACGTCAGGATCATCGAGGACATCCGCCACCGTCGCGTCCCGCAGTTCGACGATCCCAAAGGCAAGGCGATCTACGAGGTCGCACGGTCGCTGCACGAGACGCATCAGGTGCCGAAGGCGCTGTATGACGAGGCGACGGAATTGCTCGGCGCGCAGGGGCTGGTCGAGGTGATCGGGCTGTGCGGCTATTACACTATGGTGTCGATGACGCTGAATACCTATGAGTTCGATCTGCCCGATGGCGAGGTGAAGGAATTGGAGTAGTGGAATGTCGAATCTTCCCATCGCAGCCGGCACGCGGATCGGCCACGTCCATCTGAAAGTCGCCGATCTCGATCGCGCGCTCGGCTTTTATTGCGGCGTGCTCGGTTTCGAGATCATCCAGCGCTACGGCGATCAGGCGGCGTTCATTTCCGCCGGCGGCTATCATCACCACATCGGGCTCAACACGTGGGAGAGCAAAGGCGGATCGCCGCCCGCGCCCGGCACGACCGGGTTGTTTCACACCGCGATCCTGTATCCGACGCGGGCCGATCTCGCCGACGCGCTGCATCGCGTCTTGGCAAAGGGCATTGCGCTCGATGGCGCGAGCGATCACGGCGTCAGCGAGGCCTTGTATCTGCGCGACCCCGATGAGAACGGTGTCGAACTCTATTGGGACCGGCCGCAAGCCGCGTGGCCACGCGATGCCGATGGCGGATTGGCAATGTTCACGCGGCGGCTCGATCTCGACGACCTCATGAAGCAGCGCGTATAGCCCGCCGCTTCAGCAACACCATCACCGCCGCGGCGACCTGCAACGCGATGCACATCGCGAACGGCACGGTGTAGCTGCCGGTGGCGTCGCGCAACAGCCCGACCACGCCGGGCCCGAACGCGTAGGTCACTTGCGTCGTCGCCGTCAGCAGGCTGACCAGCACCCCGAAGGACAGCGGCGGAAATTCGCGTTGCACGATCAGCGCCGGCAGCGTGATGAGATTGCCGACCGAAAAACCGAACAACCCGCAGGCCGCGAACAAGAGCGCCTCGTTGCGCGAATTGATCACGATCAACAGCGCAATCGATTGGCCGAGAAACAATGCCGCCGAGGCCAGCCGCTGATCGAGCCGGTCGATGACAGTCGAGACCAGCACGCGGCCGATCACCGCCATCGCCGTCAGCAGCGACACGGCGACCGCAGCGCGTTCGCGGCCGATGATGGGGTCTAAAAAAGAGATAATGTGGACGATGAAGCCGACCTGCGCGAACAGCACCAAAGCATAGGCCATGGTCAGCGTCAGATAGACCGGATCGCGCAGGGCGCGGCCGCGAATTTGCTGCGACGATAATGTCTCGATCCCGGCCTGCGCGGCAGGGGCCGGGCGCAGCGGCGGCTGGCCGACGAACACCAAAATCACCGGGACCAGCAACAGCACCGTCGCGATCGCGGCGATCAAGGTCGCGCCGTCGAAGCCAAACGCGCCGATGGCGGCGACCAGCAGCGGCACGCCGGCGACGCCGCCAAAACTGGCGCCGTTCAGCGAGAGGCTGATCGCCATGCCGCGCTTCTTGTCGAACCACAGGCCGAGGGTGTTGGTGATCGCGCCGAGGCTCGTTCCCGCCCAGCCGCAAGCGAGCAGCGCATAGACGGCGTAAAGCTGCCACGGTTCGGAGATGCGGCCGAGCAGAACGGTCGCACCGGCCATCACGACGGTGCCGGCGATGAGACAATTGCGTGGACCGAACGCGCGCATCGCCTCGCTGAAGAACGCCACCAGAAGCGCACCGAACAGATAGAAAAAGGTGGTTGCGGTCGAGATCAGCGATGCAGGCCAGCCATGGACGCGCTGAAGTTCGGCGAGATAGACGCTCTGGCCGTAAAAGCCGAGCGCCCAGCTCATCGTCGCCATCACGAAGCAGACGCCGACGATTCGCCAGCCCGCATAGCGGATCGATGTTTCGTCAATCGCGGGGGGCGGAATGGGCGCGTTCATCGCCGGCCTCTTGGTGCTGGTTTCTTGAACCGAGGTTTAGCAGGCTTTCGGCGCCGATGCTTCGGCCCGCGCCGAAGCATTGGCCGGCTTTGCGGACTCGAATTATGGTGTCCCGGCAAGGGCATGTTGCCGCAGCCTCCCCTGCGATCCGGCCTCGTGAAAGTTTTGTAAAATCAGCGAGTTGTGGCATGTTGGTTGTGGTCGTGCAGCGCGTTGCCACCGCGACTTCAGGTCATCCGCGCCTTGGCACCGACGCCCGGTCGCGCCATATGTGGGTGGACAGACAAAGGATCACGCCCGTGAACGCCATGACCGAACTGACGAGCCAGACCGACAAATCGCTTCTCATCGTGGAAGACGACAAGCCGTTTCTGGAGCGTCTGTCGCGGGCGATGGAAAGCCGCGGGTTCGTCGTGACGTCCTGCGACAGTGTCAGCGAGGGTTTGGCGCATATCGGAAAATCCGCCCCCGCCTTCGCGGTGGTCGATTTGCGGCTCGGCGACGGCAACGGCCTCGATGTGGTGTCCGCGCTGAAGGCCCAGCGGCCGGATGCGCGCGCCATCGTGCTGACCGGCTACGGCAACATCGCCACCGCCGTGACAGCCGTGAAGATGGGCGCGGTGGATTACCTGTCGAAGCCGGCCGATGCCGATGATGTGGTTGCCGCGCTGCTGGCCAGCGGCGGCGAGAAATCAGAATTGCCGAACAATCCGATGTCGGCCGATCGCGTTCGTTGGGAGCACATCCAGCGGATCTACGAGATGTGCAATCGCAACGTCTCGGAAACCGCGCGCCGGCTCAACATGCATCGCCGGACGCTGCAACGCATTTTGGCCAAGCGCGCGCCGCGCTAGATCTCCCCGTCCATCCCGACATGGCCACGCGGATCGAACAGCCTGTTCAGCCGCGCCGCCGCCGCGAGGCCGAAGCGGATCGTCATCACTTTTCGCGTCGGCGCGGGCAGGCGATGCTCCGGCGCGTCGCAATGCAGATGCGCTCCGTAAGCGTCGGCGACGATGAGGCCCGTGTCGGGCGGAAAGATCTCGCAGGGCAGATCCTGCGTGAAAGCGAAAAACAGCCTGTCGCAATGCGTGCGGTAGTCCTGCCATTTCTGGTCGGCGCGCAAATCCGCCAGCGACGATTTGATCTCGACGATCCAGATTTCGCCCTTGGCATTCATCGCGACCAGATCGGCGCGGCGGCCGGACGGCAGCGGCAATTCGGCGACGCTGGAGAATCCGAGCGATCGCAGCCAGCGCGCTGTGCCGCGCGCCACCGCCAGCGCCGTTTCGGACTGCCGTCGATCGGCGGGCAGGTCGGTGATGCGAGCGAGCGAATCCATCGTCCGATTTTATCGCAGTTTGGGCTTGTTTGTCTCTTGGCGGCAGCCGAAAAATCAGCATGGTGGCGACCATGACCGAGCAAACCGAAAAGCCGAAAGCCGGCGCCGCCATCATCCCGGTGACGCCGTTCCAGCAGAACTGCACGCTGCTGTGGTGTGAAGCCACCAAGAAAGCCGTCGTGGTCGATCCCGGCGGCGACGTGCCGCAAATCCTCGCCGCGATCAAGCAGGCCGGCGTCACCGTCGAGCAGATCTGGCTGACGCATGGCCATATCGATCATGTCGGCGGCGCGGCCGAACTGCGCGACACGCTGAAGGTGGAGATCACCGGGCCGCATCTTGCCGACAAATACATGCTGGATCATGTCGTGGAGAGCGGCGCGAATTTCGGCATCACCGGCGTTCGTAATTTCACGCCCGAGCACTGGCTCGACGAGGGCGACAGCGTCCGCATCGGCGAATTGACCTTCGATGTTCTGCATTGCCCCGGCCATTCGCCCGGCAGCGTGGTATTCTTCAGCAAGGCGATGCGATTCGCGCTGGTCGGCGATGTCCTGTTCGCGGGCTCGGTCGGGCGCACGGATTTGCCGGGCGGCAATCACGCGACGCTGATCGCCTCGATCACCGACAAGCTGCTGCCGCTCGGCGACGATGTCGGGTTCATTTGCGGGCACGGGCCGGGTTCGAGCATCGGCCAGGAACGGATGACCAATCCCTTTTTGACGTAAGAGCCTGACCGATTACGCGGCGAACGAAATCTGGTAGTCTCAGGCCTCGTCGCTGCCGATCGAAGCATATTGGCCGATCGAAGCCATAATGACGGCAGCCCTTGTGGCGCCGCATGACGTTAGCGTCAGGCTAAGGTCTTAAAATGCGTGGGGATTTGCCCATTGCTCGATCTTGGTCGAGGCGATGGTCTGGCGCGGCTGATGCGGATTGAGCGTGCCGGCGCTGGCGGTCCAGCCCTTCGCGATGATTTCCAGCGCAAACGCCTTGGCTTCATCTTCGGACTTGAACGTCTTCGTGGTCCGTGACGGGCCTGATGCCGCCTTGTCTTCGGACTTGCTCAACTTGTCGGGGCCGAAGGCCACATACCAGGTGTCAGACTTGCTCATTCGCGTTAAACGCCAACTGTTCCGAATAGTTGCAGTCTGCCTAACACGGCGGCAGATTTTAGGCGCGGAACCGATTGCGATGATCGCCGTCATATTGACGTGAACAGATAATCGCGGCCGGCGCCTTCGCCGCCGCAAAACCGGGACCACATCATGCGCTTATCGAACGAAGGTATTCTCGTTATTTTGTTTGTCGGCCTGATTGCAGGCTTTCTCGCCGGCAAGATTGTGCGTGGCGCCGGCTTCGGCGTCATCGGGGATATTCTGATCGGCATCGTCGGTGCGCTGATCGCGAGCCTGTTGTTTCCCAAACTCGGCATCGCACTCGGCACGGGTCTGGTGTCCAACATCATCTATTCGACGATCGGTGCGATCCTGCTGTTGCTGATTGTCGGGCTGCTGCGCGGCCGCCGATATTGATCGCTTGAAAATCCGGGCAATAAAAAAAGGCCGCCCAACCGGGCGGCCTTTTCCGTGACGGGTCGGTCGATTTACTCGACGACTTCGACGATGCGGCGAGTCGAAGGATCGACCAGCACGGTGCGATTGTTGATGACCGTGTAGCGATAATTCGGCTGATTGTATTCGCGCGGCACTTCATAATAGGTCACGCCGGCTTCCGGCAGGACCGCACCGACGCGAACCTCTTCGCGATACGCATAGGACGGACGGCGCTGTTCGACGACGTAATTGCGGAAGCGCGGGCGATCATCGACTCCGAGAACGCCGTTAATGCCGCCGACAACGCCACCGATCGTGCCACCCACAATCGCGCCGACCGGGCCGCCGGCGCGCTCGCCTTCACGCGAACCACGCTCGATGCCGCCGGGAACACCCTGCGCATGAGCGAGGACCGGGACCGCAAGAGCGGCGACGAGGGCGGCAGTTCCGAGAAAACGGGGAATCATGAGAATCTCCTGAGTCGTGAATGACTAGACGACATAAGAGCGGGTGGAACAGTTGGTTCCTCGCGCGCCGCGCGTATTTTGGCTGCCGATTACTTCATCAACCCTGCGGCGGTCAGCGCGCGGGTGATGACGGCGTTGATGTCGATGGCGCGCTTCTGGCGCTGTGCAGTATGCGAATGGTCTGCCGGCCGGGTCGTGAAGGTCACGTCCTCGGGCGCGCGCTTCGCATGCGCTGGCGGAATGATGACTTGTGCCGCGATGCTCGCACGCGGACGATGGACGCGCGCGGTGAGGCCGAAGAATTTCGCAATATAATAGGACGACGAGATGCCGGCATCGATCAGATAGGGGCCCTGTGCGCCATAGCGCTCCTCACCGGCTCCAAAGCCGAGCGGCGTGCCGTGCGCCATATCGGTGATCGTGAACGATTCCACGACGGTTTCGCCATCGGCGTCCCACCAAACCTGACGCGGATAGCCATCGACCACGGTCTGCGCCATCGGCGTCGATGGCAGACCGTGGAGATCGAGCCATTGCTTGACAATCTCGGCGGCGTTTGCCGCATTGACCGTGCGGTCGGCGCTGCCGTGCCACACCGAAATCCGCGGCCAAACGCCCTGATGGTGGCTTGCCTGGCGCACCAGATCGCCGAGCACTTCCTCGGGCTGCGGATTGGGCTGGCGCATCGCGGCCAGCGCATCGCGCATCGTGGTCGCGATGCCGTAAGGCAGGCCGGCAATGATCGCACCGGCGGAAAATAATTCCGGATAGGTCGCAAGCATGACCGACGCCATCGCGCCGCCGGCCGACAGGCCGGTGATGCAGATGCGCTTGTCGTCGATGCCGTGATCGGCGCTCATCCGCGCGATCATCTGGCGGATCGACGCGGCTTCGCCGCTGCCGCGCACGATATCGGCGGGGTCGAACCAGTTGAAGCAGGTGTTGGGATTGTTGCTGCGCTTCTGTTCCGGCATCAGCAGCGCAAAGCCATAGCGATCCGCCAGCGCCGACCAGCCCGCGCCGGTGTCGTAACCGGCCGCGGTTTGAGTGCAGCCATGCAGCACGACGACCAGCGGCGACGGACCGGTCAGCCCCTCCGGCAAATAGGAATACATGGTCAGATTGCCGGGATTCGCGCCGAAATCCCTGGTTTCCCGCAAAGGATTGCCACCGCCCGGCGATTTGCCACCGGGTGTTTTGCCGACAGGCGATTTGAGGCCCCAACCGGAACCGAGTGCCTCCTGAAGGGCATCGGGTTTCGGCAAGTGGCGCAGAAAATTGAGGTTGTCGGCGATGGACACGGCGGCTCCTTGCTCGTTCAGCGGGCTAACCGTCTGCCGGGGCAAAGGTTGCTGCATTGCAACATAAATAAATGGAGCGGCAATTCAAGCGCAGGAATGGAACTCGGCGTCACGAGTCCGTTTGCGAACAAGACGCGCGATTTGGCAAGGTATTGAAGTCCAACGATGAAACAAGAAAGAGCATCAGCCGCGGCTATGTGTGCAGAAGTCGCCGCAGCAATTCGGCGAGACGGATGACCTGCTGCGATGCACAATTTCATAATCGAACGTCGCGATTCCTAGCGCGGCGCGATCCACAGCCGCAACAGGTAGGCCAGCGCGCTGACCGCGCCGAGTCCGCCGAGCCAGAGCACGACGAACCAGACCAGACGCATCGTCCAGCGCGGCGGCTCGGGCCCGCTTTGGCGCAGCTCGGTCGGCATCAATGATATCCGCTGTCGGCCGTGACCTTGCCGCGAAAGACGTAATAGGCCCAGGCGGTATAGATCAGGATGATCGGGATCATCACGGCGACGCCGACCAGCATGAAGATCTGGCTGTTTTCAGGGGCCGCCGCCTGCCAGATCGTGATGCTGCGCGGCACGATGTAGGGCCACATGCTGATGCCCAACCCGGCATAGGACAGCGCGAACAGCGTCAGCGACAGAAAAAACGGCCGGTAATCCTGCTTCATGGCGAGCGCCCGCAGCAGCAGCACCGTCACCCCGGCGACCGCCAACGGCACGAGGCCGGTGAAAAGAATGTTCGGCCAGTCGAACCAGCGATGGGCGTATTCGGCATTCAGCAACGGCGTCGCGATCGAGACGAGGCCGATCACCCCGAGCATCCCGAACAGCAGCCACCAGCTCAGCGCATAGGCTTTGTCGCGCAGCTTGCCTTCGGTCTTCATGATCAGCCAGGTCGAGCCGAGCAGCATATAGCCGACCACGACCGCGATCCCGGTCAGCACGCTGAATGGCGTCAGCCAGTCCCACCAGCCGCCGCCGTAGTGCCGGCCGTTGACGACGACGCCCTGCAGGATCGCGCCGAGCGCGACGCCTTGCGCGAGCGACGCCAGCAGCGATCCGCCGGCAAAGGCAATGTCCCACAGATTGCGCTCGCGCTGGGTGCGCCAGCGGAATTCAAACGCCACGCCGCGAAACACAAGGCCGAGCAGCATCACGATCAGCGGCGTATAGAGCGCCGGCATCAGCACGGCGTAAGCGAGCGGAAACGCAGCGAACAGCCCCCCGCCGCCCAGCACCAGCCACGTCTCGTTGCCGTCCCAGACTGGCGCGACCGTGTTCATCATCACGTCCCGGTCATGCTTGTCCGGAAACAGCGGAAACAGCATGCCGAGGCCGAGATCGAAGCCGTCCATCACGATGTAGACGAACACGGCGAAGGCGATGATGAACGCCCAGATCGCCGCGAGATCGAATGCAATGCTCGCCATTGTCACGCCTTGCCGTGCGCGGCTGCATCGGGCGCGCTCTGCGATGCCACCGCGGGCGCCGGCGTGATGCCGGCCGTGCGGGTCGGGGTTTCGCCGCGCGGGCCTTCCTCGCCGTGATGCGGCGGTTGCGCCATCAGCCGCAGGATATAGATCGCGCCGGCGGCGAAGACGATAAAGTAGACGATGACGAAGGCGACCAGCGACGACGCCACGGCGGGAGTCGCCAGCGGCGACACGGAATCGCCGGTGCGCAGCAGGCCGTAAACCGTATAAGGCTGGCGGCCGACTTCGGTCGTGATCCACCCGGCCAGCACGGCAACGAAGCCGGCGGGTCCCATCGCCAGCGCATAGAGATGCAGCGGACGCGACTCGAACAGCCGACCGCGCCAGCGCATGAAGGCGCTGAACAGGCCGAGCCCGAGCATCAGGAAACCGATCCCGACCATGATGCGGAACGACCAGAACACGATCGGCACCGGCGGCCAGTTCTCACGCTTGATCGTGTCCAGACCCGCCAGCGGCGCATCCGGCGAATGCTTCAGGATCAGCGACGACAGTTTCGGAATCTGGATCGCGTATTCGACCGTCGCTGTCATCTGGTTCGGCAGCCCGAACAGGATCAGCGGCGCACCGTCGGGGTGGCTTTGATAATGGCCTTCCATCGCCATGACCTTGGCCGGCTGATGCTCCAGCGTATTGATGCCGTGCTGGTCGCCGGCGCTGATCTGAAGCGGTGCGATCAGGGTCGCCATCCACATCGCCATCGAGAACATCACGCGCGGGCCGGGCCGGCTCGGATTGCGCATCAAATGCCAGGCGCCGACGGCGCCGACGACGAGCGCGGTGGTCAGATAGGCCGCCAGCACCATGTGGACCAAGCGATAAGGGAAGGACGGGTTGAAGATCACTTTCCACCAGTCGACCGCGATGAACTGGCCGGCGGCGTTGATGGCGTGGCCGGACGGCGTTTGCATCCAGGAGTTTGCCGACAAAATCCAGAAGGCCGACATCAGTGTGCCGACCGCGACCATCAGCGTGGCAAAGAAATGCAGCCCCGGCCCGACGCGCTTGAGGCCGAACAGCATGACGCCGAGGAACCCCGCTTCCAGGAAAAACGCCGTCAGCACCTCATAGGCCATCAGCGGGCCGAGCACCGGGCCGGTTTTGTCCGAGAAGGTCGCCCAGTTGGTGCCGAACTGGTACGACATCACGATGCCGGAGACGACGCCCATGCCGAAGGCGATGGCGAAGATTTTCAGCCAGTAATTGAAGAGATTGAGGAAGACCTCGCGCTTGGTCCACAGCCACAACGCTTCCAGAACGGCCAGATAGCTGGCAAGCCCGATCGAGAATGCCGGGAAGATGATGTGGAACGACATCGTGAACGCGAACTGCGCCCGCGCCAGAACCACGGCGTCGATTTGGCTGAACATCGGACGATCCGTCTTTGAAGGTCGGCGCGGTCTATCACGCGCTGCCTGAGCTTCATATCGGGTGCGATGTTGCGTCGCGCAATCGCCGTGACGCGATCGTGTGGGCCGGTTGGCCTCTCACAAACGAACACGACCCGGTCGGGGGGCATCCCGGCCGGGTCGCTGGAGGTTCTGAATTGACGGCGAGGGGTGTCGCCTGATCATCGGTGTAGCAGGCATTTCTTTCCGGCCGATGTCGTCCGTTGTTTCAATTGTGTCATCGGCCGCCAGGTTGCGTTGACGGTTTCAAGCCGCCAGGCTGTCGACACCCGCGCCTTTGAGCAGCAGTGCGAGCTGCTTGCGGGCATAGAACATGCGGGTTTTCACGGTGCTCTGCGGGATGCCGATCAGTCGGCCGGCTTCTTCCACCGACATCTCATGATAGTAAACGAGGTCGATGATCTCGCGATGCGCCGGCGACAATTGCGCGATACAGCCGCGCAGGATCGCCGAGATACTGCTGCGATCAAGCGACGCTTCCGGCGTGTCGGCGCCGTCGGCGATCTCCATCACGTCGTCCTGGTCGATATCCTCGAAGCGGCGCTGGCGCAAAGCGGTCAGGGCCTTGAAGCGGGCGATCGACAGCAACCAGGTCGAGACCTGCGAGCGGCCCTCGAACTGGCTGGCGGTCCGCCAGACATCGAGAAACACCTGGCTGACGAGATCTTCGGCTGCGGTGGCGTCGCGCAGCATGCGCAAGATGAATCGATAGACCCGGACATTATGCCGGGCATACAGCGTGTGCATCGCGCCGCGGTCGCCGTCGGCAATGGCGAGCAACAGCATCTCGTCGGTGATGGCGCCGGCCGCGGCGATGGCGTTGCGTGCGTCGGCAGAGATCGTGATGAGGTTTTGCATGACAGGCCCCCGTCGGCCGCCGGTTCGGCAGCTCGTTGGCCAGAGTGTTAAGGGCCCCCGGTTTCACGCTGTCTGCATGAAAAAGGATTCGGGTTTCGTGAGGTCGGGGAATTGTTTCGTGGCGGCGGCGCGAATGAAGCAATCCGGTGCACGCAATACGACCGAACGTCATCGCCCGGCAAGGGCGCCCTTGCGCCCGCCGACCGGGCGATCCAGTAAACGCAGCGTCAGCGATTACTGGATCCCCGCTTGCGCGGGGACGACGGTCTCCTGCGTTGAGTTACTTCTCGCCTGGCGAAAACAGATAGCCGCCGCCGCGGATGGTGCGGATCACGGCCGGCCTGGCCGGGTCCGGCTCGATCTTGCGGCGAATCCGCATGATGCGCAGGTCGACCGCGCGGTCGAAGGCCTCGGCGTCGCGGGCATTGGCCAACTCCAGAAGCCGCTCGCGTGACAACACCCGCTTCGGATTGGCCGCGAACACTTTCAGCAGGCCGTATTCGGACGCCGTCAACGGATGCTCGTTGCCTTCGTCGTCGCGCAGCGCCTGCGCTTCGAGGTCGAGCCACTTGGTGCCGAAGCGCACCAGATGATCGTTCTTCTCGGCCGCCGCGGCACCCGTTGCCACGGACGCCGTTTTGGGCCCGGTCCGGCGTAGCACCGACCGCACCCGCGCCATCAGCTCGCGCAACTCGCAGGGCTTGGCGATGTAATCGTCGGCGCCCAGTTCGAGCCCGACGACACGGTCGATCGGGCTCGCCGTCGCCGTCAGCATGATAACCGGGACATTCATCCGGCTCTTGAGATCGCGGATGATCGACAGCCCGTCTTCCTCGGGCATGTTGAGATCGAGCACCACGAGATCGGGCGCCGTGACCTCGATCGCGGCCCGCAGGCTCTTGCCGCCGTCGCACAAGGTTACGGTGAAGCCGTGCATCTTGAGATAGTCGCCGACCATTTCGCGGGCGGGCGCTTCGTCGTCGACGATGAAAATGTGCGGATTCTGGCTCATGACGGATTTTTGCTCATGACAGGGCCGGCGGCAATGGTGCGGCATTGCCGCCGGCCGGCAACGTGACGGTAAATGTCGCGCCCGAGCCCGGCCCCGCGCTGTCGGCGTTGACGGTGCCGCCATGCATTTCGACGATGCGCTTGACGATCGACAGGCCGAGGCCGGTCGAGCTTTCGCCGGCGGTCGGCTTGGCGGACAGCCGCTGGAAGCGGCCGAACAGCCGGCCGAGGTCTTCCGGCGACAGGCCCGCGCCCTGATCGGCGATGCGGATGATGGTGTTGTCGGCGTCGCGCGTGACGAGAATGTCGATCTTGCCGCCGACCGGGCTGTATTTGATGGCGTTGCTGACGAGGTTGTCGATCGCCTCGCGCATCCGGTCGGAATCGCATGGCGTGATATGATCCGGCGGCGCCGAAACCGTGATGACCTGCCGCTTGTTGATCGCGAGCGGTTGATTGGCGTCGGCGACCTGAGTCACGAGCGCCGCGACGTCGACAGGCTCCGGCCGGATCGTGATGTCGAACGCATCCGCCATTGCGTCCGAGATCAGGTGATCGACCATCGATGTCAGCCGCTTGGTGGCATCGCGAATATGCTCGACCTGCGCGGTGATGTTGTCCTTCGGCGACCCGGCGCCGATCAGTTCGGTCAGCATCTCGGTGCGGCCGAGAATGACGCCGAGCGGATTTTTCAGATCATGCGCGACGGTGCCGAGAATTTCGTTCTTGAAGCCGATGGCGCGCTGCAGCCGCAACCATTGCGCGGAGAGCCGGTTATTGGCCGTCGTCAGCGCGCGGGTGCGCTGCGCGACGCGATCCTCGAGTTGCGTGTTGGCGGCGTGAAGTTGCTGATACAAAATGACATTGTCGAAGGCGATCGACAGCCGCGAGCCGAAAATCTGGACCAGCGAACGGTCGGTTTCGGACAGTGGCCGCGGCGCCTGCAACAGCACAACGAGTTCGCGGCCGCTGCCGGTCTGGACGTACAGCACCGTGCGTTGGTCGGCGAATTCGTGGGCGCGGCGGCGGAAGGCATCTTCGACCATCAGCCGCAGATCGCCGTCCATCGACGGGGCGCTGGTTTCCCCCAGCATATAGCGGCTGTAGCAGCCCGATCCGGCCAACACGGAAAAGCCGTCGCCCGGCGTGCCGTCGTCGCGCAGCACGAGGATGCCGGCGCAATCGACATTGAGCAGCGATGCGATCTGCGTCAGCACGCCTTCGGCGAGCCGCTGCATCGATTTGAAATCATACAACGTCGAGGCGGCGTCGATGATGATTTCCAGCCCGCGCCGTGTCTGCACCATGCGCTCGAGCTGCTGATAGCTGCGCAGCGCGGCGGTCAGCGAGGTGAACAGCTTGTCGGCGGTGAGTTCGGTCTTCGCCTTGTAGTCGTTGATGTCGTAATCGACGATGACGCGGCGCTCGGGGGCCTGGCCCGGCTGGCCGGTGCGCAGAATGATGCGAACGGTTTCGTTGCGCAATTCGTTGCGGATATATTCGACGAGGTCGAGACCGGCATCGTCGGTCTCCATGATGACGTCGAGCAGAACCGCCGCGATATCGGGATTGTCCGCCATCAGCTTGCGGCCTTCGGCGGCGGAATAGGCCGACAGAATCCGGAGCGGCTGGCCGTTGAGCGAATAGTCGCTCAGCGCAAAGCGCGTGCCTTCATGCACGGCGAAATCGTCGTCGATGACGGCGATGGTCCAGCTCGGTCCCGTCGACGCAACGCTCGCTGCGGTCTCGGTATCCTCGATCAGGTGGAGGACATCGTCCTGTTCGGCCATTGCGTGGTCCCGTCGGTTGGCTGGCGCGCGGCGCTGGTGGCGCGCGGCATGATAATGCGAAAGGTGGTGCCGTGTCCCAGCCGTGACTCCAGCATCATCCGCCCGCCGAGTTGCTGGCTGACAAGGTTGTAGACGATGTGGAGGCCGAGGCCAGTGCCGCCTTCGTTGCGGCGCGTGGTGAAGAACGGATCGAAGGCCTGACGCTGCACGTCGGGCGTCATCCCGACGCCGTTGTCCGAGAAGCTGATCTCGATATCGTCGCTGCCGCGCGGCCGGACCACGATGGCGATCTCGCCGCCGCGGCCGTCGGCGAAGGCGTGGTTGGCGGCATTGAGAAACAGATTTGTCAGGATCTGGCCGTAGGAGCCGGGATAGCCGTCCACCAGCAGGCCGTCCGGGACTTCGATGCTGACCTTGATCGGCGATTTCTTCAGCACCGGCCGCAGGCTGGCGACGATCTGTTCGGTGGCCTCGCCGAGATTGAACACCCGCCGCTCGGCATGCGACCGGTCCACGGCGACCTGCTTGAACGACTGGATCAGTTCGCCGGCGCGGTGCAGGTTTCCGACCAGTTGCTGCGAGGCCTCCTGCGACGATTTGACGAAATCCTCCAGTTGCGACCGCCGCAACGGCGCGCCGGATTTCAGTTCGGCGGCGAACATATCGGTCCGGCGCGCGAAACTTGACGCCACCGTCAGGCTGATGCCGACCGGATTGTTGACCTCATGCGCGACGCCGGCGACGAGGCCGCCAAGCGCCGCAAGCCGTTCGGCATCGATCAAGTTCTGCTGCGCGGCATTGAGTTCGAGCAGCGCGCCCTCGGCCCTTTCCTTGGCCTCGCGCAATTCGTTTTCGGCGTTGCGGCGGCCGATCGCATTCTCGCGAAACCCGTCGACGGCACGGGCCATCGCGCCGATCTCGTCGGTCGCCTGGGTGCCCGCGACCGGCCTTTCGATATCGCCGGTGGTGATGCGGCGCATCGCCAGCATGATCTGCTGCAGCGGCAGCCGGATCGACAAGGCGATGACGATGCTCGCGGTCATGATGATCGCGAGAAAGGCCACCGCGATCGACAGCACGTTGCGCGAGATGTCGGCCAGCGTCCGATCGAACGTCGTCTGCGCGGCGGCTTCGCGCTGCCGCATCTTCACCGACAGGCCTTCGATCGCGGCGATGGTGTCGGCCTGCACGGCGTCGATCGAATTGCGCAGCAAGTCTGTGCGGTTGGCGAGCTGTTCGGAGAGTTTACCGAGGCCGTCGCGCAAGGCTTCGGCGCGCTTCTTGAGACGCTCCAGCGCGATCCGCTGCAAATCATTGTCGGCCAGTTCGGTCATCGCCGGAATCGAGCGCTCGATGATCTGGGTGTTGCGGCGGGCGTCTTCGGCCGACGACGTGGCGAGCGACAGGTAATAGGCGTTGGCGGCGACCAGCATCGCCGTGAAGGCATCGCGCGAGCGGCCGAGCGGCGGCCAGATCGCGGCGTCGCGGTGCCCTGTCGCGCCTTCGATGATGGCATAAAGCCCGGCCATGTCCTTGGCGGGCGTCAGCACCTGATCTTCATAGGTCTTGGAGATTGTCGCCTGGAGCGTGCGCAGCTCGCCGAAGCCCGACAGAAATCGCTCGGTGACGCGTTCCAGTTCCGCGACCGAGCCCGACAGCATCGGATCGGTCGAGGCGCGGGTGTTGAGCGTGCCGAGCACAGCCTCGCGCAGCAGCAGGATCTCGGCGAACATCTCCGGCGACGGCTGATTGATGTAGCGGTGAATGAGATTCTGAAGCCGGCCGGTTTCGCTTTCGAGCAGCGCAAGAATCTTGTCGGACTCGCGGACCTGCCGGACATCGTCCCAGGCCGAGCCGAGCACCCGCGCCCCGCTCCAGATCATCAGCGCCAGCACCAGCACGACGGCCGAGTTCAGCGTCGCGATCGACAGGATGCGCCATCGGATCGGGACCGCGCGCACGAGGGCGACGAGCCCGCTGCGGCTCGCCGGACCCTGCGGCGGATCGCTTGTCGGGGCCTTGGAGGGGGGCGGATCGGACAAGCTAGCGGGCTTTCGGGCGAAACGCGCGCAGCCAGCGCAAGGCGCTGATAACGCGCTGCATTTTGTCTTGGTGGCGCCATGCGCGACGCGCGACGCGACCGTGATCGGTCGATTCAATGGTCACGGCGACAAACAGATCCAGAAGCATCGAATACCGGCGTCCTAGCAGATTTCCCCACGATGGGACACAGTGACCTTGCGGAAGGTTCATCGGCAAAATCACCGGAGATTCGCTTTGCGGCATTTCGCAATAGGATCGAAAGCGCGCATTTCGCAATCTTGTCGAAACCAAATGGGCGCGACGAACGACAATAGGCGGCGGCGACGGATGCCGCCGGGATAGATCGATGCAAATTTTGAAAATGATAAACCGGCTGGTTGCAGCCATGACCTTGACGGCCTTGCTGTCGTCCGCGCCGGCTTTGGCCGCGACGGAAATAGCCTGGTGGCATGCGATGTCCGGGGAACTCGGCAAGCAGTTGGAAGCGTTGGCGGCCGATTTCAACGCCTCGCAGTCCGGCTACAAGATCGTGCCGGTCTACAAGGGCAGCTACGCCGACACCGTGACGGCCGCGATCTTCGCGTTTCGTTCGCGCAATCAACCGGCGATCGTGCAGGTCGCCGAGGTCGCGACAGCGACGATGATGGCGGCGAAGGGCGCGACCTATCCGGTCTATGAGTTGATGCGCGACGAGGCCGAGAGTTTCGTGCCGTCAGCCTATTTGCCGGCGGTGAGCGGCTACTACACGGATATCAACGGCAACATGCTGTCGTTTCCGTTCAATGCCTCGACGCCGATGCTTTACTACAACAAGACTCTGTTTCGCGCGGCGGGCCTCGATTCCGAGGCGCCGCCGAAGACGTGGCCCGAGCTTGGCGCGGCGGCGACGCGGTTGCGCGCGGCCGGCGCGTCCTGCGGTTTCACGACGGCCTGGCCGTCATGGATTCACATCGAGAACTTTCTCGCTTTTCATAATCAGCCGATCGCGACGAGGGCCAACGGCCTCGGCGGGCTCGACGCGCAACTCGTCTTCAACACACCGTTGACGGTACGGCACATCACGCAGCTTGCCGAATGGCAGGTCACGCGCGTGTTCGACTACAGCGGTCGCGCGACAACGGCCGAACCGCGCTTCCAGCGCGGCGAATGCGCAATCTTTCTCGGCTCGTCCGCGACGCGCGCCGATATCGTCAAGAATGCCAAATTTGAAATCGGCTATGGCATGCTGCCGTACTGGCCGGATGTCGCGGGCGCGCCGCAGAATTCCATGATCGGCGGGGCGACGTTGTGGGTGCTGCGCAACCGGCCGCGCGACGAGTACAAGGGCGTCGCGAAATTCTTTGCTTTTCTGTCGAAGGCCGAGGTGCAGGCGGCGTGGCATCAGAACACCGGCTATCTGCCGATCACACGCGCGGCATTCGATCTCACCCGGTCGCAGGGGTTTTACGCCCGCAATCCGGGTGCGGAGATTTCCAGCGAGCAGATCAATCTGAAAATGCCGACGGATAATTCGCGCGGGCTGCGGCTCGGTTCGTTCATCCTGATTCGCGATGCGATCGAGGACGAACTCGAACAGGCCTTCAGCGGCAAGAAGCCGGCGCCTGCCGCACTGGAATCCGCAGAAGCGCGCGGCAACAAGTTGCTGCGGCAGTTCGAGCGGGCGAATCCGTAGACGTCATTCCGGCGCGCGCGCACCTCTTGGTGCGAGCGAACCCGGAATCTGGTCATGTTCAACTTGATGAGATTCCGGGCTCGCGTCCGGCACGAGCCGGACGAGCCCCGGAACGACAACCATCAATTCCCCAACGAAAACCGCACCGGCACGGTAAAACTCAACGACGATTGCGTCATCTGCGGCAGGAAGGCCGGCAGCGGCTGGGCGCGCCGGATCATCGCCATCGTCTCGGCATCGAGCGCGGCATTGCCCGACGAGCCCGACAGCCGGGCGCCGCTGACGCCGCCGCTGCGCGTGACCGTGAAGCTCAGCATCGACGTGCCGGTCACGCCGGACGATTTCGCGGCGGCCGGATATTCCTTGAAGCGCTGCAGATGCGCCGCGAGCATCTGACGATAGGACGGCAGTGCGGCCGCCGCGGCGGCGGCGCCCGCCATCGCCGCCGCCTGCGGTGCGCGCTTTTCGGCCGCCGGCGCCGCCGACGTGCGCGGGGCGGGCGGGCGGTCGCTCGGCTTCTTGACCTGCTTCTCGACAGGCTTCGGCTTGACCTGCGGTTTCGGCGGTTCTGGCGCGACCTTGGCCGGCTCAGGTTTTGGTGGCGTCGGCTCCGGCTTTTCCTCGGGCGCGGCTTGCACCTCGGGCTTCTCCTGAAGCGGCGTCGGCGCGATCTGTTCGGGCGGGGCCTTGACGACGTCCTCGGGTGGCGGTGGCGGCGTGGGTTCGTCGGCCTCCTGCATCTGCGGCCCCGGCGCGAGATCCGCCTGTTGCGGCTCGGGCGAGGCGGAGACGGGCGACATGTCGATTGAAATCGTCGGCAGGCTTTCGCCGGGCGGCGCGTCGTTTCGCGTCCATAACACCGCGAGCGCGATCAGGCCGGCATGCAGCATGACGATCAGGATCGCGGACAGGCTCCAGCGCGCGGCCTCGCGGCGCTCGTCGCCGGCATGGATCGCAAACGCATTCACGGCGCGTCGCGGCCGTCGAGGCCGACCAGCGCGACCTTGAGATAGCCGGCGTTGCGCAAGAGATTCATCAGGTTCATCAACTCGCCATAGCTGACCGATTTGTCGGCGCGCAGGAAGATGCGTTCGTCCTTGTTGCCTTTTGTCGCCGCGCCAAGGGTCTGCGCCAGCGTCTCGCGCGCGATCACGTCTTCGCCCACAGCGATCGCCAAATCCGGCTTCAGCGTGACGAACACCGGCGCCTCGGGACGCGGCGCGGGCGTCACGGCGCTCGCCGGCAGATCGACGCCGAGATCGACGGTGGCGAGCGGCGCCGCGACCATGAAGATGATCAGCAGCACAAGGATCACGTCGATGAACGGCGTGACGTTGATTTCGTGATTGACCGCGAGGTCGTCGTCGCCGCGGCGGCCGCTGCCGCCGGGGGTCGCTCCGAGTTTCGCGCCCATGTCGCTATTCCGCCGCGCGCGACAGCGGCCGCCGCGTGCGATCCCCCTCGCGGCTGACCAGCAGCAGCACCTGCGCCGACGCATCGCCGAGCAAGGCGCGATAGGCGGTGACGCCGCGCACGAGCTGATTGTAGATCACCACGGCCGGAATGGCCGCGACGAGACCAAGCGCCGTGGCGAGCAGCGCTTCGGCGATGCCGGGCGCGACGACGGCGAGATTGGTGGTCTTGGCCTCGGAGATTCCGATGAAGGCATTCATGATGCCCCAGACCGTCCCGAGCAGGCCGACGAAGGGCGCGGTCGCACCGATGGTCGCGACCACGCCGGTGCCGCGCGCGATGCGCCGCGCCATCGCGCTCTCCACGCGCTCCAGCCGCAGCGCGATGCGCTCCTTGAAGCCGTCGTCGAACGTCCCGGCGGACAATTCGGATTCGCGCTCGGCGGTGCCGACCAGTTGCGCGACGGCGTCATCGTCATCGCCGCATGCGCGCGCGACGGCGGCCAGCGTGGTGTCCTGCGCCAACGCCGCGACGCGGCGCTTGGCGATTCGGGTTTCGCGGGCGAGTTCGATGGTCTTGGCGAGCCACACGGTCCAGGTCACGAGAGACGCGAAGGCCAGCCCGACCATCACGCCCTTCACGATGATGTCTGCGCCCATGAACATGCCCCACGGCGACAGATTATGCGGCAGCGTCGCTTCGGCGGTCGCGGCGAAGACCGATTGCGGCATTGCCAGCGCCAGCACGAAGGCTGCGCGGTGCGGGATCGTCGTCATGGGCACTCCGTTCGGTTGGCGGCGCTGCGCCAGGGCGTCAGAATATGGCAGTGTGGGCAACATGTCGCGGGTTGCCTCGCGAGCGTCAATCACACTGGAGCGATTCCAGGTTCCCGTCATCGGTCAAAACCGCATCGTCGTGAACAGGCGGACGCCAAGCCCCGGCTGCAGCACCTCGGCCTTCTTGAACGAGATGTGATTGCGGACATCTTCGTTCAGCAAGTTGTCGCCGACCACGCCGAGCGTGATCTCGCGCAGCCCGAAATCGGTGCGCTCGA